>JBFARE010000010.1:0-189531 GCA_040674215.1 Nocardia sp. NPDC050193 | reverse complement strand
CGACCAGGAGGACACCGCCCCCGCAGCACTCACCGCCTGACCGACACCGGATCAGCGGTGACCGCCCCAGTTACACCACCTGCCGGGACTTGACCACACGCGGATGCGGTGCGGCACACAGTCACCGACCTGTGTGCTCTCATCACGCCGATGCAGGTCTATCCGCGCGGCTACCGATGGCCTGTAGTCGATATGGACCGGTGGTAGGCCATGGTCACGCTGGGGTTCGTTGTGGCAGTCGGGCTACCACTGGGGGTGCTGGTGGCGACGATCGTGTGGCCCGAGCCCACGACGCGACATGCCAAAGATGATCGAAACAAACAGGAGTGCAGATGCTTTCATCCGCCGAAGTCGCGATGGAATGTTGCGGATAATAAACGACGAAACGACCAGCCCGGCAGCGACCAGAGGCGCCAGTAACGCCGGGTAACTGCAAGTGCGGACACACGATACGACGACCTGGGCGAGGCTGCGGGCCCGGCAACCAGCGGAGCGAAACAGATCAGCCCGGCGGGTCCGACCGTCAAGGTCACCGTGGCGACCAGGAATGCCACTGCGGCCGGCAGCAGCCATCCTCGAACAGCCCGCTCGCGCCGCAGGTGGCAACCCCCGGACTCCTGGATTTCACCAGCGGCAGTAGCGCCGAGGGAGATAACTCCTGGTCCCGTTCCGGCCCAGGAACGGATGATCGCTGGGCCGGATCGGGATGGGCCCGGCGTTCAGACTTTGACGGCGTCGAATGTGCCGGGTTGGTAGGAGCAGCCTTTTGTCTCGGTGATCACCAGCAACCGGTTGGCCGCGTTGATCATGGCAACCAGGTAGACCAGGGCGGCGATCTGATCGTCGTCGTAGTGCTTGCGCTAGGGCCCAGGTCTGATCGGACACGCCGTGATTCGCGTCGGCCAGCCGGGTGCCTTCTTCGGCCAGCGCCAGCGCGGCGTCGGTGAACACGGTGGATTCGCGCCAGGCGGCCACCAGGTTGACCCGGACCGCGGGTTCGCCGGCGGCCGCCAGTTCTTTGGCGTGGGCGTCGACGCAGTAACCGCAACCGTTGATCTGGCTGGCGCGCAGCTCCAGCAGCTCCATCAGTGACTTCGGCAGACCCGACTGCATGATCGCCAGGCTGGTGTTGGCAAACCGCTTGCCGATCTTGGCGCCGAGGGTGTTCGCGTTCATGTCGAAACGGGGTTCCATCGAGTCCGTCGCAAGGTCGAGAACTCGGTGCAAAGCTTGGGCGTGCTGGTAGGCGAAGCCTCCTGCCGCATCGACACCGCTCACCCTGCCAACCTCCTGTAGAGGTGCCCACAGCCTGGGCTAGCGCAACGTGCGAGCCGAGACAACTGGGACCTGCGTCACCTCGTCTACCTTGTCCCGAGACCAGTGGTGGGCAGTGCATCACCACGTCGCCCAACATCAGAGACTGAGCAAGCCTGCCCCACGAAAGCCCCACGAAAAGAGCGTGGGGCAGAAATGCCCACGCTTCCCATGCGACTACCTGGGTGTTCTTGGTGGGCGCAGAGGGGTTCGAACCCCCGACCGCTGGTGTGTAAAACCAGAGCTCTACCGCTGAGCTATACGCCCGGGACCCCCGGAGCGTGTCCGGGGGAACGGTCTATGAATCTAGCGCGGCGAGCGCTTTCTCCCAAGCCGCCTGGTCACGGGGCTCTCCGGGGCCGTTCATCTCGGCGAACCGGATGATTCCCTCGCGGTCGACGACGAAGGTGCCGCGGTTGGCGAAACCCGTCACGTCGTTGAAGACGCCGTACTGCTGGGCCACCGCGCCGTGCGGCCAGAAGTCCGACAGCAGCGGGAAGGTGTAGCCCTGTTCGGCCGCCCAGATCTTGTGGGTGGGCGGGGGGCCGACGGAGATCGCGAGGATCTCGGTGTTGTCGTTCTGGAACCGCGGCAGTTCGTCGCGGACCTTGCACAGCTCGCCCTGGCAGATGCCGGTGAAGGCGAGCGGGTAGAACACGATCAGGACATTTTTCTCGCTGCGGTAGTCAGCCAGCGAGACTTCCTGGTTGTTCTGGTCCTTGAGGGTGAACTCCGGCGCCTGGGCACCGACCTCTATGGGCATGAGGGTCCTCCGAATCTCGGGTGCGCGCACCCCGGCCCGTGGGGTGCGCGAAACAGCTATGGGTGGCTCAGCGCTGCTTGGTGGGGGCCTTGGGCTGCACCAGCCGGCTGGCCGACCATTCACCGAGTTTGATGGCCGAGGTCTGGGTGAGACCGGCGGTGGGGGCGGCCTCGGCGATCTCGCTGGGATCGACATGGCCGGCGTTACCGGTCTTGGGGGTGAGCACCCAGATGAAGCCGTCGTCGGCGAGTGGGCCGATCGCCTCCATCAACTCGTCGACCAGGTCACCGTCACCGTCCCGCCACCACAGCAGGACGACATCGATGACCTCGTCGGAGTCCTCGTCCAGCAGTTCACTGCCGGAGGTCTCCTCGACGTCGGCCCGGAGGTCGTCGTTGGTGTCCTCGTCCCAGCCCAGCTCCTGGACAACCATGCCGTGGGTGATGCCAAGCTTCTGAGCGAAATTCTGATCGTCCGCCGCGGCGACCACGGTGGCGTCCTCCTCAACTCCCGACTACAGATATCTGCAAGCGAACATGGTTATCGGCCCTAACGCAAGCCGATCGGGTGGATCGAATTTTCTATGTCGTCCGAAACCGCTGGTGACGGGCGATCCGGGTTACTTGGGGCAGGCATCGCGTACCGCGTTGCGCGCGTCGTTGACGCGCTTGCTGGCGTCGTTGAGCGGTCCGACCGGAGAGGTGTAGGTCATCTCCCGGGTGGCCTGGGCGAGGGCCCGGGCCGAGTCGACGTAGGCGACGAACTTCGTCCGCAGTTCCTCGGGCAGCTGCGCGCCCGCGGTGTTCACTCCGCCCTCGACCTGTTTGGCGGCGTCCTCGAGCGCGGTGACGGCGCCGTCGCGTTTGGCGTCGTAGTCGGGGGCGTCGTTGTCGTGGGCGTCGACGAACTCGTTGTACTTGCTCACCCCGACCCCGGTGGTGCCGGGGAAGAGGCTGCAGTTGTCGGAGATGGCCTTGTCCCGGGCGGCCGCGATCTGGGACGAGGTGGCGGCGGCGGACGAGGACGAGGCGTATTCGCGATAGGAGGTCGCCTCGGCGGCGTTCGGTGTCGCGATACCTTCGACCTGCTGCGCGCAACCGGCCACGGCGGCGCCTGCGACCAGGGCCGTCGCTGCGCACACCAGCCCGAATCGGCGCGGGTCCAGCCCTTCCATCGTCCTCCCGACTCCTCGGTAACCGCAGTGAGACGTGCCTGTCGAACGGTACTGGATCGGCGACTGACATGATGATGTGGGACGTGCCACGCGAGTGCGCGGGTACGCCCGGAAAAGTCGTCACGAGTGATCCGCACACCAGCGGGCCACTCGGGGTCACCGCAGCCATCAGCTCGACCACCCCCTGTACGAGGAGCAGTTTTGACCGATCTGATCCACTCTGGCGTCCCGGCGGAATCCGCTGTGCCGGGTTCCGCTCCCACCCCTCGCGACGCCAACGGCGCGCCCGCCGGTGGCCGAGTCCGTGTGATTCGTGAAGGAGTGGCGTCTTACCTACCGGATATAGATCCGGAGGAGACCAGCGAATGGCTCGAGTCGTTCGACGAGATGCTCGAGCGCGAAGGTCCCGGCCGGGCCCGCTACCTGATGCTCCGGATGCTCGAACGCGCCGGTGAGCGGCGGGTCTCCATTCCTTCGCTGACGTCCACCGATTACGTCAACACCATCCCGACCGAGAACGAGCCCTGGTTCCCCGGCGACGAGGAGACCGAGCGGCGCTTCCGGGCCTGGATCCGCTGGAACGCGGCGATCATGGTGCACCGCGCGCAGCGCCCGGGTATCGGCGTCGGCGGGCACATCTCGACCTACGCGTCGTCGGCGGCGCTGTACGAGGTCGGGTTCAACCATTTCTTCCGCGGCAAGGACCATCCCGGCGGCGGCGATTCGATCTTCATCCAGGGTCACGCCTCGCCCGGTATCTATGCCCGCGCCTTCCTCGAGGGCCGGTTGAGCACCGATCAGCTCGACGGTTTCCGGCAGGAGTACAGCCACGGCGGCCTGGGCAAGGGCCTGCCGTCGTATCCGCATCCGCGGCTGCTGAGCGATTTCTGGGAATTCCCGACGGTGTCGATGGGCCTGGGCCCGATGAACGCCATCTACCAGGCGCGGTTCAACCACTACCTGCACGATCGCGGGATCAAGGACACCTCCGAGCAGCATGTGTGGGCGTTCCTCGGCGACGGCGAGATGGACGAACCCGAATCGCGCGGCCTCGCCCATGTGGCGGCCATGGAGGGTCTGGACAATCTGACCTTCGTGGTGAACTGCAACCTGCAGCGCCTCGACGGTCCGGTCCGCGGTAACGGCAAGATCATCCAGGAACTGGAGTCGTTCTTCCGTGGCGCCGGCTGGAATGTCATCAAGGTGATCTGGGGCCGCGAGTGGGACGCGCTGCTGGGCGCCGACCGCGACGGGGCGCTGGTGAACTTGATGAACACCACGCCCGACGGCGATTACCAGACCTACAAGGCCAACGACGGTGCCTACGTCCGCGACCATTTCTTCGGCCGCGACCCGCGCACCAAGGCGCTGGTCCAGGATCTGTCGGATCAGGAGATCTGGAACCTCAAGCGCGGCGGGCACGACTACCGCAAGGTGTACGCGGCCTACGCGGCGGCGCTGGCGCACAAGGGCCAGCCGACGGTGATCCTGGCCAAGACCATCAAGGGCTACACCCTCGGCAAGCATTTCGAGGGCCGCAACGCGACCCATCAGATGAAGAAACTGACCCTGCAGGACCTCAAGGACTTCCGCGACCTGCAGCGGATCCCGATCAGTGATGCCGAGCTGGAGAAGGATCCGTACCTGCCCCCGTACTATCACCCGGGCCCGGAGACCAAGGAGATCCAGTACATGCTGGATCGCCGCAAGGCCCTGGGCGGGTTCCTGCCGGAGCGGCGGACGAATATCGCACCGCTGAAACTGCCCGGCGACGAGGCGTACAAATCGGTGCGCAAGGGGTCGGGTAAGCAGAATGTCGCCACCACCATGGCGCTGGTGCGGCTGATGAAGGAGCTGCTGCGCGACCCCGAGATCGGCACGCGCATCGTGCCGATCATCCCGGACGAGGCCCGCACCTTCGGGATGGACTCGTGGTTCCCCTCGCTGAAGATCTACAACCGCAACGGTCAGCTCTACACCTCGGTCGACGCGGAACTGATGCTCGCCTACAAGGAGAGCACGGTCGGGCAGATCCTGCACGAGGGCATCAACGAGGCCGGTTCCACCGCGTCGTTCACCGCGGTCGGTACCTCCTACGCCACCCACGGCGAGCCGATGATCCCGCTCTACATCTTCTATTCGATGTTCGGGTTCCAGCGCACCGGTGACGGGCTGTGGGCCGCGGCCGATCAGCTCGCCCGCGGTTTCGTGCTCGGCGCGACGGCGGGCCGGACCACCCTGACCGGTGAGGGCCTGCAGCACAACGACGGCCATTCACTGCTGCTGGCGGCCACCAACCCCGCGGTCGTCTCCTACGATCCGGCGTTCTCCTTCGAGATCGCCCATATCGTGCGCGACGGCCTGCGCCGGATGTACGGCGGTACACCGGGCGTGGACGGGTTCGGTGGGGAGAACATCTTCTACTACCTCACCCTGTACAACGAGCCCTACCAGCAGCCCGCCGAACCCGAGGATCTCGACGTCGACGGTCTGCTCAAGGGGATCTACCTGTACAAGAAGGGTGGCGCCGGTGATGTCCGGGCGCAGATCCTGGTCTCCGGTGTCACCGTGCCCGACGGTCTGCGCGCGCAGCAGTTGCTGGCCGACCAGTGGGGTGTGGCCGCCGACGTCTGGTCGGTGACCTCCTGGGGTCAGCTGCGCCGGGAGGCCCTCGAACTCGAGATCGAGGCGCTGCACCACCCGGGTGAGGACGCGGGGCAGCCCTACGTGGCCCGGGCGCTGGCCGATGCGCAGGGTCCGTTCGTGGCCGCCACGGACTGGATGCGCGCGGTACCGGATCAGATCCGTAAATGGGTTCCGGGCGATTACACGACGCTGGGTACCGACGGATTCGGGTTCTCCGATACCCGCCCCGCCGCCCGCCGGGTCTTCAATGTCGACGCGGAATCCATCGTGGTCGCCGCCCTGGCGGGGCTGGGCCGGATGGGCAGGCTGGATCCGGCGAAGGCCGCCGAGGCCGCCGCACGGTACCGCATCGACGATGTGTCGGCGGCGCCGAAGTTCACCGCCGGCGGCGCCGGAGACGCGGAGTGACGGCGGTTCGATGATCGAACGCAGACCACCGCGTCCGCGCCGGGTCTCCGAGGGCTCCAGCGAGCACGAGGTGTACCTGCCGACCGGCGCGCTGTCGCCGAACCGGCAGACCCGCGATCCCTTACCGGACACGCTGCTCAAACGCGTCAAGCAGTTCTCCGGGCGGCTGTCGACCGAAGCCGTGGGGTCGATGCAGGATCGGTTGCCGTTCTTCGCCGATCTGGACGCCGCGCAGCGGGCCGGCGTGCAGATGCTGGTGCAGACCGCGGTGGTCAACTTCCTGGAATGGCTTCAGGACCCGGACAGTGATATCCGGTTCAGCCTGGACGCCTTCCAGGTCATTCCGCAGGATCTGGCGCGGCGGCTGACGCTGCGCCAGACCGTGGACATGGTGCGGGTGGCGATGGAGTTCTTCGAACAGTGGCTGCCCGCGCTGGCCCGTAACGATCGGCAACTGGTCGCGCTCACCGAGGCGGTGCTGCGATACGGGCGTGAGCTCGGTTTCGCGGCCGCCTCGGTGTACGCCAGCGCGGCCGAATCCCGGGGCGCCTGGGATACCCGGCTCGAAGCGTTGGTGGTGGACGCGGTGGTGCGCGGGGATACCGGTCCGGACATGCTCTCCCGGGCGGCCACCCTGAACTGGGACGCGACCGCCCCGGCGACGGTCCTGGTGGGTACGCCGCCGCGTGATCAGGGTGTGTCGGTGGTCGGCGCGGTGCACACCATCGCCGCCCGGCACGGCCGGGCGGCGCTGGCGGTGGTCCAGGGCGCCCGCCTGGTGATGGTGGTGAGCGGCCCGCTGGGCGACACCCTGCACACCTCGCCGTTCATGGCCGATCTGCTCACCGAGGCATTCTCGGACGGCCCGGTGGTGATCGGGCCGACCACGCGCACCCTCGGCGCCGCACACAGCAGTGCCCTGGAGGCGCTCGCCGGAATGGAGGCGGTGATCGGCTGGCGCGAGGCGCCGCGCCCGGTACATGCCATGGAATTACTGCCCGAACGCGCGTTGCTCGGCGATCGAGCTGCGGTCGACGCACTCGTCGAGTACCTTGTCCTTCCGTTGGCTTCTGCCGGTTCCGCCCTGGCGGACACCCTGGACGCCTACCTGGAATGCGGCGGTGCGGTCGAGATGTGCGCGCGTCAACTGTACGTTCATCCAAATACTGTCCGGTATCGCCTGAAGCGCATCGGGGAAGTAACCGGTCGTGATCCGCTCAATCCGCGGGATGCGTATGTGTTACGAATCGCCGCGACAGTGGGTCGTTTGACACGAACTCGTAACGAATCGTCGTCACAAACCTCAGAGGACTCTTTTGTCCCATTGGACAAAGACGGGCTGTAACGCGGACCCTGATTCGGTCGATCCGGACACACCACGCGGGCTTTTGTGGGGACCATACAAAAGCGGTCGGCAAGCTCTAGTCACGTCGACATCTCGCGAAAGCGGTCTCACAGTGTTTTCTTAGGTACGTGATCGCATTGTTCGCCCCTGGACAGGGCTCTCAGGCACCCGGCATGCTCGCGCCTTGGCTCGACTTGCCCGGCGCTCGTGACCGCCTCGCACTGTGGTCGAAGGAATCCGGTCTGGATCTGATCCGGCTCGGAACCGAAGCGACCGCCGAAGAGATCACCGACACCGCCGTGACCCAGCCGCTTGTGGTGGCCGCCGCGCTGCTCGCCTTCGCCGAGATCGGCGATCGGCGGGTGCCGGCCGACACCATCGTGGCCGGCCACTCGGTGGGCGAACTCGCCGCCGCGGCGGTCGCCGGCGTGATCTCCGCCGACCAAGCAGTTACGCTGGCAGCCATCCGCGGTGCCGAAATGGCGAAGGCGTGCGCGCTGGAGCCGACCGGTATGTCCGCGGTGCTCGGTGGCGACGAGGCCACCGTGCTGGCGCGGCTCGAAGAACTGGAACTGGTCCCGGCCAACCGCAACGCCACCGGTCAGATCGTGGCGGCGGGACGCCTGGACGCACTGGCCGAACTGGCCGCGAATCCGCCGGAGAAGGCCCGGGTGCGGGCGCTTCCCGTGGCGGGCGCGTTCCACACCGAGTTCATGGCTCCCGCCCAACAGGCGGTAGCGGCGGCGATCGCCGAGATCACCCCGCACGAGCCGGCTCGCCCCTTGCTGTCGAACGCCGACGGCAAGCCGGTCGAGTCCGGCGCGGACGCGGTGGCCAAGCTCGCCGCGCAGGTCACCCGGCCCGTCCGGTGGGACCTGTGCACCGAAACCGTCCGGCAGGCCGGTGTTTCGGCGGTGGCGGAGCTGCCACCTGCGGGAACCCTCGTCGGCATTGCCAAACGGGAACTCAAAGGCACCCCGAACCTGGCGCTGAAGACCCCGGAGGACATCCCCGCGCTCGCCGAGCTCACGAGCTCCGGCTAGCTTGCCTACGGCCGTGTTTCCGACGAACCCTCGACGGGAGCACGGCACCGAGCCGACGTAACCGTGCGTCGTCTCGGCCCGAAGAAATATGTAGAGCCCTACCGAGAAAAACAAGAAGGGAGCCACGAAGTGGCCGCTCTGACCCAGGAACAAATCGTCGAGGAACTCGGCAAGATCATCGAAGAGGTTACGGGTATCGAACCCTCCGAGGTGACCGTCGAGAAGTCCTTCGTCGATGACCTGGACATCGACTCGCTGTCCATGGTCGAGATCGCGGTTCAGACCGAGGACAAGTACGGGGTCAAGATCCCGGACGAGGATCTGGCCAGCCTGAAGACCGTAGGCGACGCCGTCGCCTACATCCAGAAGCTCGAGGCGGAGAACGCGGACACCGCCGCCGAGCTCAAGGCCAAGTTCGACAACGCCGAGTAGGGCCGACACCGTGACCACTCCTTCCACCTTGAACGGGAACTTCCCGAATGTCGTCGTCACGAGCCTGGCGGCGTCCACGTCGATCGCGGGTGACGTCGATGCGACGTGGAAGGGTCTCCTCAACGGCGAGAGCGGTATCGACGTTCTCGAGGATTCCTTCATCGAGGAATACGACCTACCGGTCCGCATCGGCGGCCATCTGAAAGTTCGTCCCGACAGCCTGCTGAGCCGGGTCGAGATCCGCCGGATGGCCTACGTCGAGCAGCTCGCGACCGTGCTCGGCCGCGAGGTCTGGCGTAATGCGGGCAGCCCGGAAGTCGATCCGGATCGGCTGGGTGTGGCCATCGGCACTGGACTAGGTGGCGGTGACGCGCTCATCGATTCGGTCGACAAACTGAAGAACGGCGGATATCGCAAGATCTCGCCGCTCGCTGTTCAGATGGTCATGCCGAACGGGCCGTCCGCCGTCGTCGGTCTGGAGCTGCAGGCCCGGGCAGGAGTGGTCACTCCGGTCTCGGCGTGTTCGTCGGGCTCGGAAGGTATCGCCAACGCGTGGCGCATGATCGTCATGGGCGATGCCGATATCGTCGTCACCGGTGGCGTCGAGGGCTTCATCGACGCCGTGCCGATCGCCGCATTCACCATGATGCGTGCGATGAGCACCCGCAACGACGACCCGAAGGGCGCCTCGCGTCCCTTCGACTCCGACCGCGACGGCTTCGTCTTCGGCGAGGCCGGAGCGCTCATGGTCCTCGAAACCGAGGAGCACGCCAAGGCGCGCGGTGCCACCATCCACGCCCGGTTGCTGGGCGCCGGTATCACCTCCGACGGTTTCCACCTGGTCGCCCCGGACCCCGAGGGCACGGGCGCCGCCCGCGCCATGACCCGGGCCATGCAGACCGCGGGTCTGTCCAAGCAGGACATCACCCATATCAACGCCCACGCCACCGCCACCCCCATCGGTGACACCGCCGAGGCGAAGGCGATCAACAAGGCCGTCGGCAACCACGCCTCGGTCTACGCGCCCAAATCGGCGCTCGGACATTCGATCGGCGCCGTGGGCGCGCTGGAGTCCGTGCTCACCGTGCTGGCCATCCGGGACGGTATCGTGCCGCCCACCCTGAACCTGGAGAACCAGGATCCGGAGATCGACCTCGATGTGGTGTCCGGCGATGCCCGGCGCCAGGAGATCGAGTACGCGATCAACAATTCGTTCGGTTTCGGTGGGCACAATGTCGCGCTCGCCTTCGGCCGGGCCTGACGGTCCGCCCGAACTGTTCGACGACCCATGGACGGGGCCGCCGGGTTATTCCGGGCGGCCCCGTCCGGGCTTCGGCACCAAGTGGCCCGCGTTTCGGGCGCACATTCTCGAGGAGACAACGCGATGACGACTATCGCTCCGGCCCGCCATCAGGAAACTGCGACCGATCCGCGTGATCCCCTCGGGCGGCTCCAACGCTTCTTCGACCCCGGCACCGTGCTGCCGCTGCACGCGCGCGACAAGTCGGGTGTGCTCGCGGCCGTCGGCGAGGTCGACGGCGTCCGCACCGTTGCCTACTGCTCCGATGCCACCGTGATGGGCGGCGCCATGGGCGTCGAGGGCTGCCGGCATATCGTGGACGCGATCGACACCGCCATCGATTCCGGCGCGCCGGTGGTCGGGTTGTGGCATTCCGGGGGCGCCCGGCTCGCCGAAGGTGTGGAGGCCCTGCACGCGGTCGGCCAGGTCTTCGAGGCCATGGTCCGCGCCTCCGGCCGGATTCCCCAGATCTCGGTGGTCCTCGGTTTCGCCGCCGGCGGTGCCGCCTACGGTCCCGCGCTCACCGATATCGTGATCATGGCCCCCGAAGGTCGAGTTTTCGTCACCGGACCCGATGTGGTCCGCAGCGTCACCGGTGAACAGGTCGATATGGCCACCCTCGGCGGCCCGGAAACCCACGGCAAGAAGTCCGGTGTCACCCATATCGTCGCCGACGACGAAGCCGACGCCCTCCACCGGGCCCGCCGCCTGGTCTCGATGTTCGCCGAACAGGGCGAATTCGATCTGCTCGCCGCCGAGCACGGCAATGTCGACCTGCAGGCCATGCTGCCGGCCTCCGCCAAACGCGCCTACGACGTCAAACCGTTGGTGCATGAACTGCTCGACAATGTCGACGGCGAATCCAGCTTCGAAGAACTGCAGGGCGGCTACGCCCGTTCCATGGTGACCGGCCTCGGCCGCCTGGCCGGCCGCACCGTCGGCGTCCTGGCCAACAACCCGCTGCGCCTGGGCGGCTGCCTGGACTCCAAGAGCGCCGAGAAAGCCGCCCGGTTCGTCCGCCTCTGCGACGCCTTCGGTATCCCGCTGGTCGTCATCACCGACGTCCCCGGCTACCTGCCCGGCGTCGGCCAGGAATGGGACGGCGTGGTCCGCCGCGGCGCCAAACTGCTGCACGCCTTCGCCGAAGCCCGGGTCCCGCGCGTCACGCTGGTCACCCGCAAGATCTACGGCGGCGCCTACATCGCCATGAACGCCCGCGCCCTGGGCGCCACCGCGGTCTACGCCTGGCCGGGGTCGGAGGTCGCGGTGATGGGCGCGAAAGCCGCGGTCGGGATCCTGCACAAGAAGGCCCTGGCCGCGGCGCCGGAGGAAGAGCGGGAAGCGCTGCACGAACGGCTCACCGCCGAACACGAAGCCATCGCCGGCGGGGTGGAGCGGGCAGTGTCGATCGGGGTGGTCGACGAGGTCATCGACCCGGCGCATACGCGCAGCAAGATCGCGGCCGCGCTGGCGGCGGCGCCCTGTAAGCCCAGTCACCACAAGAACATCCCGCTGTAATTTTGGCGGCGCCTCCGGCGCCGCGGGGTTGAGACCCCCTTGGGCTCGCCGTTCAACCGTCGAGACTCGCGCCTACGGCGCAGGCACTTCGACGGCTGAACGGCGAGACGGGCCTCAACCCTTTGAGGTGTCTCGCAAAACTCGACGCAGGGGGTTGCGTCGCGATTCGGACGCGGGGGTCGGCATGTGGACTCGCTTCCGGGTGGGTCGCGGTCGGCGTAGGAACGCGCCCACCGGGCACACTTCCTCCGAAAGCGTCTGGTCTGGGGGGTCGGTCGACGACAATGCGCTGATGGGACGCGATGGAGCGGGGGCTCGCGAGCGCAAACGTCATGGCCGGCACTACACGCCCGCGATGCTTGCGGGTTTCCTGGCCGGGCGGGTGGCCGCGCGGATCGACTCGACCGCACCGGTGCGGGTGCTGGATCCGGCCTGTGGGTCCGGGGAGCTGTTGTTCGCGATCAGGGACGCGCTGGCGGGGCGGCTGCCCGGGGCGCCGGTCGAGCTGGTGGGGTACGACCTGGATCCGGCGGGATTGGCGCTGGCGCGGCGGCGGGCGGCGGGGTCGGGGGTGGAGGCCGAATGGCGGCAATCCGATTTCCTGGCCGACTGCGCGGGACTGCCGGCCGAATCGTTCGACGCGGTGATCGCCAATCCGCCGTATGTCCGGACCCAGCAGTTGGGTGGGGCGGCGGCACAGGCACTGCGTGGGCAGTTCGGGTTGCGCGGGCGGATCGATCTGACGCATCCGTTCGTCGCGGCGCTGCCGCGGTTGCTGGTGCCGGGCGGGGTGCTGGGGCTGCTGTGCGCGAATCGGTTTCTGACCACCAAGGCGGGGGCCAATCTGCGGGCGCTGCTGCTGGCCGATCTGACACCGGTGGAGCTGTACGACCTGGGCGATACCAAGCTGTTCGAGGCGGCGGTCCTGCCGGCGGTGACGATCGCTGTGCGCGGCGCGGCGCGGGGGGTGTGCCGGTACGTCTCGGTCTACGAGGAAGAGGCCGGGACCACTCCGGTCCCGGGATCCGCGAGCACGGAAATCGCAGGCGTAAAAGGCGGAGACCTGGGCGCCGCAGGGTCGGATGGTGCGGATCTGGGCGCCGCCGGTGTGGATGGTGCGGATCTGGGCGCCGCGGCGTCGGATGGTGCGGACTTGCACGCTGCTGGTGTGGGTGGTGCGGACCCGGAAGCCGCAGGGTCGGAAGGTGCGGGCGAGACAGGCGCCGTGGGGGCCGCGCTGTCCCCGCCTTGGGGCGGGCCGCTGAAGGGCGTTCTTCCGGATCCGGCGGTGCGGCGGCGGGGATCGGGAGAGGGCCCGGCCGGTAATGGGGCGGATGCTCGGGTCGAAAAGCGGGCCCGTGGCCCGCGCTCCGGTGCGGCGGCGGCGAACGAGGAGAGGGAACTGTTCGCGGCTCTGGACGGAACCGACGATGCGACGGTGTGGCGGCAGGGCCGCCGGTTCGCGGTGACGGTGGGCGAGCTGGCGACCGAACCCGGTGCGGCGGCGGCATCGGTGGGGTGGCGGATGTCGCGGGTGGGGCACGATGACTGGTTACGCGGGGTCACCGACCGGATGTGGCGCACCTTCGGGGACCTGGGGCGTATCCGGGTGGGTATCAAAACCAATGCGGACAAGGTCTTCATCGCGGCGCACTGGGGTGATCCGGCGGCCGAACCGGAATTGCTGCGCGACCTCATCACCCATCACGATCTGCGGCCGTGGCGGATCGATCGGACCCGCCGCACCCGGGTGCTGTATCCGTACGATCTCACGTGTACGCATCGGGTTCCGGTAGATCTGGCGCGGTTTCCGCGGACCGCGGCCTACCTCGAGCAGCACCGGGAGGTATTGGCGGCGCGAGGTTATCTCACCGGTGCGGGCCGGGAATGGTTCGAGCACTGGGTGCCGCAGCGCCCGCATCTGTGGCGGACTCCCAAAGTGGTGTTCCCGGATATCAGCGACCGGCCCCGTTTCGCGCTGGACCGATCCGGTGCAGTGGTCAACGGCGACTGCTACTGGATTTCGCTGGCGGACCTGGGCGGAGATGCCGAAGATATGGCCTGTCTGATGATGGGTGTCGCGAACTCGTCGCTGGGACTGCGCTACTACGACGCGGTCTGCGGTAACCGGCTCTATTCGGGGCGGCGGCGCTGGATCACCCAGTACGTCTCCCGGCTGCCGCTCCCGGACCCGGGTACCCTGGCCGCGCTGGCGATCGTGCGCCGGGTGCGGGAGCTGGCCGCGGAGCCGGAGTCCGGTCCGGCGGGTCAGGTGGAGTTGGACGAGCTGGTGGACCGGGCGTTCGCGTGCTGACCGGATCAGCTCGGGCTGTGCCAGGCGACCATGGGTAGCAGGGTACGGCGGGCGAATTCGCGGCCGGCGGCCTCGTCCTGAATGGGTATCAGGCCGTCGGGGGTGAGGGCCAGCGACAGCGCCAGGCGAGCCATGATCTCGGCGACCAGGTCCGGATCGTAATCGTTGCCGCTGTCGTGTAGTTCCCGTAGTTTCGCGGCCAGATAGGTGCGGCCGACGGCCAGGATCGGGCCGGCTTCGGTGGTGAGCCGGGGCAGCACGAGATCGGGTTCGGTGCGCAGCAATCGGATCAGGAGCGGGTTGCCGGCGATGGCGGAGATGAAGGCGACGAAGATCTCCACGAGCTGATCCTCGGAGCCGGCCACCGTGCGCACCCGGTTGTCGATCTTGGTGACGAAACGCTGCGCTTCCCGGACGGTGACCGCTTCGACCAGGTCGTTCTTGGATTCGAAGCGGCGGTAGAGGGTCGCGGGACTGATACCGGCGCGGCGGGCGATCTCGCCCATGCTGGTGCGTTTGATCCCGAAATCCAGGAACGCCGACAGTGCGCTGTCGAGCACTTTTCCGCTGTCGGCGGGCGGCTCGGCCAGGATGCGTTGCAGAATCGGCGGTACGGGCGACATGGTTCTCACACCTTATCCGACACCGGATGCGCCGGGTGACCTGCGCATTGGTTTCGTGCCGGGTATCACTCCCGCGGCAGATCGAGTTCGGCCATCTCGTGTTCGATCGCGTTGGCCGCGAAATCGACTCCCCTGGAACGTAATTCGTGGACTCTGCGCCGCAGCGCCTCGATACCTCCTGGTTGCGCGGCGATATCGGCCACACTCACCCGCCCGGCCGACCGGCGCGTTTCGGACTGCTCGCACGCCACCCGTCATACCTCCTGCCGGGCACGTCGCCGTGCCCACCTGTACGGGTCGCCCGAAACGCCGACGCCTTGCAGGACAGTGGGTTTCGGGTCAACCCGTCTCCCCGGATACGTTGTCCCATGGTAGCAGTCACCTACTGGACGCTTGTCCAAATAGGTGTCCGGGTGGCGCGCGACGAGGTCAGATCTCCTTCGCCGACCGGTGCTCGGACATATGGTGCAGATACACCATGGCATTGAGCTCCACCCCGCGCTGCTGCTCCGCGGTGAGCTCGCGGCGGACCTTGCCCGGCACACCGGCCACCAGCGAGCCCGGTGGAATCTGCGCGCCCTCGGGGATCAGCGCATTGGCCGCGATCAGGCTGCCCCGGCCGATCACCGCGCCGTTCAACACGGTCGCGCCCATCCCGATCAGGCAGTCGTCCTCGACCGTGCATCCGTGCAGGATCGCATTGTGCCCGACCGAGACCCCGGCGCCCACCGTGGCCGGAAAGCCCGGGTCGGCGTGCAATACGCAGCCGTCCTGGATATTGCTGCGCTCCCCGACGGTGATCAGTTCGGTGTCACCGCGCAGGACCGCGTTGTACCAGATGCTGACCTGGGCCCCGAGCTTCACCCGGCCGATCACGTTCGCAGTGGGCGCGATCCAGGCGGTCTCGTCTATCTCGGGCCGGTGGCCACTGACTTCGATCCTCATATACGCAACCTAACCCGCCCGTTCCGGCGCCCGGCGAGGCGGTGGAGACCGTGCGGCGCCGGCGGGGCGGCCTCATCCCTCGCCGGAGTCACGCAGAATCCATTCGGGCCCGGCGTCGGCGGGCAGGTCACGCAGCTTGTCCGGATTACGGACGACATGGATGGCGGTGATCCGGCCGTCGTCGACGGTGAAGGAGAACACTCCGTGGTGCCGGCCGTCGAACACCAGCAGTCCGGGCATGCCGTTGACCTCGATGGCCCGGCCCCAGCCGCCCGCGGCGGCGGGCACGTTGTACCAGCCGAGCAACATCTTGGCGATGACCTCGGCACCCGTGACCGGTTTGCGGATGGCGGGCACCTTGCCGCCACCGTCGGCGGTGAGGGTCACCCGTTCGTCGAGTACGCCGAGCAGCGCGCTCATATCGCCGGACCGCCAGGCCGCCGAGAAGGCCGAGACCACCTTCTCCTGTTCGCCCGGGGACGCCGGGAAGCGCGGGGTGCCGTCCTCGACTCGTTTGCGGGCGCGCGAGGCGAGCTGCCGGACCGCGGCGGGCGTGCGGCCCACCACCTCGGCGACCTCCGGGCCCGACATGCCGAATACGTCCTGCAGGACAAAGGCGGTGCGTTCGGCCGGTGAGAGCGATTCCAGGACCACCAGCAGTGCCATGGTGACCCGTTCGTCCTGGGAGATCCGGTCCGCGGGATCCTCCCAATCGGTCACGGTGGGTTCGGGTAGCCACTCACCCACGTACTGTTCGCGCCGCATCCGCGCCGACCCGAGCTGATCGAGGGCCAGGCGGCCGGTGACCGTGGTCAGCCACGCCTGCAGATTGTCGATGGGGGCCCCGCTGGACTCCTGTTGACGCTGCAGCCGCAGCCACGCCTCCTGCACCACATCGTCGGCGTCGCTGAGACTGCCGAGGGTGCTGTAGGCGAGGCGGCGCAGGTACGGGCGCAGTTCTTCGAAACGCCGGGCCAGTTCGGCGGGTCCTTCTCGGTCGGTCACTGCGGTTCCCCGTTCGGTCGATGCCCGGCGGTCGGGCAATGGTCTCGCCGAGTCGACGACGGGCCCGCCCGATCTGTGACATCGGGGCGGCCCGGTCGCCGGCGGTGGTGTGCTGACGACCGTATCCGGCCGCGCCGGCTCCACCCGCCGGCGCGGACACCGGGTGTGGGAACAACCGGCCCCGATCGTCCCCGGCACCGGCGGCCGGCCGGGGCTGGATACGCTCACCCGGTGCGCAGAGGTGTTTCGACCGCGGCGGGTCTGCTGATCGGGTTCGCGATCGATCGGGCGGTCGGGGACCCGCGGCGCGGGCATCCGGTGGCGGGGTTCGGGATGGTGGCCGCGGCGGTGGAGACAGCGACCTATGCCGACCATCGCCGGGCGGGAGTGGTACACGAAGTGCTGCTGGTGGGGTCCGTGGTGGGGTTGGGCGTGGCGCTGCGCCGGGGCGGTGCGATACCGGTGGCGGCGGCGACCTGGACGGTGCTCGGGGGCCGCAGCCTGGCGCGCACCGGGCAGCTGATGGCCGACCGGCTCGACGCCGGGGACCTCGCCGCCGCCCGCGAACTGCTGCCCGCCCTGTGCGGACGCGATCCGGCGGCACTGGACGCGGACGGCCTGGCCCGGGCGGCCCTGGAATCGATCGCCGAGAACACCTCCGACGCCGCGGTCGCGCCACTGCTCTGGGGCGCGGTGGCCGGTGTGCCCGGACTGCTCGGCTATCGGGCGGTGAACACCCTCGACGCCATGATCGGCTACCGCAACCAGCGCTACCGGCGGTTCGGGTGGGCGGCCGCCCGCGTCGACGATCTGGCGAACCTGCTTCCCGCCCGGGCGACCGGACTGCTCACCGCGCTGGTGGCCCCGCTGGTCGGCGGCCGGCCCGGCACGGTACTGCGGACCTGGCGCCGCGATGCCGGGCAGCATCCCAGTCCGAATGCCGGGGTGGTGGAAGCGACGGCGGCCGGGGCGCTCGGGGTGCGCCTCGGTGGGCGCACCGAGTACCGGCACGGCGTCGAGCAGCGGCCGGAACTGGGTGCGGGGCCGACGCCCACGGTCGGTGACCTGCGGCGGGCGGTGCGACTGTCCGAACTGGTGCAGTACGCGGCGGTGGTTTCGGCGGCGGCGATCGCGGTGGCGAACGCGGGGCTGCGGGAGCGGATGCGCGCTCGTCGCACCCGGGCGCCGGCCGGGTAGCCGCGGGCGCGTGCCGGCGGCTGCTGCCGTGCGGGTCAGGGCCGGGTGCGACCGTACCGGTCGGCCAGGCGGGCCTCGGTGGTGACCGGTACGGGCTCGTTGCTCCGCGGCTCGTCGGGACCGGATGCAGTCTTCGCCACGGGGCGCTGCTTACGGCGTTCGCGGATCTCGGCCCAGGCGAAATAGCCCAGACCCAGCGGCGCCATGATGCCGAACGCCAGCCATTGCAGCCCGTAGGAGAGGTAGGGCCCGGCGTCGAGCTGGGGCAGCGGTACCGGGGTGAACGCGCCCGGCTGGTCCTGCGACAGCTGAAGGTAGGAGCCTCGTTCACCGACCGGGAGCGGGGTCAGCGGTAGTCCCAGGACCGTGGTCTCCTGCGGGACGTCGATCGAATAGACGTGCGGGACGCCGTCCTGGGCGGTGGGCGCGCGCTGCGGGTCGACGTTCTCCGAGACCCGGATCCGGCCCTCGATCCGTTGCACGCCCGACGGGGCGGGGTCGATCGGTGGCGGCTGCGATCCGTCGACCGCCGCCACCAGACCGCGGTCGACGAGCAGGGTGCGGCCGTCGGTGAGGGTGAACGCGGACAGCACCCCGAAACCGGGTGCGCCGTCGAGATGCCGCAGGCGGACCAACACGGTCGAATCGGGTACATAGGCGCCCTCGGCGAAGACCTTCCGCCATTCCGTGGCCGCGTCCGCTGCCGTGCCGTCGAGAACCCCGGTGACCGCCACCGGATCGGCGTGCACCGAATCGGCGATCAGCTGGTTGCGTTCGGAGGTGGACTCGTTCTTGCCGAGCTGCCATGGGGCCAGCACGGTGAAACACAGGTACGCGAACGCGACCACCACCGCGGCCAGGATCAGCCAGCCGGGCCGCAGCAGGAAGGCGAGGCGGCGCATCAAGCCGCACCGCCGGTTACCGGCGCTCTGGCGGCGAGCGCGGCGTGGACCCAGGTCAGCAGGCCCGGCACCGCGGCCTCGATCTGCTCGCGGACGAGCTCGAATCCGGCGATATCGCCGTAGTAGGGATCCGGTACATCGGTGCCGTCGGCGTGCGGATCGAAACTGCGCAGCAGGCGGCGGCGTTCGAGTGGGATACCGCGGACGGCCAGGTCGCGGTCGTGTTCGGTGGTCATGGCGACGACGAGGTCGGCGTCGGCGTGCTCGGCGCCGAAACCGGCGGCCTGGTGCCCGGTGGGGTAGCCGTGGCGGAGCAGGGTCTCGGTGGTGCGCGGGTCGGCCTCGGACCCGGTGTGCCAGTCATAGGTGCCCGCACTGCTCACCCGTACCCGGTCGTCGAGCCCGGCCCGGGACAGATGCGACAGCGCGATCTTCTCCGCCATCGGCGATCGGCAGATGTTGCCGGTACAGACGAACGATATGTGCAGCTCACCCACGACAGCCATTCTGGCGGGTCGGCCCGCCCGCGCGCCACGTAGGGTGCGTCTCATGCTCACCGAACATGTCGATTTCGCCGGGCTGCGTCATCACGGTGATGTGGAAGCCCAGCCGGGTCTGCTCGATTTCGCGGTGAACGTCCAGGGCACCGCGCCTCCTCGCTGGCTACGCGACCGGCTGGTCGCCGCCCTGGACTCCGTGGGCCGGTACCCGGCCGCCGCCGATGAGCGGCATGCCCGGGAGGTGGTGGCATCCCGGCACGGGCTGGCGGCCGATCATGTCCTGCCGCTGGCCGGTGGGGCGGAGGGGTTCGCGCTGCTACCGCGGCTGGCGCCCCGGCTGGCGGCGGTGGTGCACCCGTCGTTCACCGAGCCCGAGCTGGCGCTGCGCGAGGCCGGTGTTCCGGTGCACCGGGTGCTGCTGGAACCGCCCTATGCCCTGGACCCCGCCCTCGTCCCGGAAGAGGCGGACCTGGTGGTACTGGGCAACCCCACCAACCCGACCTCCGTGCTGCACCCGGCCGACGTCGTACGCGCGCTGCTGCGCCCGGGCCGGGTCGTGGTGGTGGACGAGGCCTTCATGGATGCCGTGCCCGGGGAAACGGAGTCGCTGGCCGGGGCGGCAGGGGAGGGGCTGCTGGTTTTGCGCAGCCTCACCAAGACCTGGGCGCTGGCCGGGTTGCGCTGCGGCTATCTGCTCGGGGCGCCCGAGGTGTTGCGGCAGCTGGTCCGGGGCCGGGCGCACTGGCCGGTGGGCACGCTGCAGCTCGCCGCGATCGCCGCCACCGCCTCACCGCGTGCCCTCGCGGAGAGCGCGGCGCGGGCGCTGGAGATCGGCGGTGACCGCGCGGCGATGATCGAGCGTCTGCTCGGCGCGGGGGTGGCGGTGCAGACCCCGGCGGACGCGCCGTTCCTGCTGCTGGAGGTGGAACACGGGGAGATTCTGCGCGAATACCTGCGCCGGCACGGGATCGCGGTGCGGCGCGGCGATACCTTTCCAGGTCTGGGGCCGGAGCATGTGCGGGTGGCCGTCCGGCCGCCGGCCGATGTCGATCGGCTGGCGGCGGCGCTGGGCAACGCCGGACGACTGGTCTGACGTCCGCGGCCGATGGGCAGGTCCATCGCGCCGGATCCGCGGGCGCGCGACATGATTGTCGCCGACCCACCCCGAGGACTCCCGAGAGAAAGGTGTGCCGTGGCCACCCTTGCCGAACTCGTCGCGACGCTGGAGACGGCCTACCCGCCGCGGCTGGCCGAACCGTGGGATTCGGTGGGTCTGGTCTGCGGGGACCCCACGGAGGTCGTGCGGCGGGTGCTGTTCACCGTCGATGTCACCGCCGCCGTGGTGGAGGAGGCGGTCCAGTGGGGCGCCCAGGCGGTGGTGGCCCACCATCCGCTGCTGCTGCGAGGTGTCGACAGCGTCTCGGCCGACCGGCCCAAGGGCGCGCTGGTGCATCGGCTGATCCGCGCGGGCTGCGCCCTGTTCACCGCGCATACGAACGCCGATTCCGCCGATCCCGGTGTCTCCGACGCCCTGGCCGTGGCCCTCGGGCTGACGGTCACGGGCCCGCTGGACCCGAAACCGGTTGCGGCGGTGGATAAGTGGACCGTCCAGGTGCCCACGGAGCAGGCCGACGCGGTGCTGGCGGCGCTGTTCGCCGCGGGCGCGGGCGGCTCCGGCGACTATCGGGAGGCCGCCTGGCGGGTGACGGGGACCGGTCAGTTCCGGCCGCTGGACGGCGCGCACCCGGCGGTCGGCGCGGTCGGCGAACTGTCCCGGGTGACCGAGGACCGGCTCGAGGTGGTCGCGCCGGCCGGCGCCCGTGCCGCGGTGCTCGCGGCGCTGCGGGCGGCGCATCCCTACGAAGAGCCCGCCTACCACGTGACCGAACGGGCCGCGCTCACCGGGCACCAGGGCCTGGGCCGGATCGGTATGCTCGCCGAACCGCTGACGCTGCGCGAGTTCACCGCCCGCGCCGCCGCGGCCCTCCCGGCGACCACCTGGGGGGTGCGGGCGGCCGGCGACCCCGACCGGATACTGCGCACCGTGGCCGTCTGCGGTGGCGCGGGCGATTCCCTGCTCGATATCGCGGCCCGCCGCGGCGTCGACGCGTATCTCACCGCCGACCTGCGCCATCACCCCGCCGACGAGCATCTGCGCCGGTCGGGTCCGGCGCTGATCGACGCGGCCCACTGGGCAACCGAGTTCCCGTGGTGCGCGCAGGCCGCCGCGGTGGTCCGGGACGGCCTGCCGCACCTGGAGACGCGGGTGTCCACCGTGCGCACCGATCCGTGGACGGTTGGTTGCGGCGGCTGACCGCGGCGCCCGGGAACGCGACAGCGCGTTCGGACCGGTCGGCGACATCGCCGCCGCCGCGCGGAGTACGGTGGACGTTCTTATCCGTCCACAGCGTGCAGGGAGTTCGTTCGCGTTGAATGTCGAACCATCGATTCAGGCCCAACTGCTGCGTCTCGCCGAGGTCGACACCGAACTGACGCGGATCGCGCACCGGCGCAGCGTCCTTCCCGAACAGCAGGAGGTCGACCGGTTCGAGGCCGAACGCAACACGCACAAGGACGCGGCCGTGGCCGTGGAGATCGTGCTGGACGATCTCGACCGCGATATCCGCAAACTCGAGGGTGAGATCGAGGCGGTCCGCAAACGCGAGGACCGCGACCGCGGCGTCCTGGAAGCGGGATCGGTCGGCGCGAAACAGCTGTCCGAACTACAGCATGAGCTGGCGAGTCTGGAACGGCGCCGATCGGTGCTCGAGGACGATCTGCTCGAGGTGATGGAACGCCGCGAGGCCTCCGCCGCCGATCACGAACACGCCGGTGCCCGGCTGGACCGCACCGAGACCGAACTCGCCGCCGCCCGTGGCCGCCGTGACGAGGCAGTAGCCGATCTCGACGTCGCCCAGCAGCGCTGCGAAACCGATCGTGCGAAACTGGTCGGCGCGTTCCCGGAGGAGCTGCTGGCGATCTACGACAGGCAGCGCGCCGCGCACGGAATCGGCGCGGCGCTGCTGCAGGCCCGGCGTTGCGGAGCCTGCCGGATCGAGCTGGACCGCGGCGAGATCGCCCGGATCGCGAAGACCGCGCCCGATCAGGTGGTGCGCTGCCCGGAATGCGGTGCGGTGCTGGTGCGGACCAAAGAATCCGGATTGTGAGATCGCGCCGGACAGCGGGGTCGGAGTAGCGGGAGCGGGAGGCCGAAATGAGCGTGCGCGAGGTCGTCGTCGAGGCCGACGGGGGGTCGCGGGGTAACCCGGGACCGGCCGGTTACGGGGCGGTGGTGTTCGACGCCGACCGGGTGGGCGTGCTGGCCGAGCGCCGGGAGGCCCTGGGGGTCACGACCAACAATGTCGCGGAATACCGCGGGCTGATCGCCGGACTGGAAGCGGCCGCCGAACTCGGGGCCCGGGTGGTCGCGGTGCGGATGGACTCCAAACTCGTGGTCGAGCAGATGTCGGGTCGCTGGAAGATCAAACACGCGGCGCTGATTCCGCTCGCCGATCGCGCGCGCCGGCTGGCGGCGGATTTCGATCAGGTGAGCTACCGCTGGATCCCGCGCGCGGAGAACTCCCATGCCGACCGGCTGGCCAACGAGGCCATGGACGACGGCAAGCTGGTGGAGGAGGTACGCGCGGCGGACCCGTCTGCTACCACGCGGCCCGCACCACCCGCCGAGGTCGCCGATCCGGCCGCGGATTCGCGGAGCGCGTCGGCGCGCCTGGCCGGACCCGGCCCGGGCTGGACCGGTGCGGCCGGTCGCCCGACCCGGCTGCTGCTCGTGCGGCACGGTCAGACCGAATTGTCGGTGCAGCGGCGCTATTCCGGCCGCGGGAACCCGCCACTCACCGCCGTGGGCCGGGAACAGGCGGCCCGGGCGGCGAAAATGCTGGCCGCCAAGGGTGATATCGCCGCGATCGTGACCTCACCGCTGGGCCGGGCCCGGGAAACCGCCGAGGCGGCCGGCGCCGCGCTCGGTATCGAGGTTCGGGTCGTCGAGGATCTCACCGAAACCGATTTCGGAGATTGGGAGGGCCTGACCTTCCGGGAGGCCGCCGAACGCGATCCGGAGCTGCACGCCCGCTGGCTGGGCGATCCGTCGCTGCCGGCCCCCGGTGGCGAAAGCTTCGACGCGGTCCGGGAACGGGTGGAGGCGGTGCGCCGCGACCTCGTCGCGCGGTATCCCGGGGCGAATGTCGTCGTGGTCAGCCATGTGACACCGATCAAAACGCTGCTACAGCTGGCGCTCGGTGTCGGCCCGTCGCTGCTCTACCGCCTGCACCTGGACCTGGCGTCGCTGTCGCTGGCGGAGTTCTATCCCGACGGTGGTTCGTCGGTGCGGCTGGTCAACGATACGAGCTATCTCTGAGCCGCTCGGATCGGCCTGGGCATCGGCCGATAGTGCAGCGGCTCGTGCACGAAGTCGATGCTTCGGCTCGACCGGCCGGAGGGGCACCGGGCATACCCGGCCCACGAACCGTCAGCGGGCCGGCCCTCCTTCACCGCTCCTATTTGTTGCCGTAGTGGTAGCACGCTTGCATCACGGCCACGTGGTCTCGTCATCGACGGTGACGATGGCATAGACAAGCCGATGTTCGGCTCCGGGCGAACTTTCAGTCGATGCCGCCGGCCGTGAGCGCTCCGGTCCGGTCCCGGAGGAACTGTGCCGTGAACTCGTCCAGCGGGTAAAAGAGTTCGACCGCCAGCTCCGACAGTGTCACGTCCGCGGGAGCGCCGAAGGTGGCCATGGTGCCGAACAGCGAAAGCTCACCGTGCGGCGTGCGCACCCGGATCGGGACCTGAAACGGGCCGGAATCGGTACCGGCGGTCCCCTCGAGATCGGAGTAAACCGGCGGATAGCCGCTGACCTCGTCGTAGAGGTCGCGCAACCGGGGGTCGCCGGTGGTGCCGGCCTGCCGGGCCAGCCGTTCCAGCAACTGTGCGCGGACCTGGCGCGGGTTGGCGAGCCGGGCGGCGAGGCCCTCGGGATGCAGGACCAGCCGGTAGACATTCGGCCGGTCGGCCAGCAGGCGCAGGGGCACGCCGTCGGTGAGCACCGCCAATGCCGAATTGGCGGTGACCACATCCCACCAGCGGTCGACCGCTACCGCCGGATAGGGCTCGTGTGCGGCGAGCATATGCTCCCGCGCCGCCCGCGCCGAGGCCAGGTGGGCGTCGTCGAGACTGCTCTCCTGGTAGGCGGGCGCGTATCCGGCGGCGACCAGCAGCGTATTGCGTTCCCGCAGCGGCACCTCCAGCGTCTGTGAGAGCCGCAGCACCATCTCCCGGCTCGGCGCCGCGCGTCCGGTCTCCACACATGACAGATGCCGGGCCGAGGTGCCTGCCGCCAATGCCAGATCCAGCTGGCTCAGCCGCCGCCGTTGCCGCCATTCCCGCACCAGGGCACCGACCCGCGACGGGCTTCCGTCCGCACGCACCTCCATATCGGGAGCGTATCGGGAGCCGGGGCACGCCGGCCATGACCTCGGAGGTCATTGAACCGCTGACCGTCCGGCAGCACAGTCGGGGACGCAACCCTCAGTGCCGATTCGAGAGGCAGACGATCATGACCACCGCGACCCTGTCCGCGCCCACGACGTCCGACGACCTGATGCGCCGCACCCTGCGCCTGGACGGCTGGGGCACCGGTGTCTTCGGTGTCCTGATGCTCGCCGGCGCCGTACCACTGCGAGATCCCTTGGGTTTCCCGACCTCGTGGTCGGTCCCGTTCGGTGTCGCCATGCTCGGTGGCGGGCTGGCTCTGCTGCTCATCGCCGGTTACCCGGTCATCTCGCGGCGGCACGCGACGGGGGTGGTCGCGTTCAACTCGATCTGTGTGCTGGGGTTGCTCGCTCTGCCGTTCTCCGGTCTGCTCGACCTCACCGGTGCCGGTGTGGCGTTCGCCCTGTCCGGCGCGCTCGTCGTCGCGGCGTTCGCGGCGCTCGAGTACGCCGGTCTGCGGCGGATCACCGGGTGACCGCGAATCAGGCCGGATAGCAGTGGATCTCGGTGGCCTTCAGCGCCGCCCACAGTTCCGATCCCGGCCGGATACGCAGATCCGCCACGGTGGCGGGGGTGATATCGGCCAGCGCCGGAATCGCCCCGTCGAGCCGGACCCGCACCGTGTGGGAATGCTGTTCGAGACCGGCCACCGTCACCGGCCAGGTGTTGCGCGGACTGCCGTCGGGGCGCCGCGGGTGCAGGCCGACCGCGGATGGCGCGAAGGTGAGATGCACCGGGCCGGTGGCCGGTTCGGCGACGGTGAGCTCACCGCCACCGTCGAGCCGGACCAGCGTCCCCGCCGCGGTCCCGCGAAGCAGGTTGAGCCCCACCAGGTCCGCGACATAGTCGGAGCGGGGCCGACGGGCCACTTCACCGGGCGGTCCCTGCTGGACCACCCTCCCGCCCTCCACGATGACGAGCCGGTCCGCGAGCACCATGGCGTCGAGCGGGTCATGGGTGACCAGCAGGGTATGGCCGGGATAGTCGCCGAGATGACGGGCCAGCTCGGAACGCACCCGCACCCGGGTCGCCGCGTCCAGCGCCGCCAGCGGTTCGTCCAGCAGCAGCAGCTCCGGTTCGACCGCCAGCGCCCGGGCCAGGGCTACCCGCTGCGCCTGACCACCGGACAGGGCCCGCGGTCGGGTGCGGGTGTGCTCGGCCAGTCCCACCCGGTCCAGCCAGTGCGCAGCCCGTTCGCGGGCGGCGGCCCGCCGCACGCCGCGTGCCCGCAGACCGAAGGCCACGTTCTCCAGCGCGTCGAGGTGGGCGAAGAGCAGATAGTCCTGGAACACCACCCCCACCGAACGGCGTTCGGGCGGCACGAAGGCTCCCGGCGGCGCATCCCATATCCGGTCGTCGAGCCGGACAGATCCCGCCGTGAGCGGGGTGAGTCCGGCCAGGGCGCGCAGGGCGGTGGTCTTCCCGGCGCCGTTGGGCCCGAGCAGGGCGACGACCTCGCCCGGCGCGAGCCGCAGGCCCAGGTCGAGGGAGAAATCCCCCCGGGTCACCCGCAGTTCGGCCGTCAGTGTCACAGCACGCCCCGCAGCCAGCGTTCCCGGAGCGCGGCCAGCACTACCACCGAGACCAGCAGCAACACCAGACTGAGCACGATCGCCGCGGCCGGATCGGTTTCCAGCGCCAGGTACACAGCCAGCGGCATGGTGGTGGTCTTGCCCGGGAAGTTACCGGCGAAGGTGATGGTGGCGCCGAATTCGCCCAGGGCCCGAGCCCAGCAGAGCACCGTCCCGGCCACCACACCGGGCAGGATCGAGGGCAGCGTCACGCGGCGGAAGGTCAGCCAGCGGGAGGCGCCCAGCGTGGCGGCGGCCTCTTCGTAGCGGGGATCGGCCCCGCGCAGCGCGCCCTCCACCGAGATCACCAGGAAGGACATCGCCACGAACGCCTCCGCCACCACCACCGCCGCGGTGCTGAAGGGCAGCGCCACCCCGAACCAGTCGTAGAGGTACCGGCCGACCAGCCCGCGGCGGCCGAGTACCAGCAGCAATGCCACCCCGCCAACCACCGGCGGCAGTACCAGCGGCACGGTGACCAGCGCCCGCACCAGGCCGCGGCCGGGCAGATCGCCGCGGGCCAGCAGCCAGGCCAGCGGGATACCCAGCACCAGGCACAGCACGGTGGCCAGGCTCGCGCACACCAGCGAGAGGCGCAGCGCCTGCCCCACTTCCGCGGAGATCATCCGTTCGGGCAGATCCCGCCACGGTGCCCGGACCAGCAGCCCGGCCAGCGGCACGATCAGCAACACCAACCCCAGCAGCGCGGGCGCGACCAGAACGATCGGCCGCCGGCCCCGGACCGCCCGGCGCCGGCGCAGTGCCGTCGCCCGGCGCCGCACCGGGCCGATGCTCACGGGGTATCGAAACCGGCCGTGGCGAAAACCGTGCGCGCCTGCGGTGACAGGACGAAATCGGCGAACGCCGCGGCCGCCGCCGGGTTGGGTGCGTGCGCCACGGGCGCGACCAGATAATCGTTGATCGCCTTCTCCGACTCCGGAAACTCGATTCCGGTGACCGCGTCGCCTGCGGCCCGGACATCGGTCCGGTACACCAGCGCGGCATCGACCTCACCGAGCGTCACCTTGGTCAGGACGGCTTTCACATCGGGTTCGCGGGTATCGGGCCGCGGGGTGACACCGGCCGCGGCGAAAACCTTGTCGGCGGCCGCACCGCAGGGCACCTGTTCGGCACACAGCGCGATCCGGGGTTCGGGACGCCCGAAATCGGTGAGCCCGCCGATACTGCCCGGATTGCCGACCGGCACCGCGATCTCGAGCCGGTTGGCGACGAAGGTGATCGGTCCGGCGGTGATATCGCCCGATGCGACCACCTGCTCCATATTGCGCGACGCCGCGGAGGCGAACACATCGGCCGGCGCGCCCTGTCCGATCTGTTCGGCCAGCGCCGAACTGCCGCCGAAGCTGAACACCACATCGACCCCGGGATGGGCCTGTTCGAACTGCTCACCGAGGGTGGTGAAGGTTTCGGTGAGCGAGGCTGCGGCGAAAACGGTGACGGTCCCGTTGATCCCGTCCGCCGAACCGCCGGAGCCGTCTCCGGAATCCTGGCCGGCGCAGCCTGCCAGCACGGTTATCAGCACGGCCACGGGGGCCAGTCGGCGTACCACGCGCCCTACTGTCGTCGTCATAGTCAACTCTCCGGGATCTCGACCACCACATGCGTCGACTTGACCGACGCCACTGTCACACTGCCCACCTCGATACCGAGTTCGTCCACCGACTCCCGGCTCAGCAGGGAGACCAGCCGGAACGGTCCGGCCTGCATCTCCACCTGCGCCATCACGGTATCGGTGACCACCCGGGTCACGATGCCGCGCATCCGATTGCGGGCCGAGGCCGCCACGGTCACCCCGGGTTCGGGCGCTTCGGCGTGCTGCCGCGCGAATTCGGCCAGATCCCGGCCCCGCACACCTTTGCGCCCGTTCTCCAGCCGGACCGAGGGGAGTCGTCCCTGATCGATCCAGCGCCGCACGGTGTCATCGCTGACCCCGAGCAGTCCGGCGGCTTCCTTTATCCGCAGATACGTCACGATCTGGAGTATATAGCCGGATATACGGAACAAAGGCGGGGAAAGCGGCAAACCTCTCAGTCCGCCGGCAGTGGCAGGACCATCTCGTTCTCGGGGTGGGGAGCGTCCGCGGCACACGGTTTACTCGCCCCGGTGGGAAGGAATCCGTGGCGCAGATAGAGCTGTTCGGCCGGCCGGTTCCCGTCCAGCACCCACAACCGCAAGCTCCGGTGACCGGCCTGTGTCGCCCACTCGATTACGGCGCGGACCAGCCCGTCCGAGACTCCGGTCCGGCGGGCTCGCGGCGCGGTCCACACCGACACCAGTTCGGGACCGGCCGGGGTGACGATCGCGCCCGCCGAACCCGCCGGTCGCGATCCGGATCCGGCCCCGAAGAACGGGTCGCGCCGCGCGGTCCACTCCCGCCACTGCGGTTCGTCCCAAAGCGCAGGTCTGGGACGGCTACCTGGTGGTGGAGCAGCCGTAACCGGTGGTCTGGGGCGCGGCCGCACCCGGTCCGGGCCTTCCCGTGTCGCGGCGACCGCGACTGCCGGGCTCGTAGGAGGATCAGCGGATGCGCAACGCCGAGGACCTCCTGGACGCCGCCGCGGGCGAACTCCCCGCCATGCTGGACCGGTTCGGTCTGCTGGTGGACTGCGAATCCCCGTCGAACGATCCGCGGGGGCTGGAGCGCTGTGCCGAGTTGATCCGCCCGTGGCTGTCGGAGGCGCTCGAGCGTTCCGCCCGAACGACGCGCGTCGGCGAGAACGTCCACGTCCTGGCCGAAGCCCTCGACCCGAGAGTGCTGGTGCTGGGGCATTTCGACACCGTGTGGCCGGTGGGCACCACCGTCGACCGGCCGTTCACGATCACCGACGGGATCGCCACCGGCCCCGGCACCTTCGATATGAAGGGCGGAATCGTCCAGGCGCTCGCCGCGATCGAACTCCTCACGGACGCCTCGCATGTCAGCGTCCTGCTGACCAGTGACGAGGAGACCGGTTCGGTGTCGTCGCGACGACTGATCGAGGAGCAGGCACGGAAGGCCGGGGCGGTGCTGGTGTGTGAGCCCGCCGCGGAGGGTGGTGCGGTGAAGATCGGGCGCAAGGGTCTGGCCGCCTATCGCGTCGCGGTCACCGGCCGGGCGGCCCATGCCGGACTGGAACCGGAGCTGGGAGTGAACGCGGGCGTCGAGCTGGCACATCAGATCCTCGCGATCGCCGACCTGGCTTCCGAGCACACCTCGGTGGTGCC
Organism: Nocardia sp. NPDC050193; assembly: GCA_040674215.1. Classification (GTDB taxonomy): domain Bacteria; phylum Actinomycetota; class Actinomycetes; order Mycobacteriales; family Mycobacteriaceae; genus Nocardia. Next base: position 159,795 of record JBFARE010000010.1, on the reverse strand, counting down.
GGCGGTCCTCGCCGGGGGCACCACGGTGAACACCGTCCCGGAATTCGCGGAGTGCTCGGTGGACGCGCGATCGTGGTCGGTGCCGGATCTGGAACAGCTGGACCGGGCGATGTTCGCGCTCGCCCCGCGGCTGCCGGGAGCGACGGTGACAGTCACCGGCGGTATCGCCAGGCTGCCGTTCGAGGAGTCCAGTGCCCGCGGATTGTATCGGGAAGCCGAGGTGGCGGCACGGGAACTCGGGATGGCCCCACTGCCGGCAGTCCGGTCCGGCGGCGCCTCGGACGGCAACTTCACGGCCGCGATCGGTGTCCCGACGCTGGATGGACTCGGCGCGGTGGGTGGTCACCCGCATGCCCGTGACGAATATGTCGAGGTGAACGCCATGCCGGAACGGGCCGCCCTGCTCGCCGCCCTGCTGGAGCGGTTGCGGCACCGGTCACCGGCCGCATAACCGGTAAACGAAGGCGAGCGGGCGAACAGGAACCGACCCAACCCTGAAGGCGGTGCGACTGTGGCTCGCTCGACGCCGCGGCCATCCCGCCACCGCGGTCAGTCCTTCGGCCCGCCCGCGACATAGATGACCTGCCCCGAAACGAAACCCGCGCCCTCGCTCACCAGGAACGACGCCGTATGGGCGATATCCTCCGGATAGCCGACCCGGTTCACCGGAATCTGTGCGGCGGCACCCCTCTGGAAGTCCTCGAAATCCACCCCGACCCGGGCGGCGGTGGCGGCGGTCATATCGGTGACGATGAAACCCGGAGCGATCGCGTTGGCGGTGACACCGTACTTGCCCAGTTCGAAGGCGAGGGTTTTGGTGAAGCCCTGCATACCGGCCTTCGCGGCCGAGTAGTTCACCTGGCCACGATTGCCCAGCGCCGAGGTGCTCGACATATTGACGATACGGCCCCATTTCTGTTCGACCATGTACTTCTGGGCGGCCCGGGTCAGCAGGAAGGCGCCGCGCAGATGCACACCCAGCACGGTGTCCCAGTCGTCGACGCTCATCTTGAACAGCAGGTTGTCGCGCAGTACGCCCGCATTGTTGACCACGACGGTGGGCGCGCCGAGTTCTCCGGTCAGCCGCTCCACCGCGGCGTTCACCGAATCCTCCTTGCTGACGTCGGCGCCGAGCGCGATCGCCTTGCCGCCGGCGTTCTCGATCGCCGACACGGTCTCGGCGCAGGCGGCTTCATCGAGGTCCAGGACCCCGACCTGCAGTCCATCGGAGGCCAGCCGTTTGGCGATGGCCGCCCCGATCCCACGGGCGGCGCCGGATACTACTGCGATCCTCTCGGCCATCAGTTGGAAGTCCTCTCGTGTGGGCGATAGTTCTTACGCCATCTAACAACGTGGGGCGTCGCGGATCGAGAGGATGGCCGGACAAGATCTTCGCGAAGGCGCTGTGCGTATCGGACAGTGCAGGTCGGCGGACCGCTCCCGCCCAGGGTTCGGCGGACCGTACTGTGCCGGGCTGCCGGCCGGACCGGACGTATCGCGGAGTGGCGGCGGGGACGGTCACCCGCCGGGCAGCCGCAGCGGGCGCATGAACCCCTCCTCGGCAGCGCCGACCCGGAGACCCGCGGGGAAAGGGCCGCCACCGCTGGTCGCGACCGCCGGGAATCGCGCTACCGGCACCCTGCCCAGGGGCCGGCGAGCGCGTGCGGTGACAGCCGCACAATCCACCGGGTGAGGTCGGGCGCGGGGGCGAAATGCGCCGCTCTGTCCGTTTATTCACCTAGGTGTGGGTTTTCCGCACTCCCCAAATGGGTAGTGGGCCATCTATTCTCGAAACACCCCACTCACCAGGCAGTTTGGAATGTGATGACCACTCCTCAGTCCCCGTACGATCCGACGACGGGTAAACCCTATCCCGCCCAGCCCTCCGCCGGCGCCCAGCCGGCCTACGGCCCCGACCGGCAGCCCTATGGGGCACCGAATCAGGCGCCGGTCTCACCGGCCGATGCCAAGCTGTGGGCCGCGCTGGCCCATTTCGGCGGTATCGTGCTGGGCTTCGTCGCCCCGCTCATCGTCTGGGTGATGTACAAGGACCGCGACGAGTTCGTGCGCCGGCACGCGGTGGACGCGTTGAACTTCCAGATCGTGCTGGCGATCGCCTACGTGGTGTCCGCGGTACTGATGATCGTGCTGATCGGGTTGCTGCTGTTCCCGATCGTCTGGATCGCGGGCATCGTGTTCTCGGTGCTGGCCGGGATCGCGGCCAACAACGGCCGTGAGTACAAGTACCCGTTCAATCTTTCGCTGGTGAAGTAGCAGATGTGCCCGGGCCGGCGGTCATGTCGCCGGCCCGGGCACATTCGCGCGGTACCGGATGGGCGCAGTTCACTCCGGTACCGGCGATCAGGGACGCAGCACCGAGATCAAGAACTCGGTCTGATCGTGGACGGTCTGTTCGAACAGCTCGTCGAAGTACAGATCGAAATGACCCGCGGGATACCGTTTCACCACCGCGTGCTTGGTCTTCTCGGCGGCCCGCAGCGCGGGCTTCACCGGGGTGATCGAATCGTTGTCGCACAGGGCGTACAGCACCGGCATCTTCAATTCCTTCACATGCCGGGCGGGACGGGCGAACAGGATCGAGAAGGCCGCGCGCGCCGCGATCTTGGGCCGGTAGTTCGCGCTCTCCTCGGCCAACCGGCCGAATCCGGCGGGTACATCCGCACCCGTCATCATCGCCGTGGCGCGTTTACGCCCGGCCAGCCGGATCTGCACCGGTTTACGCAAGATCGTGCCGAACACCAGGTCCGACGCCGCCAGGACGCCCACCTTCACGAAACCGATCAGTCCCTTCGCCAGTGCGGAGGAGAATCCGCTGACAAACGGGACCTGTGCCACCACCGCCGCGATATAGGCGTCGTCCGGGGCGACCGCCAGGGCGTGTCCGCCGCCCAGCGAGGTGCCCCACAGGGCGATACGGGTGGCATCGAAACCGCGCAGCGTCCGGGCGTAGGCCACCGCGGCGATCCAATCCTCGCGTTGCCGGGCAAGATTCACCACCTGGCGGGGGTCGCCGTCGCTGTCCCCGAAATGCCGGTAGTCGAAGACCAGCACCCCTATTCCCGCCGCGGCGAACCGCCGCGCGAACCGATCCAGTCCCATTTCCCGGTTGGCCCCCAACCCGTGCCCCATCACGACGATGGGGCGCGGCTTGGGTGGGCCGGCCGGTAGGTACAACCAGCCGGCACATTTCTGACCTCCCGACGGGAAGCCGACCTCGACACGCTCCATGATCACCGACCGTACCGAGTCATCGGTGCGGAGGAGTCATCCAGCCTTGGCAGGAGTACGCGGTGACCGGGGGCGGGCGGCGGTCGACCGCCACCGAGTATCCTGATGCGGCGGATGAGTCGGCCGGGCGGTCGCGGCGCCGGGAACGGACATCGGAGTGGTGTCACGCTCGGCGCCGAGGAAAGTCCGGACTCCACAGAGCAGGGCGGTTGCTAACGGCAACCCGGGGTGACCCGCGGGACAGTGCCACAGAAAACAGACCGCCCACGGCCCGCGAGGGCCGTGCGGTAAGGGTGAAACGGTGCGGTAAGAGCGCACCAGCGCCCCGGGTGACCGGGGCGGCTCGGTAAACCCCGCCCGGAGCAAGGTCGAAGATCGCACCTCGCGGTGCGGTTGCGCAGGTGTCCGAGGGCTGCTCGCCCGAGCCTGCGGGTGGACCGCTCGAGGTACCCGGCGACGGTGTGCCCAGATGGATGGCCGCCCCCCGGTGCGAACCGGGGACAGGATCCGGCTTACTGGCCGGCTCATCCGCTCCATGTCCGCCCCGCTCCGGCGGGCGCCCGGCAGCGCGTGCCGGTCTCCTGGAGCGTCGCAGGCGTTCCCGCCGGTGGCGGCGGGGAACTGGACCGAGTGGGAGCCGGGCGTACGATCTGTGTTTCACAGCGGGGGCCACCGAATGCCCCGTGCCGTCACCCGGGAAACATGATGAGAGCCAGACAATTCGCCGCCGTCGCAGTCGTGGCCGCCGGATGCGCCCTGTCGGCGTGCGCCGCCGACGACGCCCCGACCGGCCAGGACCGGCCCACGACGGTTGTCGCCGGCGCGGAGACCTCGACCGCCAGTGTGCCCCCCGCGACGAAAACGCGCGGGTTGTACGACCCGGCCGAAACCGCGGTCGGTCAGTCCGGAATGGCGGCGTTCATCGTATCGGTGGAGGAGGTGAATTCGCACGTGGGGCAGGTGACCGTGATCACCCTTCAGATCGAGAACCGCACCGAACAGGCGTGGAGTGGCCGGAACTGGACGACACCCACCGTGGTGTACGGCGATGACGGCATACCGGCCCAGCACGTCAAGTCGCCGTCGGAAGGGTTCGGGGACGGTGTGCAGGGATCGATCCCGCCGGGCAGCCGCCAGACGGTGAAACATGCGTACAAGGTGGGCAAGGCGCAGCTGAATCCGGCGGTGGTGACCGCGGGCAGTGTGCTGTGGCGGGGCGACTTCTCGAAGTTCCACCGGTGAACCCGTCCGGGCGGCCGCCGGGTCGATGATCGTCGCAGGTTCAGGACGGAGATGAGTATGGCGATTCTGGTCACCGGTGCCACCGGCAATATCGGCCGCAAGGTCGTCGATCAACTAGTGCTGCGCGGCGCAACCGAAATCCGGGCGCTCACCGTCGATCCGGCGAAGGCCGCGCTGCCGGCCGGTGTCGAAGCGGTTCGCGGCTACCTACGCAGGCTCGAAACGCTGCCCGCCGCGTTCGATGGGGTGGACCGGATGTACCTGGCATCGATTGAGGATGGGGTGGACGAGGTGGTCGAGGTCGCCCGCGCCGCGGGGGTGCGTCATATCGTCGATCTGTCCGGCGAGCCGGACAGCTGGTGGGGTTCGATCGCGACGGCGGTCGAAGCGAGCGGGATCGCCTGGACCCATCTGTGGCCCGGGGATTTCATGGAGAACACGGGCATGTGGGCGCAGCAGATCCGGGAGACCGGCGCAGTGCGCGAACCCGATCCCGAGGCCGGTAGTACGCCGATCGCGATGGACGATATCGCGGCGGTCGCCGCGGTCGCGCTGACCGAGGACGGCCATCGGGGCCGGGCGTACGCGCTGACCGGTCCGGAGAAGCTGAGCCGGGCCGAACTGGTGCGCGAGATCGCCACCGCGTTGGGCCGCGCGATCGATTTCCGGCGCGTCACCCCCGCGGAGACCGTGCGGGCGCTGCGCCCGGCGATGGGTGACAACGCGCAATGGTATGTCGAAAATGTCCTCATCGGGCTGGACGGGCACACCTTGCCGCCGAACCGGGTGGTCGAAGAAATAGTCGGCCGCCCGGCGACGACCTTCGCGCAATGGGCCGCGCGATATGCGAGCGAATTCTTCGGTGCGGACGGCGCTCGCGGGCGTTGATCGGAAAAACCCCCGTTTCGTCCGGGCCGGTCGATTCATGTCACCGATCCCTTTTCCGGTGAATTCCACGGCGTGGCACGGCGGGGAAATTCACCGGCTCGCGGATCGGCGTGTGGCTATCGGCTCGAGCACATGACGGCGACCATCTGATACACGGCCTGTGTTTCGGCGTCGGTCGCTTCGGTGGCGCCGACCGCGAGCCGGTCGGACATCGCGGCGACCACCTCGTCCTCCGGTTCGCCGGCCCGAATCTCGGCGCACGTCTCGGTGAAGATCCCGGTGAGCGCCGCATCGTCGCGGCCTTCGGCCAGACCGGGGAAGGCGCCGCGGAAGCCGATCACGAAGGAACCGGCCTTGACCTGGTCTATGTGCGCGGTATCGGGAGTCGCTGCGGACGTCGTCGCGGACGCCGGGGCCGAATCGGCGCCGGCGCTCTCACAGGCGGCGACAGTGGGCAGGACCGCGACGAGGAGGGCGGTGAGTAAGGGCAGAGGTCTGTGCACGGCGGGATGGTAACTCCGCGAGATGGACACCGTCCCCCGCCGGGCGGGGGACGACGTTCATCCAGCGGCCACTCAGGCCGAGGGACCGATCACGAACATCTGCGCGAGGGACGCAGCCTGCTGCGGACCGACGAGGGGGAGCAGATAGTCATAGATGAGAGTGGACATACGTGAGGAAACTCCAGCTCGGATGTAGTCGGACGCTTACGGTTCGCCACAGTATCAGTTGCCCGGTGTGCACGATCTTTTCCGGCGGGATTCGTGCACAACTGGCATAAATGGTGATCGCCGTCATAAAGTATGCGGGGTCGGCAGGCTCGCCCGGTGCCCTGGAGTTCGCGGAACGAGCCGATTCATACCTATCGGAAGACAGGTCACAACACATATGCGGGTAGCACGTACCTTGGCAACCGGAGCTTTGATGGCCGGGGCCGCATCTGTTCTCGCTACCGTGGGCGCCGGCTCGGCCGGTGCCGTCGCGGTGACACCGCTGCCCGGTGGAGTGCGGGTGGACCTCAGCCCGGCGGATACGCGCTGGGTGGATCAGAACAATATCGGGCAGATGGTGGCGGGTATTCCGCATCCGTCGGCTCCGTCGTTCGGTCAGGCGCTGGACGCGGCCGCGGCCGTTTCCTCGGCCTATCCGAACGGCCGGGTGACTTTCACGGTGTTCGGACCGCTGCACGAACTGAGCGGCTCGATGCTGGCATTGCAGTAGCGCTACGGATTTCCGTACTGCGGGCCGGTACCGGGGCGACCCGGTACCGGCCCGGCTCGTTCGGGAGGGGGCCGCGACGGTGGCCCGCTGCGCCGGATCCGGGAAACCTTCTCCGGGCATAGCTTTCGGCGTCCGGGGCTCAGGCCGTGTCGATGGCGGCGGCCGCCGCGGGATACTGTGCCAGGTGACGGCCGGCCGCGGTGTCCTCGGCATCGGCGAGTGTCTCGAACAGGGATGTATCCTCGCCCGCGGCACGGGCTTCGGCAGCGCGGGCACGCAGCGCGTCGTACGATTCGACCGCGTCCCGGTGATCACCCAGCACGGTCTGCAGATGTTTGGCGCGTTTGCCCAGATCCGCGGCTGTATCGCCGAGGACCGCGGTCGCGGCCTCGCAGGAATATCGTAAACGCTTGGCGCTCTTTCGGATCTCGTGCAGCAGTTCGACCCGGCCGGCGGGCGCCACGGTCGGTTCGGACCGCACCAGGCCGCGTACCCGTTTCCGGTCCTTGCGCAGGACCGACTCGAACATCTCACCGGCCGGTGTCGTGTCCACCGATTCGCGCAGCGGCGGAGCTGCGCGCCATTTGACCAGCTCCCGCCGCATATCGCGGTACCGGTCGCTGTCCAGTGCCGTCAGGACCTCGCCATGAGCGGCGGCATACCGCTCGCGTTCGGCGCGGACCAGGCGGTCACGGGTGGGTGCGAAAGCGGCCGACCCGGGATCGGCGTAACGGTCGAGCAGCGCGGCGAAACGTTCGGCGCGGACCTCCGCGTCGCGCGCCACCCCCAGCAGCCCGGCCAGCCACGCGAGTTCGGTCCGCATCCGGTTGTCGGCGTCGGGGTCGAGCAGTTTCTTGTAGGAGCGCAGCACGCTGCGCAGCCGGCGGGTCGCGACCCGCATCTGATGGACCGAATCCTCGGCGTCGGCCCGCACCTCCGGTTCGGCGGTGAGCAGGCGTTCGATATCGGCACGCAGGGCGTCGGTGAGGGCGGCGGCCGCCGCGAGCGGTTCGTCAGCCATGGTGTGCCACCGTCGCGAAGGTATCGGTCGCCTCGACCAGATGATGGGTGATACCGGGTTCGGAGGCGGAATGCGCGGCGTCGTCGACGATGTGCAGGCGCGACCCCGGCCAGGCGCGATGCAGATCCCACGCGCTGACCGCCGGGCAGACGATATCGTGGCGGCCCTGCACGATGACGGCGGGAATATGGGTGATCGCGCCGATATCGCGCAGCAGCCGGGCTTCGTCGAGGAACCCGCCGTGCCGGAAATAGTGGTTCTCGATCCGGGCGAAGGCGAGGGCGAATCGGGTATCGGAGGTCTCGGCCATCCGCTCGGGGTCGGGGCGCAGCGTACTGGTCGCGCTCTCCCAGGCGGTCCACGCGAGGGCCGCCGCGGTGACGACCTCCGGATCCGTGGAATCGAACAACCGGTGGTAGGCCTCCACCAGGTCGCCGCCGCGCTCGGCCGCCGGAACCGGAGCGAGGAATTTCGCCCACTCGTCGGGGTAGACGTAGCCGGCGCTGCCGTTGTAATACCAGTCGATTTCCTTGCGGCGCAGCAGGAAGATTCCCCGCAGCACCAGTTCGGTGACCCGCTGCGGATACCGCTGCGCGTAGGCGAGGGCGAGGGTCGAACCCCACGAACCACCGAACACCAGCCACCGCTCGATACCGAGTGCGGTGCGCAGTGCTTCGATATCGGCGATCAGATGCGCGGTGGTGTTGACCGAGAGGTCGGCGCCATCGGCGATATGCGGGGTCGAGTGGCCGCAGCCGCGCTGATCCAGCAGCACGATCCGGTAGCGGTCCGGGTCGAAGAACCGGCGGTTGTCCGGGGTGGTGCCGCCGCCCGGGCCCCCGTGCAGGAACACCGCGGGTTTGCCCTCCGGGTTACCGCTGGTCTCCCAGTACACCGCCTGGCCGTCGCCGACCTCGAGCATGCCCTGTTCATAGGGTTCGATCGGCGGGTACAGCGGGCGCATCAGAACGCCAGGCCGGAGGCCAGATCGGGAAGTTCGAGCGCCTGGACCGCCTCGTCGTGCACATCGGGGCAGGCCTTGACGGTCACCCGGTCCACCACGGCCTTGTCGGCCAGGACCTGGGCGTTGATCCCGCCGTTGGTGAGCGCCCATTCGTGGACCATGGCGTTGAGACCGATCCGGCCCAGCGTCGGGCCCTGGACCCGCCAGTTGGACAGCTCGGGGCGCATCATGTCGCACAGGTTCTGGGCCGCCTTGTCGGAGACCTCGAGCGGGGTGGCGGGTGGGGCGCTGCTCGTGGTCGCCGAGGTGGTGGCGGAAGGGGACGAGGCGGCCGGAGAGGTGTCCTGCGAACCCGTCTGCACACCGCCGCACGCGGTGAGCAGAACTGCCCCGCACACTCCCGCCACCGTGAGGGCACCCCGTGTTGTCCAAGCGCGTCGCCGCATCAGTACCTCAGAACTCGAGAGTCGAAACCGTCGACACCGAGTTTGCCATCCCGCGCTGGAGTGGGGAGCCCTCACGAGCCCGGACCGGGGTCAGAAACTGTGTTCCGGACCCGGGAACGTGCCGCGGCGTACCTCCTCGGCGTAGGCGGCGGCCGCCCCGCGCAGTTCGTCGCCCACCGCGGCGAACCGTTTGACGAACTTGGCGGTCTTCCCACTGGTGAACCCGGCCATGTCCTGCCAGACGAGCACCTGGGCGTCGCAGTCCGAGCCGGCGCCGATACCGACGGTCGGGATGGTGAGCTTGCGGGTGACCTGACCCGCCACCTCGGCCGGAACCATTTCCATCACCACCGAGAACGCGCCCGCGGCCTGGACCGCGATCGCGTCGGCGAGCAGTCCCTCGGCGCCCTCGCCGCGACCCTGGACGCGGTAGCCGCCCAGGGTGTTGACGCTCTGCGGGGTGAAGCCGATATGCGCCATCACCGGGATACCGGCGGCGGTGAGCGTCCTGATCTGGTCGGCGACGCGTTCCCCGCCCTCCAGTTTCACCGCGTGCGCCCCGCCCTCCTTCATGAACCGGGTGGCGGTGGCGAGGGCCTGCTCGGGGGAGCCCTCGTAGGTACCGAACGGCAGATCGGCCACCACCAGGGCGTGCGGGGCGCCGCGCACCACCCCGCGGACCAGCGGGATCAGCTCGTCGGTGGTGATGGGCACGGTGGTCTCGTACCCGTACACCACATTGGCGGCCGAATCGCCGATCAGCAGTACGGGGATGCCGGCCTCGTCGAAGAGGCGGGCGCTGGAGTAGTCGTAGGCGGTGAGCATCGCCCAGCGTTCACCGGTCGCCTTCATCTGTTGCAGATGCTGGACGCGGGTGGGCCGCCGGGCCGTTTTCGCCGCCGCGGCGGCACCGTAGGCGGGTGTTTCCGATGTGGAATCGGGTGTGCCTGATGAATCGGACATCATCGTCCCTTTCGTCTCCTCGAGGCCCTGATCGGGTCCCCGGGTCTGGTTGACGCACTCCAGTGTGCACCCGCGGCCGAGCCCGGATTAAGCCTGCGACCAGGTGCGGTTGGTCACATCCCCGGGTCCGGGCCCGATCCGGCTAGCATGGCGGCAGTGCGGAGCGGGTGTGGAGTGCCGGCGGGTGTGCTGGCGGTGCTGGCTGTGGCGACGGTGCTCGTCGCGGGATGCGCGGACGAGGCCCCGGAACAACAACCGGACCCGCCCGCCCCGGTCCCTGCCGAGCTGAGCCGTTTCTACGGCCAGACCCCGGCCTGGGAGCCGTGTGCCGGTTACACCGACCCCGGGGAAGCGCTGCCACCGGCGGCGCAGTGCGCCCGCATCGAGGTCCCCGTCGACTACGGCGACCCGGATGGCCCCACCGCGCAGCTCGCGGTGTCCCGGATGCGCGCGACCGGGGACAAGATCGGTTCGCTGCTGATCAACCCCGGCGGCCCGGGCATGTCCGGGCTGTCCACGGTGATGCTGGCGGGCGGGACCGAGCTGGCCGACCGGTTCGACCGGGTGGGGTTCGACCCGCGCGGGGTCGGCGCCTCCGCCCCCGCGGTCGACTGCCTGACCCCGCAGGAAGCCGATGCCGAGCGGGCCGAACTCCCGGAGCCCAACACACCGGAGGGGATCGCCGAGGCCGAGACCGAGAACCGGGAATACGCCGACCGCTGCGTGGCCCGCACCGGTACGGAATTCCTCGCCCACGTGGGCACCCGCGAGGTGGTGCAGGACATGGACATCCTGCGGGCGGTACTGGGCGATCGGAAACTGACCTATCTCGGTTACTCCTACGGCACCCGCCTGGGGAGCGCGTACGCGGAGAGGTTCCCGGGCAATGTCCGGGCCATGGTCCTCGACGGCGCCATCGACCCCTCACAGGACCCGGTCGCCGAATCGCTACGGCAGGCAGCGGGTTTCCAGAAGGCCTTCGACGCCTACGTCGCGGACTGCGTCCGATCACCGGACTGCCCGCTCGGTACCGATCCGGCGCAGGCGGTGCCGCGGTTCCGTGCCCTGGTGGACCCGCTGTGGAACGCGCCCGCCGCCACCACCGACCCCCGCGGCCTCAGCTACGACGACGCGATCACCGGTGTGCAGCAGACCCTGTACGGCGCCGATTTCTGGCCGGTGCTCACCATCGGGCTCACCGAGTTGGCCCAGGGCCGCGGCGATACGCTGCTACAGCTCGCCGATATGTACAACGGCCGCCGCGACGACGGCACCTACAGCAATCTCACCGACGCCTTCGACGCGATCCGTTGTGTGGACGACCCGCGGGTCACCGATCGCGCGGTCGCCGGCCGGCAGGACACCGAATACCGCCGGGCCGCTCCGTTCCTGGACGACGGCCGTGGCACCGGGGCGGCGCCGCTGGAACTGTGCGCCCAGTGGCCGGTGCCCAACACCAGCCGGCCGCACGATATCTCCGTGGAGGGACTGCCCCGGCTGGTGGTGGTGTCCACGACCGGTGATCCGGCCACGCCGTACCAGGCGGGTGTCGATCTCGCCCACCAGCTCGGTGCGGCACTGATCACCCACGAGGGCGACAGCCACACCGTGGTCTTCAACGGCGGCGCCACCTGCATCGACGACGCGGTCGTGAACTACCTGGTGGACCTCGCGCCCCCCGCCGAGGGCCTACGCTGTTGATCCGACACACAGCGCAGCGCGTCATGTAACACGGATTTAACGCCGGGTGCCTACTCTCGCGGTCATGGATCGCCAGAAGGAATTCGTGCTGCGGACGCTCGAAGAACGGGATATCCGCTTCGTACGTCTCTGGTTCACCGACGTACTGGGCTACCTCAAGTCCGTCGCCATCGCGCCCGCCGAGCTCGAGGGAGCTTTCGAAGAGGGCATCGGATTCGACGGGTCGGCGATCGAAGGCTTCGCCCGGATCTCCGAGGCCGATATGGTGGCCCGGCCCGATCCGTCGACCTTCCAGGTGCTGCCGTGGTCCTCCAGCAAGGGTCACCAGCATTCCGCCCGGATGTTCTGCGATATCACCATGCCCGACGGGTCGCCGTCGTGGGCGGATCCGCGCCATGTGCTGCGGCGCCAGCTCAACAAGGCCGGTGATGTCGGATTCAGCTGCTATGTGCATCCGGAGATCGAGTTCTTCCTGCTGAAGAACCAGCCCGACGGGGTGGACCCGGTCCCCGCCGACAACGGCGGCTTCTTCGACCAGGCGGTCCACGATTCCGCGCCGAACTTCCGGCGCCACGCCATCGACGCGCTCGAATCCATGGGTATCTCGGTGGAGTTCAGCCATCACGAGGGCGCGCCCGGCCAGCAGGAGATCGACCTGCGCTACGCCGACGCCCTGTCGATGGCCGACAATGTGATGACCTTCCGCTATCTGATCAAGGAAGTGGCCATCGACGAGGGCGTGCGCGCCACGTTCATGCCGAAACCGTTCGCCCAGTACCCGGGCTCGGCCATGCATACGCATATGAGCCTGTTCGAGGGCGAGGCGAACGCCTTCTCCGATCCGGACGACCCGGACAACCTGTCCGCGACGGCACGCGCCTTCATCGCGGGCATCCTGGAACACGCCCACGAGATCAGCGCCATCACCAACCAGTGGGTGAACTCCTACAAGCGGCTCATCCACGGCGGCGAGGCGCCGACCGCGGCCTCATGGGGCCGGTCCAACCGTTCGGCACTGGTTCGGGTGCCCATGTACACCCCGAACAAGTCGTCGTCGCGGCGCGTCGAGATCCGCAGCCCCGATTCCGCCTGCAACCCGTACCTGACCTTCGCGGTCCTGCTCGCGGCGGGCCTGCGCGGTGTAGAGAAGGGGTACACGCTGCCGCCGGAGGCCGAGGACGACGTCTGGTCGCTCACCGCCGCCGAACGGCGTGCCATGGGGTTCAAAGAACTGCCCGGCACCCTGGACGAGGCGCTGCACGCGATGGAGCGCTCGGAACTGGTCGCCGAGACGCTCGGCGAGCACGTGTTCGACTTCTTCCTGCGCAACAAGCGGCGGGAGTGGTCGGACTACCGCGCCCAGGTGACACCGTTCGAACTGCGCGAATACCTCGGTCTCTGATCTTCTCCCGTGTTCGCCCGGTGGGCGGAGCCCGCGGCCCGCACAGGGCCGCCGGGTCGACGAGGGCATCGGTGACACCGCGGTTCGGTTGTGCCGGTCCGGCGGCCGGCCGGTTCCGTGACTCCACGGCGTTGCGGCCGACGACCGTGCGCGACCGAGGGGTCCGGCACCTCTCGAGCCCGGTTGTCGGTACCTTGAGCTCATGGTCCGCCCACCGTCCGCCCGGTCCGCCGTCCCCGGTGTCGGCCGCCTCGGATTGCTCGAACCGTCGGCTGCCGATTCGCTGAAAACGCTCGGCTGGGACAGTATCGAGAGCATTCCGGTGTTGTGGTCGCTGTCGCGGTCACCGGACGCCGATCTCGCGCTGAACACGCTGATCAGGTTGTCCGAGGCGCTCGGGAACGACTGGGCCGAACTGGATTCGGCGATTCGGGCCGAGACGATGCTGCGCGGCCGGCTGTTCGCGCTGCTGGGCTCCTCCACCGCGCTGGGCGATCATCTGGTGGCCGATCCGGGGGCCTGGGTACTGCTGCGCCGGGAGGAGCTACCCGACCGCGACGAGCTGATCGCCGATCTGCTCGCGGTCGTCGGCGGTGAACCGGAGTCCGGGCCCAATGCCGCGCCGATGCTGTACCGGGCCACCGAATCCGGGCCGGAAGTGGTCGCGGCGCTGCGCAAGCGGTACCGCGATCAGCTCATGCTGCTGGCCGCCGTCGATCTGGCCGCCACTGTCGAGGACGAGCCGGTGATCCCGTACGAGCTGGTGGGCCGCCAGCTCACCGCACTCGCCGATGCCGCGCTCACCGCCGCACTGGCGGTGGCGGTGGCCCGGGTGTGCCGCGACGTTCCGTGCCCGGTGCGGCTTGCCGTGATCGCCATGGGCAAGAGCGGCGCGTGCGAGCTCAACTACGTCAGCGATGTCGATATCGTCTTCGTCGCCGAACCCGCCGATGCCCTCGCCACCCGACTGGCCGCCGAACTGATGACCGTGGGTTCCTCGGCCTTCTTCGAGGTCGACGCCGCGCTGCGGCCCGAGGGTAAGGCCGGCGCCCTGGTGCGCACCCTCGATTCCCATCTGGCCTACTACCAGCGCTGGGCGCGGACCTGGGAGTTCCAGGCACTGCTCAAGGCCCGGCCGATGACCGGCGATCTGGAACTCGGCGAGCAGTACCGATCCGCCACCGACGCACTGGTGTGGACGGCCTCCGAACGGCCGGATTTCGTCCCGGATGTGCAGGCGATGCGCCGCCGGGTGGAGGATTTGGTGCCCGCCGAGCTGCGTGAGCGCGAACTCAAACTCGGCAGCGGCAGCCTGCGTGATGTGGAGTTCGCGGTGCAGCTGCTGCAACTCGTGCACGGCCGGGTCGATCCGAAACTGCACGTCCAGGGCACTGTGGAAGCTCTCGCCGCGCTCGCCGCGCGCGGATACGTAGGCCGCGAGGACGCCGCCAACCTCACGGCCTCCTACGAATTCCTGCGTCTGCTCGAGCACCGGCTGCAGTTGCAGCGGCTCAAACGCACCCATACGTTGCCCGCCGACGACGACGAAGAAGGGATGCGCTGGCTGGCCCGTGCCGCGCATATCCGCCCCGACGGCAGACACGATGCCGCCGGAGTGTTGCGTACCGAGCTGCGCCGGCAGACGGGCCGGATCCGCCGGTTGCACACCAAACTCTTCTACCGGCCACTGCTGGAATCGGTGGCCCGGCTGGATTCCGACGCGCTGCGCCTGAGTCCTGACGCCGCCGTCCGGCAGCTCGCCGCCCTCGGTTACGCCTCGCCTGAGCACGCGCTCAGCCAACTGCGCGCGTTGACCAGCGGTGTCTCGCGTAAGGGCCGGATCCAGGCGGTGCTCCTGCCGACCCTGCTGGAGTGGCTCGGCGAAACTCCCGACCCCGATGCCGGGCTGCTCGCCTACCGGCGGGTGTCGGAAGGGCTGGTGGATCAGGACTGGTATCTGCGGGTGCTACGCGATGAGGGCGCGGTCGGGCAGCGGCTGATGATGGTGCTGGGTTCCTCGGCGTATCTTCCCGATCTGCTGATCAACGCCCCCGAAACCATCCGCATGTACGCCGACGGTCCGCACGGACCGCTGCTGCTGCGCACCCAGCCCGTCGAGGTGGCAGGCGGTATCCTCACCGCCGCCGACCGCTACACCGACCCCAAACGGGCCGTGGCCACCGCCCGGTCCCTGCGCCGGCACGAACTCGCCCGGGTGGCGTCCGCGGATCTGCTGGGCCTCCTGGACGTGCCGCAGGTCTGTGCCGCCCTGTCCGCGGTGTGGGTGGCGGTGCTCGAGGCGTCGTTGCGCGCGGTGATCCGGGCCGGCGTCGCCGAGCGCGGCGCGCCCGCGCCCGCCGATTTCGCGGTGATCGGGATGGGCCGGCTCGGCGGCCGGGAACTCGGCTACGGGTCCGATGCCGATGTGCTGTTCGTCTGCGATCCGCGGCCCGGCGAGGACGAGCACGTCGCCGTGAAATGGGCCAACGGTATCGCCGAGCAGGTGCAGAAACTGCTCGGCGCCCCCAGCACCGATCCGCCGCTGCAGGTCGACGCGGGCCTGCGGCCGGAAGGCCGCAGCGGCGCGCTCGTGCGCACCCTGGCCGCCTACGACGCCTACTACCGCCAATGGGCGCAGCCGTGGGAGGTGCAGGCGTTGCTGCGTGCCCACCAGGTGGCCGGCGATCAGCAGCTGGGCCTGCGTTTCCTGCACACGATCGACAGGGTGCGCTACCCGGCGGGCGGCGTCTCCGCCGACGCGGTCCGCGAAATCCGCCGCATCAAGGCCCGGGTCGATTCCGAACGGCTGCCCCGCGGCGCCGACCCGGCGACCCACACCAAACTGGGTCGCGGTGGTCTCGCCGATATCGAATGGACGGTGCAGCTGCTGCAATTGCGGCACGCGCACGAGATCCCGGCCCTGCACAACACCTCCACGCTGGAATCGCTCGATGTGATCGAACAGGCGGAGCTGCTGAGTCCGGTGGACACGGATCTGCTGCGTCAGTCCTGGCTCACCGCGACCGCGGCCCGCAACGCGCTGGTCCTGGTACGGGGTAAGCCCTCCGACCAGCTGCCCGGCCCGGGCACCACGCTGTCGGCGGTGGCCCGGGTGGCGGGCTGGCCCACCGAGGACGGCGGCGAGTTCCTCGACAACTACCTGCGGATCACCCGCCGGGCCAGGGCCGTGGTGGAACGGGTCTTCGGCGTCTGACCGGAGGTAGGCGGGGAACGCACAGCCGGACCGAATGCGGAGGTTACGGCCGGGAACCGGCCGGGGCGGTCAGCCCCCGGAATCGGGTGACCAGGTCTTCCAACGCGCGCCGGTCCTCCAGATCGGGCGGGCGATAGCCGCCCGCCGCGGTCACGGTCACCGGGGTACCCCGCTCGATGCCGAGTTCCGGCCAGCACCAGGGCAGAACCGGTAGGTTCACCGCACGGTCGTTGGCGGTGACGGTGATCCGGGACGTGCAGCCGGCGAGGCAGCCGGCCAGTTCCTCGGCGGCTGCGGCTGTCAGCGTGCCGGGTGAACGGAATTCTTCGACGTACACGGGCCCTCCTCGGCAAGCGCTGGGGTCAGTGTAGGCGTATCGGGTGTGCTAACGGCCGTGCCGCCGATCCCTATACCGCTGAGTGAACGAGCCGCTCGTACATCAGCGCTGTACGCCGTTGCCCGCCTTGTGATTCGATATTCCTCGGCGCGGTCGCGGTGGTATCGCGACCGGGCGGCGCCGGGCCCGCGGCGGGTCCGGTCGGGAACGGGGAGGCGAAATGGCCAGGACACAGTGGTCACGGCTGGTCGTCGCGGTAGCAGCGGCGGTTCTGACGGTTGCGGTGCTGTCGGCATGCTCGCAGGCGAATTCGACCCAGCGGGATGCCGAGAACCCGTGGCAGATCACGGGAGCCACGACGAGCACCGGCCCCAGCGGGTCCCGGGACGGGGTATCCGACACCGACCGGCAGGCCGCGAACAGTGACGGTGGCGAGATGGACCGGCTCGCGCTCAACGCGGTCGCCGATATCGAGGAGTTCTGGACAGAGAACTATTCGGTGACCTTCCCGGGTGAGTTCCGGCCGGTCTCGCGACTCATCTCCTGGGACGCCGATGCCCGCGAACGCGATTCGGTCGAGTTCTGCACGATCAGCACCCACGAGCTGGTGAACGCCGCCTACTGCGGAACCGACGACACCATCGGCTGGGACCGTGGCGTACTGCTGCCGGAACTGGTCGAACAATTCGGCGAAATGGCCGTGGTGATGGTGCTCGCCCACGAATACGGGCACGCCCTGCAGATACCCGCCGGCATCGCGACCGAGGACTCCCCGGGGCTGGTCACCGAACAGCAGGCCGACTGCCTGGCCGGGGTGTTCCTGCGGCATGTGGCCGAGGGCGATTCCCGGCATTTCACGCTCAACACCACCGAGGGTCTCAACGGTGTCCTGGGTGCCACCGTCGCGGTCCGCGACCGTGATCCCGACGACCCGGACAATGTGCACGGCAGTGCCTTTGAGCGGGTCACGGCGGTCCAGACGGGTTATACGAACGGTGCCGAGGCGTGTGCGCAGATCGACGAACAGGAGATCGAGGAGCGCCGGTCCGGTCTCCCGGTGACTTTCGAGGAACCCGGTGAGGAGTACCTGCAGCTGGAGGTCACCGAGGATTCGCTCGCGGATATGGCCGCCGCGCTCGCCGATATCCTGCCGGTCACCGATGCGCCCGAATACGACTTCGACGGCGTGCCGGCCCGCTGCTCCGATACGACTCCCACCGCCCCCGTCGCGTACTGCCCGGTGACCGATGTGATCGGCACGGATGTCGAAGGGCTGGCCGAGCGGGCAGGCGACACGGGCAGTGCGGACCAACCACTGTCGGCCATCGTCGCCGGCGACTACAACGCCTTCGTGGTGTTCGTCTCCCGCTACACCCTCGCCTATCAGCACGACAAACAGCTCTCCCTGGTCGGCGCCCGGACGGCGGGACTGCGCACCGCCTGTCTTTCGGGTGTGGTAACCACCGCGCTGAGCAGGGAGAACAGTGATCCGCGCCTGTCCGCGGGTGATCTGGACGAGGCGGTCTCGGGCCTGCTGGCCGACGGACTGGCCGCCAGTGATGTCGATGGCGACGTGGTCCCCGAGGGCTATCTACGGCTGGACGCGTTCCGGTTGGGCGTGCTCGAAGGCGAGAGCGCCTGCCTGGCGGAGTACGAGTAGAGCGCCGGAACCCGCGAATCGGTGCGGCTCGATCCGGCCCGCAGTGGACTCGGGCCGCCACGGGACGGCTCCGCCGGGCGCCCCCGGACCCGGTGGCGGCACGCACGAGGACTCGTGCCGCCCGGTTCACTTCGCGTCTCGCCGCCGGCGCTACGCTCCGGTGACCCGCGCATCCAGCCACGCCACCACATCGGCGAGCACCTGATCGCGTTCGGGTTCGTTGAAGATCTCGTGGTAGAGCCCGTCGTAGCGGCGGACGGTGAGATCGGTGGTGCCCGCGCGCTGTTCGATCCGGTCCGTACTCGCCGGGGCGGCGATGGCGTCGCGGGTTCCGTGCAGCGCGAGTGTCGGAACCCGTAACTCCGGCAGACGGTCGAGTACGGCGCCGGCGGCCGTGAGGATCTCGGTCGCCGTGCGGGCGGGCAGTTTCCCCCGGAAGACCAGCGCGTCGTTGTCATAGGCCGCGACGACCCCCGGGTCCCGGCTGATCTGCGACGAGTCGAGTTTCAGCACACCCAGGTTCGGCGCCAGCCGGGTGAGCACCGGGGCCAGCAGCCGCTGCGCCGGATTTCCGGCGTCGATGATCAACGGCGGCGCCGAGACCACCACCCCGGCCACGTCCAGCGGCGCCCTGGTCGCTAGGTACAGGGTGATCAGGGCGCCCATGGAATGGCCGATCACGAACGCTGGTACGCCGGGGTGTTGCGCGCGGGCCAGCTCGAGGAGCGCCGCCACATTGTCGGCGGCATTGCCGATCGACCCGATATTGGCGCGCGAGCCCGCGTCGGCGGATTCTCCGTGCCCCACATGGTCGAACGCGTATACCGCGAAACCGGCGGTCGCCAGGGTCCGCGCGACGTACTCGTAGCGACCCGAATGCTCGGCCACTCCGTGGACGAGGACGATCACCCCGCGCGCCGGCGTCGCGGGTACCCAGGAACGCCGGCTCAGGCGGTGCCCGGCGTGCTCGAACTCCCCGCGCGTCATTCGTATGTCCTGGTCGCTGGTCACCGGATCCTCCCTCGACGATGTACACGTGGTCCGCGGCGGCCGCGGTGCAGGCGCAGGTACCACCTCATCGGAACTCCTTCGGAGCCGGTGCCCGCGCTCGGCGGCCGTGGTGCGGGTGCGGGTATCGCCTCTGCGGAGTTCCGTCGAAGCAGGTCCGTATGGTCCCGGCAGCTGCGGAGGTATCGCCTCAGCCGGGCTGTTCCGGCGCGGCGAGCGCGGTGAGCAGGCGCCGGTTGAAGTCGATGAGGCGAGCGTAGTTCACCCGGGACAGCCGCTCGTCGTTTCCGTGGATCCGTTCCAGATCCGCGGCCGTGAGCCGGATCGGGGCGAAATTACAGCGGGTGGCGGCCAGATCGTCGTAGTGGCGGGAGTCGGTGGCGCCGGGAACCAGACCGGTGGTCACCGCGGCACCGGGCACCACCTGTTCGGTGAGGCGCGCGATCAGGTCGAACCGCGGACCGGGGCCGGTCGCGGGGGAGGGCTCCGATGTCATCCCCACCAGTTCGATCCGCACCCGTGGGTCGCGGACGGTCCGGCGGCAGTGCGCGAGTACCGAATCGACCGTGTCGCCGGGCAGGATCCGGAAGTTGATCAGCGCCTCGGCCTGCTGCGGCAGCACATTCGCCTTCACCCCGCCGCGGATCACCGTGGGTGCGGTGGTCGTGCGCACCAGCGCCTCGGTCTGCGGTGCCGCGGCCATGATCCGGGTGATCACCGGTGCCGCCAGCGCCGCGAACCCGAGCAGCCGGCGTTTGGCCGGGGGAAGATGCGGGCGTAGGCGGGCGAGCATATCGGTGACCACGGGAGTCACCCGGAGCGGCATCGGATCGTCTTGGACCCGGCTCACGGCACGGGCCAGCCGCCCGACCGCGGTCCGCCGGCCCGGCATGGACGAATGCCCGCCCTTCTCCGCCACCGACAACCTGACCGTGGCATAGCCCTTCTCACCGACCATGATCGTGGCCACCGGAACGGTCACCTCGGCCACGATGCCCTCGGTGACCACCCCGCCCTCGTCGAGCAGCAGGTCGGCGTGGACGCCCAGCTCTCGCAGCCGGGCGGCCATCCGCACGGCACCGCGGTCGCCGAACACCTCTTCGTCCTGGCCGAACGCCAGGTGAACGGTGTGCCGGGGCCGCACCCCGTCGGCGAGGGCGGATTCGACCGCCTCCAGAATGGCCAGCACCCGGCTCTTGTCGTCGATCGCGCCGCGACCCCAGATGAACTCCTCGTCCACCACGCCCGCGAACGGGGGATGGGTCCACGGGGCCGGATCGTCCGCGGGCACCACGTCCTGGTGCGCGAGCAGGATGGCGGCCGTCCGGGAGGGGTCCACCCACCGCCAGGTGTAGAGCCGACTGTGCCCGAAGCGTTCGAGCTCCAGTTCGGCGTGCACCCGGGGGAACGACTGCTCCAAGTGGTCGGCGAGGCGCCGGAACTCCGCATCGGCCGCCGCGCCGGACCCGTCGCGGCCCGCCTCGGGCTCTTCCCTGGACACTGTGACGCACCGCAGCGCCGCGGCCAGGCGTTCCGCTGTCGCGTCGTCTACGGGTGTGCCGGCAGCCGGATCGGCCTCCAGTTCGGTGGACATCCCTGCATTCTCCTCGCCCGGGCAACCCCCGGCGCGGACTGTCGGCCCGGGGCGGACGCCGGTACCTGGGCGCCGCCGCCCGTGGCCGGAGTCCGTCCCGTGGCCGGAGCGTCGCGGGCCGGGCATTATTCTGGGAGCCATGGCAGCAGGCAAGCCCGACAAAGAGGCGAAGGCCGCGGCGAAAGCGGCGCGCAAAGCACAGTCGAAGGAACGTCGTCAGCAGATCTGGCAGGCGTTCCAGATGCAGCGCAAAGAGGACAAGCTGCTGCTGCCGCTGATGATCGGTGCGGTGGTCGTCACCACACTGGTGCTGTTCGGGATCGGCTTCCTCTTCGGTGCGCAGTGGTTCCTGCTGCCCTTGGGCCTGCTGCTCGGTCTGCTGTTCGCCTTCATCATCTTCGGTCGCCGTGTGCAGAAATCCGTCTACGGGAAAGCCGAGGGGCAGGCCGGTGCCGCCGCGTGGGTGCTGGACAACTTGCAGGGCAAATGGCGGGTCAGCAACGGTGTCGCCGCTACCACCCAGCTCGATGCGGTGCACCGGGTGATCGGTCTGCCCGGGGTGATCTTCGTGGCCGAGGGGTCGCCGCAACGGCTGCGGTCACTGCTGGCCCAGGAGAAGAAGCGCACCGCTCGGCTCGTCGGCGACACCCCGATCTACGACGTGGTGGTCGGCAATGAGGAGGGACAGGTTCCGCTGAAGGAACTCCAGCGTTACCTCACCAAACTCCCGCCCAATATCGACACCAAGCGGATGGACCAGATCGACGGTCGGCTCAGTGCCCTGAGCTCGCGCAGCGGTGGCCCGGCCATGCCCAAGGGGCCGATGCCGACCAACGCCAAGATGCGGGGTATGCAGCGCACCATCCGCCGCCGCTGATCCGGCGTGGCCGGTAATCAGTGACGCAACAGCCAGCGCACCCGGTCGTAGGCCAGCATGTGGTAGGCCAGCAGGATCGCCGCGGACACCAGTGCGAGCCGCGGTAGCCCGGCGAGCCACAGCGCCGCCGCGCCGCCGAACAGCACGGCGAACTCGACCAGCAGTCGTATCGCCCCGGGGACCGCGACCGGAGCCTCGCCGGAGCGGCTCGGATCATCCGGTACCGCGAAAACACCCCATGCCGTCGCCGCGATCACGGGGAGCAGCACCACCAGCAGCCACCGTCCCGGCCACTCCGTCAGCCGCCAGCCGAGCACCCCGGCCGAAACCAGGGCGGTGAGTTCGAGCAGGAATCGGAGACCGAGCAGTACCGGATTCAGTGACACCACGCGAGCGTAACCGGCCCCGGCCTGTGGTAACCGGTCAGCGAGAACGCACCACCGCGGTGCCTGTCGCGCGATCGTGCATCCCGCGTCCGTCCGCGTCGGTGAATAGCGCGGGGATCACGAAAACCAGCAGCACCTGGCGGCCGAGCGCCCGCAGGAACCCGACCGGCGCCTCGGCATCGACCCGGGCCACCCGGATACGGAGGAAATATTGCCCGGGGGTGAACCCGAACAGCGTCACCGCCGCTACCCCGATCACGAACCAGAGCCCCAGGTTCACCGACGAGGCCGGCATACCCTGCGCGATCAGCGCCGAGATACCGACCGCGATGAGCCAGTCCACCAGCATCGCGACCACGCGGCGGAACATCCCCGGTAGGGACCCGGCGCCCTCTCGGGGCAGCCCCAGGCCGGACCCGGCGTAATCGTCGCTGCCGGTGCCGGAGGCGACGGGAGGTCCGGAGAGCCAGGAACCGGTGATACGTGCCATGCAACCCAGAATAGGCGTACCTGCGCGTGCGCTCCGGCCTGCGTTCCTGCGTACCTTCGCGTGGGCTCCGGCCTGTGCTGCTGTGTACCGCGGCGTGCGCCTGCGGCCGTGCGCTGTGTGTACCTGTGCATCCACTCGCCTGGCGCGGATTGTGGACAGGCTTCGCCTCGACCGGGCATTCGGCGGTATGTGCGGCGCCCGAGCGACGGGCGGCCTCGGTAACGTGGGATTCCCGCTGGATTCCGGGCATAAAGGCAGCCCTGGACCGGTCCAGGGCGAGGTCCGCGGACCGAACCCGCAGTTCGTGGCGTGGCCGAGGACACGCCGCCGACCCGACGTGTAACACTGGCGAAACACACTCTTGACTGGCGGGAAACACCCTGTCCATAGCGTCGGGTCGCGACGCCCCGCACTCGATACTGGCTGGGAATCTATCCGTAAGGAGAACCAAGTGACGTTCAGCACGGCCGACGAGGTCATCAAGTACATCGCGGACTCGGAGGTCGAGTATGTCGACATCCGCTTCAGCGATCTGCCCGGTGTGCAGCAGCACTTCTCCATCCCGGCGAAGGCCTTCACCGCCGACCTCGCCGAGGAAGGCCTCGCCTTCGACGGTTCTTCGGTACGCGGTTTCCAGTCCATCGACGAGTCCGACATGCTGCTGCTGCCCGACTACAGCACCGCGCAGCTCGACCCGTTCCGGTCGGCGAAGACGCTCAATATGAACTTCTTCGTGCACGACCCCTTCACCCGTGAGGCGTACTCGCGCGACCCGCGCAATATCGCCCGCAAGGCGGAGGAGTACCTGCGCTCGACCGGTATCGCCGACACCGCCTTCTTCGGCGCCGAGGCCGAGTTCTACATCTTCGACTCGGTGCGCTACGACTCGCAGATGAACGGCGCCTTCTACCAGGTCGAGTCCATCTCCGGCTCCTGGAACACCGGTGCGGCCACCAACCCCGACGGCAGCCCGAACCGTGGCTACAAGGTCCGTAACAAGGGCGGGTACTTCCCGGTCGCCCCCTACGACCACTACGTCGACCTGCGCGACAAGATCTCCACCAACCTGCAGAACGCCGGATTCGAACTGGAGCGCGGCCACCACGAGGTCGGCACTGCCGGGCAGGCCGAGATCAACTACAAGTTCAACACCCTGCTGGCCGCGGCCGACGATCTGCAGCTGTTCAAGTACATCGTCAAGAACACCGCGTGGGCCGAGGGCAAGACCGTCACCTTCATGCCCAAGCCGCTCTTCGGTGACAACGGCTCCGGTATGCATGCGCACCAGTCGCTGTGGAAGGACGGCAAGCCGCTGTTCCACGACGAGGCCGGCTACGGTGGTCTGTCCGACCTGGCCCGCCACTACATCGGCGGCATCCTGCACCACGCCCCGTCGCTGCTGGCGTTCACCAACCCCACCGTGAACTCCTACCACCGCCTGGTCCCCGGCTACGAGGCCCCGATCAACCTGGTGTATTCGCAGCGCAACCGCTCCGCCGCGGTCCGCATCCCGGTCACCGGCAACAACCCGAAGGCCAAGCGCATCGAGTTCCGCGCGCCGGACTCCTCGGGCAACCCGTACCTGGCCTTCGCCGCCATGCTGATGGCCGGCCTGGACGGCATCAAGAAGAAGATCGAGCCGCTGGCTCCCGTCGACAAGGACCTCTACGAGCTCCCGCCGGAGGAGGCCAAGAACATCCCGCAGGCCCCCACCAGCCTCGCCTCGGTCATCGACCGCCTCGAGGCCGATCACGAGTACCTCACCGAAGGCAATGTCTTCACCGAGGACCTGATCGACACCTGGATCAGCATCAAGCGTGAGCAGGAGATCGCCCCGGTGAACCTGCGGCCGCACCCGTACGAGTTCGAGCTCTACTTCGACGTGTAAGCCTGACCTGCACGAATAGGGCCAATAGCCCCTTCGGTAGCGCAGTGCTCGGCATAGAGTCCACCCGCTCGGTGATCACAGACCGCGATTACTCGGCGGGTGGACTCGTCTGTGCCGGGTCGAAGGTGCTCATGGGTATCGAGCGTGGTCTCGGTAGTAGCGTGCACGACGAATCGACACCGGTACCCGGCTCGTTCACCGGCCTTGTCCCGGCCGCGATCGCTGCCGACTTCTACAACCGCGCTCCCTTTTCCAGGTTGCACTGGCGGCAAAGAATCTGCAGGTTGTTCACGCTGGTCGCCCCGCCTCGGCTGAGTGGGATCACGTGGTCGAACTCCAGATAGTGGACAGCTTCGCACTGACAGCATTTGCCGCCGTCGCGCTGATACACCTCGGCCCTGACGTGCGGTGGGATCGATCGGGTGTCACGTTGCCCGGGAGCGAGAACCAGACGTTTCGCGACGCGCAACGCACCCTCGAGAACCGCGGCTACCCATTCGGGGTCGTGTACTCGGTAGATACCGCCGCCGCGGGCGGTGGTCGCGGAGACGATGACGTTGCCGTACTCGCTGGTGACCGACACGATCTTCGCCCACGGGAGCTCGCTGCCCGCGCCGCTGCCGACGAACCGGAGCTTCTTGTTACTGGCGATGATCCGCCCCGGGGTGTGTTTGGGTCCATTGGCCAGGTATTTCACGTGTATGGCGTCGATTTCGAGGTAGGTGGACTCGTCGGCCTCCAGGTGCATGCGCGGTGACCGCACCCGAGGTAGTTCCCCGTTGCGCACCTGGGTGAGCGACCGACCGCGCGACATCCGCCGGCGGAGATCCTCGATATGGTGCTGTGCCGTGTTCAGGTCGGTCACGGCGCTCAGCGTGGCCACCGCTCGTCCGAACTCGTCGAGTTCATGTTCTTCGATCTCGCCGTCGGCGAAGGCGAAGGTAACCACACGCTCCAGATATGCGACTGCCAACGGGGTCAACGCTTCCCGGCCGGTGTTCGCGTGCACTCGGTGGAACATCAGCGAAACCCACAGTGCGTCCCACTCCGGCCCGCGAGGCCCGATTGTGGTGAGTACCTGCCATGCCTGGGCGCGCCAGCCCTGCATGATCTGCTGAACATCGTTTTCACACCAGCGGCACGGTTGTATGCCGCGGAATCGGGACTGGACAGGCCGCCCGCACCGTTCGCACAACCCTTGTCCGCCGGGAAATACCTGGCGGCGGTCCTCGGTCCAGACGCCGCCGTTCCACCATCGGCACCAGCCGGGGTGGCCTGAGTCGGGGTACCAGCCGGGTTCCAGGTTCGGGCGGCCGGAAGGCGTCGTCGCCACCGAAGGGGCTGTGACCGATGCACGGTCGTACGGCGTGGGCGCGACGGCCGCTGCCATCGCGGGGATGGGCGTCGGCGACGGTTCGGGCTCGTCGTCGACCTGCACGCCGAACTCTTCGGCGAGTCCACGCAGACCGCTGCTCCATCCTTGTACAACGCAGCGGAACTTCCACGCACCGTTCCGCCGGTAGAACTCACCCAGGACAATCGCGGTCACCGCTTCGGCCTGGTCGACGTCGAACGACAGTGTCGTATCCCCGCCGCCTTGCTCTCGTAGGGCCACAGCGAGTTCGCGGATATCGCGGAAGGTTCCTTCTTCGACAGATCCCGTGATCACGATCCGGGAGATCTCGGGCTCGACTCGGGCGAGTGCGACGGTCATATCCGCGCGAACTGCCGTGGCCTCGGTTAGCGCAACGGCTCCCGAGGGATGGCGCGGTGCATTGTAGAAAACGAAGTCGTCATCCGCGCGGATTCTGCCCGCCTCGGTGACAAGGAGTGCTTGCGGATCCACCGTGTGTTCTGCGGACCAGGTGACCGTGACGGCCATCTCCGATGTGGGAACGGGGGCATTGGCTCCCGGGCTCAGTTTCACGTGCGCAAGCCCGTCATGCTGCTGAATTGCCTTGGCTCGATGATGGTTTCCTCCAACCCCTGAATCGCGCTGCCTCAACGTATCGACTTGTCCATGAGGCCGTTACAAGGCGACGACCGGGCCCCCACTTCTCGTAGGTCCGCTCGGTGTTCGTCCGTTTCGCGATCGCTGCACCGATCGCGGTCCAGGCGCGAGCGCCAGATATCGCCTCGGGGGAGGAACCTCATCGGTAACGAACCGCGAGTGACCTGCGACACATAGTCGGCGCGGGCGATGAGATCTCGACGAGCCTCCCGTCTCACCTACCGAGTTCGTAACCAGCGAGGAGATCGAGAATGGCCACCACACCGAAGGGACCTGCGTCCTACTTCCCGTCCATCGAAGCCAAGTACGGCCGCACCATCGAGGAGTGGAAGGAGGTTCTCCGTGCCGCCGGGTCGACCTCGCATAAGGAACTCGTCGAATTGCTCCAGTCCGGGCACGGGTTCGGGCACGGGCACGCGAACGCACTCGTCCAGCATCATCTTCATCCCGAGAAATGGGCCGCTGCCTGACCTGATCCGTTCGGGTCCCGGTAGGAGCACCGGCACGCACGAGGGGTGCTGCGGATGTTCCGCATCGTCGTCGGATGCTCCTGCCGGAACGGCCCCTTCGTCGAGCCGCAAGACGAGATGACTTACCGGGTGGGCCGGGCTTGTGCGCGGCACCCGGTTACCGCCGTGTCCGGTCAGGATTCCGGGGGAAGAATCGGTGGGCTGAATACTTCTTCCAGCGGTACGGGACCGGTGTAGCGGCGGCAGTTGCAGCCGACCCATTCGCGCATGCCGTGCATGCCTCGGCGAGAGAATTCGGCGTGACATTTGCCGGTTTCGCGGTCGTGTAGCGCCAGGTCGTGACCACAACCGCAGCGGGCGGTGGGTTTCGTCGCCGACCTGCACCGCCGGGGCGTGAGCCGGCCGCCTACCCAGCCGAGTGCGACAAGGCCGGCGCCGACGGCGAGGCTCAGTGGATCCATGGAAGAAGTGTACGGATACGCATAGGTCGCAGCAGGGCAATGCCCTCGTGCCGAGCGGTTTTCGTCGCCGACGAAACAGGAATCGGCCGCAGCTACTGATTCACCGAGCTCGTGGGTGGCTGCTTGACGATGCCGACGATATTGCCCTGGTTCACCCCGTAATTCCGGCGCGCCACCATATCGCTGGAGTTGCCTTCGATGGTGTCTATCCTGCCACCACCGACCGACGACACGACTCCGATATGGTCGGGAGTGCCATCGCCTTCCCAGTCGAAGATGATGAGGTCACCGGGTTGGGCTTGGGCTGTGGTCGCCTGGAGGCCCATCTTGGCGGCGTCGTTCCAGATGGCCGGTACATAGTTGGGGTTGGTCCAGTCGACGTCGTAGCCGGCTTCCTCCCACAACCAGCTGGTGAAGGCCGCGCACCAGGGGCCGTTGATGTTGTAGGGCTTGCCCGCCACATAGTTCGTACCCGATTCGGCGACGCCGAGTTCGCCCTCGGCCAGTTTCAGGATGTTGCCCACGGGGTCGTTGGGGTCGGTGATCCGGTAGCTGGCATTGCTGGGGGTCGGCCGGTATGCGGGACTCAGCGGCACGCCGCCGCCGGTGCGGTAACGTTCCGGGACCTGCGGGACCGATCTATCGATTTCGCGGGCTCGGTTCTCGATATCGGTCGCTGCTTTCTCGACCTCGTCGTAGACCCGGCCGACGGCGATGAGAAGGGCACGGAGTAAGGCGGTTTCGGTGCGAGGGGACAGACGGAACACCCCGTCCGGGCCCTCGGTCGGCGGGTCTGCGCCGTTGAGTGTGTCCTGCAATTCGCCCACGATCGCCACAATGTTCTGGTAGGTCTTGTTCGATGTGTCGAAGGTAGCGATCTTCGAGTCGTCGACGTTCCTGTTCTGTTGCTCTAGTTCGGCGGTCTGGTCCCTGACCTCTCGGCGGCGGTCGGAATAGTTCTCGACCAGTACAGACTTGTCCTTCGGTTCGTCGAGCCCCTTTTCGCTGAGCAGTCCTTTGCCGTCCAGCCAGGCGACGAAATCCGGCTGTCCGCCCGGAGTGCCGGAGGCCAGCAACAGAATCGACCGCTGGATGTACTCTTCGACGGCATCGATGATCGCGTTGAGGCCCGGACTGGCACCTTCGGGGTGCGGCAGCCTGATCTCGAGCTGTTCCGCGGTGGTCGGGCTCATCCGGGTCCTTCTCTCCGCGCGGCCGGCCGGCCGCGTCAACGCATCGGGATATCCGCCCATCCGGGGTTGTGTGCCCAGTCCGATGTCGGGCACCAGAGCGCGACATATTGCAATTATGGGACATTCTCGGCGTCGAGAACCGTTCCCGCCAGTCGACGGATTCCCGGCGGCGGGAGTTATCGCCCGCCGCTACGGGAAGCTGCGGCCCGCGGGTCGGTGGGTTCTCGAACACCGACAGTGCCCTGCCAGGTGCCGGTAGGAATCGCCCGCCTTCAGGCAGGCGAGGATGTCGAGATCGAGCATTCGACGCAGGAGGTTTCGTGGAACAGCAGGCGCACTTCGTCACGCTGGCAACGGCCGATCTCGACGCCGTCCGACGCTTCTATGCCGACGGCCTCGGCTGGGCACCGCTGCTCGACGTCCCCGACGAAATCATCTTCTTCCAGATCGCACCCGGCCTGGTCCTGGGCTTCTTCGAGGCGGGGAAGTTCAATGCCGAGATCTCCGACGGATCCGACCACGCCGCGGTATCCGGCCTGACCCTCTCGCACAATGTCGGTAGCCGCGCCGAGGTGCGCAGCACCGTGGATGCCCTGGTCGCCGCCGGTGGCACCGTGCTCGAACAGCCGCGGGACAGCGAATTCGGGGGCGTGTTCAATGGTCATGTCGCCGACCCCAACGGCGTCGTGTGGGAAACCGCGTACAACCCCGCGTGGCGGATCGACCCGGACGGCTCTGTCGTATCGAGTTGACGCGTGGTAGCGGATCGAGCGGGACGGCGCCGGGGTTCCGAGACCGGTGACAGGATCGGCTCCGATATCGCGCTCCGGGACCGTAGTCTTCCGGGTACCGCCGCACCGGCCACGGTGCACACCGGCACGAGGAATCGGAGCGACACATGGTGATTCGGGAACGACTGGCACCGGCCTCGGTCGATTCCGTGTCCGCCCCGGTCTACGGGGAACCGTTCGAGACAGCGGACGGTGCCATCGTCATCACTGTCTCCCGCCGGGGCCGGCTTCCCGGTTCGGCGATGCGGCCCGCGGGGATCTTCGTGGTACGCGACAGCGCGGCCACCTGGGTTCCGGCGGTGGACGTCAACCGGATAGCGCAGCCGGGTGAATGGATCGGCTTGCTGGCCGCCGTGATCGCCGCGCTGGCGGTGCTGCGGCGTCCGCCGTGGCCGGACCTCTCCTACCACCACGGATCCTGAATCGGCGCGGCATGCCCGGTTTCCGGCGCGGGCTCACCTAGGCTGCCCGCCAAATGTGCACACCACAGATCATTCGAGACCTCCGCGCGGCCGCCGACGACGCGCCGCGTTCGGGGCGCCGGGCCTTTCTCCGTGCCGCCGGTGCCGCGGCCGCCCTGGGCGTTGCCGCTCCGGCGGTGCCCGCCCGTGCCGCGAACGGCGGGGTGGTGGATCTGACGCATGCGCTCAGCGCCCGCACCCCGAGGTGGCCCGGTGTGCCACCGTTTTCGATGGTTCCGGTCGCTTGGGAGGCAGCGGGCGGATTCGACCAGAATCTGCTGGCCTACTGGGAGCACACCGGAACGCATCTGGACGCGCCGACGCACCGTCGCGGCGCGCAGTCCACCGATATGCTCGCGGCGCACGACCTGGTCGCGCCGCTGGTGGTGATCGATATCAGTGCCCGGGCCGGCTCGGATGTCGACGCGGCGGTGACGGTGGACGATATCGCCGCCTGGGAGACCCGGTACGGCCGGATTCCGGAGCGGGCGTTCGTGGCGATGCATTCCGGCTGGGAACGCCGGCTGGAGGTGCCCGGCGCTTTCCTGAATCTCGATGACCAGGGCGTTCCGCATGCGCCGGGATTCGCCGCCGAGACCGCCGAGTTCCTGGTGCGCGAACGCGCCATCGTCGGCGCGGGCGTGGATACGCTGAGTCTCGACCGGGCGGCCGACCCGGATTTCGGAGCCCATACCGCGATCCTCGACTCCGGCCGCTACGGTGTCGAACTGCTGGTCAACCTGGCGGCGGCCCCACCGGCCGGAGCGACCGTGGTGGTGGGTGCGCCAAAACATCTGGGCGGCACCGGCGGTCCATGCCGGGTGCTCGTCCTGACTTGAGCCGATTCAGGGCAGGGCGATGGAGAGCCGGTGCCGGAAAACATTGTTCGGGTCCCATTCCGCTTTGACCCGTTGCAGCCGCGGGTAGTTGGCGCCGTAATACAGTGCATGCCAGGGGGCACCGGATCGATTGAGTTCCGGGTCGGCGAGGTCGGGGTCGGGATAGTTGATGTAGCTACCCCCGTTGCGGTCGTCGGGGACCGGCACACCGCCGGTCGCCGCGTACAGCTCGCGGTACAACTGCCGGGCGACCCCGATATGGCGCTCGTCGTCGACGGACAACCGCCAGGCGGCGTGGATGAGCATCTTCATGAACGAGTCGCGTGCCGGCATGGCGGTGGCATCGGGCGCGACCGCGTTGGTCGCGCCGCCGAAGGGCAGGAACTCCAGAGCCGATTCGCCGACGAAGGCCGGCGAGACGATATGGCGGTAGCAGATGCGCAACTGT
The DNA here is from genome assembly GCA_040674215.1 of Nocardia sp. NPDC050193. Lineage (GTDB taxonomy): Bacteria > Actinomycetota > Actinomycetes > Mycobacteriales > Mycobacteriaceae > Nocardia. The sequence goes on along the minus strand of JBFARE010000010.1, from coordinate 128,570 downwards.
TCGGTGGTATAGGGCCGGCGCAGGTAGGCCGCCTTGGTCTTGACCCGGGGCGGGTCGGTGGTGCCCGCGTAGTAGACATGGGCGACGGTGTCGGCGTAGGTCTGCTCCACCACCGGCGGGACCATCGCTCCCGGGAACACTCCGGCGCAGACCGTTGCCAGGAATTCGTCCACCAGTGCCCGGGCGTCCGGTCCGTCGCCGGCCTGGATGATCAGCATCTCGCCGAACCCGGTCATGGTGGGCCGGAAGCTGATCGGCGCGTACAGGCCCGCGAACCGATTTCCGGGCTCGCGGTGGCGCGCGTAGAAATCGAGGTAGTTGCTCATGAAGCGGACGAATGACTCCTCGGTGGTGACCGGCAGGGTCAGCGTGGTGCTGAGCATCGAACGCGGCGGCCGGGGAAGCGCGGCCGCCGGATCGGCGCCGTCGGATCCGGGTGATCGCAGCAGGTAGCGGGTGACGATCCCGAAATTGCCGCCACCCCCGCCGGTATGGGCCCACCAGAGATCTTCGTGCGGCCCGTTTCTGGTCGCCGTCGTCAGCGCGACGCTGCCGTCGCGTGCCACGGTGACCACTTCCACTCCGTACAGGTGGTCGGCCACCAGGCCGTGCTGCCGTGACAGCGGGCCGTATCCGCCGCCGCTGATATGTCCGCCGACGCCGACGGCCCGGCAGATGCCGCCCGGTACGGTCACGTTCCAGCGCGCCAGCTCCGCGTACAGCTGCTCCAGGGTGAGGCCGGAACCCACCGAGAACGCGCGATGTTCGTCGTCCCAGTCGACGCGGTCCAATCCGCGCAGATCGATCAGTGATCGGGTATCCGCGCTGTCCACGAAATCCTCGAAGCAGTGCCCCCCGGACCGGGCTGCTGTCCGCAGGCCGTCCCGTACCGAGCTCGCGACCGCTGCGCGGACTTCCTGCGCGGTCGCCGGGAGATGGATCCGCTGTGGACGGGCGACGTATCGCCGGTTGTAACCGCGCAGGGTCAGGCCGCGGTACGCGCTCTGACCGGGGAGTACGGCCGGGGCGGCCTGGGCTGGTGTGCTCGGCGCGCTCACGGCGGCAGCGCCGAGAGCGGCCGCGGCGAAGAGCTTCCGGCGTGACAGCATGCGAACCCCCTGCGTTCGATCCGGCGAATCTGCCTGATCACCCTAGTGCCACCAGGGGTTTTCGGGGTGGATTCCGCACCCGGTCGTCGTCGATCCGGGGACCCGGGGCGGCGGCGGGACGGGTGGGCAGTCCGCTGCGGCTTGCGGGGAAGCATCTCGAGGCTCTATGGTTCGTTACATGAGTAGTGAACCACTCAACCAGGCAAGGTGAGTACCCGTGCTCGCGGACGGTAAGCCGCTCTTCCTCCAGATCGCGGAGATGGTCGAGAACTCGATCATCGACGGATCGCTGGCCGAGGAGGCTCAGGCGCCGTCGTCGAACGAGCTTGCGGCCTACCACCGGATCAACCCGGCGACCGCGGCCAAAGGCCTGAACCAGCTGGTGTCGGACGGGATTCTGTACAAGAAACGAGGGATCGGCATGTTCGTCACCGCCGGTGCGCGCGGTGCGCTGCGGCTGCGGCGCAGAGAACGCTTCGCGCAGCAGTACATCGACCCGCTCATCGCCGAGGCGGACAAACTCGGCCTGGGTATCGACGAACTCAAGACCCTGCTCGACCAGCGGGAGGGGACCCAGTGAACACCACCTTCATCGACCCGGCGCTCGACAACGAGGTATTGGCCCGCGTCCGCGGGGTCACCATGCGGTTCGGCTCGGTCACCGCGCTCGACGATGTGACCTTCGATCTGCGCGAGAACACCATCTATGGGCTGCTCGGCCGTAACGGCGCCGGGAAGACGACGCTCATGCAAGTACTCACCGGACAGCTGTTCCAGACCTCCGGTGAAGTCCGCATCAACGGGGCGGTCCCGCACGAGAACGCCGAGGTGCTGCGCTCGGTGTCGTTCATCAAGGAGAGTCAGGCCTACCCGGCCGACTACAAGGTCCGGCATGTCCTCGGCGCGGCACGGCACCTGCTGCCCAACTGGGACGAGCACTTCGCGCGGGAACTGATGCGTGATTTCGATCTGCCCGCCGACCGGAAGGTGAAGAAGCTCTCCCGCGGGATGACCTCCGCGCTCGGGGTCATCGTCGGCCTGGCATCGCGCGCTCCACTGACCTTCTTCGACGAACCGTACCTCGGCCTGGACGCCGTGGCCCGGCAGCTCTTCTACGACCGCCTGCTCGCCGACTATGCCGAGCATCCGCGCACCGTGGTGCTGTCCACCCATCTGATCGACGAGGTCGCCGACCTGCTCGAGCACGTCCTGCTCATCGATCGCGGCCGGCTCGTCGCCGACGCCTCCGCCGACGAGCTGCGCGATACCGCTCTCGCCGTCTCCGGACCGACCTCCGATATCGACCGTTTCGTCGCCGGCCGGCCGGAACTGCGCCGGGAATCGCTGGGCACGCAGAGCCGGGTCCGGCTGCGCACCGCCGACCACGCCGCGGACAGCCGGCACGCGAAAGCGCTGGGCCTGCTGGTGGAACCGGTCTCACTGCAGCAGCTCATCGTCGAAACCACCCCCGTGCACGGCAAGGAGCAGTCATGATCGCCCGCGCCCTCAACGTCTCCCGGATCCACACGGTGGCCTGGCCGCTGCTCCTCGCCTGGCCGCTGGGAATCCTTCTCGCGGCCTTCGCGATCCCGTGGGTGATCTTCGCCCTCGTCGACCCCACCGAGGCGAACACCACCGGCAGCATCTACTCCATCCTCGGCGTGACCATGGCCTTCTATATGGGCGCGATGACCCAGACCTTCCCGTTCGCTCTCGGTCTCGGTGTCACCCGCCGCGACTTCTTCAACGCCACCGCCCTGGTCGGCGCGGTGCAGGTGGTCGGAACGGCCCTGCTGCTGTGGGTGCTGGCCATTGTCGAGGACCACACCGACGGGTGGGGTGTGCGGATGGAGATGTTCGGCCTGCCGGGCAGCTTCACCGACAACCGGCTGATCCAGTTGGGGACCTACGCGGCGTTCCTGGGCCTGGTCGCCTGCGTGAGCCTGTTGCTCGGCGCGATCTACCAGCGCTGGCGGGTCTCCGGCCTCTTCACCGCCGGCGCCGCCTTCCTGCTCGTCGGCGGCCTTGCCACCATCCTGGTGACATGGCAGCGCTGGTGGCCCGCGGTCGGTTCCTGGTTCGCCGATACACCCCGCGTGGTGCCGATGGTGGTGCTGCCCGCGGTGGTCGCGCTGGCCGCGCTGATCGGGGCGTGGGCCGCGATCCGCCGGGCCACCGCCTGACCGCGCCCGTCCGGGCCCTGTCCGCGCCCGGCGGGCAGGGCTCTGTGTCACTCCGTACCCGGCCGGCCCCTCCGCCGGGCGAATGTGGTTTCGAAATGCCGCCAGGCGGTCACGGGCGGTACCGGCGCTGCCGGGTCGGCGACCGCCGTGAGCAGACCCACCAGCGCCCACGACACCGTGGTGATCGTGAGGTCGTCGCCGGGCAGGGCCGGCTGCTCGGCGACGTGCTCCCGCAGGATCGTCGCCATACTGTGCCGGTAACCGCGCAATGCGGCCACCGACGCCTTCGGGCCCACCAGCGGTCGGTACACCTCGGGATAACCGGCGGCCAGGCCCAGCATCACCCGCACCGGAGCCCACGGCCCCCGATCCGCGGAGCGGGCGATCTCCTTGCGCAGATGCTCGGCGCAACTCACCACGAGCAACTCGTCCTTATCGCGGTAGTGGGCGTAGAAGGTCGAGCGACCCACATCGGCCCGGGCGATCACATCGCTCACGGTGATGCGGTCGTAGGGGCGGTCCATCATCAACTCGATGAGGGCCCGGTGTAGAGCATCCCGGGTACGGCGGACCCGGCGATCCGGTCGTTCCATCGCCTTCTCTCTTCGATCTCGGCTTCCGCACGGACTATCCGGATCTGTGCGGAAACGGACGGAACGGGCTGATCTGATTCTGGTGGACGATCGGCCGGGTGGCGACGATCGAGTCATGACATCTGTTCAGCGTGTACGCAAACCCATGTTCGTCGACGAACCGGAGACCGGTCTCGTCCTTGCCGATCTCCGTCGGTACAACCTGTTCACCTCGGTGTTCTTCTTCGGTCGGCAGCGGCGGCTGTTGCGGGAGATCGCGTCGCGAAGTGGTCTGCGGGACGGAGAGCACGCCCTGGACATCGGCTGTGGCCCGGGCATGCTGGTCCGGATCATGGGGCGCCTCGCGGGAATCGACGGGTCCGCTACCGGCGTGGACCCCTCGGCGACAGCGATCGCCTACAACCGTGGCAGGGATCCGCACCATCGCTATCTCCATTCGGCGGCCCAAGAGCTCGGATTGCCGGACGCGGCGTTCGATGTGATCACCTGCACCTTCGTCATGCATCACATACCGGAACAGCATCGGCGGGCCGCGCTGGCGGAAATGTGGCGGGTGTTACGGCCGGGCGGGCGGTTGTTGCTCGCCGATGCAAACCCATCGAAGCCGTTCCGCAAGGTACTCACCTGGGGCAACCGGACCGGCCGGGAAACTTCCGACGACCCGTTCGATGCCGTCGATATTCGCCGTTACGCTCCGGCGTTGCGTGATATCGGCTTCACCGAGCCGGAGTTCGCCACCGGCTACAGCACAGGCATTCTGTTCTGTAGCAAGCCGGGCCGAGTAATCCACAACGATTCGGCGTAGCGAGGATCTGACGTCGACGCGAACCCGGGCGGTCACCGGAGAACCGAATTCCATGTCGGTGTGCCGTAGACATTGAGTTTGTCGAGACCGTGCTCGGGGGCGAACGCCAAGCCGACAGCCGAGTAGTGCCATATCGCTCCCGACTCCTGCGCTGCGTACACGAGGGCGTCCACGGCACAGGTGCTCCCGTGGTGCCGAGATGCCAGTTCGCGCACCACCGGGGTGAGGTCCTGTCCCTGGCTCGCGCCCAGCGAGAGGGCCACTACCGGATCGCCGGCGCCGCGGGCGGAACAAACGAAGAAATTCTGTCGGTGCAACTCGGGCGCGGCGATGCCGCATCTCACGAATTCGGCCAGTACCTCTCGTGCCGGTTCGCCGAAGTAGCGAGCCAGTTTCATCGGTACGGCGACGTCGCCGTACAGCGCCCGCGAGTAGATCTTATGGGTCACTGTGCCGCGGGCGTCCACCTCGAGGGCGGCCGCGATAGGAATGATGTGCTGCTCCCCGCGGGGTAGATCGATCAACCCGGCAAAACCGGGGAAGACGGTGCACAGACGGTCGAGCGTATCAGGCGTCATCTTCAGGCCGCCGTAGAGTTTGAGCCGCGCGATGTGCGCAGGCGCGGCGACATGGTGGACGATCCCGATCCAGGCAGCGCTCCGGTAACGCGGCGGAATCGCTGCGGGTTCGGGGTACAGCGTGGCCAAGAAGGTTTGCAGAAGGTCGGCAGCGCGGGCGTCCATTACCGGTAGCCGAGCGGCCAAAGTGCTGATCGTCTCCGAGGAGGCGGCGACGCGAGAACCGAATACCGTCTCCTGGGTGGCGGTTTCGGCCATATACCGGACGGCGGGGGTCCATTTTCCTCGACCGCCGCTCACACTGACCTCGAATGGAATGCCGGAGATCGTCATCGTGCTGGCGCGGTCCCCGTCCGGGCCCACCGCGCGCATCTCTCCGCCACAGGCATGTTCCACCGTGGCGCGGAGAGCTGTCGAATCGAGATCCAGCTCCAATCGCCGGGCCAGATCTACGAGGAAATCTCCGGCAACTGCGGGCATCACTGAAATCAGGGCCCACTACCGACGAGCGGGGTGTACACGCGGATACTCCCGAGCGGAGCCGAAAGACTCCGGTGGTCCGACCCCGAGACCACGCCTCGGGTTGAAGAGATTTTCATATCGAGTGGTGATCTTCGCACCCCGAGCCGGGTTCCCGATGGGCTGTGCTCCCAATGTTGGGAATAGTGTGATGGTGCCGGACCGAGGCAGGATCGTAGATCGGAACGGAACTCGAAATTGTTACCGGGTTCCGCCTGTTGAGTCGGCCGGCGACAAGGAGGACGGGGTCTCGTGGACAGTGATCTCACCAGGGCGCTTACTATGGCCTGCGATTTCCTGGTCGCTCGGCAAGACGCCGACGGGCATTGGCGCGACTACGAGTTGCCCCCCGGGCGATCGGAATCGTGGACCACCGCGTGCGTGGGCCTCGCGCTCGAGTCCGTCACCGGCGTCGTCCCGATCGACGGTGACCGGGTCCGGGCGATAGACGGTGCAGTCGCCGTGTTGCACGGTACCCGGCGGGCGGCCGGTTGGGGCTACAACCGGAGAGTGGCATGCGATGCCGATTCCACCTCATGGGCTGTTCGGCTGATCGCCGCGCGCGATCCCGAACACGTGCCTGCGCCGGATGTGCTCGCCGATTATCTGACCGAGGGGGGAGGTGTGCGCACCTTCTCCGCCCCCGAGGTCTTCGGCTCCTGGGCATACGAACACGACGAAGTCGCTCCCATGGCCGGTCGCGCACTCGCCGCCCTCGGGGACCACGCCGCAGCCGATGCCGTTCGGAGCCATCTCGTGCGCCGGCACCGGGACAACGATGGGTGGACGCCGTTCTGGTGGTGTTCGGAGGCTTATGTGGTGGCGCACAACCTTGCCTTCCTCGCCGGCTCCGGCGGTGTGCCGCCGCAGATCGCCGTTCTGGAAAGGGTGCGTGCGCAGGAGTACGTCGACCGTGCGGAGTGGATGCGGGAATCGTCATTCGAGTTGGCTCACCGCCTACTCGTCGCAGTCCAGTTGGGTGCATCCGACCACATCGACCTTTTCGGTGACCGGCTGTTGACCCTGCAGCTACCCGAGGGGGGCTGGTCGCCGTCCTCCGGCTTGCTGGTGCCCGGCCAGTGGGATTCCTCCGTCGAAGTGTTCGCCGATGAGTGCGGGTTGCTCAGCACGGCGATGGCGGTGCTGGCTGTGGGGGCGGTTGCGAAAAGCTCGGCGGCGGCAATCCGATGAGTACGGCTGCAATCGTGCGTCGGCGTCGAAGTATGAGTGAGGACTGATGAGAGAGATTCACCCGGACGTGAGTGCCGCGCTGGGTATGGCACGTGAACTGCGGCATCGCATCGCCGATACGCGAGACCTGGCCGACGGCATGATCGCGCGCAGACCCTCTCCGAGCGGCATGGTGATCCCCGAGGTGGATGCCATGGGCCGGCTGCTGGACCTGTACCTGGCGCCCGGTACCTGCGACCGCTTCGGTAATCAGGAGTTGGCAGCCGAGATCGTCGCCGCGATCAGGGAAAGTGCCGATGACGCGCGACGGCGGTACAACGTCACCATGAACGAGCCGGATCGCTTGCCGAGGCCGTTCTCGGAAGTCATGCGGGACTGGCGGGCCGGTGCAGGAGACCGGCCGCGCGTCCCCAACTTTGGGAAGCCGGGAGAATGAGCAGCAGGCCGTGGGGGGGAGGAAGCAACGGAGTATGCGCCTGTATGTTGAGCCGGAGCAGCTGCGGGATCTCGCTGAGAAACACCGTCTGATCGCGGCGGATATTCGTAAGTGGGGTGAAGTGCCGACTACTTGGCTCGCCACCTTCGCGGATTCGTACGGAACGATCGCCGACACGGTTCGGGGCGCGCTGGTCGATTACTACGATCGACGCCACCGGGCCGCCGAAGCTCTCGCGGAGAAACATGAACGGACGCGAGAAGAGCTGTTGGCAGGCGCACGAGCACTCGAAGAAGCCGACCGCGGCGGAGGTGGCAGAGTTTCCGACGCGGGCCGCCGGTTCGCGGGCACGCCGCCGACCCCCGGTGGCGTGGCACCGGCCTCCCCCGGAGGCAATTTTCCTGCCGTCCCTCCCGTCCCCGCCGGTCCATGGCCCGGCTCTCCGGAAGCGCCTGCGTCGCATGCCACCCCCGCGAAGCCCGCGCCCGATACTCCTCGTGCTCCGGCAGCACCGGCAGGTCCCGGTACCCCGGGTCCGGCTACCGCCCCCGGCCCGGCTGCCGTCCCCGCGGCCGTCGTTGCTCCGCCCAGCGGCGGAACGGTACCGATGCCTCCCGTGGGAGCGCCACCGTCACACCACGCAACGCCGATCGCCGCTGATACGTCGTTCGTACCCCCTCGGCCGATGGCCGGCTCCGGCGATACATCTGTCGCGGACGGCCCACGCGCCGTGGTCGGCGCCGATATCGCCCAGCCCTTCGCTCCGGGTGCGCCGAGCTCGATATCCGCGCCAGTTGCCGGGGGGTTCGCGGGTGCACCGGCCGCGATGCCCACACCGCTGAGTGCCGGACCGTTCGTATCGTCCGCCCGGATGGCGGAGACGAGCCGGAGGCCGCCATCCTTCGTGGTAGGGGAGCGGGCCGAGGACGATTCGACCCTCGCGCGGAACCTGTTGGCTTCGATCCTTGCCGCGGTGACTCGCTCGGCCTCCGGCGTGGAATGGGCTGTTGCGGTAATGCGGACGCCGGTGGGCCCCATCGTTCTGCTGACATCCACCGAAGGCCGTGGTTGGTTGCCCGCGGGCCTGTATCTGCCCGCGGAGGTGACCGTTCCTTGGCGATGGGAAGGAGTGCTCGACAATACGTCGCGCGCGGCCGTCGCAGCGTTGGAGGGTACCGCGGATCCGGCCCGGATTCTTGCCGAATTCGGGGCCGTCGGACGATTGCGCAGTGCACGGATCACCGCCGTCGCGTCCTCGACCACAATCGATGACCATCTCCGTGAGATCCTCGGTGCCGATGTCGCTGTCGAAGACCGGGTTTCCGCCGCCGAATCCGAGGTGGACCTCACTGCACCCGGTCCGGGCCTGGTCGATCGGCTCGCGGTCGCGGGATCGGCCGAGGCTCTGCAGCGGGCGGCGACCGTGCCGGAAGGTGGACTCCGCGCCGAGTGTGTGAGGTTGGCGCGTATGGCCGATGCCCACATCAGGTCATTGCCGGCCGGCGTCGGAGAGCAGACCCAGGGGCATCGTGCTCAGCGGTCGCGAATTCTCGACGCACTGGAGGGCGGTGGCGCCGTCCCGGCAACGTGGTGGAACGAATTGCAGGCCGAGCGGCCCGTAGTCATGGCGGAGAGCATGGGGCGAACGGATATGGGCTACGGGCCCCGCGGCCCCGTCGATGCCGGAGCCCCGGCGCTCCGGCGGCGTGCCGAAGAAATGTTGTTCCTGCTGGGTGCGGGCCAACCCGACCGTCAAACATTGCGTGACATGCTCTATACATACGGCCAGATAGCCGAACACCCGGTGCTGCTGTCGGCGCCCCGCGTTTCGACCTCGGCCGGGGTCGAGTCGGTACCATTTGCCGGTATCGATACCGCGGGAAGAGCCCGGAACGATACTTCGAGCGCCCCTACGGTGAGCGCGCCGGATGCTGCTCCGTCCACTTCCGGACTGCTGGGCAGCCCGGACGGGCCCGAGGGCTATCGTGAGCGGAGGAGGGCCTGATGGGCAAAGCCGAAGATGCGGTCGACAAGATCAATCGGCACAACGAACCGTCTACCTGGGATGGCGTCGGGTTCCAGGACGATCAGGCCAAGGATTCATTGGATGCGCTGGTCGGCCTGAGTGGCTCAGAATTCGAGACCGCGTTCTACGATATCGAGCCGTCGATTCGGGAGCGTCTCGCCCGCGAATCGGGGGACCTCGATAAGGAGGATAAGTACAAGACGATCATCGAGGCACTCGAGAGCGGCGATCCCAGGCCGGTCGTCACCGCCAAGAACGAAGCGGCGAAACCGGAGTTCGCCGACGGCTGGGGCTGGGAGATGCCCGATGAGAAAGAGCACCTGCACCGGGTGGACCTTTATCAGCCCAAGGGCGCGAGTGCCCAGCTCATCAGTCTGATCGAAGATACCGAATTCACCATGCAGTGGGGTTTCGATACGTTGGGCGCCCGTAACCCGGAGGCGGCGCCGGATTTCACCAATATTCTCGATGGTGATCAGATGACGAGCGCCGATGGGTGGTCCCAGCTACGGGACGGCCATGGCGACCTGGTGGGGCAGCTGAATACTCGGAAGACCGACGAGGAAGCCAAGCTCAAAGACGTCAAGGTGAATACGGAAGACTCCGCGGTTCTGAACTCGGCCACATTCAAGGCGCTCAAGGAAATAAAAGACGCGCTCAACGTGAAACTATCCAAGGATCTTGCCACCGAATTGGAAGATCAGGGCTACCGCCAGGTGGACGACAAGATCGTCTACAACAGCGGACCCGGTGGAGGGCAGACATACACTCTTTACAAGAAGGGGGAGGAGGGCAATTACGTCCTGGACCCCGTCGCGGAGCAGATATATTATGTATCGGCTATCGATGACGCCGCCGAGAAGTGGGAAAAAGAGTACGAGAAGGCCACGGATAAGTTCCAGCAGAAGGCCAAGGATATCGACAAAACCGGTGACGGTGACGAAAACGGCGGAAACGGTAATACGAACCACGGTAACCAGAACAACAACAGCAATATCGGGAACAACAACGGCGGTAACGACTCCAATGCAGGAGTCAACAACACCGGCACAACTCAGAACACCGGCCAGACGACGGACGCCAACACCGCGCTGGCGGATCTCGACAAGCAGTTCTCCGACATCCTGGGAGATTCCACGCAGGATGCCGGTGCCACCGACACCACCGGAACCGGTAGCGACGGTACCGATCCGACCACCGCGTCCGGCGAGGACGATAAGAACGACCTGAAGAGCATGGTCGAGGAGTACCTCAACGGCGGCACCGGTTCCGAAGGCGGTTCCGGTGCGGCTCAGGCACAGCAACCCGCGGCGCAGACGGCTTCGGGCGGCGGTATGGATATGTCGTCGATGATGATGCCGGCAATGATGGCGAGCATGCTGCCCAATATGCTCAACCGAAACGGCGGCAACAACAACAACGACAAAGACGACGACGAGCGGGACGAGGACCGGCGGGATCGGGATCAGCAGGCTCCGGGGCCCGGCCAGCAATCCCCGGGTATGGCAGCAACCCCGGGACAGCCGACGAACGTGCAACCCGCCGTCGCGCCGCCCACCGACACCGGTACACCGCCGGTGATGAGTGCCCCGGGCGCAATGGTGGATCCCAAACTCGTCGGACCGGACGGCAAACCGCTGCTCGGACCGGACGGCAAACCGGTGCAGGTGCCCCCGCCCGTTGCGGAGGCGTTGACGGACCAGAAGGGCAATCCGGCGATCAATGCGAGTACGGCCTACGAGGGGACGGTGGCGGCGCAGACCCCGGAAAGGCCATGGGCGATCGTGGACGGCACGCCGAACACAGGCGATGTGATCGCCTGGGAGAGGCACAGTGCGGTCCTGGTCAACAACGGGGCCGGACTGTTCTACATCGAGAACGGTCAGGTGGTCGCGCTGGACCAGAACAACCTGGACAACGCCCAGTACGGCAAATTCCAGAACTTCCTGCACCCGAGCGGGCTGGACGCCGCCAGTGCGACCCCGGCGGCCCCGGAGTCACCGGGACTGCCGAAACCGACGGTCACCCAGTCGCAGCCGCCGGCGCCACCCGCGGTGCAGGCGCCCAAGGAGCCCCAGGCGACCTGACTCGGTGCGGAACCGCCCGGAGGTTTCGGTCCCCGCTCCCAGACACCGGTAACCTCCGGCGGTTGATGCTAGTCTCCGCTGAGTTCGCCGGAGGGAGACTGTCATCAACGCGCTGTTGCTCGTCGTGCTGATCATCGTGCTCGTCGGTGCGGGTGTCGCGCTGTACCTGCTCGCCCGCAAGAAGGATGGGCCGGCCGCGCCGACCGGTCCGGTCGATCCGTTCGCCGACAAGGACTCCGATGCGCTGCGTGGTGATCCGCGGGTACTGAAGGCCGGGGACATCGTCGATATCTTCGGCGAAACCTATACCGTCCGTGGTTCTCTGCGCCTGAAAGAAGGCGGATACCAGTGGAGTGAACACCTGCTGGATACCGCCAAGGGCGCGCGCAAATGGCTGTCGGTGGAGGAGGATCCGGATCTGGAGCTGGTGCTCTGGACGGAGACGCCGGGGGTTCCGGCGGCCGGAGGGAACGAGATCGATTACGACGGGAAGACCTTCCGGCTCGACGAGTCGGGGCAGGCCCGGTACATCAGCGAGGCGACCACGGGCCTCACCCCCTCGGGCACTGTCGCCTATCACGACTACGCCGCCGCGGACGGCACCCGGCTCTCGTTCGAGGATTTCGGCGAATCGGGCAAAAAGGAAGCCGCGATCGGGCAGGTGCTGTACCGAAGTGCGATTATGATCTACCCGCAGTCGTCGAACTGAGCGATAGCTGCGGCACCGGAGGGACTGTGCGCCGGACGGGGGCATCTAACTGCTAGTTCGTGTTAGTCCAAAGTTCGCTATATTCTGTCGCGTGAAGCAGGTTCTGTCTGTCGGTGAGGCCGCCGAGTATCTCGGTGTTCATCTCGGCACCATGAGGCGCTGGGAGCGTGAAGGCACCCTGAAACCCGCCGAACGCACACCCGGCGGGCAGCGCCGTTACCGCATTGCCGGCCTCGCGGCGTTCAACCCGCAGAGCACCGGCAAGCCGGAGAAACGCACTCTCGCCTACGCCCGCGTCAGCAGCAGCGACCAGAAGGCCGACCAAGCCCTGGCGGGGCGGAGGTTGGTTGTGGCTGATCGTTGGTTCGCCAGCTTCAAGACATGTAGTGCATGCGATGTGAAAAGCGAGCAGCGCATGACACTCGATGTTCGGGAGTGGACCTGTGAACACTGCGGCACCCACCATCACCGCGACATCAACGCCGCGACGAATCCGGACAAGTCGAACACGCCGGGAGTTCCTCGGTGTCAGCCTGTGGAGAGTTCTCCGCCTCTACCGGGCAGCGGTAACGCTGACCGGCAAGCAGCCTCTGTGAAGCAGGAACCCGACAGCCATCCTGTACTCAGGATTGCGTAAGTTCAGGAGAACGGAAGGTTTGCTGTGAGTCGTAGGTCCTGGCTGTTCGCTGTGTGCTGCATGATCCTCGCGACTGTGCTGGCCGGATGCGGGTCCGATGACGACGACGCCGGTGTCCGGTCCTATATCAGGTCGCACTACACGCGCGCGCCGCAACTCGACGAAGCGAACAACGGGACGGCGTACACGTCGAACAGGTCACCGACGGCGACTGCCGACGACATCACCAAGGGAGTACGCCAGCTGGACCGGCGCACCGCCGGCGCCACCACCTATCTGCAGTACCGGGACGACATCATCGCGATCTCCCCGAACGGTACCGGGGCCAAGGTACTGCTGGACGACTACCGGACCGGGCACCGGCGGCATCACAGTGCGGTCAGCGTCTTCGGCTGGCCCAGCGACAACACCGGTTTCCGCGGCGGGGGCTCCGGCGACGGAAAGTAGCCGCGTCCGCGCGTCCGGATCCATACCCAGGAGGAAACAATGCTCGAAGACCTGCCCGCGAACGCCGGCGCCGCGGCCGCCTATTCCGGCCTCGGGATCGTCCTGATGGTGCTGGGGTTCGTCTTGGTGGATGTGCTCACCCCCGGCAACCTGCGTCATCAGATCTGGGTGGAGCGCAACCGCAACGCCGCCCTGCTGGTCGCCGCGAACATGCTGGGTGTGGGCATTATCGTCGCCACCGCCATCTGGACCTCCGACGGGGCTATCGGGCAGGCACTGGTCACCAGTGCGGTGTACGGGGTCATCGGGCTGGTGGCGATGGCACTGGCGTTTCTGCTGCTGGAGTTCACCACTCCCGGTGAGTTCCGGGGCGTGGTGAACGAGCCGGAACTGCATCCGGGGGTGTGGGTGAGCGCGGCGGTGCACATCGCGGTATCCGCGGTGGTCGCGTCCGCGCTGACCTGAGTTGGCACCGAACGATTCCCCGGCCGGCACCGTCGCGCCGGAACTCCCGCCGGCCGGGGACGTGTCCGGCGCCGGCTCGGCCGAACCGGCGCAGGCGCCGCCCGTCTCCGGACGGTTCGCGCGACTGGCCCTGCTCACGACGGTGTTCGTTTGCGCCGCGTGCGGACTGGTGTACGAACTGTCCCTGGTGACGCTGGGCAGCTATCTGATCGGCGATACCGCCACCCAGGCATCGATCACGCTCAGCGTGATGGTCTGCGCGATGGGGGTAGGCGCCCTGGCCGCGAAACCGTTGCGACAGCGGGCCGCCACTGCCTTCGTGGTGGTGGAGTTGGCGCTCGCGCTGGTGGGCGGCCTCTCGGTGCTGGGACTGTACGCCGCCTACGCCTGGCTCGACCTGTACACGGCGGCGCTGGTGGCGGCGTCCTGTGTGATCGGGGCCCTGGTGGGCGCCGAGATTCCGCTGCTGATGGAGATGCTGCAGCGGATCCGCAAACAGGAGGCGGGCAGTGCGGTCGCCGATTTGTTCGCCGCCGACTATGTGGGCGCGCTGCTCGGTGGTCTGGCGTTCCCGTTCCTGCTGCTGCCGGTGTTCGGCCAGATCCGCGGCAGTCTCATTGTCGGAGTGGTGAACGCGGTGGCCGGGTTGGCCCTGGTGCTCATCTGGTTTCGCGCCGATCTTTCCCGGCTGGTGAGGGCGGCGCTCGGTGCGGTGACCCTGCTGGTGGCGGCGGTACTGGTCGGCAGTTATGTCTACGCCGACCGGTTCGAGGCCACCGCTCAGCAGGCCCTGTTCGCGTATCCGATCGTCTGGCAGCGGCAGACCGAATACCAGAAGATCGTGCTCACCGAATCGGTGTCGCCGTTCGGAACCCGGGACATCCGGTTGTTCCTCAACGGTGATCTGCAGTTCTCGTCGGTGGACGAGTACCGGTACCACGAGGCGATGGTGCATCCGACGCTGGCCGGGCCGCGTCGGGAGGTGCTGGTCGTCGGGGGCGGCGACGGGCTGGCACTGCGCGAGATCCTGGAGTATCCCGATGTGGAGTCGGTGACGCTGGTCGAACTGGATCCGGCCGTGATCGAGCTCGCCCGCACCGATCCGCGGCTCACCGAACTCAACCGCGATTCCTTCGCCGATCCGCGGGTGCGCGTGGTCACCGCCGACGCGTTCTCCTGGTTGCGGACCGCCGGTGCCGACTACGACGCGGTGATCGTCGATCTGCCCGACCCGGACCAGACCTCCATCGCCAAGCTCTATTCCACCGAGTTCTACGCGATGACGGCCCGGGTGCTGGCCCCCGGCGGCACCATGGTCGTGCAGGCGGGTTCGCCGTTCTTCGCTCCGCATTCGTACTGGTGTATCGCGGCCACTGTCCGCACCTCCGGACTGAACATCCTGCCCTACCACGTGGACGTCCCGAGTTTCGGTGACTGGGGTTTCGTCCAGGCCACCCGGGACCCCGAGCCGCGGCTCGCGCTGGACCCGCCGGGCCCGCTGCGGTCGATGGACGAACAGAGCCTGCGGGCCGCGACGATCTTCGCGCCGGATCGCCGGGACACCGTCGAACAGCCGTCGACGCTCATGCATCCGACGATTCTCGAGCTGGCCCGCAAAGAATGGGTGTAGTGGATCAGGCGGGCGGTGCCCAGGACAGCACCGGACCCAGCGCACGCAGGGCGGCGGCGTCCGGGGTCAGGCGCAGCACGGTGTTGCGTACCGGGGTCACCGCCGGCAGCGCGAGTTGCAGTGCGGCGCCCATCCGGTGCGACAGCCGGACCAGCGGTCGTACCCGGGCCCGGCGGATCCGGTCGTATTCGGTGAGAGCGCCGGGGATATCGGAGGCCCGGCCGAGTAGGGCCGCCAGGGTGACCGCGTCCTCGACGGCGAGGTTCGCGCCCTGACCCAGGTTCGGGGTCATGGCGTGGGCCGCATCGCCCAGTAATGCCACCCGTCCCCGCACGTAGGTGTTCAGCGGCGGCAGTTCGTAGATATCGTGCCGCAGTATCGCCGCCGGGTCGGCCGCCGCGAGCAGCGCCGGGATCGGGTCGTGCCAGCTGCCGAACCGGCGGCGCAGTTCGTCCAATTCCCGGCCGGGAACACGCTGCCCCGCCGGCAGATTCGCGGTCCCGAACATGTAGACGCGTCCGTCGCGCAACGGGGCGATACCGAAACGCTGCCCGCGGCCGAGGGTCTCGCCACCGGCGGCTACCGGTTCGGCCGGGGTGACGATGGTCCGCCAGGCGGTGTACCCGGCATACACCGGACGCCGGGCGCGCGGCCACAAGGTGGCGCGGAGCGTGCTGTTGATCCCATCGGCGCCGAGTACCAGGTCGGCCTCGGCGGTCCCGGAGTTGTGCCGCACCCGCACCCCACGCCCGGTGAACTCGACGGCCTCCACCGCACAACCGAACCGCAGCGAGCCGCTGCCCAGTGCGGTGCGCAGAATATCCGACAGTTGGTTCCGGTGGATCACCACCAGGTCCCCGTAACGGTCACGGAGGGCGGCGATATCGGTGCGGGACAACCAGCGCCCGGCGGTATCGCGCATCCCGCCCTCGGCCGCCGCCAGTGACTGGGCGCGGATCGCGGCGCCGACACCGATCACATCGAGGCCGCGCAGACCGTTGGGCCACAGGCTCAGTCCCGAACCGGCCGGTTCTACCCCGGCGGCCCGTTCCAGGACCTCGACCCGCCACCCCCGATGCCGCAACGCGATCGCGGCCGTGAGCCCCGCGACCCCGGCACCCACGACCACCGCCCGGCGCTCGGCACCCACCGGTTCCGCGCTCATCGCCACCTCCGATTCCGAACTCCGCTGCTCGATTATCGCCGCAGGTCGGGGTATATCACCGACCGGCCGATGACCAGCGGTGTCTTCCAGTGAATCCGCCGAAGGATTGTGTGTTCCGGGTCGAAGTAGATGATGGTGATCCCGGTGGCGCGCACCTGTTCCCGCGCCGCCGGGGACGCGCTGCACAGAGACCCATCATGGTCGTGATGGTGTCGTCTCGACGGCTGTCGCGTTGTCGTTCCGTCGGTCGCCGCGCGGTCCGTACCCCGTCCGCCGCTGCGGACGCGGCGAAGGAGACCGCCGGCTGCGGGCGGCGCTGCCGATCGTGACGACGACCCCACCGCCGCCCTGTACCGGATCAGCCGCCGGCGGTGCCGGGCGCGGGAGTGGACGTGGGCCCGGAGGGCGGAGCCGGGGAGGACGGAGAGCCCGGGGCCGCGGTGGAGCCCGGGGACGGCGGAACCGGCGCGGCGGTGGCGGACGGGCCGGATGCCGGCGTGGTGGATGGTGTCGCGGCGGGCGGCCGGGCCGCAACGGTGGCGGGTATGTGGGCGGAGGAAGTGGAGATCACGCTGCCCCGGGTCCGGGGCCGGTCGGTGGTCGCGCTGCCCGCGGCGGCGCTCGTCTCCTCGCCGGTACCGGTGGTCTCCGGCGGGGTTGTTGTCGTGGTCTCGCCCGTGGAGGGGGTGGTGCTGGTTCCGGGTTCGGTGGTCGTGGTGGGGGAGGTCGGCGTGGTGGTCGGTTCGGTAGTGGTGGTCGGGGGTGCGGCGACACTGGTGGTCGGCAGCGGCGGCTCCGGCGGCGTGGGCTGTTGCTGGTCCACCGGTTCACCCTCGGGTTCGCTCTCGGGTTCGCTCTCGGGCGTGGTGGGTACGTGCTTCGCGGTGGTGGTTCCCGATGCGGTCGGGGATGCGGACGGAACCACCGGCGTGGAATGGGTTTCCGAAACGGGCGGCTCTTGTCCCGGGGGTTCCGCGGCGGGGGCGGACGGGACCTCGGTTGCCCGACCACCCGGCACCGCGGTGGCCGGTACGTTCGACGGGCCCGTGGGTACCGGTGCGTCGGTGACCGTCGTGGCATCCTCCCCGGCCAACGCGAGGGCCGACACGGTCACCACCGCGGTCACGAGCGCGGCCACCGCGGCCGCGGTCTTGGCCCGGGCACGGGATCGCGTAACGGGCGGGACGGCGTTCGGCGCGCCGAGCGTGGTCGGGCTGTCGGCGGGTGGGGTGGTGGGGTATGTGGCCGGCGAGAAGCCGGCGGCGGGCGGGCGGCCGCCGCGCGAGAAGCCGGCGGGTGGGTAGTTGTCGGGCGAGAAGCCGGTGCCGGGTGCGTTGTTGTCCGGCGAGGGGCCAGCGGGCGGGTTGTCGACCGGCGAGTTGTCCACTCGCGACTCGATGCCCGGCGAATGTCCCTCCGCCGGGTAGTCGTCCGGCGGGTCGTCCACCGCCGAGGTGACGGCCGCGGTTGTACCCGTTCGCGGGGCGCCGCCCGGTTCCAGCGCCTGCTGTGCCGCCGACGCCAGTTCCCCGGCCGACCCGTAGCGTTGGTCCGGATCCTTCGCCAGCCCGCGCGCAATGACCGCGTCGAAAGCGGGCGGCAGACCGGCGGCCGAGGGCAGCGGGGGACGTTCGGTGAGATGGGCGGTGATCTGCCGTTCCACGCTCTCGCCGGTATACGGTTTCGTGCCGGCCAGGCATTCGTAGAGGACGCAGGCCAGGGAGTACACATCCGAGCGGGCGTCGACCTGGTCCAGGGTGAGCCGTTCCGGCGCCATATAGGCGAGCGTGCCGATCATCGTGCCGGCGCGGGTGAGTGTGGTGTCCTGATTGCTGCGGGCGATCCCGAAATCGATGAGGTAGGCGAAACCTTCCGCGGTGATCAGGATGTTCGACGGTTTCACATCCCGGTGTACCACCCCGCTCGAGTGTGCGGCATCGAGGGCCGCGGCGATCTGGGCGACCACGGCGACGGCTTCGGCGGCGGGCAGCGATCCCTGGTCCGCGAGTAGTGCGGCCAGATTGGGGGCCTCCACCAGGCGCATCTCCAGGAACAGGCGGCCATCGATCTCGCCGAAATCGTGGATGGGCACGATATGCGGCTCGTGCAGCCGGGCCACCAGTTGGGCTTCGCGCTGGAACCGCCGGCGATAGACGGTGTCCTGCGCGAATTCCCGCGACAGCACCTTCACCGCCACCATGCGCTCGGTCCCGGTGTCGTAGGCGCGGTGTACTTCCCCCATGGCGCCCGCCCCCAGTGGATCGAGCAGTCGGTAACGACCGAACTCTGTACCTTCCACACCTTCCACGAGCTACGGATACCACATCCGGTGACCGATCACAGCACCCCGGCACCGGGGATGAGGCTGGAATCACGCTGAGACCAGGGGTTTTCGGTCAACGGCCGGATTCGTCGCGCCCCATGGACCCGGTATCGTCCAGCGGTTCGACGGGCGGATCCGCGAAGACAGTGGCCGCGCGATCGGTGGCCAGCCGTGCGGCCGCGCTCGCGGCCACCCGGAGCGCGAACCGGCCGGTATCCGGGTCGACCGCGATCAAACCGTATGCGCGGTCGACCTCGTCCTCGGCCAGCCCCAGCTCACGCAGGGCGTCGGCCAATACCGAGCCAGGGGGCAGCGAGACGGTGAGCAGCGGCATTCCCCCAGGCTACGCGCGGGCCGCGGCTTTCTGCAGCTCCGCGAGCAGGGCTCGGGGCTCGACGATGCCGTACCCGTAGTCGTAGTCGAATCCGGCGCCCGCTCGCCCGCCCGCGGTGCTGCGCAACAGTTCCCGCAGGCGGGCCGGCGGTACCTCGGCCGCCGTCCATCGGGTGCGGAAGGCGGCGACGACTCCGGCGAGAACCGGGCAGGCGGTGGAGGTGCCGGTATCGGGTGCGTCGGCGCCGAAGGCGGTGGAGCCCAGGAAATGGGAGTAGGCGCAGAGATCGGGTTTACGATCGGAGAGCCGGCCGGGACCCTGCGACGAATACCCGATCCGCCGACCGCCGGTGTCGACGCCACCGACCGACAGCACATTCGGATGCGAATTCGCTCCGGTGATGGGCCGGTCGGGGTAGGCACAGCGTCCGTCGGGGCAGTCACGGCCGCAGTTCCCGGCGGCGAAGAGAATATCGGCGCCCGCCGCGTCCAGCGAGGCGACGATGACGTTGAACGGGTGGGCGGGATTGTCGGAGTAGTTGCCCGGGTCGCCGACCGGGAAATCCCACTGCGGCGCGAACGAACCCCAGCTGTTGCTGATCACCAGGGCACGGCGGTCCTCGGGTTGCGCGGTCAGCACGGTACGCAGATGGGCGAACGCGGCGAGTGCGTCGGAGAGCAGACCGTCCATCCGGCTACCGCCGGAGCGCGTGCTCTGCAACAGCGGGATATCGAGGAAGGTGGCCTGCGGTGCGGCGATGAGCGCGTCGAAGGCGCACATGGTGCCGTGGTCGACCGGGAATGCGCCGGCGGTGCCGCGGACCCCGGCGGGGTTCCAGCTCCGGGCGGTGTCGATCGCTATCGCGGCACCGGCGGCCCGCTGAACCGCCGCCGCATTGATCCCGGTGTCCAGCACGGCCACGGCCACTCCCGCACCCGTCAGTCCGGCGGCGGTGAGCTCGGCGCGGCCGAGCCGCTCGGCGACATCCGTCCAGGTGCCGACCGGGCCGGTATCGCCGCAGGTGAGCACCGGTTCGATCACCGGGTCCGCGAAGATACCGGTCACGCCGGGGGCGCCCGCCACCGCGGCCCGGGCGGCCGGGTCGTCATCGGGGATCTCACCGCGCACCACATACGAACCGCCGTCCCCCCGTGTATCGGTGGCCGCCGTGGCAGCGGGGACGGACACGGCGCCGTAGCCGGTGTCGACGGTGAAACCGGGGACCTCACCGGTGAGCGCGGTAGCGGAGACTCCGGCCGTGGAATCCATTGCGGCGGAGATGAGTTCAGGGGAGGGGCGGAGCTCGATGAGGACTCGCATCCCGCCATAGTGCCCCGGGAACCGGCGGACGGCAATCGCTGCGCAACCCGATGCCCGGCAATGCCGCGTGCCGGACCGGCGCGTCCCGCGGGGCGGGCGCCGGCCGCGTTGTGGCACCTTCCACCGGCGCGAGCCGCATCGGACGAGTCGGTCCCTCCCTGGGCGACCGGGCCGGCGGGACCGTGGTCACCGGGTCGGCGAGGGCCCGCCGGTGCCACCGGTGTCGAGAGTCGCGCCCTCGCTCACCGGGCGTGGACGGGCGCGGCGATGCGATGCTCGGCCAGTCTGCCCAGCACCGCCTGATTGGCCTCCCAGCCGTCGGGGAACTTCACCGGTACTCCGAGATACACCGGTTCCGCGGAGGGGTGCGCGTCGAGGAGTTCGCCGATTCCGGCACGGCCCACGACGATACAGGCGTGCCGGTGGCGGGACGCCAGCACGCACAACCGGCCGGCCTCCAGATGGAACGCGCCCGCGTCGCGGCGGCCGGAGAGCGGGTGCAGGATGACGGTGACATCGTATTCGCGGCCTTGCAACCGGTTGGCGGTATCGACGGTGACCGTCTCTGCCACCGTTCCCGCCAGTGCGTCGCGTACCGCCTGGGCCTGGTCGCGGTGCGCGGTACCGACCGCGATACGGGTGGCGTCGATCTCGCGGTTGCCGTGTTCGGAATGCGCTACGCCGCCGCGTTCCAGCAGCCGGCAGGTGAGGTCGGCGATGGCGGCCACCGCTTCTCCGTCGGTGCGCAGCGTATGCCGGGCAGGCAGTTCGTAGTACGCCCAGCCGTGCGCGGCGGCCTCGTCCAGTACGTCGTCCACCGGCCCGCGCAGGCCGCGGGTGGTGAATTCGAGCCGGCGCTGGTCGGGGCGGGTTCCGGCGGCGAACGGCGCGAACGGGTAGAACGCCGAGGACACCACCGAGGCCGCCGAGGGCGGCAGCCGCCACGACACCGGCAGAGTGTGCACCGGGATACCGGCATTGTGGTTGAGCATCACCGCCACCGCGCTCATGGTCGGATCCCAGGACAGGCCCGCCCAACGGTCGCCGTCGACGGTGGCGAACGGGTCCAGTTGGCCGGGGTCGCCGACGAAGAGACCGCGTTCGAACCGGTTGGCGATCCGCAGCAACATATCCGAGCGCATCTGGTAGGCCTCGTCGACGATCGCATACGACCAGCGGCCCTCGTCCAAGGTCGCCCATTTCGCGGCGGTGCCGATCACGATCGCGCATTTCTCCAGGTCGGCGGGCCGGTTGGCCACCTCGACATTGTCGCGGTCGATCCGGGCGCTGCGGCGGTAGTCGCCGGCGGACAACCGTCCGATCGGTAGCGCGGGGTCGGCGGTGGCGAGCCGATCGATGAGGTCGTCGACCTGTTCGTTGGTCTGCGCCACGATCATCCGCTGTTCGTCGGCGGCCGCGGCCAGCTGCCGGGCCGCGCGCACCACCAGGGTGGATTTACCGGCGCCCGGCGGGGAGTCCACGACCAGGGCGCGATGGGCGGCGTTGTCGAGGTCGGCGAGGATCCGGCCGACCACCTCGTCCGCGGTGCTCATGACCATTCCTCCACGAGTTCGAGGGAGGGTTCGGGCGGCGGGCCGCCGTGGGTCCACGGGGTCTCCTCCCGGGGCGGGAGTTTGGCGGGCGGCCCGCCGAAACCGCTGGGGGAGAAGCGGGCGAAGCCGATCGCGTCGCCCTCATCGGGGACACTGCCGGCGGCGGGGTTCTTGCCCTGCCCCATCCCGCTGACCAGTTCCAGCTGGATCACATCCTCCTCCACCGCGACGACTTCGGCCTTCTGCGCGGGCCGATCGATCCGGATCAGGGTTTCCCCGACGCGGGCCCGGAACGGGTCGGCGGTATGCACCCACAGATAGGGGCGCGGTACCTCGCGGGATTTCGGTTTCGCCCGCCGCTCCGGTTCGCACCCGCTGACCGTTCCCTGGAACGCTTCCCCGACGAGCCGGTATTCGATCAGGACCCGGGGATCGTCGAAGGCGCGCTGGGCCTGGAAGGTGTCCAGCGCCTGCTCCTGCTTGAGCAGCCGCCGGGTCGCCGAGACCGCCGAATCACGGCGGGCCTGCGGATACCCTTCCGGGATATCGGCCACGAACCAGGAGAACGCGGCGCGGTCGTCGGTCCACCGTTTGGCCACGCTCGCGCCCTCCGGCAGGGCGTGCAGCAGTTCCACGGCCCGCCACATCAGTTGCCAGGTCGGTTCCAGTTGTCCGCGCAATGCCTGTTCGAGCCGTTCGGCGGCCACGACTTTCGCCCATTCGTGCTGCGCGCCGTCGTAGGCGGCGATCAGAGGCGCCAGCTCCTCGTTGTCGAAACCGGGGTCGGTGGCCGGGCCGGCGGGCGGATAGGCCAGCGGATCCTCGGCCAGGGCGGCGGCCTCCGACCCCGTCATGCCGACGGGCGGGTCGATCCAGCCGAGTAGCGCGGCGAGGTTACCGTCCTCGAGCGCGGACTGTCCGGAGGCCCAGTGGGTGGTGAGCACGGAGGTCATCGCCAGGCACACATTGGATCCGGGGAAATCGGACCGGTCACCGAACCAGGTGAGCCAGCGGCCCAGCAGCGGGAGGGATTCCGGGACCGCGTTCTCACCCTCGGTGCGATGGAACCGTACCGACCGGCCCAGCAGGCGCAGGAATTCGGCGCCGCCGGGATTGGGCACCAGCAGCTGCGGTGCGTCCAGGTAGCGCAGGTAGGCCTCACCGGTCGATTTCACCGTGAGTTCCTCGGCGTCCTCGCAGAACGACGAGATATAGGGCAGCACCCGGTCGGCGAGGTGTTCGATGAACCGCAGGCGCAGTACCCGGTCGCGGGGCTGGGCCACGATCAGCACGGTCATATCGTGCGGGGATGATCCGAGCGCGACCGCGAGCGGCGCTGCGGCCTCACCGGCCAGCCGTAGCGGCACGAGCACGAGAGGGCGGTCCGAGAGGTGGTAGTGCCGCCGGTCGGCGATCGGTTCGGCGCGACCGCTGCGTACCGCGGTCACTTTCGCCAGCGCGCCGAGCACGCTCATCGGGCGACCTCCAGGCGCAGTGCCCGCGCCCGGCGGAGCATCTCCGCGATATCGGCGTGTTCGGGGCCCGGGTCCAGGGTGCCCTCGGCCAGGGCGAGCACCGTGTCGAGGTTGTCGATACCGCCGAGGTCGTCGCATACGCCGCGGCCGAGAGTGTCCACCGAGCCCTGGGTCCGGGCCTCGGAGCGGCAGGCGAAGGCCAGTTCACAGCTGGACATGCATTCCGGGGCGTAGCGCGACGGTATCGCCGTGACGGTGCCGTGCAGGCCCTCGCCCGGCGTGAACGAGGCGCCCGGCGGGACCAGATCGAGCAGGGTGTCGATCGAGGTGAGCCGGGACAGCTGGCGTCCGATCACCGCGAGCTGTTTACGCAGATCCACCAGGGCGGCGGTGGGGCGGTTGGTGAAATCCCGGGCGCACACCAGGATCGAATTGTGCGCGACCAGTTCCGGAGACTGCCCGAGTTCGCGCAGCAGCTCTCGCATGGCAAGGACGTAGACCGCCGACTGCCGGGCCGCCGAGGCCACCTGCGCGGGATCGGCCTGTCCGTCGACGACGGCGAACGATTTGATCTCCACCACGTGGAAGAGTCCACCGATCTGCAGGGCCACCACATCCGGTTCCAGGTAGGCGGTGGCGCCGGCGATCTCCAAGCGCAGCATCGGATGGTCGAACAGGGTGCCCTGGCCGGAGCTCAGCGCTTGCCCGAGGAGCTGTTTGGTGCGCTGATAGCGCACGGAATTGCTCGCGTTGTCGCCGACGGTCTCCAGATCGTGGTAGCCGACCTCCGGTATGGTCAGCCCGAGTTCTTCGCGCAGCAGCCGCAGCAGTTCGGCGCAGCCGTGCGCCTTCACCATGGCCTCGAAGCTGTTGCCGCGGGTGATCGCGAACGGCGACTGACCGAATTTCGGCGGGAAACCCAGTTCCCGGGCGATCACGGTCTTGTCCACCGCCGCGGCGTCCAGTAGCGCCCGGCGCGCACAACCCGGATTGGCGGTGAGCGCGGCGATGGTCCGGGCATTGTGCCGGGTGGCCGGGGCATCGCCGCGCAATTCGTCGAGCCGGCCGGTCAGTGTCTTTTCCGCAAGCGTCATCTCAGGCCTCGTTCTCCTCGCCGGTCGGCTACCGCGAGCCGAACGCCGAACAATTGCGCCGCGGGATCCGCCAGTTGCCGTACCGCCCGCTCCGCGGCGTCGGCCCGCTGCTGTGTGTCGTCGTCTCTGTGCACCTCTAGTTCCCGTTCCGCGGCCGCCCGCACGAGTTCCGGGTCGATGCTCTTCCCGTCGGTCGCGCCGGGGATGGACACCGCCAGCTGCCACAGCACGCGCTGGCCGGCGGGTGTGTACCCGTGGTCGATCATGTGCCGGGCCAAGCGGATGGCGCCGGTGAGCAGGTCCACCCGCGGACTCAACGGCCCGACCATACGCTGCGCCGACGACCAGGTGCTCACTGCCAGCAGGCCGCGGGCGGGGGCCAGCAGATCGGTGGTCATGGCGGCGCAGATGTAGTACGGGCGGGCGTAGGGCGCGGCCCGGAAAGACCGCTCCTCGTCGCGGCGCAGGCTGGTGAGCCGCGCCGGGACCAGTTCTCCGGAGAAGAACGCGTCGTGCACGGCGAGCACCAGTTTCGGGGCGGCGGGCACGGACAGCAGGGTGAGCGCGCGATGCACGTGTTCCCGGACCGGTACCGCCGCCGTGGACTGCCGGGCCGGCGCGGGTGGTTCCGGGGCCCCGAGAACCGCGGCATCCCATTCCGATTCGGCGGCCCGGAGTTGGGCGCGCAACCGGCGGGCCGCGGTCCGGTCCCCGGAACCGGCGGCCCGGCGCACCTGCGCGCGTAACTCGGCTATGCGCGCTTCGAGCGCCTCGGCGGTGGGCATGGGGTGAAATGTAGGGGGCAATTCCAGGGAAGTCCAGTGAATGCCAGCATTCGCCGGTAAATGTTGCTACGCGGACGAGTTCGCCGGGATCACTGCGACATACTTTTGGGTATGTTAGCGTGACGAATATGGTTGCGGCGGGGACGAATTGCGCATTCGGTATCAACCAGGATTTTGTCGACGCACTGGCCGCGCGGGCGCGCGCGGCCGAGGAGTTGCGCAGGCTGCCCGACGAGACGATCGCCGACGCGGTGGCCTCGGAATTTCTCGGCGCGCTGGTCCCGAAACGGTTCGGCGGCCGGGAGGAGAAGTTTCCCGCCGTACTCGACCCGATTCGCCGCATGGCCCACGGCTGTGTGTCCAGCGCCTGGACGCTGGGCTTCTACGCGCTGCACAATTGGCTGCTCGCGCTCTTCCCCGAAACCGCCCAGCAGGAGGGATACGGTCGCGGCCCCTTCCTGTGCCCCGCGCCGCTTGCGCCCACCGGCCGGGGTGTCCCCACCGACGGCGGTGTGCTGCTGTCGGGCCGCTGGTCCTGGGCCACCGGGGTGATGAGCGGGAACTGGATCATGGTGGGCGCACTGTGCGGCCCGACCGATGAGCTCTACCTCGCTCTGGCGTTGCTACCCGCCGACGGTGTGGTGATCGAGGACGTCTGGCACACCCAGGGGATGCGAGCCACCGGATCCAACGACGTGGTCATCGAGAATCTTCTCGTGCCCGAACACCGGCTGGTGCGCGTGCTCGACATCTACAGCGGCAACACCCCCGGCGCCCGGCTGCACGACGCCACCACCTACCGGTGGCCGCTGGTACCGGCGCTGTCGCTGGCGGCGTCCATGCCGGCCCTCGGTGCCGCCGAACGGGCCGCCGATATATTCGCCGAACGGCTCGAGGGCCGCATCCTCTACGAGGGCGGCATCCGCCAGCGCGACAAACCCATGGCCCAGGCGCAACTCGGGCAGGCTCGGGTCCGGCTGCGCGCGGTGCGCGGTCTGCTCGCCGATACGGTCGCCGAGATCGAGGGACTGCTCGACGCCGGGACGCCGGTGCCGCTACCGGTCCGGGCCGAGGCCCGGCTGGCCGCCGCGCATATCGTGCGGGAGTCCCGGGCGGTCATCGCCGATCTCCTGCACGCCTCCGGTGCGAGTGTGCATTTCAGTGACCATCCGATGCAGCGGCTGAAACGCGATATCGACGTATTGAGCGGCCATGTCGTCTTCGACTACGACACCGCCCGCGAACTCGCCGGGGCGACCGCGATCGGACTGAAGGTCCCGCGCGCCGCCATGCTCTGACCCCAGGACGAGATCGGTCAGCAGGTGGACATCCGGTGGCTTCGGAAGTCCTGGCGGGTCACAGCACGGGCAGCGGGGGAGCGGGCTCGAAGACGACGGGCAACCCGGCCAGTGCCCGGTGAAACGGCCCCGGCCGCCACACCAGTGCCTGCCGGGTATCCAGGCCCAGATCGGGGATAGCATTGAGTACGACATCGATCGCGCTGCGTACGGCGGTGCGGGCCAGTGATTGCGCCGGGCAGGCGTGCGGTCCGACACTCCAGGCGAGGTGGGAGCGGTTACCGACGAAACTGCCACCGGGCGTGTCGAGGTCGTTGCGGATCTCGGGATCGTTGTTACAGGCCGAGAGGCTGATGACCACCGGTTGGTGGGCGGGCAGCCAGGTATCGGCGACCGGGATGGGCTGGCGCGGGTAGGTCGTGCAGAAGTTGGCCATCGGCGGATCGTTGAAGAGGACATTGTCGATGGCGTCGTCGGTCGACAGATTTCCCCCGAAGGTGTTCCCGGGCCCGTACTGCGGCTCGGTGATCATCAGTAACAGCGCGTTGGTGATGAGGTTGCGCTGAGCCTCGAAACCGGCCCCGTAGAAGCTCATCAGCTGCGCGAACACCTCGACGTCGTCGAGCCCGGTGCCGTGCTCGGCGAGCCGCGAGGTGGCATCGTCACCCGGCCGATCACGCTTGAGATGGATCAGTTCCATCAGCGCGGATTTGAGGATCCCCATCCCCTCCTCGGCCCGCACGGTGTCGAACCGCGCGGCCATACCGGCCGCGATCCGCCTGCCGATATCGTCCGGGCAGCCGCAGATGTGATTGATGATCTCCAGTGCGAGCGGGAAGGCGTACTGATTCATGAGATCGGCGGTGCCGCTCTCACAGAAGTCGTTGATCAACGGCGTGGCGATCCGCTCGACCGTATACGGCAACGCGTTGAGCTCCACGCCGTCGATACTGTCGGCGGATGCCTGCCGATAGCGGGCGTGGACGTCACCGACGTTGTACCGGGCGGCCGGGAACCACTTCATCATCGGCAGCACTGGAGAATCCCGCGGTACGGTCTCCTGCCAGTACCGGGGGTCGGCCGGGAAGTGATCGGGGTCGTTGAGGATACGCACGGCGATCTTGTGGTCGATCACCAGTGTGGCCGGCACTCCGGGTGCCAGATCCACCGGAACCAACGACCCGAACCGCTCCCGCATCTCGCGGTACGCGTGGTGGGGGTCCGTGGCGAACTCCTGTGTGTACATCGGATACCGCGGGCTCGGGGGTTCGTCGACCGGGCCGAGGGCCGGGGGAAACGCCCCCGTGATCATCGACGACTGGGACAGGGGGACACGGCGTGGTGTGGACACGGATACGACTCCAGTTACGAGACTCGAACGAGAGGGGATTCGGAGCGAACTCGTCGTGCCGACTCGTGCGCCCCGGCTGTTGCCCCATGAATTTCACTGACTACTGCACGGGCAAACGTGTCGTGCGGCCACGGCAATATTCGGTGAGGTCGAGCCGTTCGCCATCCCGTTCATGCACCGGTCGATCGGCGGGCGGGTATCGCTGTTCGGGGCAACTCGGCATGGGTCTCGACCGTCGCGCACGATTGGGTCCATGGAATTGTCACAGCGACAGCCTGGTTCATGCGTGCCTCTCGTCAGTACGGCCAGAACTATAGTCCGCGCGGGCGATATCGCAATCACGGGGTGAAAGCCGGGACCCGGTCGGATCGATCCCCGTCGGCGCGAACGCAATCGGCTCGCCGTTGCGGTCCGGATCTTCGCCGAGCTCGCAGCGGTGGTGGGCCGGGCCGCGTTCTTGCCGCGGCGAAGACCGGAATCGGTACCTACGGTCGGCGGCGGAGAAGGTATCGGCCCGCCCGGCGGCACGGAACAACCGCCGGGCGGGGCGCATCGGGAGTGGAGGGCGTTCGCCCGGCGGGTCAGCCCCGGCTGCCCTCCGGTGCCCGGACGAGCGACGCGATGGTCGCGGCACCCTGTTCGGCCTCCTCGGCCTTGTTGCGGCCGAAACCGCACGCGGCGGCCACCCCATAGGCGGTGGTGCCGCCGGCCTGCTCGAAAAGCGACAGGGCCTGTGCGCTCCGGTCGGGGTCGTCGGTGGAGACCACTCCCGCGATCACTCGCCATTCGGGCCCGAGTTCGCGCAGCGGCGCGTAGAACTCGGTATCGACCGGCGCGGGATGGGCGCCGTACGCGCACGGGATGTGCACCCGGGGGACGGGCACTCCGCGTTCGGCGAGGCGGCGGCCGGTACGGCTCAGCAGGGCGACGGCGGGCGCCAGGTTCTTCGGGCTGAGCAGGCTCTCGTGCTGATAATCGCCATAGCACAGGTGCACGATGGTCTCGGACTCGATCCCGTGCTCGCGATCGACCTCGTGCACCTTCTCCAGGAACCCGGCGAGTTGTCCCGCGACCGCCGGAGCCAGCACCCGCAGCGCCTTCAACTGCTGCGCCTTGACCATGCTCAGCAGCGAGATGGGTGTTTCCACCTGCCAGACGATCAGATCGCCGTGCCGGCGGCGGACCTCGCGCATCTCCTGTAGCACCGCCTCGGTGAAAACCGGGAGGTTACGTAATGCGGTGAGTGCCAGATTCGACCGCCGCAACGCCAGGCCGACCGGCAGGCCGGTGGCCACGGCGCCACCGGCGTGGACGAACATGGCGAGATCCAGCGGGTGGGGCTGGCTGAGCTGGAGTTTGGTTCCGGCCAGTTCGGGCCGGTCGCGCAGGAACGATTCGAAGGCCGTCACCACTTCGCCGATCCGCTCGACCCGGTTCATCGACACATCTCGTGGTTCGAGGGTCCGGCCGGCCCGGACGCCGTAGGTGGGGAAATCGGCGTATCCGTCGAATCCGCCCGGGTGCAGTACCTCCAGGGCATCGGTGCGGTTCCCGAGGTCCTTCAGATAGGCCAGGATCCAGTCGGGATCCAGATCGCAGGGGATCGCGGTGACCGGACGGCCGTCGGTGTGCGCGGCGAACCAGTCCAGGACGCCACGATCACCTCCTGTCATCAGTTCACGGGGGAGGCTACCTACAAAATGCGCGTACCTGGTCATGCGTCACTCTTCTGTCGCCCGGCAGGATGGCGACCGGTTCGGCGCACCGATCGCCTGTGGCGGCCGACATCATCCGGCCGATCGTCGCGGACGAGATTGTGCCGCACGGTGTCTCACGCCACCGTCCGATGATAGCCGCTACACATTGTCGAGCGGGCCGCTCTCGGGGGACCGGCGCCGGCGGATCGCCGGCGGGCCGGACCACCGCGCCGGGGCGCGCCGGTCCCGGAGTGCGGCCGCCGAGCGGCGAATCATCTCGGTGCCCAGTTCCTGGATCTGTATTCAGCGCCGATAATCGCCGGTACAGACGGATTCCGGCACTGTGGCGGCCGCGGCTCCGGAATCCGGCATGCTAGACGATCCCCTGCGACCGTAGCGCTGCCACCTCGGCCGCGGATTTCCCGAGCAGACCGGAGTACACCTCGTCGTTGTGCTGACCCGGCCGCGCCGATCCGGCAGTGCGAATGGTCCCCGGCGTCGCCGAGAGGACGGGGACGATCCCGGGGCCCTTCACATTCCGCTCGATGCGCTCGTCGTAGTGGTCGGCGATCATGCCGCGCGCGTTCAGTTGCGGATCGGTGACCACCTCGGCGACGGTGTTGATGGGCCCGCTGATCACCCCGGCTTCACCGAGCGTCGAGATGATCTCCCCGGGCTGTCGCCGCGCCGCCCATTCGCCGATGATCGCGTCGAGCTCGTCCTGGTTGCGGCCGCGTGCGGTGTGGTTCGCGAACCGTTCGTCGGTGGCCAGCTCCGGTCGGTCCATTGCCGCGCAGAGCCGGCGGAACACCGTGTCCTGGTTGGCCGCGATCACCACCCAGCTCTCGTCGGCGGTGCGGTAGATATTGGACGGCGCGATACCTTCCAGCCGGGTACCCGACGGGCCGCGGACCACCCCGCCGATGTCGTAGTCGGGGATAGTGGACTCCTGCACCGCCAGGCAGGCCTCGGTGAGCGCGGCGTCGACGATCTGCCCCTCGCCGGTGACGGTCCGCCGGTACAGCGCCGCCAACGCCCCCTGGGCGGCGAACATCCCGGCCAGGCTGTCGCCGAGGGAGAGTGCGAGCCGCGGCGGCGGACCGCCGGGGAAACCGTTCATATGGCGCAGGCCGCTGGCTGCTTCGGCGACCGATGCGTATCCGGCCTTGCGGGCTTCCGGGCCGGTCTGTCCGTACCCGGACACCCGGACCAGGATGATGCCACGATTGCGTTCCCGCAGTGTGTCGTAGCCGAGACCCCATCGTTCCAGCGTGCCGGGGCGCAGATTCTCCACGATGATGTCGGATTTCTCGGCGAGTTCCAGGAACAGGTCGCGGCCCGCGTCTTCCCGCAGGTTGAGCGTGACGGCCTTCTTGTTGCGCGCGTGCACGGTCCAGAAGAAATGATGTCCGTCGAGTTCGGCCTGACCCCAGGTGCGCAATGGGTCCGGGGCGTCCGGCGGCTCGAGTTTGATCACCGCGGCGCCCATATCACCCAGGAGGCGGCCGGCGAAGGGGCCAGAGATCAGCGTTCCGATCTCGAGTACCCGGATACCGTCGAGAGCACCGGTTGTCGCGGAGTCCATCGCGGCATTATCTCCGGCGGCCACGGGGGTGGGACCGAGGGGTGGTGCGGGAGGCCCGCGCGCCGCGCTCCGGTCGGGTCGGTGACCGCGGCGGGATCACGCGGCGGGACCCAGGTCGCGGGCGCGTAGCCAGCCGTCCACGAGCGCGATGGCCTGCGCCAGCGGCTCACGCTGGTCGGGGCCCAGGTAGTAGTGGTTGGCGCCGGGGATCTCGTGCAGCTCCTTGTCCGCGCAGCCCAGGGCCGCGTAGATGCGATGGGCGTGCGACGGTGTGCACACATTGTCGGCGGCGTTGTAGAGAACCAGGGTGGGCACCTCGATATCCGGGCCGCAGGCCACCGCGTCACCGCGGGCGTCGTCGATACTCCACTGCGACAGCCAGCTGCGCAGGGTGGTGAACCGGGCCAGGCCGAACGCGCCCGTGTTCACCTCCCGCGGTTCACCCAGATAGGACTCACCGGGCGTGCGATCGTTGGGATCGAGGGCGGGGTCGAGCACGGTGGGGTCGGCCATGGTGCCGTGGACGACGAAACAGAACTCGTCCTGCGGCCGGTCCGATGCCGTGATCGCCGCCAGCTTCTCCTTCACCCAGGCGGTGATCCGCCGGTTCCGGTCGAGCTGCGCCTGCCGGTATCGGGTGACGAATTCGGGGCTGTAGGGCGGCTGCTCGGGGTTGTCCGGGTTGTAGAGATCCAGTTCCGGATCGCGCTTCGAAGGATCGGTTTCGTCGAGGATCGACGGGTCCAGGCATTCGGTGAGAGTGTGATGGCGGCTGATATGGGCGGCCATGAGCAGGATGCCGTCGGCCGGGATCAGCTCGAGTGCGGTGAGGTCGGGCCCGTCGCAGGAAGGGCTCGAGGTCACGGTCGGCCGCCGGGCCTGCTGCTGGTAGTACACCGACAGCGATCCGCCACCGCTCCATCCGGCCAGGACCACTGTCGAGTAGCCGAGCCGCTTCTTGGCGTCACGGATACATTCGCCGAGGTCCTGCACCACTTTTTCCATGAGCAGCGCGGCGTCGGCGCCGCGGTAGCGGCTGTTGCAGACGATGATGTGGTGTCCGGCCCGGGCGAGCGCGGTGACGATCGGCAGATAGGTGCCGCTGGAGACCGGATGCATGAGCACCAGCACTGTGTCCGACGCGAGGTTCTTCGGTTTCACCAGAATCGAATCGAGGGTGACGGTTTCGGTGAGGCCGCCGTAGGCGTCCCGGGTGCCGGAAGTGTTCGCGTACGCCACCACATACGGGACGCGTTCGACATGATGCGACATCGTATTGCCTGCCTTCGTCTTTCGTTTCCGATGAACACAGCGCCGACCCGTCACCGGGCCGCGGCCGGCGGGCCGTGGGCCGACGTCCGGATGCCGGAATCTTCAGTGCGCGCCGAGATTCGCGGCCCGCACCTCGGGAGAAGGGGTGAGCCGTCGCCGCGTGTCGACCGCGATGGTGGTCCATCCGATATGGGTGATCTCCTCGCGCTTACGCCGTGCCCGCTCACGCATCTTCTCCGGTGCGCCGTGGTGAACACCCTGCGGCGCATGGGAGATCAGCCCTGGCGGCATGGGCACGCCGTACATATCGCCGCCGTGGAAGAACGCGATCTCGTCGTAGTCGGCGTTGCGGTGGTACCACGGCACGGTTTCGGTGCCCGGGGCCGATTCGGCCCGCTTCGGCAGGAAGTTCATCACGTACACCCCGGTGGCCTGCATGAACAGATGCACGGTGGCGGGCAGGTGGACAGTATCGGAGAGGATCACGTTGTAGTCGGCAATATTGAACGTGAACGGGAAATTGTCGCCCTGCCAGCCCACCACGTCGAGCGGATGGTGCCGATAGAACAGGGAGGTCGGGCCGCCCTCGTGGATCAGCCGCACTTCGTATTCGTCGCGCCCGTCGTCGTCCAGGGCCTGCGGGTCGGGGACGACCATCTTGCCCGGGTCGAACGGGAAGTGCCGCCCCAGCGGGCCGGCCGGCGGTACGCGGAACTCCTCGGTGGCCTCGATCATCAGCCAGGTGGATTCGCTGCCGGGTATCTGCCGGAAGGTGCAGGCCTTGGGCAGATAGACCCAGTCGCCCTCGCGATAGTGCAGCGGCCCGAATTCCGTCTCCAGCAGGCCGCTGCCCTTGTGGACGAACGAGAGCAGGTCGCCGTCGACATAACGCGCAAAGAACGGCATCTCCCGCGCACGCCGGCTCAGCAGGATCCGGCAGTCGGCATTGGAGAACAGCAGCAGCGGGGAGCCGGCCGGGTCGGTGGCGTCGGTGGGCTTCAGCGTGTCGGCGAGTACGTCGACGGGCGCGAGCGGGCCTTCGGCGCGATAACCCATCGGCTCGTTGCGCCGGTACAGCTGGGCGGTGCGGCCGGTGAAGCCGCCGCGGCCCAGTTCATCGTCCTTGAGGCCGTCGAGATCAGCATGCAGCCGGTCGGGAGTGGTGCCTTTCCGCAGGTGCACAAAGGATTCCATAGCAGTATCCCGTCCTCGTCGGGCGCGGAGCGGCCGTGACGCCGGTGCGCCGCGATCCGCCACACCGCACAGCGAAGTGATCGGTGTCACCCTCGCAGAGAAATTGATGGCTGTCAATATAATTCGTGTCCATGGACGCAGAGGTCGAACCGGAACCGCGGGGGGCGCGCAAGGGAAGAGGACGCCCGCCCGCCGGCGATTCACCCGCTTCGGTGGAGGAGATCCGCACGGTCGCACTGCGCGTCTTCGCGCGCGACGGATTCGCCGGCGCCTCGGTGGCCGCGATCAACCGGGAACTCGGAGTGAGCCACAATCTCATCCATCAGCGGTTCGGTTCCAAGGAAGCGCTGTGGTACGCGGTGGTGGACTGGATCTTCACCGATGTCATCACGCTGCTGCGGATCCGGCCCGGCCGCGACGATCTGCCTCCGCTGGAGGAATTCCGCGCCGGCATCATTCGCTTCCTGGAAATCCAAGCCGAATACCCGGATGTGGTGCGGTTGATCGGTATGGAAGCCGCCATCGAGGGACCCCGGCTGACCTACCTCTACGACCGGCACATCGAACCGATGTCGGTATTGCTCGCCGAGCCGCTGAAACCGCTGCTCCGCCAGCGGATCCTGAACCGCGACGACCTGCGTACCCTGCACTTCCTCATCACGAGCGGCGCCACCGCGCCCTTTGCGCAGCTGCCGCTGGCGACCCGGATCGCACCGGCGGACCCCCTCTCCCCGCGAGCGGTGCGCCGCCACGCGCGCCTGGTCGCCGACACCATTGTCGCCGGGATAGCGGCCCGGGCAGCTCGGGTACCGGGCTCGGACGACGTATTCGGCGACGGAGGAGGGGAGGACCGAGTCGCGGCTCGACGACATTTCGGTTCGGGCGGTGCGCGTCTGCCGGAATGAGCACGCCCGGCCGTGATACCCAGGGGCCGGACCGCTATCGGAAGGGTGCCGGCGCCCCCAGAGCATGAGCAACGCTGGAGGCGTGCCGGTTACTCCGAGCACGGCCGCGGCACAGAGGGCGATAGCTGTTGCGGAAGTGCGATGGCACCCACGGCCGGAACCGCTCGGTGCCCGGGGAATCGGCTCGCCGCGTTAAGCTGACCCGATGGCGCGGGCGCGTGGTGCCGTTCAGTTGACGGTCGACGACTGGTTGAAGGCCGGCTACACCGTGCTGGCGGAGGAGGGCTTCCGGGCGCTCAAACTGGATGAGATCTGTCGGCGTCTCGGGGTCACCAAAGGCAGTTTCTATCATCACTTCTCCGATATCGCCGCGTTCAAGGACGCGCTCGTCGCGGCGTGGGGCGGCTGGCGCGACCAGGATCATCAGCGGATGGACGCGCTCGCCGGTGCTCCGCCGCGGGAACGTCTGATCGAAATGATGGGGTTGCTGACCGGTTCCCGGCAGTGGACGCTGGAGCGCGCCATGCGGGAATGGGCTCGGTCGGATCCGCGCGCCGCGGTGAGTGTGCGCGCCGCCGACCGGCACGCCCGCCGCGCGGTGCGCCGGGCCTTCCTCGACCACGGGTTCGATCCGGAGACCGCCACCCGGCGAGCGGAATGGATGTTCGCGATGGGGATCGGTGCGCTGCATCTCTCGGATGGTTCGCGCCGGGCCCGGGCGGGGGCCGCGGAGCACACCGAGCTGGTCGATTTCCTGCTGCGCAGCTGAGCGGGGGCGAGTCGGATCATCGTCGTGAGCCGCTCCCGGGGACGGGGGCGGCCCGTCCCCGGGAGAATCGGGTTCACGGGAACGATCCACTCGCAAGCGAAACGGCCGTGCCCGATCCGGCCAGTGGCCGCGACGAGTGGTGCGCGAGTGCTCACCGCCCGGTGCGGGGCATGCGGCGGGAGGAGGCGGGCCTGCGCACTGGCGTTCTCGCTGCCCCGCCGTCCGCCGCGGACCCGATCAGCCGATCAGGTCGGCCAGGCGATCGACCTGTTCCGGGTCGGTGCCGTAGCAGTAGAGCATGACCTCGTCGGCGCCCAGGTCGGCGAATTGTCTTATCGCCGTCCGGATCTCCTCCGATGTCGTGCGCATTCCCGCCACCACGTTC
The DNA here is from genome assembly GCA_040674215.1 of Nocardia sp. NPDC050193. Taxonomy (GTDB): domain Bacteria; phylum Actinomycetota; class Actinomycetes; order Mycobacteriales; family Mycobacteriaceae; genus Nocardia. The sequence continues at coordinate 92,650 of JBFARE010000010.1, read as the reverse complement.
TCGGCCCAGTCGGTGAAGTCGTAGTAGGCGCCGATGGCCGTCCGGGCCTCGTCGACGACCGATTGCGGTCCGAGCGCGACATTGACCTGGGCGACGATCCGCGGCTGACCCCGCCGTCGGTGCTCGTGCCAGGACCGGCGGACCGAATCGAACAGCACTTCACACCATGGCGCCGGTGCCGCGGAGAGGAATCCGTCACCCCAGCGGGCCACACGTTCCAGTGCGACGGGCCGGAACCCGCCGAAGAGGATCGGCGGTCCGCCGTGGCGAACCGGTGTGGGCCCGATCGGCCCGCAGTCGCCGCCGATCGGATCACGCCGACTCCAGGCGCGAATACGACCGTTCACAAACAGAAATACGCCGGCATGCTCCTCGACCGCCGGGTAGGTCCCGGATGGGTGATATGTCCGCTATGACGGCGATCGGCCCACTTCCAGCACCGCCTTCCCGTGCAGGCGGCGTGACAGCAGCGCCTCGGCCGCCTCGCCGACCCGGCTCCAATCTCCCTGCCAGGCGATACTCGGCCGAAGAGTCCCGATCGCGACCTGCCGGGCCAGCCAGCCCAGGTCAGGGCCCAGGTCGCGACACCCCAGGAGGAAGAAGGAGGTGACCGATCGGTCGTGTCGGCCCTGATCGCCGAAGAACGCTCCATAGGGGAACGTTTCGGCCGCGCCGGCCGAATGCCCGACCGCGACCACCGTGCCGCCCTCGGCGAGATGCTGGTAGGAGTCGACCAGCTGGCTTCCGCCGACCAGATCGATGGCACCGTGGACCGGAGCGTCCAGGTCACGGGCACTGGTGACGACCTCGGTCGCACCGAGTTCGCGCAGGTCCGCGCCGTGCGCGGCGGGGTCGCCGGTCGCCGCGACGACATGGGCGCCACCGAGCCGGGCGAGCTGGACCGCGTACCGGCCGGTGCCGCCGGTTGCCCCGGTGATCAATACCCGCCGCCCCAGCACGGGTCCGAGACGGTGCAGGGCGCGCAGCGCGGTGGTCGCGGCGACGGGAATGGTGCTGAGGGCCGCTGGTTCCGCGCCGGCCGGGGCCGCGCCGATGAGGTCGGTGTCCACGGCGCGGAATTCCGCCCAGGCGCCGGACCAGCCGAGGGTGACCACCGATGTCCCGGCCGGTGGGCCCGAGCCGTCGGCGGCGGCCTGTTCCACGATCCCGGCCGCGTCCCAGCCCAGTACCGCGTCCTGTGGTGCCTCGCCACGCGCGAACTGGACCTCGCCGTAGTTGAGCGAGGTCGCGGTCACCCGTATCACCGCCTGATGTGGTGCCGGGGCCGGATCGGCGACCTCGCCGATACGTAATCCGGTCGGCACGGAGCGGTCGACGATCAATGCGCGCATGGCAGCGCCTTTCGAGTGCAGCGGAAGGTGGTGTGGCACCGGTTGCGATGCCGCCACCCTAAAATGCCACTAAGTGGCAAATGACGTCAAGGGGCGATAGGAATCGAGGGGCGGCCGGACGCTATCCTGTCGATATGGCCTACACTGCGCTGGACCGGCCGCCGCTGCGCGAGCGCAAGAAACTACGCACCCGCCGGGCACTGGTCGACACCGCCCTGGAACTGTTCACCGAGAACGGGTTCGACAACACCACGCTCGATGAACTCTGTGACGCGGTCGAGGTCTCCAAACGCACCTTCTTTCGCACCTTCACCAGCAAAGAAGACGTCGCCATGGCGCCGCTGCGGGACATGTGGGCCGCTTTTCTCCAGGAACTGGAAACTACTCGCGAACCCCATACCGGATCGCTCTACGAGATCCTGCAGGACAGCGTGCTGGCAGCAGTGGAACGTATGCCCGCGCCGGGCTGGGCCGACCGCGCCGCCCGCAGCCACCGACTCGCGCAGTCCACGCCCTCCATGGGCGCGAACAATCTCCAATTCTGCGACCGCACGGTCCGCGAGGCACTGGAAATCCTGCACCGCCGTTTCGGCGCCGGACTGCCCGCCGACCAACGTCCCCGGCTGGCCCTGGACATCGTGGTCGCCGCATTCCACTGCGGCATGGAAGCGTGGAACGACAGCTCCGGCGAGCGGGATATCGGTGGCCTCACGAACCACCTGCGGGATGCCTTCACCGCCGCACCCGAAGCGCTCGTCGTGGTGCCGGATCCACGAGCCGCCGGCTGAACCGGAGTTCGGTTCCCGGACGATCGAATCGGTAGGCCGGACATCCGATGTTCAGAGGACACCGGCTGTACCTCGGACCGGACCGGACCGCTCCGCGGACGGTGGCGGGGCCGGTCGGCCCCGGTCTCGCCACCGACGTCGCGGATTTCACCGGTCACGTGGTGGAAAACGGGGATGGAACCAGTTCTCGACGAGCCGCGCACCTGAACTCGGGCGGTGCGTTCGCGCGGTCGCGCGGGTGACGTGTCACCAATCCGTCGGCAACCGGCACCCGGCAGCCCTGGACGTCGGCCCGGGCATTCGGCGGGGGTGACCCGTGGAAGTGGCACTCCGGCGCTCTCGCGCGGCACCGGCACGGACAAGGGGGCGATGGTGCGGGACAACGCTTTCCCGGGCGAGGATCCGTTCCGGCCGGAAAAAAGAACGGCCCCGGAAAGCTTCGACAGCTTCCCGAGGCCGCCGGTCAGGGATGAATCACCCGCGACCTACGCAGATTTGGGTGGTGCAGTACGTCTCTCATCGGAGCGGCCACGCCCGGCGAACAGGGGCCGCATGCGTCGAGAGAGACGCACGGGTACCTCTTATTCGGTGCCGCCGCCCCCGGTGCCGGCATCGCCCGCGGAACCGGTGAGCAGCGGCAGCAGTGCGGGAAGCAGGTCCGCGGACCCGGTGCCCGCTCCGGTGCCCGGGTCGGTCTCGGTAACCGGTGCCGCGTCGGTCAGCGGGACCGGTGCGGCGGACGCGGCACCTGCGGCGACGCCGATGCCGGCAGCGGCAATCGAAACGGCGGCGGCGAAGGTGCTGAATCTGGTTCTCACAGTATTCCTTTCGTTGGTGTCCCGGAGTGGGACATGAGGATGGCTACGCTGTCATATGTCGAGCCGCTGCGAGAGTGTTACAGCGAGATATGTTTTCTCTCACACGTTTAGAAGCATCGACGCCTCACTTGCATCGCTGATGCGCTTCGCGGCGGTGTCGGCCTCTGTCGCCACCGCGGTATCCACCTGGACAACTGAAGCCGCGCGCCGCTACGCGGACGCCGATCCAGGGCTCCTCAGACCGAGTGCTTTGCCGGCCGTAGCCGTAGCGGCGGCAACGGCGTCGAATTCGCGTTCCAACCGCCACCGAATCGATGCCCGGCGGTTGCCGGGACCCCGCCCCGACCTCGCTAATGTCGGAAGCCGTGCCGAGCGAACCCGAGCAACCCGCACGGACGCCGTCGTTCCATCTGGATGCCATCGCGGCCGCGCGCGCCGTGGACGCGACCTCCGGCGCCGATCCCATGGCCCTGCTCGTCGCTGCCCTCGATCTACAGGCCACCCTCCCCGGGATCCGGCGGATGCGCCACTGGGCCCACGACGCGCTGGCCGTCGGTGCCGGGGAGCGAGCCCTCGATATCGGCTCGGGGACCGGGTCGGAAGTGCTGGAGTTCGCCCGCCGGGTCGGGCCCGAGGGTGAAGCGGTCGGTGTCGAACCGAACCCGGCGATGCTCACCGTGGCACGCGAGCGGGCCGCGGCGGCGGGAGCGCGGTGCCGGTTCGTCGAAGCCGACGCCTATCGGTTGCCGTTCGGCGACGACTATTTCGACGCGGTGCGCAGCGAGCGCGTCTACCAGCACCTCGACGATTCGGCCGCCGCCACCGCCGAGATCGCCCGGGTCCTGCGGCCGGGTGGCCGGGTGGTATTGGTGGACAGCGACTGGCAGACCGCCATCCTGCACCCCGGCGACCCCGAAGTGGTCGCGCGGATGACCACCGCGATGCTCGAGACCACCCCCAACGCCAGATCCGGCCGGACCCTACGCGGCCGGTTGGTGGCGTCCGGGTTCGAGATCGACGATATGGGCTCGGAAGCGGTGATCTGGGACCCGGCCACCGTGCGCCCGATGTTCGACGAGGTGGGCGGTGCCGCGCTGGCCCGGGAGGTGATCACCGAACAGGAACGTGATGATCTCGTCGCCGCCATCGAAGCGGGCGTGGCGGTCGGTGACTATCACCTGTCGGTCACCATGTTCGCGGTCCTCGGCCATCTCCCGCTCCGCTGATCCGGGATGCCCGGCTCTATCCACCCTGCCGCGGCAAGGTATCGAAGGCAGGCTTCGCTGCCACCCGCGCGATTTCGGCCGCCAGATCCGCGTGGTCGACCGGTCGGGTGGTGTCGACCACCAGCACCAGGAGTTTGTCCACCGAACCATCCTCACCGAGGCAGCCGCACCGGTCTGTCCGAGATCCGGCGCCGCGCTCGTGCCCGACGCCTGCCGTTTCGGTAGCTTCGTGGCTCCGACACGGTTGCGGCTCCCCCGTACGGCCGGTTACTGTCGGCGGCGAACGTCGGGGGATATCGGGTCGCCTCGACACATACTGTTCATGGGGGAGGCTATGGGGTGCTTTCGCGGGCAGCCGGGGGCTGTGATGAGCACCGTGGTGATGATGGGTTTACTGGCCGGGTGTGGGGTAGACGCGTCGGAGTCCCCGGGCCGGGAGCGAGTGTTCCGGGGGATCGCGGGGACCTGCGCCGAGATCGCGGCACCCGCGATGGATGCTATTCGGGACTACACGGGTGACCTCTTCAGCGACACCGCGGAATTCGAAGAGACCGGCGCGCCATCCACCGCGGCCGGGCTGACCACGAAGGAATGCCGGGCGACCTACGCTGCCGTGGCCGCGCCTGCCGCGCCCCGGGCGCCCTACCCGCCGAGCCGACGCGTGTTTCATCTGCGGATCGCCCTGCGGGACGGCGAGGATGCGCTACGGGCCGCCGAGCGCGATTTCGTCAGCGCCTGCGCGAGTGTCGACTGCCGCGTCACGACGGGTATGGGCGACGAATCGTTCGAAGGCTCGGTGGAGGGTTCGTCCAACACGGCGGTGACGATGTTTCGTTCGCGCAACGCGATTGTCAGCGTCACAGTCGACGGTGCGGATTTCTCCGCCCGGCCGGGCGAGCACGGTCACGAGGCCGAGATCTCCGAGCTCGCGCCCGGTTCTCGGACAGTCGCACAGGCCATGGCCGCGGACCTGGATGCCTTCCTGACCTGAGACAGGGCGGCAATTCGGTAAGGATCGACTTCGAAATCCGACCGGAAAGGGTTGTTCGGGATCGCCGCGGATCGATATCAAGACTCGAGGACGGAATATCATGTCACGTGACCTGCAGGCAGATCTCGATCTGCTCGAGGCGACTTCCAAATGCTGGCTCACCGAAGCAGGCCCGCAATTGCGGGAAGCCGCGCAATCGATCGACAGTTTGAAGTACACCCAGGTGCAGTTCGGTGCCCTGTTCATCGGGGCATGGCAGGCGTACAGCAAGGCCGCCGCGCACGTACAGGACCTGCTCGAGCAGGCCGGCGCCGCGGCCGACCAGATGGGCAATGCCCTGCACGCCACCGCGGTGAGCTTCGCCGATCAGGAATCCTGGAACCAGCAGGCGCTCGGCAATGTCGCGGGAGAGATGGGTTCCTAGATCCGATGACCGACTATCCGCTCCTCACCGAAGACGCGTTGGCCGAGATCCGCGATGATCTCCTCTCGAAGATAAAAAAGGTGAAGCTGGTCCCGGACCGTCTCAATGGAGAATTCGACAAGCTCAGAGTGATCAGTTTGGCCTCGTATCTGATGCTGACCGACACCAGAGACGATATCCAGGAAAAGCTGAAGCAACTGCTCGAAAAGCTCGAGGAGTTCGTCGAGGGAATGTTCGCGCCATGGCTGTTCGTCGATTATGCCGCCAAGTGGCTCGATGTCGGCACGAAGGTTTCGGCGGCGAATGCCCGTGTCAACGATATAGCCTTCAATATGGACGGCAATTGGGACGGAAGCGCCTACAAGGCATTCAATGCGTCGAGAGCCGCTCAGACCGCGGCCATGACCGCGGTTACCGCCCAGTGCCAGAAGATCAACGATCAGATGCTGGCGATCGCCGAAGAGGGCAGGACGCTCTACTCGAACGTCATCCAGAATGTGGGCACGATGCTGGCCGAACTGGCCGTCGGCCTGGCGGAGTCGGAGGCCACCGCGGGTGCCGCGCTCGTCTGGACGGTGAACAATCTGAATGCGGCGGTGGTCGCGGCGGTCGATCTGGTCGTGGCGGCCTTCACCGACTTCATCGAGGTGAATGTCAAGGTTCGAATCGCCTCGAACACCCTCCGCAGTATGGTGAACGACGCGACCGGGCTGGCGGTCGATCCGACGAAGACCACGGTGTGGCCCGGTACCCAGACCAAAGAATTCGACAACAAAGACGACGGTTGGAAGCAGGATGGAGTCGAGGGCTGACCCGGCCGGCACCTGCCCGTCCGGATACGGCCACAGTGCGTCTTCGTGCAGCAGTAACGCGATTCGATAGGGGCCGCGATGTCACCGCAGAATTACAACGGTGGATTCTTCAACCACTACGACGATCCTGATGAATTCTGGGACGATGAACCCCTTGTAGTGGCTTCCTCACCCCCGCAGCCCAAGACGCCACCCGTCGCGACGCCGAGATCTCCCGAGCCCGAGCCCGAACGCCCGACAGTGGCCCCGGTCACCCAGCGGTCCAGCCTGGTGGAGGTGGAATGTGGACTCGATCGCCTGCCCATCGCCATCACTTTGAAGCGGGCCTGGAAGGACATGTTCGCGCCGGCGCAGGACGGCCGGTCGATCATGGATGCCTATCACCACACAATCCGCGAGATGGCATTCGCCTTGGTGGCGGCCGGAACGATTCCACCGGCGACGATCCCGTCCTTGCGCGAGGCCGCACCACTGCTGCTGCGAACCCGGACCGACGAAGAGTACACCGAGCTGTACACCGAATTGTTCACTCAGCAAGTGCACACGGTGTACGGACCGGGTTACAGCCGGGACGGCCGGCCGGGAATCACCGTTGTCGCGAGACGTTCTCAACTGCTTGCGATCACCGTAGATCCGGACTGGGCCGTCCGGGCCGATCCGAGGTTCATCGCGCAGGACATCGTCGATTGTTGCACGCAGATACGGGCACGGAAGCCGGCGCTGGTCAGAGACCCCCTACTGGACCGGATTCCGGACAGCGAAGTGGCCGCGCGCCTCGTCGAGCACAAGAGGAAGCTGTTGGAGAGCGCGGCCTGACAGCGGGGTGAAGGGAACGATGCCGAGAGCGGCACACCCTTCACCGGTCAGGCCGCACCGGAGTCCGGCTACCGATTCTGTGCCCAGGCGAGGAACTGCTGAGCTGTGAAGATCGGTTTCGCGAACTTGACCGCCTGTTTGGCCTTCCCGGACTGCGTGCCGGCTTCGGCGGCGATCAGTGCCTCGCATTTCGTTTTGGTGACGGTGGCGACGGGGACGAGTCCGCGTTCTTCGGCCAGGCGCTCCAGCTCTGTTCGGTCCCAGGGGATTCCGGTGTCGTCTGTGAAGCTTCCGGTGAAACAGACGCGTGTGCCGGTCACCAGGACAGCGGCGACATCGGCCGCGGCCGAGGCGGAGTCGGGGACGAGCAGGGGATGACAGAGCTTACGTTCGAGGTCACGGAGCAGAGCGCGGGTGTCGTCGTCGAGTCCGGTTTTCGCGGCCCTGGCCCGCAGGTGTTCGGCGAGGACTTGTTCGCGGGTCTTGTGGACGGGGAGTACGCCGCCGGCCCGGAAACAATCCGGTCCGCCGCCCCGGCACAGCAGATATCCGGAGGCGGGAGCGACGGGCGGGAAAACACCGGCAGTCGGCGGTAGTACCGGTCGGCGCGCGACGATTTCACGGGCGGCGCGGGCGCGGTCGATCGCGCGCGGCGCCTCGAGGCGGTCCCGGTCCGCCGGCGTGAGCTCGGCCGGGGGCAGGTCGGCGCCGATGGGCATGGCGACCGCGGAACCGTTGCGTTTGAGTTCGGCGTCGATGTAGCGGAGGTGGCGGTCGATATCGGCGCCGACCGGGGTCCGCCCCGCCAGATATGGGGTGAGCGCCGCCCAGGCCAGAGGCAGGGTCGGCGCGAGGAGGACGTCGGCGGCGGCGATGCCGTAGTCCGCGCGGGCGGCTCCGAGATCGCGTTCCGGGTTGACCAGGGTGGTGATCTCGGTGCCGTCGTCGGTGATCAAGGCGATCTCCACCGGCCGCGGGTGATCGTACCGGCCGGGTTGGCCCACCGTGCACACGCCCAGGTACACCTCGCCGAGCGAGGCCGGGGTCCACTCGCCCGCGGCGAGGAACCGTCGGACCCGCAGATCGGTCTTCAGGTCCTTGGCCGCGACCGGGCGCCGTAGGACCAGTCCCGCCATCGATGTGCAGCGGCTGAGCGCGACATACAGTTGCCCGTCGGCGAAGGTCCCGCCGGTGAGATCGACGACGAGACGGTCCAGCGTCTGGCCCTGCCCTTTGTGGATCGTGATGGCCCAGGCCAGCCGGAACGGCAGCTGGGCGAAGGTGCCGACAACCTCGTTGCGGAGGGTGCCCGCCTCGACGACCGGCCGGGTGATCTCCCAGGTATGCGGACGGACATCCACTCGAAGCCCGCCGGGAAGTTTCACCGTGGCGACGGGTGCGCCGCCCTCGACCCGGTGCGCGACGACTCGGCCGATCGTGCCGTTCGCCCATCTGCCCATGCCGTCGTTGGTCAGGAGCATGATCTGCGCACCGACTTTGTAGGTGAGTTCGCGTTCGGTCGGCCTGTCGAAGCCGTCCAGCTGCCCGGTTTCCGTGGCGGACGCGGTGATTTCGGGTTGGTCCAGCCGGCGGAGCTGATCCCGGTTCCGGCGGTCCGCACTCTTGTTGGTGGTGGTCAGGGTCAGCCAGAACTCGTGGACCGGTGGCCGGAAATCCGCTTCGGTTCGGCTGTTCAGTTCCGCCAGGAGCTGCGGATCGATCGCGCCCGCGCGGATGGCGGCGAGGATCTCCAGCAGGCGCGCGTCGCCGACCTGGCGGAACACCCGAGTCAGCTCGATGGTCGGGAATCGTTCCGGTGTGTAACAGTCGGCGGAGAAGAAATAGGGTGAGTCGTACCGTGTGGCGAAGAATTCCGCTTCGCTGTCCAGCACGACGGGCGGCAGCTGGAACAGATCGCCGACCAGCACGAGCTGCACCCCGCCGAACGGGGTACCGCGCCGCGGGCCGTACCGTTGCAGCGCGGCGGCGAGCATATCGAACAGATCCGCCCGGACCATCGATGCTTCGTCGATGACGAGTGTGTCGACCTCACGCAGGGTGGGGGCGAATCGCGCGGGGAAGTACCGGCCGCTGCGGACTTCGTCGAGGGTGGTCTCGGGCCGGAACGAGAACAGATTGTGAATGGTGTGGCCGGCCACGTTCAACGCCGCGATACCGGTCGGCGCGGCCACGAGCACCTTACGTTCGGTCGTGCGGAGAAATTCGCGGATCAGCGTGGATTTACCGGTGCCGGCCTTGCCGGTCAGGAAGAGGCTGTCACCGCGGGCCAAGCGTTCGAGCGCTTCGGTGAACTCCGCCGTGAAGGTGAGCCAGGTGGTTTCGGTGGTCGTCATATGTCGTCCCGCGGCTCTCGTCGTCTGCTCACCGGTTCCGGCCGCACGCGATCCGCGAATTCCGCTGGTAAATCTGTGGTGGCCGGGCCTGCTCATCACTGATCCGAACCGGATTGCGGTTGATCGTGATCGTTGTCGAGCGAGCCATGCGAAGAGATCCTGCCACAGGATCGGGAGCAGGTGACAGTACGCGGTTTACGGCCGTGCTCGACGTGATCGCACTACCCGGCCATCGAAATCTATGGCGCGTCGCAGGAAATCGGCCAGTTCCCGGTTCGGCTCGCTCATGGTTCGAATTATCCCGGGCCCGGTACGGCGTTGCCTGGGTCGCGGCGTCCTACGTTCGCCGGTCCCAGGTCCGAGTGGGCCAGATATATGGCTATGACCAGCAGTGACGACGGTCAGACTGGGATCAGGACGGGCCGGTAGGAGGCTCGCATCGCGAAGAATCGAGTGAAGAATGACCGCATCCGCACCCGCCACCTGGTTCGTGACCGGCGCCTCCCGGGGGCTCGGCCTGGAACTGGTGAAGCAGGTGCTCGACCGCGGCGACAATGTCGCGGCTACCACCCGCAGCATCGATCGGCTGTATGCCGGGCTGGCCGGGTCCGCCACCGGCCGGCTGCTCGCACTCACCGTCGACCTCGCCGACGAGGCACAGGTGCGCGACGCCGTGCGGCACACGCTCGACCGTTTCGGCGCAGTGGATGTGGTGGTGAACAATGCGGGCTACAGCTACCTGGCCGCGGTCGAGGAGGTGCCCGACAGCGCGGCCCGGCGGATGTTCGACATCCAGGTCTTCGGGGCGTGGCACGTCCTGCGGGTGATACTGCCGCACCTGCGCGCCCGCCGCTGCGGACATATCGTCAATATCTCCTCGATCTTGGGCCTGACCACCATGCCGGGCTGGGGCCTGTACAGCGCGGGGAAGTTCGCGCTCGAGGCGATGAGCGAAGCATTGGCGGCCGAACTCGCCGATTCCGGGGTTCGCGTCACCCTGGTGGAGCCCGGCTACTTCCGGACCGACTTCCTCAGCACCGAGTCGCTGGCGCTGCCCGCGACCACCACGGGCGGCTACGAGCCGATCCACGAGATGACACGTGATCATCTGGCGCTCCAGGGCACTCAACTCGGCGACCCGGTACGCGGCGCCAGGGCGATCGTCGAACTGGTCGACCGCGGTGACGGGCCACTGCGCCAGGTGCTCGGTTCCGACGCGTATGCTTTCGCGGCCGCGAAGGTGGAGGCACTGCGTTCGGACCTCGAAGCAGGAAAGGATCTGGCCCTGAGCACCGATTTCCCGAAGGGTCACTGAGCAGCGCTCGAGCCCGTGACGCTGCGGGCCGCGCCGAACAGCAGTGGAGTACCCCGTACCCGCCCTCACCGTGACGGATCCGCACCCGGTTGTGTGTTGTGCGCTGTGCGCGCTCACCTGTGCGCGCTGCTGGGCTGCGATGTGAGAACGGGGAGTCGAACCCCTCGCACTGCCCTTCGTGCGCCAGGAGGTGACCGATTACCCGTCGGTCCAGCGGGTCGGTGCGCGCCTCCGTGTCGGCTACCTGCTCCACTGCTGTGCTCAATCCAGAAGGTCGACCTCCCAATTGGCGCGCTGGATCCGCACATCCAGTTCACGCAGCTGCGCGGCGAGCCCATCGGCCTGCGCGCGGAGTTCGGCGACCGGCAGCGCGGACAAAATCTTCAACTCCGACCGGAGCTGTCGCGCGTAACCGCCCTGGTTATTGCCCGCGGCCGCGTCCGCCGCGTCGGTGATCACCGAATGCCGCAACCGCAGCGCGTCCCGGCGGGCGAGCGCGTCGGTCAGGGTGCCGTCCGCGCCGATATTCGTGGCGGCGTTGGTGCGGTTGATCCGCCGGATCAGCGCTTCGTACTCTTCGAACACCTCGCCGGCTTCGCCGAGGAGTGCCGCCGCGTCCTCGGCGGGCTCCTCGCCCTCCTGGAACCGGGCGTTACCGACGATCCGGGCGCGCAGTTGTTCGATACGGCGCACCGCGTCCGCACGCAACGACAGAGCCTCTGCTAGCTTCACATCCCTACTTTCGGTCACGACCACGAAGGTTCGAGTATGGCCTATACGGGCGGAGTTGTCCTGTTGGTTCCGACCCCGCCTCGGAAAGACGTTTCGTGGTGAGGCACAGCTCAAACGAGCCAGGATCGCCCATCTGGATAGTCGTCGAAGTCGTCGGGCCAATCGGAGGGGCCCACAGTGCCGGGATCGGGCCGTGGACGCAGCGGCGGGACCTCCGGCGGGGGAGGCGTCGCGCTCCAATTCCAGATGAACCGGTCCGACGACTTCATCTCCGACACCTCCGGCGGAAGGGGACGCGCCCAGACCTCGATTTCGGACCACTGGCACTCGCCACGTTGCACTCGCATCCAGTAGGCGGTGAGTTCCGGTGAAGCGCCCAGCCGTACAGCCATCGCCCGCATGAATTCCTCTCCGCGCCGATCAACGGCCGTGCTGCCGTCGTCTACCGGGTGGCGGGGACGACCTTGCCGGCGTGCGATGCCGTTGTCGAAGCCCCCGATGGGACGTTCGGTGTCACATTGACGGCAGCACCCGGGTATCTCACCGCAGGGGTCCGAAGCATCGGCCGGATCTGCGGGCGACCAACGGTTTCGTCCAGGAGAAGGCCGAGGGTGTCACCGTCGGGGGTAACGGAAACCTGTACGTGGTCACCGATAACGATGGTTTGGACGACGCCAACGGTGAAACGGTGTTCCTGGACCTCGGCCCGGTCGGGTCTGCTCTCGGCGGGTAATTCGGCGTTGATCTCGCCGCCGGGCGCGAAGCCCGTCGGCGAGGTCGGTCGGTCGTCCCCGCCGGTCACCGTGGGATGGTTCGGGGCGACTGCCCCGAACGGATACGCAGCGGATCGGCTCGGAGTTCGGTCGTGCCAGTAGTCGTCAACCGGAGATCTCTGGCCACTGATCGGCGATGCCCCGGCATCACACGCGGTGGCGCAACACAACAGTAAGAAGACAACGACGAGACGCCGGAGCGCCTTCCCCTCGATTCACGGGCTGGACCCTGTTACGGCCGCAGGCCAGATCAACTCGATCGAGCGGTCGGCGACTCCGGAGGCATAGTCGCCTGCCACCTCTCCGCTTCGAACCCGTCAGGTATATGTTCGGCCGGGACATGCGGATGGTGGAGCCGGTTCAGGAGCTTCTGATGAGCCGGGCCTTCGGAGTAATCGGCTTACCGGGTGGCCGGCCGGTATCAGGCGCCGGTCGTCCGGAATCGAACGAGAAGAGGAGTGTTCGGGAAAATAGGCTGATGGATCACCGATGCGGTAACGAGGACGCTCCGGATGGGAAGCGCGCGGCCGGCTCGGTCCACCGCCTGTCATCCGATCTGCGGCCGGTGTGGGAGGTGCTGCACCGGCGTCTGTCCGACGGGCGCCCGGTGCACCGGATCAAGGTGGGCCCGTTGACCGATACGCAGCGCAGCGCGATCGCCGATCTGCTCGGAGACGCTCGGTTGCCCGGCGAGTACTGGTCGATCGGTCTTTCGCGCCTGGACGAGGTGCTGTTCGACAGGGTCGGATGCGATGGGCCGGCCGTCGTCGAACAGTTGCTCGGCCCGCTCGCCGACCGTTCGGCCGAGCGGAGGACGGCGGCCGCGGAGCGCGCGGCACTGTGGGAATGGCTTGCCCGGCACGAGGTGATCCGTGCCCAGCCGGCGCTGGCAACATGGGCCACGGCCATGCGAGGGGCCGGGTTGGTAGGCGGATCGGTCGAGCGGACCAGGCGGGAGTTGGAACGTGCACTGCTCGTCTTGCGCGCGGTGCCCGCCGCCGGAGTGCCGCTGCCGGTATTCGCCGAATCGACGGTGCGTGATCCGCATGCGCTCGACGAAGGCAACCGGCTGCATACGATGGTCGTCCGCGCGCTGACGATTCTGTACGACCGGGAGCGTCCCACTGGCGCCGCCGCGCTTCGTGACCTGTGGGCATGTGCGGGTATCACCGACGACGAACTGTCCTCCACGGTGCTACTGGCCGGTGTCCCACTGCGCGGTATATCCGGGCCTGTCTTCGATATCCCGCGTACTTGTGCCGATGCGGGTGTAGCGACCGTCCTGACATTGCAGCAGTTGCGGCTCACCCAGTGGTGGCCGGCGGCGGCCGAGCGGGTGTTCGTGGTGGAGAACCCAAGCATTCTGGCGATGGCGTTGCACCGTTTCCGGGACCGCTGCCCGCCGATGATCTGCACCTCCGGGTGGCCGAGCAGTGCCGCGGTGGAGTTGCTCCGGCAGGTGGCGGGCGCCGGTGCCGAGCTGTGGTATCACGGTGACTTCGACGGCAACGGTCTGCGGATCGCCGCGAATCTGGTAGCCCGATTCGGTGCGACGCCTTGGCGTATGTCGAGCACCGATTACCTCGCGGCGCTCGCTCCGGACGGCCCCCCTCTCGGGCGGGTCGAGCCCGTCCCGTGGGATCCGGAGCTGGCCGGCCATATGATCCGGCTGGGGCATGCGGTACCGGAGGAACGCGTCGCGGAGACATTGTTGTCCGATATGGCCGGATAGGTCGCATTACGCTGGACGGCGTTCGAGCGCGGGAAGGGAGGATGTGTGGAACCGATTCGTATCCCGCCGGAGATGTTCCGATTCACCAGCGGTGATCGAGCAGGACTGTATGTGTCGGTGCTGCAAACCTTCGCCGAGGCGAACGACCGGCTGGAAACAGCGCTCGGGATCGATGAGATACGCGCTCGCCTCGGCTCGGTGGGCTGGATCGAACCGACCGACGACGAGACACTGACTGCGGCTCTCGACCAACTGCGGGAGTGGAAGCTGCTGGATGTCATCCAGAATCACACGGAGAATTACCGGACAGCGGTCGAATACGAGCGACGTAATCTGCTGTACTCGCTGACCCGCCACGGTGAGGCCGCGTTCGCCGGTGTGGTGCACGCGATGACAGTGCTCGCCTCGACCGGCGCTCTGCAGACGGCTGTCCTCGACGCGATCGCCGACCGCCTCGCCGACCTGTCGCGGGAACTCGGCTCGGGTCCGGATCGCCGCGTCTACACCGCGTTGATCGAGCTGGAGGCGCATCTGGAGGCATTGCGTGGTAATACCAAGCAGTTCAACGGTGAACTACAGCGGCTGTTGCGCGCCGAAGGAGTGGACTTCACCGTATTCCACGAGGTCAAGGGCGCCACCGTCGCGTATCTCGAGGAATTCCTCACCAACCTCGAATTCCGGGCACGCACCATCGCGTCTCGCGTCCGGATGATCGAAGACTACGGGGTGACACGGATGCACCAGCGTGCCCTGCGCGGCGCCGAACTACCGCAGCTGGGCGGTGCGGATACCCACGCGGCCTGGCTGGCGCAGCGCCGAGCTCGCTGGGACGGTATCCGCGCGTGGTTCCTGCCGGAAGACGACACCGAGCCACGGATCGAGCAGTTGCGTGATGTCGGCCGGAAGGCGATCGTCAGTCTGTTGCAGGTCCTCGACCGGATCACCGAATCCAGGCGCCGCTCGAGTAATGCCATAGCCGATTTCCGTGAGCTGGCGCGCTGGTTCACGGTCCTGTCGGACCAGGACGATCTGAACAGGTTGTGGTCCACCGCATTCGGGTTGTCGCCGGCTCGCCACGCCCATCTCGCGCACCCGGACCCCGAGTTGGTGAGTCCGAACGAGTCGTGGGAAGGCGCGGCGGCCGTCGAGGTCTCGCCGCTGTTGCGGTCTGCCGGACGTACCGAACGTATCGGCCGGACCGCGGCACTGCGCGACGTCGCCGCTGTCCGAGCGGCCCGCGCCGCCCGCGCCACCGCGGAACGCGCGCAGCTCGAAGCGGCCTGGGACATGCTGGATACCGGTGGTGTGGTCCGGCTGTCCACCTTCGGCGCACTGGACCACGAGGTGTTCGAGCGCCTACTGGATCTCCTCGGCCGGGCGCTGGGCAATTCCCCCGACTCCGACGGCGCGCGGCGCGGACGGACCGGCGACGGCCGGGTCGAGATCGTGTTACGTGCGCCGCCCGATCCGGCCACCACCACACTGACCACCCCCCGCGGAGTTTTTCGTGGTCCCGACTATCTGGTGGAGATCTCGGCTCCCGGGACCCCCGCCGCACGAAGCGAAGCAACCGGATGACCGTGGTAACCGGTCCTTGCGGGAAGAGTCCCAGATGAGTGGACTCGCCAACCAGCTGGTGATCGCGGAGCGCGAGGAGGTCGCGCATGGTATCCGCCGGCTCCTCGCCGAACCCCTGATCACCGAGCGTGCTGCCCCGCAGGAGTTCGACGTGATCCGGCGGCGACGGGATCCGATCGCGAAGTGGTTCGACTACTACACCGGATGGGCGCTCGTGGTCGAGCCCCGCCTGGGTTATGCCCGGTTGATCAAGGTGCGCGGCGCCACCGACGCGACCCGTCCGGCGCGCCGGCTTCGCTCGGGTCGTGCGGAGTTCGATCGCCGCCGCTACGTCCTGTTGTGTGTAGTGGCCGCCGAATTGTTCGCCGCGCCGGTGACCACGATCGGACTGCTCGCCGGGCGAGTCCGTGCGGCCACCGCGGAGGATCCGGTGCTGGGGAAATTCGACAGCAGCAGCCGGGCGGAGCGGATGGCGTTCGTGGATGTTGTGCGTCTTCTCGAATCGTTCGGCGTGCTGGAGACGATCGACGGCGCGGCCGACGCCTTCCTCGATTCCGAGCAGGCGAAGGTCCTGTTCCGGGTCGACGCCACTTTGTTGCTGCGGCTGCAGGCCACACCGGTAGGACCGTCCCGGCTCGCTGTGCCCGTGGACGAGGTGCACTTCCAGTTCGCTGACATCCTCGCCGAGCTCACCAGGGAGCGGCGGTACGGCCTCGCGGGCGAGCGGCCCGGCCGGCACACCGATTCGGCCGGGCACTCGGAGGCTCAACGTAACCTGTGGTTGCGGCACCGAGTATTCCGCCGGTTAGTGGACGATCCGGTCGTCTACTTCGCCGATCTCACCGCCGACGAACGCGCCTACCTCGCTTCGCTCACCGGTCGGCAGCTGCTCCGCCGAGCCGCCGAACAGGGCGGTTTCGTCCTGGAGGAACGCGCCGAGGGGATCCTGCTGGTGGACCCGGATGCGATCGCCACCGATAGCAAATTCCCCGACGACTCCGGCACCGCCAAGGTCGCCGCCCTACTCCTGCTCGACGGCATGTCCGGCCCGGAGACCGAGGAGCAGTTGCAGCGCCGGGCGGCAGAGTTGCTGACCCGCTTCCCTCGCTGGGCGAAGACCTATCGAGGGGAGGACGGCGCCCGGCAATTGGCCGGCGACGCGGTCTCGGTACTGAGCTCGTTCGGGCTCGCCCGCCGTTCCACCGCGGGCCTGGTGACACCGCTACCGGCCGCCGCGAGGTATCGGGTCGAGCGAATCCGGTCGACCGAGAGCAGTGAGGACACGTTGTGACAATAACCGTGCTCCCCGGACCGTCCTCGGATTCGGGGCACGCACCGCGCTGGGTGCCCACCCGCGCGGGCATCCTGAACATCTGGCGCTACTACGACGAAGTTTTCGAATTCCACGAGGGCCGGCTGCTTTTGCGCGGTCCGAACGGCAGCGGGAAATCGAAGGCGCTCGAATTGTTGCTGCCTTTCCTGTTCGACGCGAGCCTGCGCCCCAATCGTCTGTCCACCTTCGGTACCAGTGAACGGACCATGCACTGGAACCTGATGGGGGAGGGCGCGCCGGGCGCCACCCGGGTCGGCTATGTATGGCTCGAGTTCCACTGCCCGAGCGCGGCGGAGGAATGGTTCACCTGCGGCGCTCGTCTACAGGCGACCAGCCGCACCACATCGGTGCACCCGGACTATTTCACAACCCGGCAGCGGGTCGACGCCGACGGCCCGGGCGGCTCGTTGCGCTTGGTGCAGGACAATCGCCCGCTGACCCGTGCCGCGCTCGCCGAACGACTCGACGGCGCGGGCCGGGTGCACGACGATGCCACCGACTATCGGGCGACTCTGCGCTCGACCCTGTTCCCTCCACTGAACGAGCAGCGTTACGACGCGATGATCACCGCCCTGCTGCAGTTGCGCACCCCGAAACTGTCCCAGCGGCTCGATCCATCCCTGCTGTCGACCTTGCTGTCCCGGGCGTTGCCGCCGCTGAGCCACGACGATATCGCCGATCTCGCCGAGGGTTTCGAGCGGCTCGATGCCCAGCGGGAACGCCTGGCGCGGCTGGACGAGGAGGTCGCGGCCGCCCGCACCCTGGCCCGGCATCAGCAGACCTACGCCAGGCGGATCCTGCGTGCGCACGCGGCCCGGCTGATCTCGGCGACCAGTGAGATGGACAAACACTCGGCGGCCGCCAAACAGTCCGCCGAAGACTACGAACGCGCCGCGCGGCAACGCCGTGACACCGAGCGGAGCAAAGCGGCCGACACCGCGGCGCTGGAACAGGCGCAGGGCCGACTCGAGGGCCACCGGAAATCGAAAGCCTACGAGGAGGGCGCGCGACTGGAGGAGCTGCGCGCTCAGGTGGAGCGCGATCGGCGTCGTGCCGAGGATGCCCAGGACAGGGCGCGAAGCACGCAGTCGCTCGCGGAGTCCGACGCGAGCACACACCAGCAGGCTCGCGATGACCAGGAAACCCTGGAAAGTCTGGCGGCACAGGCCGCCGAGGAAGTCCGCAACGCCGCACACCGGGCCGGAATGACCAGCGTGTACGGGGAGTTGACGCAGCGAGCGGACGCCGAAGGCGCGCGCCCGTTCTTACGCGGTGCAGTGCGCAGCCGGACCGAAGCGCTCGACAAGGTCGCGGGCACGCTGCGGGCGCGCGAATCGGCGGTGCGGGAGCGCGCCGCCGCCGAGTCGGCTTTGGAAGCAGGACGCGCCCGGTCCGCTGCCGCGGCCGAGCACGTGGCCACGGCGGTCCAGGAGCGCGAAACCGAACTCGCGGTATTGCGCGACCGCATCAAGGAATGGGCGCGGAACTGCCGGGCGCTGGTGATCGAGGACACCGAAACCCTGGTTGCGCTGGCCGGACACGAATCGGAGCTGGTCGAGGTGGTGAACCGGGCGGCGAGGTCGCGATTGCAGGAGCTGACCAGGGAATCGTCGATGTGCGAGCAGCGAATCGCGGCGGTGGGTGCCGAGCGCGCCGCGGCCGTCACCGAACGCGAGCATCTGGCCGGCGAACACGCTATCGAACCGGCCGCACCCGACTGGCGGACCACCGACCGGAACCGGATGCACGGCGCTCCGCTGTGGCGATTGGTCGACTTCCGGCCGGAGACCGCCGCGGCGACCGGCGCTCGGATCGAGGCGGCACTGGCAGCCGCCGGCCTCCTGGACGCCTGGGTGAGTACGGGCGGCGCGGTGGACGGACACGATGTCCTCGCCGACCCCACTGCGCTTGTGCCGGTGGCCGATGCGAACCTGGCCGATGCGCTGGTCGCGGTGCCCGACGCCCGGGTGCGGCCGGAAACCGTGCACAGGCTGCTGGCGGCCATCGCCTATGGCGAACAGGTACCGGCCGGCGCGGTGGCCGGTGTGGGCGCGGACGGGAGCTGGCGGTTGGGGAACCTGACCGGCACCGCCGGTAAGGAACATCCCACCTATATCGGCGCCGCCGCCCGGCGGCGATTCCGGCAACGCCGGATCGAGGAGCTCACCGGCGAGATCGCCGAACACGATGCGGTGATCGATACCGCGCGCGAGCGGTTGCGACAGTTGTCCGCGCAGCAGGAGCTGCTCGAATCCGAGGTCGGTAATCGTCCCGGTTACGACCGGCTCACCGGGGCCGATGAGCGGCTGATCCGTGCCGAGTCGGATCTGCGGGCGACCGAAGGTCAGGTACGGGAACGCGTCGAAATCCTGCCCGCCAAAGAGTCCGCGGTCAAACAAGTCCTGCACTCACTGGCGGTCCTGGCCTCGGAGACCGGCTTACCCACCGAAACCAGCGCGCTCGCGACACTGCGGGATGCGCTGGAGGATTTCGCCGGACAGGCCGGGGCCTGGCTCGACGCCGGGCGGCAGGTCGATTCCGCGCGCGAGCTGACCGCCGCGCGAGCCGAACAGGCGCAACGTTCGGCCGCGCAGGCCGCCCGGGACGCGGAGACCGCAGCGTGCGCAGAGGCCGAATATCGCGCCTCGGCCGCGGAATGCGAGGGCGTCGAGCAGTCGGTGGGTCGCGAATACCGGGAAGTGCTGGCCGAGATCAGCCGGTTGGGCAGGCAGATCGGCCAGTACAGCGACAGTATCGAGCGTCATCGGCAGCGGCTCGTCGAGCTCGCCGGAGAACTCGGCGGCCTCGCCGAGCAGCGCCAGAGCACGGCCGCCGCGGTCGAGGCCGCGACCGAGCTCCGTGATCAGCACGCCCGGCGCTTCCGCCACCTCGCCGGTGGTGGTTTGCCCGCGGACAGCGACTTGCCCGACCCGGCCGCGTTCCGGGAAACACTCGCGGCCTCCGACGGTGTCCGTGCCGCCCTCGACGCCGCCCGGTCGGTCGCGGCGGCCTGGCCCACGACCCCCTACGAACCCGCCAATCTGAGCGAGGCCGCCCGCCGCCTCAACGATTCGGTACACGAATGCCGCACCGCGCTCGGCGGCCGCGCCGACCTCGATCTGGAAACCGACGAGGACGTCCAGGTATTCGCAGCTGTCGTCGACGGGGTCCGCGTCGGCAGTAGTGAGCTGCTGCGCATCCTCACCGCCGAGGCACGGGAGAGCAAGAAGGAGATCACCGACCGGGAGCGTCTGCTGTTCGACCGGACATTGACCGGCGACACCCGCCGGCACCTCGCCGCACGGATCCGCCAG
Organism: Nocardia sp. NPDC050193; assembly: GCA_040674215.1. GTDB lineage: Bacteria > Actinomycetota > Actinomycetes > Mycobacteriales > Mycobacteriaceae > Nocardia. The sequence continues at coordinate 72,292 of JBFARE010000010.1, read as the reverse complement.
GCCAACGAACTCGTCGACGCGATGAACACCCGTCTCCGGCAGGTCCGCACCTCGTCGCATATTGCCGTGCAGCTGGTGTGGCAGGTGGGTAAGGACCTCCCACCCGGGACCAGGGCCGCCCGCGACCTCCTGCTGAAGGATCCGGCCGGACTCGGCGACGCGGACCGTGAATCGCTGCACCGTTTCCTGCGCGAGCGCATCGAGGAAGCCAAAGCCGACGGTACGGCGACCAGCTGGGAACAGCAGCTCGGCCAGGTCTTCGACTACACCGCCTGGCATCGTTTCGTGGTGAAGATCGACCGTGGCAAAGGCGACGGATTCCAGGAACTGACCAAGAAACTGCACGGTGCGCTCTCGGGTGGCGAGAAAGCGATCGCTCTGCACCTTCCGCTGTTCGCGGCCGTGGCCGCGCACTACCAGGCCGCACCGCGCGCTCCCCGGGTGATCCTGCTGGACGAGGTGTTCGTCGGTGTCGACACGGCCAACCGCGGCCAGATCTTCGCCCTGCTGTCGGCACTGGATCTGGATCTGGTCCTCACCTCCGACCACGAATGGTGCAGCTACGAGGAACTGAGCGGTATCGCGATCCACCAGATCGTCGGTGGGGACGATGACGATGCGGTGACCACGGCGCGGTTCACCTGGAACGGCCGGGAACTGACCCCTGATCTGCCGCCCGGCACACCCGAACGGTGACCGGGCGCATTGCAGCAGATGCCGACAGCGAAGTCGGCGGAGATCGTATGGCCGGTCCCGTCGGCGCGAATCTCAGCGGATCGAGCCGCGCGGCACGATCCAGCGCTGACGCAGGCCGGGATATGCGGCGGAGATCAGTTCGAAGTGCTTGTCGTAATGCAGGACCGTGGCGCCGTAGTGGACCGCGGTTGCCGCGATGAGGATATAGGTGGCTTGGGCGGAGCGCCCCTGACCCGCGGTCCACAGCCGCTGCCGGATAAAGCGGACCATCGGGTCGACGGCCGGATCCATCGGCAGGTAGCGGAACACCTCGGTATAGATGTGCAGGACCTGCTGGAGTTCATCGGGATTGCGGGCGCTGAACGCCGCTTCATCGGTGGTGACGGCGCAGGAGCAGATCACCGCCGCGGAGTCGTTGAGTTGATCGAACGCCTCGCGGACCGATACGTGACGCTGGATGCGGGAGACAGCGCTGTGGTCGGCCAGATACAGGGCACGAACGGTGGGGGTCACCGTGGTGGCTGCTGCTGAGTGCTTTCCTGGGCGATCTCGTGCTCGGATAGGAACGGTTCATTATCATCACTGATGTCGACTTGTCGGCATCAGTGATGTAACGTGCCCGCTATGCGCACTACGATCCGACTCGACAGCGATGTGGCGGCTGCTGCGGAGCGGCTCCGGCGTGAGCGCGGAATCGGGCTCGGAGAAGCGATCAACGAGCTGGTACGCGCTGGAATCCACCAGGGGCCGGTGGCTCCGCGCCGCCCGTTCCGCCAGCGCACACGCGCCATGGGCGCGCGGGTGGACCTGTCCCGGAACTCGGAGGTCTTCGACCTGCTCGACGAGCAATACCCCGGTCAGTCGTGATCCTCGACGTCAACGTGCTGCTGTACGCAGTCGACGAGGGCAGCCCTCATCACGAGGTGGCGCATTCCTGGCTCGAAGACGCAATGAACGGTGAGGTACGGGTCGGATTCCCCTGGCACAGCCTGGTCGGTTTCGTGCGAATCGCGACGCACCCGAAAATCTTCACCGCACCGATGACCGGCCGCGAGGCGTGGAGTTATGTCGACGAATGGCTCGACCACGATATGGCATGGGTCCCGTTGCCGACGGATCGGCACCGCCGGGTCCTGGGCCGGCTGGTCGATGACCATTACGCAACGGGAAACCTGGTGCCCGACGCGCATCTCGCGGCGCTGGCCGTCGAGCACGGTGTGGCGGTGTGCTCCTTCGATACCGACTTCGCCCGCTTTCCCGAGGTGAAGTGGATCAACCCCCTCCGTCGGTGAACACTTCGGGGTTCGCCCCCGTGGCCGTCGGCCTGCCACCGATACCGGCCCGGCACCTCCGACTCTCTACCACTCCAGGTCACCGACACTCGGTCCCTGGCACGACTCGCGGCCGGATACAGCAGCGAGTCTTCGGCCTGTTGGACACGATCGGTTACCTCGACACTGTCGAACCTGCGCCTTCGGCGCGCGAGGAGGCCGGGCAGTTGCGGGATGTTCTGGCCGGTGCCGGATACGGCCGGTAGGAGAACGTTGGTGGGAGCACGACTCGATGAGGCCGGCGTGGACGCGGTAGTCAGGCCCGGCGGGTCCACAGAGTCGCTTCGATCCGCGCCATCGGCCCGCCCGCGCGGTCCACCTCGATCACCTTCAACCACAGCACATTGTGCTTGGTCGTGACACCGCAATAGGTGTCGCCCTTTTTGAGGATGTAGCGGTATTCGCGATCTTCTATTCCGGTCACCCGGTCCTCACCGTCGGCCTGCTCGAAGCACAATTGGGGAGTCGGTTCGAGGACGCTGCCGAAACCGATCGGTCCTCCGATGATAGGTACATCATCTGTGTCGCAGCCGCGCGTGAACGAAATTCCCGGAGCTTGATGACTTCCCGGATAGACAGTGGGTTCGTCCTTGTCCCAGTCGACGACGGTGAAGGTGGAGTAGGGACAGTCGGGCGATTCCTCGATATCGATCGATCGGTGCGAGTACACACGCTGCCAACGCGGGTCTTCGGGAGCGGCCGTCGTTGTGCTGATGGCCGGATAACTCGTCGGCACCGATTGATCGGAAGTGGGTGGTCCAACTGCCGCCGGTGCGGCGTCACCGGCGAGTTTGTCCAGCAGGATCGGCACTCCGATACTGATCAACGCGATGATCAGTGGCGCCACGACTACACCGACCCAGAACTCCGGCTTCGAGTACCACGGCCTGTCGGGCCCGCGCGGTGGCCTCTCAGGAACCCCGGGCGGAAACTGCTGCGTGGTCATCGGCTTCCATCCCCTTCTGCATGTCCTCCCCTGCACCGACCACTCTAGGCTGCGCTTCCACGTATATCCCGTCCGGTTCGTGGACGCTACAACGTCGAGATCCGCGATGGCCAGGTCGCGAAGACTTCGGCAGCTCCAACCGTCGTTTGCCTGCTTCGCAGGTTCGATCTCGTCGAATTATTGCTCGAGCCGGACACGGGAGTCGTTGCTGTCAGTCGAGATAGCTTTCCCGGCCTGCCGGGCCGTTTCGGGATCGATACAAACTTCGCCCATCGTGAATCCTCCTCTGTCAGAAACGTTCGGCACACGGGTGATATCGAGGCGAGATCGGCTCCTCGGCACCTGGATCGATCAGTGCATACCCGACAAGCAACGCATAACCGACGGTGATGACGAATGCCAGGCCCGCCACAATAACGACAGGTACCGTGAGTGCGAGCGATCCGAGCCGGAAGGCCGACACGATGAGTACCAACGCCGCGACTCCGGCAACAAGTAACAAGATCGTGGCAGACCAGTTGAGAATCATTGCCACCGTGGGCACATCGATTTGCCGGGCGCAATGCACTGACAGCAGAGCTTCCTTACGCTCGCCCAGCTTCGCGTCTGCCGCAACCAGCAGAAGCACGGCAGAGATGAAGCCCGCTACAGCGACTGCGGCAGCGGTCGGGGCGAGGCGTTTCAACTACCAGGTCTCCTTCGGGCGCATATGAGTTGCTCTCTTCGGTCCACCGAAAGTGAATCCCACCAAGCTTGCACTACGTCGGGCGACTGGCCTTGTGGAAGAGTTTCGCGGATAGCGTTCAAGGCATCGGTCACCGCAGCGAATTGTTGAGCGGTCGCGTCCTCCAGTGAGTTCGTGTCTACGTTGATGCTCGGTTTCCGGAGTGCGTCGGCAACTTCCTGATCGGCGCGGCTCGCTGCATCAACCGCATCCTTGATCGACGTGTTGTACCGGATGCAGTCATCCAAGGCTGTATCCGGATCGTGATGACCATCGGGAACGATCAACACGTCGCCATCGAGCCGCAGACCCGCGACGGCGCCGGCCGAAATCGCGGAGCTTGCTTGCCCCTGGGCGATCGGGCGGCGTCTTCCAATGTGTCCAGCGCTGTTACGGCTCCTCGCACCAGCACTGCGATTTCTTCTAGTTTGCCGGTGACATCGGAGATCCGATTTCGAACGATGTCTCCCAGGTAGTCCGTCCAGGATTCCTCGAGCCGGCGAGATCCGTTCGCATGGATTGCAGCGACGGCCTCCTCGCAGTCCTTGGCCGCGGCCGGCAGGTCGTCAACTGCTGCTTGCCACTTGCCTGGATCAGCTGTTTGAAGCTGCTGCAGGTTCACAGGCCCCCCTTTTCCTCCCGGCCGCATCCCAGGACAGGACTCGCGATCGACGCACATCAAGCCCGGAGGTCTCTCCATATCCGCAGTGATAGGTGGGCGGACGCGCTATTGAGTCTGTCCGGTGGGGGTGCGCAACCAGCCGCCGCGGGCGGCGCAGGCTCGGACGGAGTCGATCACGAGGCGGCCGGAGGGGCGGAAGGGGCAGCGTGGGGGTTGGATCCAGCGGCGGAAGAGTTCGCCGCGGTCGGTGGGAGAGGGGAGCGCGATGGTGGCACCGGTGCGGACGACGGAGACGTTGAGCCGGAACATTTCGGCGAACAGGGCGGTGTTGTCGGGTAGGTCGGGGCGGATGAGGAAGCTCCACCGGCCGGACCGGATATGGGAGATGATGGGTCCCGCCCCGGTGCCGGCGTCGTGGTCGCGGCAGTGTTGCAGGTCGTTTTTGACGGCGAAGCCGAGGGCTGAGGGCATCATGAGGGCCCAGGTGTGTCCGGCGGGCATGACGATGCGTCCGAGTTCGGGTGGGTCGATGCGGGCGGGGAGGTCGCAGACCTGGCGGTAGTAGTGGCAGCGGGTGAGCGGTGTGTCGCCGAGGAAGACGTGATCCATTGCAAGCCTTCGAGTTGTAGTGGATGCATCGGGGATGCGCTTGCTGTGCTGTCAGGAGTTGTGCGTGCGGTATGACCGCTGGGGGTCTGTTGCCCGGCGAGTGCAATGGTGGTGGCTAATTCCGGTCTTCCGGCAGCGTGACCGCGAGTACCAGCACGATGAGCGGCAGGCCGATTGCGGCGGCGAACCCCAGGGTGGTCACTGTTCGCGCCTGGGAGGCGTCGTGAGCTCGGACCACAACGGATACTCCTGTGTTCCGGTGATCAGGTCGGCCGCTGACGTGACCACCCGCCACGGTGTATCGGGTTCGAGTACGCCGAGGTGGGGGACTATCACCGCGACGGCGAGGTGTTCGAGTGCGTGCTGGACGGCGATGAGTGCGGCCAATACGGCAGGGGCATCCGTGTGGACCGTGTAGACGATCTTCAGCTGGTGTTTCTGCGTCAGTGCTTCATATGCGGCCGGGTCGTGATCGCTGTGCAGGAGGGCGACCGCCCGCCTCGAATTGTCCTGATCCGCCATCGTGTAACCCCTCCTGATGTTCGTGTGGGGCGCCCGGGACCGACAGGCACTGCCCTCACTCGAACCACGAGCGCTGGCAGACGCTGGACGGGAGTTGCATTGGAACTCGGAGTGTCCCCCGCCGGGCACAGACCAAGTTGACCACCGGCTACGGCCGTGGGGAATGTTCCTGGACGAGTTTTCACGAATAGGAAGTCAAAGTTCCTTAGCGGCGGCACAATTGGTTCCAGTACGGACTGAATAGTCACCGCAACCCACCTCGGAGTACCCCGATGACCGTGAGTTCGACCATGGCCAACTCCACGCTTCCGCGCCGCATCCTCGCGCGTCTTCTCCGCGAGAAGCGTGAGGCGGCCGGCATCTCAGTGGAGGCCGCTCGCCGAGCGATCGGCGTATCCAAACAAACGTTCTGGCGGATGGAGACCGGACAGCCGACTCGGATCAACCCGCTGTTCATCAGCCATCTGGCTCAGCTGTACCGGGTGGACGATGAGGAAACTGAAGTGCTGCTCGGCCTCACCGCCGAGACGCAGTCGAAAGGGTGGTGGCATGCCTTTGGCGATGCGATACCAAAGCACTTCGACCTCTACATCGGGTTGGAGCACGCTGCGAAGCGGTTCAGCTCGTACCACACAATGCTGCTGCCGGGCCTGCTCCAGACCGTCGACTATCGACGCGAGGTGATCTGGGCCGAGTTCCCAGGAACGTCGACCGACGAGGTAAACCTGCGGCTCGAACTTCATCAAAGACGGCTCGAGCGCCTACACAGTGAGACGAATCCTTTGGAACTGAACGTCATGGTAGACGAATCAGTTCTGCGTCGCCGTGTCGGCTCTTCAGAGATCATGGCCGAGCAGTTGCGCCAGTTGATTGCCACCGGCGAACTGTCCAACGTCTCGGTGCGGGTGGTCCCGCTCGATGTACGCAGGCACAAGGGTGTCGTGACCGGGCATTTTGTCATCCTCGAGTTTCCGAATCATCCGACGGCGAACCTCACCGACCCGCCGGTGGTGTACATCCAAGGCTTCACGGGTGCCCTCTACCTGGACAAGCACGACGAGTTCGAGAACTACCGAGACGCGTATGCTGATCTCCGGCGTGTCGCGTTGGATAGGGCCGAAAGTCGGCAGCGCATCCAACAGATTTCAGAGGAGTGGGCTCGTTGAGTGGCGATTTATCGGGAGCGCGTTGGTTCAAGAGCAGCCACAGTTCGGGGAGCCAAGAGTGCGTCGAGGTCGCGCATCTAGAGGCTGGCATGGTCGGTGTCCGTGACTCGAAGAACCTCGCTAGACCTGCTCTCGTCTACGCCCCAGCGACGTGGGACGAGTTCATCGCGGCACTGCGGCACGGGCAGTTCGAGTCGGACTGACTCAGGTCGGCGTATCGCACGGGCATGCACGCACGAGTCGATGCCGCTCTTCACGCCCGTCGATCCGGCCGAGCCACATATCTACACGACGGCCGGTTCCCGCCGGACGGTGGACGTATCGGCTGCGCGGACTTGTCCAGGCCGGCCTGGATTCGGGCCGGGGGCCTTGCCGCCGATTCATCAGAGGATCTGGCGCAGAAACTGCCGGGTCCTGGGGTTCTGGGGGTTATCGAAGAACTGATCCGGGTCGGCGTCCTCGACGATCTTTCCGTCGCTCATGAAAACGATTCGGTCGGCCGCTGCCTTGGCGAAGCCCATTTCATGACTGACCACGACCATGGTCATACCCTCGTCCCGCAGGCGGACCATCACATCGAGTACTTCTTTGACCATTTCGGGGTCGAGCGCCGATGTCGGCTCGTCGAACAGCATGACCTTCGGTTTCATGGCGAGAGCCCGGGCGATGGCGACGCGTTGCTGCTGTCCTCCCGAAAGCTGCGAAGGATAGTTGTCGCCCTTGTCACCCAGCCCGACCAATTCGAGCAATTCCCGGGCTTGCCGGCGCGCGCGATCCTTCGGCGTGCCCAGGACATGACGTGGCCCCGACGCGATATTGTCCAGCGCCGTCATCATGGGGAACAGGTTGAAGCTCTGGAACACCATCCCGGTGTGCTGCCGCTGTTTCGCGAGCTGCGTTTCCGGAAGAGGCCGCCGCCGATCGTCGTCGGTGAATCCGATCATCTCGCCGCAGACGCGCACTGTGCCAGATTCGACCGTCTCGAGGCAGTTCAACGTGCGGAGAAGAGTGCTCTTTCCGCTCCCCGAAGGACCCAGTAGCAGGACCACTTCTCCTTTGCTCACGGAGAAGTCGATCCCGTCGAGCACGACCAGATCGTTGTATGCCTTGGTCATGTTCCGGACCTCGACCATCATCGGAGTTTTCTCCGCGATATCGGTCATCGGTTCACCGCCTCTGCTTCCACGGCGCTCTCGTCCAGGACCTTCGGGTCCGGGGCGCCCTTACGTTTGTAGTTGCGGTCATAACCCCGCCCGGCTCGAGCCTCGAGCATCCGTTGGATCACACCCCACAGGGTGGTCAGGACCAGGAAGTACAACGCTGCCGCACAGAGGCCTTCCAGTACCCGGAAATTGACCTGGACCAGGAACTGTGTTCGCCGGAGAAGCTCCTGAACGGAGATCACCGAGACGAGTGTTGTGGTTTTGAGGAGCCCGTTGAAGCTGTTTCCGAGCGGTGGGATCATCACGCGAAGTGCCTGGGGGAGGACAACCACGCGGAAAACCTTCGCGGGCGACATCCCGAGCGCTCGCGCGGCCTCGGTCTGACCGGTGGGCACGGACATGAGACCCGACCGCACGATCTCGGAGAGGTAGGCCGCTTCGTTGAGCACCAAGCCGACCAGTGCCGCTTGGATAACGCCGAGCTTGATGCCGACCTGCGGCAACCCGGTGTAGATGATGACGAGCTGAACCAGCAGGGGAGTGCCCCGCATCAACCAGACATAGAACCCGGAGACCGCGCGCAGCGGCAGCAGCCGCGACGACCGTGCGGCGGCGACCACGACCGCGAGAACAAGGCCGAGGACCATGCTCACGACCGTCAGCCAGATCGTGACCCACGCGCCCTCGAGCAATTGCCGGCTCGTCAGGATGGAAAAGAATGCGTCCCAGGACCACATGGGGATGCCTTTCGGATAGAGCTGAGGATCAGCTGTCGAGCGGACCCTTACGCACGGCGATATCACCGTCGTAGCCGGTGACGCCGTACTGACCGAACAGGTCCGGGAGATAACCGTCCGTGCGCATCTCGGTGAGTACGCGGGCCACCTCGGTGGCCGCCTTGCTGCCCTTGGCGAAGCCCAGGGCCAGCGGCGCTTCGTTGATGCCGCCCACGGCGGTCTCGAACCGGCCGTCCTTCTGGTAGAAGGAGGTGACCGACTCCACGATCGAGGCTCCGTCGATCTGGCCGGCGGACAATGCCTGATAGGCGTCGGCGTTCGTCTTGAAGGTCTGCACGTTCAGCGCCGGCTTACCTTTCGCGGTGAACTGCGCGGCGAGCTCGGTCAGAGTGTCGAACTCGTATCCGGGTGCTTCGACGCCGATCGTTTTGCCTGCCAGATCATCGACACTGGAGATCGACTCCGGATTGCCCGACGGCACCGATATGGACACCGCCTGCTTTTCGTAGGGCACGAGATCGATGGTTTCGGCACGTTCCGGTGTGTAGAACATCCCGGTATCGATCATGTCCCAGCGGCCGCCCTGCACACCGGGTATCTGCGCGTCGAACTCGATGTTGACGAACTTCGGCGCGAGGCACAGGCGCTTCGCGATCTCCTTGCCGAGGTCGACCCGCATACCGGTGACCTCGCCGTCGGCATCCACGTATTGCATGGGCGGGAGGGTCGCGTTGGTCGCCATGGTCAGCGTGCCCTCCTCCGCGAGGTCGGCGGCACCGAGCGTCGGCGAGCAATCCGCCGGGGCGGCGGCCTCCTCGGTCGAGCCGCATCCGGTGACGGCGGCCGCGGTGACAACCGCTACCGCGAATCCGATGATCTTGCGCATTTGACGAGCCTTTCGAGATGAACTGCACCGCAGCCGAGGTCGGGGAAATATCGAAATCGATTCGCCCAGTACTGTGGGATCGATTGCATTGAGAGTGGCAAAACCCGCGGGTGCCGTCAATATGGTTAACGGGTCCGGCACCGAAGTAATCAATTGTTAACGGGACGGCGGATCGGACGATGAATTCGGGTGGGCTCCGGCGCGGGCACGGCACGATTCGCGTTCGATCAGGCGCGCGCCGATCCGATACGTCCGGCCGTCCGGTTCGGCGGCGTCGTTGATCTGCTGGAAGAGCAGATCCATCGCGACATTCGCCAGTTGAGCGGCACCATTGTCCACGACGGTGATCGCCGGTTTCCACATCGCCAGCCACGGCATGTCCTCATGGCAGACCAGAGACAACTCGTCCGGCAGGGATACGCCGCGCCCCGACAGGGTGGGCAGGATCCCGAACACCGCCTCGTGATTGGCGGCGTACAACGCGGTCATCGGCGCGGGGCCGTCGAGTAGGGAGTCCACCGCCGCCGCGCCGAACTCCGTGGTGAAGGGCCCTTTGCGGACGAGGTCGTCGTCGACCTCGATTCCGGCATCGGCCAGCGCCAACCGGTAACCCTCGAACCGCTCCAGGCCGGAGGTCGCGTCCGCGGTGCCACCGATGTAGCCGATCCGGCGGTGTCCCAGTGCCAGCAGGTGCGCGGTGGCGTCCCGGGCGCCGTCGAGATCATCGGCGAGCACGGTGGGGGCCTTGCTCCCCGGTACGGACCTGATGAGGTTGACCACCGCGCGCCCGTGTGACAGCAACGTGTTCGACGCGGCGGCGCTGCGGCCGCTGCCGATGACGATCGTGCCGTCCACCGCATGCTCGCCGAGCATCGCGAGCACATCGTTCTCCCGGCCGGGATCCGCGTCGGTGATGCACAGGATCACCTGGAACCCGCCGGCCGAAGCTCTTTTCTGCACCACTTCCGCGACCGTGTGAAAGGTCGCGTTCAGGAGGTTGTTCATCACCAGGCCGATCAGGTGCGATCGGTTCGACCGAAGCGCGCTCGCGGCACGGTTCGGCCGGTACCCGAGCGTGCGGGCGGCGGTTTCCACCGCAGCCCGGGTCTCGGCCGAGATCAGGTTGGATCCACTCAACGCGCGTGACGCGGTACTGCGCGATACGCCCGCGGCGATCGCGACATCGATCAAAGTGACCGCCATCGACTCCTCTTGTCTCCATTCCGTTTCCCGGCATCCGATATTCGACACCGCCGCGGTTACCGTCATGTTTCCGGCTTGACGGCGGAGGTCGTGTGACGGCAGTGTATGCAATCGATCCCATGATGGTGAGCAAAACGACCATCTCCGGTGGATATTCCGCTCGAAAGGTATGAGCATATGAATCGCGATGACGTCTCGTGGTCCGGATACTGGCCCGCGGCCCCCACACCGTTCACCGCGTCGGGTGAGCTCGACACGGATGCGCTCGCGGCGCTGATGGACCTGTACGCCGGAATGAGGGTGAGCGGGGTACTCGTCAACGGCAGCACGGGTGAGTGGTTCAGCCAGACGGGCGAGGAGCGCCGGACCGTGGCGGAGGTGGCGGTCGAAGCAGTAGCCGGTCGCTTCCCTGTCGTAATCGGGATCAGCGCGTACACCGCCCGGCAATCCTCGGCGTTGGCGGTGCACGCCGCCTCGGCCGGTGCCGACGGTGTGCTCGCCACACCCCCTCCCTACGTCCACACCTCGCCCGACGAGACGATGCAGTTCTTCACCACCGTCTCCACGGCGACCTCGTTGCCGTTCATGGTCTACAACTGGCCGCGCGGGGTATCCGTCGATATGGGCACCAGTCCGGGGTTGTTCTCCCGGCTGGCCGATCTCGACAACGTGGTCGCGATCAAGGACAGCACCGGCAACTGGCTGTCCATGCTGGACACGGTGGAAGCGGTGGCCGGGCGGGTTCGGGTATTCGGCAGCTTCCTGCACCGGCGCGGACTCGCCGCGCTGCTCGGACTGGGTGGTGACGGCAATATCGACGGCGGTGGCGTCGGCGCACCGTTCGCGGTGCCGTTCTACCGCGCGGTGGCGGCCGGTGACGCGGAATCCGCGCGTGCCTGGGCAGACCGATACCGCGCGTTCTCCGGGCGGCTGATCAACGGCGACTACAGCGGTGTGTTCGCCTCGCCCATACCGCAGCTGAAAGCGGTGATGAACCTGCTGGGCCAGCCGGGCGGCGCGGTGCGTGAACCACTGCTGCCGGTTACGGACGCGTCGACTCTCGCGGCACTGCGCAACATCATCGACGAATCCGGTATCGCCGAGGCGTCGGCCCGTACTCTGGGAGCCGGGAATGCATACTGAGGCCGATGTAGTCGTCATCGGTGCCGGAATAGTCGGGGCTGCCACCGCATTGGCGTTCACTCGGGCCGGCTCCCGGGTCGTGGTGCTGGACCGCACGACACCGAACACGGCAGGTTCGGGCACCACCGCGGGAAACCTGCACATCCAAACCATCCACGCCCGCCGCCCCGGCCAGGGCCCGGCCGTCGACGTCGAACGTCTCCTCCCGCTGCAGAAGGCCACCAGTGGGTTGTGGGACTCGCTCGCCGCCTCCGTGCCCGATCTCGGTCTCGTTCGCTGCGGCGGATTCATGGTCGCCGAGACCGAGGATCAAGTGCGCCGACTGCACACGAAGCACCAGTGGGAACGCGCCGCCGGGATCCCGACAGAGGTACTGACCGGAGCCGAAGCGCGCCGCGCCCTGCCGCTCCTGGGCCCGACGATCGAAGGTGCCACCTGGTGCGCCTGGGATGGCTTCGCCGAACCCGATATGGCGGGCCCGGCGTTGCTGCGCCGGGCGGTCGCCGAAGGCGCGGGCCTGCATTCGGGCACGCCGGTCACGTCGCTGCATCGAGCGAACGGTATATGGGAGGTCGGCACGCCTGCCGGGAGCTGGCACACACCTGTCGTGATCGATGCGGCCGGCCCATGGATGGCCGATATCGCCGCGCTGGCCGGAGTGGGACTGCAGCTCACGCCCATGTCACTGCAGATGCACTCCCTGGCCGCCGCCCCGAAGACGCTCGAGGTGCTGGTCCAGCATGTCGGCGAAGGTATGTCGATCAAACAGGATCGCCGTGATCGGCTCGTCCTCGGCGGCGGCTGGCCGGCGGGACCGTTCCACACCGTCGATCCCGCGCCGGTCCTGGAGCACAGCACCACCGGCAATATCGCCCAGGTGGCCCGGTTGCTACCGGACCTGTCCGGTGGGCAACTTCTCGAGGTATGGACCGGGCCTGTTGTCACCACACCCGACGAAATGCCGGTCATCGGCGAACTCGAGGGCGCACCCGGATTTTTCGTCGCCGGCGGTACCTACTCGTTCACCTTCGCACCCCTGTGGGCAGAGCTGCTCACGGCACTGGCGCTGGGGGGAGAGACCGGTCCGGACGTATCGGCCTTCTCGCCCGCCCGCCTTCTCCGGCTCTCGACACAGTAAAGGAAATCTCATGGATCGGGTCACGATGTTCGTCAACGGGCAGGCGATGTCCGGCGGCACTCTCAACGACGCGTTGACCGGCGCGCGCTTTCTCGGCAAGGTCGATACGGCCCCGAAGTACCGGTTCTACTCTGTCCGCGACGAATTCCCGGGTCTGCATCCCGTCGGCTCCGGTGGCGCCGTGGTACCGGGTGAACTGTACGAGGTCGACTACGACCTGCTGCGCGAGAAACTACTGCCCCGGGAGCCGGCCGAACTCGAACTCGGCGTGATCGAACTCGCGGACGGGAGCGGGTCGCTGGCCATGCGGATGCGAGAGAGCGCACTCGGCGCGCCCGGTGTCACCGATATCAGTGACCGCGGCGGATGGCTGGCATATCTGGAGGACAAATGAGGAAAGTCGTGCGCGGCGGCACGGTGGTGGAATCGAACTGGTCCGCACCGGCCGACCTCGTGATCGAGGACGGCAAGGTCGTGGCAGTGGTCGCACCCGGTACCCCGGCAGGCGAATCCGCCGAGGTCATCGATGCCACCGGTAAACTCGTCCTGCCCGGCGGAGTGGATCCGCACTGCCACGTCGGCTTCACCTCCGGCGAATTCACCTCGCTGGATTCCTATCTCGAATGCACCACCGCGGCAGTCTTCGGTGGTACCACGACAATCATCGACTTCGCCATTCCCCGTCCGGGCCAGCAGCCGCTCGACGCCGCGGAGACACAGCGCGCCAAGGCGGAGGAGGGACTGTGTGATTCGGCGCTGCACGCCTGTGTCGTCGAATGGGACGAGACAACGGCAGGGCAACTGGCGGTCATGGCCGATGCCGGTATCCGCACGGTGAAGATGTTCACCACCTATGCCGGCGAGACGATGGCGGACGAACACACGATCCTGAACACGATGCAGGTGACTCGTGATCTCGGCGGTATGGTCGTCATCCACTGCGAATCCGACGCCATCGTCACCGATGCGCAGAACATCGCGGCAGCCGCCGGTGGTGTCGATGCCGCCCATATGTCGCGGACGCGACCGGAACTCGCCGAGACCGCGGCGGTCGCCGCGATACTCGCTATCGCCGAATCACAGGGTGCGCCGGTCTACTTCGTGCATCAATCCAGTGCCGCCGCGGTCGAGCTGGTGGTCGACGCCCGCAAGCGAGGTGTGGTCGCCTTCACCGAGACCGTCGCACACCATCTCACGCTCGACGACACCGAATACGCCGGCGCTGCACCGCAACGTTTCGTCTGCTGTCCGCCGCTGCGATCCGCCGATATCGTCGAGGGCCTCGGTCGGCAGCTGTTCACCGGGAATATCACCACCATCGGGTCCGATCACTGCTGTTACGACACGGCGCAGAAGAATTCGCACCGTCACGACGTCCGGCATATGCCCAATGGACTACCGGGCGTCGAAACCCGGCTCCCTGTCATCTTTTCCCACTATGTCGATGGGGCGGGGCTGTCGCCGAGCAGGTTCGTCGAGCTGACCGCGACGAATCCCGCACGGACCAACGGCCTCTACCCCCGGAAGGGTTCGCTGATGCCGGGAGCCGATGCGGATATCGCGATCTGGGATCCCGGACTCGAGTGGACGGTCACCATAGGCGAGCTGCATATGGCCACCGACTACACCCCGTACGAGGGGCGTCGTCTTCGCGGCAAACCTGTCACTGTCCTGGTCGGGGGTCGCGTCGTGGTCGAGAACGGGCAGCTGGTCGACGCTACACCCCGCGGCCGGCACCTGCGGGCGGACCCGTTGGACTTCAGCGGCGCATTCCACATGTGAGCGGCGCTGTCCGGCCACCGAACGGATCGCTGCCACCGAACCCATCGACAGAAAACGAGGAGTGAGCAGCACACCGGATCAGCGAAACTATTGTGGCGGAGGTTGGTCTCAGTGGTGGTGGATCGGCGGGTTACGACGCCGGATCGGACGCAACTGGACAGGCTGCTTCTACCCGAGGACTCGGACAGTGTTCGCGCGCAACTTTCCACCCGGCGCCGGACAACGTCGGGGGCGAAGGCGTCCGGAGCCGGTCCAGGTCCGCGGCGGCGATGGCATCGTGTGGCCGGCTTCCACACACACAGAGATCACCAGCCGTTCTCGTCGATCATGGTGGACCTGCCTTTGCGGCGCCGGGCTCGGATTCCCGGCGCCGTACTGTTGAACGCGGCTGTGGCGCTATCGGCGCCCGGATCGGGTGCCGATTCAATCCTGCGTGGACCGGTGCCCACCAGCAGCCGCCGGCTGTCGATACCGGCCCAACAGCTGGGATTTCCTACCACTCCAAGTCACGACCACTCGGTCCCGAGCACGACTCGCGGCCACATACAACAGCGATCGTTCGCGCAGGTCCGCGTTCGCCCGCTCTTCTTCCGGTACGCCGTTGAGACCGGCCCGGGAAGGCACATGGGATTCGTCGATACCCGCGAGGATCGGGGTGAGGGTCCAGGTGCGGATTAGAGACTGCGATAGAAATTGTCGGATTTCGGGGCACGGTGCAGAGTGCCCGGGCAGCGGCTGAGCAGACAGGGCGCCCCGTCGAGTTGAGCGACCACCGCGGCCGTGCCCGGGTTCTGGGTCTGGCAGACACCACAGACCAGCAGATGCCGGCCCGCCTCGAGATCCTCGAGACTCGGCGCGCCGACCCGGATCCCGTTCTCGCTCAGCTGGTAGGCGGTGAGCGCCTTCTCGGTGCTGACCGTGGTGAGGATGCGCTCGTCGGCGAGCACGGCGAACAGCGAGCGGGCCAGGAACCCACCATCGAACGGTGCCACTCCGAGGCACCGTGCTGTCCACAGCGCATACCACGACGAAGGCGCCGTGATCGGGTCGAAGCCCTCGGGAACGGCGCGGGCGCCGATCGCCGGGAATGCGGGTGCGGGGCGGCCCTTGGAGAATGCGGGCATACCTTCGCCCAGCGGTCGCCCACCCCAGACCCAGCGGCGGTTGGCGTCGCGCTGGACGTACTTGTCGAGCCAGACATCCCGGATCGCACCCTGGATCCGCATCCGTTCGACCGTGCCGCGGACCCATCGGCTGATTGCCGCGGCATCGATCTCCGCCAGCGTCTGCTGGTATTCGGTGCTGTCCAGGGCCTGAGCACCCAACCGGGCTACCCGGTCCGGTGAACCGAGATCGATCTCGGCGACAACGCTGCCGGTGAGCTCGAGCGTGCGGCCCAGCCGGGAATGGAGACCGAATTCCAGGTCTATATCGAACTGCACCCGGCGCCGGACCTTCTTCGTCGCCTCCCGGCGTTTGGCGGCAGTCGCGTCGCCTCGCCAGAACGCCCCGAACTCGTTGCGTTCGACGATATCGGGCGCTAGCAGGTGGTATCGCCGGGTCGGATCGTCGCCCGCCCGGTCGATTACCGCGTCACACAGCTCGGTGAGGGTCAGCATGTTCGCGCCGGAGGCTTTTTCACCCAAGGCGTTGCGCAGCGTGGACCGCAGGCTCAAGGTGTGCGAGCGGGCCTGGACGAAACCCGCCCGATGCGCCGCGTCCTGCACGCTGTCGGTGAACATGAGCGCCTTCTTCTCGTCGGCGTCCAGTTCGGCGTCCCCGAACATATTCGACAGCGCCACCGAGAGCTGGGTGGCGACCGCGCTACCGAGGAAGCGGATCCCATCGGCCCTATTGCAGGCCGGGCACACATCTTTCGTGGAGTCGTCGTCGGCTGCGGGACCGTGCAGCACGAGGACGGGCAGCACCCGGCCCTCCAGCACTTCCGCGCTTTCCGGATCGGGTGGCTCGTCACCGATCTCGCGATCCTCGATCCGCAGCCACCGCAGATCCGGCACCGGCGGCTCCAGCTGCGCTTCGACCGGTGCGGAGATCAAGGCACGAATCCGGGCACTATTCGAGAGGTGCTGGGCCCGCACGGAAGACTGGTCCGGGTCCAGGGCGTATCCGGTCGGTGGCAGCCGCACACCCCAGCCGGAGCGTCCGCAGTGCCGGCAGAACAGTGCCGACGCGTACTCGGTGTCGCCGCCCTCGGTGTCGCCGTCGTCGGCCCAGCGGAACCGGGTGGAGGCCGAAAGTTCCCGGTCGATCCGGGAGAGCTCGCGAATCCACAAGTGCACATCGACATTCAGCGCCGAACGCCCGATCTCGGCCCGCAGATGGGACAGCGCCGCGAAGACATAATCCAGGTACCGCTGCCGGATTGCCCGGCCGCGCTGGTTATCGCGTTCGGCGGACGACGCGGAGAGGACTTTCGCGGCTAGTCCGGCCAGGGAGACCGCTTCGGTGGATTCGCTGAGCAGACGGACGAACCAGTGGTGCTTCTTCAGCAGATCGAGTTGTTCGGTCTCCGGCCTGGAACTTGGTCGACAAACGCTCGAACGCCTTGGCCTGATGCCCATAGGGTACGAACTCGTCCGGCAGCCAGTCCAGGTGCATCCCCCAGTTGCCGCGGGCCGGGGCGAAAGGAAGACGTCACCGGACATAGGGGCCCTTGAACATGCCGTCCCGGGCATCGCCGACGAAATCGGTGAGCGCGGCCCGGATATCCGGGTCGGTGAGCGCGAAGGTGGTCGCGAGGTAATCGGTCAAGCCTTCGCGCAGCCGGTTGGCCTGCAAGGTCGGTAGGAGAGCCCCCACAAATGCTCCTGAAGTGTCGGCCGACGCGGCGGGTCGGATGGTTACTCAGTAGCCCGCTGACCAGTTATTTGGTCGTGGGCAACGCGCTTCGGATGTTAGCCCAGGTACCGATCGGGTGACTCGCGATCGAGATGCGCACCGGCCGGAAACATCCACGTCCCCACGTCGATATGCCGCATACACGCTGCGAGGAGGCAACCTGGTGGTCGTTCCGGTGGGCGAAATAGTTACAGGCGCCGGCGGCCGGTGACGATGCTACGGGCGGGTAGCGACCGGTCGTCCGAGGGGCAGGTCGTGCGGTATGCCCGGTGTGTAGGTGTCTACCAACCGGGAACCGCATCGGTAGATCAGTTCTCAGTCGCCGCTGAACCACAGGTAGCCGTGCTCACGGATCGCTAATTCGGCAGCGCGTTGCAGCGATGAAATGGTTTCTCGTTCGTCTTCGCTTCTCGGTTCGAAATCATTCAGTTCCCTCAGCAGGAACTGAAGTTGGTACGAGTTGAACATGGTGTCGGCATATTTGTGGATTCCCTGAAACATCGGCATGCGGGGATCCCGGAGAACTATGTTGGGGAGGGTCGACCCGGCCGGGCCGGTGACCGTTTCGATCGGCTGATGTACCTGGTTCTGAACGATAATGTCGATTCCCACTTCACTCCTATTTCACCTCGAAGCCCCCCGCGGCTGCCACGTCGGCTCGCGGTATGGCGAGAACGTACCTGTCCCCCGTTCGGCGCGACTGAGAATCCTCGTGTCGTGGGGATCTCCGTGCGGGAGATGGACTTGCACAGTGCAACCACGGGAACTGCTCCGCATGAGTCCGACTCTAACGTTCCAATGCGCGGAATAGTTACAGGCGCCGGCGGCCGGCTGCATGGAAGGGCGGGTACCCCCACTCCCGGGCATTGAGGGCGGGATCGTCGTACCACGGGTCACCGTAGTTCTCGTATGGGTCGCCGAGTGCTTGCAGGCGGGACCGGCCGCGCTCGGTGATTTCTGCTCGGAACACCTCGCTCGAGCCGATTTCCTCTTCCGAGATATCAAGGTATCCGGGAACGCCGTTGAACCCGCGGGCGATCCGCTGAATCGCCTCCGCTGCGGGTACCTCCCATGGTTCCCAGGACCGGCCACCGCCGGGAAAGGCCCCTGCGCGGATATATCCCTTGTCGAGAAGCTCGCGAATTTTCTCCAGCACCGCTTGCCTGGAATATTCGGACGGAGTCAAAGTTCGTATGTTTTTCTCGAACTCGGACAGGGGTGCCCAGTCGTCGGAAATTCCATACAGCAGAAAATTCTCCAGAACGATATTTATCACTTCGGCAGGTGCACCTTTACTGCTCGTCCGTTGGGATATGTTACGTCGATTGTAACGCCGCCGCTCGAGCTGGTATCGCGGATTCTGACCACTGTTCCGTCGGAGAGTTCGCTGGCCCGGCCGGGATAGTTACCCACGTCTACCGGCTTCCCGCTCGCGGCCAGATCCTCGTACAGCTGCCGAATTTCATCATCGGATGACATCTGTCTGTGCGGCTTGTTGTTTCCGGGTTGCGTCCTGGAATTGAGAATCTCACGGACCTCGGATTCCTTGGTGGGCGCACCGGCCTTCACAGGCTCGTCGGCATCGCCCGCAACGGAATCGTCATCAATGGCCACGTGCGTTGCGATGATGACCGCCAGGCTGGTGGCTGCCTGGTTCAGGTCCGGAAGTGCATCGAAGGCAGTGATGGCGGTGGCCGCTGCCGCGAGGCCGAGCAGGCTCCAGAGCCGGCTGGCCCGGTAGATGCGGCTGATCGCCAGGGCGGTGTCACCGGCGAGCGCGACGACACCGCCGGCGCCGGCTGCCAGACTGCCGCCGACGGTGAGCCAGGAAACTGCGACCGCCGCGGCAATGATAATCCCCGACTCGACGAGAAACGTGGTGGTCTCGCTGCTGATCTGCCGACTGGTTTCGGCGGTGTTCGTGCGGTATTCACCGAGGGGTGCGGCCATCACCTGTGCCGCGCCCGCGAGGCTTTCGGCGGCCGTCTTCATGGTGGCGAAGTCGTTGGCAATGCCTTGCCTGGTCTGCGGTTCGTCTATGCCGGTGAGCAGGTCGGCGATGGCAGAGATACGGGCGGCGGCACCGGTGACGGTCTCGTGGTTGCCGAAGGTTTTCCACACGGTTTCCGCGGTGGCGAGTTTGTCGAGGTCGCCGTTGGGGAGCTTCCCGAACTCGGCGGTCACCTTGTCGAGGAGACTGTCGAAGAACTCCGCTGCTCCGCCTTGGTGGCCCAGCCCGTTGCCGTTGTCGGCGACCGAACTGGGTATCTGCACGGAGTGGACGGTGACGTCGGCGACCTGTGGCCGGTCGGGGTTGCTCTTGTTGGCTACGCCGTGGTTGTAGCCGGTGGCGTAGAGGAGGTAGCCGAAGTTGGTGAGGGCGTCGGCGAGGTTGGTGCAGGTCTGCAGGACCGTCCGTGCGCGTTCGTCGTAGGTTTCGCCCCATTGTTTGCAGCCGGGGGCATCACCGGCCATGCCAGCACATTGGCCCTTGACCGCATCATGGACAGGTTTGTCGGCGGTACGGAGCTCAGCGGCGAGGTCGTGGCATTTTCTGGCGGCGTCGTAGTAGGTCTGCCAGTTCACGTACACGGTGGTCTCACCTGTTGCCGAACATGGTGCGGTTCAGTTCGATCGCGCGGGTGTAGCGGTCGTGGGCGGCACGGGCCGCGTCGCTGATATCGGCCAGGCCGGTGCCGAATTCGCGGGCGCCCACAGCCCAGAGCCGGTGGGCGTCGCGGTAGGCGTTCGCGGCCAGAGTTTCCCAGGCGCCGTCGAGGGCGACGACTTTGTCGTCGATGAGGTCGAGTTGTTCGGTGAGGTATCCGGCCAGGTTGGACAGGCGGGTGACCAGTTGGTCGAGGCGTTCGAGGTCGACGGTGAATTCGGGGTTGTTCACAGGTTCAGGCTCGGGAACTGCTGGGAGTTGTGGTCGTCGGTGGTTTCGTAGGTGCCGGCCTGCACGCCGAGTTCGGCGGCCATGCCTTCCAGGGCCTGCAGGATTTTGAGGCCGCCGTCGCGGAGCTCGGTCCAGCCGCCACTGAACTCGTCGGAAGCGTCGCCGCGCCAACCGTCGCCGAGTACGGCGTCGACTTCGCTACTGGCCGAATCGAGGCCCGATCGCAGGTTCCGAGCGATATCGGCTACGAACTGTCCCACCGCCCGGACTTCGTCGGGTACCACCGTGATGTCGGCGGGCTGGTTCGGATTTCCCCCGGAATCGACCATGACCGGAAGATTACCAGCGCCGTCCGCCGTACCCCACCAGTTCACGGCTGAGCCACCTGGGCGGCTCGAAAGTACGGCCCTGCTCAGGCCCTATGTGCGTTTACGGCTTTCGCGCACCACCACGGTCCCCAGCGTGTCGTACTCCACGCGCTCGAACGTGGCGAAGCCCAGCTCGTTCAGTGCCTTCAACGCGGCGTGTGAGTTGTAGTTGGTGGTCTCGCCGGACCTTGTCGGCACCCCGGTGGCCAGTCCGATGAGTTGGGTCGGCGGCCAGAGAGCGTTGTTGACGAACACGGTGTAGGCCTGCGGCGTTCCCGGGGTCTGGTCGCGGGTGGCGAGGAAGATCTGTTCATCACTGATCTGAATCGGATTGCCGTTCATCGTGATCGTTGTGGTCGAGCGAGCCATGTGCCGAGATCCTGCCATAGGATCGGCAGGGCCGAATCCGGCCTCGGAGATCGGATCACAGCCAGTCGACCGGGTGGTGAATCGACGACCGGGACGGACGCCGACCGCGAAGCTGTATGTGACCTGGGGTCAAGGCTTCCGGATTCCGGGACCGCCCGTGCTGTGTGTGGTGAGAAGCGGGTTTCGGCTTCATGACTGACCGGGTTACCAGCGGATCGACAACAGGTGGGTGCTGGACTACAAGAGATCGATCTGGTCGGGCTCGGGTAGCTGTGTGGGCCGTTCGTCGGTATACCAGGCGTATTCGACCCCGCTCAGCCGTCCGGCTTCGGCCCAGAGGATGATTTCACCGATCGGCCTTCCCGCGGGGTCGGTGACGGCTCCGTTTGCGAGGATCCCGTCCGTCACACCGCCCGCCGGGGCGGG
The DNA here is from genome assembly GCA_040674215.1 of Nocardia sp. NPDC050193. Taxonomy (GTDB): domain Bacteria; phylum Actinomycetota; class Actinomycetes; order Mycobacteriales; family Mycobacteriaceae; genus Nocardia. The sequence goes on along the minus strand of JBFARE010000010.1, from coordinate 50,703 downwards.
GCCCGGGCGTACCTCTATATCAACGCTGGGCGCTCCGACGCCCCAAGTCGATACGACCTGCGAATATGGTATCTGCGCACGGTATTCGGCAGAACCGTGTCGATCCGCCGATAGCATCTTCGTTACGACTGCGGCCTCGAGGTCGGTCAGCGGCCTCGGCTGAATCGGGGTACTACCCATCGCGTCTCCTTGGTATTCGGGTAATGTCGAACTGGCCGGGTTGCGATTCGACTCGGAGGACTGGGGCGAGGCCGGTGATCTCTACCGGGCCCTGATCGATGACCTCACCGCCGAACGCGGCCCCTATGACGATCAGGTCATGTACTGCCAACGCCGGCTCGCCGAGTGCATTCTCCATACGGGCCGGCGCGATGAGGCGGTGGACCGGCTGATGCGATTGCAGGGGCAGATGGACGCGCGGTACGGCGGAGCGGATCGCCGCGTCCGGGAGCTGGCAGAGCTGATCGAGAACATCCGGCCGTGAGGCGTCATCGTTCGTGGCAAATGAACGGCTCTCGCGACCGGCTGTGCGACGTGGACGGTCCAGAACTGTGGGCTGGGCGGTTCCCGGGCTCGAGCCCGGCCGGACCGGTTGAGGTGGCGCCGGGCGCACGCTGTATCGGCTGCGCCGATTCCGCTGACCGGTCGCTGAGCGACTGCGCCCCAAGACCGTGCACGACGAGACCCCGGACGGGCCTTGGGACATGGTGTGGTTGTGTGGGTCCTCGACTTGTGACTACTCCTCGTCGGCGTCCCATTCCGAGTGGTCGGCACAGGTGATCCATTGGAGCGCGTGGAATCGTTCCGATGCCAGGAAGGGTTCCAGATCACCGATTATTTCGCCGGTTTGCTCGTGAATACCCTCCATGAAGTGATTCAGGAAGAAGTAGTAGTGCAGTTCCGCGAGTATCTCCTCGCGGGGGCGTAGTCCGGATTCCCGGATGAACGGCTGCAGAGGTTCGCCCAGTGCCGGTAGGTGCCCGGCGACCAGCGAGCCGTCCATCCGCTCATCGGGGCCGACCAGGTTCGGGATTTTCCCCGCGGCCCAGAGCAGGACGTACAGGGACTCGGCTCGCCAGGTCAGCAGGTTCGTTTGCATGGCCTGCTGCCGCCACAGCATCTCTGCTTCGGGCAGCTCGGTCAGCGAGAAAGCCCATTGTTCTCGCTCGGTCAATTCCTGCTGGAAGTTTTCCGCCCGCATCCATTCCGCGATTTCTCTCGGATCCGGATGGAAGATGACGCCGAGCAGTGCGTGCAGGGCGATTGTGCGTCTGGCCAATTCGCCGGGCTCGCGGAATCGGATGGGGAAGATCTCCTCTATGCCGGGCAGGGAGTCCACTTCCACCCCGTGCTGCTTCAATCGGTCCTGAGTCGAGACGATCATCGAAACCTCTCTGTTGCACCATGTGTCACCGAACTCGCGGCGAAGCCGTTCGGGCGCAGGGCCGGGCGAGGCGGTCGTCGACGCCGGTGCGCCTCGCTGCCCACGGTGAGCGGCGCCGAGCCCGCGCAAGTCGAGCAAAATAGCTGTCGCCCATTCCTTTTCCTTCGCTGCTCTTCGTATGCGATCGAGCGGTCAGTTTTTCGCGCCCCGCTCCCGGATGCAAATGGCAGGAGTCCCGGCGGTCGGTGCAGGCGTCCGAACACCGGTTATCGGTGGGTACAGGATGGGGCGCCTCCGGCCGGGAGCGCGGTAGCCCCGGCGGGGCAGGACCGGTCGGTCGACGCCGCACCCGCGAGTCGAAGAGTTGTCTCGATATTTGCCGGTATCGCGACAAAACGCGTAGACCCCTCTACAGTGATCGCAACATGCCGACCGGCCCGCCCGTGCACCTTGCGGATCGGAAGGACGGCCCATGCCATGTGGAGATAGACGTCCATGCTCGAACACCTCCGGGATCGATCGGTCCGGCGACCCGATGACGGCATCGACGAGGCCGGTCGTGCGATGCCACGGTTCTCCACCGATCCCACCCACGCCCCGGACCTCTACGTCGCGATCGGGCGCAGCGGGGGATCGTCATCGGAGCGGCCGTGTCGCTCCCATTTCGTACGGCTGCGCGCAGCGCGGCCGAACGGTTCGAATCCCAAGAAAATTGAGGATCGCCGATGAGTATGTCAGGACTATCCGCCGCACGAGATCTCGCTGTTCGCTACGCCGAGGTGGTAACCAGCCTGAGCGCTGACGAGTGGGCGGCGCCGAGCCGGTGTGCCGGGTGGTCGGTGCAGGATCTGGTGGCCCATACCGGGTCCAATTTCGCGGCTCTCATCGAGCCGCCGCCGGCCGATCCCGCCGCACCGGCCCCCGAGACCGCTGAGCAATTGCAGGAACTGCTGGTCGCCCGGCGGCGGGATTGGTCCGCGGCCCAGGTGGCCGACGAGTTCCTGGAGAGTATGGAGGGCGCGTTGGGCGCGTTGGCGGCCATGCAGGAGGGCGAGGCGGCCACGGCCCCGATCACCTTGACCGATCTCGGTACCTACGAGGCCCATCAGCTCGCCGACGCGTTCGCTTTCGATCTCTGGTGCCATATGTATGTCGATCTGCTGGCCCCGGAGGGGCCGGTGCAGCGACCGGTCGGGCAGCATGAGCATCGGCTGGTTCGGGCAGCTGTCGATTGGATGTGGGCGGGCCTGCCGCAAATGTGCCCCAAGGTTGCTTCGGCGCTCACCCGGCCGCTCGGCGTCCAGCTCGCCGGTCCAGGTGAAGGTGAATGGACGCTGGCAGCGGCCGACGGCCGGGTTTCGCTGACTGCCGGGCTCGATTCCGCCGAGACGATCGTCAGCTCCGCGGCCACGGACTTCGTGCTGTGGGGGACCGGACGCAGCCCCTGGGCCGAGCATGTCGAGATCTCCGGAGACGACGACTACGCGGCGGCCGTCCTGGATCTCGTCGATATCGTGTGATCCGACTGGCGACCATATCGAGTCCGACCGGTTCACGCGGGAGTTGTGTATCGGCTCGGCCGTGGCGGCCGCCGCACGTGCCGCTGTGGAAGCGCTCGGAGCCGGTCGGGTCGGCTGACGCGGTCGCAGAGCCGGTGTGTGGGCTACCCCCGGATGCCGGCTCTGCGCCGCCGTAACACGCGGAGTTCCGGGGGTGGACGACTGTGGCAGGAAGGTTCTTCGTCCGGCCGGAGAGGGCGGGGCAGGGTGGGAGCGGGAGGTGATAGCGCCGATCCGCTACTCGAAAATGAGATCGAAACCAATTGCAGCCCAGAGCTTTTAAGCTTCGATTCGGCGTACAGGGGTCCATTCGGCGTACTCTTGGCTATTGTGGGTCCGCCCTGATGGATTGGGGTCCGAGCCCTACCGGGTCAGGCGCAGCAAACCGATAGCCTTGTGGTGCAGTGCAATTGGGCGCTGAAACCATCCGAACCGGTTGTATGTACCGCTGTTTGACGGTACGGTATGTAGCGTCACACAGTCGGTGGAGTACACGCGGCGGTCGGCGAGAAGTTTCCTTCGTCGCGACCGGCCGAGCTACGTGACACCGGCTCCAGCATGTAGGAGTGCGCCATGCCCCATGGATTGCAACATCAACGGTTCGACCCGCAGCCGGGTTTCGCCCCCAAGCGCAGGTAAACGGCTCGCGGTTTCTCGACCGAACGTTTCCGAGTTTCAGCCGAATCGCATGACAGTAGTCGGCGATCGGCTGTCGATCCGTGGTGCGCCTCGATCGGCGTAGCCGTTGCTGGCACGGATCGTTCCTTTGCGAATCGGCGCTGCAACGCGTCCGATCCGACGAATGCTCATGATTCCGGGCACTTCCGTTCCCGGATGAAGTGCGCTCGAAACAATGAGGAGTGAAGATGAGAAATGTGCTGGGCGAAGCATTGTTGAATGCCGCAGAGTACACCGAGAATTCGACAATGATCAGCGCCTGTACGGACAGCTATCGCGATAACCATTACGCGAAGTTTCCCGGGTTGCTGTCCGAAGCCGGACTGGTGCTGATGCAATCCGAGATCAAGCGGTTGCGACGCGAGGCGGTCCGGAAAGAATTCAATATGGAATGCATGGCCAATTCGCCACGCCGTATGACCACGCTGGGCGGGGATGTTATCGACACATTGTCATCGGTCATCCCGGCGATATACCGCGATCCGGTGCTGTTGGATATCATCGAGCGGGTATGCGGTGAGAAAGTGATTCCGCTGGAGGAAGATGTCGACCGGTATGTGGTCAATATCCTCGATCGCAGCAACGACACCTTCGGTGCGCATTTCGACGATTATCCACTGTCGGTGGTGCTGGTGATCGAAGCGCCGGACCCCTCGCTGGGCGGGGTCCCGGAACTTGTGCCGCGCGCCGAATCGCTGTTGCAGCTCGACGAAGGCCCGGTCCTGCGCGTGCCGCTCGCCGCCGGTGATATCTATGTGCTCAAATCCGACACCACAGCCCATCGTGTCTCGCCGCTGCTGTCGGACGGAGAGCGGATCGCGATCAATCTCGCCTATACGACGCCCGGCTTCGTCGTGCAGCTCACCGAGTCCGCGAGCCTGCTCTATTCCCGTGAACCGGTTATCGCCGGGCAAACGGTCGCGTCCGGCACAGTGCAGTCCCATAACGAATGGGACGCCCTCGAAGAAGTGATCGTCGGCGTCGCCGACTTCTCCATGTTCCCCGCCGAACATTCGCGGATGATCCGGGAAACGATGCCGGACGAACACTGGGAGCTGTTCACGCCGGGCCGGAAATTCCCGGCCGAAGTGGTCGAAGCGGCCCAACGCGAACTCGACGGGTTCGCGGCGGCCCTCGAAGAAGAGGGCGTAGTGGTGCGTAGGCCGGATCCTATCGATTGGTCCGAAATCGGCGGGCATACGGGCGCGATGCCCCGCGACAGCATGCTGGCGGTGGGTAACAGCATTATCGAGGCGCCGATGTCGTGGGAATCGCGACGCAAGGAGGTTCTGGCCTATCGCAATCTGCTGCGGGAGTATCAGAATTCTGGTGCTCGCTGGTATTCCGCTCCGCGCGTGCTCGATCACGAAATGTTGATCAACCTGGACCCCACGACGCAATGGGCGATAAACGATACCCAGCCGGCTTTCGATGCGGCAGATTTCCTGAGATTCGGGCGGGATATTTTCGGCCAGCTCAGCCACGTCACGAATCAGGCCGGTGTGGATTGGCTGTCCAACCAGTTGGAAGACGAGTATCGAGTCCACCTGCTCGAGCCGAAGGACCCGCACGCCATGCACATCGACGCCACGATAACGCCGTTGCGCGCCGGTTTGATGCTGTTCAATCCCGATCGGATCGATGCGGAATCATTGCGGGCGGCGGGTTTCGGGAAGTGGGAGCTCGTTCCCGCGCCTCGGCCGGCAGCCCGGGTGGAGCCGCCACTGTTCATGACGAGCACCTGGATCAATATGAACCTACTGGTCATCGATGAGAACCGGGTGGTCGTCGAAGAGCAGGACGAAGATATGGCGGCGTTGATCGCGAGCCTCGGCTTCAAACCGATCAGGTGCCCGTTCCAGCATGTGCACAGCATCGGTGGTTCCTTCCATTGCGCGACACTGGATGTGCGCCGCCGGGGCGAACTGCGCAGTTACCTGTAACAACGATGTCGGGAAATCTCCGTCGACTCTTTGCGGTGGACGGGTCGGCGCAGCTGTGCGCGGCGGGAGTATTCGCACGACTTCCGCTGTCGACGGTGGGGCTGGGTATCGTCCTGATGGTCTCGCAGACCTCAGGACGATACGACCTCGCCGCCACCGCGTGCGGGGCGTACCTGCTGTGTGCGGCGCTGGCCGGACCGGTGTGGGGAAATATCTGTGATCGGCGCGGTCAACAGTGGGTATTGACTGTCACAGCCGTTCTGTTCACAGCCGGCATCACCGCGGTGATCGTCGATATCGGTGTGCTCCACTCCCAGTGGGGCCTGTTGCTCGGGGCGACGATAACGGGTTCGGCGATGCCCTCGATCGGGGCGATGGTCCGCAGTAGGTGGACGGTGCTGCAGACCGATCCCGAACTGGTGGCCGTCGCGTATTCGGTGGAAGCCGGTGTCGACGAAATACTGTTCATCGGCGGCCCTGCGCTGGTCGGGATCCTCACTGCTGTGTATTGGCCCGCCGGTGTGATCTCCGTACTGGTGATCGCACTGCTCGGAATGCTCTGGCTGTCCATGCAGTCCGGCAACGAGCCGCCGGCGGCGGCCACCGGGCGGCCGCTGCGCGCGATCCGGCAGCCCGGGATGCCGATCTGGTTCACGATCGCGTTCGCCATCGGGGGCGTGCTCGGAGCGATCGACGTGATCATCGTGGCGATTGCCCCGAACCGCTTCGTCGGTCCGTTGGCGTTGGCGGTGTGGGCGGCGAGCAGCGCTGCCGGGGGCCTGTGTTACGCGCTGTGGTCACCGCGGGTGACCGCACGTCGCCTCGTATCCGGCACGCTGGCGATTCTGGTGACGACACTGTTGCTGCTGGTGGCCGGCGGCTTCGTGCAGATCGTATGCGTGCTGGCGGTCAGCGGCGCCGCATTCGCCCCCACGATGGCTGTCCTCAACGCTGTGGCCGAACAGAACTGTCAACGCAGCAACCTCACCGAGACACTGGCCTGGATATCCAGCGGAACCGCGGCGGGCGCCGCCGCCGGAACGGTCGGCGGCGGCCACGGCGTCGGGGCGTTCGCGGGCCAGTCGGTGTTCCTGGTGCCGGCAGCGTTCGCAGTGCTCGCAGCGGTGACTGCGATACTCGGCCACTCGCTGAATTCACGATTGGAGGCGACTGATTTCAGTATTCGATGACGGAAACCGGTAGAAGCACCGGGCACCTGCGAAGGTGCCCGGCGCTTCTGCTTCTCTCCACACGAGGAGCATCAGGCCGTGAACCGGCCCAGGAGCGACCAGAACTGTTCCGCGTGTGTGGCCGGCTCCGGCGCCGGGCCGGGAGGGCCGGCGAAGACGATCAGCGTCTGCCGTTTGGGGCCGGTCCACGCGCAGACCCGAAACCGCGAAGCGATCGGTCGGCCGAGGCCATCGCGGCCCGGTGGTCGCGCGCCGGATGAAACACCTTCGGCACCGCATCCGGACCGGACCGGACCGCAGGGGCGTTACGGTGTACGCCGACCTGCCACGCGACCCCGGCCGCCGCCGCGGAAACTTCGGAACGAGGAGCCCATGTCGGGATATGTGTTCGATACCAAGCACGACCGCTACCCGGTGGCGGCCCATGTCTTTCTCATCGAGCACGGCCGAATCCTGTTGTTGCGGCGGGCCGGTCGTGGTTACGCCGACGGACGGCTCGGGCTGCCGGCCGCCCATGTCGACCGCGGCCGGGCGCTGACCGAGTCGGTGGTCCGTGAGGTCGCCGAGGAACTCGGTATCACCCTCACCCCGGATGATCTACGCCCGAGCGGCACGATGTTCCGCTGGGCCGGAGAACCTCGGGTCGATATCTTCTTCGCCGCGGAGTCGTGGCAGGGCGCACCGGAGATCCGTGAGCCACACAAGTGCAGCGAACTCATCTGGGCCGACCCGGACAATCTGCCCGGGGACACGCTCGATTTCGTGGCCACCGCATGGGCGGATGCGCGAGCGGGCCGGATATTGCGAGAATTCGGTTTCGCGTCGGTCCCGATGTGAACGTGACCGGGTGCTCCGGTACGGCACCGCTGACCGCCGAGCGTGGTCGGCAGTGCCTATCGGGTCGGATTCGGCCAGGATGAACTGCGGCGATATCAAGTCCGACTTGTTCGCGGGGGAGTTGCGAATTGGCCCGGCACCCGGGTGTGGTGGTGTGCTGCGGGGGTGAAATTCTCCGCACTCGTTCAGCTCGTCTCATTCGACCGCCGCCGGCTCGCCGCCGCCGCACTGGCGGTGTCCGCGCTCTCGGCGGCGACCGCATGCGAGGCAAGCCCCGGCACCACGGTCGCGACCGCGCCGGCCAGTACTACCGACCACACCGTGACGACACAGCAGTTCGCCGACCTGGAAGCGGCGCACGGTGCGCGACTGGGGGTGTTCGCGGTGGACACTGCCGACGGCCGCAGTGTCGCCTACCGTGACGGTGAGCGGTTCCCGATGGCTTCCACGTTCAAGGGTCTCGCGTGCGGTGCGTTGCTGCACGAGCATCCGCTGTCGTCGGGGTTCTTCGACCGAGTGATCCGGTACCCGCGTACCGACCTCGTCGCGAACTCGCCGGTGACCGAGCAGCACGTCGATACCGGGATGACGGTGGCCGCCCTGTGCGAGGCCGCCATCACCGTGTCCGACAACACCGCCGGCAACCAGATCCTGAAACTCCTCGACGGACCCGCGGGCTTCACCGCGTTCCTCCGCACCCTCGGTGACGACACCTCGCGACTGGATCGCTGGGAAACCGAGCTGAACACCGCGATCCCCGGCGACGAACGCGACACCACCACCGCCGCGGCGCTGGCCGCCGACTATCGCGCGCTCGTGGTCGGCGACACCCTCACGGAACCCGAACGCGCGCAACTGGCCGCGTGGCTCGTCGCCAGCGCGACCGGTGGCAATCGCATCCGGGCAGGACTGCCCGCCGACTGGAAAGTCGGCAACAAAACCGGGTCCCCGGCGTACGGTTCCGCCCTCGACGTTGCCGTGGCCTGGCCGCCGGGGCGGGCCCCGCTGGTCATCGCGGTGCTCACCACCAAATCCGAGCAGGATGCCGAACCGGCCAACGATCTCGTGGCCGCCGCCACCCGGGCCGCTGTGGAAGCACTCGGGAACAGCCCGGTCGGCTGACGCGGTACTCGGTCGCCTCCCGTCGGGCCGAGCTGCGGGCCTACCGACGACCGGTCGATTCCGGTAACCCGCCCGGTGTGGTCGAGAGGCGTGGTCCGGACCGCGCCGCGCGGGTCAGGCCGAGATGGTGCCGCTGTAGACGGTGAACCCGCGCCCCTTGGACTGGCACCCGAAACTGCCGTGGAACCCTACATCGCAGCGCGCGCCGGCGTGTTCGACGTAGGGCCCCCACGTGCCCACTCCGGTTTTGACGTCGCTGATCTGCGGGTTTCCGCCGGGCAGCGTATACGGCGTGCCACCGTCGAAGGTCGGGTGCGCGGGCAGCCACGATTGGTCGATGACGATCTCGTTCGTCTGCAACGGGATCGGCAGGAAGCGGTATTGGAGGCGGGTGGGTTGCGCGATGTCGCAGCCGACCGTTCCGTCGCCGTAGATGGCGCAGCTGAAGGTTCCGGCGGTGAAGTGAACGGTGTCCGCTTCGGCGTGGGCGGGTGCGGTCAGGAGTAGCGGCGCCAGTCCAGCGGCTGCCAGTACGCCGGCTGCTCTCGTCAGCATTCGTTTCATTCGGGACTCCTGGAGGATCGAATTCGGAAGTACTGTCCGGTGTTCCGCGAAACACTAGTCGTTCGTTTCGGAGAGTAATGGGTTTCGGGTCGAAGAGGTCGCGTGCGACGGAGGAGCGGCCACACTCTTCGGCGATCAGCCGTGACCGGCAGTGCGACGGGGATGGTCGAGCGCGGCGTAGATCGGCGGCGTCAGAGGGCCGAACCTATGCAACAGCGATGGTGGATTTGGATTGCCGCGTTCCTGACGACACTGGGAATGTGCGCGGTGTTCGCGTGCAGTAGCGGCAGCCGGCCCGATCGCGCTCCTCCTGGTCCGGCGCCCTCCGGGGTAGGGACGCCCGTGCTGGTCGCGAAGGTGGACAACAGCCCGCGGGCACGGCCACCGGTCGGGCTCGCAGCCGCCGATATGGTCTACGTCGAACCGGTCGAGGGTGGTTCCAGCCGGTTGGCTGCGGTGTTCTCGACCGACAAACCCCCGGTGATCGGACCTATCCGAAGCGCGCGGGAAACGGATCTGACGCTGTTGGACCAGTTCGGCAACCCGACGTTGGCCTCCTCCGGTGCCGCACCCGAGCTGGTTGCCTCCGTCGATCGCTCGTCGCTGCAGAACGCCTCGGCCGATCGGCAACCCGGCGCGTACTACCGCGACTACAGTCGCGACGCTCCGCACAACCTGTTCGTCCGCTCGGATCGGTTACCCGTGGGCGGCGGCTGGTCGCCGGCGTCGCAACCGCACTTCGGTCCTGCGCCTGCCGGTGGCCGGCCCACGCAATATCAGGGAGCGCGGTATCCGGACGCGCTGATCGGTTTCGAATGGTCACCCGAACATCGGCGGTGGCTGGTGTCCATGGACGGTGCCGCCTATATCGTCGCCGATACCGGACAGCTCATGGCAGGCACGGTCGTGCTGCAGAGCGTGCAGGTGCAGGACTCGGCCATCAGCGATACCGCGGGCAGCGTCTCACCCCTGGCCCGGACGACCGGTAGCGGTCGGGCACTCGTCCTCCGCGACGGTCGAGCGTTCCCGGCCGAGTGGTTTCGGCCCTCCCCACAGGCCGGCACAACCTATACAACCTCCACCGGTGCAGCCATCCCCTTCGCGCCGGGGCAGGTCTGGACTGTCCTGATTCCAGCGCAGCTCTGGTCACCGGGGGCGTAAGCACCGCGAGCGATATCGTCGCCGCTTCGCACGGATTCCCACCGCGACTGCCCGTGCACCTGTATGGCGGGACTGATCATGTCCATGCTTGCGAAGAAATCCGAAGCCGCGCCGCCAAAGCCGATATCGTCCACACGGTATTGATGCGGCACGCGGCCGAGCTCGGCGCATCGACTTCCGGTCGGTGCTCGAGTGCCCCAGTACTGTGGACTGTGTCGAGCACGGCACAGCGAAGGGTCAGTTGATATGAATTCGGGTTCCGCGGCCGCCATGGAGAATATTCGTCAGGGCTACCTCAATGGCGATCCTGTCGCCACCGCCCTCTTCGTTCCCCTGTTCTTCATCGCGGGCGCGTTCGCGCTCCTGCAGGGGCAGCCTTTCTGAACCTTCTGCCACAGAGACAGCCGGACTACCCCAGGACGGGCGTTTCTCGCGTGTCAACGCGCGGGACACGCTTCTCCGTCGCCCGCGGGGCCTGCATCGCGGGTGCTCGTTGCACTCGGAGGTGCGGCGCCTGCGCGATGAGGTGTGACCGGATAGTTTCTCGTGCGAATATCTGGTGTCCGCGCCGCCCGCACTCCAGGAGACAAATCTCCAAGTCGGTGCGTGGCGGCCCGGCACATACTCCATTCATGAGTATCGAGCAGATCACGCCGAAATTGATCATCGAGGGCGCCGACGCGGCGATCCGCTACTACACCGACGTATTCGCTGCCGATCTTCAACAGCGGCACGAGGCGGACGGCAGGGTGGTATTCGCCGCGCTCGAACTTCCGTGCGGAGCCGTATTCGAGGTGAAGGACGCCGACGATATCGACCACGACCCACTGCGACTCGGCGGTCGTGGTCTTCTTCTCTCCGTACTGTCGGCCGATCCCGACCGCCTCGCCCGGCAGATGGTGGAGGCGGGTGGCGAGATCGTGTTCGAGGTGGCGGATCAGCCGTACGGGGCGCGTCAGGGGCGGGTGCGGGATCCGTTCGGTCACGAGTGGATCGTCGGGAAACCGATCCCGTGAGACGGGGGTGCGCGCCGTGATCTGTTCCGGCACCGGAATACGGACCGCGCCCGAGTTCGCGCCGATCGTGATCAGGAATGCCACGTCGGCCGACCGCGAAGCGGCGAGCGGCGCGACCCACCCGCCCTCGGACAATCGCCACCGGCCCACCCGGGCGGGGTCGACTTCCGGTCGGCTCCGCGTAGGTCAGGCGGGCACCCGGTCACCGGTGAGGAAATCGTCGACGAAACGCCCCGCCCGGTCTTCCAGCGCCGCGTAGTGGGCCTGGCGCACCGCGCCGGTGAGTGCCTCGTCGAGCAGCAGGTTGCCGTCGGCGTCCACGCGCTGTCGTTTCTCCTCCGCGCCGGGCAACAGTCCCACCGACGATTCGGCCAGGCCGCAGTAATACGCGATACCGTCGTTGAGCTGCATGCCCAACGATTGCTGCATGAGGTCGACGACGCTGTCGTCGTCCGCGGCACCGGCCAGGCCGAGCCACAGCATCCGTTTGCCCGCGAGCCGGGGTTTGCTGTGGCCGTAGGCGAACCCGTAGTTCCAGACGCGGTCGATCCAGCCCTTGAGGATCGCCGGGACCTGCACCCAGTAGACCGGGAATACCGCGACGATGACATCGGCGGCGAGGACGCGCCGCATATAATTCTCAACCTCCGGAGAGTAGGTCTTCTCCCGGTTTCCCCATTCCGGAAGGTCGGCGGTATTCATCCGGGGATCGAAGTTCTCGGCGTGCAGGTCCAGCAGGTCGATACGGTAGCCCGCCGCCGTGAGCCGCCGGGCGGCCAGGCCGGCGATATGGGCGGTCAGCGAGTCGGGGCGGGGGTGGGCGACGACGACCAGTGCGGTGCGGGTGGTCGGGGCGTCGTCGATCGTGCTCTGCGACACGGGGTCCTCCATCTCGATCCGGCTCTCCGGATGCTCGGTTGTGCGGTCTGCTCTCATTCCACACGGCATTCGATGGACGATCTATGGGTAGAGATCTACATCTGATAGGAGTTCGTCTACCCTCGGTGGGGTGGATCCCTTGAGCACACTGCTGAGCGGCATCCGTGCCGAAGGTGCCGTACTCACCAACGCGGTGCTGGAAGCCCCGTGGAGTATCCGGTTCGCCGACCGCGCACCGCTCACCATGATCACCGTGCTGCGCGGCGGGGGCACGCTCCTGCTACCCGGCGGGACCGAGCGCCGGATCGGGGCCGGCGACACCGCGATCGTGCGGGGCCCGGAACTGTTCCGCTTCGCCGACCACGCGGACACGGTGGGCCTGCGTCACGATGAGTACGAGATCGCCTGTTTCGCGCCCGACGCGAAATGTGATGCCGCACTGGACGACGGCCGCTGGGGCGACGACCCGGCCGGCGAGACGGCGCTGATCGTGGGCGCCTACCGGGCATCGGGCCGGCGCCACGAACGCTTGCTGCGCGCGGTGCCGCCGGTTCTGGTGGTATCCGACGATGTGGAGGTGTGCGCGTGGATGGAGTCGGTGGCCACGGATGCGGCGCGCCGACCGGCGGGCGCGCAGGCGCTGATGGACCGGCTGCTCGACTGGGCGCTGGTGTGCACGCTGCGTGATTGGTTCGACGGGCAGGACGCGGGCGCGCCGGGCTGGTATCGCGGGCCGGCCGACCCGGTGGTGGGGCCGGCATTGGAGGCCATGCACGGAAAGCCCGCCGCCGGGTGGACGGTCGCGTCGCTGGCGGCGGAAGCGGGGGTTTCGCGGGCGTTGTTCGCGCGGCGGTTCTCCGAGGTCATGGGACAGTCGCCGTTGGCATATCTCACCGAATGCCGGATGGACGAGGCGGAGGAGCTGCTCGCTGATCGCAGTCTGACCGTGGCGCAGGTGGCGAAGGCCGTGGGCTATGCGGACGCGTTCGGTTTCAGTGCCGCCTTCAAACGGCATCGGGGTATCCGGCCGAGCGATTTTCGCGCCACCGTCGATCTCGGCGCGTGAACTGTGTGTCGAGCGCCCGGTCGGTGGGTACCGCCCGGGTGTGGGAGGGTCGGAGGACCCCTACCGAAGGTCACGAAAGGTTCGATATGCACAGCAATATCCGCCGTTTCGGCTTCGCCGCGGTGCTGAGCGCTCTGGGCGTTGCGGCAGCGTACGCGGCACCGGGTGCGGGAGCGGCCGTGACGGGAGTGGATGTGGCCACCGGGCCGGAGGGGCTGCGGACCGGTTGCGCCTATACGGTGACCGCGACAGTCGACGCCCCGCCGTCCGAGGCGGGCGAGGTCACCATCATCAACAGCGGCGGTGTGGTTCCGGGTAACGGAGAACGCCTGGGCCAGGCCGTCTATCACCCGGAGAACGGAACGGCGACTTTCGAATGGGCGCCGAAACACATCGGCCGTCAGAACATCACCGCGCAGCAGTTCGCCCCGGGGCAGTACACGTCGGCGAAGTACATCGAAGTCGATGTGCGAGGGCCGGGGCTCGACGCCGGTAGTGCGTGTCTGCCGCTGCCGTAGTCGATTTCACGTGCTGCCGCCGGGACCGATGAATGGTATGCCCGGCCCTGGACCGGATACCGAGGCTGTGCCGGCAACGACCAGGAGGTCCGCAGATCGTCCTCCGGGTAACCCCGGAATCGCATGCCGATAGGCCGATCGGGCCGCCCCGATTCCGGCGACGAAAAGAACCGGGTGGTGAGGAAATCCCTCGCCACCCGGTTCCGGTTCTCGTGGTTCGCCCGGCCGGGCGAACGGGCTCAGACCGCGGCGGTCGCCAGCGCCTCGGTGGCCTGCACGGCCTGCCCGACCCCGGCCACGATCGCCGCGGCGCGCAGCGCCTCGAAGATCACCTCGCGCGAAACGCCCGCCTCACGCAGCGTGTGCTCGTGCGCTTCCAGGCAGTGCTGGCAGCCGTTGATCGAGGACACCGCGAACGACCAGAGTTCGAAATCGGCCTTATCGACACCGGGGGCGCCGATGATCTGCATACGCAGGCCGGCCCGCAGATCGTCGTACTTACCGTCCAGGAACGCCTTGCCCCGGTAGAACACATTGTTCATACCCATGATGGAGGCGGCGCCCAGCGCGGCGTTGTAGGCCTCGGCAGACAGCACTTCGGCCGCCTCTTCGGCGATCTCCCGCAGGGTCGCCGTGGAACGGGTCGCGGCGGCCGCGGCCAGCAGGGTGCCCCACAGCTGTTGCTCGTTGAGCACCGTCGTCCGCGAGAGGGACGAGAGGTTGAGCTTGAGGTCCTTCGCGTACTCGGGTAGCGAGCCCTTCAGATTGTCGATACTCACCGGTTCTCCTTCCGCTCTCAAACGCTCGCGGCCAGCAGTTCGCGCGCGTCGATGGTCGGGTCGCCCTTCTTCCAGTTGCAGGCGCACAGCTCGTCGGACTGCAGCGCGTCCAGCACCCGCAGCACCTCGTCGACATTGCGACCCACCGAACCAGCGGTCACCGATACGAACTGGATCTCGTTGTTCGGGTCGACGATGAAGGTGGCGCGGTCGGCGACGCCGTCGGCATTGAGAACGCCGGTGGCGGTGGCCAGTTCCCGCTTGAGATCCGACAGGATCGGGAAGGGCAAAGTCTTCAGGTCCTCGTGCTGGGCCCGCCACTGGAAGTGCACGAACTCGTTGTCCACGGACGCGCCGAGGACCTGGGCGTCACGGTCGGCGAACTCCTCGTTCAGCTTGCCGAACGCGGCGATCTCGGTCGGGCACACGAAGGTGAAGTCCTTCGGCCAGAAGAATACGATCCGCCACTTGCCCGCGTGATCGGCGCTGGTGACCCGGGTGAAATAGTCGTCCGGCTGCTGAGCGTCGACCTTGGACAAGTCACCACCGATCACCGCGGTGAGGTCGTAGGCGGGGAACTGGTCGCCGATGGTCAGCAGGGGCATGCCCGAAACTCCTTCTTGTATCAGTGATACCGGCGTGGTCGATTTCCAGCCGGTAAGGCGAAAGCTCGTAACTAATCTTGCCGAAAGTCCGGCAAAAGGCAAAAGTGATGAGTGGCACTAGACTGATAGGTATGCCCGATCAGTCTTATCAACCCACCCTCTCGCAGCTGCGTGCGTTCGTCGCGGTCGCCGAATACCGGCACTTCGGGACTGCCGCGGCGCGACTCGAGGTGAGCCAGCCCACGTTGTCGCAGGCGTTGGCCGCGCTGGAAAGCGGGCTCGGGCTGCAGCTGATCGAGCGCAGCACCCGGCGGGTCCTGGTGACCGCGGCCGGCGACCGGCTGCTCCCCGCCGCCACGGCCACGCTGGAAGCCGCGGACCGATTCCTGGCCTCGGCGACCGGGGACGTCCTCGCCGGTGTACTCCGCCTCGGGATCATCCCCACCGCCGCCCCCTATATCCTCCCGGCCCTGCTGCCCACCCTGCATCGCAAACTCCCCGCGCTGACCCCGCAGGTGATCGAGGACAAAACGGCCCGGCTGATCGACGAGCTGCGCGCCGGAGTGCTCGACGTCGCGGTGCTCGCCCTGCCCGCCGAAGCCGCGGGCCTGGTCGAAATACCGCTCTACACCGAGGAATTCGTCCTGGTGGTCCCCGCCGGCCACGCGCTGGCCGGCCGGACCGATATCGCACCCGCGGCGCTGGGCACGCTACCGATGCTGCTCCTCGACGAGGGGCACTGCCTGCGGGACCAGACTCTCGAACTGTGCCGTTCCACCGACGTCCACCCCGGCGGGGCCGGGGACACCCGTGCGGCGTCGTTGTCCACAGTGGTCCAGTGCGTGGCCGGAGGACTCGGGATCACGCTCATCCCGGAAATGGCGGTCCCGGCCGAGACCGGCCGCGGCACACTCGACACCGCGCGTTTCGCGAATCCGGCGCCGGGGCGCACTCTAGGCCTGGTCTTCCGTGCGTCCAGCGGCCGGGCCGACGACTACGCCTACCTGGCCGAGATCATTCGCACCCAGCGGCCCTTCTGATCCGTTCGCCGAGCGGGGCCCAGGCATCCGCGGACTCTAGACGTGGCTGCCCACGTTCTGCTCGAATCGGCCTTCGACGTTGCCGGGCGGCGCGTACCGCGCCACCACGAATACGGACGGCATATCGAAGATCGACCCCGCCGGGCAGTCGGCCACGGCGACCCCCACCTTCGTGGTCGACTTCCACACCACCTGGGTGAAGTGGCCGGTCGTGGTGGAGAACACCGGGTTGCCGTAGTCGTACTGTGCCGCTTCGGCCATCCAGGCCTGCATCGCCTGGTCGACGGTGACGTTCTCCCCGCCGCCGGCGTAGAGGTTCTCCCCGTATCCGCCGTCGGCCTGCGAATGGGTGAATTCGCAGCGTTCAGCCCATTTCTGTGCCTCCGCCGCGAGTGTGGCGTCCCAGTGCAGTGGGGCAGCGCCGTAGTCGGCGCGGTACTGGTTGTGCAGGGTCAGTGCCCGGTCGGCGAATGTTTCCGCCCGGGCCGCAACAGGTGTCGGAAGTATCGCCGCGGCGGCGGCCGCCACCACACCGGCGATCGTGGCGCAGAAGAAATTTCTCATCGGACTCCTACCCGGTAGCGGGCCCGCGATCACCCGGCGACGCCCGACCGCACGGCCTCACCGGCTCGACGGGCCGGATGATCAACCGTCGTAGTGTGGCCGACGAGACCACTACTTCCCGGTGCCGAGAACGGGGCCGCCGAACCGGCGACCCCGTTCTCGGCACCGGAGATCGTTACGTGAGTTCGGCGACCGGCTGCTTATGTGCCAGCAGCGCCGTGGCCGAGGCGAGCAGGCCGACCACCGCGACCGCGGTGACCAGGTAGAGCCCCGGCCGGTAACCGTCGATGCCATCCGTGGCCGCACCACTGATCAGGCCGGTGGCGATGGCGAGGACCACCGCGCCGCCGATCTGGAACGAGGTCTGCACCAGACCGGAGGCCAGGCCCTGCTCGTGGTCGGCGATACCTTCGGTGGCCTGCGACATGACCGCGGAGAAGCCGAGCGCGAAACCGAGACCGAGCAGCAGGAACGCGGGCAGGTAGTCGACCGCGTAGGCGGGGTCCGGGCTGCCGCCGCGGGCGAGGAACCAGAGGTAGCCGCCGACGAACGAGGTCAGCGCGGCGAGGATCATCGGGCCGGTGCCGAAGCGGTCGATGAGCTTACCGGCCATCGGGGACAGGACGGCGACGATGAGGCCGGTGGGCGCCATGGCGAGTGCCATCTGCAACGGCTCCCACTGCAAGGTGTTCTGCAGGTACAGCGAGACGATGGTCTGGAAGCTGAGGTAGGAGCCGAAGATGGCCAGCGCCGCGAGATTGGCCCGCACGATCGACTTCACCCGGAAGATGCTCAGCCGCACCAGCGGGTGGCTCACCCGCTTCTCCGTCACGAAGAACGCGCCGAGCAGTCCGACCGCCAGGACGGTGGTCGCGACGACGGTCGCGGTGAAACCGGTCTCCGGGGCGGTGACGATGGTGTAGACCGCCGCGAGCATACCGCCGGTGAGCAGGGCGGCGCCGGTGAAATCGATACGGCCCTCCTCTTTTTCGGTGGTGCGCGGCACCACGATGTAGGCGGCGACGATGACCGCGGCGACGACGACCACGGGCATGTAGAAGGTGAGCCGCCAGTCGATTCCGGTGAGCAGGCCCGAGACG
Organism: Nocardia sp. NPDC050193; assembly: GCA_040674215.1. Classification (GTDB taxonomy): domain Bacteria; phylum Actinomycetota; class Actinomycetes; order Mycobacteriales; family Mycobacteriaceae; genus Nocardia. Next base: position 32,698 of record JBFARE010000010.1, on the reverse strand, counting down.
ATCAGTCCGGAGGCGTATCCGGTGGCGCCGAAGATGGTGAAGATCGACAGTGCCCGGTTGCGGTCCGTGCCTTCTTTGAAGGTCGTGGTGATGATCGAGAGCGCGGCCGGAGCGGTGAAGGCGGCGGCCACGCCCTTGACGATCCGGGTGGCGATCAGCAGCCAGCCGGCGTCGACGAGTCCGCCGACGAGCGAGGCGATACCGAAGACCACCAGGGCGGTCAGGAAGACCTGACGGCGGCCGAGCAGGTCGGCGGCACGTCCGCCGAGGAGCAGCAGGCCGCCGTATCCGAGGATGTAGCCGTTGACGATCCACTGCAGGGCGGAGGTGTCGAGGCCGAGGTCGTGGCCGATGGAGGGGAGTGCCACGCCGACCATGGAGACGTCGAGCGCGTCGAGGAACATCGCCAGTCCGGCGACGAACAGGATGGCCCACAGCTTCGGTCCCCAGCGGCCGGCGGTCGATGCGGCAGCCGTTGCGGTGGCGAGGTTCTGCGGGATTGGTGCGGTGAGGGTCACCCGGAAGAACTTAAATGCGCGCGCATTGAATGTCAACGCATGCAATGCTTCGGCATGTAATGCGTGGGCATAAAATGACTTGACATGCTAATCTCGGGTCATGTACCACGACTCCGACAACGATGTCTGCGCGAAGTGGTCCGAAACGCTACGTCGCTACCACGTCACCTCGTGCGAACTCGAGAACGCGCTGCAGGCGCGGCATCGGCTCGGGCTCAGCGAATTCGAATTGCTGCAGGTCCTGGGCGGGCGCTGCGGTGTGGAGCAGGCCGAGAAGGTCAAGATGAAGGACATCGAGGCCGAGATGTACCTGAGTCAGAGCGCGCTCTCCCGAACGGTGACCCGGCTGGAAAAGGCCGGGCTGGTGGAGCGGGCGGCCTGTGATTTCGATCGCCGCGCGAACTTCCTGGCACTCACCTCCGAGGGGCGCGCACGGCTGGAGGACGCCCGTCCGACCCATCAGGAAGTGCTGCGTAAGCACCTGGTCTGACCGTTATGCCGCGGCATCCGGTGGCACGGGGATATCGAGAACCGCGAGAAATGCCGAGGCTGCGGCGGTGTGGGCGAAGCTGTTCCAGACGATGTACTCCACCCGGGCGGGGGCGTCGGAGACCGCGACGGTGACCACGCCGGTGAGCTGCGGCACGTAGGCGGAAGGCAGCATGGCCACACCCAGGTCCTGTTCGACGAGGCGGGCGATGTAGTCGGCGGAGGACACTTCGAAGGCGACCTCACGGTCGATTCCGGCGGCGGCGAAGGCCTGATCGGATTGCGCGCGCCCGGCAGTCCCGGCCGGGAGGTCGACGAAGGTCTCGGCGGACAGCCGCAGCAGGTCGACCGAGGCTTCGCGGGCGAGCGGATGCTCGGGGGCGACCACGGCGACGAGGCGATCGCGGGCGAGTTCGTGAGCGGTGACACCCCGCGGTCGTGCGGTGGTCGGAAGTCCGAGAAAGGCGATATCGAGGGCGCCCTCGCGAACCTGTTCGGTGAGCTCGTCGCTCGCGCCCACCCGCAGACTGATCCGGACATGAGGATAGCGGCCGCGGAAATCGCGCAGTGCGGCGGGGAGATCGACCGCGGTGACCGAGGGGATCAGGCCGACAGCGAGCCGGCCGCGCACCTCGCCCACGGCGGCCGCGGCCGCGGCGGCGGCGCGTTCGGCAGCGTCCAGGCACTGGCGCGCGGCCGGTAGGAACGCAGCGCCTGCGGGGGTCAGCCGGACCCGGCGGCTGGTGCGTTCGAATAGTTTCGCGCCGAGTTCGCGTTCCAGCCGGGCGATCTGATGGCTGAGCGCGGATTGCACGACCAGGCAGCGCCGGGCGGCCCGGGTGAAGTTGTTCGTTTCGGCGACGGCCAGCACGTAGCGCAGTTGTTGCAGCTCCATGCATCAATCTTGTATCGAGATCATTCGAGTGACAAACATGTGTTGGACTCATCAATGGGGGCCGCGTGAGACTTCGAGGGTGAAAAGTCCAGCTGCCCAAGAGGTCCCCACGGTCGGCGGGGAATCCCGTCCGGGTGATCGGCCCCGGGCCGCGCTCACCGCATTCGCGCCGCTCGTCTGGGGCACGACCTATATCGTCACGACCGAACTGCTCCCGCCGGGGCATCCGCTGTTCGCGGGCCTGCTGCGCGCGCTACCGGCCGGACTGATCGCGCTCGCCCTCACCCGGACCCTGCCGCGCGGCGCGTGGTGGGGTAAAGCCGCGGTCCTCGGGGTGCTCAATATCGGCCTGCTGTTCCCCCTGCTGTTCGTCGCGGCCGAACGGCTGCCCGGCGGGGTCGCCGCCACCCTGGCGGCCGCGCAACCACTGGTCGTGGCGGTGCTGGCGGTGGCCGTGCTGCGCGAAAGCCCTTCGGGATGGCGGATGGGCTGGGGCGTGATCGGATTGGCGGGCGTCGGCCTGGTGGTGCTCGGCCCGGCCGCGGCCTTCGACCTGACCGGCCTCGCCGCCGGACTGGGCGGTGCGGCCTCGATGGCCCTGGGCCTGACGCTCACCAAACGCTGGGGTCGGCCGGCCGGGGTCGGCCCGACCGCTTTCGCCGGCTGGCAGCTCACGGCCGGCGGACTGTTCCTGGCGCCGCTCACGGTCCTGATCGAAGGGTCGCCGCCGGCGATCGGCCTGTCCGCTGCCCTCGGATATCTCTGGCTCGGCCTGTTCGGTGGGCTCATCGCCTATGTGCTGTGGTTCCGCGGCGTCACCACACTCCCGGTGAACTCCGTCGCGATTCTCGCTTTGCTCTCGCCGCTGGTCGCCGCCGTTCTCGGGGCCGTCCTGCTCGATCAGACACTCGGCCCGATCCAGCTCGTGGGATTCGGGCTCTCGCTGGCGGCGATCCTCGCGGGCCAGCTGCCCGCGCCGGCCCGGCGGCGCGGCACCCGGGTCATTTTCGCCTCGAAGGAGATATCGCAATGAAGATCGCTGTCGTGGGGGCCGCCGGGATGGTCGGGTCCCGGGTGGTCGCCGAAGCCGCGCACCGGGGGCATGAACCGGTGGCCGTCTACCGCACCGGGAGACCCGCCGGACTGCCGCCCGGGGTGGCCGCCGTGCGGGGTGACGCGAACGACCGCCCCCGGATGACCGAGCTGTTCCGCGGTACCGACGCCGTGGTGGCCGCGACCCGGGCCGCCGCCGGCCGGGAACACACCGTGGCCGCGAGTACGACCGCGCTGCTCGACGCGGGGGCGGCGAGCGGGGTGCGCGTTCTCGTGGTGGGCGGCGCCGCGCCGCTGTGGAATCCCGGCGAGCCGGGCCGGCTCGTCCTGGACAGCCCGGAGTACGTGCCCGGGTCCATCCGGGCCGTCGCGGGTGCGAGTGTCGCGCAGCTGGAGGTGTGCCACGCGCACCCGGCCGACTGGGTCTATCTGAGCCCGCCCGCCCTCCTCGAACCGGGGCAGCGCACGGGAACCTACCGGCGCGGCACCACCACACTCGTCGCGGACGCGGCCGGAGTATCGCGGATCTCGGCCGAAGACCTCGCCGTCGCGATCTTGGACGAACTCGAGAACGCGGGTAGCGACCGGCATTTCACGATCGGCTATTGAGAGGCCGGAAATTTCGGATGCCGCCTGTCTTCGTCCTCCACCCCGTGGATCGAGGGTCTCGACGACTCGGCTGCTCGGCCTCACCGGCACCACCTTGCGTGACAGCGCGGCCACCGCCACCCGGCTCATCGCCTGACCGGCCATGACACAAGGTCGGCGAAATATCGCCGGTTCAAACCCCGACCGTTGTGGGAGCGACCGGAGATGGCAAGGAGTGCCGCGGCTCACCCTTCGTGGGAGTGGTGGCCGGTTTGTGGCATGCTGGAGGTGAGCACGGGTTGTTGAAGTGATCGCTCGGCTCACAACAGGAAGTAAAACAAAAGTATGTCGCAAGGCAGTGTGAAGTGGTTCAACGGCGAAAAGGGCTTCGGGTTCATCGCGCAAGACGGTGGCGGCCCTGATGTTTTCGTCCACTACTCCGCGATTTCCGGCTCCGGCTTCAAGTCCCTCGATGAGGGGCAGCGTGTCGAGTTCGAGATCGAGCAGGGCCAGAAGGGTCCGCAGGCTCAGAGCGTCCGCGCTATCTAGGAGCTGACCAACACAGAAACCCGCGCCACGGCGCGGGTTTCTTGCTTTCCGGGGCGCCGCGCCCGGGCTGCCGCTGTCGGCTGTTCCCGGCCTTCGCCCCGCCGGTATCCGATCCCATGATGACCGGCCGCGGTGCCGGGCTCCCTGCCCGCGGGCGCGCCGGTGCGGTCAGTCCTGTTCGTTGAGTTTGGCGTTGAGTTCGCGGGCCTCGGCGAGTTGGTCTTCGAGGATGATGATCCGGCATGCCGCTTCCAGTGGGGTGCCGTGGTCGATGAGTTCGCGGGCGCGGGCGGCGATGCGCAGCTGGTAGCGGGAGTAGCGGCGATGTCCGCCGGCGGAACGTTGCGGGGTGATCAGTTTCGCCTCGTCCAGGGTCCGCAGGAACGCCTGGGTGGTGCCGAGTATGTCCGCGGCCCGGCCCATGGTGTAGGCGGGGTAGTCGTCATCGTCGAACTTCTCGTTCGCGGTCGGGGGTTCAGAAATCGTACGGTCTCCAGACGCCGAAGTACCCCGGCGCCAGCGGCGCCGGGGTACGGAAAGGGGGAATTACTTCGTCTTCCGACATGTAACCGATACGTCGGCGATCACCCGAACCACAGATCTTCCTGGGTGACCCGACGGGCAACGCCTCCTCTCTCCTCATTTCATCTTTCCGGGCAACTTCGTGCTGCCCGGCGGGCGGTAGGACCGTGTACTTGCTGGTCCCGTGGCCGCGCCCGCCGGTCTTACCTCACGGGCAGTTTCGTTATCTCCCGTGCCGTATGGATACTTCCTTCGCTACCAACGACACAGAAGATACTCCACAACCTATGGAATGTCTACAGTTGTCGCTGTAGATTTTTTGATCCGAGCGCTCTGATCGCCCCGGAACCGGGATTCCGTCGCGGCGTCGTAGCGATGCGCACCAGGAGCGTCGGCCTGGACGTCACCACGACCGTTTCCGGACTGCTGCACGCATGCGGCCGCGCCACCACCGATGCCTGAATCGTTTTCGTGCGGATCGGGGTACCCGCCGGCGATAGGTGCGGCTCCGTCTGAGCCCGGCAATGGTGTCCTGCCGGGCGTTGACGCGGCGAGAGCCGTAGCCGCAGCCGCGCCCGGCCCGGGTTCCTCGGGGTCTTTGCCGTTCCGGATCTTCTCGCGATGTGCCTGCGGCGTCACCGGCATCGACCGGTGCGTTCCTCGGCAAGGCGTGGCACCCATGCTTGACATGCCACCAATTGGTTGCCTATCTTTATTGGGCAACCAATTGGTTGCAGGAGGTGAGATGGACGACGTGTTCAAGGCGCTGGCCGATCCCAGCCGCAGGCAGTTGCTGGATCGGCTGCGCGAACGGAACGGGCAGAGCCTGGCCGAACTCGGAAAGGGTTTGGACATAACCCGCCAGGCGGTGACCAAGCATCTGTCCGTACTGGTCGAAGCCGATCTGGTGACCACCGTGCGGGACGGCCGGCGGCGGCTGCACTACCTCAATCCCGTACCCATCAACGAGATCGCGCAGCGGTGGATCGGCAAATACGACCGGGACCGGCTCACCGCCCTCGACGATCTGAAACGAGCACTGGAGGAACCCGTGAGCGCACCGCAATTCGTCTACGTGACCTATATCCGGACCACCGACCGGAAACTGTGGCAGGCCCTGACCGATCCGGCTTTCACACAACGCTACTGGGGCGCGACGTTCGAGAGCGATTGGCGGCCGGGCTCGCCGATCGTATGGCACGAACAGGGTTGGACCAGCAGCGATCCGGAACAGGTGGTACTGGAGGCCGAACCGTACGCCCGGCTGTCCTATGCCTGGCATACGTTCTGCCCGTCATTCGCGGAGGCATTCGATATGGATCCCGACGAGGTCGCGGACTGGGCGCGGGAACCCCGCTCGAAGGTCACCTTCGAACTCGAGCCGCGGGGTGAGGTGGTGAAACTGACTGTCGTGCACGACGGTTTCGAGCCCGGTAGCCGGGTGCTCGCGGGGATCAGCAACGGATGGCCCGGGATCCTGGCCGGTCTCAAGACGTTGCTCGAAACCGGTGAGACGTTACCGCAGCCCGTCGGCTGAGAGCGGCGGATTCGAGCCCGAGGCCGGGGCGTCCCTTCGGGCCGCGGCAGGGCGGTCGGCGGTCCGGACCGTCGCCGCCCGGGCTGCTGCCGACTGTCCCCCGCACGGGACCCGGTCGCCGGTGGGCGTCGTGCGTTGTTCGTGCGGTCAGGTGGAGATCCGGGCCAGTGACAGCACGATGGCGGTCGCGGTGTCGACGAGGCGGTCCCGCGGAACAGGGAGCCGCCCGTCGATCCAGTCCACGTAGAGGGCCACGAGGGCCCCGCCCAGCGCGGTGCCGGTGATCGCGAACGTCTCCTCGCTGTCGGGTATCAACGCCCCGACCTCCTCGCCCAGCGCCGGAACGACGGTGCGCAGGAAGGTGGGCAGCCGGTCGGCGCTGTGGGCCCGCAGGGTGTCGTCGGTAAGGGGTTCGCGGAGCAGCACCCGGGCCCGGCGGGGGTCTTCCTCGAAATAGGCGGCGCAGATCTGTAGTGCGGCACGCACCGTGGAGTGCGGATCACCGCTCGGGTCGATATCGCTCAGCCGGGTGAGCAGTTCGGTCTCCAGGCGGTCGTACACGGCGACGATCAGAGCCCGGCGGTCGGCGAAACTCTCGTAGAAATAGCGAGGACTCAGATTCGCCAGGCGGGTCACCGCCCGCATGGTGACCGCGGCCGAACCGTCGGTGCCGAGCAACTCGAATCCGACGTCCACGAGTTGTTCGCGACGCTCCGCGGATCTGGCGTCCAGGGTCCGGCCGCGCCACAGCTTGGGTGCGTTCACCGATTCATCCTCGCATCGGTCTCCCGGAGTTGATTGACATCACCTGATTCAACATGAATCATACGATTCAAGTTGAAGCTCGACCGCGACCCCGGGTCGCACTCGTCGAAAGGCTCGTGCCGTGTTCAGTGACGAACAGTTCCAGCAAGCCCTGCGCCGTCCCCGCCTCGCCCGGCCGGCCCCCGAATACCTCGACGCGAACCGTGCGGTGCCCATCCGGGTGATCCCGGAACCGGAACTGCAGGCCACCACCGAGGAGTGGTTCGTCGAGTTCGACCGGAAACTGGAGCTCTACAGCAAACTCGGCCAGGACCTGTCCTGGCTCATGGAGTGGGCGAAGAAGTACTGGTGGAGTTTCCTGGTGCGGGATATGAGCATCAATCACGAGCTCTACGCTCCCAACGTCCGCTACACCGATGTCACCACCTTCGGCCGCACCATCGTCGGCATCGACGAATTCGTGAAATACAATTTCGCCTTCTTCGACGCCATCCCGGATTGGCGATACGACCCGCTGCCCGGCCAGGTCTACCTCGACGTGACCCCCGAGGGGCGGGTGCGGGTCGTCATCCGCTACATAGGAAGCGGCCACTGGGCCGGACCCCTGCGCCTCTACCCCTACGACAGCAGCGCCCCCGTGCTCTACGGCAACGGCCGCTTCATCCAATGTCCCGCCGTCGACCGCTATCACTTCAACGCCGACGGGCTGATGGAAGAGGGCGAAACCCTCTACGACGCCTTCGATGTCACCCAGCGCGGTGGCATCCTCCCGCGGGACGACAGCTGGCAGTTCAAGGCGCTCATGTCGGCCTCGAAGATCCCGGCGCTACTGCAGCGCATCAAGTTCTAGCCGACAGTCAGGTCAGCGAGCGGGTGCCGGCGATCTCGTACTCGGCTACCGAAGCACCGCGAATCGCCGCAGCCTGCTCGTCGCCGGTACCCGAGCCGCGGAACGCCTCCACCGATTCTCGGTCCACCCAGCGCTCGAAGATATTGATGCGCGCGGGATTGGTGAGATCGGGGCTCAGCGCGAAATCCAGGCAGCCGGGCGCCGAGCGGGCCCGGTCGACCACCCCGATACACCCGTCGAGGTAGGCGGCGCGGGCCGATGGATCGACGACGAGATGTCCGGCGACGATGAGCATGCTGTCTCTCCCCGGGTATTCGGTGGTGTCACCGTTCAGGACGGGTCGGCACAGCCGGACTCATCGGCGATCCTCGAAGAAGTCGCTGTTGTGCTGTGTCCCGAAGACCAGACCTACCCCCAGGGATCGATCACGCGCACTCCCGCGGCGAGGAAGGGGGCGGTATCCCGGGTGGCTACGGACATGTTCCCGGCCTCGGCCGTAGCCGCGATCAAGCCGTCGGCCGTGGCAATCGCCTTTCCGGCGGCGCGTGCCGCGGCCATGACCTCGGCGTAAGCGGCCGAGGCGGCCAGATCGAAGGCGAGCACTCGGCCCGCGAACAACGGCAGCACACGAGTTTCGACCCTGGTTTTCAGAAGGTCTCTACGGCGTCCCACGGGCATGGCGGCAATCCCGAAGCGCAACTCGGCCACGGTGACGGCCGAGAGGTACAGCGTGTGGAGGGGCTGCGCGTCGATCCACTCGACCACGCCGACCTCGGGTGCTTTGCGTAAAGGCTCGGAGATGACATTGGTGTCGAGGATGATCACCCGAACTCCAGCGGGTTGGAAGATCGGCGGTCTCGGTCGGCGAGTGCGTCGACCTCATCGTCGGTGAGCTCGATTTCCCTGCCGATATCGCTCAGCAGGGTGCCGAGACCGACCTCCGGTGTGGGTGAGACGGTTTCGATGAGGATTGCCCGGACCTCGGCTTCGGTGCTGCGTCCGTGCTGAGCTGCTCGGACGCGGAGCGCCTCTCGCACGTCATCGGGAAGATCTCGGACCGTTAATCTCGCCATATCGGCTCACCCACCTTCGCTCGCCGTCGACAGCGCCATTGACTTCAATGCCTTCATTGTAGTGGATGCGGCGGTTCTGGGCTCTCGACCAGGGCAGCTTCGGGCAACCCGCGGAAGGTGCTCCGGTCCGTTGGCGGTACGGCGGACCGGAGCGGAAATCATCGGACCCGGGACCCGAACCGTTCCAGGACGGCGCCGGCCTCCTGGGCGGCGGTGCCCTCGTCGGCGAGAGGCGCCATGGCTTCCGGGATGGTGCGGCCGTGGTGGGCCATGGCCTGGGCGTACAACCGGCCCGCGCGGTAGGAGGAGCGCACCAGCGGACCGGCCATCACCCCGGCGAAACCGATCTCCTCGGCGACCTTCGAATGCTCCACGAACTCCTCGGGTTTCACCCAGCGGTCCACCGGATGGTGGCGCGGCGAGGGGCGCAGGTACTGGGTGATGGTGAGGATGTCGCAGCCCGCCTCGTGCAGATCGCGCATGGCCTGGGTGACCTCGTCGGGGGTCTCGCCCATACCCAAAATCAAATTGGATTTGGTGACCAGGCCGTCGGCGCGGGCCGCGGTGAGTACCTCGAGCGACCGCTCGTAGCGGAAGGCGGGGCGGATCCGCTTGAACACCCGAGGCACGGTCTCCAGGTTGTGCGCCAGCACCTCCGGGCGGGCGGAGAAGACCTCGGCGAGCTGATCCGGTTTCGCGTTGAAATCGGGGATGAGCAGCTCGACGCCGGTGGCCGGGTTGAGTTTCTTGATGGCCCGCACGGTTTCGGCGTAGAGCCAGGCGCCGCCGTCCTCCAGATCGTCGCGGGCGACACCGGTGATGGTGGAGTAGCGCAGGCCCATGGCCTGAACGCTCTCGGCGACCCGGCGGGGTTCGTCACGGTCCAGCGGTGACGGCTTGCCGGTATCGATCTGGCAGAAGTCGCAACGCCGGGTGCACTGTTCGCCGCCGATGAGGAAAGTGGCCTCTCGGTCCTCCCAGCATTCGAAGATATTGGGGCAGCCCGCTTCCTCGCAGACCGTGTGCAGGCCCTCACGTTTCACCAGGCCCTTGAGCTCGGTGTACTCCGGCCCCATGGTGGCGCGGGTGCGGATCCAGCCGGGTTTGCGTTCGATCGGGGTCTCGGCGTTGCGGGCCTCGATACGTAGCAGTTTGCGGCCGGCGGGAGCGTGGGCGGAGGTCATGCGGTGGCACCTTTCGGATCGCGTGCCGCGGTGGCGGCGGCGTGGTCCGCGACGGCCGGGGTGGCGGCCCGCGGGATATCGTGCTCGGTGACTGGGATCTCACCGTTGAGCGCGGCCGGAAGGGTCTCGGCGATACGCGGGGTGACCTCGGCCACGGTGACCTCGCGACCGAGTTCCTGGCTCAGGCTGGTCGAACCGGCATCGCGGATCCCGCAGGCGACGATGGCGCCGAACGCGCCGAGATCGGCATTGCAGTTCAGCGAGATGCCGTGCAGGGTGACCCCGCGCTGCACCCGGATCCCGATCGAGGCGATCTTGCGCTCGGGCAGCAACCCGGACGCGGGCAGCCAGACACCGGAGCGCCCGGGGACCCGTCCGCATTCGACGCCGAGATCGGTGACGGTCCGGATGAGGGCCTGTTCGAGACGCCGGACGTAGTCGACCACATCGATCGGTTCGGCGAGCCGGATGATGGGGTAGCCGACCAGCTGTCCCGGACCGTGCCAGGTGATCTTGCCACCCCGGTCCACATCGATCACCGGACTGCCGTCGGTGGGCCGATCGGCCTCCTCGGTACGGCGGCCCGCGGTGTAGACGGAGGGATGTTCGAGCAGGAGCAAGGTGTCGGTACCGGCGCCGTCCGCCCGGCGGGCGGCGAGTTCACGCTGCAGATCCCACGCCTGCTGATAGTCGATGAGACCCAGTTCACGCACGTCGACGGGGGTGCTGTCGTAACGAGCCGACCGGGTTGCGGTGCGGGTGTTGTTCACCTTCATGACGTTACGCTCATCTCCAAGGTGAGCTGCATCAGCGTCAGATCCATCCAGCGGCCGAACTTGCGGCCCACCTCCGGAAGTACGCCCACCGTGCGGAAACCGAATCGTTCGTGCAGGGTGATCGAACCGGTATTGCTCGATTCGATGGCCGCGACCATGGCGTGGATATCACCGGCCTTCTCGGCGCGGGCGATCAGTTCGGCCAGCAGGGTGGCGCCGATCCCGCGGCGCTGGAACCGGTCGGCGATATAGACCGAATTCTCCACGGTGTGGCGATAGCCGGATTTGGGTCGCCACGGCCCGTAACTGGCGTACCCGGCGAGTTCGCCGCCGACTTCGGCGACGATTACGGGACGGCCGTGCTCGGTGCGGTTGCGGAACCAGGCGACGCGCTCGCCGAGTCCCACGGGTTCGTCGTCCCAGATGGCCGTGGTCTCGGCGATGGCGCGGTTGTGGATCTCCAGGATCGCGGGCAGGTCCTCGGCCCGCGCCTCCCGGACCGAGGTGACGCCGGCGGTCATCGGCCCACCGCGGCGGCCAGTGCCGCGCCGACGGTGGCGTGCCGGAACTCGTAACCGGTGTCCTCGAGTACCCGTGGCAGGGCCCGCGGGCTGTGCAGGATCGCTTCCTCCGCGAACTCGCCGACCACCAGGCGCAGTGCGATACCCGGGACGAACAGCGGTGTCGGTCGATTCAGGGCCTTACCGAGCGCGCGGGTGAAGGCGGCATTGGTGACCGGGGCGGGGCCCACGGCATTGAGCGGGCCCCGTACCGATTCGTTGCCGAGCGCATGCCGGATCGCACCGATCTCGTCGTCGAGCGAGATCCACGGCTGATACTGGCGTCCACTGCCCAGCCGGCCACCCAGACCCAGCAGGAACAGTGTGCGCAGTTGCGGCAGCATGCCACCGGCGCCGGTGAGTACGACCCCGCTGCGCAGCAGGACCGTGCGGGTCCCGGCCTCGGTGGCGGCGTGCGTCGCGGCCTCCCAGTCGTGGCACAGCATGGGCAGGAAACCGGTTCCCAGGGGACCGCTCTCGTCCACCGCGCGCACACCGGTGTCCCCGTAGTAGTGGACGCCGCTGGCATTGACCAGCGTCGGGACCCCGGCCCGGGCCACCGCCGTCGCGAGGACATCGGTCGGGGTGATCCGGCTGTCGCGGAGCAACTGTTTGTACGCGCCGGTCCAGCGTTTGTCGCCGATACCGGCCCCGCACAGGTTCACCACCGCGTCGACGCCGTCCAGGATCCGCGGATCGAGTTCCCCCTGGGCGGGATCCCAGCGACGCTCGTCGGGCGCGGCGGCCGGACGCCGGACCAGCCGGATCACCTGCTCCTCGTCGCGGCGCAACGCCGCGACGAGCGCGGTTCCGATCAGTCCGGACGAACCGGCCACCACAACCGACATCGCCATTGCCCCTTACAGGCCCAGATCGGCCTCGAACGCCGCCTCTTCCAGGCGGTGCCGGATGGTCGTGAGGAACCGGCCGGCATCCGCGCCGTCGATGAGGCGGTGATCGTAGGTCAGCGGCAGGTAGCACATCGAGCGGACGCCGATGAACTCGCTACCGGACTCGTCGGTGACCACGGTCGGGCGCTTCACGATGGCACCCGTGCCCAGCATCGCCGCCTGCGGCGGGACCAGGATCGGGGTGTCGAACAGGGCGCCCTGGCTGCCGATATTGGTGATGGTGAAGGTGCCACCGGCCAGCTCGTCCGGCTTCAGGCCGCCGGTGCGGGCCCGGTTGGCGATATCGGCGATGGCGCGGGCCAGCCCGGCCAGCGACAGGTCGCTGGCGTTGTGGATCACCGGGGAGAGCAGACCCTGTTCGGTGTCCACCGCGATGCCCAGGTGCACCGACGCGTGGTAGGTGATCTCCTTGCTGTTCGCGTCGTAGCTGGCATTGACGTTCGGGTGCACCCCGAGCGCCTCCACCACGGCCTTGGCGAAGAACGGCAGGAAGGTCAGGTTCACGCCCTCGCGCTTGGCGAAATCGGCCTTGGCCTGCTTGCGCAATGCGGCGATCTTGGTGACATCGGCCTCGTGCACCTGGGTGAGCTGCGCGGTGGTCTGCAGCGACTCCAGGGTCTTGGTCGCGGTGATCTGCCGGATCCGGTTGGCCTTCTGGGTGGTTCCGCGCAGGGCCGCCAGTGCGGGGCTGGGCGCGGCGGCCGCCTTGGCCGGTGCTGCGGCGGCGGGCGCGGCGGCCGCCGGTGCCGTGGCGGCCGGAGCCTTCTTGGCCTCGGCGGCGGCGAGCACATCCTGCTTGCGGATCCGGCCGCCGACACCCGAACCGGTGACCGACGCCAGGTCGACGCCGTTCTCCTCGGCCAGTTTGCGGACCAGCGGGGTGACGTACGGCGTGGCGCCGTTACCACCGGCGGCCGGCGCGGGAGCCTGGGCGGCGGGGGCCGGAGCGGCAGCCGCAGGTGCGGGTGCGGGTGCCGGAGCGGGGGCAGGGGCCGGTGCCGGTTCAGGGGCCGGAGCCGGTTCGGGCTCGGGGGCGGGGGCGGGGGCCGGCGCGGGGGCCGAACCGCTCGCGGGAGCGCCGGAACCGATCACACCGAGCTGACCGCCGACCTCGACCACGTCGTCTTCCTGCGCGGTGATCTCCAGCAGGGTGCCCGCGACGGGGGACGGGATCTCGGTGTCGACCTTGTCGGTGGAGACCTCGAGCAGCGGCTCGTCGACCGCGACCTCGTCGCCGATCGCCTTGAGCCACCGGGTCACGGTGCCCTCGGTGACGGATTCACCGAGCTCCGGCATCTTCACCGAGGTACCGGAGGCCGCGGAGTCGGCGGCAGGGGCCTGGGCCTGGGCAGGCTCCGGTTCCGGCTCGGTGGAGGCCTGCTGGGTCTGCTCGGCGGGAGCGGATGTGGGTTCGGCGGCGGCCGGTTCGGGAGCCGGGGCGGGCTCGGCGGCCTCGCCGGCGTCACCGATGACACCCAGTTCGCCACCCACCTCGACGACGTCGTCCTCATTGGCGACGATCTTCGTCAACACACCCGCCGCGGGGGACGGGATCTCGGTGTCGACCTTGTCGGTGGAGACCTCGAGCAGCGGCTCGTCGACCTCGACCGTGTCTCCTTCCTGCTTCAGCCACCGTGTCACCGTTCCCTCGGTGACGCTCTCACCAAGAGCGGGCATCTGGACGGAGAAGGCCATGTCCGTTGACTCCTCTAACTGCTCGACGGGTCTACAACAGTTCGTTCCGGTGGATCCTGTCGCGGGTCGCGGCGGTGTTCCAGCCGGCGTTCATTCTGCGCGGCGCCGGAGATCCGTGTGGTTGTTGTTCCGTCCACCATCCTTGCATTCGCCGCGCGACGCGTTTACCGGAGGGCATCCAATTTTGGTAGCTGGCACCATGGAATCACCGCCGGATCCGGCGGGATTCGGGTGGTCAGCAGGAGGTCGGCGGCAATGGGTTTGCTGGACCGTTTCCGTCGTGTCACGGCCGGGCGCAGCGGAGTTTCCGGAGGTCGGGGCGCGGAGACCCGCTATCTGCGCGAGTGGGTGCGCACACATACCGGGGTCGAGGGCTTCGTCGAACCGAAGACCACTGTGACAGAAGTCACGGTCGTGCTGGTTGCCGCCGATGGTGAATGGACCCGGCGGGTCGTCGGCGAAAACGGCGCCCGCCGCCTCGCGCGGGCTCTGAGGATTCCGGTGTACGACGTCGAGCGGACCGGATACCCGCAGCGTATGCGCGATTACGACGCGCGTCGGCGGATCGAGCGCAGACGTGCCGTCGAGCGCGAACTCGGCGAGCCGTGAACTTCCACCGCGCCGGATCCGGGCGGGCATGCCACCGCGCCGGCCGGCACCGATCACCTGGCCGGAACCGCCCGGGGCGCGTGCGTACTGCCGGACCTCGCGGCCGGCTCGGCCGCCGCCGGGATCGTCGGTAACGGCGCGATCAGGGCGCGTGACTCCGGATCTCGGACAGCCGGTGGTACACGCCGGACCGCCGGCGGAAACACCGGGGCCGCGCCGTCGCGGCCCGGCAGTGCGACCCCCCTGCCCCGTTCCGGTTGCTGGGGCGGCCGGACGGCCGCCCGGCAAACCGCGGGTCCGCTACTCGGCGGCGATGTCCTCCAGCACGGCGACGAGAGTGCGGACCGGGACACCGGTGCCACCCTTACCGATGTAGCCGAAGGGCCCACCGGTGTTGTAGGCCGGGCCCGCGATATCGATATGCGCCCATTCCACGCCCTCGGGCACGAACTCCTTCAGGTATGTGCCCGCGACGAGCATGCCGCCCCACCGATGCGATGTCGCGTTGACCATATCGGCGACTTTGGAATCCAGATCGGCACGCAACTCCTCGGGCAGCGGCATCGGCCACCCGTGCTCACCGACACCCTGCGAGATCCGGGCCACCCGGTCACGGAATTCGTCGGTACCCATCACGCCCGGGGTGCGGGTGCCCAGCGCCACCATCTGGGCGCCGGTGAGAGTGGCGACATCGATGAGGTAGTCCGGGTCGTCCTCACCGGCGCGGACCATGGCGTCGGCCAGGATGAGCCGGCCCTCGGCGTCGGTATTGGTGACCTCGATGGTGGTGCCGCCGTACTGGGTGAGCACATCACCGGGCCGCTGGGCGGTACTCGACGGCATGTTCTCTGCCATCGGGACCGTCGCGATCACGGTGACCGGCAGGCTCAACCGCGCGGCGAGCAGCGTGGTCGCCACGACGGCGGCCGCGCCGGCCATATCCGAGGTCATGTTCTCCATGTTCGCGGCCGGTTTGATGGAGATACCGCCGGTGTCGAAGGTGATGCCCTTGCCGATCAGCGCGACCTTCTTCTCACCGCCCCGGTAGGTGAGCCGGACCAGGCGTGGCGGGCGCGACGAACCCTTGCCGACCCCCAGCACGCCACCGAAACCGCCTTCTTCCAGGGCTTTCTCGTCGAGTACCTCGACCTCGAGGCCGGCGCCCTCGGCCAGCAAGGCGGTGCGGCGGGCGAATTCGGCCGGGTACAGATGGCTCGGCGGGGTGTTCACGAAATCACGGGCGGTGGCCACGGCTTCGGCGATGAGCTGGGCACGCAGCAGCGCGTCGCCGCCGAATTCGGGTTCCGGGACGAGCAGTTCGACACGGGCCGGTGGCGCGGCTTCCGGCTTCGGCGCGGATTTCGCGGAGCGGAACTCGGTGAAGGAATAGGCGCCGAGGTAGAAACCCTCCACGGCGGCGCCTATATCCAGGCCGGACAGGGTCGTGACCGCGCGCGCGACCCCGGTCAGGGAGCGAGCGGCCACCCCGGCGCTGCGGCGGATCTGCTCGGCGTCGATATCCGCGGCGCCGCCGAGCCCGACGGCCAGCACACTCGCGACATCGTCCAGGCCGGCGGGAGCGGGAATCCGGACCAGCTGTTCGGCCTTGCCCGTGGCGCCGACCGCGGTCAGCTGGTCGAGCAGCCGGGTACGCACGTCGGCGTCGAGCACATCGCCGAAGAGGTCCTCGGGGACGAGGACGGGACCGTCATCGGTGATGGCAAGGCCGACGACGAGGACATCGGTGCCGGGATCGATGGTCTGGGTACGTGCCAATTCCGGTCCGAGCGGACGATCTGCGACTGCGGTCATGACCCCAGGCTATTCGGTGGACCCCGTACGCCGTACCGCGACGCCGTCGAGCAGCATGTCCACCGCGCCGGTGAGCAGTTCGTCGAAATCGAGGTCGGGCGGGGGCCCGGTGGGACCGAACGCCTTGTACAGGGCCGGCCGTGCGACGGGGTCGACGAGCGCGGCCACCTCGGCCGGTACTTCGGCGGCCGCTTCCGGGCCACCGATCCGGTCGGACCGTTCGGCGGTCCACACCAGGGCGAGTCCCTGCACCAGCGCGGAGTAACTCAGATACGTCGAGATCAGCTGTGTCCTGGACATGTCCGGTTCGTCGAGTGCGCTCAGCGTCCGTTCCAGGGTGTCGAACAGGGACAGGCCCAGCGGTGGGCGGATCCGCGCCAGCACCGTCAGGATCCACGGATGCCGCCGGTAGATCTGCCATTCCTGCTGGGCCTCGTACCTGATCCGGGCCCGCCGGTCGACCAGATGCGGCGGCGGAGGTGGGGTTTCGGCGAGGACGAGATCGGTCATCGCGACCAGTAGTTGTGCCCGGTCGTCGAAGTACCGGTACAGCGCGGCGGTGGCCACCCCCAATTCGCCGGCCAGGCGCCGCATGGTCAGGCCGTCGGTCCCCGCGCGGTCGGCCAGGGCGACCGCCGCGTGGGCGATCGTGAGTTTCGACAACCGCTGGGGCCGCGGGCGCGGCGGGGCGACCGGTGCCCGGCGCCGGGCCCGGTAGGCGCGGGCCTGACAGGAGCGGGAACAGTACCGGCGCCGGCGGCCGCGAGGCGGTTGCCGCAGGTCCGCACCGCATATCTCACACACTGTCACCGCATTATTCCATCACACGAAATACCGTGACGAAATAGTGGTTTTCCGCTGATGGAGCACATAAGTTCGCTGGTGGTAACACCATTCACAGGAGGCGGTATGGGAACAGAACTGACCGTGCGGCGCGTCGGAACGGGCGATCTCGAACCGCTGACGGAGGCGTTCCGGAAAGCAACCCTGGACGAGGCGGTCACCGAGTGGATCCTGCGCGACTATCCGGTGGACCAGTTTCTCGACGAGTGGGTTCCGCAGATCATCGACCGCGGCCTGCGCGACGACGAGATCTGGGTCGCCGGTGGCGACGGTGATATCTGGGCAATCTCGGTCTGGCAGAAACTCACCTCGGCCGACCGGCTGATCGCCGAGGCCGAGACGATGCGGAGTCACGCGGAGCGGGCACCGGAACTGCGTCCGCTGCGACGGTCGGCCTATGTGACCGAATTGCTGGCCCGGGAACATCCGCGCCGGTTCCCGCACAGCTACCTGGAGCTGATCATCACGGTGCCGGAGTACCGGGGCCGGGGCGCGGGCGCGGCCATCCTCACCGAACGGACCCGGCAGTTCAGCGCCGCTGGCCTCCCGGCGTACCTGGAGGCCAGCACCGAACGCTCGTCGCGGCTCTACACCCGGCAGGGTTTCGTCCGCACCGGTGAAACCCACACCCTGCCGGAGGACGGGCCCACCTTGATCCCCATGTGGTTCGAGGCCTGACCCGGCGATCTCGCCGCGGTGGCCGCCCGCCGGGCCCGGCGCGGTGCGATCCCGGCCCCGGCCGGCACCGGGATAAGCTCGCCCGGTGAGCGACGCCGAGCTGCAACAGGGCCCTGTCCACGGAGTGCATGTCGAACTCGGAGCGAGATTCGCCCCGTTCGGCGGCTGGGAGATGCCGGTCTCGTACGCGGGCACCGTGGCCGAGCACACCGCGGTGCGGCAATCGGTGGGGCTGTTCGACGTGAGCCACCTCGGGAAGGCGACCGTGCGCGGCGCGGGGGCGGCCGAATTCGTGAACTCGGCGCTGACCAATGACCTGGGACGGATCGGGCCGGGCCGGGCGCAATACACGCTGTGCTGCAACTCCGACGGTGGCGTCGTCGACGATCTCATCGCCTATTTCGTGCGCGACGACGAGATCTTCCTGGTGCCGAACGCGGCCAATACCGCCGCGGTGGTGCAGAAACTGGCGGCGGCCGCGCCGCCGGCGATCACGGTCACCGGGGAACACCGCGCCTATGGTGTCTTCGCCGTCCAGGGGCCGCGGTCGGCGGAGGTGCTCACCGCGCTGGGCCTCCCGGTGGACCTGTCCTATATGGCGTTCGCCGACGCGGCCTGGTCCGGGCAGCCGGTGCGCGTGTGCCGGACCGGCTACACCGGCGAACACGGTTACGAACTGCTGCCGCGCTGGGACGGCGCCAAAGCCCTGTTCCGGGCCCTGGTGGAGCAGGTGCGGGCGGCCGGCGGCCAGGTCGCCGGACTCGGCGCCCGCGACACCCTGCGTACCGAGATGGGCTATCCGCTGCACGGGCACGAACTGTCCCCCGAGATCACGCCGGTGCAGGCGCGCGCGTCGTGGGCGGTGGGCTGGGCCAAAGCGGATTTCTGGGGCAAGGCCGCACTGGAAGCGGAACGAGCGGCCGGCCCGCGCCGTACCCTGCTCGGCCTGGCAGCACTCGACCGCGGGATCCCGCGGGAGAACCAGGACGTGCTGCTGGACGGCGCGAAGGTCGGGGTGACCACCTCCGGCACCTTCTCGCCGACCAAGCAGGCCGGGATCGCGCTGGCGCTGCTGGACCCGGCGGTGCAGGTCGGCACCGAGGTCGCGGTGGACGTCCGCGGCCGGTCGCTGCGCTGCACGGTGGTGCGGCCTCCGTTCGTCGAAGCGCACACCAGCTGAGACGGTCGGGCCGGTTCACCGTGACCGGTCGTGGCGCGGCCGGTGCGGACCGGCCCGCCGCGCGAGACGGACCACCGCGGATTCGGCGCGGACCCAGGACATAGACTGCTGGTCATGACCGCTGCTGCACAGTTCGCCCGTATTCCTCATCCTGCGCCCACCTCGGCGCAGCGGGTACAGGAGATTCTGTCGGCGCCCGGTTTCGGCCGCTTTTTCACCGACCATATGGTCACCATCGATTACACCGAGGCCGACGGCTGGACCAACGCGGTCGTGGAACCCTACGGCGCCCTGACCCTGGATCCGGCCACCATGGTGTTCCACTACGGCCAGGCGATCTTCGAAGGGCTCAAGGCCTACCGGCAGCCGGACGGACAGGTCGCCTGTTTCCGGATCGACGCCAACGCGGCCCGGTTCCGCCGGTCCGCGCGCCGCATGGCGATGGCCGAACTCCCCGAGGAGCTGTTCATCGAATCGGTGCGCCAGCTGCTGGATGTCGACGCGGAATGGGTGCCCGCCGCGGGCGGCGAGGAGTCGCTCTACCTGCGGCCGTTCATGTTCGCCACCGAGGCCGGGCTGGGTGTGAAGCCCGCCTCCGCCTACAAGTACCTCCTGCTCGGCTCCCCGGCCGGGGCCTACTTCCCGCGCGGTGTGAAACCGGTGCGCGTATGGCTGTCGACGGAGTACGTGCGGGCCGCGCCCGGCGGAACCGGTGAGGCCAAGGTGGCCGGTAACTACGCGGCCTCGCTGCTGGCGCAGGCCGAGGCCACCGCCAAGGGCTGCGATCAGGTGGTGTGGCTGGACGCGGTGGAACGCCGCTATGTCGAGGAGATGGGCACCAACAACCTGTTCTTCGTCTACGGCTCCGGATCGGACGCGCGGCTGGTCACCCCGGAACTGTCCGGGTCGCTGCTGCCGGGTATCACCCGGGATTCGCTGCTGACCCTGGCGGCGGATTCCGGCTACCCGGTGACCGAGCGCAAGATCTCCGTCGACGACTGGCGGGCCGGTGCGGAATCCGGTGAGATCACCGAGGTTTTCGCTTGCGGCACCGCGGCCGTGATCACCCCGGTCGGTTCCGTGTTCGGGCCCGACGGTGAATTCACCATCGGCGGCGGCGAGCCGGGTGAGGTGACCATGGCGCTGCGCGACACGCTCACCGGTATCCAGCGCGGCACCTTCGCCGATGTGCACCAGTGGATGCGGGTGCTCTGACCACCGGGCGCCGCGGCCGCAGTTCACCCGGGTACCGAGCGTGGGGCCCGGTCCCCGGGGGCGCGCCGGTCAGCCCGGCATGAGGGCGTGCCATTCGCCGAGTGACCGTGGCCGCAGCACGTAGTTGTTGTCGCGGATGCTGTCCAGGGAGGCGTGCGGGTCCTGCGAGTACCAGTGCCCCGGGTAGACCTCCGGATTGATCGGCATATCCGCCAGGTAGCGCAGGCTGCGGAACATGGTGTCGGAGTCACCGCCCGGGAAATCGGTACGCCCGCAACCGTCGATGAACAGGGTGTCGCCGGCGATGAGTTTGCCGTCGACCAGGAAGCACTGGCTGCCCGGGGTGTGCCCCGGGGTGTGTAAGAACTCGATATCGAAGGCGCCGACACTCAGCTTGTCGCCGTGGCCGTGGCCGGTGAGTTCGCTGGGGGCGATCCCGGTGACATCGGCGACCCAGTTCTTCTCCTGATCGTTCACATGCACCGGAACCGTGGCCTGCTCGAGCAGCTCCCGTACCCCGCGCAGGGTGAACCCCATCATGGTGCCGCCGATATGGTCCGGGTGGTGGTGGGTGACCAGTACCCCGGACAGTTCGAGTCCGTCGTTCTCGGCGATATCGGCCAGATCGCCCGCCGCGTAGGCGGGATCGACGACGACACAGTCACCGGTGTCCCGGTCACCGACCAGATAGGCGAAATTGCGCATCTGTGTGGCGATCGGGTCCCCGACGGCGAAATCACGGCCGGCCAGGAGTTGACGGAAGTAGAAGCGCTCGGCTGACATACCCCCACCTTATGGGGCGCGGCGGACCGGTGAGACGCTGCATTCGCACTATTGAGGCCTGGCGACATCGGACGGGGCCGGGGTTTGTGGACCGGACGGAGTTCCGGTGGCTCAGACAGCGTTCGCGGCCAGCGCGAAACCCAGGGCCGCCAGTGCGGTGGTGAGTTCCACCGCCGTGCCGAGGAGATCACCCGAGAGCCCACCGATGCGGCGGACCGCGTGGCCGACCAGGTGGGTCGCGGCGGCGAGTGCCACCAGCGCGACCAGCGGCCCGGTCCATGGCAGTTCGGGCACCGCGACGACAGCCGCCGCCGTTCCCGCGGCGGCCCAGCCGAGAACCGTGGAACGGGACTGGGTTCCGGCGACCATCGCGCCGAACCAGGCGCCGGGCGCCGGGTCGATACCGCGGCGGCAGGCGGCGACCACCGCAACCCGGCCCAGACCCACCGCCGCCACGACCGCCGCCCAGTGACCGGTGGCCGCCAGTGTGGTGAACGCGCCCGCCTGGACGCCGGCGGCCAGCACGATCGCGGTCACCCCGAACGGTCCGGCGCCCCCGCTCTTCATCACCTCCCGCGCGCGTTCGGGCGGCCCGTAGACCCCGAGACCGTCGAATGTGTCCGCCAGCCCATCCAGATGCATACCCCGGGTCAGCAGCGCCAGGGCCGCGACCGCGACGAATCCGGCCGCGATCCCCGCCGGCGCCAGCACCCACAGCAACGCCGCCGCGACCAGCCCGAGTCCGATGCCGGCGACCGGTGCCAGCGCGATGGCCCGGCTCGCCGCCCGGCGGTCCACCTCGCTCGGCCCGCGCACCGGCAGCACCGTGAGCCAGGAGAAGCTGAGACGCAGCGGGGTCAGCATCGGGCGCGGCTCGTCGCGGCGGTCATTTCCGCAGGTCGACGGTGGCCGGTTCGGCGTCCGCGGTACTGACTCCGGCGTCGGCGAAGGTCGCCATCTCCGCGAGTACGGCGACAGCGGCCCGCAGGACAGGGAGCGCGGTGAGCGCGCCGGACCCCTCACCCAGCCGCATGTCCAGATCCAGGACCGGGGTGAGTTTCAGTTTGCTCAGCGCTTCGGCGTGCGCGGGCTCGGTGGACCGGTGGGCGGCCACCCACCAGCGCACCGCGCCCGCCGCGAGATCCTCGGCGAGCAGTGCGGCCGCGGTGACGATGAGCCCGTCGAGCAGCACCGGGGTACGCCGGGCGGCGGCCCGGGCCAGGAAGCCGGTCATGGCGGCGATATCGGCGCCACCGGCGACGCGCAGCAGTTCGACACTGTCCCGGGCGACAGGCCGGGCCCGCCACATGGCGTCGCGGACGGCGGCCACCTTGCGCATCCACCCGTGATCGTCCACACCCGTGCCCCGGCCGACCGCCCGCACCGGTTCGATCCCGGTGAGGGTGGCGATGAGTGCGGTGGCGGGGGTGGTGTTACCGATGCCCATATCCCCGGCGATCAGCAGATCGGCCCCGGCGTCGATCTCCTCGTCGGCGATGGCCGCGCCGGCGGCGAGTGCGGCGGCGACCTCCTCGGCGGTGAGTGCGTCCGCGCGATCGATCGCGCCGCTGGACCGGCGCACCTTGTGGATGCTCACCGTGGGATCGGTGTCGGCGTCCACCGCGATATCAACCACCCGCACGGTGGCCCCGGCGATCCCGGCCAACGCGTTCACCGCGGCCCCGCCCGCCCGGAAGTTGGCGACCATCTGTGCCGTGACCTCGCTCGGGTACGCCGAGACGCCGTGCTGCGCCACCCCGTGGTCACCGGCGAACACCACCACCCGCGCCTGCTCGAACTGTTTCGGCGGGCAGACGCCCTGGCAGGCCGCCACCCAGTTACCCAGCTCTTCCAGCCGTCCCAGCGACCCCGGCGGTTTGGTCAGCGACGCCTGCCGTTGCTCGGCGGCCGCGCGGGCACCGGCATCCGGCGGGGCAACGGGTGCGAATCCCTCTGTCATTGGGGAACCGCTAGGACGCTCCGCCGTTCACGGCGGGGAGGGATGGCGTGCGCCGCAGGCGCGCAATTTTCACACATAGATTTGCTTCCTGTAAAAACGAGGCCGTGAGGACGGCGTACAAGGTTCGGGCCTACCCGGACGTCGAACAAGCGGCCATGCTGCGTCGCACGTTCGGGTGTGTACGCCTCGTGTGGAACAGAACCCTCGCCGCCCGGCAACGCCGCTACGCCACCGAACAGAAATCCACCTCGTAAGTTGCAGCAAACCCTGCGACACCAACACGCGGCATTCGCCGCCTTCTTCAAAGGCATCGCCCGGTACCCGCGATTCAAGAACCGGCACGGCCGCCGGACCGCACACTTCACCCGGTCCGCTTTCCGCATCAAGAACGGGGCGTTGTGGCCGGCGAAAACTACCACGCCGCTGCGTGTCGCGTGGTCGTGGCCGGATATCGGCCTCGGCACTCTCGATCCGACGATGGTGATCGTCTCCCGCGACGATGGTTCGTAACGTTCACCGTCGATATCGACGACCCTGCCCCACTGCCCAGTGTGGGCGAGTCGGTCGGTGTCGACCTCGGAATCAAGGACTTCGCAGTCCTGTCCACCGGGGAGAAGATCGCCAACCCCCGCCACATGGCCCGCCATGAACGCGGACTGCGACGGCAGCAACGACGCCTCGCCCGGATGCAGAAGGGGTCCGCCAACCGCGCCGAGCAGCGGCGGAAGGTGGCGCGAAAACACTGCCGTGTGCGTGATGCCCGCCGCGACTTCCTGCACAAGACCAGCACCGAACTCGTGCGACGCTTCGACACGATCGCGGTGGAAGACCTTGCCACGAAGAATATGGTCCGCAACCGTCGATTGGCGAAGTCGATCAGCGAAGCGGTGTGGGGCGAGTTCCGGTCGATGCTCGAATACAAGACCGAACGCGCCGGTCGTCGCCTTGCGGCGATCAGCCGCTGGTACCCCAGCACCAAGACCTGCTCGGCGTGCGGACACCTGCTCGTCACCATCAGCCTTGGGACACGTCATTGGACGTGCCCGGACTGCGGGACCCGACATGATCGGGACATCAACGCCGCGAAGAACATTCTTGTCGCCGCCGGGCTGGCGGAGACATAAAACGCCTGCGGAGGCGATGTCAGACCGCAAGGGGCATCCCTTCGGCAATCGCCGGTGAAACAGGAACTCCCGGACGCGAGTCCGAGAATCCCCGTCCTTCAGGGCGGGGAGTAGTCAATGTTCGAGCCTTCCGATCTCTCTATCTCTCTCGGGGTTGGGTGCTGTCACGGCGGCACCGCGCCGGGAACTGTCTCGGCGGGCGGATCCACCTTCCGACAATATTGCCCGGTGCGCGGCGACTGCCGGGAGGTACCCTGCAGTCCGCACTTTCCGGACCCGGTGCTGGACGACCACGTACTCCGGGTGGCGTCAGGCGCCGATCCGCTCGCGCAGGGTGGCCACCCCCGGCCCGCTGAGTTCGGCACAGTGTCCGGTGCGGCCGGCCATCGCCATGACCAGCGCGAGCGTGCTGCCCCGCACTGATGGTCCGGCCCCGGTGTCGAACGGCCCGTCGGTGGCCCGCAGATGCAGGCCCGCGGTGGCGGTGCGGCCGGACACCGTGAAATCGCGAGCGGCGAAGAAACAGGCGACCTCGGTCACCGACGAGAGCGCGGGAGCTCCGGTCAGTCCGAGCGGGTACCGGATATCGGTGCCGTGCACCACGACCTCACCGAGCCAGGCCGCAGTGTGCCCGGACGGCGCCGTGGTGTTCGTGACCGCCGCGCGGAACCGCTCGAGCGTCTCGGCCGGGTCGGCACCCAGATGTTCCTGCAGCCGTCGCCGATTGTGCAGGTCGGCGTCGAAGCGGGCGCCGAGCATGCTGCGGATCCAGCGCAGGCGCCCGGTGCTGGCGGCCGCGGTGAGGTGGGCGACGACCTCCTGCACCGACCACTGTCCGCACAGGGAGGGAGCCGACCACTGCTGGGTCGTCAGGCCGGCGAGTTCGTCGGCGAGGGAGGCCCGTTCCCGATGGATCGCCGCCCAGATGTCGGCACGCGGCATGGTCTGCATCGCACGATTCAAGCACCGCGCACCGACAAGGGCGCGGCGGACGAGCCGGACGCATACGGAAGGAACGGGTAAAGGCTTCACCGACCCGGCTCATTTCAGGCGCAGGGGCAGTCCGGCGACCACAAGGAAAGCCTTGTCACAGACCTGGGCCAACCGCTGGTTCAGCGTGCCGATCTCATCGCGGAACAACCGTCCCGACCGGCTGGCGGGGATTACACCGAGACCGACCTCGGGGGTCACAATCACCAGCCGGTCGCGGTAGCGGGCGACGGCGTCGACGAGCACATCGGTATCCGGGCCGACCGTGCCGCGCGGGGCGTCCCAGGCCGCGCGGGCGTCGAGGCGGGCGGTCAGCCAGGTGCCGATATCGTCGACCAGGGTGGCGCCGGGATGGGGGGTGCCCAGTTCGGCCGCCGGGTCGGCGGCGTCGATCACCGTCCACGCCGCAGGACGGCGGGCGCGGTGCGCGGCGATCCGGTCGGTGAAATCGGTATCCGCGGGATCGGGGATCGCGGTGGCCAGGTAGCGCACCGCGTCGCCGGTGACGAGGGATTCGGCGAACGCGGATTTACCCGAGCGCGCACCCCCGAGCACGAGGGTGCGCTGTCCAGGAGGAGGGACGGGTTCGGGCACCCGGGGATCAGATCGCGTCGCCGGGGGAGACCCGCGGCTTGGGCGCGCGCATCTTGCGCATCTGGGACGCGCGCACGAACGCGTACCAGCCGAGCCGGAAACCGGTATCGGTGGAGTTCGGGAAACGTTCCCGCACCCGGCGGTTGACGATCCGGCCGAGCAGGAAGCCCTCGGCCATCATGAAGGCCATCATGACCAGCATGGCCAGCGTCACGATCGACTGCCAGGCGGGCGCCGCGAACATGGACAGGATCAGCAGCAGCGCCATCGGCATGAACAGGCCGACCAGGTTGCGGCGGCCGTCGACGATATCGCGGACGAACGCGCGCACCGGGCCCTGATCGCGGGGCAGCAGATACTTGTCCTCGCCCGCCAGCATCCGGGCGCGGCGATCCTGGGCGGCGGCGCGACGCTCGGCGGCGGCCGCCTTACGGTCCTGCTTGGAACCGCGGGTCTCCTTGCGCCGGGCGCGCGCTTCCTTCGATGTCATGGGGGGCGGGGCGACCGGGCCGCGGCGCCTGCCCTCGGCTTCGCGCCGACTCGGGGTGGGCCGGCCCTTGCCTGCCGTGGGCGCGGCCTTGGCCGGGGCCGCATCGGCCTCGGTGGCGCTCGCGGTGGCGGTCGCGGCCCGCGAGCCGTCAGCGGGCACGTCGGTACCGCTGGGCTCACCGCGTCGGAACAACTTCACGGTAACCAGGCTAATCGGTCATGCGTCCCGGCCGTGAACGGGGCGGTGGCCGGCGTGCGGCCGATCACCCGCCGGGCCGGTCGTGGCCCGGCTCACCCGGATGCGCCGCCATCTGTGGCACGGGTGGTGTGGCCTCGGGCCCCGGAGATGGCAAGATGGGGAATAGCAGCCCGTCCGAGGGTGTTGTGACACCCGGAACCGTGCGCTGTTCACGGACCGACCACGCTGTCCATAGGAGAGTTCATGAGTGTGCAGAACGACACCGCCACCACCACCCACGGTGTGCAGCTGACCGATGCCGCCGCGGGCAAGGCCAAGGCGCTGCTCGATCAGGAGGGCCGGGACGACCTCGCGCTGCGGATCGCGGTGCAGCCGGGCGGCTGCGCGGGTCTGCGTTACCAGCTCTTCTTCGACGATCGCACCCTCGACGGCGATCTGACCGCCGAATTCGGCGGCGTCACCCTGACCGTCGACCGGATGAGCGCGCCGTACGTGCAGGGCGCCGCGATCGACTTCGTCGACACGATCGAGAAGCAGGGCTTCACCATCGACAACCCCAACGCCACCGGGTCCTGCGCCTGCGGCGACTCCTTCAACTGAGTGCTCCCGGGCCGGTGACAGCGCCGGCCCGGCACTCCGGATACACCCGGGTTACGTGACTGTTCAATTGTCACGCGGCCGGTTACGACACGTAGTCGTAGCCCCGGCGAATTGATACGGTGAACCCGGGGGCAAAGCCCCGTTCACTTTCTTGTTCGCGCTGATTCCGAAGGGGCCGACCTACGTGTCCATAGCTGTATCCGCATCCATCGCGACCGACCACCTCATGCGTTTCTCCGGCCGATTCGCCGATGTACTGCTGCCCGATCAGCTCGAGCATGTCTCGCTGAGTTTCCTCGTCGACGACCTGGTGATCCGCCGCGGCGGAGTCGCCGGCAACATCGCCTACGCCATGGGCCTGCTGAAGCAGTCACCGCTGCTCATCGGTTCGGTGGGGCGTGATTTCGACGAATACCGGCAGTGGCTGGAGTCCCACGGCGTCGATTGCTCGGTGGTCCGGGTATCCGAATCCGCGCATACCGCCCGGTTCGTCTGCACCACCGATGAGGATATGGCCCAGATCGCCTCGTTCTATCCCGGCGCGATGAGCGAAGCGGGCGATATCTCGCTCACGGCGCTGGCCGAGGAACGCGAACTCGACCTGGTTCTGGTCGGCGCGAACGATCCCGAGGCCATGCTGCGGCATACCGCCGAATGCCGGGAACTGGGTGTCCCCTTCGCCGCCGATCCGTCTCAGCAGCTGGCCCGCCTGGACGGCGACCAGGCGGTCCAGCTCATCGAGGGCAGCGCGTACCTGTTCACCAACGAGTACGAATGGGGCCTGCTCAAGCAGAAGACCGGCCTCACCGAGGACGAGATCGCCGCCCGGGTGGGTGTGCGGGTCACCACCCTCGGCAAGGACGGTGTGCTGGTGGTCGATACCGACGGCAGCCAGGTGCGCGTCGAGGCCGTGCCGGAGTACGCCAAGGTCGATCCGACCGGTGTCGGCGACGCGTTCCGCGCCGGTTTCCTCACCGCCCACGTGGCCGGCCTGAGTCTCGAACGCGCGGCACAGTTGGGCTCGCTGGTCGCGGTACTCGTGCTGGAGACGGTCGGCACCCAGGAATGGACGCTGGATGCCGATGCCGCACTCAAGCGGCTCGGCGAGGCCTACGGCGCGGCCGCGGCCGCCGAACTCGAGTCACTGCTGCGCTGAACCGCCGGTAACAACGAACGAGGGCCCCGCTCATCTCGGTGAGCGGGGCCCTCGGTGTCGGTGGGACTAGACCTGGACCGGGTAGGTGGGCTCGGAGATCTCCGGCTTGATCCGCTCCTCCACGAAGATTCCATGCCAGATCATGAACACGAGCAGCGTCCACAGGCGACGGCTGTGATCGGAATCCCCGGCCCGGTGCGCGTCGAGCATGGCGGTGACGGCGGCCTTGTCCAGCAGATGATCGGTTTGCGATTCGACGATCTGCTGCCGGGCCCAGTCGTAGAGTTCGGTCCCGCGCAGCCAGTGCCGCAGCGGCACCGGGAACCCGAGCTTCGCGCGGTGCAGCACATGACCCGGGACGATGCCCTCGAGCGCCTGCCGCAGCGCGTACTTGGTGGTGTCCTTGGTGATCTTCTGTTCCAGCGGTATCTGCTCGGCCACCCGGAAGACCTCGGAGTCCAGGAACGGCACCCGCAGTTCCAGCGAGTTCGCCATGGTCATCTTGTCGGCCTTGACCAGGATGTCGCCGCGCAACCAGGTGAACAGATCCAGATGCTGCATCCGCGCGACCGGGTCCCAGCCGGCCGACCGGTCGTAGATCGCGGCGGTGACGTCCTGATGGGTCCACTCCGGGCGGAACTCCCGCAGCACCGACCGCAGCTGGGCGTCGCTGAAACTGCGCGCATTGCCGTAGTACCGCTGCTCGAGGGGCAGCGAACCCCGGTGCAGCAGAC
Source organism: Nocardia sp. NPDC050193 (assembly GCA_040674215.1). Taxonomy (GTDB): domain Bacteria; phylum Actinomycetota; class Actinomycetes; order Mycobacteriales; family Mycobacteriaceae; genus Nocardia. The sequence continues at coordinate 3,767 of JBFARE010000010.1, read as the reverse complement.
TCTTGCCGCGGGTGCCGTCCGGGATGAGATCGGAGACCTTCCCGGCCAGCCGGCGCAGCCCCCTGGGCAGCTTCTCGAACGGTGCCAGCGACAACGGCTCCCGGTAGATGGTGTAGCCGCCGAACAGTTCGTCGGCGCCCTCACCGGACAGCACCACCTTCACGTGCTTGCGTGCCTCTTTGGCGACGAAGTACAGCGGCACCAGCGCCGGATCGGCCACCGGGTCGTCGAGATACCAGACGATCTCCGGGATGGCGGCGGCGAACTCCGCCGGGGAGACGACCTTGACGATATGCCGGGCCCCGATCGCGGCCGCGCTCTCCGCGGCCACGTCGACCTCGGAATAGCCCTCCCGCTCGAAGCCGGTGGTGAACGTGATCAGCTTCGGGTTGTGCCGCATGGCCAGCGCCGCGATGGCGGTGGAGTCGATACCGCCGGACAGGAAGGAGCCGACGGTGACATCGGCGCGCATATGTTTGGCGACCGAGTCCTCGAGCGCCGCGGCGATCTCCCGGTAGCGCGCCTGTTCGGACCCGGCGGCGAAGGGGCGTACGCCGAATCCCGGGGCGAAATAGCGGGTGATCTCCGGCTGCGCCCCCGGCCGCACCACCGCGTGGCTGCCCGATTCCAGCCGGCGGATACCGGCGTGCAGCGTCTCCGGTTCCGGAACGTACTGCAGCACCGTGTAGTGCTCGAGCGCCCGGTGGTCGAGGGATTCGTCCAGACCCAGATCGGGCAGCAGTTCCAGCAGGCTCTTCTTCTCGCTGCCGAACGCGGTCCCGCCGGGGCCGGTGGCCAGGAAGAGCGGTTTGATACCGAACGGGTCGCGGGCGAGGAACAGCTCACGGGTGTGGGTGTCCCAGATCGCGAAGGCGAACATGCCGCGCAGCCGCCGGACCGCCGCCGGACCCCAGTAATGGAAGGCCGCGACGATGGCCTCGCCATCGCCCTCGGTCGCGAACATGGGCTCGTCACCGAATTCGGCCGCGTGCTCACGGGCCAGTTCCTCGCGCAGTTCCAGGTAGTTGTAGATCTCGCCGTTGAAGGTCAGCGCGTACCGTTGCCGGTCGTCGGCCGGACCCCAGCGCAGCGGTTGGTGCGAATGCTCGATATCGATGATCGACAACCGGTTGAAACCGAAGATCAGCTGGTCGTCGTGCCAGGTGCCGCGCTCGTCCGGCCCGCGGTGCCGCACACAGTGCAGCGCGTCGTATACCCGCTGCACCGTTTCCGGCGCTGCGGTATCGGATGTCAGAAATCCGAGCAGTCCACACACTGCGGCGCTAACCTCGTTTCCACTGGTCGGGGATCCGCGTCGGGGGGAGCCGGCGCGGCGGGCGAAATCTAGTGTCCGAGTATGCCGCACGCATCGATTCCCCGTGCGATACACCTCCGTCCGCCCCGCGCGCCACTGTACGGAGTGTCGAAGCCGACCCGACGGCGTACCGGGCGTGTGTTTGGTCTACGCTGCGTAGTACTCGGACTGTTCCGGGTGGTGTCGCGCGGTGCGCGGAGCCGCCCGGGTAGCCCGAACGAGCTGTTTGTCAGTATCCCCGCCGGCGGGTCCCGCCCCGGGGATGCGGTGTCGGAATGTGTGGCGACCAGGAAGGCGTTGAGCGTGGCGCACAAGGCGAGCGACGAGATCGGGGCACGGCCTGCCCGGCGGCGGGGTCGTGTCCTGCGGCGGGCCGGGCTGGCGGTATTGCGTACCTCCGCATCCGCTCCGGCCGTGCGCGGGCCGGGGCGAGTCCTTCGACGGGGCGGGCTGGTCGTTTCGTTGGCGATCACCACCATGCTCGTATCCGGCTGCTCGATCGACAATGTGTGGTTGCGGTTCGGCTGGCCCTCGGGTGTCACCCCGCAGGCCCACCGGATGCGGGAACTGTGGACCTGGTCGGTGGTCGCCGCCCTCATCATGGGTGTGCTGGTCTGGGGCCTGACCTTCTGGACTGTGGTCTTCCACCGCAAGAAGAAGAATTCGCCGGAGTTCCCCCGGCAGACCGGCTACAACGTGCCGCTCGAACTGACCTACACCGCGATCCCGTTCGTCATCATCGCGGTGCTGTTCTACTTCACCGTGGTCGTGCAGAACTACGTGCACGAGAAGGTCGACAACCCGGACGTGGTCGTCGATGTCACCGCGTTCCAGTGGAACTGGAAGTTCGGCTACCGCGAGGTGGATCTGAAGAACGGGTTCACCTACAACGGTGTCGACACGGTGCGTGAGGACGCCAACCAGCAGCAGCTGAAGGAGTACGCCGACCGCACCAACGAAGAGGGCCATCCGCAGCCCGGCCCGGTGCACGGCCGTCCCGAGAACGACATCCTGTCCTACCTGCACTACAACAAGATCGAAACGATCGGCAGCAGTAGCGAGGTCCCCGTTCTCGTGCTCCCGACCGGCAAGGTGATCGAGTTCCAGCTCGCCGCCGCGGACGTCATCCACGCGTTCTGGGTTCCGGAGTTCCTCTTCAAGCGGGACGTCATGCCGAACCCCAAGGAGAACAACTCCGACAACGTCTTCCAGATCAGCGAGATCGACCGGGAGGGCGCCTTCGTGGGCCGCTGCGCAGAAATGTGCGGCACGTTCCACTCGATGATGAACTTCGAGGTCCGCGCGGTCTCGCCGGACAAGTTCCAGCGCTACATCCAGGCGCGGGAATCGGGTATGACCAACGCCGCAGCGCTCGAGTCCATCGGCGAGTCGCCGGTGGCCACCTCGACCCAGCCGTTCAACACCGATCGCACGGTCAAGACCGACACCACCGAAAGCAAGTGAGGACTGATCTGAGATGAGGATCGAAGCACGGCTGTTCGAACTGCTCACGGTGTTCTTCATTCTCGTGGGCGTCGTCTACGGCTTCTTCACCGCCCAGTCGCGGACCGGGATCGAATGGGCCGGCACCACGGCGATCGTGCTCACCGCCGGTCTGTCGCTGATCATCGGCACCTATTTCCGCTTCGTCGCCCGCCGGCTCGACCTGCGCCCGGAGGACTACGAGGACGCCGAGATCGTGGACGGCGCCGGAGACCTGGGCTTCTTCTCGCCCGGTAGCTTCTGGCCCATCCTGCTGGCCGGTGCCGCCTCGGTGACCGCCCTGGGCTTCGCCTTCTTCGAGCCGTGGCTGCTCGCCCTCGGTGTCATCCTGGTCCTGACCGCCGCCGGCGGCCTGGTCTTCGAGTACTACCTGGGCCCCGAGAAGCACTGAGCCGGTCGCGGCGCATCCGGCGCCCGCACCCGCACGACGAAAACCCCGCTGACCTTCCGGTCAGCGGGGTTTTTGCGTCTCGAGGATGGTGGTCCCCGCGGTGTGCAGTCGGCCATCCATAATTGAGCACTGACAGTGAAGTGAGCCCGCCCACGTCGACCATGACGTACGTCGGCACGCCCCCAGGTGTTACCCGGAGAGGCGGGGTCCGTGGCCGGGGCGTCTGCCGTTCGTAGAGCGGCGAACGGTGAGCACTGAAGGTGCTGTCGGCCCGCCCGTGCTCGGTCGGGCACACACCCGCAGCACCTTCCGCCTACTCCGGATGGTCAGCGGTCCATGGGTCGGTCCCGGCTCTGGAGCGTGCGCGGTCGGCTGTCCATAGGCCGGTGACCATTGAGCACTTACAGTGCCGTGACTCTCCCCGGGCCGGTCGAGGTGCACGACAGCATGCACCTTCTGTCTCCTCTGGATGGTCTACCTCAGCGGTCGGGGCCCGCCCCCGATTCTGGAGCGTCGGAGTGAAGAATCGGGGGCGGGCCCCGCGCCCCCCCGAAAGGC
>JBFARE010000009.1:0-202964 GCA_040674215.1 Nocardia sp. NPDC050193 | reverse complement strand
CGGCCGAGTACGAAGCCGCCTACTACGCTCAACTCACGCCAGGCCGACCGGCGCTGGTCTGAAACCGAAGCCGGTCCCCAACCCGTGACGGTTCAGTTCCGCCGTAAGGTCGAACTCAGTCACGATGGATTCCCACAGGTTTTTCCCCTCGGTGCCGAGCCCGCGAGGCATTCTCGGTTTACCCATTCAAGACACCTCTTTCTAGGCTGGGTTCCGACGTATAACCCCATGTCAGGCGACATGAGGTCTGAAAAATCAGGGTTCTAAAACTCCCGTAGGACCAGGCATCCGCATAACCCGCCGATCTTCTTGCCCGGGGGGAGGGGATACCCCCTGGGGTGGGGGTATCCGGTCCATGGCACCTGGTGTCGACGATGAGCGACTCTCGATGCGAGCTCCAGAGGGGACACAAGAATGCGCGTTTCCGCAGCTCAGCGGCAACCCTGGTGAGCTACCGAGGTCAGTACCGGCGTAGGTAGTAGTCGGTGTGCCGGGTACGGACACCCCCGAGGTACCGGGTGGGCTCCCCGTCCATCGAGTACCGCCGACCCTGCCAGACCACCTGGGACTGTGCGCCAAGCTCAGGCTTGTCCCACCCGACCAGGCGTAAGCGCAGCTTGTCATCCGTCTGGAACCCGATAACCTGCTGTTCGTTGGCGACGAGTTGATTACCTACGGGCTGGATTACGCCACGGCACGGGGTACCGACCGGGTTGGGCTTGGTCCGGGTGTTCCCGTCTATGTCCGTCGTAACGATCTCTTCGTGAACGATGACGGTGGTGTTCGCTCGGTTGAGGAGACTCACGCCGAACTCCCTTCAGGATTCGGCTCGACGGGGCTACTACACCTGGTCACGGTCAGCCCCCGCATTCGAACGGAACACGGGTAACCCGGCGGGTTACCACTGGAGCTATGACGAACATTCCGCGGGGGTTCACTCCGAGTAGCCGCCATTCCGCCGGCGTGATGTACAAAACTCCCGACGCTGAGTCTCGGGAGAACATGTACGAGTAGTTCCCATCCGATTCCTGGGTGTATCCCTCGGGGTTTCGAACCACTCGGAGTACGGCGTTCGCCTCGACGTATCGCACGTCTTCTACGTCGATGTCACCCGCAGTGATCTTGTCATCGAGATACGGAATCCGGCGGCGAATCTCTCGCTCGATATCCGCGAGCCGGGTGGTAATCAGTGCCGTGTCTTCGGGGGTCACCTCCGCGGGGTTCTTGCCCCAGCGGCTTATTACGTCTGTTGGTTCTGCGTACGCCATTCGGCCTCCAAAAAAGGATCTACGGGCGGTTCCTTGCCGTACCGCTTCAAGAAGTGATCACGAACCCGCGAGTCGTTGAGTTCGCTCATGGCAAGAACCCCGTAGGGCTCTCGCCTCACTGGTTGCTCACCACCCCCGGCAGGACGACCGGCTACACCACCCGATAGTTCTTGTGCCGGGGGGTTCTCGGTCTGAGGCAAGACGCTGCCCTCGTTATCGTTCGGTTCCTGACTGGCGCTCCCTGCGGTCGCGTCGGCTAGACCCTCGCTCCGCTCGGGACGCTGTGGGGCAGGCGAACATATATGGCTGGAGTTGGCTAGAACTGCCCCTTTTGCCCTCTCGAAGCTGTGACCAGCGGGTTTCTCCGAAATCGGGGGGCATTCGGGGGGCAAAACAGGTGCTTCGGGGGGCATTTTGTCCTCGGTGGGGGGCATTTCGTCGGGTGCAAACTCCCAACCGATTACGCCCCGGCGTTTCCGTGGGTCGCCGAGAACCGAGGACACACGGGCGTAAAAGTTCTGTTTCGTGAGTGCGGACTTACCGTTGCCGTCTTCAATCCACTGCCTGTAATCCGCGTAGGCATCGGCCCTGGACTGGAACCCGGAAAGCTCCGTCTCAGTGAGCCAAGTACGCACGGGGTCAGAACGATTCGCGAACGTGTCGTGAGCGCGTTTACCCGGCTCGGACTCCCGAATCTGGAACGGGTTAGTAGCGGCATGCGCTAGGAGCTTGCCGGCGATAGCGGGAAGCTCTGAGGTCAAGCGGTCGAACAGGGTTGTGTCCGAACCATCGAAGGTGTTCGGGAACTCGACAACTTCCCAGCGGCGCAAGTAGCCGTGGGATGTGTCGGCAGATGTAGGGATCTGGTTCGCCGAGAACACGGGGACAGCCCACACCTTCGCGGCGAAGGCTGATGCGCCCTTGACGTCCATACGTACGGTGTCGTCACCGGTGATCTGTTTGAACCTGCCGGTGTGTGTAATGTGCTCACCGTCGATATCACCGACGATATTGATGACTCGGCCGTATAGGTCAGACGCGGCGAATCGCGTAGCCATCTCTTGCAGTGATACATGCGCCGCATTATCTCGACCGATGATCGATTCGACCAGGTTCAGCAATACGCCTTTGCCGTTACGACCAGAGCCGCAGAACATAACCGCTTTCTGCCGCGGGTTTCCAGGAAGCAAGAGATACGAGAGAATATCGAGCATCCGGCCGTGGTCACCTGTGTGAAGGACCGAACACAAGAACCGATCGAACTCGGGCGTCGGGGCATCGAATACCGGGTCGACCTGTAGCTGATACGTGGTTAGCACTAACGGATCGTGTGGTACGACGTCACCGGTAGCGATATCGAATAACCCGGATGGAACCGACACGTACCGAGCGTCGGGTGTGTCTGGGTGGATAACCTCACTGTCACGCAGCAAGCGCGCGTACAAGTAATCGGACACATGCGATGTATCTTGGCGGCGGTAGTTCCGGCCCACGAGCACCGGGAGACGCTTGGCCACAACCTTGCGGCTCTCGCGCCAGACGCCGGAATCGTATTCCCAGAAAGCGTCTGACACCGGGTCGATACGAACCGGTCCCTCGTTGAGAATCGCGTTAGCCCACAGCGGCGGATTGAAGCCGCCCCAGGTCTGAGGGTCTACGTTACCTTGTTTGAACCGTGCGTTTGTCTCGGCGCATTCACAGGCGCCGTACCGGTCGCAGTCCGGGCAGTATTCAGGGTTCGTCATTGGCTCGTCTCCTTGGACGGGATTATGGGTCACTTGCTTGGGCTCGCTGTGGATGGCTCATATTTCCGCAACCGGGTGCGAAGGCTCCGGTTCTCGACCCGGAGCCGGCGAATCTTCTCTTGCCAATAATCGGGAAGCTCGTGAAGCTGTGCATCGGCGTGCATTTTCATTTGGTCTCCTTGGACTTGAGGGTGTCCCTACCCCTTGGAAGTTGTTTACGTTCGCCACAGGGCGATACAGGGCCCAGTTTCATAGGCATTAATCCACGGGTTGAGAATTTAGGTGGGCGGAACCGCCCCGGGGCCAAGGTCAACCCTTGGCCCCGAAGCAGCTGGTTATCAGACCAGGGTCGCGGTAGCGGCGGTGCCGCCGGTCAGGCTGGCGCCGTTGACGCTCAGGGTGCCCGGCACAGTCACGGTGTAGACGCCGGCCGAGCCGGTCACGGTCACGTCATCCGCGGTGATCCCGTCGTCGATACCCACGATCGCGGTCTTCACAGCGGAAGCAGCTGCGTTGTAGGCGATGGTCGCGGACGGACCCAGACCACTCACGCTCACGGTGGCGGTACCACCGGTCGCCCCACCGAAGTCGAGGGTGTAGGTCAACGGGCCACTAACCAGCCGAACGATTCCCGCCGGGTTCGCGTACCCCCACGAGATGCGCGAGGTAGCCCGAAGCTGGAGCGAATCCTCAGCGAAAGCGGCATCCGCGGACCGGGCCAGGGTGGTACCAGTACGCCGGACCACAACCACCTGCGACTTGTCCACCGCCCATGCTTCGCCGGCGGCCACGGCCGGAGAAACCAGCGCGGTGAGGCCGGCAAGCTTCATACCGTCCTCGACCGAATCGAACAGTCCGACGTTCGAGCCGTTGGCCTGCTTGGCTTTAGCCAGCGCCAGGGCGACGTCGGGAGCCAGAACAATATGGGTGAGTTCGGCGCCTGCCGCCATAGCCACAGCCTTGGCGTTGTGGACCGGGTCCAAGCTGGTCCACCCACCTGCGGTATCAACCACACCGACCGACGCTACTTCGCCGATACCCTCAGGAGCGTTCGCCACAGGGGCACCCGCGTAGAAGAACTGGGTATCAACCGCGTGAGCGATCTGCCGAGCCAGACCCTTGCCGATCAACTCGGCAACCCCGGGGTCGGAGTCCATCGCTGCTTCGTTTGAGATCTGCGAGCGACCAGCGATTTTCTTCGGGGTGATCACGATTTCATCCGTGGTCGGGTCACTCAGGCCAATGGTCGCACCCTCAGCGGTCCACGCAACCGCAGGGTCGGAAACCAGCAGCGGAACACGGACCTGATGACGGTTCGTGTCGATAACGGTCGAGATCTGGAAAGCGACGCTCTTCGCGTCGACCTCAAGATCGATAAGCTTGCCAAATCCGTCGGGAAGGTAGGCGCCTTCGAGACCAGAATTAAGAGTAGCCATTTAGAGGCTGTTCCTTTCGGAAGCGGGTAGCACAAACCGCCCGCGGAATGAATGATGAATGAGTTCAAGCGCCACAGACGCAAGAGAGAGAATCCGGCACAGCCGGAGCGTGAACACCGATCGGCCACAGACCGATTCACGGTGTTCGAAGATTTATCAGTGAAGCAGGTCAGCCCAACGCGGGGTGCCTACATGGTTGTTACCGATGCCCTGGGTGGGGTCGGTAGCAAGATGGGGTTTACGCATCCCCGGACGGGTGGTGAGGATATCGGCTACCACTGTGGTCACAGCGTCGGAGTCGATATCGCCGGACTCTGCGAGGAAATCCACGAGAGACTTACCGGATAAAGTGAAGACGTCCGAAGGTTCGGACAGGTCGGACGCCAGCCGTTCCACCTCGGCACGCTGGTATCGCTGCAACCGTTCGGCGAGAGCGTCACGCTCTGCGCGTGCGTCGTTTCTCTCTACGCGGTATCGAGCTTCCCGATTCGGTGCAGACGCCGATTCGGTGCGGGTTTCGACTACGGGCTCAGGGTTATTTGTTTCAGACATTGGGTCTCTCCAAGGTGGCCATACAGGAATCCAGATTGCACAGCCGGGCTACTTCGGCCTCAGCGGTTCGGCATCGCACCCGGAACCCGGCGTTTTCTTTGCGTAGTCGTTTGATCACCCGTTGCCACTCCGCGGGGAGTTCGTCGATGCTCATCCCCGAAACTCCCCAAGATTCTTGGCCGGCATAGCCGCCGGCGGTTCCGGCCGGGTGTAACGCCGGAAATACAGCTCTCGGCGTTCAGCCTCAGATCTGAACCACGGCTTATCCTCGTCGTCACGGATTTTCTCCATGTACGGTGCCGAGCGTTCGAGATAGTTTTGGTACGCGGCTTCTCGCTCTACCTCGGTTCGTGCTGATGGCCGGTTGTCCATATAGTCCGACCGCGGGCGCGGTTCTTCGTGTTCCATATACACTCTCCTGGATGTGGACATAGAAAAAGGGCCCTAACCGGGGCCCTGGCGGGTTTTCTCGATAATCCGAGGACTAGATGCCCTCTAGTTCTTTTAAGCGCTTGTACGCGCTTGTAAGCCTTGCTCGGTACCGCTGCTGACGTTCGCAACTACACCTACGGCATTCGTTGCTACCCGGGCGGCGATCCACCGCACCCCGGATCAAATGCCCGTTTCGGCACGTTTCCATGGACCTACCTCCTTTCCGTAGGGTTACGGACGAATTGGTTTAGAAACCCCGAACACCCCGGGTTGCCCGGGGGTCGGGTATTCGCTTCCTCTCAAGAAGCCGCAAGGTCCCAACCCTGCTACGGGAAGCTCGGAAGCTTCCCCACCGTGGCACAGGGCCTACGGAAGATTCGTTCGGCGGTACGGGAACGCAGGAAGCTCAACCGTTACCCCTTCACTTATATATACGAGTCCTCAAGTGCCGAATATGTCTTGTTGACACATTATTGTGACGCGGATCACTGAAATTTGCGTCAGGAGGATTCTCTCTCACTTATATATACCTGAGACGCACCCCCGTATTCTGAGACGCACCCATCTAGATGTGACCTAGCTCACTCAATATTCCCTAAATATCCCAAAATATGAGAAGATTCGGGGTCCAGTGGGCGCCCCTACAACTCCTGACCTAGCGGAAAACACGCTGAACTGCACAAACAGCGTTGTAGTTCTGCTGCGGTTGACATCTGCACCGCCCAGACGACCTCCGCCAGCTCGCCGACACAGAGCTCATCGGCGTGCCGGCCGTAGCGCGGGAAATACACCCGCACCGTGGACACCCAGTCCGGTGCGCCCGCGGGCAGCCGCTTCTGGTGCACTTTCCCGCCGGGCAGCCCCTTCGGGAAGCGGTGCAGCATGCAGGGCCGGTCGCGCAGCGCGTTGACGATCCCGTCGCCCACGCTCAGGTAGTACTGCACCAGATCGAGTTTCGTCACGCCGGATTCCGGGAAGTAGACCCGGTCGGGATTGGAGATACGCACCTCGCGTTCTCCGACCGTCAACTCCACCGCCGAGCCCGCGTCGCCAGCCATGGTCCGACCCTAGCCGTCACGACCGATCCGAGCCCGGGATACGCCGGGGTGGCGTGCGCACCGAAGTGGAAATCCCTGCTGCACCAGTGCAGAATGCGCGCGGCAAGTGTCCGGCGGGTGGCTGCGGTCCCCGTCGCCGTTCACCATCGGAAACGCCTCGTGCCTCCAGTGCTCCGATCATCAGGGCCACCAGATCGTCGCCGCGATGACTAGTAGCGGCAGACCGATCGTTACGGCGAACCAGCCGCCCCCATGCCGCTCACGGTTTCACCTGGACGGATGGCCAGCGTGCGAAGCCGAGTCGGGGTGCCACGATTTCTACGTCGGCCACATCCATTACCGCGTTGAGTTCGAGCGGGCTCAGGTGGTCGGGCGTCGGGAGAACGACAAGCATTGCGTGCCTGGGGCTGTTCTTCGACGAGGCTCCACGGCTGGTTGACAAACCGATGGGATTGGGCTTGCCGAAACCGCGGCAACGATGAGCTGGGACTGCGGCCGGCGGGCCACAGCTGCGCAGTACTACGCGCTCGCAGCCCGCGCAGCGAGTCACGCGGACGATCCGGCGTTCTGCGCATTCGCGTCGGCCGGAATGACAAGAATGGGCCATCCGTCCCGGCGTTCCGCGGCGGGCGTGGAAGGCCGCGTCCCGGGCGGCCATCCGTGTCGTATCGACGTCCCGGCACGGCCTAGCGATCGATGTCACGCGCGGCGGCGGGCAGCGGGTGCGGACCGGTGCCGGCGGACTCCGCGGCCGCCAGGCTGCCCAGCAGCGATAACGCGCGCTCGGACGGTGAACCCGGTTCCGCGTGGTAGACGATGAGGGTCTGCCCGGGTACGCCGTTGACGGTGAAACTCTCGTAGGAGGGTCAGTTCGCCGACCATCTCGTGGTGGAACCGTTTCGTCCCGGCGGTTTTGGTGCGCACATCGTGCCGGGCCCACAACTGCCGGAAATCCTCACTCTTGAGCGAGAGTTCGCCGACGAGCTCCGTCAATCGCGGATCGTCGAGATCGGTGCCCGCGGTCGCGCGCAGACTGGCGACCGTATCCGTGGCGATCGAGTCCCATTCGGGGTACACATCGCGCGCCCGCGGGTCGAGGAAGACCATGCGCACCTGGTTGATACCGGGGATCGAGCACGCGTTCACCGCGACGGCCAGCGGGTTGGCCGCGAGCACGTCGAGGCTGCGTCCCAGGACGAGGGCCGGTGTGCGCTCCCACAGGTCCATGAGCCGCAGCAGTCCGGGGGCGACGCGTTCGGGCCGGCGGGGTCGTTTCGGCCGGGCCGGCGCCGGGCGTGCCAGCTCGCGCAGGTGCGCGGTGCCTTCCTCGTCCAGTGCGAACACCCGCGCCAGGGCGGTGATCACCTGTTCCGACGGATGTTTGTCCCGGCCCTGTTCGAGCCGGATGTAGTAGTCCGCGCTCACCCCCGCCAACAAGGCGATCTCCTCCCGCCGCAACCCGGCCACCCGCCGCTGGCCGCCGCCGGGCAGTCCGAAATCCTCCGGCCGGACCAGTTCACGGCGGGCGCGCAGGAACGCGCCGAGGCGGTTGTCCGAATGCATGTGTTCCAGGGTAGGGGCGGGCCCTGCCCGACGGGTGGCCCTGTGACTACCAGGAAGTCCGCGACCTGGCAGCACACCCGGCCCGGACCGAGGGTTGAAGCCATGACGAACAACGAGAATGTGAACGGACGGGTGGCAGTGGTCACCGGAGCTTCCAGCGGGATCGGTGCCGCGACCGCGCGCCGGCTCGCTGCGGACGGCGTGCGGGTCGCTGTGCTGGGCCGCCGCAAGGAGCGCATCGAAGAACTGGCCGCCGAACTCGGTGGTGATGCGATCGCGGTGGTCGCCGATGTGAGCGATCGGGATTCGGTGCGCGACGCCGCCGCCACGGTGCGGGCGGCGTTGGGGCCGGTCGATCTGGTGGTGGCGAATGCGGGGGTGATGCTCGGCGCGCCCTTCGAGGACGCCGAGGTCGACGAGTGGGATCAGATGGTCGGGACCAACGTGACCGGGCTGCTCCACACCGCGCGGGCCTTCATCGAAGATCTGCTCGCGGCCGCCGGGAACGGTAACCGGGCCGATCTGGTGCTGGTGGGCTCGGTCGGCGGGCATGCCGTGTTCCCCGAATACGCCGTCTACTGCGCGACCAAGGCCGCGGTGGCGCATCTGACCCGCAACCTGCGCGCCGAATACGGTCCCCGGGGAGTCCGGGTGAAGAATGTCGAACCCGGTTTCGTCGCCACCGAACTCGGCGCGGGCATGCGCGGGGAGAAGCAACAGGCCCAGCTGTCGGAGTGGCGCACGGCTTTCACCATCCTGGAGCCGGGAGATATCGCGGACGCGATCGCGTTCGCCACCTCGGTACCGGCGCGGCTGAATGTGGCCGAATTGATCCTGGTACCCACGCAGCAGGGCTGATTGCCGCCGGGTAAGGCCCCGTTCCCGCAGAATGCCGAGGGAACGGGGTCCGGGCGGACGGGTTCAGCGCGCCGTGGCCACGAGCGGCCGCTCGGCGCCGCGATCCCGGCGTACCGCCGGCAGGACTCCGCCCACCCAGAGGACGAGGGCGAAATACACGATCTGCTCGGGGATCCGGAACCACAGCGGTGTGGCCGCTTCGCCGTTGAGCGGAATGTCGTTCAGCGCGGCATGGATATTCGCCGGGATCATGATCACGAGCAGCGCCGCGAGACCCAGGCCGGCCCAGCGGCGGGTGGCGGGCACCACCAATCCCACGGCACCGGCCAGTTCCAGGACCCCGGTGGCGTAGACCGCGAAGTCCGCGAACGGAACGAAGGACGGGACCATGGCCGTCAGGTCGTCGTGACTGGGCATCACGGTGACCGAATCGGGCACGAAATGCGCCAGCCCGGTCATGGTGAACAGAAATGCCAGGCCGTGCGCGGCGCTGACCCGCCAGGTGTCGAAGCGCCGGAGGCCGAGCCGGCCGAGTAGCCGCAGCACCAGGGTGGGGACCACGAACAGCATCAGGGTGTCGAACATGCGGTTCCTCCGAGCGGGAGTCGGTTGACCGGTCGCGGGGCGCCGGACAGATCTTGTGGTTATCGACTGATAACAGGAACGATAGTATGCATTGACTGATAACTAGTCAATATGTGGCTCGGCCCGTGCTGCGCACAACGAGCGCCGCTTGTTGGCCCACTGTTCGCCGCCGGTTGGGCCTCCGGTTCGCCGGACGGCGTGGTGGTCGGTGAACCTCGGGTATGCGAGAGTGCGGGGCAGCGCGCGGTACCGGCCCGGGCCGTCCGCACCCGCCGCTCGGCCCGGAGGAGTGTGTGAGACCTCTCGGCTCGAACAGCCCACCGCGCCGCAGGCGGCGCCGGACGAGGGGGCCGAGCGGCCACGGCCGGAGAAAGTCGCGCACCGGCCGCGGCAGCGCGAGGTCGACATGCCGTCGGGGCCGGATGGTGCTGCCGAATGCGGATCACGGGGTGACGATGCTGCCGTGCGGGAGCGGCGGAAAAACGGCGCCGGGCGGGTTCGGTCGGACGACGGCGCCGTGCAGAAGACCTCGGACGATAGTGCCGTGCAGAAGACCTCGGACGATAGTGCCGTGCAGAAGACCTCGGACGATAGTGCCGTGCAGAAGACCTCGGATGACTGTGCCGTGCAGAAGGCTTCGGGTGACGGCGCTGTGGAGAAGCGACCGGACGACGGCGCCGTGCGGAAGCTACCGGACGACGGCACTGCGCAGCAGCGGCCGGGTGGCAAGCGGTACCGGCCACGGCGCAGCGCGCTCACCACGGTGCTCGCGGTCGTGATCACCCCCGTCGCGGTCGGTATCGCGGCCAACGGCGCGGTGACCGCCGGTCGCTGGCGGGACACCACGGACCGCTGGCTCTCACCGGCCCAGTCGCTGCTCGGGGCGGCATTGTTGTCGGTCGTCGCCGGACTGGCCGCGTATGAACCCGCGGCGGCGATGAGCGCCGGGGTGGTCTGGGGCATGGTGCCGGCCGCGGTCCAGATGGCCGCACCGGGCCAGACCTATCGACTGATCTCGTCGCTGCCGGGCCTGCCGCCCGACCTCGCTCGCGCGCTGCACACCTGGTTGTCGAGCGGGGTGGTTTTGCTGATCGGCGTTCTGCTGGTGGGTATCGGGATCGCCACCGCGCTACGGCGGCGTGGACTGCCCGGCTGACCTACGCCGATAACCTCCGGTCGCGCGATCAGCCGGGCGGTGTCGCCGAGGGAGTGGTCGCGCGATCGTTCGCGCGCTGTCCGGACCGCCGCTGCGCCGCGGAGCAGTGCCCCGCGAGGAGGGTGAGGCAGGTTACTCCGGTTGTGCGCGATCGTTGCTTGCGATATCCGAGCCGCCGGCCCGTCGGTATGCCGGGCAAGCGGGAACCGCCCGGCATACCGGGACCGCGGATCGGATGCACCGCGACCTCAGCCCTTCACGCAGAGCACCTGACGCAGTGTCGCCACCACATCGACCAGATCGCGCTGGGCGTCGATCACCTCGTCGATGTCCTTGTACGCGGCCGGGATCTCGTCCACCACGCCCGCGTCCTTCCGCGATTCCACCCCTTCGGTCTGCGCGATCAGATCCGCGACGCTGAACTGCCGCTTGGCCGCGTTACGGCTCATCCGGCGGCCCGCGCCGTGGGACGCGGACTGGAAAGAATCCGGATTGCCCTTACCGCGCACCACGTAGGACCGCGTGCCCATCGAACCCGGAATGAGCGCCATATCGCCGGCGCCCGCCCGCACCGCGCCTTTCCGGGTCACCAGCATGGGTACACCGTCGATCGTCTCCTCCGCCACATAGTTGTGATGGCAGCTGAGCGGCGTATCGAACAGCACGTCCCGGGTGGGGAACTGCTTGCGCACCGCCTCGCACACCAGCGCCAGCATCACCGCGCGATTACGCGCCGCGTACTCCTGGGCCCAGGTCAGGTCGTGGCGGTAGGCGGCCATCTCCGGAGTGTTCGCCAGGAACACCGCCAGATCGCGATCGACCAGATTCTGGTTGTGCGGCAACTTGCGCGCCACCGCCATATGCCGTTCTGCCAGTTCCTTGCCGATATTGCGGCTCCCCGAATGCAGCAGGATCCACACCTGATCGTCCTGGTCCAGGCATACCTCGATGAAGTGGTTGCCACCGCCGAGCGAACCCATCTGCTTGTGCGCCTTGGACTCCCGCGATGCCACGGCATCGTCGAGGTCGCCGAATGCCGACCAGAACCGGTCCCAGCCGGTGCGCAGGGTCGCGGTGGCGACTCCGGACGGTCCGGGCGCCAGCTTGTTCACCGGCACCGGGTGCTGGTGGGCGGCGAAACCGACCGGTACCGCCGCCTCGATCGCCGACCGCAGGGCACGCAGATCGTCGGGCAGGTCGGCGGCGGTGAGATCGGTGCGAACGCTCTCCATCCCGCAACCAATATCCACCCCTACCGCGGCCGGAGCGACCGCGTCGCGCATGGCGATCACCGAACCGACCGTGGCGCCTTTCCCGAGGTGCACATCCGGCATGACCCGGACGCCGTGGACCCATTCCAGCCGGGCGATATTGCGTAGCTGTTGCAGCGCCTGCGCCTCGATATCGTGCTCATGGGCCCACATCAACGTCCGTGCCCGGGTGCCGGACAGCTCGACGGGAAACATCGTCTCGTTCCTTCCCTGCGGGGCGGACCGATATCCGCCGCCGTAATTCCACGGTAGGCCGCCGGAAACGGGGAGGCGATCGATTTTCCGGGTGGGTGTGGTGCGGCGCGACGAAGCACCGTCGGTGGGCGGCGAGACCTGACGGGCACCGAGCCATCCGGTTCGCCGCCGGTACCGCCGCGGTCGTCCCGGACCGTCCCGGTCTCGGAGAGGGCCCGGCTTACCCGGGCCGTGGAATTCGCCGACTGTGCTGAGAGCGCGGTTGTCTCACCGAGCGGGTTCGCCCGGCCCGGCGGACAGGGCGGCTTCGATATCGGCGCGCGACGGAATGGCGGCGCTGGCGCCCAGCACGGTGGTGGCCAGGGCCCCCGCGGTGCAGGCGAAACGCAATGCCGCGGCCGGGCCCCGCGACCAGCGGACGGCCAGTGCGCCGGCGAAGGTGTCACCCGCGCCGGTGGTGTCGACGACCTCTACCGCCGGTCCGGCGACTGTGGTCTCCACGCCGTCCGGCCCACGATGGCGCGCGCCGTCCGCGCCGAGCGTGACCACCAGATGCGGCACCCGGTCGAGTGCGCCGCCCAGGTCCTCGGCCTCGCCCCGGTTCACCACCGCCACCTCCACCCGGCTCCACAGATCCTCCGGAAGATGCTGTGCCGGAGAGGGATTGAGTATCACGGTGGTGTCGTGGTCCCGGGCGTGCCGCACCGCTTCCTCGATGGTCGGAATCGGGACCTCGAGCTGGCACAGCAGGATATCGGCCGCGGCGACGGCGGTGCGATCGGCGGCGCGCAGACCGTGCAATTCGGCATTGGCGCCGCCCACCACGATGATCGAGTTCTCCCCGGCGGCATCGACCACGATGGAGGCGATCCCGCTGGGACCCTCGATCGTGCGCAACCCGGTGGTATCGACCCCGGACCCGGTCAGCACCGCGCGCAGTCGCGGCGCGAACACATCGGTGCCGATCGCGCCGAGGAACATCACCCGCCCACCCGCCCGGCTCGCCGCGACCGCCTGGTTGGCGCCCTTCCCGCCGGGCACCATGGCGAAGCCGCGGCCCAGGACCGTTTCGCCGGGGGCGGGCCGGTGCTCGGTGGTGGTCACCAGATCCATGTTGATACTGCCGAGTACGGCGATCAGGGGAGCGGTCACGCCAGAAAACCTAGCGCGGTGAGCGCCGGTAGAACCGAATTTCCCGGTGCGTAGGCTGTAGGCCATGACGGTAGAGACCACCGCTGAGTTCGATATGCGTGCGGCCGTGCACGAGGCCGCCCGCCGGGCGCGGGTCGCTTCCCGGGTCCTGGCCCAGCTCACCACCGACCGGAAGAACGAGGCGCTGCACGCCGCCGCGGACGCGCTGCTCGCCGCCGCCGGCACCGTGCTGGAAGCCAACGGTGAAGACCTGGTCGCGGCGAAAGCGGCCGGCACCGAGGACTCCCTGCTGGACCGGCTGCGGCTGACCGAGGACCGGATCGACGGCATCGCCTCGGGCCTACGCCAGGTGGCCGGACTGCCGGATCCGGTGGGCGTCGTCGAGCGCGGGTCGACGTTGCCGAACGGACTCGAGATCCGCCAGATCCGGGTCCCCCTCGGCGTGGTCGGCATGGTCTACGAGGCGCGCCCGAATGTCACCGTCGACGCGTTCGGGCTGGCGCTCAAGTCGGGCAACGCGGCGCTGCTGCGCGGGTCGTCGTCGGCGGCGCGGTCGAACGCCGCCCTGGTGGCGGTGCTGCGCGACGCGCTGACCGGGATCGGCCTCCCGGCCGACGCGGTACAGCTGCTGCCGAGCTCGGATCGGTCCAGCGTGACCCATTTGATCCAGGCCCGCGGTCTGGTGGATGTGGTCATCCCGCGCGGCGGTGCGGGCCTGATCAACGCGGTGGTGCGCGACGCCCAGGTCCCCACGATCGAGACGGGCACCGGCAACTGCCACGTCTACGTACACTCCGGCGCCGATCTGGATATGGCCGAAGAGATCTTGATCAATGCCAAGACCCGTCGCCCCAGTGTGTGCAATGCGGCCGAGACGGTGCTGATCGACGCGGCCATCGCCGAGACGGCGCTGCCGCGGCTGCGCAAAGCGCTCGCCGACAAGGGCGTCACCCTGCACGGTGACCTCGACGGAATGGTCCCCGCCACCGACAAGGACTGGGGCGAGGAGTACCTGACCCTCGATATCGCGGTGAAGGTGGTCGACGATCTGGATACCGCGATCGAGCACATCAACACCTGGGGTACCGGGCACACCGAGGCCATCGTCACCGGTGAACTGGCCGCGGCCGACGAATTCTCGCGCCGGGTGGACGCCGCGGCGGTCATGGTGAACGCCTCCACCGCCTTCACCGACGGCGAGCAGTTCGGTTTCGGCGCCGAGATCGGCATCTCCACCCAGAAACTGCATGCCCGCGGTCCGATGGGGTTGCCGGAGCTCACCTCCTCGAAGTGGGTCGTGCGGGGTTCAGGGCAGATCCGCCCCGCCTGACGATGCCGGCGACCGGAAACGCGGGGACTCGCGTGGCCCGTGGCGCCGGTCTCTTGGCCCCGGGGGACGACGCCGGTCGGGTAACCGCCCGGTAGCGTGGGGTGGAGAGTTCGACGGAAGGACGGCCCCATGGAGCCCGCGAGTACCCCCACCCCGCCGGTTCAGGAGCCGATCTTCGCATCGGTCGACGATGTGGCGCACCGCCTCGCCGAGACCGGATATCTGGCCGACAAGGCCACCGCGACCTCGGTCTTCCTGGCCGACCGCCTCGGTAAACCGCTGCTCATCGAAGGACCGGCGGGCGTCGGGAAAACCGAATTGGCGCGGGCCGTGGCGCAGACGGCGAACGCCGAACTGGTGCGGTTGCAGTGCTACGAGGGCGTGGACGAGGCGCGGGCGCTCTACGAGTGGAACCACGCCAAGCAGATCCTGCGGATCCAGGCCGCCGGCGAAAACGACTGGGCCGAGACCAAATCGGATGTGTTCACCGAGGAATTCCTGTTGTCGCGGCCGCTGCTCACCGCGATCCGGCGGACCGACCCGACGGTCCTGCTCATCGACGAGACCGATAAAGCCGATGTGGAGATCGAGGGCCTGCTGCTCGAGGTGCTGAGCGATTTCGCGGTGACCGTGCCGGAGCTGGGCACCATCACCGCGACCCGCACCCCCTTCGTGGTTCTCACCTCCAACGCCACCCGTGAACTGTCCGAGGCGCTCAAGCGGCGCTGCCTCTACCTGCACCTGGACTTCCCGGACGAGGAGCTGGAGCGGCGCATTCTCGCGAGCCGGGTCCCGGAACTACCCCAGGCGGTGGCGACCCAGCTGGTGCGGATCGTGCATGTGCTGCGCGGAATGCAGCTGAAGAAACTGCCCTCGGTCGCCGAGTCCATCGACTGGGCCCGCACCCTGCTCGCCCTCGGGCACACCGAACTCGACGACGCCACCGTCCGGGAAACGCTGGGCGTGGTACTCAAACATCGCAGCGACCACCAGCGGGCGCTGGCCGATCTGAAACCGGCCTGACCGTGGTCGCCACCGACGACCGGCCCCTCGCCCCGCACGGTCTGCCGGGGCATCTGGTCGGCTTCGTGGAAGCGCTGCGGGCGCGGGGGATACCCGTGGGCCCGTCGGAGACGGTGGATGCGGGCCGAGTGCTGTCGGTGCTGGATCTGCTGGATCGGGAATCGGTCCGCGAGGGGCTGGCCTGCGCCCTGTTGCGTCGCACCACCCATCGCGGCACCTACGACGGACTCTTCGATCTGTGGTTCCCGGTGGCCATCGGAGACCGTGCCGCCGCCGCGGAGGCCGAGATCCCGTACCGCGACGACGGCCGGGTCGATATTCCCGAACTGCGGCGCATGCTGGCCGAGATGCTGGCCGACGAGGGTTCGGGTCAACAGCAGGCGCTGATGGCCGCTCAGCTGGTCGAGCAGCTGGGGCAGTACCAGTCGGCGCGGGGCGTGTCCTTCTCGTCGTACCAGGCGTTGAAGGAGGTGCAGCCGCAGACCCTGCTCGCGCAGATCCTGGCCGCCATGGCCACACCCGGTATGAGCGATTTCGATACCGAGATCGCGCGCCGGGCCGCCCGCTCCCGTATCGAGAAGTTCCGGCGCACCGTGGAGGCCGAGACCCGGCGGCGGGTGGCCGAACGCATCGGTAAGGAGCGGGTCGCCTCCTACGGGGTCCCGCGGCAGGCCGAGGAAGCAGATTTCCTGCGGGCCTCGCAGGCGGAACTGGCCGAACTGCGGCGCAGTACGCAGCGGCTGGCCCGGATCCTGGCGTCGCGGCTGGCGGTGCGCCGCCGCCACGCCAAACGTGGCGAGATCGATCTGCGCAAAACCCTGCGCAAGTCCATGTCCACCGGTGGGGTGCCGATCGACCTGGTGAACCGCAAACCCCGCCCCGGTCGCCCCGAACTGGTCCTGCTCTGTGATGTATCGGGTTCGGTCGCCGGTTTCAGCAATTTCACCCTGCTGCTGGTGAGCGCCTTACGCGAACAGTTCTCGAAGGTCCGGATCTTCGCCTTCGTCGATCACACCGACGAGGTGACCAGGTTCTTCGATCCGCACACCCAGCTCGACGAAGCCATGCAGCGGATCTTCGCCGAAGCCGATATCGTCGGCTTCAACGGCCACTCCGACTACGGCAGCGCGCTGACGAGCTTCGCCGAGGAATTCCCGGACGCCGTCACCAGCCGCAGTTCCCTGCTGATCCTGGGTGATGCCCGCACCAACTACCGCGATCCCGAGCTGTCCACCCTGCGCGAACTGGTCGAGATCGCCAAGCACGCGCACTGGCTGAACCCGGAACCGCGCACCAACTGGGGTTCCGGGGATTCGGCCGCCGACCGGTATCAGCAGGTCATCGAAATGCACGAATGCCGGTCGGCGGCGCAGCTCACGGCTGTGGTCTCCCGGTTGCTACCGGTTTGATGCGCTACCTCGCGCCGCCGCGATCCACCGGCGAACCCACAGACCAAGGCCGATCGGCCGGAAGAAGCCGGTGGCCGACCCGTTAAGCTCGACACTCATGCACGGAACGGGCCGGGGTGGACGCAAGCTGGGTGTGATGGGCGGCACCTTCGACCCCATCCACCACGGACACCTGGTGGCGGCCAGTGAAGTCGCCCACCGGTTCGACCTCGACGAGGTGATCTTCGTCCCCACCGGACAGCCCTGGCAGAAGACCGATCGCCAGGTCAGCCCGGCCGAGGACCGGTATCTCATGACGGTGATCGCCACCGCCTCCAACCCGCGGTTCTCGGTGAGCCGGGCGGATGTGGAGCGGAGCAAGGTGACCTACACCGTCGACACTCTGCGTGATCTGCACGCCCAGTACCCGGGCGCGGAACTGTTCTTCATCACCGGGGCCGACGCGCTGGCCAGCATCCTCACCTGGCAGGATTGGGCCGAACTGTTCGAGCTGGCGAAATTCGTGGGGGTCAGCCGGCCGGGGTACGAGCTGAACATCGACCATCTCGCCGACCATTTGCGAGGTATGCCCGACGACGCGGTCACCATGATCGAGATCCCCGCGCTGGCCATTTCGTCGAGTGAATGCCGCCGTCGCGCGGCCGAGGGGCGGCCGGTCTGGTATCTCGTACCGGACGGGGTCGTGCAGTACATATCGAAGCGGCATCTCTACGTGCCCGCTCGAGCGGAAGGTGATGGAAACGTGAACGAGGTGCTGGCATGAGCGGCGTACGCCCGGAGGCGGCAGCTTGCGTAACCATGGAGGGCGTGCGGCGCTCGTGCCCGGAGGTGGCAGCATGAGCGGCGTACGCCCGGAGGCGGCAGCTTGCGTGACCATGGAGGGCGTGCGGCGCTCGTGCCCGGAGGTGGCAGCATGAGCGCGACGGAAGAGGCGGTGCGGATGGCGACCGTCGCCGCGCTGGCCGCGGACGAGAAGCTGGCCGCCGATGTGGTCGTGCTGGATGTCTCCGAACAACTCGTGATCACGGATTGCTTCGTGATCGCTTCGGCGCCGAACGAGCGCCAAGTCAATGCCATCGTCGATAATGTCGAAGAGAAACTGCGCGCGGCCGGACACAAACCGGTACGCCGGGAAGGGACCCGCGAGGGCCGTTGGGCGCTCTTGGACTACGTCGACGTGGTGGTGCACATCCAGCACAACGACGAACGTAATTTCTATGCGCTGGAACGGTTGTGGAAAGACTGCCCCATCGTTGCGGTGGAGGGGATCGGCATGAGCGAGTCAGGCCCGGAGGAGGTAGCGGAGCGTGACCACGCAGGGCCCTCACTCATGCCGCATGAACACGGCGCGCCACCGGCCGCCGGAAACGAAAGTGCTGGAGAAACCGAGTGAGAGATAAAACCGGTGTGCGCACCCTGATCCTGTTGCGCCACGGGCAGACCGAATGGAACGCAGGCGACCGGATGCAGGGGCAGATCGACACCGATCTCACCGATCTGGGGCGGCGACAGGCGAAGGAGGCGGCGCGCGAACTGGTGTCCCACAAGGCCGTCGGCTTGATCTCCTCCGATCTGCGACGCGCCTACGACACCGCGCTGGCGTTGTCGGAGCACTCCGGGCTCGAAGTGGTCCGGGAGCCGCGGCTGCGGGAAACCCATCTCGGGGACTGGCAGGGGATGGGGGATGTCGAGGTCGATTCCCTCTATCCCGGTGCCCGGCTGGAGTGGCGGATGGATGCCACCTTCACCCCGCCCGGTGGGGAATCGAAACTGGAGGTCGGTGCCCGCGCCTTGCCGGTCGTGCAGGAGTTGTTCGACGAGCGGCAGGATTGGCCCGGCGCCACTATGATTCTCGTGGCGCACGGCGGGCTGATCGCCGCGCTCACGGCCGCGCTGCTCGATCTGCCGCCTCGGAACTGGCCGGCCCTCGGTGGCCTGGCCAATGCCAGCTGGGTGCAGCTGAGCAGCCACGGCCCGAGCCCGGACAAGCCCGGCTGGCGTCTCGATGTGTGGAACGCAGCGGCGAAAGTAGCACCCGATGTCATCTGAAGACCTGAACCGCCAGATACCGGACGAACTGTTCCGGAAGGTATCCGCGAAACCGGAACGCGCACTACCGGACGCCCTGTTCGGCCCGGCGCCCGAACGGGAGGCGGACGGGACCGCCGACGACACCGGTGCCGAGGACGGCGACGTCCGGAAGGCAGTCTGACCCCAGGAGGATTCCGCAGTGACAGCCACGTCGGCGGGTACACACGCGCCCGATCCGGGTAGCGAACCGGTAACGACCGGCCCGGACACGGGTTCTGTCGCGAAGACGGGTACCGCGCCACGGGTCGCGCCGGATGTGGAGGTCACCACGGATCCCGCGAGCCCCATCGGGGCCACGGATCCCGGCGCCCCGCGACCGGTACTGCTGGTGATCGCGGATTCGCTGTCCTATTTCGGCCCGGAAGGGGGTCTGCCGGCCGATCATCCCCGTATCTGGCCGAATCTGGTGGCGGCCGAACTCGATTGGGATGTCGAACTCGTCGCCCGGATCGGCTGGACCTGCCGGGACGCCTACTGGGCGCTGATCGGGGACCCGCGGGTCTGGGCGGCCGTCCCGCGGGCCGGTGCTGTGGTCTTCGCGGTGGGCGGTATGGATTCGCTGCCCTCACCGTTGCCCACCGCACTACGGGAACTGATCCGCTATGTGCGGCCGTCGAGTCTGCGCCGGGCGGTGCGCTCGGCCTACCAGTGGATCCAGCCCCGGGCCGCGAAACTCGGCCGTCCGGTGGCGCTTCCGCCCCAGGTGAGCGTGGACTATCTGGAGCAGTGCCGGACGGCGCTGGGCCAGCTCCGGCCCGAGCTGCCCGTGGTTGCGGTGCTGCCGTCGGTGCACGACTGCGCGGCCTACGGCCGGGTGCACAGCGGCCGCGAACCGGCGGTGCGAGCCCTACGGGCCTGGTCGCGACGGTCCGGCGTCCCGCTGGTGGATCTGAAGGCGGCGGTCCACGACAACATCTTCTCCGGCGACGCCAACCCCGACGGGATCCACTGGGGCTGGGAGGGGCACACCGAGGTCGCCAAGGCGATGGTGAAAACGCTGCAAGAGGTCGGGTGAGACGTGGCGGTCGTGGTCGTCACCGATTCGTCCGCCAGCCTGCCCGCCGAACTGATCGGCGAGCTGGGTATCGCGGTGGTGCCCCTGCATGTGCTGGTGGGGGACAGACAACTCCGGGAGGGCGTCGACGAACTCGCCGTCGACTACGCCGCCGATGATGTCACCACCTCGGCGCCGTCGCCGGGTGAACTGCGCGACGCCTACACCGCGGCGCTGCGGCGCAGCCGCGGCGACGGTGTGGTCGCGGTACATCTGTCCCGGCAGCTCTCGGCGACCTGGGAGGCGGGCCGGCAGGCCGTCCGGGATATGGACGCCGCGGAGTCGGTGCTGCTGGTGGATTCGCTCGGGGCGGGTCTGGCGACCGGTTTCCCGGTGCTGGCCGCCGCGCGGTGCGCGGCCGCCGGCGGCACGCTCGCGGCCGTATCCGAGGCCGCGGTACGGTCGGCGGCGGATTCCCGCACGTTCTTCGTGGTGAATCGCACCGAGCAACTGCGTCGCGGGGGAAGACTCAGTACGGCGGCGAGTTTCTTCGGCAGCGAGCTGGTGAGCAAACCGGTGCTGCAACTGGTGCAGGGTCGGCTGGAGTTGCGGGACAAGGTGCGTACCCGGTCGAAGGCGTTCGCGAAGCTGGTCGCGGCCGCCGAGGAGGCCGCCGGGGCCGGTCCCGCCGCGGTGGGGGTGCAGCATCTGGCCGCCGCCGAGGCCGCCGAGACGGTGACGAATCAACTGCGCGAACGCCTTCCGCAGGTCACCGAGGTTCTCGTCGCCGAATTCGGGCCGGCGCTGGCCGTCCATCTCGGCGTCGGCGCGGTCGGGGTACTGGTACTGCCGGGCGGGTGCGGCTGACCGGCCGCGGTATCCACCACGGCCACCGTTCATCCACAGGCCGGAGTTGTCCACAGGCCTGTCGAAACCCCAGGCGGGCCCAGGTGTTCGGCGTTCGGCCGGGCCTAGCGTCGCGGGCATGGCACCACACGACGAGCGCGAACGGGTACGCAGACAACTGGGCGGGCACCTCGGCGAGCTACCGCGGGACGACCCGGATAGCCGGGCGCGTCCGTGGCCGGATTCCGCGTTCGCCGAGCCCGATGCCGTTCGGACCCCTCGCTGGCTGGACGACGAACCCGCCCCGGCCGGCTGGCGGGACCGTCTGATCCCCGACCGGTTCCGGGGCGCACGCCTCGACACCGGGCGGCGCGGGGTGGCGGCCATGGCGGGTATCGGTCTGCTCGCCGGGCTGCTGACGGTCGTGATGGTGCTATGGGATCGTCCGGTCGCCCGACCGGTTCCCCCGTTGCCCGCGATTCAACCCGCCGCGATGCCGGTGGATTCCCCGGAAGCCGGGCCGGCGCCTCGCGCGGCGGAGCCGGCGCAGACCGGAGCGCCGCCCGCCGAACTGGTGGTCAGTGTCGTGGGTCTGGTGAACCGGACAGGCCTGGTGCGGCTGCCACCCGGCGCCAGAGTCGCCGACGCGATATCGGCGGCGGGCGGCGCGCTCGACGGCGCGGATCTGGCGGGACTGAACCTGGCCCAGCGGCTGGCCGACGGCGATCAGGTCCGGGTGGGCCCCGGCGAACCCGGCGGACGGGTACCGGGCAGCGCGACGATCAGTGGCGGTTCCGCGGGGTCCGCGCCCACCACCGGTACGAGTGGTACCGGGACACCGGCAGGTACCCCGGTGGATCTGAACGCCGCCACGGAAGCCGAGCTCGATGCGCTGCCCGGAGTCGGGCCGGTGACCGCGAAGGCGATCATCGCCTGGCGCCGAACCAACGGGCGCTTCACCGATGTGGAGCAGCTGGCCGAGGTGGACGGTATCGGTCCGGCCCGGCTGGCGCGACTGCGCGAACTGGTGACGGTATGAAGGCGCTGCCCAGGCGGGTAAGCGGCGCGGAACCGGGGCCGGGTCTCGGTCCGGGTTGCGGCGCGCTCCCGGCGCGAAGCCGGCGCTACGCGCAAGCGGTCCGTGGTCGGCGAACCGGGTGCCGACCCGACGGTCGCGCACCGCACCCGCGGTACCGACCTGGCGGCCCGGAGTTCGGAACCCGGTCGAGGCGGTGGAGCCGCACGCGGGGAACGTATGCGATCCGCACGGCAGGGGCCGCCCTCATCGATGACTTCACCGGCCGTCCTGTCACTCGCGGGCGAAGCCGGCGGCTGCGCCGGCAGATCGTGCGGATATTGGGACAGGTGTGCCGGTGAGCGCGAGCCCGGGCACCGAATTCCGGCGACGAGCAGCGAGAACGAAAGGTGATGCGACAGGCCCGGAGACGGTGCTGGACGCGCGGCTGCTACCGGCCGCACTGACCTGCTGGCTCGTCACCGTCCTGGCGATCGGCGCCGGCTGGGTCACCGGGGTGGTCGTCGCGCTCGCGTTGGCCGTGCTCGCCCTGGTGTCCTGGGCACTGCTGTGGACCGGGATCGCCCATCGCAGCGAACGCCGCCGTGTCGTGGCGACGGCGGTGCTGGGTGCCGCGTTGATCGGTTCGGTGTTCGCCTGTGCCGGCGCGTGGCGGGAGCATCAGGTCGGTGCCCATCCGCTGCGCTCGGTGCCGGCCGCGGCGACGGTCGAAGTGGTGATGGTGCCGGCGGACGACCCGAAACCGGTGCGCAGCAGTGGGTCCGGGCGCGGTCGGCTCTGGGTGGTGCGCGGTGAACTCCGAGAGTTTCGCTATCGCGACCAAGTGGTACGCGGCGGTGGCGCGGTGGTCGTGCTGGCCGCGGGGCCGGCCTGGGCGGAACTGCTGCCGGGGCAGCCGATCGAATTCCGGGCCCGGCCCGCGCCCCCGCGCAGCCACGATCTGACGGTGGTCACCCTGCGGCCGGTGGACGAACCGGACACCGCGGGCCCGCTGCCGTGGTGGCAGGCGGCCGCCGATTCGGTGCGTTCGGATCTGGTCGCGGCAGCCGGCCGGGCACTCGCGCCGGATCCGGCCGGACTGCTGCCCGCGCTCGTCGCCGGAGACACCTCGGCGCTCAGCGACCGGGTGCACGACGACTTCGTCGCCGCGGGCCTGCAGCACCTGACGGTTGTCAGCGGGGCGAACTTCTCGATCCTGCTCACCGCGGTGCTCGCCGCCACCCGCCTGCTCACCCTCGGCCCGCGGCTGTCGCTGCTCTGTGCCGCGGTGGCGCTGGTGTCGTTCGTGATCATCGCCCGGCCCGACCCCAGCGTGCTGCGGGCCGCTGCCATGGGGTCGGTGACGCTACTGGCCTTGCTGACCGGTCGCCGCAAACAAGCCCTGCCCGCCCTCTGCGCCGCGGTGATCGCCCTGCTGGCGTTGCGGCCCGCGCTCGCCGTTCAAGCCGGCTTCGCGCTCTCGGTCCTCGCGACCGGTGCGCTGCTTCTGCTTGCTCCCAGCTGGGCCGATCATCTGCGGGCCCGGGGCTGGTGGCGATTGCCCGCCGAACTGGTCGCGGTGGCGGCCGCGGCCTTCGTGGTCACCACACCGCTCACCATCGCGATATCGGGGCAGCTCAGCCTGGTGGCCGTGGTCGCCAATATTCTCGTGGCCCCGGTGATCGGCCCGATCACGATCGGCGGAGCCCTGGCGGCCGCGGCGGCCACCTGCTGGGACCCTCTCGCACACCTCGTCCTCTTCCCGATCGGGCCGCCGATGTGGTGGCTGCTCACCGTGGCGACCGAGGCGGCCGCCGTACCGGGCGCGGTCGCCACGGTCCCCGGCGGTACACCGGGCGGCGTGCTCGCCGCCGTGGTGGTCATCGGCGGAATCGCGGCCCTGCGGTCGGCCCGGGTCCGGCGGGTGCTGTCGGCCGTTTCCCTCGGAGTTCTCGCCGCGTACCTGCTATTGGTCTTCGGGTTCGGCTGATCCGCCATTCCCTGGGCCGGGCGGACCTTTCCCGCGGACCCGGGGCCGGCCGGATCCAGGGCGTGGGGTCTCGGCCGGCCACCTTGCTCGGGCAACTCGAACGGCAGCGGCGTGTCGCCACCCGGCAGGCGGAACTCGCCGTGGACCGCGCGGTGGTCACCGCCACGGCCACCAGCGTCGTCTGCACCGCCCGGGCTGCGACGGGTGGTCGGCGGGCGGCCGTACGATCGGAGCCGTGAGCGAGCGACCTGCGGCCCTGCATCTGGTGCTGGGCGATGAGGAACTGCTGATCCAGCGTGCCGTTGCCGGGGTGACCGGGCAGGTGCGGGCGGTCGCGCCGGACCCGGACGCGGTCCCGGTGGACCGGTTGCGGGCCGGTGATGCGAGCAGCGCGGAGCTGGCGGAACTGCTGAGTCCCTCGCTGTTCGCCGAGGACCGGGTGATCATCCTGGAGGCGGCGGATCAGGCCGGTAAGGACGCCGTCGCGGTGATCTCCGAAGCCGCCGCGGCGCCACCCGAGGGGGTGGTGCTGATGGTGGTGCACTCCGGTGGGGGGCGCACCAAGGCCATGGTGCCCGAATTGCGGAAGGCCGGGGCGGTGGTGCACGAATGCGCGAAGCTCACCAAGGCCTCGGAGCGGTCCGAATTCGTCCGGGCCGAATTCCGGGGGGCCGGGGCCCGGGTGTCGGCGGATGTGGTGCAGGCCGTACTCGACGCGGTGGGGTCGGAGTTGCGTGAACTGGCGGCGGCGTGCTCGCAGCTGGTCGCCGATACCGGGGGAAAGCTCGATGTCGCGGCGGTCCGCCGGTACTATTCCGGCAAGGCCGAGGTGTCCGGCTTCGAGGTCGCGGACTTGACCGTGGCCGGGAACCGGGCAGGCGCGGTGGAGGCGCTGCGCTGGGCGCAGGACCGCGGGGTGCCCCATGTGGTGCTGGCCGACGCATTGGCCGATTCCGTGCATACCATCGCGAAGGTGGGCTCCGCGGGGCGCGGGGATCCGTTCAAGCTGGCGGGTCCGCTGGGTATGCCGCCGTGGAAGGTGAAGAAGGCCCAGTCACAGGCCCGCGGCTGGACCCCGGCCACGATCGGGTCGGCGCTGCAGGTCGTGGCGACGCTGAACGCTGATGTCAAAGGCGGCGCCGCCGATTCCGGGTTCGCGCTCGAGGACGCCGTACTGAAGCTGCTCGCCCTATACGGGCGCAGCTGACGAGCCGGCGAGGGACCGGCGGGAGATGATCGCTATTCGACCGCGCTGAGGCCCAGTGCTTCCTCGGCCGCTTCGTCGTAGCGGCCGTCCCACTCCTCGTAGACGGGGGTCTCCTCGTCTCGGGTGACCATCCAGACCACCACCGGACCGCCGTCGTCATCGGCCGGGACCAGCACGTTTTCGATCTTGACGCCGATACCGAGGACTTCGGCGGCCCGGATCACACCGGGCAGGTCCTCGGCCTGGACTACCGATTGGTTCGCATACACCGTAACCATGCGCCGCATGCTACGGCAGGAAGGGAACAACCGGACCGGCGCCATCCTGGTACGGCCGGAAAAGCGGTGCTGACCGGGGTCCGGGAACACCAAAAGCCGCCGTGGTCCTCAATGCCGCGGCGGCCGGTCGTCGAAAGAGATCAGTCGATCAGAGCTTGTTCAGCGCGGTGGCCATCGCCGACTTCTTGTTGGCGGCCTGGTTGGCGTGGATAACGCCCTTGGAGGCGGCCTTGTCGAGCTTGCGGCTCACGAAACGGAGGCGCTCGGCGGCGGCTTCCTTGTCGCCGGACGCGGCGGCGGACCGGAAGGCGCGGATGTAGGTGCGCAGTTCGGACTTCACCGACTGGTTGCGCTGCCGCGCCGCCTCGTTGGTGCGGATCCGCTTGATCTGGGACTTGATATTGGCCACGCCGGTATCCTCTGGTTCCTGTCTGGTTCGGTCGGAAAGTCTCTGTGCACCCCCGCCCTGGTGCTCGTCCATCGAAGGGAACAGCCGGGCACGGGGTAGGCAACGCCGATTGGCCAGGTTACCAGCACGTGGCGGCGCGACGAAATCGTGGGCGGATCGTCACATCGCGGCACGGCGATGTCGTTGTGCCGGTCGAACGCCGCGCGTAACGTCCCCCGCGATCGGCACAGCAGTTTTCCCAGCAGGACTCAGGTGTTTCCCGGTGTGCTCCCCGGCACCAGGCGGGGCGGCGATCCTCTCGGAAGGCGGACCACTATGTCTCCCACTGCGCAGGAAAAGGAAGCGATCCTCGAAGGCGTCGAACCGGCGGTTCCGTCCGATACCAAGAAATGGGTCGCCGAGGCGTTCGGGACGTTTGTCCTGGTGATGGGTGGTGTGGGAACCGCGGTACTGGCGGGAGAGAAGGTGGGCCCGCTCGGCGTGGCACTGGCCTTCGGTTTGTCCCTGTTGCTTCTGGTCTACGCCATCGGGCCGGTATCCGGCTGCCATGTCAACCCGGCCGTCACCGTGGGGCAGTTCCTGATGGGCCGGTTGTCGCCGGTCAGTGCGGTGGGTTATGTCGTGGCGCAGGTGGTGGGCGGTCTGGTGGCGGGACTGGTGCTGTTCGCGATCGCGAAGAACCTGCCCTCTTACGATCGCGCGGCCGACGGCCTGGGCGCCAACGGCTGGGGTTCGCACAGCCCGTCGGCGGTCACCGGCCCGGCGGGGGAGGTGGTGATCCAGGACGGGTACGGCCTGGCCGCCATGATCATCGTGGAGGTGATGCTCACCGCGCTGCTGGTCTTCGTGGTGCTCGCCTCGACCGACCGGATCTCCGAGATCCCGCAGGCGGGTCTGGCCATCGGTTTCACCCTGGCGGTCATCCACCTGATCTCGATCCCGGTCGACAACACCTCGGTCAACCCGGCGCGCAGTCTGGCGGTCGCCCCGTTCCAGGACGGCGCGCCGGCCCAGCTGTGGGCCTTCATCGTGTTCCCGCTGATCGGCGGGGTGCTGGGCGCGCTGGTGTACGGGCTGCTCTTCGGCCGCTCCCGGGACCTGGAGGTCTGACCCCGCGCCCCTCAGCTCCAGCGATATTCGCGCACGAGCCGGTGGGCGATCAGATCGAACAGTTTGCGCGGCAGGATGGCGCCCTCGCGGCGGATACCGTCCTCGGGGACATCGAGCACCCGGTCCAGCCGGACCCAGCTGTCCCGGCCCTGGTGGTCCCAGGTGCCCGCGCCGATGCCGATCCAATCCGGATCGTCGCCGCGCACCGGGTTGGAACTGAGCATGAGCCCGAGCAGCGTATGCCCGTCGCGGCCGACCACCAGCACCGGACGGTCCTTGCCGTTGCTCGGGTCCTCTTCGAAGGGGACCCAGGTCCAGACGATCTCGCCGGGGTCGGCGCGACCGTCCAGCCGGGGGGCATACACCACGCGCCGCGCGCGGTGGGCGGTCGGCACCGGGGTGGAGGCGGCGGGCCGGACCGGGACACCGCCGGGCGTGGCGGGCCGGCGGCCCGAGCCGTTGCGGACACCCCGGCGGTCGAGCAGGGCCCCGACCAGTCGCGGCGCCTGCCGCTTGACGATCTTCGGACCCTGTTGTTTCGCGATCGCGGTGAGTTGCTTGCCGAGACTGTTCCAACTTCGGGCCATCTCAGGAGGATAACGTCACGGCGCCACCGGGGATATCGCCTCCGGTGGGCCGCGGCGGGACCTGGGCGGCGGCGGGCGGGGTCCAGCATGGGACGATGGTCGCCAGTACGCCCGATACCCCATGAGGAGTGGAGTGCCCGCCAGCTTCGCCGATACGACGTTCACCGATCCGTCGCGGATCCGGAACTTCTGCATCATCGCGCATATCGATCACGGCAAGTCGACGCTGGCCGACCGGATGCTGCAGCTCACCGGTGTCGTGGAGGACCGGCAGATGCGTGCGCAGTACCTGGACCGGATGGATATCGAGCGGGAACGCGGTATCACCATCAAGGCCCAGAACGTGCGGCTGCCGTGGACACCGCGGTCCGGGGAACACGAGGGCGAGGATTTCGTCCTGCACCTGATTGATACGCCGGGCCACGTGGACTTCACCTACGAGGTGTCGCGCGCGCTGGAGGCCTGCGAGGGCGCGATCCTGCTGGTCGATGCCGCACAGGGGATCGAGGCACAGACCCTGGCGAATCTGTACCTGGCGCTGGACAAGGACCTGGAGATCATCCCGGTCCTGAACAAGATCGACCTGCCGGCCGCCGATCCGGAGCGTTACGCGGCCGAACTCGCCCATATCGTCGGCTGTGAGCCCGAGGATGTGCTGCGCGTCTCCGGGAAGACCGGGGTGGGCGTGACCGAACTGCTGGATCGGGTGATCGAGCGGGTTCCGGCGCCGGTCGGGGACGCGGACGCTCCCGCGCGGGCGATGATCTTCGACTCGGTCTACGACACCTACCGTGGCGTGGTCACCTACGTCCGGGTGGTGGACGGCAAGCTGACCCCGCGCGAGAAGATCAAGATGATGTCCACCGGCGCGACGCACGAGTTGCTCGAGATCGGCATCGTTTCTCCGGAGCCCAAGCCCACCCAGGGTCTGGGGGTCGGGGAGGTCGGTTACCTGATCACCGGTGTGAAGGATGTCCGGCAGTCGAAGGTCGGCGATACCGTGACCGCCGCCCGCAACGGCGCGATCGAACCGCTCACCGGCTACCGCGAACCGCGTCCGATGGTCTACTCGGGGCTGTATCCGGTGGATGGGTCGGACTATCCGGATCTGCGTGACGCGCTGGACAAACTCCAGCTCAACGATGCCGCTCTCACCTACGATCCGGAGACCTCGGTGGCGCTCGGGTTCGGATTCCGCTGCGGATTCCTGGGTCTGCTGCATATGGAGATCACCCGCGAGCGGCTGCAACGCGAATTCGGTCTCGACCTGATCTCCACCGCGCCGAACGTGGTCTACCGGGTGGTGATGGAAGACGGTACGGAACATACCGTGACGAATCCGTCGTACTGGCCGGAAGGCAAGGTGCGCGACGTCTTCGAGCCGGTCGTCAAGGTCACCATCATCTCGCCGAGCGAATTCATCGGCGCCATCATGGAGTTGTGCCAGTCGCGGCGCGGCGACCTCGGCGGGATGGACTACCTGTCGGAGACCCGCGTCGAACTGCGCTACACCCTGCCACTGGCCGAGATCATCTTCGATTTCTTCGATTCGTTGAAATCGCGGACCCGCGGTTACGCCTCACTCGACTACGAGGAGTCCGGGGAACAGCAATCGCAGCTGGTCAAGGTGGATATTCTGCTGCAGGGCGAGGCGGTCGACGCGTTCAGTGCCATCGTGCACCGCGACGCCGCCCAGGCCTACGGGCACAAGATGACCACCAAACTGCGCGAACTGATCCCGCGCCAGCAGTTCGAGGTGCCGATCCAGGCGGCCATCGGATCCAAGATCATCGCGCGCGAGAACATCTGCGCCATCCGCAAGGATGTGCTGGCCAAATGCTACGGCGGTGACATCAGCCGTAAGCGCAAACTGCTGGAGAAGCAGAAAGAGGGCAAGAAGCGGATGAAGACCATCGGCCGGGTCGACGTCCCGCAGGAAGCCTTCGTCGCGGCGCTGTCTTCGGACGCGCAGTCCGATAAGCCGAAGGACAAGAAGTAGCGGTTCACCGCGCCCGCTCGCGGCAATATCGCTGTGCGATAGCCGGATCTGCCCCGCACCTCTCACCCGGTCTACGGAATCGGCTGATAACGAAAATGTGACAGCCGCAGATGTCGACAATAGGCTGAGAGCCGATCCGCGCCGGGGCGGCCCCGGCATGGTTGCTGTTGAACGTGAGAGTGGAGTTTGGAATGGCGCGTGATCTGCCGTTCGACGGCGACGAAGAGGTCACCGAACGCGGTGGTGACACCGCCTATCGCATAGCCAGCGCCACGTCGCGAGTCGCCCGCGGCGGCGCCTATGTGACCGGCGGCGCGCTGATCGCGAACAACGGCGGCGGGGTTCCGGCGCCGCCCAGTGAACTGGACAGCCGTAACGCCGGCTGGGCCTACAGCGCCGATCCCGATCCCGATGTCCCCAGTCCGGTGATCACCTTCCCGGACCCGGATCCGGTGCAGCCCGAGGTACCGGGTTCTGTCGGCGACGCGAGCACGACCATGCCGCTCCCGCACGGCCCGACATTCGATATCCAGGTCGGCCGGCCCGGTGATTTCGATCTCGACGACTACTACCCGGGTGTCCACACCGAGGACATACCGGGATTGGCGCTGGTGCCCGGCTCGCCGGAAGGCGGCGTGCCCGGTGCCGAGTTCATGCCGGGTACCGGAGTACCCGAATCCAAGATCCCGGGTATGCCCGAGTTCGGGCCGCCGGATCCGGGCCTGCCACCGAACAACATCCCGGGTTTCGACGGTATCCCCGGATGGGGGCAGGGATTTCAGCTGCCCGGTAACGAAGGTCTCGGTACACCAGGCGAATTCGAACTGCCCACACCGGGCGATGCCTTCCAGACCGATATCTTCGACCTGCCCCGGTTCGACCTGAGCCCCGATTCCCCGGCACAGTCGGTAGCGCGCAGCGCCGACGACGGCGACTGGGGTTTCGACCTCGCCGATCTCCTTGCGCGCCCGGCCGGTGATCCGGCGTCGGGCTGGTACGGAGACGCGGCGGGGGGTCCGACCGGTGAGCTGGTCATCGACTACGGCGTCGACGGCGGGATGGTCTTCGCGGACGGGTTCGGCCATGCGGCGGCCATCGATTCGCATATGGGACTGGACGTCTCGGCGGGAGCCGACGGTTTCTGGGTCGCCAGCGACTGGGATCTCGATATCACCGTCGGTGACGGCAGCCTGCTCGACGACCGGCTGGATCAGTACCTGGACTGGGCGCAGTCGGGCGCCGCCGCATCCGATGCACTGCAGTCGGCCAGGCGCGATCCGCTGGACGCCGCCGCGCGGAGCGACACGGGTCCGGAGGCCCGCGGGGCCGAGCCCGGTATGGCGGCGGACGCCGCTGTTCCCGGTGTCGCATCCGGCACCGGTGCGGCCTCGGGCGCCGCGGCGTCGAACGGTGCCGGGGCAGCGATGGCGCCCGGCGTAGCGGCACCCGGGCCGATTCCGGCCGCCGCGATGGCCCCGGGTCCCGTCGCCCCCGGGCCGGTCGCTCCGGCCCCGGTCGCCCCCGCGCCGATGGCCGCGGCCCCGGTCGCGCCGGCCCCCATGGCTCCCGCGCCCGTCCCGCCGCCGGTTGTCGCGCCGGCCGCCATGGCGCCGGCGGTGCAGCCGGTTGCGGCGACTCCGCTGCAGACCACGGTCCAGCCCGATGCGGCGACCACCCCGATGGCCAATGTCCTTCATGCGCCGGCGGGGCCGTCCCCGCTCACCGCGCCCGCCGCGCAGCTCCCGGATCTGTTCCACCGGCCGCCGCAGGCGCCGGCGCCGGACCGGCAGTCGCCGGCCGAGCCGACCCTGCCCGATTCCTCGACCCCGATCGTGCCGACGACCACCGCGCCGCCGACCACCGGCGACGCCACGTCCACCACCGGCCCCACGACCACCGGCCCCGACGGCAGTACGACCACGTCGCCGGACGGCAGCACCACGGTGGACGGCAGCACCACACCGTCGATCGGCGGGACCACCAGCACGTCTGCGGACGGGTCGACCACCTCGCCGGAAACCACCACCGGCACCGGGAGTCCGTCCACCGGCACCCCGTCGCCGGAAACCACTACCTCCGAGGACGGGTCGACCGGCAGCACCGGCGAGTCGACCGGTGCCACGACCACGAACCCCGGTGCCTCCACCGGCGAGACCGTTACCGGTGGTACCACCACAGACCCGATCGGTGGCGCCAGCCCGAACGGCCCGGACGCGGGCGACTCGACCCCGGACGGGCCCCCGTCCACGGTGGACATCCCCACCCAGCCCACTCAGCAGGTGCCCACCGCGGATCAGCCGTCGGCCCCGGTACCCACCGTGAGCGTGCCGACCCAGCAGCCGGTGCTCCCGGACGCCCCGGCGCCGGTGACACCGCACCCACTGCCGACACCGCTCCCGGTAGCGCCCCAAGTGCAGCCGATCGCCGACCACGGTTCGCCGGTTCCGTACGATGTGCACGCGGTGGCCGTCACACCGCATATCGAGCACACCGTGTTCGGTATCGCGGGCGGTGGCCTGACCGGTGATCTGTCCGGCGGATTACTGCCACATACAGTGGCGGTGACCGAGGACCCGGTTGCCGATCACGGCCACTGGGTATTCATGTGACGGTTCACGACCGGCGGGGGTGCTGTCCGGTCGTACGGGGGGTGATTCGACCGAGCGCGGTCGATGACGGGATGTTGTGACCGAGAGTGAGGAGCAGGGCTTGTCTGCCGTAGCCGGGCCGCGGGCCGCCACGGTGAAGAACCCGGAGGTGATGGCCCCCCTCATCCAGATCATCGATGAGCTGCGGGACGTTTCACGCACCGCGAGCCGTAACGACTTGCGGGGCCGGCTCGGGATGGTGCGCGCCCGGGTGGCCGATACGAGAGTGCGGCTGGTCGTGGTCGGTCCGCCGAAGAGCGGGATGAGCACCCTGGTCAACACGATGGCGGGGGCACCGATCAGCGCTACCGACAGCGCGATCAGCGTGCCCGCGATCGTGGAGTACGGCCCGGAAGCCTCCGCCACCCTCATCCGCAGGGAGGGCGGTGGGCGGATCCGTCGCCAGCCCGTCGATCCGCTGAATCCGGCTCCGGCGCTCATGGCCAAGGGGGTGATCCGGGCCGATTTCACCCAGCCCAGCCCCCTACTGGCCGAGGGGATCGTGTTGATGGACGCGCCCGGCGCGTCCGTGCAGGACCGCAGTACCTGGTCGATGATCGCCGCCGCCGACGCTGTGCTCTATGTGAGCGACGCCGACAACGAGTACAGCCGGGACCAGATCGCGCATCTGCGCCGGATCGGGCAGGTGTGCCCCACGGTGATCTGCGTGCTCAACAAGATCGACCGGAACCCGCACTGGACCCATGTGCAGGAACGCAACCGCGAACTGCTCGACGCCGCCGGACTGGGTTTCGCGGTGGCGCCGGTCTCGGCCGCCATTCACCAGGAGGCGCAGCAGTCGGGGGATCAGCAGCGGGCGATCGAATCGGGTCTGCCGCAACTGGTCGAACATCTGCGCGACTACGTGGTCGCGCACGCCGACGCGGCGGCCGTGCAGTCCGCGGTGCGCGATATCCGGCTGGTCGGCGACCATCTCGGTGTCACGCTGCGCACCGAGGCCGACGCGCTGCGCGATCCGCGCCGCCGGGCACATGTCACCCAGCAGCTGGCAACCGCCCGGGACCAGGCCGATCAGCTGCGCCAGCGCACGGCGACCTGGCAGATCACGCTCGCCGACGGCAGCACCGAACTCATGGCCGATATCGAACACGATCTTCGGCACCGGCTTCGGATCCTGGTGCGCGACGCCGAGGCCGAGATCTCACGTAGCGACCCGGCGGCTCGCTGGGCGCGCTTCGGCACCGACCTCGAGGCCAGGATCGCCGAGGCGATCGCGGAGAATTTCGAGACGGCCAACTATCGCGCCGAGGAACTGGGCGAACAGGTGGCCGCACGGTTCCCCGCCGACCACCGCCGTCCCGAGCTGCCCGATATCCGTCCGCAGTACCCCGCCGAACTGCTGGAGAACGTCGCGCCGCTGGAGCCGCTGCAGAGCGCGAAAGCCGGTGTCACCGAGCAGTTCCTGTCCGCGCTGCGCGGTTCCTACGGCGGTATTCTGATGGTCGGCCTGGCTACCAGCCTGCTCGGCATGTCCCTGGTGAACTGGTATTCGGCCGGTGCCGGCATCCTGCTCGGTCTGCATGCCCTGTGGGAGGACCGGCGCACCCGTCGGCAGCGGCGCCAAGCCGAGGCCAAGGTGGCGCTGGCGCGGCTGATGGACGATGTGGTGTTCCAGGTCGGCAAGGAATCCCGGACCCGCCTGCGCGAGGTGCAGCGGGTGCTGCGCGATCATTTCACCGATAT
Organism: Nocardia sp. NPDC050193; assembly: GCA_040674215.1. Lineage (GTDB taxonomy): Bacteria > Actinomycetota > Actinomycetes > Mycobacteriales > Mycobacteriaceae > Nocardia. Next base: position 169,053 of record JBFARE010000009.1, on the reverse strand, counting down.
CGCCACCGATGCGTTGCGCACCGCGGACGAGGCACTGCGGGTCGCCGAGGAAGCGGGCGCCCAGTACGGCGATCGGGGTGCGGAACGGCTCGCCCGCCTGGACAGCGAGATGGGTAAATTGCGCGACCTGCGCCAGCAGGCCGACAGCTTCGTCGCCGCCTGACCGGCCCCGCTCAGCGCCGAGGCCGGCTGCGCCACGGGGTGCCGCCGGTCTTGTTGTGGGCCGGCCGGAACGTTCCGGTCTCCTGGGAGCCCTCGGCCCGGATCAGGTGGGTGACCGCGTTGATCAGTGCGAGGTGGGTGAACGCCTGCGGGTAGTTGCCCAGATGCCGGCCGGTGGCCGGGTCGATCTCCTCGGCGTAGAGCTTGAGCGGGCTGGCATGGGTGAGCAGCCGTTCGCACAGTCGGCGGGCGCGCCCGATCTCGCCGATCTCCACCAGCGCCGACACCAGCCAGAACGAGCAGATGGTGAAGCTGCCCTCCGGGCTGACCTGCCCGTCGTCGGTGGTCTCGTTGCGGTAGCGCAATACCAGGCCGTTCTCCGTGAGCTCCTCGGCGATACCGAGCACGGTCGCGCGGACCCGCCGATCGTCCGGGGGCAGGAACCGGGTGAGTACCACCAGCAGCAGGGAGGCGTCGAGGGTGCTGCCGCCGTACACCTGGGTGAAGCGACCGCGGTCGTCCACTCCGTGGGCCAGCACATCGGTCCGGATCTCCTCGGCGATCCGATGCCATTCCTGGGCGATATGTGACTGACCGTGCAGTTCGGCGATTCGAGCCCCGCGGTCCAGCGCCACCCAGCACATCACCTTCGAGGAGGTGAAGTGCTGGGGTTCGCCGCGGACCTCCCAGAGGCTGCGGTCGGGTTCGCGCCAGTGGTCGATGGCGGCGCCGACCTGGCGTTCCAGCATGGGCCACAGTGTTTCCGGGACGTGCTGACGGGATTTCACGTGCAGGTAGACCGCGTCGAGCATGGTGCCCCAGATATCGTGCTGCTCCTGGTTGTAGGCGCCGTTGCCGATCCGGACCGGCCGGGCGTTGCCGTACCCGGACAGGTGATCGAGGGTGCGCTCGGTGAGATCGCGCTCGCCGCCGATTCCGTACAACACCTGCAGGGGTACCGCCTGGCCGTCCGGTCCGGTGGTGGCGTCGTGCAGGAACGCGAAGAAATCGTCGGCCTCGCGATCGAGGCCCAGGGTGTACAGACCCCACAGGGCGAAACTGGCATCACGCACCCAGGAGTAGCGGTAGTCCCAGTTGCGCTCCCCGCCGGGTGACTCGGGCAGCGAGGTGGTGGCGGCGGCCATCAGGGCGCCGGTGGGGGCGTAGGTGAGACCCTTCAGGGTGAGGGCGCTGCGCTGCAGATAGCGCCGCCAGGGATGATCGGGGAAATCGCCGAGGGTGACCCACTGCCGCCAGCAATCGATGGTGGTCCACATATTCTCGGCGGCCTCGGCGAAGGTCTGCGGCGCCGGCAGTTCCGACCAGGTCAGTGCGACATAGGCACAGTCGCCCTCGGTCATCCGGGTGCGAGCCCGGGCCTCGCGGCCTTCCAGGCCCAGGCGCAGATCGGTGGTGAGTACCAGGGTGGGCCCGGCCGTGGGGTCGGCGGCACAGACCGCGGACGCCTCCTCGTACACCTTGCCCGTGTACTCCCAGGTGGCCGGGGCCCGGTGGTAGTCGAACGACGGTTCACAGCTGAGTTCGAGTTCGACCGTGCCGCTGACGCATTTGACCGTGCGCAGCAGCATATGAGCGGCGTCCCAATCGGTCGGCGTGCGGCGACGGGTGCGGCTGCGTTGTTCGGTGTTGTGCCACGGACCCAGCACCAGCGCGTCCCGGACGATCAGCCACCCCGTCGCGGTCTGCCAGGTGGTCTCCAGGATCATTCCCCCGGGTAGATAGCGGCGGGCGGCGGGTACGGTGCGGCCGTAGGGGCCCAGCCGGAAATGGCCGGCACTGCGATCCAGGATGGCGCCGAAGACACTCGGTGAATCCGGTCGGGGGACACACATCCACTCGACCGAACCGTTGCTGGCGATCAGACAGGTGGTTTCGCAGTCGGACAGGAAGGCATAGTCGTCGATGACCGGGAAGTTGCTCTGCGGCAGCTTGGCCTCCGGCGGAAGAGCCGGGAAGGTGCCCGGTTTCCCGTCGGACGGCGCGTGCTCGGGACTCGGCATACCCCATCATGTGTCGCGTGGCCCCGAGCCGTCCACCACGGTTCAGCCGAGGTGTCGGATCCGGGCCAGCCAGGCGGCGAGTTCCACCTTGCCCGCGGCGTCTGGCGTGAGGTCCCCGGCCCGGTCGGCGACGGTCTCGGTGATCCGGCCGTAGTAGCGGTCGGGCCGCAGGCCCTCGATCTCCCAGCCGGGGCCGGTGAAGGAGTCGCGGATCATCGCCGCGCCGATCCGCGGACCGAACCCGGCCTCGGTGTCCGAGAGCGCCAGAATGTGCACGTACCCGCCCGGTAGGCACAGCCGGTGCAGTGTCCGGACGTAGTCGGCCCGGGCGTCGGCGTCGGCGACGAACACATGGAACAGCGCACTGTCGACGATCGTGTCGAAGGTGCCGAGCGGGTTGTCGCCGGAGTGGGCGAGAGCGACCATATCGGCCACGCCGAACCGTGCGGACGGCACCTCCTTGGCCGCGGCGTTGCGGCGGGCGTAGGCGACCGCGCTCGGGGAGAGATCCACGCCGAGCACGTCGTAGCCGAGGGCGGTGAGTGCGATGGTGTGCTCACCGGCGCCCGCGCCGGGGTCCAGGACGCGGCCGCGGATCCGGCCGGCCCGTTCCAGTTCGACGATCGCCGGCTGGGGTTCGCCGATGATCCACGGCGCGGTGTCGTTGTCGTAAGCGGAGTTCCATACCTCTGGTGCCTGTGTCATGACCCCAGCCTGCAAGCTCGAGCCGGGTTGAGGTCAAGGCGCGGGTCGGGGTGACCACCGTGCGGTGTTCTACGCTGGTCGCCGTGGAGCGTATTGCCGACTGGTGGGACGGGTTCGAGATGTGGGTGGCGGGTCTGCCGTTCATACCTCAGTTCCTCGTGGTGCTGGTGGGTATGGTGCCGATCAGTTTCGCGATCGCCTACCTGATCGACCGGCTCCTGCATGTGGCGGGCGTCGCGCTGGGCCGTGACGACGCCGACGGTGACCGCGAGGCCGGAAACGAGGTGTGCTGATGCCGCGCTCACGGGTGCAGATCGCACTACTGGCACTGCTGGTGCTGGTGATCGTCGCCTGGCTGTTCACCCGGTGACGCGGGCTGTCGTGCGCGCCGGTGCCCGGTCCGTTCCGGGCGGGCGCGGGTTCGGTGAGCGGGCCGGCGCGCGTATCGCCCGGCCGGTACCTCGCCTGCTGGCGGTGCTGATCGCGGTGCCGATGCTGCTGGCCGGGTGTGCCGGCGGATCCAGCGACGAGGTGGGCGGCGGCGGAGCCGACGGCAACGGCGGAACCGTCGATCTGTACGCCTACGCCATTCCCAAGTCCGGCTACGACGAGGTGATCCCGAAGTTCAACGAGACCGAGGTGGGCGAGGGCGTGGAGGTACGTCAGTCCTACGGCGCGTCGGGGGACCAGTCCCGCAAGATCGCGCGCGGCGCACCCGCCGATGTGGTGAGTTTCTCCCTCGAGCCCGATATCACCCGCTTGGTCGACGCCGGACTGGTGGATCCCGACTGGAACGCCGACGCCACCCGCGGGGTGCCGTTCGGCTCGGTGGTGGCGCTGGTGGTGCGGTCCGGGAACCCGAAGAACATCCGGACCTGGGGTGATCTCCTGCGCCCCGATGTCGAGGTGGTGACCCCGAACCCGTTCAGTTCCGGTTCCGCGAAATGGAACCTGCTCGCCCCCTACGCCGCGGCCAGCGCGGGCGGGCAGAACCCGCAGGCGGGGGTGGACTACCTGAACCGGATGCTGACCCGTGTGCGCGTCCAGCCGAAATCGGGACGGGAGGCCACCGAGGCCTTCCTGCAGGGCACCGGCGATGTGCTCATCAGCTACGAGAACGAGGCGATCTTCGCCGAACGGCACGGCGACCCGGTCGAGCACATCGTCCCGGAGTCCACTTTCAAGATCGAGAACCCGGTCGCGGTGCTCGAACATGCCCCGCATCCGGAGAAGGCGATCGCCTTCCGTGATTTCCTCTATACGACCGAAGCACAGCGCGCCTGGGCCGATGCGGGATTCCGTCCGGTCGATCCGGGGGTGGCCGCCGAGTACACCGATGTCTTCCCGCAGCCGCCCACCCTGTACACCGTCGCCGACCTCGGTGGCTGGGAAACGGTGGAAGCGCAACTGTTCGCGCCGGAGACCGGAACCATCGCCATCGCCTACGACAACGCGACCGAGTAGCCGGGTGACCCGGCCCACACGCGATACTCGATACTCGTGACCGAACCCAGCACCGCCACCGAGCCCGCGCCCGCCGGCCCGGACGTCCCCACTCGCCGGCCGCTCGGGTCGTGGATGCGGTTCACCGGTTCGGTGGGTCCGCTCGGTATCGCCACCGCGATGCTGTGGCTCAGTGTGATCGTGCTGTTGCCGTTGGCGGCGCTGACCTTCAGCGCGTTCGACGACGGCTGGTCCGGGTTCCGGGGCGCGATCACCGACCCGGCGGCGCTGGCGTCGCTGCGGGTGACGGTGCTGGTATCGGTGGCGGTGGCGCTGCTGAACGTCGTGATGGGCACGATGATCGCCTGGGTCCTGGTCCGGGACGATTTCCCCGGCAAGGGCCTGGTGAACGCGCTGATCGACCTGCCGTTCGCGCTGCCCACGATTGTCGCCAGCATTGTGCTGCTCGCCCTGTACGGCCCGCAGAGTCCGGTCGATATGCATCTCAACGCCACTCGGCCGGGCCTGGTGGTGGCACTGGCCTTCGTGACCCTGCCGTTCGTGGTGCGCTCGGTGCAGCCGGTGCTCATCGAGGCCGATCGCGAGGTCGAGCAGGCGGCGCTCTCGCTGGGCGCCGACAACTGGACAACCTTCCGCCGGGTGGTGCTGCCGACCCTGGCGCCGGCCATCATCAGCGGCGGTGGCCTGGCCTTCGCGCGGGCCATCGGTGAATTCGGTTCGGTGGTGCTGATCGGCGGCAATATCCCACGGGAGACGCAGGTGGCCTCCCAGTACATCCAGCAGCAGATCGAGATCGACCGCCCGGTGAACGCGGCGGCGGTCTCGGTGGCGCTGCTGGTGATCGCGTTCGTCGCGCTGCTGGTGTTGCGGGTGTTCGCCGAGCGGACGGCGCGCAAGGAACGTGAGGCCCGATGAAACTGTCCGCTCCCGGACGGATCACCCTGCGCGTGCTGGCCCTCGCCTATCTGTTCGTCCTGCTGGTGCTGCCGCTCGGAATCATCCTGTACCGGGCGTTCGGCCAGGGGATCGGGGCGTTCATCGATCAGATCAGTACGCCTGCCGCCATCTCGGCCTTCAATCTCTCCATGATCATCCTGCTGATCGTGGTGCCGGTGAACGTGATCCTCGGCGTGGTGATCGCCCTGGCACTGGTACGCGGCGATTTTCCCGGTCGCCGATTGCTACAGGGCATCGTGGACCTGCCGTTCGCGGTCTCGCCGGTGGTGGTGGGTGTCGCACTGATCATGCTGTGGGGTGTCGACGGCTGGTTCGGTGTGGTCACCGACTGGGGCTTCCGGGTGATCTTCGCGCTGCCGGGCATGGTGCTGGCGACCATTTTCGTCACCATGCCGTTCGTGGTGCGCGAGGTGGAACCGGTGCTGCACGAGATCGGCGACGATCAGGAACAGGCGGCGGCGACCCTGGGGGCTTCCCGCTGGCAGACCTTCCGGCGGATCACCGTTCCCGCCATCCGCTGGGGGCTGACCTACGGCGTGGTACTCACCGTGGCCCGCGCGCTGGGGGAGTTCGGCGCGGTCATCATGGTGTCGTCCGGGTTCCCGGGTGTATCGCAGACGCTGACGCTGCTGGTGCACGAACGCTATATCAACGATCACAACGATTTCGGCGCGTACTGCGCCGCGACTCTGCTGATGGGACTCGCGCTCATCACTCTGCTGTTGATGACGCTCCTGGAACGTAAGCGGGACGCATCTTGATTGTGTATGCCGGAGGCCGCCCGTGATCACCGTGACCAACGCGCGCAAGAACTACGGTTCATTCGCCGCCCTCGACGATGTCAGCCTGGATATCCCGTCGGGTGAACTGACCGCGCTGCTCGGCCCGTCGGGGTCCGGGAAGTCGACGCTGCTCCGGTCGATCGCGGGGCTGGAGAATCTCGATTCCGGGGTGGTGACCATCGGCGGCCGGGACGTGACCCGGGTACCTCCGCAGAAGCGCGATATCGGTTTCGTCTTCCAGCACTACGCGGCGTTCAAACATATGACCGTCCGCGACAATGTGGCCTTCGGGCTGACCATCCGGAAGCGGCCGAAAACCGAGATCGCGAAACGGGTCGACGAACTGCTCGGCATCGTCGGCCTCGATGGTTTCCAGCACCGGTTTCCGGCGCAACTGTCCGGCGGGCAGCGGCAGCGCATGGCACTGGCCCGGGCGCTGGCGGTGGACCCGCAGGTGCTGCTGCTGGACGAGCCGTTCGGCGCGCTCGACGCGAAGGTCCGCGCGGATCTGCGGACCTGGTTGCGCCGCCTGCACGAGGAAGTGCACGTGACCACCGTGCTGGTCACCCACGACCAGGAAGAAGCCCTGGACGTGGCCGACCGGATCGCGGTGATGAACGCCGGGCGCATCGAGCAGGTCGGCAGTCCCGAGGATGTCTACGACCGGCCCGCCAGCGAGTTCGTGATGTCGTTCCTGGGCGCGGTGGCGCGGCTCAACGGGCACCTGGTGCGGCCGCACGATATCCGGGTGGGCCGGGACGCGAATATGGCGCTGGCCGCCTACGAGGGCACCGCGGAGTCGGCGGGCGTCACCCGGGCGACGGTCGAACGGGTGGTGCGGCTCGGGTTCGAGGTCCGGGTGGAGTTGCGCAATGCCGCCACCGGCGATCTGTTCACCGCCCAGGTCACCCGCGGTGACGCCGAGGCGTTGCGCTTGGCGGAGGGGGAGACGGTCTACGCCCGTGCCACCCGGATTCCCCAATTACCGGTCCGGTGATCGAGGGCGTCGCCTCCGGTGCCCCGGGGGCGGGTCTCTCGTAACCCCGGCCCTGCGCTCCGGTGGGTAGTTGGGACAGTGCGAGCACGGCCGGCCGAAGGCTGTGCGGACATCCACCTCGATCAGGCCGACCAGGTCTCGGCTCGGTAGGTCCCGACGACCACGTGCCCGGGACGGCTTCCGTGTCACGCCCGCTCGGTCGCTCCGGGCCGGCCGGGTCCAGCGGCGCCAGTTCGGCCGGACCGGGCGCGAGCGGTGTCCGGGGTGTCACCGCGGGCCATACCTGCACTGCATACTTCTGGCCCTGTTCGGCCACCGCTCACCCCGCGCTGAGCTGGAGTGATACTCGCCACGCCCACGGTGTGACCCGGCCGCCGCGGGTAGCCGTGTTGACGTACCCATGCGTAGCTGTAACTATGGGAAACAGTTAAGCCCGAATCATCGACGAGAGGCAGTGACGATGACGTCTTCAGCCACCACGGTCTCCGACGACCAACTGGTCGCGCAGGCTCAGGAATACGCGGAGAAGCTGTTGCTGCTGTCGGAGGGCTCGGTCAACCGGAACTTCGATCCGTTCACCGATATCGACTGGGACAATCCCGACTTCGCTGCCGACACCCGGCCGGAGCGGTGGATCCTGCCGGTCTCCGGGGACACGGTCGGCCGCCATCCCTGGTACCAGGCGCTGCCGCATGACAAGAAGATCGCGCTGGGCAAGTACCGCCAGGCCAATGTCGCCAAGGTGGGCCTGCAGTTCGAGGCCATCCTGATCAGCGGCATGATGCAGCACATCTTCGGCCTGCCCAACGGTGACCCGGAGTTCCGCTACTGCTCCCACGAGATGATCGAGGAGCACAACCACACCCTGATGTTCCAGGAGATGGTGAACCGGATCGGAGTCGATGTCCCGGGTATGGGCCCGCTGGTGCGTCAGATCCGGCATATCGCCGTCCCGGTGGCCGTGGCCTTCCCGAACCTGTTCTTCATGGCCGTACTCGGCGGTGAGGAGCCGATCGACCACATCCAGAAGGAAGTGCTGCGCTCCGGCGAGGAAGTACACCCGATCATGCGCGGCGTGATGGCCATCCACGTGGCCGAGGAAGCGCGGCACATCTCCTTCGCTCACGAGTTCCTCAAGAAGCACGTACCGGAGTCCTCGGCCCGCAACAAGTTCGTGCTGTCGCTGGCCATGCCGATCGTCATGTGGATCCTCGGCCGTGCCATCGTGACGCCGCCCAAAGCGTTCTTCGACGAGTTCGATATTCCGGAGAGCGTGCGCAAGGAACTGTTCTTCGGCTCCGACGACGCCAAGCAGACCTTCAGCGACTATTTCGGCGATGTGCGCGCCCTGGCCAAGGAGATCGGCCTGATGAACCCGATCGCCAAGCGGGTGTGGAAGGCGCTGGGAATCGACGGCCACACCACCCGGTACCGGTCCGAGCCGCTGCGCGCGGTCTCCGGCAAAGCGGCCTGAGCGGCGGGTAGTAGTTCCATGCCCTACGTCGTCACCCAGTCCTGTTGTAGCGACGCGTCCTGCGTGTACGCCTGTCCGGTCAACTGCATCCATCCCACGCCTGACGAGCCGGATTTCCGGACGGCGGAGATGCTCTATGTCGATCCGGCGGCCTGCGTGGACTGTGGCGCCTGTGCCTCGGCGTGCCCGGTGGACGCCATCACCTCCACGAAGAAGCTGACCGCGCAGCAGCAGCCGTTCATCGAGATCAACGCCGACTTCTACCGGCAGACGCGCCCGCGTCCGCTGCTGGCGCCACCGGTGCCGGCGCCGGCGATCGACACCACCGGGCGCGGGCCGCTGCGGGTGGCCGTGGTCGGTTCGGGCCCGTCGGCCATGTACGCGGCCGACGAACTGCTCACCCAACCCGAGGTGCGGGTCACGGTATTCGACCGGCTGCCGGTCCCGTACGGGCTGGCCCGGTACGGGGTGGCGCCGGACCACCCGAAGACCCGCCAGGTGGCCGAGCTCTTCGATGTGATCTCGGAACAGCCGGGTTTCGGGTCCTACTTCGATGTCGAGGTGGGCAAGCACATCTCGCACGAGGAGCTGCTCGCCTACCATCACGCGGTCGTCTACGCGGTCGGCGCGTCCACCGACCGCAAACTCGGTATCCCGGGCGAGGGCCTGGCGGGGAATGTCTCCGCCACCGATTTCGTGGCCTGGTACAACGGTCACCCCGATCACCGGCACCACGATTTCGATCTCTCCCGGCGCCGGGTCGTCATCGTCGGCAACGGCAATGTCGCGCTCGATGTGGCGCGCATCCTGACCAGCGATCCCGAACGGCTGGCCGGAACCGAGATCTCGCCGGTCGCGCTCGAGGCACTGCGACGCAGCAGTGTAGAAGAGGTCGTGGTGCTGGGCCGGCGCGGCCCCGCCGAGTCGGCGTTCACGGTCCCGGAGTTCGTCGGCCTGCTGGGCGCGGATGTGGATATCGTCGTGGACGGCGAACTGCCTCCGCCCGCCGAGGGCCTGCCGTATCAGGTCGAGCGCAAACTGGATCTGCTGCGCCGGGCCGCCGAACGGCCGTCCGGCGGGCGGCGGCGCATCGTCTTCCGGTATCAGAGCGCGCCGAGCCGCATCCTGGGCCCCGATGCCGTCACCGGGATCGAGGTGGAGCGCACCGATCTGGTGACCGGTGACGACGGCCGGGTCGGCGCGGTGCCGACCGGCGATCTCGATCTCCTGGAGACCGGGCTCGTGCTCACCTCGGTGGGCTACCGGGGTGTGCCCACACCGGGCCTGCCGTTCGACGAACAGCGCGGGATCATCCCGAACCAGGCCGGACGGGTGCTGGAGGCGCCGGACGGGGCAGTGTTCCCGGGTACCTATGTCACCGGCTGGATCAAGCGCGGGCCCACGGGCTTCATCGGTACCAACAAGTCCTGTGCGCAGGAGACCGTGCAGCAACTGGCCGACGATTTCAACGCGGGCCGCCTACCCGAACCCATGGGTAGCGCGGAGGCCTTCGACGGCCTGTTGCGCGGCCGCCGGCCGCAGGCGCGGCCGGGCGGAGCGGTACTGCGCACCGGGCAGCCGGCGCGCCGCCGCCTCTTCGGCCGCACCTGAACCCACTGCGCGGCGGACCCCGCGACCCCTGCGTGTTCCGCCGCAAGGTCTCTCCGGCGCCGGGCGCACGACTACCCGGCCCTTTCCTTCCCTCCTCGGAGCGCGCCGGTCGTAGGGCAATTCCCGATCGGCCGGCGCGTGCTCGTGATCTGCCGGATTCCCACGAGGGGCACGCCGTGCGGTGCACCACCGATCACCCCGCGGTACCGGGCGTTCGAGCGAAACCCGGCCAGAGCTCGCCGTGGCCCGGGGAACGGCCTCCCCGTGCCGCCGGGCCCAGCGTACGGAAGAGGTCAGCCCGTTCGGCTCATCCGGGCCGGGGCGAAACGTTTGGCGTACGCGGTGATCGGCGCGGTCTCGACCTGCTCGACCCCGGATAGCATCCCGATCCGCGCGCTCAGATAGCTGTACAGCGTGTCGGCATCGCGGCTGATCGTGACGGCGAGCAGATTGTGCCTGCCGGTGGTCGCGCCGAGGTAGGCCGTCTCGGTGTCCGCGGCAAGGCTCGCGGCGACGGTGTTCAGCCGCGACGGGGTGACCGACAGCCACAGCAGGCACTGTGCGGAGAAGCCGAACAGCGTGGGCTCCACTTCGACATCGAACAGCAGCATTCCGGCGGCCCGCAGCTCCGCCAGTCGCCGCCGCACCGCGGATTCCGACCAGTCGACGTGCCGGGCCAGATCCGCGTAGGCCGCCCGGCCGTCGGTGGACAGGGCGCGGAAGAGCCTGCGGTCCAGGTCGGTGAGCCGAATCGGATCGGGAGGCGCGGTTTCCGGCGGGCACAACCCGGCGAGCTGGTGCTCGGTGAGCGCGGACGTCCGTCCGCGCCAGCGGTGTTCCATCAGATGGCGCAGTACGCGCTGGGCGGTCACCTCGACGATGCCGGGATGGGCACTGAGCATTGCCAGCGGTGCCGCACCGTGGGCGGGGACCCGGAACAGGCAGACGATCTCGGTACCGCCGGATAATTCGGTGACCCAGGTGGTGTCGTGGCGGGCGGCCAGCGCACGCGCCATGTCGGTGGCGGCCCGGGGATGAACCCGCAGGCGCACCAGCCACTGCGCGTCCGCGGCGAGATGGCCGCGCGGTACGGCGCTGACGCGGAGTGCGCCGGCGGCCCGGAGCCGGCCGAAACGACGGGCGACGGTTCGATCCGAGACGTCCAGGACGGCGGCGATCCTGCTGAACGGCACGCGCCCATCGATCTGCAGAGCGTGCAGCAAACACTGGTCGAGACTGTCCAGCATGACCGATTCCACGAGATCAGAATAGGACGACGCAGGCCTTCGCTGTTCCTCGCGCGCGGCACGCGATCGGCTCGTGACTTCACGCCGCGAAACGCGTTCCAGTGCAACGGATTCGAGGTCCCACGCATTACCGCGTAGGTAAGGTTCGCGCTCATTGAAAAGGTATTTGCGTGGAACGGATTCCGGCTAAATATGCTTGCTCGATACGGCTACCGGTCCGTTACCGGTGAGTAGGGCCGGTGTTCGATCGAGGTTGTGTCACCAGGGTTTACGAAACGATCGGGCGGGATGAATGTCGAAAACCTCGCTACAGAACAAAATAGAGGCTGTTCAGAAGCAATTTTTCGCGACGCGTACGTTGCCTTGCCCGGGTGTGTGACCCCACTCCGGTCCAGGAAAGCTACTCCGTAACTTCGGATTTACTTCTCGATTATTCGGTGTTCCGCCGGAGTTCCAGCTAACCTGTGGTCGCTGTTTGGAAGACGACCGCGCCCATGGCTCTTTCGAGGACGTGGTCACGGTGCGTTGACGGGATGGCAGATGACTTCTGGGCTGGGTATCAGCATCGGTACGGTGAACGTGGTCTCGGCGTGGGTCGGGGCGCAGGACGCGCGGCCGGTGGTCCGCACCCGGCGGACCGCCGTCGGATTCGACAGCGGGGGCACCGCGAGACTCGGGGGGATCACCCGGTTCTCCACGGCGGTCAACGAATTCGCCGATCTGGGTCGGAATCCGGAATCGGTGTACGTGGACGGGCGGATCTGGTCGCCGGCCACCATCTTCGCCTCGGTGGTCCAGGGGTTGGTGACCGCCGGACCGGCGGCCGGGGTGGTCGCCACCCACCCGGCCGGGTACACCCGCAAACAACTCGGCCTCCTGCGGCAGAGCCTGGATCTCGCCGGGGTCGGTCACGTCGAACTGGTCCCGGAACCGGTGGCCGCCGCGCACTGGCTCGAAATCGAACACGGGCCGTTGGACACCGGATTCGTCCTGGTCTACGACCTGGGCGGAAACAGCCTCGATGTCGCCGTGGTGCGGACCGGGCCGGACTGGCCGGATCATCCGGTGGTCGGAAACGCGGTCCGCTCCTACGAATTCGGCGCCCGGCCCCTGGGCGCGATGATCGCGCGCTGTGCCGGCGATCGGGCCATCGGCCCGGCCGAACCGGATACCGGAGCCGGATCGCTCATGTCCTTCGTGAACCCGGAGGGCCTGCGGCGTGAACATGTGCGGGATTCCCTCGAGGTGGTCCGGGCCGCGGTCCGCTCGGCCGGTGTCGCGCTCTCCGATATCGATCGGGTGCTGGTGGTGGGCGGCGCCGCGCGACCCCCGCAGGTGGCCGAAACCCTGGCCGAACTGGGCCTGCCGGTGACAGTTGCCGCCGATTCCGGGCAGTGTGTCGCACTGGGCGCCGCCGCGATGGCCGCGGAGAGTGTGGCACCGGCGGTCTCGCATGGGATGAAACATCCGCCGATCTTCTCCGGCGCCGCCCTCTTCTCGGCGGTCGCCATGTCCGCGGCCACTATTCTCGGCAGCGGACCGGCGGATACCGAACATCTCGACCAGGACCGGATTCCGCTGCAGAGCCCGGGTGCGGTGCAGTTCGAGATCCACGGTGAGGCCCGGGTGGAACGGTCGGATACCGGATGGACAGTGTCCTACGCACCGCTGCGCGCCCCGGCGGTGATCACGCCGGCCGCGATGCCCCGGCCGTACGGGCCACCCATGCCCGGACGCGTACCCGCTCCGGCGAAGTCTGTGCCCGAAGCGCCCGCGGACGCCGGGGCCGGAACACACCACACCCGGGAGGACGAACATCCCGAAACCCGGTCGTGGCACAACGATCCCGCGCGATTCGGCCACCCGCCCCTGGGGCACGGTGGCGTCCTGATCCCACCGCGCATCGGTGCCGGCCCGGATCGGCCCGCGCCGGGTGGCGACGGACCGGCGATCCCCGAACCGGGGGATCCACCGGTGGTGGACGACGGGGGCACCGGCGGTCCGGACGAGGGCGGCGACGATTCCGGCGGCACCGGCGGGTGGTCGCCCGGTATCGAGATACCGGGCTCCGGAGACAACTCCGCCGGTGGCGGCTGGACCGGCGATCTGCCGGGTGGCGGCTGGACAACTCCGGGTGGGGCCGGCTCGGGTGACAACAGTGGCGGTGGCCCCGGAGCCGGCTCCGATGACGACAGTGGGTCCGGTCCGGGCGGAGCCGGGGCGGGTGACGACAGCGGGCACGGTCCGAATGGGGCCGGGACGGGTGACGACAGCGGCGGTGGTCTCGGGCCGGGCGGCGCGGGCTCGGGTACCGACAATGACGGTGGATACGGTTCGGGGTCTCCGGGCGGCTTCGGCGGCACGGACCGTGGGGGTGCCGGGTCCGGCGCCGACCAGGACGGGACCTCTTCCGGTCATTCCGGAGGGCCCGATTCCTCCGCCTCCGGCGGATCCGGTAACCCCGGTAACTCCGGCGGGTTCGGCGGGTTCGGGGGCTCGAACGGCTTCGGCGGGGGTTCGGATTCCGGCGGTTCGGATTCCACCGGCGGTTCGCACAGCAGCGGGCCCGACTCCAAGGGGTCGAATTCCTCCGGCGGCGACGGTGGGTCCTCCCGCAGCGGGAACTCGCGCGGTGGGTCCTCGCGGGGCGGATCGCACCGCTGAAGCGCCCGGACACGGCCGACCGGCCCGAGCCGTTCCGGAAAACCCGGTGCAGGCCGGCGTCGAGGCACGGCACAATCGATGAGGTGGACACTGACGGGGGCCCACCGCGGCTGATCGCGCTCGATGTGGACGGGACACTGCTGAAAACCGGCGCCCGGGTGAGCGACCGGGTGGCCGCCGCCGTGCGCGGTGCGGTCGGCTCCGGCGCGCACGTCGTGGTGAGCACCGGGCGGACGGTGATCTCGACCCGGCCGGTGCTCGACGAACTCGGCCTCGTCCAGGGGCACGCCATCTGTTCCAACGGCGCCGTCCATATCGATATCGAGCAGGCCCTCCCGGTGTCGGTGCACCACTTCGACCCCGCGCCCGCGGTCACCGCGCTGCGCCGGCTGTTCCCGGACATGATCTTCACCGCCGAACGGGTCGGCCAGGGATTCTGGGCCACCGGAATGAGTCCCGGCGAGTACTACGCCGGCGGCGACTACGTGGTGGTCGACGATCACACCCTGGGCAGCGAACCCACGCCGCGCCTGAACTGCTGGTGGCCCGAGGGCGCGCCGGAGGAGATGCACCGGCTGCTGGCGGGGCTGGCGTTACCGGAGATCAGCTGGGTCTACGGCGAATTCGGTCCCTGGCTCACCATTTCCCGGCACGGTATCTCCAAAGGGTGGGCGCTGGAACATCTGCGCCGCCTGCTCGATATCCCGCGAGCGGCCACCCTGGCCATCGGGGACGGTTTCAACGACCGTGAGATGTTCGCTTGGGCAGGGCATTCGGTGGCGATGGCGAATGCGCCGGTCGAACTCCACGGTCTGGTCGACGAGGTCACCGATGATGTCGCCGACGACGGTGTGGCCGCGGTGCTGGAGCGCTGGTTCTGAACTCGGTCCCTCGGCCTGCAGTGTGATCGTTGAGCGCGGCGGGGGCACCCGGGAGGTCGACGGCCCTGTGGCCCTCCCGCCACGGCGACCGGCCGCGGTGCGAGCAGGCCCGGTGGTAGGGCCTGACCTCAGGCCGACAGCGGTAGCGCGCCCGCGAGCGCGGCGTCGTAACGGTCCCAGACGATCTCGGCGAGCGCCGGGTGCGGACCGAGTACCTCGGCGTGCGGGAGCAGCGGATCCTGGTCGCGCAACCGGTCGGTGAGCAGGCCGGGCGCCAGGAACCAGGGGGCGACCAGCACGTGCTCGGCGCCGCGGGCCCGGAGCCGGGCCGCCGCCTGACCGAGCGTGGGTTCCGCGGTGGCGAAACATACTTCGGTGGGATGGCCGGTCCGGTCCGTGAAACGGCGGGCCAGCCGGGCGGTCCGGCGGTTGGCGGCCGCCGCGGACGAGCCGACGGCGGCCAGGGCGATACCCAGCCGGGCGGGTGGGCCGTCCCAGCCGTGCCGCTCGCGCGCCACCCGCACCCGCTCGTGCAATACCTCGATCAGCCGCGGGTCGGCCCCGAACACGTCGGCCTGGGTGAGCCGCAACCGCGGGTTGCGGGCGGCGGCACCGGCCAGCAGGGCGGGCAGGTCCACGCGGGCGTGGAAGGCGCTGCCCAGCAGTAGCGGGACGACCACCGCGTCGGTTTCGCCGGTGGCCGCGACCGAGTCCAGTACCTGTCCGACCGTGGGGGCGTTCAGGTCGAGGAAGGCGAGATGGGCCGGAGTCCCCGGACGCCCGGTCCGCACCCGGTCCAAGAGCGCGGCGACGGTGGCGGCCGAGCGGGGATCCCGGCTGCCGTGCGCCACCGCCACCAGCGTGGGACTGCCCGGCATCAGGCCTCGGTTCCGACCTCGACCGCGGTGAGTACATCCCCGACCAGGCCCGCCGCCAGCGTGTTCCCGCCCGCCGGGTCGATGAGCAGGAAACTGCCGGTGTGCCGGTTGGTCCGGTAGTCGTCGGCCGCGATCGCCTCCGCCACCCGCACCGAGATCCGGCCGATATCGTTGAGCGACAACGTTTCCGGGTTCGGTTCGGCGGCCAGGCGCTGCTCGTCGAAACGTTCGGTGAGCGCGCCCACGATCGCCTGCGTGGTGCGGGTGCCGTGCTTGAGCAGTAGCCGGGCGCCGGGGCGCAGCGGTTTGTCACCGAGCCAGCACACGGTGGCGTCGAAGGTGTCGACGGGTTCCGGCGCGTCGCCGGGGGAGGCGATGGTGTCACCGCGCGAGATATCGACCTCGTCGGTCAGCACCAGGGTGACACTGCGGCCGGCCTGCGCGACGGCCAGTTCCCCGTCGGGGGTGTCGATCCGTTCGACGGTCGTGTGGATACCGGAGGGCAACACGACCACTTCATCGCCGGGGGCCACCGAGCCCGCCGCGATCTGGCCCGCGTAACCGCGGTAGTCCGGGTATTCCGGGGTGCGCGGCCGGATCACGTACTGCACGGGGAAACGCAGCCCCACCGCGTGTTCGCCGGAGTTGTCCGCGTCCACCGGCACCGATTCGAGATGCTCGATCAGCGACGGGCCGCTGTAGTACGGGGTCTTGTCGGAGCGGGTGGCGATATTGTCGCCGTGCAGCGCCGACACCGGGATCTCGAGGACATCCTCGTCCGACCAGCCGAGGGTCCGGGTGAGGTGGGAGAACTCCGCGGAGATCTCCGCGAAGACCTTGGCGGCCGCGGCCTGCCGGCCCTGGTCGCTGGGTTCGTCCCCGCCGATGAGGTCGATCTTGTTCACCGCCAGCACCAGCTTGGGTACACCCAGCAGGGCCAGGACCGCGGCATGCCGCCGGGTCTGCTCGATCACGCCCTTGCGCGCGTCCACCAGCAGGATCACCAGTTGGGCGGTCGACGCCCCGGACACGGTGTTGCGGGTGTACTGCACATGACCGGGGGTGTCGGCCAGCACGAACGACCGCCGCGGGGTCGCGAAGTACCGGTAGGCGACATCGATGGTGATGCCCTGCTCCCGTTCCGCCCGCAGACCGTCCACCAGCAGCGACAGGTCGGGGGTGGACAGGCCCTTGTCCACCGACGCCCGGGTCACCGCGTCGATCTGGTCGGCGAGCACGGATTTGGTGTCGTAGAGCAGACGTCCGACCAGTGTGGACTTGCCGTCGTCGACAGAACCGGCGGTGGCCAGCCTCAATAGGTCGGACATATCAGAAGTAACCCTCTCGTTTGCGGTCTTCCATGGCGGCTTCGGAGACCCGGTCGTCGCCACGGGTCGCGCCGCGTTCGGTCAGCCGGGAGGCGGCGACCTCGGCCAGGATGGCCTCGTTGTCGGCGGCGTCGGACAGAATGGCCCCGGTGGTGGAACCGTCACCGACGGTGCGGTAGCGCACCGAACGGGTCTCGAGTACTTCGCCGTCGCGCGGGCCACCCCAGACACCGGGGGTCATCCACATACCGTCGCGCTGGTACACCGGCCGCTGATGCGCGTAGTAGATGGTGGCCAGTTCCACGTTCTCGCGGGCGATATAGCGCCAGATATCGAGTTCGGTCCAGTTCGACAGCGGGAACACCCGGACATGCTCGCCCGGCGCGTGCCGGCCGTTGTACAGGTTCCACAGTTCGGGCCGCTGCCGCTTGGGATCCCACTGGCCGAAGGCGTTGCGCAGCGAGAAGATCCGCTCCTTGGCGCGGGACCGTTCCTCGTCGCGACGACCGCCGCCGAAGACCGCGTCGAAACGGTTCTCGGTGATGGCCTCCAGCAACGGCACGGTCTGCAGCGGGTTGCGGATACCGTCGGGGCGTTCGGTGAGCCGGCCGTCGGCGAGGTAGTCCTCCACGCTCGCCACGTGCAGGCGCAGACCGTACTTCTCGACCACATGGTCGCGGAAGTCGAGCACCTCGGGCAGATTGTGCCCGGTGTCCACGTGTAGCAGCGCGAACGGCAGCGGCGCCGGCCAGAAGGCCTTCAATGCCAGGTGCAGCAGAACGGTGGAGTCCTTGCCGCCGGAGAACAAGATGACCGGGCGTTCGAATTCACCCGCGACCTCGCGGAAGATATGGATGGCTTCCGATTCCAGGGCGGCAAGAGTGTCGAAGTCGGAGAGGCCGACGGAACGTTCGGTGGTGGTGGCTTCGGTCATGAGGCGTGTAACCCGCATTCAGTCTTGGCGAGGCCGGCCCAGCGGCCGCTTCGCGGATCGGAACCCGGCTCCGGCTTCCGCGTGCACGGAGCGCAGCCGATGGACGGATATCCCTCCTCCACCAGGGGATTGACGAGAATCGAATGCTTTTCGATATAGGCCTGCATCTCCTCGTCGGACCAGGGTGCGATCGGGTTGATCTTCACCAGCCCGAAGCCCTCGTCGAAGGAGATGAGCGGGGCGTTGGCACGGGTGGGCGCCTCCACGCGGCGGATGCCCGTGACCCACGCGTTGTAGGGCGCCAGCGAATTGCGCAGCGGCACCACCTTGCGCAGCCGGCAGCATTCGTTGGCGTCGCGGGCGAACAGATCCTTACCCAGCAGCGCGTCCTGTTCGGCGACCGTCTGCTCGGGGCGGGCGTTGACCACGTTCACCCCGTACACCGCCTCCACGGCGTCGCGCGTGCCGATGGTCTCGGCGAAGTGGTAGCCGGTGTCCAGGAACAGGACGTCCACGCCGGGCCGGACCTGGGCGGCCAGCTGCACCAGCACCCCGTCCTGCATATTCGAGGCGACGATATAGCCGCTGCCGAAGTTCTCGTCGGTCCAGCGCAGCAGCTCGTCGGCCGTGGCATCCGGGCCGAGTTCGGCGGCACCGCGCTCGGCCAGCGCCCGGAGTTCATCGGCGCTCAGTTTGGTGGGCAGCGGTTTCTGCTCGGTGGTCACAGTGGGTTCTCCCGTCACAACGCTCGCGGGTTTCATCGCAGATCGGCTTCCTCGGCGCGGACGGCCCACTGCGCGAACCGTTCCCCGCCTTCGCGGTGCTTGACGAAATTGCGGACCACGCGCTCGATGTAGTCACCGAGTTCGGCGCTGGTCACCTTGTGCTGGCGCAGTTTGCGTCCGAAGGCGCTGTCCAGGCCGAGGCTGCCACCCAGGTGAACCTGGAAGCCCTCCACCTGATTCCCGGCGCCGTCGTCGACCAGCTGGCCCTTGAAACCGATATCGGCGATCTGCGACCGGCCGCAGGAGTTCGGGCAGCCGTTGATATTGATGGTGATCGGCACATCGAGTTCGGCGTTGATATCGGCCAGCCGCTGTTCCAGCTCGGGCGCCAGCACCTGGGAGCGTTTGCGGGTCTCGACGAAGGACAGTTTGCAGAATTCGATCCCGCTGCAGGCCAGCAGGTTGCGCCGCCAAGCCGAGGGACGCGCCTGCAGGCCCAGCGGCTCCAGCTCGGCGATGAGCTGCTCGACCTTGTCGTCGGCGATATCGAGCACGATGATCTTCTGGTACGGCGTGAACCGGATCCGGTCCGACCCGGCGCGCTCGACCGCGGCGGCGACCGCGGTGAGGACGCTGCCGGAGACCCGTCCCGCGATGGGGGAGAAGCCGACCGCGTTGAGTCCGTTGCGCAGCCGCTGCACGCCGACGTGGTCGATGGGGCGGCTGGGTTGTTCCGGCGCCGGGCCGTCGATCAGCTTGCGCTTCAGGTATTCGTCCTCGAGCACCTGGCGGAACTTCTCGATACCCCAGTCCTTGATCAGGAACTTGAGCCGCGCCTTGGTGCGCAGCCGGCGGTACCCGTAGTCACGGAAGAGGGAGACGACCGCCTCCCAGACCTCGGGCACCTCGTCCAGCGGCACCCAGGCGCCGACCCGCTGGGCCAGCATCGGGTTGGTGGACAGTCCACCACCGACCCAGAGGTCCAGACCGGGCCCGTGCTCGGGATGCTCGACCCCGATGAACGCGACGTCGTTGATCTCGTGCACCACGTCCTGCTGACCGGAGATGGCGGTCTTGAACTTGCGCGGCAGGTTGGAGTATTCCTTCTTGCCGATGTAGCGGCGCACGATCTCCTCGACCGCGGGCGTGGTGTCGAGGACCTCGTCCAGCGATTCACCGGCCAGGGGTGAGCCGAGCACCACGCGCGGGCAGTCGCCGCAGGCCTCCGTGGTCTGCAGGCCCACACTCTCGATCCGCCGCCAGATCTCGGGGACGTTCTCGATCTCGATCCAGTGGTACTGGAGGTTCTCGCGGTCGGAGAGGTCGGCGGTATCGCGGGCGAACTCGGTGGAGATCTCGCCGAGCGTGCGCAGCTGCGCGACGTTCAGCGCGCCGCCGTCGCAGCGGATCCGCATCATGAAGTATTTGGCTTCGATCAGGTCGGTGTTCTCGTCGCCGGTCCAGGTGCCGTCGTAACCCTGTTCACGCTGGGTGTACAGGCCCCACCAGCGGAAACGGCCGCGCAGATCACCCTTGTCGATACTGTCGAAACCGTTCTTCGAGTAGATGTTCTCGATCCGGGTCCGGACGTTGAGCGGGTTGTCGTCCTTCTTGGACTGCTCGTTGGGGTTGAGCGGTTCGCGATAACCGAGCGCCCATTGCCCCTCGGCGCGGCGGCGCACCGGTTTGCCGGTACGGGCGCGCGTGGGCCGCTGGGCGGGGGCCTCGGGCTTCGCGGTGGGATCGGCGTCGGTGCTCGACGTCATGAAGTGGCTCCTGCTTGTGGTCGTACATCCGGGCTGAAGACGCGAGGTACTCCACTCGCGCCCGCGGTGTCAGCGGGCCGAAATCCTCGAAGGGGAATCGCCGGAAATCCGGGGAGGGCGCAGCTGAGCTACCGGGGGGAACCGGGCAGACAACAGGCGCTGCAAACGCGCTTGAAGTCGACGTGGCGACGTGCCACAAGTCGTACTCCGGATGCGCGCATGCGAACTATTGTGCCATGCCGGCCCCCGCGTTCCGACCGCCCTACCAGTATTTCCCGCGAACAAGCGGGAAATTCCCTGGTTCCACGGGTGCATATGTGACGGCCGTCATATTTTCTCCGGTGGGGATATCCGGGGGTGTGCGGGCGGGTTCGGTGGAGTTGACCTCGAGTCCACTCGAGGTTGCAGGCTTCGGGCCATGACGAGCGAAACCGCGCATACCGGTCACCGCCCCGCCGATACCGATTCCGAACTCGCTGCCCTCCATGCCGTGGTCGCCGCCGTGGCGCGCGCCCAGCGCGACGAGGACGTCGAGGGCTTCACCCGGCTCTTCCGCGACGACGCGATCTGGACCACCGGCCACGGCCGACGGCTCTACGGGCGGGCGGCCGTCGCCGAGTTCACCGCCCGGGTCCTGCCCGGGGCGACCACGCACGGCCACGCCACCTATGAAGTCGAACACATCCTGTTCCTGCGGCCCGATGTGGCCGCGGTGAAGGTCCGGCAGCGCTACTTCACCACCGCCGGCGAACTCGACAGCGAAGGCACCCCCATGTACGTCATGACCAAGGAGGACGGCCGCTGGCTGCTCACCGCGAACCAGAACACCCCGATCGTCGCGGACTGATCCACGCCCGGTCACACTGGAGGAGTGAGTCCCGCCGCCACCCCCGCCTCGCACACCGACGCCTCCGCTCCGGTGCTGCGTGATTTCGGCGGCGGACCGTTCGGGATCTACATCCACGTACCGTTCTGCGCGACCCGCTGCGGATACTGCGATTTCAACACCTACACCGCCGGCGAACTGGGCACTTCGGTGTCCACGCAGTCCTGGTCGGAGGCGCTGCATGGGGAACTGGCGACCGCCGCCCGGGAATTCGCCGCACTGCCCGCCGCGACACCGCCGGTGGCGACGGTCTTCGTGGGCGGTGGCACCCCCTCGCTCCTCGGTGGCGACGGACTCGCGGCCGTGCTCGACGCGATCCGGGCGGAATTCGACCTCGCCCCGGATGCCGAGGTCACCACCGAATCGAATCCGGAATCGACCTCACCGGCGTTCTTCGACACGATCCGGGCGGCCGGGTTCACCCGGATCTCGCTCGGGATGCAATCGGCGGCCCCACATGTACTGGCCGTGCTCGATCGCACCCATACGCCCGGCCGGGCGGTCGCCGCCGCCCGAGAGGCGCGAGCGGCCGGATTCGATCATGTAAACCTCGACCTCATCTACGGCACACCGGGCGAACGCGACAGCGACCTGGACGCCAGCCTGGACGCGGTGCTGGACGCCGGGGTCGACCACGTGTCGGCGTATTCGCTCATCGTCGAGGACGGGACCGCGCTGGCCCGCCGGGTGCGCCGCGGCGAACTGCCCGCACCCGACGACGATGTGCTGGCCGCCCGCTACGAGCGGATCGACGCGCGACTCGAAGCCGCCGGACTCACCTGGTACGAGGTCTCGAACTGGGCGGCCGGCGACGCCGCGCGCTGCCGGCACAACCTCGGTTACTGGGACGGCGGCGACTGGCTCGGCGCCGGCCCGGGCGCGCACAGCCACCTCGGAGGGGTGCGCTGGTGGAACGTGAAGCATCCGGCACGCTATGCCGACCGCGTCGCCCACGGCGGCCTGCCCGCCGCCGACTGGGAGGACCTCACCGCCGCCGACCGCTACCTCGAGCGCGTC
The DNA here is from genome assembly GCA_040674215.1 of Nocardia sp. NPDC050193. GTDB lineage: Bacteria > Actinomycetota > Actinomycetes > Mycobacteriales > Mycobacteriaceae > Nocardia. Next base: position 146,554 of record JBFARE010000009.1, on the reverse strand, counting down.
ATGCTCGCCCTGCGCCTGCGCAGCGGGCTACCGCTGGCCGATCTCGACGCGGACGGAAACGCCGCGGCCCGGCGCATCGCGGGTGATGGGCTGGTCACGATCGTGGACGACCAGCTGATCCTCACCGACCGCGGGCGGTTGCTGGCCGACGGGGTGGTCCGGGATCTGGTCGGCTGACCACGCCCGTCGGGCCGGGGTGAATCATCGATCGGGCGGTCGTCTGCGTGCTGTGTATCTTGTTCGAGCGGCCGCGACGCAGACCTGTGTCCGGTGCGAGCACCGGGGGAATCGGTCCGGCGCAATTACACTGGGTGACGAACCCAGCGGTATGTGAGCCGGGTTCGCAGGTAGCGGCGCGCCGGGCGACCATCTCGACGCGCAGCGGAGCTAGGAGGTGGGGTCGATGTCGAGCACCGAGGATCGGCGCTTCGAGGTCCTGCGGGCGATCGTCGCCGACTATGTCTCCACCAAGGAGCCCATCGGTTCGAAAACCCTGGTCGAACGGCATAATCTGGGTGTCTCCAGCGCGACCGTGCGCAACGATATGGCGGTCCTGGAAGCCGAGGGTTACATCACCCAGCCCCATACGAGTTCCGGCCGCATCCCCACCGACAAGGGCTACCGCCAGTTCGTGGACCGGATCGCCGAGGTCAAACCGCTGTCGGCGGCCGAACGCAAGGCGATCATGCAGTTCCTCGAATCGGGGGTGGACCTCGACGACGTCCTGCGCCGCGGCGTACGCCTGCTCGCCCAGCTGACCCGCCAGGTCGCGGTCGTCCAGTACCCCACGGTGTCCGCGTCCACGGTGCGCCACCTCGAAGTGGTGGCCCTCAATCCCGCGCGCTTGCTGCTGGTGGTGATCACCGACACCGGCCGCGTCGACCAGCGCATCGTCGAACTCGGCTCCGTCGTCGACGATGAGGACCTCGCCGCGCTGCGCGGCATGCTGGGCGCGGCAATGGACGGCAAACGTCTTGCCGCCGCCTCCGTCGCCGTCGCCGAACTGCCCGAGCAGGCACCGCCCAAACTCCGTGACGTGCTGATCAAGGTTTCGACCGTCCTGGTCGAGACCCTGGTCGAACACCCCGAGGAACGCCTGGTCCTGGGCGGGACCGCCAACCTCACCCGCAATGCCGGCGACTTCGGCATCCACGGCTCCCTGCGCACCGTGCTCGAAGCGCTCGAAGAGCAGGTCGTGGTCCTGAAACTCCTGGCCGCTGCCCAGCAGCCGGGCATGGTGACGGTGCGGATCGGCGAGGAGACCCAGGTCGAGGAGATGCGTGGCACCTCCGTCGTCACCACCGGCTACGGCGCCGCGGGCGCGGTCCTCGGCGGTATGGGGGTCCTGGGCCCGACCCGGATGGACTACCCGGGCACCATCGCTTCGGTCGCGGCGGTCGCCCGCTACATCGGCGAGGTGCTGGCCGAACGGTAGGCCTTCGGTCCAGTGCTGCGGCGCGGCGGATCCGGCTCCAGTGGTGCGGATCGGGGTCCGTGAGCCCGGTTGCACTCTGTCGCTTCAGCGGTGCGTGGCGGCGGACGCGTGCCGACCATCCGGAAGGAGTGGGTTCGGGTGGACCGGTCCGCGAAGGTGCTGTGTCTATTTGCGCCGCCTGCGGCGTCGCGAGGTCGAGGCCCTCGGTCCCGCCGTTCAGGCCTCGGGACTCGCGGCTTCGTCGCATGCAATGTGCGGTGGGCCGTCCACAGAGTGCGACCATTGAGCACGTTCGGCCAAGGGCAGGACGGGCCGCGACCCATTCAGCGGCCTCGTAAGACTCGGCACCGGGGTGCTTGCGCAACAGGGCGGCGCGGCCGGTGGTTCGGCTGCCGAGAGCGCGGGCTTACCCGCCGCGGAAGGGGGCTTGCGTGGCGCGCTGTTAGGCTCGTGTTCTCCGCCGAGATAAAGTTGAGTCGACCCGACTAAGCTCACGGGCGGGCGGCTCAATCCATCAGGAGCCACGCGGCCGGCCGTGGGAAGCCGGAGCCGTGGACAGCGACCAAGGACTAAGAGAACTCAAGTGGCACGGGACTACTACGGATTGCTCGGTGTCGGCAGGGACGCCTCCGACCAAGAGCTCAAACGCGCGTATCGCAAACTCGCTCGCGAACTGCATCCCGATGTGAACCCGGACGAAGCGGCGCAGACCCGGTTCAAGGAGGTCTCCGCGGCGTACGAGGTGCTGTCGGACCCGGAGAAGCGCCGCATCGTCGATATGGGCGGTGACCCGCTGGACGGCGGTGGCGGCGCCGGCGGTTTCAGCGGCGCCGGTTTCGGCGGCCTGGGCGATGTGTTCGAAGCATTCTTCGGTGGGATGAGCGGCGGCGGCGGTGCCGGCACCCGCAAACCGCGGGGCCGGGTGCAGCCCGGCGCGGATTCGCTGGTGCGGACCCGGCTGAGCCTTGCCGAATGCGCGGTGGGTGTCACCAAGCATCTGACCGTCGATACCGCGATCCTGTGCGATCTGTGCCAGGGCGCGGGGACCAACGGCAATTCCAGCCCGGTGCGCTGCGAGACCTGCGGCGGTGCCGGTGAGGTGCAGTCGGTGCAGCGGTCGTTCCTCGGGCAGGTACTGACCTCGCGTCCGTGCCCGACCTGCCGCGGCGCCGGCGAGACGATCCCCGACCCCTGCCACAAATGTGGCGGCGACGGCCGGGTGCGGGCGCGGCGGGAGATCGCGGCCCCGATTCCGGCCGGGGTGGCCAACGGGATGCGGGTGCGCCTGGCAGCTCAGGGCGAGGTCGGCCCCGGCGGCGGGCATGCCGGCGATCTGTACGTGGAGATCGTGGAACAGCCGCACGACGTGTTCGTTCGCGACGGTGACGATCTCCACTGCACCGTCCGGGTCCCGATGGTGGACGCCGCACTGGGCACCACGGTGGTGATCGACACCATCATGGACGGTCCCACCGAGCTGACCATCGGCCCCGGCACCCAGCCCGGGGAGATCTCGGTGCTGCGCGGCCACGGTATGCCGCGGCTGCGGTCCAGCTCCCGCGGCGACCTGATGGCGCACCTGGATATCGTCGTGCCGACCAAGCTGGACAGCAAGCAGACCGATCTGCTGCGCAAGTACAAGGGTTTGCGGGCCAAGGACAAGGCCGAGGTGATGTCGGCGCAGTCCGAGCACAACAGCGGCCTGTTCGCCCGGTTGCGCGCGTCGTTCAGCGGACGCTGACCCGATGGCCGCCACGGTCTTCTACCTGGACGAGATTCCGGAACCGGGCGCTGTCGCGTTGCTCGACGGCGCCGAGGGCCGGCACGCGGCGACGGTGCGCCGGATCCGGGCCGGCGAACCCATCACGCTCTCCGACGGGCGAGGTGTACTGGCGGATTCGGAAGTCGTCGCCGCGCAGAAGAACCAGCTCGAACTGCTGGTCCGGAACCGCCGCCGCGCCGAGCCGGCGTCGCCGGCGGTCACGGTGGTCCAGGCGTTGCCGAAATCCGAGCGTTCCGAATTGGCCGTCGAGCTGATGACCGAGGCCGGTGCGGATGTGGTCGTGCCGTGGCAGGCCGCGCGCTGTGTCTCGAACTGGGAGGGCAAAGCGGACAAGGGCGTCACCAAATGGCGGTCGGCGGCGAAGGCCGCGGCCCGGCAGTCGCGCCGCGCCTACATCCCCGAGGTCACCGCCCTGCACCGGACACCGGAGGTGGTGGACGCCGTCCGCGCGGCCACGGCACAGGGCGCGGTGGTGGCGGCGCTGCACGAATCGGGCGCGGGTGCGTTCACCGAGCTGCCGTGGCGCACCGCGGCGGCGGTCACATTGATCGTCGGTCCCGAGGGCGGCCTCGACGATGCCGAGCTGACCGCACTGACCACGGCGGGAGCCGAGGTGGTCCGGCTCGGACCCACTGTGCTGCGCACGTCCACGGCGGCCGCGGTGGCGCTGGGGGCGCTGGGGGCGCTCACCACCCGCTGGTGATCACCGGGTGAACAGCCGGTCGTAGCGGTCCGCGACGCCGTGGTCGGCCGGAATTCCACTGGGACCTGTCGGGGCCGGGAGTTAGACTCGTGCCAGCGACTCCCATTCGCCCCCTTCTCCACCAGCGGCGCATCACCGCAGCTCCGAGACCGGAAAGCAGGCTATAGCGACTACGTGCGATCACAAGGCGATAGCGGCGACCAGAATCTCTCCGCGGGCGAGAACGGTGCCTCGGGGCCCGCGGCACGCACCGTCCGTTCCAGTATCGAGCTCGCGCCCGAATCGGTATTCCCCTTTCTCGGCTCCGCCGACGAAAACCTTCGTGAACTCGAAGAGTTGCTCGTCGCGGATATCCATGTGCGTGGCAACCTGGTCACACTCACCGGTCCGGCGGCCGATGTGGCGCTGGCCGAGCGGGTCGTCGAACAACTTGTCGCGCTGACCGGCCGCAACCGGGTGATCACGCCCGAAGCGGTGCGGCATACGGTCTCGATGCTCACCGAGGGCAGTTCCGAATCACCCGCCGAGGTGCTCAGTCTGGATATCCTGTCCCGCCGCGGAAAGACGATCCGCCCCAAAACGCTGAACCAGAAGCGCTACGTCGACGCGATCGACGAGAGCACGATCGTGTTCGGCATCGGTCCGGCCGGTACCGGGAAGACCTATCTGGCCATGGCCAAGGCGGTGCAGGCGCTACAGACCAAGCAGGTCAACCGCATCATTCTCACCCGTCCGGCGGTCGAGGCCGGAGAGCGGCTGGGATTCCTGCCGGGCACCCTGAACGAGAAGATCGACCCGTATCTGCGCCCGCTCTACGACGCGCTGCACGACATGATGGACCCGGAAGCCATCCCCAAGCTGATGGCGGCCGGCGTGATCGAGGTCGCGCCCCTGGCATACATGCGTGGTCGTACGATCAATGATTCGTTCATCATTCTGGACGAGGCGCAGAATACGACCGCCGAGCAGATGAAGATGTTCCTCACCCGGCTCGGGTTCGGGTCGAAGATCGTGGTGACCGGTGACGTGACCCAGGTGGACCTGCCGCACGGCGCCCGGTCCGGGCTGCGGGCGGCCACCGAGATCCTCGGCGAGATCGAGGACATCCATTTCGCCCAGCTCACCAGCAGTGACGTGGTGCGGCACCGGTTGGTCTCCGATATCGTCGACGCCTACGAGAAGTTCGAGGCCGAGACCCGGCCGCCGGTGGGTCCGCCGCATATGTCGGGGAACCGGGCACAGCGACGGGCAGCGGGGCGCACAGCGCGGCGGTGACCCGGCCGTGCGCGAGTGCGAATGGGCCGGGCCCGACCGCACCCATTAGGCTGACCAGGTGAGTATCGAGATCGCCAACGAATCGGGTATGGAAGTGCCCGAAGAAGACCTGGTGGGCGTCGCCCGGTTCGTGATCGACCGGATGGATGTGCACCCGGCCGCCGAACTGTCCATGGTGCTGGTGGATCTCGACACCATGGCCGACCTGCATATGCGCTGGATGGACCTGCCCGGCCCCACCGATGTGATGTCGTTCCCGATGGACGAACTCGAGCCCGGCGGCCGGCCGGACAGCCCCGAGCCGGGGCCCTCGATGCTGGGCGATATCGTCCTCTGCCCGGAATTCGCCCTGGACCAGGCGGCCAAGGCGGGCCATTCCCTCGATCACGAACTCGCTCTGCTCACCGTGCACGGGGTGCTGCATCTGCTCGGCTACGACCACGCGGAACCGGCCGAGGAGAAGGAGATGTTCGCTCTGCAGGGCCGGTTGCTCGAACAGTGGTACGAGGAGTTGCGGGAGGCGCAGCGGCGGGCCGAACTGGCCGCCCGGGACGCCCGCCTGCTGGGCAAGACGGGGTTCGCGGCCCCAGAGGGCGACCGCTCGTGGCCGGGTGACGCGCACGCGTGAACGAGATGACCCTGCTGCTGGTCGCCGTCTTGCTCGCTGCCGTGGGTGGTGTCTTCGCCGCGGTGGACTCGGCCCTGAACACGCTGTCCCCGGCCCGGCTCGACGATATGGCGCGCAGCGACCGCCCCGGGGCGGTGCGGCTGGGCCGGATCGTGGACGATCGGCCGCGCTACGTCAACCTCATGGTGCTGTTGCGCATTCTGTGCGAGATCACCGCGACCGTGCTGCTCGCCGCCGCGCTGAGCGGTTTCCTGGACAGCGGCCTGGCGCTGCTGGTGACCGCGGTGGTGATGGTACTGGTCTCCTATGTGGTGATCGGGGTGGGTCCGCGCACCCTCGGGCGCCAGCACGCGTACAGCATTTCGCTCGCGGCGGGACTGCCGCTGCAGTTCATCGGTGCACTGCTGGGCCCGGTGAGCCGGTTGCTGATCCTGCTCGGTAATGCGATCACGCCGGGTAAGGGTTTCCGCAACGGCCCCTTCGCCTCGGAGATCGAATTGCGCGAAGTGGTCGATATGGCGCGGGAACGCGGTGTGGTCGCCGACGACGAGCGCCGGATGATTCAATCGGTGTTCGAACTCGGTGATACCGCCGCGCGGGCGGTGATGGTGCCGCGGACCGAGATGGTGTGGATCGAGGCCGATAAATCAGTGGCGCAGGCGATGTCGCTGGCGGTGCGCAGCGGGCACTCGCGAATCCCGGTGATCGGGGAGAATGTCGACGATATTCTCGGCGTCGTCTACCTGAAGGACCTGGTGCCCTATGCCGATCGCGGGCGCAGTGTCCGGGTGCGCGAGGTCATGCGGGACGCGGTGTTCATGCCCGATTCCAAACCGCTCGACGATCTGCTCGACGAGATGCAGCGGCGCCGTAACCATATGGCACTGCTGGTGGACGAGTACGGCGGTATCGCCGGTCTGGTGACCATCGAGGATGTGCTCGAGGAGATCGTCGGGGAGATCGCCGACGAATACGACACCGATGAGACACCTCCGATCGAGGAGATCGAACCGGGCCGGTTCCGGGTGTCGGCGCGGCTGCCGATCGCCGACCTGGGTGAGCTGTACGGGTTGCCGATCGACGAAGAGGAAGTCGATACCGTGGGCGGGCTGCTCGCGCACGAACTGGGCCGGGTGCCGCTGCCGGGCGCCGAGGTCGTCGCGCACGGGCTGGAGTTGCGCGGTGAGGGCGGCGCCGACGCGCGCGGACGGGTCCGGGTGCACACCGTGGTGGTGGGCCGGGCGCCCGAACAGAATACGGAGACCGATCCGGGACCGGCGCGGGAGAACCCGGCCGCCCGGCACGACGAGGGAGCAGCCGATGAGTGAACTGGATGCCGAGGACAACAAATTGCTGGTGCTCGCCCGCGGTGCGCTCGGTCGCACCGGCGGCGCGGCGGGCGCGGCGATCCGTGATACCGACGGGCGCACCTACGCCGCCGGTGAGGTCGGGTTGCAGGCACTACGGCTCACGGCCCTGCAGTCCGCGGTCGCGGCCGCGATCTCCAGCGGCGCGGAGGGGTTCGAGGCCGCGGTGGTGATCGGCGGGAAATTCGCGGACGCCGGGGTGGCCGCGGTCCGCGAGGTGTCAGCGGGAGCGAAGATCATTTTCGCCGACGCCTCGGGCGCGGTGTTCGATATCGCCGAGGGTTACGAGGCATCCGATGCCTGACCCCACCGAGGGTGAGTTCCGTTCCGGTTTCGTCTGTTTCGTCGGCCGGCCCAACACCGGTAAGTCGACGCTGACCAATGCGCTGGTGGGCGCGAAGATCGCGATCACGAGTTCGCGGCCGCAGACCACCCGGCACACCATCCGCGGAATCGTGCACCGCGAGCACACCCAGCTGATCCTGGTCGACACACCCGGGCTGCATCGTCCTCGGACCCTGCTCGGGCAGCGGCTCAACGATCTGGTGCGCGACACCTATTCCGAGGTGGACGTGATCGCGCTGTGTATCCCCGCGGACGAGAAGATCGGTCCGGGGGACCGCTGGATCGTGCAGCAGGTGCGGCAGATGGCGCCCAAGACCACGCTGCTCGGTGTGGTGACCAAGATCGACAAGGTGGGCAAGGACCAGATCGCGCGCCAACTGCTGGCGGTCTCCGAGCTGCTCGGGCCGGAAACCGATGTGGTGCCGGTATCGGCCGCCAAGGGGGAACAGGTGGAGGTCCTGGTGGATGTGATCGCCTCTCGGATGCCGCCGGGTCCGGCGTTCTATCCCGACGGTGAACTCACCGACGAACCCGAGGAAACCCTGATGGCCGAACTCATCAGGGAGGCGGCGCTGGAGGGGGTGCGCGACGAACTGCCGCATTCGCTGGCTGTGGTGATCGAGGAGATCTTGCCGCGCGAGGAGAACGACGACATGCTCGACGTGCACGCCCTGCTGTACGTGGAGCGGCCCAGCCAGAAGGCGATCATCATCGGCAAAGGGGGTGCCCGGCTCAAGGAGGTCGGGACCAACGCGCGCAAACAGATCGAGCACATTCTCGGCAGCCGAATCTACCTGCATCTGCATGTGAAGGTCGCCAAGGACTGGCAGCGCGACCCCAAACAGCTGGGCAAGCTGGGGTTCTGAGGCCGGTCCGGCGTATCGGATAGCACGCCGCGGTGGGGGTCGATTCCGGACGGTCGCGGCGGGTAACACCGCGCCTCGCGGCGTCCGGCGTCACCGGATGTGCCCGTCGGCCGTGACTCACTCCGGCCACCGAAAGTTGGCTGAGGTTCAGCTTCCTTTGGGTAGCGGAGGTTGGACTAGGCCGATATGCTTCGGCCGGTACCCGAATTCGTCGGGACGAAACCATTTGTCGTCCGACGATTCGGTAACGGCACGATGTGGTGCCGCATGCGGGCTCGGGTTTGGGTCGGCAGGACCAAGCGCGAGCGGGGGGACCCGACTTATGTATGAATCAGCGCCGGCGGCCTCGGCGTGGGCGGCAGGCCGGAGACAGTGGGTGGCTCCGGCGCTGGCCCTGGGTATCTCGGTCACACTGGGTATCGGGCTGCTGGCCGCCGCCATACTGTCGGTCGCGCCGGCGGACCGGATGATCACCGCCGTATTGGTTTCGATCGCCGTGGTGGCGGCCTGTACCGCCGTCGCCACCGCCGTCTACTTCCGCGGTCTGGTCACCGCCGAGCAGCGCCGCGCCGCCGGAGCGCTGGACCTGCTCGCCCGCAGCGAGCAGCGGGCCGCGGCCGCCGAACAGGCGGTGGCGGCGGAGAAGGAGGTCAGCGCGAGCAGCGAACGCCGCCGGTTGGCGGCCATCGCGTCGCTGGCGAATGCCGCCGGCCGGATGCAGGCCATGACGACCAGCATGCTGGCGAATCTGCAGGAGTTGGAACACCGCTACGCCGATCAGGCGGTGCTCACCGATCTGCTCGAAATGGACCATGCCACCGCCCAGGCCGGACGACTTGCCGACAGTATCGCCATTCTCAGCGGCGCCCGCACCGGTCGGCGCTGGGCCAAACCGATCCTGATGGAACGTACTCTGCGGGCCGCGATCGGCCGGGTCGGCGGATACCAGCGGGTGCGGCTGCGGGCGATTGTCGATATCGCCATCGCCGGACACGCCGCCGAGGGCGTGATCCACGCACTGGCCGAACTCGTCGACAACGCCTGCCGGTTCTCCCCGCCCACCACCGAGGTGCACATCTATGCCGCGGAGATCCCGGCCGGCCTGGTGGTGACCATCGAGGACAGCGGCCTGGTGATGAGCGAATCGTCGCTGCAGCGGGCGCAGCTCACCGTTTCCGGCATCGAGGGGGACGCGGCGGAGGGGCTCTCCTCGCTCAACGGCACCCGGTTCGGTCTCGCGGTCGTGGGGCGGCTGGCCCGCAAACACGGTCTCACCGTCAGCTACCGGCCGTCCGCGATAGGCGGGACCGCGGCGGTCGTCATGATCCCGCGCGAACTCACCGCCCGGATCGAACCGCCCGCCACCCCGGCCCTGCCGACCGGTCATTCGGCAGGCCAGGCGGTCCTGCCGCCCGGTGTCGGGGACGCACTCGATTCCGGTCCGTTCGCCGTGGTACCGGAAACCGGTGCGCGGTACCGTGCCACACCGGCAGAAGCCGCTACGGCCGACTCGGACCGCACTCGCTACAACACGGCGAGCCGGCCGGCGGCGCAGTATGTTTCGGGTCGGCACGGCGTTGCGCAGCACAGCTTCGGCGAATTTCCCGCGCGGGCCGAGTCCGAAGCGACCGCCACCACCGTGCTGCCCAAGCGGCGCCGGGGCAGCACCCTTGCCGCTGCGCATCCCGACGGTCTGCCCGATCCCGACTCCTTCGAGGGCACCGCGCACGATCCGGCTCCGCAGCACCGGTCGTCCGCGTCGTCGCTGGGTGCCTTCCAGCGGGCGGTCACCGGCCGTGCCGGGGAGGACGCCCAGCCGTTCGGCGGACCGATCCAGTCGCCCGGCAACGGCGCCGCGCGACCGTCCCGGCACTCCATGACAACCGACGGGGAGAACGATCGATGACGATGACATCGGATCCAGCGCAACTGGATTGGCTGTTGCAGCGACTGCTGAGCGAAACCGCCGGCGCGCGGCACGCGGTGCTGCTGGCCGCGGACGGTATCCAGATGTGCCATACCGCGGGACTGTCCATGGACCAGGCCGACCGGCTCGCCGCGATCGCCTCGGGCGTGCAGGCGCTGGCGGGTAGCGCCTCGGCCGAGTTCGGGAACGGCCGCGGCGGGGTCCGCCAGTCGATGACCGAGTTCTACGGCGGCATCCTGTTCACCGTCGGCGCCGGCGCGGGCGCCCAGATCGCGGTGCTGGCCGACGACGACGCCGACGCCGGTCTGGTCGGCGCCCAGATGGCGGCGCTGATCGAGCAGGTCGGGGAGTATCTGTCCGCACCGCCGCGAGGGAGCCGAGCGAGGCTGCTGTGAACCGCCCCGGCCGCGACGACGAACCCGACCGTTTCTACACGCTCACCGGTGGTCGCGCCGCCCCCACCACCGACGAATTCGATCCGGTGACCCTGGTGGTCAGTGAATGCGCGCCCGCTCCGGCCATGCAGTACGAACACGCGGCGATCCTGTCCATGTGCCTGCAGCCCACCGCGGTGGTGGAGATCGCGGCCGAACTGCGGCTGCCGATCGGCATCACGACGGTTCTGGTCGCGGACCTGCTGCACGCAGGCAAAGTCACCGTTCGCCACCCCGAACTCGATACGGGCCCTTACGGTGACACGTTCGATGTCGACATGCTCGAGAAGGTGCTAGTTGGACTCCGTAGCCTATGACGACCGCCCCACGCGCGCCCGGGCGCCACTGAGCAGTTCGGTGCGGCACGCCCTGAAGATCGTCGTCGTCGGCGGCTTCGGGGTCGGTAAGACGACCATGGTCCGCGCGGTGAGCGAGATCCAGCCGCTGGACACCGAGGCGGTGATGACCAACGCCGGTGTCGGAGTGGACGATCTGTCCGGGGTGACCGGGAAGACGACGACCACCGTCGCCTTCGACTTCGGCCGGATCGGTCTCACCGACGAATACGTGCTCTACGTGTTCGGCGCCCCCGGCCAGGAACGGTTCTGGTTCCTGTGGGACAGGTTGTTCACCGGGGCGCTGGGTGCGGTGGTGCTCGTCGATCCGCGCCGGATCAGTGAATCCTGGTACGCGATCGACCGGCTGGAATACCAGGGCACGCCGTTCGTGGTGGCCTGCAACTCCTTCGAACCGATCCCGCCGGCGCTGGACGAGGTCCGCGACGCCCTCGACCTCGATCCCCATGTGCCGTTGTTCGCCTGCGACGCGCGCTCGCGGGAGTCGAGCAAACAGGTGCTGATCGGTCTCGTCGAACACCTCATCGATCGGCAGGCTCCACCCGCGGCGACAGCGGAGGTCCGAGCGTGACCCGTCCGGCCTACAACACCGGGATGTCACCGGGCGGTTGCCCGATCGCCCCGAGCGGGGCGGTCACGCTGGACGGTCCCGGTTTCCACGCCGACCCTGCCCTCCTCTACACGCGGATGCGATCGGAGTTCGGACCGGTCGTCCCGGTGGAGCTCATCGGCGGTATCCCGGCGTGGCTGGTGATCGGCTATCGGGAACTGCATCAGGTCACCACGGACGGGTTGCTGTTCCCGCGGGATTCGAGCATGTGGAATCAGTGGCCGGTGATTCCGCCGGATTGGCCGCCGCTGCCCATGGTCGGCCGGCCGCAGCCCGGGATCTATTTCACCGCCGGTGCCGCGCACGCCCGGCATGTGAGCCTGGTCGAACCGGCCCTGGAATCGGTGGACCCGTTCGCGTTGCGCACCGCCTGTGAACAACTCGCCGACGGGCTGATCGACCGGTTCTGCGGCCGCGGTTACGTCGACGTGGTCACCGAATTCGCCGAGTTGCTCCCGGTGCTGACGCTGGCGTGGATCATGGGTGTGTCGGAATCGGACGGCCCGTATCTGGCGCAGACCATGCAGATGCTCTGCGATGGCGGCCCGGAAGCGCCCGCCGCCTATCAGCGGTTCGTCGAGTACATGCAGAAGCTGCTGGCACAGAAGAAGGCCGCACCCGGGCAGGATCTGGTGTCGCGGATGCTGGCGCATCCCGCACCGTTCGCCGACGAGGAATACGTGCTGAACATGCAGTCGGTAATGGCCGCCGGTCATCTGCCGACCGCCGACTGGATCGGTAACTCGATCCGCCTCATGCTCGTCGACGATCGCTTCGCCGCCGCGTTCGGCGCCGCCCGGCACAGTATCGGCCAGGCGATGACCGAGGTGTTGTGGGAGGACACCCCCACCCAGATTCTGGCCGGCCGTTGGGTTTCGCGCGATACCCGGCTCGGTGAAGCCCTGGTGCGCCGCGGCGATATGTTGCTGCTCGGTCTGGCCGCCGCGAACGCCGATCCACATATCCGTCAGTATTCCGGTGACGGTGCCGAACCCGCCCACTCCGGCAATGCCGCGCATTTCGCCTTCGGGCACGGCGAATACCGTTGCCCCTATCCGGCGCAGCAGATCGCCGAGATCATCGCGCGGACCGGGATCGAGGTGCTGCTCGACCGGCTGCCCGATCTCGACCTCTCGGTCCCGGCCGCGTCCCTGGCGCGCCGGCCCTCGCCGTTCCTGCGCGGATTCACCGCGCTCCCGGTCGAATTCACACCCGTTCCCGCTGTTGGAGGTGGCTCGTGAGCCGGCAATGCCCGCACAGTGCGGCCCTGACCATCGATCCGATGGTCGCCGATCTCGCGGAGGAGACCCGCACCCTGACCGAGGGCCCGGCGCTCACCAGGATCGAACTGCTCGGTGCGCCCGCCTGGACCGTCACCCGGCACAATCTGGCCCGGCAACTGCTCACCGACACCCGCCTGGTGAAGGACCACACGCAGTGGAATCTGTGGCAGTCCGGCGCGGTGACCCGGGAATGGCCGTTGATCGGCATGATCGACGCCGGACGCTCCATGTTCACCGTGGACGGTGCCGAACACCGCCGGTTGCGGATCAAGACCACCCGGGCGCTGGCACCGCGCCGGCTGGGTGCGCTCCGGCCGAAGATCGAGCAGTTCACCGCCGAACTCCTCGACGACCTGGCCGCCGCGGGTGCGGGGAGCGAGGTCGTCGATCTCAAGCAGATCTTCGCCTATCCGCTGCCGATGCGGGTGGTCAGTGAGTTGATGGGGGTTCCGCATTCCGATCACACCAGGCTGCTGGAGTCGTACAAGGCCTTCTTCTCCCTGTTGACCCCGCACGAGGAGCGGATGCGGGTCTTCGCCGAACTCGACGACTACTACACGGGGCTGATCAAGGAGAAAACCGTCCGGCCCGCCGATGACCTGACCTCGGACTTCATCCACGATGTCGCCGAGGGCGAAACCCCGCTCAGCGAGGCGGAGGTACACGGCAACCTGAAGGCCCTCGTGGCCGCCGGACACGAGACCACGGTCAGCCTGATCATCACCGCCGTCCGCGCCCTGCTCGGTCACCCGGAGCAGCTGGCGGCGATCCGGTCCGGCGACCGCACCTGGGAGGAGGCGATCGAGGAAACCCTGCGTTGGGATGGTCCGGTCATCCACCTGCTGATGCGTTTCGCCACCGAGGACATCACCGTCGAGGGCTTCACCATCGAAAAAGGTGACGGCGTCGTCATGTCCTATCGCGCGATCGGCCGGGACCGGTCGCTGCACGGCGAGGACGCCGACACCTACGACATCACCCGCCCCACCGCCAACCGCAACATCTCCTTCGGCTACGGCCCGCACATCTGTCCCGGCGCGGCGCTGGCCCGGCTCGAGGCATCCATCGCCGTGCCCGCGCTGTTCGACCGGTTCCCGGATCTGCAGTGCGCCATGCCGTTGAGCGAGATAGGCAACCTGCCCGTTCTCACCCAGAACGATCCGGCGGCCTTCCCCATCCGTCTGGGAACCTAGAGCGCTGATCGTGCGCCACCGGGACCGGATGCCGGAACCGTTCGATTGTCGAAGGGACTACGCCGAGGTCGTGATGCGGCCCGGTCGGGTATTCGTGGTCCGGTGGAGCGCGTCGAGCAGATGTCGCAGGGCTGGTCCCGGTGGTCCGGGCGCGACGGTGAGCGGTGTCGTCACCGACAAGTCGATGAGGGGCCGGATCGCGATCCGGCGTGTGTGCGGTCGAGCCGGGACGGCTCGGGGCGACGAGGTCGGACACGTGCAAGACTGGTCGCGTGCGTTTGTATCGTGACCATGCCGTCGTGCTGCGCCAGCACAAGCTGGGCGAGGCCGACCGTATCGTCACGCTGCTCACCCGGCAGTACGGTCTCGTGCGTGCCGTGGCCAAAGGGGTGCGCCGCACCAAATCGAAATTCGGGGCCCGGCTCGAGCCGTTCGCCTATATCGACGTGCAGCTGTGTCCCGGCCGCAGCCTCGATATCGTGACCCAGGTCCACACCGTCGAAGCCAACGCGTCCGCCATCATCGCCGACTACGGCCGCTACACCACCGCCTGTGCCGTACTCGAGACCGCCGAACGACTGGCCGGTGAGGAGCGCGCCCCCGTTCCCCGCCTGCACACCCTCACCGCGGGTGCACTGCGCGCGATCGGCGAAGGGCAGCGCCCGCACGAACTGGTCCTCGACGCCTTCCTGCTGCGTGCCATGGACTATGCCGGCTGGGCCCCCGCCGTCGACGAATGCGCCCGCTGCGCCGCCCCCGGCCCGCATCGCGCGTTCCATGTGGGCGCCGGCGGAGCGGTCTGTGTCCACTGCCGCCCACCCGGCGCCGTCACCCCCGCGCCCGCGGTCTTCGATCATCTGCTGGCCCTGCGCCACGGCCGCTGGGACCGCGTCGAGACGATCCCCGAATCGGCCCGCCGACAGGCCAGCGGACTCATCGCGGCCCACCTGCAATGGCATCTGGAACACAAACTGCGTACCCTCCCCCTGGTGGAGCGCAGCGGCGGAGCCCCCCGCCCCGGAGCACCGGTGAACACCGACGAAGAACTGCACAGCGTTGACCAGGTTGCCGGTGCGCCGGGCACACGGTAGTGATGAATCGGCCCGGCTCGCTCCGCGGTGGCCGGCGCCGCATGCCGGCCATCGTGGGTGAGCCCGCCATCTTCCCATCGGAGGTGAGCCTGCCTTCTCGCCTTCTCCAATCGCCACGCCCTACCTCCCGCCGCCCGCTCCAGCCTTCGCCGGCAGCCCGCCCTGGTCCTGGAGTGGGCCGACCGCGTCGGCATGCGCCCCGCCCGCCCGGCCGGAAGCGGAGCCATCAACACAGCTAGTCTTTTGGACGTGATCCTGCGTCGTGACACCACCGGTTCGGGCGTACCCGCGTCCGATACCGTCCGTACCATCCGGCCGCCGTCACCGCACCCTTCCGGGGCCCGCCCGCCGGAGATTCCCGCGGAGCTGATCCCCAGGCACGTCGCGCTGGTGATGGACGGCAACGGACGCTGGGCGCAGGAGCGGGGACTGCCGCGCACCGCGGGCCACGAAAAGGGCGAGGCCGTGCTCATGGACACCGTCGAGGGCTGTATCGAGATCGGTGTGAAGTGGTTGTCGGCATACGCGTTCTCCACCGAGAACTGGCGGCGCAGCCCCGACGAGGTGCGGTTTCTCATGGGGTTCAACCGGGATGTGATCCGGCGGCGGCGCGACGAGATGCACGAGATGGGGGTGCGGGTGCGCTGGGCGGGGCGGCGGCCGCGGTTGTGGCGCAGCGTGATCCGGGAGTTGGAGACGGCACAGGAGTTGACCAAGGACAACACGGTGATGACCTTGACCATGTGTGTCAACTATGGTGGCCGGGCCGAGATCGCCGATGCGGCACGGGAGATCGCGCGCCGGGTGGCGGCGGGGGAGATCGATCCGGAGAAGGTCGGTGAGGATACGGTCGCCCGGTTCCTGGACGAGCCGGATATGCCGGATGTGGATCTGTTCCTGCGGCCGTCGGGGGAGTTCCGTAGTTCGAATTTCCTGATCTGGCAGTCGGCGTATGCCGAGTTCGTCTATCAGGCGACATTGTTCCCGGATTTCGATCGGCGCAATCTGTGGGAAGCCTGTCTCGAGTACGCGCGGCGGGATCGCCGGTTCGGGGGTACCAAATGAGTGGCGAGGCCGAATCGGGCGCGCTGGCACCGGATCTGGAGTTGCAGGCCAGGGCGGGTGCCGGGCTGGGGCTCTACGATATCGACGTCCGGGTCGACAACGACGGTTCGCTGCGTTTCGATTTCCAGGGCGCGTTGTGTTCGCTGAGCGCGTTCACGTTGACGCCGGGTCTGGATGTACTGTCGCTGACGTGTGTGCTGGCCTGGGACCGGCCGCTGAAACCGCAGTTGCACAAGCGGGTGGCCGAGCGGAATGCCTCGTTGCAGTTCGGTTCGATCGCACTGATCGCGCACGACAAACTCGCCGATGTGATCCTGCGCTACACCTTCCCGGCGGCCGGCCTGGACGATATGGCGTTGACGACGATGCTGCTGCTGGTACTCGGTGGCGCCGGTGAGGCGCGCAAAGGTCTACTGCCCTGACCTGATCAGGCCGGGTCGCCGACTGCCGCGGAACCGGTCTCCCACCGGGTGCGGCTTTCCGGGCCGCCGTACGGGAACAGGATGTCCACACCGCGCAGGTACTGGTCGCGGACCAGATCGCCGAGCAACAGGTGCTGGAGCACGTATCCGGGGAGCAGTCCGAAGAGCGCGGCGGCGACCGCGTCCACGTCGGCATCGGGCGGTAGCCATCCGGCCGCGCGCATCCGTTCGGCGTACTCGTGCCACATTCCCCGGATGCCCGCCAGCGTGCGGCGCACGGGTTCGGCTGCCTCGTCGTCGACGAGGGCCAGCGACCAGGCCTGCGGTGCCAGCCGTATCCGGCCCTCGGGACCGCTCTGGGCGTCGATCCATTTCGTCATCCGCGCGAGCAATTCGGCCGGGGTGGGGAGCGGGTCGCTGTGGATGACGGCCGTCATCTGCGCTCGGATATCCCCGGCGGCGGTCGAGGCGAGCGCGATGACCAGTTCGTCCTTGCTCTTGAAGTAGCGGTAGACAGCGCCCGCGGACAGGCCTGATTCGGTGAAGACGTCCTGCATGGAGGTCTGATGGAAGCCCTTGCGGACAAAGCAGATACGGGCGGCGTCCAGGATCTGTTGCCGGCGGCGTTCCAGGTGTTCGTCACTGACTCGGGGCATGCGTCCAAACTAAAACGAATGTTCGTTCTTGACAAGGTGTGGTGGCGGTGGGACGGTGAGGTCACCTAAAAGAACGAGCCTTCGATTTTCTGGGGAGAACGTCATGAACGTCATCCAGCGCGCCGTGGCACTCGGGGTGGGCGCGGCCCTGCTACAAACGTTGATGCTGATCGCTTTCGCGTGGCCGGCGACGAATATCGCGCCCCGGGATCTACCACTCGCTGTCGCCGGCCCGCAGGCCGCGATGGTCGAGGCCCGGCTGACCGGCCAGAATCCCGGCGCGTTCGAACTGACGGTCGTGCCCGACGAAGCGGCGGCGCGCGCCGCCATCGGCGACCGTGAGGTCTATGGCGCCATCCTCACCGGGGGCGGCGCGCCGCGGGTGCTGGTCGCCTCCGGTGCCGCCCCCGCGGTCGCCCAGCAACTCACCCAGATCGGCCAGCAGATGTCCGGCGCGCCGGCCGCGCCGGCGGAGGACGTCGTCCCCGCCGACCCCGACGATCCGCGCGGAGCGGGCTTCGGTGCCATGGCGCTTCCGCTGGTCATGGCCGGTATCGCGGGCGGTGTGCTGCTGACCCTGCTGGTTCCCTCCGCCGGTGGTCGTGCGCTCGGGGCGCTCGTGTTCGGCATCGCCGGTGGTCTGCTGAGCATGCTCGTCACCCAGGCGTGGCTGTCCATCGTCCCCGGTAGCTATCTCGCCCTGTCGGTGGTGGCCGGGCTGGTCTCGTTCGCGGTCGCCGGCACGGTCGCCGGCCTGGCCACCGTGATCGGCCGGGCCGGTATCGGTATCGCCGCGCTGACCATGCTGCTCATCGGCAATCCGTTCTCCGCCGCCACCGCCGCTCCCGAACTGCTGCCGCAGCCGTGGGGCGCGATCGGGCAGTTGTTGCCCCCGGGTGCCGCGGCATCGCTGCTGCGGTCGGTGGCGTTCTTCGACGGCGCGGGCGCGCAGCGTCCGGTGCTGGTCCTGCTGGCGTGGGCGGGATTCGCACTGGTTCTGTTCGGCATAGGGGCGATCCGCGACCGTACCCGTGCCGAGCTGGTGCGGCCCCCCGAGCCGGCACCGGTGCCGGTCACCGCGTGAGACGCGGACGGAATACGGCGAAGGCCGCTACCACCCGGTGGTAGCGGCCTTCGCCGTGGTTCGGTGGTTGCTCCGGGGTGCTAGCCCCGGCCGACCGCGGAGCAGGAGTGGCAGGTGCCGAAGATTTCCAGCGTATGGCTTACTTCGGTGAACCCGTGGCTGGAGGCGGTGCTGGCCGCCCACGCCTCCACGGTCGGTCCGGCGACCTCGACCGTGCGGCCGCAATGGCGGCACACCAGGTGGTGGTGATGGCCGGTGGAGCACTGCCGGTAGACCGATTCGCCGTTGTCGGTGCGCAGCACATCGACCATTCCGGCGTCGGCCAGTGACTGCAGTGTGCGGTAGACGGTGGTCAGTCCGATCCCCTCGCCGCGCCGGCGTAGCTCGTCGTGTAGCTCCTGAGCCGACCGGAACCTGTCGATGTCCTCCAGTAGCGAGGCGATCGCGTTGCGTTGCCGCGTGGTGCGAATACCGACTGCTCTCTGTGTGGCGGTCCCTTTGCCGGTGACCAGGTTCTCGGACACGAATTACCCTTCTTCTTCGGCGTGCGCTACTGCGTCGACCACGATATGCGCCAGATGGTCGTCGACGAGTTCGTAGAGGACCTCCCGGCCCGATCGCTCACCGTGTACCACCCCGGCCGATTTGAGAATCCGCAGATGCTGGCTGACCAGCGGTTGTGTAACGCCGAGGGCATCTACCAACTCGTGCACACAGCGCGGCGACTCCCGCAGTTGTAGCACGATGGCGATGCGAACGGGTGCCGCGAGTGCGCGCAGCAGTTCTCCGGCGTTCTCCAGCACGGTGCGGGTGGGTATGGGAACCGGCGCGGGGGAGCGGTAGGGATTGTGCTGCCCGGCGGCGGCAGTGTCGGTTGTCATCGTCCACTCCTTATTGGAAACCGGTCCCATTTTGATATGCATGGGTATGCATGTCAAATATCCATGCCGATACGCATGCGAATCGCGCTCGCGCGGACACGGCAGCAATGCTCCGGGCGCGCGCGGGCTGCGGATGGGCCGGCCTCTCGGGCACCTACTAGGCTGTAACCGATCAGCCGCCCACGGCAGAGCAGCTACCGTGGGCAACTGCGATCACGTAGCCCGATCCGGGCAGCGTAACTACTGGCGATTCGTAGTGGATGGAGAATTCTCGCGTGGCACCCAAGTCGAAGGTGGACACCGTTGCCAACCTCGCCAAGCGCCGGGGCCTGGTGTACCCGTGCGGTGAGATCTACGGCGGTACCAAATCGGCGTGGGACTACGGTCCGCTGGGCGTCGAGCTCAAGGAGAACATCAAGAAGCAGTGGTGGCGTTCCATGGTCACCGGCCGCGAGGATGTGGTCGGTCTCGACTCGTCGGTGATCCTGCCGCGCCAGGTCTGGGTGGCCTCGGGCCACGTCGAAACCTTCTCCGATCCGCTGGTCGAGTCCCTGCATACCCACAAGCGCTACCGGGCCGACCATCTGCTCGAGGCCTACGAAGCCAAACACGGCCACCCCCCGGCCAACGGACTCGCCGATATCAACGACCCGGAAACCGGCCAGCCCGGCAGCTGGACCGAGCCGAAGAACTTCTCCGGCCTGCTGAAAACGTTCCTGGGCCCGGTGGACGACGAAGAGGGCCTGCACTATCTGCGCCCGGAGACCGCCCAGGGCATCTTCGTGAACTTCGCGAACGTGATGACCACCGCGCGTAAAAAGCCGCCGTTCGGTATCGCCCAGATCGGTAAAAGCTTCCGCAACGAGATCACCCCCGGCAACTTCATCTTCCGCACCCGCGAGTTCGAGCAGATGGAGATGGAGTTCTTCGTCAAGCCCGGCGAAGACGCCGAATGGCACAAGTACTGGATCGACACCCGCTTCTCCTGGTACACCGACCTGGGTATCGACCCGGAGAACCTGCGCCTGTACGAGCATCCGAAAGAGAAGCTCTCGCATTACTCGGCCGGTACCACCGATATCGAGTACCGCTTCGGTTTCCAGGGTGGTGAATGGGGCGAACTGGAAGGTATCGCCAACCGCACCGATTACGACCTGTCCACCCACGCCGAGCATTCCGGCGCGGAACTGAGCTACTACGACCAGACCACCGAGGAACGCTACGTCCCGTACGTGATCGAGCCGGCCGCCGGTCTCACCCGGTCACTGATGGCGTTCCTGGTCGACGCCTATGCCGAGGACCAGGCTCCCAACGCGAAGGGCGGCGTGGACACCCGTACGGTGCTGCGCCTGGACCGCCGCCTCTCGCCGGTCAAGGCCGCCGTGCTGCCGCTGTCGCGCAACGCCGACCTCACCCCCAAAGCCAAGGACCTCGCCGCCCGGCTGCGCCAGAACTGGAACGTCGAGTTCGACGACGCCGGCGCCATCGGCCGTCGTTACCGCCGCCAGGACGAGATCGGCACCCCGTTCTGCATCACCGTCGATTTCGACACCCTCGACGACCAGGCCGTCACGGTGCGCGAACGCGACACCATGACCCAGGAGCGGATCGCCCTGGACCAGGTCGAAGGTTATTTGGCGCAGCGCCTGCTCGGCTGCTGATTCCGGTGGCGTGGCGCCGGGGGCCCGAGAACGCCGGCGCGGCCCGCGGACCGTCCGACGGACGCTCCCGCGCCGGCGTTCTCTGCTCCGCCCGGACGGATCAGGTCGGGCGTCGCGGGGTTGTGGTGCTGTCGTAGCGAGTCGTGTCTTTGTTCCGCTTGGCCAACCCACCCAGCCCGAGCAGTCCGACCAGGCCCAGCAGGCCCCACAAACCGGTCTTATCGCTTTCCTTCTCGTGATCGGCGTCCACCTCGTTCTGCGCGATCACCGTCGGCTGTGGCTGTTCGAGTGGCTCGGCCGTGACAACGCCCACTCCGCCGAAAGTCAGAACGAGGGACGACAGAGCAACTGCAGTGGTCCTGCGCATGTATGTCTCCTTTCCTCGTTGGGCGAGTCGGCATTACCCTGGCCCGATCGCACCAAACCGCGCGCGGAACAATGAGCTGCCCACCTGGGCTCGCGCCGGTCGCGCGGCCGCAAACCCCGGTTCGGCCCACCGGGTCTCGGAGCACTGCTGTGGCGCTCGCGCGACCCACGGTTGCGGCGCACATCGCTAGCATCGGGGTGTGATCACCATCGATACCACCTACACCGGCCATGTCTCACCGGGTTCCGCGCCGCAGCGCCGCGAGGTCCCGGGCGCGCGGGTGACCAAGATGTCGGTCGGCCCGATGGACAACAACACCTACCTCGTCCAGTGCGCCGCCACCGGAACCGCCCTGCTCATCGACGCCGCCAACGAAGCCGACCGGATCCTCGAACTGATCCAGCAGGAGACCCCCGCCGGGGTCGGCCTGATCGTCACCACCCACCAGCACGGTGACCACTGGCAGGCCCTCGAAGCCGTCGCCACCGCCACGGGCGCTCCGACCGCAGCCCACGCCCTGGACGCCGACCCTCTTCCGGTACCGCCGCAGCGCATCCTGGCCGAAGGGGACACCGTCACCGTCGGCGACCTCGCGCTCGAGGTGATCCATCTGGTCGGGCATACGCCGGGGTCGGTCACCCTCGCACTCACCGACGGGGCGGGCCGGACGCATTTGTTCACCGGCGACTGTCTCTTTCCCGGTGGCATCGGGAAAACGTGGCGGCCGGAGGATTTCACCACCCTGTTGGACGGGGTGACGACCAAACTCTTCGACCGCTACGGCGACGATACGGTCGTGTACCCGGGCCACGGTGACGACACCACCCTCGGTGCCGAGCGGCCGCAGCTGGCGGAGTGGAAGAGCCGGGGCTGGTAGGTCCGGGCGGACGCGCCTTCGGCGCGGGGGAGACTCGGGAGCGCGTGGGAGGTGAGTCGATGGGGCGGGTCCGTGCGCCGCCGACATCAGCCGGTCGTGCCGGCAGAAGCATCGGAAGCCGGCCCGGCGGCGAAGTCCGGCATCGGCCGCGAAACTGTCCACGGCCCTCCGACAGCCGAAACTGTCGCCGGTACGCCGTGAGGTCTGCACTCGATATCCGTCGGCGCGTCGATCGGGGGGTTGTCCACAGTGAAAGGTTTTCCTGACGAAACCGCCAAGGAACTGGTCCGGCGGTTGCGGGACGATTTGATAGAACTGCTCGCCAAACGGACCGGCGGCCACTACCACGACAGTGTGGGCGGCATCGCAGTTCGTGCCGATCGAGCGGCGGATACGTTTCGAGTCGCCGAAGAGCGCGGCACACAGCAGATCCCGGCGGGTGGTGCGGAGAGGCTACCGGCAGGCTCTCCGGGAGTGCCCGCAGCACGCCCTGACCAGCCGTCGCCGCCACTGGAAAACGAAGCTCCTTCGCCGGTCACCGGGTCTCCCGACGATGGACCGGCATCCGACCGCGCACAACATTTCGTGCTGAGACTGACCCAGGCAGACAGAGATGCCTTCGCGAGCCTCGCCGACAAGCTCTCTCTGCGGACCATGGTCGGCGACGCCAAGCTTCTCGCGTCATTCGAGGAAATGCGCGGAAAGAAGTTTTCGGCCGAGGAGAACAGGCTTATCGGGCTCTTGGACGAGATGCAGGCGAAGCAAGGCGGGAAACTGATCGAAATGAATCTGGAGTTCCGCTGGGTCTCGGCGGAACCGGGCCTCGGAGTGCCGAAGCTCGTGGAGGACGCACGTGTGCACGGAGGATCGGAACCGAACAGACCCTGGACGCATATAGGGGACAGCGTCGTACAGGATTTCATGGCGCGAGATCGCGATGCTGGTGTCCTGTTCATCTACGACGGCGACAAGCTCAGACCGCCGACCGAGGAAGAGAAAATGGACCCCCGCGGGAAGGGTATGTACATGTACGCAAAGAAGCCTGTTGACGGGCTGGAGTTGAAAGACGCGCTACTGGCGATGATCCGCTTCGACCCTCCCCGCGGCTGAGAGCACCGGACGTAGCGAGGTCGTGAGCGCCGGACTTCGGGCCCGAATCGATTCGCGCCCACTTCATGACCGAACCGATCATCGACAGATGGTGATCGCTCGTCCGGAGGGAGGTCCGGATCGGACTGCACCGCTCCCGGCGCCGGCGCCGCGAGCCGGCTGATTCAGGACAGTTCGACGAGCTTCTGCCGCAGCCAGTTCAGTGTGGTCACACCACCGGCCACCTGGTAGCTCGGGTAGCTCTGGTGGATACCGGACTTCACGAAATCGTCGACCTGCTTCTTACGTTCCTCGTAGGCGTTGTTGTTGAGCTGGTCGTGCAGCAGACCGAGCCCGCCCGCCGCCAGGGCGTCGTTGAGCAGCTGCATGCCGAGGGTCTGGTAGTTGCCGAGCTGGGTGGGGTCGGCATTGGAGACCTGGGCGAAGAACCCGGCGATCCGGGCGGCGAAATCGCCGTCGGGGGTCGAGCAGTACAGGTCGCCGACGGCACAGAAGGTGTAGGTGCGGTTGCTCAACCAGCCGAAACCGGTCAGCCGGGGGCCGCCGGCGCCGGCGCCCAGGACCGGTGGGCCGATGAGGTTGTCGAGGGGGGAACGGCGCGGGTCGGCGATCAGGCCGACCAGGCCCACCCGGTCCGGGGGGACCACGCCGAGGCCGGTGCCGATCTCGGAGGCGAGGTCACCGGCGGCGTCGGCGCCCTGGCTGTAGCCGAGCAGCGCGAATCGGGTGTTGCCGCAGCGTCGTGCCACATCGGAGATCAGTCCGCGGGCTCCGGAGACCGCTTCGTTCTTGGAGCGACCGTAGACCTCGCCCTCCCATGGGAAGGCGGTGGCGGTATAGGCGACGTAATCGGTGTGGGCGTTGCCCGGCAGATCGTCGGCGGCCAGGGCGAGCATTCCCTTGCCGGGGTCGGACTTCGACGTCTCCCAGGTGCCCGGGATCGCGACCACATACAGGTCGGGGCAGTTCGCGGGCGCCGCATGTGCGGTCGTGGCCACGGCGGGCGCGAGGACCGACGCGAGGGTTACCGCCATACCGGCGGTGGCGCTCTTCCATCGAGAAAACATCGTGTGCTCCATGTGCTCACCGAGACGGCCACCGGCCGTTCACCTGTTCCCAGGATTCCCAAAACAGTCGACGGGCATGCCACGCCTTTGTGGTGTGACGTGTGGGTGCGAGTTCGTCGACCCCGATAGTTGGATCAGAGGCACTTCAGATCTCGCCGAGGGATAGCCAAGCACATCGGGGCCCGTTCCGAAAGTCGAATCTACCGGTGTTCGGCTCTGATCAACGGGATATTCACTGTCCGGCGGCGTTGCGCCGCGAAATTCGCCCGCTCACGGTGGTTTCGGCGCCCCGCCGGTGTGGCGGGCTCACTCGGTCGCCAGGCGTGTTCGAGGAATTGGGTAGACCATCGAGGATTTGTCCACCTGGAGCCGGTTGATCAGGGCGCGCTGGTCGAGCGGGCCGGCTTCGGCGAGGCAGGAGAGTACGACGAGGTGGCGTAGTTCCAGCAGGTGCCGGGAGTCGCTGCGTGCGGGTGGGTGAGCCCGCGAAGCGGGTTTCTCCTTCCATAAGGCGCTGGCCGATAACGATTCGGCCATAAGTAGGGCCCATCCGGCCGGTGAATGGATGACCGGGGTCCCCGGACCACGTCTCGCATAGCGTCGCTGCACGCTCTGTGCTCCCGTAACCAGCGCAGATATCGATTTCTCGCGTGACAGCGAGGGCGGGGACCTGGGCTCGCGCGGTACCCGGGGTCCAGGGCTTGCCTGGCAGACTTGGGGCGTGACCATCAGACGTAGCGTGCGGGCTCCGCGCTTCAGGGCAGGGTTAGTGCATCGAGTTGGTGACGAACTAGCATTCCGTCATGTCAATCGGCGGGGTGAGGGTGGTCAAGCGGGCGTACAAGTACCGCTTCTATCCGACTCCCGAACAGGCCGACCAGCTCGCCCGCACCTTCGGCTGTGTCCGATACGTGTACAACCGGGCGTTGGCCGAACGGTCCCGTGCCTGGATCCAGGAACAGCGCCGCGTTTCGTACGCCGAATCCGACAAGATGCTCACCGCATGGAAGCGCGATCCCGGCACCTTGTGGCTCACAGAGCCGTCCAAAGGCCCGCTACAGGCGGCGCTGCGGAATCTGCAGGCCGCCTACGACAAGTTCTGGCGCAAAAAGACCGGGTTTCCACGGTTCAAGAAGAAGGGTCGGTCGAAGGATTCGGCCACTTATTTCTCGAACTGCTTCACCTACCGCTACGGAGAGCTCAAGCTCGCCAAACAGACGGAGCCGCTGAACATCCGCTGGTCGCGGCCGTTGCCGGAGGGGGTGCAGCCGTCGCAGGTAACGGTGTCTCGGGACTGCGCGGGCCGCTACCACATCTCGATTCTGGTCGAGGACTTGGTCACCGAGCACATCGCGGCGGAGGCGGTGCTCGGTGTGGATGCGGGGATCACGATCCTCTACACGCTGTCGACCGGGGAGAAGATCAGCAATCCTCGCCACGAGAAGAAAGGCCGCTCCCGGCTGGCGAAGGCGCAGCGGGCGTTGGCGAAGAAACAGAAGGGGTCACAGAACCGGGCGAAGGCACGGTTGAAAGTCGCGCGGATTCATGCACGGATCAACGATCGCCGCCGCGATCATCTGCACAAACTCTCGACTCGGTTGGTGCGCGAGAACCACGTGATCGCCATCGAGGACCTGAGTGTGCGGAACATGGTCCGCAACCGGAAACTGGCGCGGGCGATCTCGGATGCATCATGGGCGCAGTTCCGGTCGATGCTGGAATACAAAGCGGACTGGTACGGGCGCAGCGTGGTCGCGGTGGATCGGTTCTGCCCGTCGTCGAAGACCTGTTCGGCGTGTGGCCGGATCAACGATTCGATGCCGTTGTACGTCCGGGAATGGATGTGTCGGTGTGGTGTGGTTCACGATCGGGACGTCAACGCTGCGAAGAACATATGTGCCGCCGGGCTGGCGGTGCTCGCCTGCGGAGATGGTGTGGGACCGCCCCGCAGCTGATGCAGGGAGGCGGCCGTCGATGAAACAGGAACACTCTGTCGTGAGGCAGGGGATCTCCCGCCTGCAGGCGGGAGAAGAAGCCAATTGGACGCCAGTGCGTACACGTACACGACGACCGGATTCGCGTGCCGGCTCCGGTGCTGCGCGCGGGATCGGTGCCGGGATCCTGCGCTGGGCCGGGCGGCTACTCGGCGGTGCCCTGGTGGTGGGGTTGATCCTGGTGGGCGGTACCGCCGTGCGGGTGTGGCAGGTGGCGCGGATCGAGGACTACACCCCCGCCGACGCCATCGTGGTGCTGGGCGCCGCGCAGTACTCCGGGACACCGTCGTCGGTGTTCGAGGCGCGCCTCTACCAGGCGGCGAGCCTGTACGAGCAGGGGGTGTCGGACATGGTCATCACGGTCGGCGGCAAACAAGAGGGTGACCTGTACACCGAGGCAGCCTCGGGAAAGATGTACCTGATGGACGCGGGCGTCCCGGAGAGCGCCATCCTCGCGGTGGAGACCGGTTCCGACACGCTGCGCAGTGTGGAGGCCGTGGCCGCCGCGATGCAGGCACGCGGACTCGGTTCCGCGGTGCTGGTCAGCGATCCCTGGCATTCGCTGCGGACCCGCACCATGGCCCGCGACGCCGGGCTCGACGCCTGGACCGCACCCACCCGCACCGGTCCCGCGGTGTACACCCGGGAATCGCAGGCGCACGGTATCGCCCGGGAGACCGCCGCCCTGCTCTGGTATCAGCTCACTCATTTCTCGGCGGATTTCAACTACACCGCCGGACAGTGAAGTTTCACCCGCCGGTGCCGCGGGACCTCCCGGCCGGTCACTGCCCGATGGCAGACTGGGTGCGGTGATCTACACCGAGCACGACCGCGAACGCCTGGTCGGCGAGGCGCCCAAAACGGCCGGCCTCGCCGGTGCCGGAGCCCACGGAAACGGGCACCGCACCGAATTCGCGCGCGACCGTGCGCGTGTACTGCATTCGGCCGCGCTGCGCCGCCTCGCCGACAAAACGCAGGTGATGGGTCCCCGCGACGGTGACACGCCGCGCACCCGGCTCACGCATTCGCTGGAGGTCGCCCAGATCGGCCGCGGTATCGCCGACGGCCTCGGCTGCGACCCCGATCTGGCCGAACTGGCGGGCCTGGCGCACGATATAGGCCACCCGCCCTACGGCCACAACGGCGAGAAAGCGCTGGACATCTTTGCCGCCGGTGCGGGCGGATTCGAGGGCAACGCCCAGAATCTGCGGATCCTCACCCGGCTCGAACCGAAAGTCCTCGATTCCTCCGGTGGCAGTGTCGGGCTCAATCTCACCCGCGCCGCACTCGACGCCGCGATCAAATATCCGTGGCACCGCACCGAGGCGGGTGGCAAATTCGGCGCCTACGAGGCGGACGCCGACCGGTTGTCCTGGGTCCGCAAGGGCGCCCCGGATCGGCGGCCGGCGCTGGAATGCCAGGTGATGGACTGGTCCGACGATGTGGCCTACTCGGTGCACGACGTGGAGGACGGCATCATCGCCGGCCGGATCGATCTGCGTGCCCTGGCCGATCCGGTGGAGCGGGTCGCGCTCGCCGAACTGGGCCATGTGCAGCATCGCGGCCTCTCGGTCGATGATCTGGTGGCCGCCGCGCAGCGCCTGTCCGAACTGCCGGTCGTCGCGGATGTATTCGTCTACGACGGCACCCTCACCAGTTCCGTCGCTTTGAAACGGCTCACCAGCGAACTCGTCGGCCGCTTCGCGAACGCGGCGGTCGTGGCGACGCGTGCGGCCCATTCCGGACCGCTCGCCCGCTACTCCGCGGACCTGGTGGTCCCGCAGGTGGCCGCCGCCGAGGTCGCCGTCCTGAAGACCGTCGCGCTGCGCTACGTCATGTCCGATCCCGACCACAAGTTGCGCCAGGCCGAGCAGCGCGCCCGGCTCACCGCCGTCGCCGAACACCTGCTCGCCACCGGTCCCGCCGCACTCGATCCGCTGCTGCTGCCCTGGTGGGAGGCCGCCGCCGACGACAGCGCCCGGGTCCGGGTGATCGCCGACCAGATCGCCTCCTACACCGAGAGCCGCCTGGAACGGATCGCCGCCACCCTGGGTTCGTGACGGAGTTCATTCGCGTGCGGATCGGACCCTCGTGGCCCCGGCTGCGGATGCCGACTCTGCGGAGTGAAGGGGAAGAGGGGCGTGCGCCCCGGCCGGCCCCGCGCGTCGTCCGGCGGCTCGGCCCGGTGAGGCTCGCGTCACCGCCGGTGCTCGTCGGTGCCGGGCGGTGAACCCCTCCCGCGCGGGCTCCGGAGCCGGGCGAGGCCGTGGCGCGCGCACCGCGCCAGGGTGCTCGGGTTCCGGCGGGAACCCGCTCGCTTAGACTCGACCCCGTGACCGGACGAATACCTGCTCGCGATATCACCGCCATTCGGGAGCGCGTCCGGATCGAGGATGTGGTGGGCGAGTACGTGGCGCTCAAACGGGGCGGCGCGGACTCGATGAAGGGGCTGTGCCCGTTCCACGACGAGAAGTCCCCGTCCTTCCATGTGCGGCCCAACCACGGCCTGTTCCACTGTTTCGGATGCAACGAGGGCGGCGATGTGTATGCCTTCCTGCAGAAGATCGAGCACATCGGTTTCGTGGAAGCCGTCGAGCAGATGGCCGACCGGATCGGCTACCGGATCAACTACGAGGGCGGCGGGACATCGGTCCAGCGCGATCGTGGCACCCGGTCCCGGCTGGTCGCCGCCAATGCCGCCGCCCACGAGTTCTATGTCGAACGGTTGCGTGGCGCCGACGCCACGGTCGCCCGCAAGTACCTCACCGACCGTAACTTCGACGAGGCCGCCTGGACCCAGTTCGGCTGTGGTTACGCCCCCGACGGCTGGGACGCCCTCACCAAGCACCTGCTGAACCGGGGCTTCGATTTCAAGGAACTCGAGGCGGCCGGCCTGTCCCGGCAGGGCCGGCGCGGCCCGATCGACCGGTTCCACCGGCGGCTGCTGTGGCCGATCCGCAATCTCGGCGGTGACGTGATCGGTTTCGGCGCGCGCAAACTCTTCGAAGACGACACCATGCCGGGCAAATACGTCAATACCCCGGAAACCCTGTTGTACAAGAAATCCCAGGTGTTGTTCGGTCTCGACCACGCCAAACGGGAGATCGCCAAGGGGCATCAGGCCGTGGTCGTCGAGGGCTACACCGATGTGATGGCCATGCATCTGGCCGGAGTGAAAACGGCCGTCGCCGCCTGCGGCACCGCCTTCGGTGACGACCATCTGGCGATCCTGCGCCGGCTGCTCATGGACGACAACTTCTGGCGCGGCGAGATCATCTTCACCTTCGACGGCGACGCCGCCGGCCAGGCCGCCGCACTCAAGGCCTTCCTCAGTGATCAGAAGGTCGCCGGGCAGACCTATGTCGTGGTCTCGCCCGACGGCCAGGACCCCTGTGAGATGCGCCAGCAGTCCGGTGATGCCGCCCTGCGCGATATGGTCGCCCGCCGCGAACCGCTGTTCGATTTCGCGCTGCGTCAGGAGATCGCCAAACGCGAGGACAGCCGCACCCGGGCCCTCACCTACGACAGCCAGGTCGAGGTGATGCGCTGGGCGGTCCCCATCGTCGCCCAGATCAAGGACCACGGCCTGCGCAAACGCTACGCGACCCAGCTTGCCGAATGGACCGGTTGGCAGGATCCGCAACTGGTGTACCGCCGGGTCGACGAGGAGGCGCGCAAGTTGCGCGGCGCGGCGGCCGCTCCGCCCACCCGGACCCCGCGCGGC
The DNA here is from genome assembly GCA_040674215.1 of Nocardia sp. NPDC050193. Classification (GTDB taxonomy): domain Bacteria; phylum Actinomycetota; class Actinomycetes; order Mycobacteriales; family Mycobacteriaceae; genus Nocardia. The sequence goes on along the minus strand of JBFARE010000009.1, from coordinate 116,350 downwards.
GAGCAGTCCGGTCCCACGCCGCCCGCCGCCCGCCCCGACCCCCGGGACCCGGTACTGCGTTCCCAGCGTCAGGCCCTCGCCGCCGGCCTGCAGTACCCGGAGATCGCCGGTCCGGCGTTCGACGCCCTCGAAGCCGATGCCTTCACCCACCCCGCCTACATCGCCGTTCGCACGCTCATGGCCGAAGCCGGGGGAGTGGCGGCGGGCCTGTCGGGAGCGGACTGGGTGAGCGCGGTCAGCGACCGCACCGACGACCTCACGTTGCGCGCCCTGGTCTCCGAGCTCGCCAGTGAACCGCTGCCGGTGAAGACCACCGGCGATATCCCCCGGTTCATCACCGGGGTCCTCGCCAATGCCCAGGCCGCCCTGGTCGGCCGGCAGATCGCCGAGCTCAAGTCACGGCTGCACCGCGTCTCCTCCGTCGACGAACCGGAGACCTATATGGCGCTGTTCGCCGACCTCGTCGCCCTCGAGCAGTACCGCAAGAGTCTGCTGGAACAGGCCATGGGCACCAGCGAATTCGGCGCCGCCTGACCGCGCCGGCTAGCGCCGCCGGAGCTGATCGTGCGGCACCATCACGGTGGTGCGCTCGTCCAACGGCTCCATCGGTTCCAGCTTCGGCTGAGTGCTCAACTTGTCCGACAGCTTCTGTCTGCTCACCTGCACCAGCTTGCGCGTCACCGGGCTCCCCGTTACCGCGCGGGCACTCGCGCTGATCTGCTCGTAGCGTGCCCGCCCGGCCTTACTGCCCAGCACATAACCGGCAGCGATACCGATGATCAACCGCAACATTGTGGGTGGAGCTCCTCCCAGTAGTCCGTGCCGACCCATCCTGCCCGACCGCACCGACACCTGTCGATCCGGTCCCCACGGCCGGTCGAGCCCCGTTTCGGACTCCTACCACGGGTCGACCCGGCGATTTGGGCGCGCACCCACCCATACGCTAGAGTTTCCTCTCGGTCAGCCCGGTACGGGCGAGGCCACCGAGCAATCCCCTATAGCTCAATTGGCAGAGCAGCCGACTGTTAATCGGCAGGTTACTGGTTCGAGTCCAGTTGGGGGAGCAGAAACAGCAGGTCAGGCCCTGTAATAGGGCTTGACCTGCTTTTCTTTTCGGCTGATCACCAAAAATCCGCCAATGTTTACGCGCCGGACTTCCATTCAGTCGAACGAGACGGCGATCGTTCTTGTATTCGTGGGCGCATCGGGTGGACAGTACAGCTGCCGCTCCGATATCTGGATACGGTCGGTCAGTTCGTTGGTTCGTTGCGCGGGCATCTGGCCCCCCGGATGGCTCGTCCGGACGACGAGACCACAGCTGAAACAACGCCATCCCAGAGGCGATAGACAGCGGACCGTGTCTGCCGCCGGGGCCGACCGATCGGTAGACGAAGAGCTGTGACCAGACAAGGCAGCGCATGTGAACAGAGAGCGCTGGGACGAGACCTGGCAGAGCACCAAAGACGGCCAGAACTGGTCTACCCCAGAACCGGCCGAGTGTGACGGCCGTGTGCCGCTGCCTACCGATCTGCGGTAGTTCCGACCGAGTGGGAGACGCTGCACACGGCCGGTCTTCACGGCCGGACATTTCCGCGATCGCCATAAAAATTAACTTTAGGTACTCTAAGGTTGATTTTCTGACGCGATGCTTAACGTTGGGGAGTGTCCGTGGCGAGGTACGAGGAACGGGTGTGGCAGCCGTCGGATGAGGGCCTGCTCGCCCGGCGAGACCGGCAGGCCGGAACCTACCTGGCCTATATCCCCGACCCGCTGGGGGTGGACCTACCGCAGATCGGCCCCCGGGCCCAGCAGGCTGCCGAGGACGCACTGGCGGTGCTGGCCAGGGCTGATGAACGCATCGGGTCGCGGGGCAGCTATCTCAACCACCTGCTGATCCGGTCCGAGTCGATCTCCTCGTCCTGGATCGAAGGCAACCGGATCACTCCCAAAAAGCTCGCCATCGCCGAAACCTTGGAATCGGGAACCCGCACCGCTCTGGACGTGGTGGCCACCGTGTACGCCACCGAGCAGGCCATCGATTCCCTGGCCGACCGATCCAGGCCGATCACCACACAAGACATCGTGGATCTACAGCACACCATCGAACCCCGGTTACCGGCCGGTCTGCGAACCGAACAGAACTGGGTCGGCGGACCCGGGTGGAGCCCACTGCGGGCCGACTTCGTACCGCCACCCGAGTCTGAAGTTCCCGTCTTGGTCGAGGACTTGACCTCGTTCCTGACCGCAACGAGCGGCAATCCGGTTGTGCGGGCCGCGATCGCCCACGCGCAGTTCGAGACGATCCACCCGTTCATCGACGGCAACGGGCGTACCGGTCGCGCGCTCATCCATACCGTGCTGCGGCGCTGTGATGCCCTACGGCACACATTGATCCCGATCAGTACCGTGTTCGCCGCGCGCACCGACGTCTATCTGGCGGGCCTGACCGCCTACCGCGATCCGGAACCACGCACCGACGAGTGGGTCATCGGGTTCGCTCAGGCTGCTGAGCAGGCAGCGCAGACCGGAGTGCGGCTGGTCCGAGACGCTGCCGCACTCGATGAGCAACTCCTGCAACGCCTGGTCGAGCACCGTCGCCGACAGGGCACCAGTCCCGCCCTGCCCCGTCGCGATGCGGTCGTCATGAAGATCCTCGCGGACTTTTCCACACACCCCGTACTCACCACAGAATCGGCCGCCACCCGGTATGGTGTCTCGGCTGTCGCCGCCCACCGCGCCCTTACTGAGCTCGCTGACGCCGGAGTACTCGGCCGCTCGAAGAATCACAAGGGCAAAATCGTGTGCTACACAGCTGACGCCCACCTGGGCCTTACCGCCCTCGCTGAGCGCGCCAACCGGGTCGGGGCCGGCGATGCCGACCATCGGCGACCCGATCAGGGGCCACCGGCACCAGCGGTGGAGCGTTTCGGCCCACTGCGTACCGACTAACCGAAACAACTCCGGGCTCGGTCGGCGCCTGTACCTGTCACCGGCCCGGTCATGAACCCTGGTATCCGACCAACGCACCCCTTCGGCTCGGCGCCGTCGTCGACCGGCAACTGCTCGGCACTGGCGGAGTGGGCGAAGTGGCGCGCGGTTTCCCTGGCAGGACCGAAGCGGAGACGGGCCCGGGTCGGGAAGCTCCCACATCGCCGCAACAGCGGAAGGTCGGCGTGCCGTGGTTGTTCAGGGGTCTATTGCCCGGGTCGCACACCGATCGGCTGCTACTCCGACAGGTGTGGCAGCGGGGCGTTCGGATTCGACCCTTCCCCAAAAATTCGCCAAATATTCGAGGCGCGACGGGGGATTTCCGTGCGCGAACCTGCAGGCTGAATAAGGATATCGTGCGTTCTCACTCGACCCCGGAACCACGCTACGCGTCCGGCTCCGGCCGCTGTGCCGGATTCGCCGGCGTGCGTTGCGACGCGGCCGGGTGGCGGTCGCGCCAGATCCGGCGCGAAACGTGCAGAGAGTCGCGACCCAGGGCCGGGGGAGATTTCCATATCCGTCGGATCCGGTCGCCGGTATCGAACTTCGGCCAGCCGGGATCGCCGGTGGTGGCGAATGCGATGAAGGCGTTACGCATTTCGGCCGACAGGGGAGAGAAGTCCGGTGGGACCGGGGAGCCGATGAGGTCGGCGCCGAGGGGGCTGTGCGGAGTGTCGAAGGTGAAGGGTACGTCGAGGCCGTGGCAGGCGCCCAGCGCACCGTCGCGGGCTGGACTCCGCCAGGCGAATTCGTAGAGGTAGGTGTTCGCGCCTGCGTTCGCGTGGGCCTCGGCGCACCACAGTGCCGGGATTCGGAACAGGGCGTCGGAGAGGATCAGCGCGTGCAGGTCGGCGTCGTCGATGCCGGGGCGCCCGGCGCGATAGTCGTGGACCGCGTCGGGGTCCAGGCCGCACGCTCGTGCGGTATCGGCGGGGTCGGCGGTGGACAGATCCACCTCGACGGTGAACATGCGTGCTTCGTCGGTGGTGTAACCGCAGACGAGGTCGGGTAGTGGGACCGAAGTGGGTGGCCGTATGCGGGTCCACGGCGCGGATTCGATGAGTTCGCCGTCGATGATCAGGGAGTAGGGGGCGTTGGGGAGGGTCCAGCGTGCCGGGTCGCCGGACATGATCGCCACCGGTGTCATCTGCACGGCCTGGATGGTTTCGGAGGGGACAGCGGCCAGGGCGTCCACGGTCGGCGGGATACCGAGGTGGTCGGTGATCATGGTGGATACGGTCCGGGCCTCGGCGGCGGGGACGAAGATCCGGCCGGGACTCTGGGCGATCCCGCGCCGGAACAGGCCGGCGGCGGCGTCACGTGCCGTCAGCGCCGCGACCGAGGAGGCGCCGGCCGACTGGCCGATGAGGGTCACGGCGGCCGGGTCGCCGCCGAATCCGGAGATATTGTGGTGCACCCAGCGCAGGGCGGCGATCTGATCCAGTACGCCCCGGTTGGCGGGGGCGTCGTCGACCCAGCCGAAACCTTCGTAGCCCACCCGGTAGTTCACGGTGACCAGAACAATTCCCGCGCGGGCGTAGGCGGCCCCGTCGAAATCGGGAGTGACGGCGGTCCCGCCCAGGCAGGCGCCGCCGTGCAACCACACCAGAACCGGGAGGCCGGCGGCCGCGAGGTCCGGCGTCCATACGTTCACGGTGAGGCATTCCGAGTCGTCGCCGGGACGCCAGAGCACCGGTTGCGGTACCGATGAACCGAATTCACGGGCATCCCGCACGCCGTCCCAGGGCCATGCGGGTGCCGGGGCCTGGAAGCGGAGCGGGCCCAGCAGGGGCGCGGCATACGGGATCGCGCGAAAGGCCAGGTATCCGTCTCCCGTTTCTCCTTGTACGGCACCCGACTCCGTGCGCGCGACTGCGTCCATCTCCACCCTTTGCCGGTTGTCGTTGCGGTCGGCTGATATAAGTCACTGTATTAAAAAAATGGAAGGTGCACCATGCCGAAGATCGTGGACCGTGCGCGACGACGGGACGAGATCGTGGCCGCGCTCTGGCGGTTGGCGTATCGCGACGGCTGGGACGCGGTGAGTCTGCGCAGAGTCGCCGCCGAGGCGGGGTTGTCGCTCGGCGCCGTCCAGCACTACTTCGCCGGGCTGGACGATCTGCTCGACCACGCGGTCGGGGGAGTGCTCGATATTCTCGACGAGCGGCTGGCGGGACAGCTCGGTACGCTCACCGATCCGCGGCGTGCGGAACCGGCCGTGTCCCAGGTACTGCGGGGAATGATCCCCGGCGCCGGAGAATCCCCGGAGGCCGCACCCGCGCCGTCGGCCGCACTGTCGCAGGCGCAGGCGCAGGCGCAGGTGATGGCATGGCTGACGGTGGTGGAACGTGCCGCCCGCCGCCCCGAGATGTCGGTGCGGCTCTCCGCCGGTTCCACCGAGCTGGCTCGGGCGATCGCCGCGGCGATCCGGATGGCCACGCCCGGGCGCTCGTCCGGCGCGGCCGAACGTGACGCGCGCGGGCTGCTCGCGCTCGTCGAGGGGTTGCTCCTGCAACTGGCCCGCCGAGACCTGGACCCCGCAGCCGCCGCGGCGGTGCTGGACCGGTTCGTCTCGGGTGTCTTCGCCGCTGACCGATGAACCGGGCGCGACACCGCTATCTCCCGCCGGTGTCCACATTCACTTCGAGCGGGACCACGTCGCTGCGCACCCAGCTGTCGTAGACGTCGTAGCGCTCACCGCGCGGGGTCCACGATGTGGATCCGATGCGCGGGATCGGCGTGGTCGGTGAGATCGACGGGGCCGCCGCGAATTCCCGGGGCGGACGGTTCACGCGGTCGCGCTGCCGAGCCACCCGGTGTCGATATCGCCCGGCGGCTCCGCGCAGGCCGCGGCGGCGGCCTGCAGGATCAGGGCGGCGGCGGCCGCGCCCGGGTCGAGCACACCGCGTGCCACCTCGCCGACATAGCTGGCCCGGCCGCGTTTGGCCACCAGCGAGACGGTGCCGGACGCGCCCGCCACCGCGGCGTCGGCGGTGGCGGTGAGGGCCGCGGCGGGGTCGCCGTCGGCGGCGCGGGCGGCGAGGGTTTCGGCGGCCGGTGCGAGGGCGTCGACCATGGTCTTGTGCCCGACGTCGGCTTTCCCGTAGCGCTGCACGGTGGCCACACCGGCGGTCAGGCCTCGAGAGAACTCCGCCAGGGTGGGTTCGGAATCGGTTGCGCAGCGGGCGAGTTCGCGGAAGAACATGCCGAACAGTGGTCCGCTGGTTCCGCCGGTGCCCAGGAAGCCGCGGGATACCGCGGTCAGCCAGTCGGTGTAGGAGGCGGGCGCGGTGGTGTCGATGTTCTCGCGGGCGCGGCGCAGGGCGGCGGCGATATTGGCGCCGAAATCGCCGTCACCGGCCCGGCGGTCGAGATCGGCGAGTGCTTCGGTGCGGTCGAGGAAGGCGTCGAACATGGTGTGCACCCAACGCTGCCCGAATCCCGCGGGTAGTGCTTCGTTGTGCATGAGTAGAGCTCCTTCACCAGGTCAGGGCCGGGGTGCGCACGGGCGCGTCCCAGAGCGGAAGCAGATCGGCGTCGGCGGGCAGCAGGGTGAGCGAGATCCCGACCATATCGAGCGAGGTGATATAGCTTCCGGCCAGTGAGCGCGCGATGGTGATACCGCGCCCGGTGAGTTGCCGGTGCACCGCGCGCGCCGCGATGGACAGCTCGATGGGATAGGCGCCGCCGAGACCGTTGACGATGGCGATCACCGCGGAGCCGCGCGACAGCCCGAGTTCGGCGACCAGCGGGTCGACCAGGAGCGATACCAGCGTATCGGCGTCGGCGAACGGCACCCGGCCGGTGCCGCGTTCGCCGTGGATGCCGACACCCAGTTCGACCTCGCCGGGTTCGAGCGTGAACGCCGGGGCGGTTTCGCCGGGGTGCGTACCGGCGGTGAGCGCGAAGCCGAGGGTCCGGGCGTTGCGGGCGGCGCGGCGGCCGATCTCGGCGACCGTGTGCAGATCGGCACCGGCCTCCGCGCTCGCGCCGCAGAGCTTCTCGACCGCGAGCACGGCCGCGGTGCCGCGGCGGCCCGGGGCGTCGTCGTCTTCGCTCTGGGTGGCCAGGTCGTCGTCGACGAGGACGGTTTCGGTCGCGACGGCGTTGTCGTCGCCGGCCAATTCGCCGGCGATCTGAAAGTTGAGGACGTCGCCGGTGTAGTTCTTCACGATCTGCACGACGCCCCGCCCGGAGTCGGCGGCCACGGTGCCCTCGTGTACCTGCAGTGCCGTGGGACTGGCGAACACCGCGCCGGGTACGGCCACGTCGAGCATGCCGTATCCGACGAAGCCGGCATGGAGCGGTTCGTGGCCCGATCCGCCGCCGGAAACCAGGCCCACCTTGTCGTGTGCCGGGGTGGCCCGGGTGACGATGCCACGGGTGCGGTCGTAGTCCACCAGCGTCGGATTGGTGAGTGCCAGCCCCTCGAGCGCTTCCTCGGGAGCGGTTTCGGGCTGGTTGAGGATCTGTCGGCGCACGAGATCGTTCTCCTTCGATCGGCTGTTCGCCGATGCTAGTCGAGCTCGAACCGCACGGTCCGTACGTCTCGGCCGTACAAGGCGGCCCCCGAGGGCGCGTCATGTCGGTCGAACGGTTGCCAACGCTCCTGCGACGGCCGACCGGCAGTGTGTTGATACCGGTAGTTGCCGACACAGCAGCCGAGGGTCGAACTCCCGACCGATGCCGCGACCTTCGGCGCCGGTGACCTCCACCGAGCCCGGGCCGGGAGTGATCCGCGACCGCAACGGAGCGATCGGCCCCGTGCTGCACCGGCGTGCGGGGGCTCAGCGGGTCGACGGGAACAGCGGCGGAGGAGTGCCGAGGGGGATGATCCGCGTGCGCGACCAGGGGCACCGGGTGCGGTTGTCGCGCGGGTGATCGACTATTCGGTCCTCGTCGACCGATACCAGGGTCCCCGGGCACAGACCTGGGCAGCCGATGGCGGTGACGGGCCCGACGAGGTTCTTGCGGACAGAGATTCGCAGGTACCGGAGGTTGATCCAGGGCCCGCGCCCGCATTCGCAGATCGGTCTGTCGACCACTTCGATGCCGACCCAGGGGCATTCGCCCGGCACATTGCGCCAATGGTTTGCGACCCGGCCGTTCTCCAGCCGGGTGCCGTGGAGGCAGTACAGCTTCTCCGGGCAGTAGTAGAGCCCGGCGGCGGATTTCGGTACGAGCATTCCGGTGTGTATCCATGGTGCGATGCGGCACCCGCACACCGGTTCGTCCTGCTGTGGCATGTCCGTCTTTCTGTGCTGGTGGTCAGGCGTCGGGGGCGTCCGGGTACCGCGGGATCCGATGCGGCGCAGCCGTGCCCGGGTACGGCTCGAGATCGTCGGGTCCGGGATGGGTTCGCGGGCGTTCGTCGGGTAGCTCACGCAGTCCGGCGGCGACCCGCTCCAGCAGCGCGGGGTCTGTGCAGCGGGTGCTCTGCCACAGCCGCAGGGTTGCGAACATGGCTCGATTGGTGGTCCGGATGGGCAGCGGCGGGCGCTGTTCGGGCATGGTCTGACCTCGCAGGTTCGATGGATGGACAGAGACGTCTATCTCGGGCCGGGAGAGCGGAGCATGTACAGAAACCGATGTTTACCCCTTATAAACCCAAGTCGCGCGCGAGACTCGTTCGGTTTAGCGGGGGTAAACGCAAGGATACGGTCGCTGTGGGTTTGCCGTCAAGCGCCTCTAAACTCCACGGTGTGGATGGAGCCGGCGAGTTCGACGAGGTCCGTAACGAACCGGACCCGGTGCGCCGTGGTCAGCGGGCCACCGAACTGATCACGCGCTACCAGCAGCGGGCCACCGAACTGGCCAGACTTCGCAAGGAGGCGATCGAGGAAGCGCATCGGAACGGTCTCAGTTTCACCGAGATCGCGGAGTTGCTCGGGGTGACGAAAGGCCGGATCAGCCAGATAAGAACCAGTGCTCCGCCGGCCGAGCGCGCGTTCTTCGGCGTCGGCCCGGTAGCGGTCGGGATTCCCCGGCCGGCCGACAACGAGGATGGGCGCGACCATGTGCGCTTCGACGTGAGTTACCAGGCGACCCGACAGCGGGTGGAAGTCGACCTGGCCCGCCTGTCGATGGCGTCCACGCAGTTCGAGATCGAGCCTGATACCGACGATGTCCCGGCCGGTGACGCGGTGGTGATCTGTGAACCCGAAGCGGCTCCGGTGGCGCGGCGCCTGCTCGCCGCCGACAAGGCCCTGGGCTTCGAGAACGTCGACGGCACCTGGTATCTCGTCGACAAATCATCCGGGCGCCGGTACGGCTCTCCGTTCCGCGCCGACAGCACGAACCGGATCGATATCGGCTACCTCGCCCGGCAGGTGGCCGACGGCCGGGTCATCGTCCATATCGCCGGAGCCACAGGCGTCGGATCACTGGGCATCGCGCATTGGCTGACTGGCCACGTATCCGAGATCTACGAGCGATCGGCCCGCTTCACCAGCGCGGTGATCGAATGCGATTTCGATGCCGATCTGTCGATCACCGGGAGCCGGATCGTCGCGGGGCCGTTCACTTCCCGGGAATGAGCCGAGGGCGCCCCCCGGCCGAGCGGACGGACGCCGGCATCCGGCCGGTTGCTCAGCGGTCGGGACGGTTCACCAGGCGGATCAGGGTTTGTCGGCCGGTCGCCACATGGGTCGACCGCTCGCCGTCCACGGCATGGACATCCAGTGAGCACACCGCGATGGTCTGCCCGCTGCGCACGACCCGTCCCCGCGCGACCAGTCGCTCGCCGAGCGCGGGGGCGAGCAGATTGACGCTGTAGTCCACGGTCAGGACGGAATCGGCGGTATCGAAGGTCGACAGGGCCGCGTAGCCGCCGGCCGTATCGGCGATCGCGCCGGTGGCGCCGGCGTGGAAGTAACCGTGCTGCTGGGTGAGCGTGGGTGCGTGCTCGAGGGTGATCTCGACGTGGCCGCGCTCGATCGTGGTCAGGCAGGCGCCGAGGTGTGCCATCAAGCCCTGACGTCCGAAGCTGTCCGTGATGTGTGTGCGCATTCGCGGATCGAGGGTGATCACGCCCGGACCGCCGTATCCGGGGCATCGGGCAGGCGGAACACCCGTCGGGCGGTGCCCGCGAGGAAATCGGTGCGCAGTTCCTCGTCCCAGCTCAGCCCGGCCAGGTCGCGTAGTGCCCGGGCCGGGTCGATCATCGGCCAGTTCGTACCGAACATGACGCGGCGGCGGCCCAGTGTCCGGGCGTAGTCGAGGAACGCCGCGGGTAGCCGGTCGAGCGCGTATGCGGAGGTGTCGACGTAGAAGTTCGGGAATTTGAGGGTGAGCGTGACGACTTCGTCCAGCCACGGAAACCCCACATGGCCACCCACCACCACCAGGTCCGGGAAATCGAGCAGGACTCGCTCCAGATACGGGATGGGCCGGCCGGTTTCCGAGGTCTTCAACGGTCCGGTATGCCCGATCTGGGTGCACAGCGGTACGCCCGCCTCGACGCACGCGGTGTAGACGGGGTAGTAGAGCCGATGATCCGGCGGTAGCTCCCACAACCAGGGCACGACCCGGACGCCCACGAATACGTCGCCGGCGAGTTCGCGGACGGTCCGGGCGGCACGCACGGGATCGCGGAGGTCGACGCCGAGCAGGCCGCGGAATCTGGTAGGCGCGTGCTCGACGGCGGCCCGCACCTCGTCGTTGGTGATCAGCGGGCCGCCGGGCCCGTACCAGGCCGACAGCAGCGCGAGATCCACTCCGGCGGCGTCCATTCGCGCGAGCGTCCGGTCGATACCGGGGGCCATCTCCGCGGCGTCCCTACCGGTCCAGCGCAGCAGGGTGGCCAGCCAGGGTTCGCGGGCCATTCGCGGGCCCACCTGCTGGGCCCAGACATCGATCGCGCCCATGCGCGGCTCCTTCCGGGACATATACTTCACTATCAAAGTATTGAGAGGTGGGCAGGATGGCAAGGGACCCGTATCGATTGATCGGCCGGATCCAGCAGGTGGCGCATTCACTGCGCAAGAAGTCCGACCACCTGCTGATCGACAGTGCCGGGGTCACCACGGCCCAGGCCGGGATCCTTTCCGTCATCGCCGACGATCCGGGCTGCTCCCAGCGTGATATCGCCCGGCGGCTGCGGCTCGGTGAATCCGCCGTGGTCGCCGCGATGGGTCGCCTGCGCGGTGCCGGCCTGGTCGAGCGGCGGGTGAGCGATCAGGATCCCCGGGCGGTCGCCCTGTTCCTCACCGCACGCGGGCGGGAGACGATCAGCCGGGCCCAGGAGACCTACGGGGTGCTCAACGGTCTCGTTCTCGACGCCCTCGGCGTCGACGGCCGGGCGCGGTTCGCCGAATTGCTGGACGCGCTCGATTCGGCTGTCGCGTCGTTTCCGGATCGGCCGGACCAGGCAGGCCCGCCCGGCCCGAACTGAGGGTGCCGGCTGCGGCGGTCAGACCGGGGTCGGAGCCGGTTCGGTGCGCCGGGAGCGGGCGAAGAAAAAAGTGGCGAGGGCAGCGGGAATGTTCATGAGGAAGCCGTACACCGCGCCGGGGACCGCCATGGTCTGGTTGCCCAGGACGGTCACCGCGATGGTGATGGCCAGGGCCGCGTTGTGTACGCCGATCTCCATCCCGGCGGCGATCGCGTCCGCCCGCTCCACCCCGAACGCACGCGGCACCACGTAACCGATGAGCAGGCTGCACACGCACAGCAGCAGGGCGATGACGCCCAACTGTCCGACATGCTCGGTGAAGGCGTCGAACTCCGAGACCAGTGCGGCCACGACCACCAGTGCCAGCACCACGGCGGCGGCGACCTTGACGGCGGTGTGTCTCCGCAGGGCCCAGGCGGCGAAGAGGCGCCGCACCGACATGCCGAGCGCCACCGGCACCAGGACCAGGGCGAAGACCTGGAGGAATTTGCCGGGTTGCAGGCCGATGCCGGTGCCGTCATCCAGGAACACCGAATACGACAGCCCCACCACGATCGGCAGCGTGAAAACGGCGAGCACGGAGTTCACCGCCGTCAGCGTGATATTCAGTGCGACATTGCCGCCCGCGATATGGCTGAACAGATTTGCCGATGTGCCACCGGGTGAGGCGGCCAGCAGCATCATCCCCACCGCCAGCGCGCCGTCGAGGCCGAACAGCCGGACCAGGCCGAAGCAGAGGGCGGGCAGCACGATCAGCTGACAGGCCAAGGCGATCAGCGCCGCCCTGGGAAAGCGCGCCACCCGGGCGAAGTCGTCGACGGTGAGGGTCAGTCCCAGACCGAACATGACGATACCCAGTGCCAGCGGCAGGGCGATCGCGAAAAGCATTGAACCCATGCATCATCCTTCCGACGGCCGAGTGTCGCCCGGGGCCTGGGGTCCGGTCAAGCGGGCGTGCGCTACTCGGACGCGGGCGGGTCGTTCGGCGGTTCACCGGTGGCCGCGGCGACCGCGGCCTCGTAGGCGAGCAGGGTGTCGACCACCAGGCGGCGCTGCGCGGGGGCCAACGGTGCCAGGGCCGTGCGCCACGCGTGCGCGCCGGGGGAGAGCCACTCGGAGATGGCCGGTCTGCTCGCCGGGCCGATATCGATGATGCGGCGCCGGCGATCGGCGTCGTCCTCGTGGCGGACCAGCACGCCTTTGCGGCTCAGGTCGCTCACGATGAGGCTCACCGTCGTGGGTGCGACACCGAGCCGGTCGGCCAGTTGGGAGACGGTCTGCGGGCCGTCGAGCAGGAGTAGCGACAGCAGTGAGAGATGTCGCGGGGCCAGGTCGAACGACTGTAGTTCCACCGGCGGACGCATCCGTTTCGCCCGGCCGACCAGGCGCGGCATCAGCAGCAGCAGTTCCCGGACGGTGTCGTCCGCGGAAGGCCGGACTGATCGACGGGCTGACCGAAGCGGTCGTCGCGGTCTACGGCGAGTGGGCCAGGGAAATCGTGGATATCCGGTTGATCGGAATACCCGACGGCCGCTGGGCGATCGGCGGTGTGCCCGTGGCGAAGTCGGCGCCTGGGGTGACCTTCGGCATCAGGGAGGCGGCGTTGGAACGGGCGGATGGGCCGGAAATCGTGTCCCGCTTGATAACCGGGGTGACCGACGCGATCGTGTCGGTGTTCGGTGAAGAGGTCCGGTCGGGCGTGACCGTCGAGTTCGTGGGGACGCCGGCCGGTCGCACCGGTATCGGTGGTGTACTGGCGGGGCACTAGCTCCGGGCGTGTCGCGGCCGGTGGGAGCCCGGTGGTCTGCGGATTCGGCGATCCGCCGGTATCGGGCTCCCGCCCCGCGCATGCGGCGGGTCAGCTCTGCCCGCCGAGCACCTCGCCGATCGGCATCGGCGGCAGCGCGCGGACCAGGGTCATCACCGTGTTGCAGTACGCGGTGCGCAGAGGTTCCCACTGGTTGGTGTTGCAGACGTAGCCGCCGGTCTTGTCGTAGTGGGAGGAATGACCCTTGTACGACCAGGTGAGGCCGTCGTCGGAGGGGCTCCACGGGCACTGGCTCGGCTGTAGGCCGGTGCACGGACCCTCCACTCCCCACGGCCCGACCGGGTAGGCCATGGCCTGCGGTGCGCCGGTGAAGGTCAGGGCCGCGACCGCTGCCGCGCCGGTGAACAGGTATCGGACCGTCGATTTCACAGCGCTCTCCTTCGGTGTGCGGGTGGGGAATCCCATTGTCTCCGTATCGCCGCGATCGCGTGCGTGTTGGCCGGACGTCCGAAAGTGATGCCGCGAAATCGTTTTCGGCACGGCGTTCGTCTCCGGTTGCGCCGGGCCGGTGCCTGCCGGGTGGAGCGGATCGAATCGACCGTGTCCGTCTCGGTTCCGGTCTGCGCCCGGCGCCGGTCCGCGGTGCCGATGACCGCGACGCGGTCTTGGCAAGGTAGTAAACATGTACATATTGTAGGCACATGTTTACTACTAGTGTGTTCGTCGACCTCACCACCGTGCGAGCCGGCTCATGACCGCCGCCCCACCGTTCTCGGAGGGCATGGTCCTCATGCCGTGGAAGCCGGGCCCCAGTGCCGATCCCGCCGGCGCGGTGTTCGTCAGCGTGACCGACTTCCTGGCGGCCTCGGAGAAGGACGTCCGGCAGATCTACCAGGAGGGACTCGAATTGGGCGAGACCTGGCCGGTGTTGCAGGGCGCGGTCGGGATGTGGTTGTGGGGCCGGCCCGCGCAGCTGCGCGGCGGTTCCATTTCCGTATGGGACAGCGAACGGGATATGCGGCGCTTCGTGCGATGGCCGGTCCACGCCCGGATCATGCGCGCCTGGCGCGGCCGGGTCCGGGTCGTCACCGACTCGTGGCAGGCCGGCCGTTTCGATATCGAGAGCGTCTGGCTGCGCGCCGGGCGGACCATCGAGAGTCCGCATCGCGGCGGCCGCGGCGCGGACGCGCCCGCGTCACCCGAGGAAAATCGGCGGTGACGGTGGGAATTTCACCGGCAGCGCGGTGAGCGAGCGGTGGAACGGGCCCGGTCGCCAGGAAGGCCCCTCGGGTGCGTCCAGTTCCAGTTCGGGAAGCGCGTCCAGCAGTAGGTCGATGGCGTCCTGGGCGACCAGGTAGGCCGGCGTCTGCGCCGGGCAGGTCCGCTGGCCCAGGCCCCAGGAGAGGTGGGAGCGGTTGCCGCGGTGGTCGTCTGCGCGGATGGAGGGGTCGTGGTTGCAGGCGGCGATGCTGATGACGACGGGTTGGTGGGCCGGGAGCCAGACGTCGTCGATGAGGGTCGGTTGCCGTGGGTAGGTGATGAGGAAGTTGGCCATGGGCGGGTTGTCGAACAGTGCTTCGTCGAGGGCGTCGCGGGTGGAGAGGCTGCCGCCGAGGACATTGCCGCCGAAACGTTCCTCGGTGAGGATGAGCAGCAGCGCGTTCGCCACGAGGTTCTGCTGCAATTCGATCACCGCACCGTACAGACCCGCCAGCTGATGGACCATTTCGTCCTCGTCCAGTTCGGCGGGATGCTGTAGTAGACGCGAGGTGACATCGTCCCCGGGCTCGGTGCGTTTGAGCGCGACCAGTTCGGCCAGTGCGGCATTGATCATCTGGTTGCCGGCCCCGGCGTCGATCCCCTCGAACATGGCGGCCATACCGGCGGCGACCTGCCGGCCGATCTCGGGCGGGCAGCCGAGCAGGGTGTTGCAGACCCCGAAGGCCAGCGGGAAGGTGTACTGCATCAGCAGATCGGCCCGCCCGGTCTCGCAGAAGGAGTTGATCAGGGGAGTCGCGATCTGCTCCACCGCCGCGCGGAGTCCGTGCAGATCCACCTCGGCCAGCGCGGACAGATTCGCCGACCGGTACCGCTGCTGGTCGATTCCGGTGCTGCGCGCCGGAACCGGCCGCCATTCCATGATCGGCAGTACGGGGCAGTCGGCGGGCATGCTCTGCTGCCAGGTCCGGGGGTCGGCGGGGAAATGCTCGTGATCGTTGAGGATGCGAACGGCGGTCCGATGTTCGATGACCAGGGTCGCCGGCACCTCGGGTGCGAGGTCCACGGGCACCATCGAACGGTGTTCGCGGCGCATCTGCTGGAACACCCGGTGCGGGTCCTCGGCGAACTCGGCCGAGTAGAGGTGGATGCGTGGTCCGCCGTCGGCGAACGGTGAGCCGTGGACGGCGCGGGATGGGATGTGGGTATCGGAGGTATCGGGCTGTGTGGTGCTCAAAGTGACTCCGTAGTTTCGCGGTGGTCGACGAGAGGCCCGAGTCGTGCGGCCCCGTCGGGGCGACCCGCTCGGGCACGATACGCGACCGGGTCGCCGAACCTGCTGTGGCCGACTCTTTTTGCGCATGCGAACATCGCCCGGTACGGCGGTGTTCGCCGGCCACCCGGCCGCTTCCGGTCGTACCGATCGGACCTGGCCGTTACCGGTGTGTCCGATGGCGGACCATCGGGTCGCTCGGGACGGGCGGCCGGGATGTCAGCGGAATGTGAACGGCGGTGACGGCGGAAATTTCACCGGGAGCCCCGTCAGGGAACGGTGGAACGGGCCGGGGCGCCAGGTGGGGCCTTCGGGTGGCAGATCGGCTTCGAGTTCGGGAAGCGCGTCCAGCAGTTGGTCGATGGCGTCCTGGGCGACCAGGTAGGCCAATGTCTGCGCCGGGCAGTTGCGCTGGCCCAGGCCCCAGGAGAGGTGGGAGCGGTTGCCGCGGTGGTCGTCTGCGCGGATGGAGGGGTCGTGGTTGCAGGCGGCGATGCTGATGACGACGGGTTGGTGGGCCGGGAGCCAGATGTCGTCGATGAGGATCGGTTGCCGTGGGTAAGTGATGAGGAAGTTGGCCATGGGCGGGTTGTCGAACAGTACCTCGTCCAGAGCATCGCGGGTGGACAGGCTGCCGCCGAGCACATTCCCGCCGAAGCGTTCGTCGGTGAGGATGAGCAGCAGGGTGTTGGCGATGAGGTTCTGCTGTAGTTCGATGCCCGCGCCGTAGTGGCTCGTCACCTGGTGGATCATCTCCACTTCGTCCAGTTCGGCGGGATGGCCGAGCAGGATCGAGGTGACATCGTTGCCCGGCTCGGTCCGCTTGAGCGCCACCAGCTCGGCCAGGGCCGCGCCGATCATCCGGTTGCCCTCATCGGCGTCCACACCTTCGAACATCGCGGCCATACCGGCGGCAACCTGCCGGCCGATCTCGGGCGGGCAGCCGAGCAGGGTGTTGCAGACCTCGAAGGCCAGCGGGAAGGCGTACTGCATCAGCAGGTCGGCTTGCCCGGTCTGACAGAAGGCGCTGATCAGCGGTACCGCGATCTCTTCGACCGCGGCGCGGATGGCGTGCAGGTCCACTTCGGCCAGCGCTGTGACATTCGCCTCCCGGTACCGCTGCTGGTCGATCCCGGTGCTGCGCGCCGCGATCGGCCGCCATTCCATGATCGGCAGTACGGGGCAGTCGGCGGGCATGCTCTGCTGCCAGGCCCGGGGGTCGGCGGGGAAATGCTCGTGGTCGTTGAGGATGCGGACCGCGCTCTTGTGGTCGATGACCAGGGTCGCGGGGACATCGGGAGCCAGGTCCACCGGCACCATCGCCCGGTGTTCGCGGCGCATCTGCCGGAACACCCGGTGCGGGTCCTCGGCGAATTCGGGTGCGTAGAGAGGGATCCGTGGTCCGCCGTCGGCGAAGGGTGAGCCGTGGACGGCGCGGGGTGCGGTATGGGTGTCGGTCGGTGGCGTGCTCAAGGATGACTCCAGACTGGTCGCGATCTGCCGAGACCTTCCGAGCGGTCGGCCCGCCATCTCGGCACGATGTAGCACCCTACTGGAGGTGGACATGAATTACCTTGCGGCGCATTGCGTTTGGCAACAGTGACCGCGGGGTAACGCGGCCGGGCCGGAGGTGTGTGCGCTCGGTGACGGATCGAGAGCGTCGGTCGGCTGTCCCCGGAGAACTCTACGATCGTTGTGCGCGGTCTGCCATGCGAGCCGACAATCACCCTACGGGCGCAGCCGGTCGAGGGCTACGGCCAGGATTCTGCTCCGATTGCCGGCCGACGCTTCGACCGGATCGCCGTGGGTGGGGAAGCGCCGGTAGACGGCGCCGAGACCGACGCCGGCCGCGCGCGGCCGGCCGGTGCGGAGTCGAGGTAGCGGTGCGTCCGGCATACACGGTTCCGTGATGGTCGCGGTGGCGACCGGGGAATCCGGGGTTTGCGGCGCGAGGCCGCCGCAGCCGACAATGGGACAAGCTCGGCACGCCGTTGAACCGGCGAAACGACGACAGTGGGCGGCCGCGAAGTTGTCCGGAGGGCGCGACCTGCCGTGAGGGTTCCAGATTCCGATCGACCCCGAGGAGCAGACGATGACGCAGTTCGCGCCCGACCTCAAGGACAAGCACAGAGCGATGTGGGCCTCCGGCGACTACCCCCGGGTGGCCGCCGACGTCATTCCCGGACTCGGCCGGAGGCTGGTCGCCGCCTGCGGTATCGGACCCGGGCAGCGGGTACTGGATATCGCCGCCGGCGCCGGGAACGCGGCGATACCGGCGGCCGAGGCGGGCGCCGAGGTCGTCGCCAGTGACCTCACCCCCGAACTCTTCGAAGCCGGCCGCCGCAATGCCGCCGCCGCGGGTGTCGAGCTCACCTGGGAACAGGCCGACGCCGAAGACCTGCCCTACGACGCCGGTGCCTTCGACGCCGTGCTCTCCTGCGTCGGGGTGATGTTCGCGCCGTCGCATCGGACCGCCGCCGACGAGCTGGTCCGGGTGACCCGGACCCGCGGGACGATCGGCCTGATCAACTGGACGCCGGAAGGGTTCATCGGCCGGATGTTCGCCGTGATGAAGCCGTACGCCCCGACCCCGCCGCCCGGTGCGCAGCCGCCGCCACTGTGGGGCGACGAGGCGCATGTCACGGAACTACTGGGGGGCCGGGTGACCGATCTGGAGCTACGCCGGGATCACGCTGTGGTCGACTGCTTCGCCGACGGCACCGCCTTCCGTGACTTCTTCAAGGCCAACTACGGCCCCCTGGTCACCGTGTACAGAACGCTCGCCGACGAGCCGGACCGCGCCGAGCGGCTGGATCGGGAACTGGCCGAGCTCGGCACCGCGCACGATCTGGGCAACGGCCGGATGGAATGGGAGTATCTGCTGGTGACCGCGCATCGTGACTGACCACGCGCCGGCGAGGCCCGGAACGGGACTTTCCGGGCCCGCTCGCGAGTTGTACGCGAAGCAGGAAATGCGGAGGACTGAGGAGGAAGCGTGACCGAAACCCGCAAGGCGATCCTGGCCGGTGGGTGCTTCTGGGGTATGCAGGAGCTGATCCGCAAGCAGCCCGGGGTCGTATCGACGCGCGTCGGCTACACCGGCGGGCGCAACGATCACCCCACGTACCGCAACCATCCGGGCCATGCGGAGGCCGTGGAGATCGTCTACGACCCGGCGCAGACCGACTACCGGGCGCTGCTGGAGTTCTTCTTCCAGATCCACGACCCGACCACCAAGGATCGTCAGGGCAACGATATCGGCAGCAGCTACCGCTCGGAGATCTTCTACGTCGACGAGGAGCAGAAGCGGGAGGCGCTGGCCACCATCGTCGATGTCGAGGATTCGGGACTGTGGCCGGGCAAGGTCGTCACCGAGGTGTCGCCCGCCGTGGCGTTCTGGGAGGCCGAACCCGAGCACCAGGACTATCTGCAGCACTACCCGAACGGCTACACCTGCCATTTCCCGCGGCCCGGATGGAAGCTGCCGCGGCGGCAGACCACCGCCGGGTAGGCGCCGGGTGCCGGAGCGGCCGGGGCCGGTCCCCGCGCCGCTTCGGTTCGCGGCCCGGCGGCGGTGATGAGTAGTGTCGGGCGAGTGAGTGGTTGGGCGCGCCGTAGGTTCCAGAGAATAGGACGATTCGACCGCGCCATGGGCGGCGCGGTGGCGGAACTGCCCGCCTCCCGGCTGGACGCGGGGTTGCTGCGACTGACCGGCAGCGCCGACCACAGTGTCCTGTGGATGACCTGTGCGGGGCTGCTCGCGGCGCGCCAGGGGGCCACACGCCGGGCGGCGTTGCGCGGGGTGGTTTCCGTGGCCGGTGCCAGCTTCGTGGCCAATGTCGTGCTCAAGACGGTATTCGCGCGCCGCCGGCCGGCCGCGGAGCTGATGCCGGAGTACCGGCGGCTCTCCCCGGCCCCGTCCTCGTCGTCGTTCCCGTCCGGGCACAGTGCCAGCGCCGCCGCCTTCGCGACGGCGGTCGCGATGGAGAGCCCGCGCACCGCGCTGGCCGTGGCGCCGCTGGCCGCGGCGGTCGCCTACTCCCGGATCCACACGGGAGTGCACTGGGGTTCGGATGTCCTGGTCGGCGCCGCGGTGGGATCCGGGATCGCGCTGGCCACCCGGCGCTGGTGGCCGGTCCGCGAATCCGATGAGGCGCGGGCCCGGCTGGTCCGCGAGGCACCGGTGCTCGCCGAGGGCAAAGGGCTTGTCGTCATGGTGAACCCGATGTCCGGTGCCGCCAACTACGACCCCACCGACGATATCGCCGCGGCCCTGCCCGCGGCGGTCGTGCTGCGCACCCGGCCCGATGTCGACTGCGCCGAACTCCTCGAGCAGGCCATCGCCGAGCATTCGGAGCCGGTCGCCGCCCTCGGGGTGGCCGGTGGTGACGGGACCGTGGCCGCGGTGGCCGCGGTCGCCCTGCGCCGCGAGTTGCCGCTGGTGGTGATCCCGACCGGCACGCTCAATCATTTCGCCCGCGACCTCGGTGTCTACGATCTGCTCGAGGTCGTGGACGCGACCGGTGTCGGGGAAGCCGTGGCGGTCGATATCGCCGGTGTCCAGTACGGTGACGCGACCGAGATGGGGACCCGGCACCTGATCAACACCTTCAGCCTCGGCTCCTACCCGGACCTGGTCCGCTTGCGCGAGAAATGGCAGCCGCGGTGGGGTAAGTGGCCCGCGTTCGCGGCGGCGCTCGTGGTCACCCTGCGCCAGGCCGAACCGATCGAGATCTACCTCGACGACCAATGGCAGCGGGTGTGGTTCCTGTTCGTCGGCAACGGGCCCTACCATCCGCACGGCGCCGTACCGGCGTTCCGGGACCGGCTCGATTCGGGACTGCTCGACGTGCGCTGGTTGCGCGCCGATCTGCGCTGGTCCCGCACCCGCGCGGTGGTGGCGCTGCTGTTGGCCGCCATCGGGCACAGCCGGGTCTACGGAGAACGGCAACTGTCGGAGCTGTTCGTGTACCTGCCCCGGCCCGAATCGCTCGCGGCCGACGGTGAAGTATTCGGTAGTGCCACCCATCTGCGCTTCTCGGTGGCGGGCCAGCTCACTGTGTACCGGCGCGACGAATCGAATCCACTGTGGGCCAACCGCAGCCGTCCGCATCACCGCCGGGCTCCGTGGCTGCCCGACGTGTTCCGTTTCCGCTGAGCGGTCCGGCACCGCGAGATCTCGGGCTCCCCGTGCGGATACCAGGGCCACGATCGCCGGCATGATCAAAGCCCGCCGATCCCCTCGAGCAGCGACCACCCCACCAGCAGGATGGCGAGATTCGGCCCGACGCCGGTGACGAACGACCCCACGCCGTACACGACCGAGCCGATCCCGAAGACGCGCCGGCGGCCGACTATCGCGCCGACCTTCGCGACCGGTGATCATCAGCGACGCCATCACCAGCGTGTAGAGGGTTATGGCGGTCTGGATGCCGGTGATGCTCGTCCCCAGGTCCTGCGTCACGGTCGCCATGGATACGTTCATCACCGAGCTGTCGAGCGCGCCATGAGGAACTGGCCCGCGGACAGCACGGCCGGCACGAGTCCGGTACCGGATCGCGTGGGTCGCCCTGCGCTCATAGTGATGCCGGGGCGGCCGCTACTGCGACGAGTTGAAGTCGATCATCCAGGGGATGGAGAACTTGTCGGTGAGCATGCCGAACAGTTCGGTCCATTCCGTCTCGGCGAGATGCATGTCCACCGACCCGCCCTCGCTCAACGCGCCGAACACCCGCTCCGCTTCCTCGCGGTCGCTCACCTCGAGACATACGGTGAAGTTCGGCCGCTGCGGAACCTCAACGGTCTGCCCGGGCGGGCAGTCCGAGCCCATCAGTATCTGGCCCGTCCCGGCCAGCGGCAGGGCCGTATGCGCGACCAGGTTCTTCGCCTCGTCCGGCAGGTTCGCGCCCTCGCCCATATCGCCGAACCGGATCAGCTGGAGTTCACCACCGAACACCGACCGGTAGAAGGTGAACGCCTCCTCGGCGTTGCCGTTGAACATGAGATACGCGTTGACGGATTTCACGGGGTCTCCTCCTCTGGTGATGCGGATGTGCGGATGTACGACCAGGGGAATGCGCCACGATCCGGCGCGGGCGCGGTGGCCGTCGCGGACCGATCGGCCGAGCGTAACCCGCGCGGTCCGGCCACGGGCCGGACCCCGCCCAGATACGGGGTGGTCCGGCGCCGTGCGATCACCCGGGACCGTGCGGAAAAGACCTGGTATCCGACCCGCCGGGCGCCGTGCGGCGGATCGTCGGCGCGCCGGGTGATACTCGGGGCTGCCCGCCCGGGCGGTGCCACGTCCGGCCCGAACGCTGGTGGAGGTCTCCATGGCATTGACCCATCCGTCTCGGCCCGATGGCTCCCGCTCCGACCGGGACGATATCTCGGTGAATCCCGTGTTCACCCGGGAACCGCTCGAGGTGCCCCGCAACCGGCTGCCCGCCCGCGAGCTGGACAGCGATACCGCCTATCAGATCGTGCACGACGAACTGTTGCTCGACGGCAACGCCCGGCTCAATCTCGCCACCTTCGTCACCACCTGGATGGAACCCGCGGCGCAGGTGCTGATGACCGAATGCTTCGACAAGAACATGATCGACAAGGACGAGTACCCGCGCACCGCCGAGCTGGAGCAGCGCTGTGTGCGGATCCTCGCCGACCTGTGGCACGCCGCCGACCCCGACCATGCCGTCGGGTGTTCGACCACCGGATCCAGTGAAGCGTGCATGCTGGCCGGACTGGCCATGAAGCGACGATGGCAGCTGCGGCGGCGGGCCGCCGGACAGTCCACCGAGCGGCCCAACCTGGTGATGGGTATCAATGTCCAGGTGTGCTGGGAGAAGTTCGCCGAGTACTGGGACGTCGAACCCCGCCTGGTGCCGATGTCGGGGGAGCGGTTCCACCTCACCGCCGAGGAGGCGGCGGCCCGCTGTGACGAGAACACGATCGGTGTGGTGGCGATCCTGGGGTCCACCTTCGATGGCAGCTACGAACCGGTCGCCGAGATCTGCGCGGCGCTGGACCGGGTGCAGGCCGAGCACGGCTGGGATATCCCGGTGCACGTGGACGGGGCATCGGGCGCCATGATCGCGCCGTTCTGCGATCCCGAACTCGAATGGGATTTCCGGCAGCCCCGGGTCGCCTCGATCAACACCTCGGGTCACAAGTACGGGCTGATCTATCCGGGGGTGGGCTGGGTGCTGTGGCGTGACGCCGACGCGCTACCGGACGCCCTGGTCTTCCGGGTGAACTACCTCGGCGGGGAGATGCCGACCTTCGCGCTGAACTTCTCCCGGCCCGGCGCGCAGGTGGTGGCCCAGTACTACACCTTCCTGCGGCTCGGGCATCGCGGCTACGCGCGGGTACAGGGCTATTGCCGGGAGGTCGCGTCCGCGCTGGCCGACCGGATCGCGCAGCTGGGCCCGTTCCGGCTGATCACCGACGGCCGGCAGCTGCCCGTCTTCGCCTTCACGCTGGCCGAGGGCGAGACCGGATATTCGGTCTTCGACGTTTCGGCGGCGCTGCGGGAGCAGGGCTGGCTGGTGCCCGCCTACACCTTCCCGGCCGATCGGGAGGATCTGGCGGTGCTGCGGGTGGTGGTTCGCAACGGTTTCAGTCACGACCTCGCCGACCTGCTGATCGAGGCGTTGCAACGCGCGTTGCCGCGGTTACGGGCCCAGCAGGCGCCGCAGCGCGGGGCCGAGGCCGCGGCGTTCTCACACGGGGCCGATATCCGGCCGCACCGAGCGGGTGTGCGGCCGTCGGGTGGATGAGCGGAACCGGCCGGCACAGTCGCCGTGGCCGGCCGGTTCGCTGTCTCGGGCCGGGCCTGCCCGAGGCCTATGGGCACTTGGTTGATGTGCCGTTGTTCAGGTATCAGAAGGCGCTACCGGTGCCGGGCAGGTACATCCGCGGGAAAGGCAGACCGAACCCGGGCCGGTGGTAGCCGCGGTCCCAGCCCCGGTCCCAGTTGTTGTGCCGGCCGTGATCCCACCCGCGGTCCCAGCCGCGGTCGTGGCGGTTGCGGCCGCGGTTCCAGTCGACCGGGCTGTCGTGCCGGCCGTTCCAGCTGTGGTCGTGGCGGCCGTGCCACCCGCGATCGCCGTGGCCGTGGCGGCCGGGGCGGCTCACATCCTGGACCTCGGCCACGTTTTCGGTGACCACGGGTGCGCCGTTGTCGGCGAGCGCGGGTGTCGCGGTGAGGGCCAGCGGGGCCAGGGCGATCGCGGCGGTGGCCGCGATCCGGACGGCGAGTCGGCGGGTGCGTGCGTTTCGGTGCATGATTCGTCCTCGGTCGTAGCGCCGCCCGGGGGCGGCGGCGGAAGCAGTTGCACTGTGGGGGTGCGGCTTTGCTCTGATGCCTAGACCGTACCGTTAAATAACGGCTCATTCAATAGGTGTTCATTTTTTGGGTCGAAAAATCATGAACAGTGCCCGCCACGAACCGCGCGTTTCCTGGCGGGCGTACTACCCGGCAAGTCGCTGCCGGTATCGCAGCAGGCACTCGCTCAACCCATTCGTTCGAATCCGATCGTGGCTCCCGAGTCGGTGAGTGCAAGTACCTTCCCGCTATCGGAGGTGGCTGGTCAGGGTGGCGATGATGGCGGGAAGATGGTCACGCAGATAGAAGTGGTCGCCGCTGTATATGTGTGTGGTCGCGGTGGTGATGGACTGTCGCTCCCAGCCATGCAGGTCGTCGGGGTGGCACAGCGGGTCGTTGTCTCCGGAGAAAAGGACCAGCGGGCAATCCAGTACACCTGAGCGCTCGGAGTATCGGTAGGCGCGATACATGGTGTAGTCGTCGTTCAGCGCTCTGGTTGCACGGTCGAGCAACTCTTTCTCCTGCCGGATATCCGGTGGGATGAACGCCAGCGCCTCCAACGCCGCCGGGCCGGGTGTACGGAATACCTGACGCACCAATGCGTCCATTCCGGGGCCGTCGGGTGCCGGGACGGCGGACAGGGCCAGCGCAACGGGGGAGAGTTCGTGCCTGGTGCGCAGTGCGCGCGCGGTTTCGAAGGCGAGCAAGCTGCCGCCGGAGTGGCCGAACAACGCGAACGGCCGCGCATCGGAGGGGTCGGCAATCAGATCGGCGAGTTTCTCGGCGAGAGCGATCACGTCGGTGTACGGCGGCTCACCGCCGCGGTCGTCGCGTCCGGGCAGCTGGACGGCATGCAGCTCGACATGGTCGGGAAGTAGGTCGTGCCAGGCCAGATACGTCGAGGCCGAACCTCCGGCATGCGGAAAGCAGAAAAGTCGCATCGGCGCGCCGGGCCGTTTCGTGAACCGGAACCAGAGGCCGGCGGTGTCGCGTTCCGCAGGGGGCAATGCCGCGGGTGCGTTCGCGACATCACCGAAATCGAGACGGTCCAGCAGATATTCGGCCAGCGCGCCGGCGGTGGCATGGATCCATACGAGGGTTGCGGGGAGTTTGATTCGCAGGTCGTTCTCGAGACGATTGCGCAGTTGCAGCGCGGTGAGCGAATCGAATCCGAGGTCCGACAGCGCCGTGGTGCCGCCGACCGAGGTGTCGGTCAGGCCGAGGACGGCCCGAATACAGCCGTCGAGGTGGCGCAGCAGCAGTTGCTGGTGGTCGCCGACGGGCGCCTGCGCGAGCCGGGCTGCGATGGTGGTGTCGGTATGCTGTTCCGCCATCGCGGAGACGGGCGAGGTCAGTTCGGCGAAGAACGGCGAATCGGCCGCCTTGGGGGTGCTGTGGAACCAGTGCTCGGGGTCGAAAACGAATACGCCCGCGTGGGTCCGACCGTTGTCGATCAGGTCTTCCAGGGACCGCAGGCCGGCTGCGGTGGTGAATGCGGCGTATCCGGCGTTCTCCAGATGGGCGGCGCGGCCGGACTCGCCCCAGACACCCCAGTCGACGGCCAGCGCAGGCAGACCGCGAGCACGCCGCCAGCGTGCGAAGGAATCGAGCCAGTCGTTGGCGGCGGCGTAGTTGCCCTGCCCAGGACTGCCGAGCAGGGCCGCTATCGAGGAGAACAGGACAAACCAGTCGAGGGTGTGATCGACGGTGGCCTCGTGCAGACGCCAGGCGCCGGTCACCTTGGGATGCCAGACACGATCGAAGCGGTCGGCGTCCAGGCCTGCCAGCGCACCGTCGTCGAGGACCGTGGCTGCGTGGATCACACCGGCGAGAGGCCGCGCGCCGGCCGTGGCCGCGGCGACGAGTTTGTCGGCGACCCCGGGTTCGGCGATATCGCCGTGGACCACGTCGATCTCCGTGCCACCGGACCGCAGCCGGGATATCCTGGTGGCAACCGATTCCGAGGGCGCCGAACGGCCGTTGAGCACGATCCGACCCGCGCCCTGCCCCGCGAGCCAGCCGGCGATCTCCACACCGAGCCCGCCCAGTCCACCGGTGACAATATAGCCGGCTTCGGTACGAACGACCGGTGTGGTACCCGGGGCGATCGCTACCTCGACCTCGCCGTCCCGCGGAACGGTCAGCACCAGTTTGCCGCGATGCTTCGCCGCTGCCATCTGCCGTAGCGCCGCCGTCGCTTCGGTGAATGCGAATTCGGTGCAGACCGGCGGATCGAGCCGCCCGCGGCGGAACTCCTCGGCCAGTTCCTCGAGTAGTTCCCGGATCAGCGGTCGGCGTTCGCGCTCCAGCAACGCCAGGTCCACCGTGCTCACGGTGATATTGCGGCGCAGCGCCAGCAGCCCCAATTTGGTGTCGGCATAGACATCGCGCTTGCCGATCTCGACGAATCGGCCGCCGAGATCCAGTACCTCCAAGCCGGCGAACAACAACGGTCCCGACAGCGAGTTCAGGACGACATCGACACCTTTCCCACCGGTCGCCGCCAAGGTTTCGGCGACGAAATCGGCCGACCGTGAGTCCATCACATGCTCGATACCCAGCGCGCGTAGTTGTGCACGTTTGCCGGCACTGCCGGCGGTGGCGAGGACTTGCGCACCGAGTAGCCGTGCGATGGCGACCGCGGCCGATCCGACGCCCCCGGTGGCCGAATGGATGAGGATCCGTTCGCCCGCGCTGAGGTGGGCGACGCGGGTGAGCGCGTACCAGGCGGTGAGGTGAGCTGCTGGGACGGCCGCGGCCTCGATATCGGTCAGCGTGGGCGGCACCACGACAGCGGAATCAGCGGGCATGGTCACGAAACTGCCCGCCGCGCCGTCGTGGAACGCCATGACCCGGTCACCCGGCCGCAGCCGAGTGACGCCGGCGCCGACGGCGGTGACGATCCCCGAGCATTCCAGGCCCAGCTCGCCCGAGGTACCGTGCAGGTCGGGGAACATATCGAGCATATGCATCACATCGGCGAAGTTCAGGCCGATCGCGATGGTGTGAATCTCTATCTCGTCTCGGTTCGGCGTACGCCGGGGGCTCTCGACCGGGCCGATGGTATCCAGGTCGCCGGGGCGTGCGATACGCAGGGCGATCCCGTCTCGGCCGTAGCGCAGTCGGCGGTGTGGCCTACCATCCCAGGTGCCGTCGGTGAAGCGATCGCTCACCAGCCGTGCGACAGCTCGCCCATGGTCGCGCCAAGCGATCTCGTCGTCGGCTCGGTCGGCGAAGAATTCGGCGACAAGATCGGGGACAGCGATCGTGCCGGATTCCACGTCGACCAGCGTGGTGCGCAATTCGGGATATTCGCACATGGCCACGCGGGCTATGCCGCGCAAGCCGGCGTAGTCCAGTACGGGGCCGGTATCGGCCGCGAGAGCGTGCGCCCCCTGGGTGACGATCCAGAGCCGCGGTGCCGGAGTGGCGGATCGGGAGAGCAGCTCGGTCAGGGCCACGAGTTGCAGTGCACCATCGCGGCACCGATCTGTCGGCTCGCCGGTAGCAGCCCGGGCGGGTACGACGACGACGTCGGTGGCGGTCGGCAGTGTGGGGGGATCGGCCTGCCCCGGCTGCGCGTGGTCCTCGGTGCGGAGGAGCGTGGCGGGCACATGCGCCGCCAGCTCCGCGTGCAGGGCAGCCGGGAGTGGGTCGGTGCCATCGCCGAGGATGAGCCAGGTGCCGCGCGCCGGAGGTGTCTGTTCCAGCGGGGATTCCCGCCAGCGGATCTCGTGGAACAATCGTTCGTGGCCGGATTCCTCTTGCCGGCGGGGAAGTGGAGCGAATCGGATATCGCCGGCCTCCGCGAGCAGGGTGCCATCGTCGTCCACGAGCTGTACCGCGCCGGTCGCTCCGTCATCGGTCGCCGAAGTGAGGACCGCTCGGCAGTCTCCGGCGACTACACCGGGGACCAGGACCCGCAGCCAGCCCACCTCGACCGGGAACAGCATGCGTCGTCCGGCGCCGGCCGTCGCGGAGACAGCAGCCAGTAGCAAAGCCTGTAGACATCCGTCGAACAGGACCGGGTGCAATCCGATCGGATCGGCGAGCCCGCGCGCCGGTGCCGGAACACCGATTCGTGCGACGGTGTCCGCGCCCACCCGGCGCGCGGTGTCGATCGCGGCGAACGCCGGGCCGTAGTCGTAGCCGTCGGAGCGGAATCCCGCGTAGAGCGCCGCGATATCGACGGTATCCCCGCCCGGGTCGATACCGGAGGTGCGGTCGGCGGGCCCGCAATCGTCGCGCCGTGGATGGCGGACCACGGTGGCGGTGGCGTGGACCGTCCATTCGTCGGCGTCGTCCCGGCTGAACATCTCGATCACCGCGGTGTCGTGTCCACGCGGAACCAAGGAGGTGGTGAGCACGGTGTGCTCGTCGAGCGCGAGTAATCGGAGGAAGCGCAGATCCGTGAGCCGCAGTTGGTCGCTCGTGGTTGCGAAGAACTCGGTGCCGGCGGCCAGTGCCGTCTCGCAGTAGGCCGCGGCCGGCAATACCGCGACGCCGTCGACCCGGTGATCGGCGAGCCACGGGTGTGTCGCGGTCCCGATATCGGTGTGCCATAGTTGCCTGCGGCCGGGCTCGGGTACCTCGGTGCGTGTACCCAGCAGCGGTGGCCGGATCGCGCTGGTGCCCTCGCGGCCAGGATGGGCGAGCGGCAGGTCGATCCAGTGCCGGGTTCGATGCCAGGTTGTGGCCGGCGCGGCGACGAGAGCTCCCGGTTGGCTGCGCCGGAAATCGATCGGGACGCCGGCGAGGTGGAGCTGGGCGAGTTGTCCGGCAATGGTCCGCAGATCGTCGTTGTCGCGCCGGATCGTGTGCACGACAACGGTATCGGCGGCCACTTCACGCAGCGTCTCCTGCATCGCGTGACCGACGATGGGATGTACCGATACCTCGAGGAACACAGTGTGACCGTCGGCGGCGGCGGCGCGGATGGCGTCGGCGAACCGGACGGGCTTACGCAGGTTGTCCGCCCAGTAGGCGCCGTCGCACCGGATCTCGTCCCGGGGGTTCTCGCTGACAGTGGAGTAGAACGGCACCGACGGCTGGTGCGGCCTGATATCCGCCAGCGCCTCGATCAGCAACGGCGCGTGCGGATCCAGATGCGGCCCGTGCGCCGCGACGTCGGAAGCGACCGGCCGGACCGGCACATCGCGGGCCCGCCAGTACTCGACGAGCTGTCGGACCGGTTCGGGACCACCCGCGATCACGGTGCTGCTCGGTGCGGAGATCACCGCGACCGTCACGTCGTCGATATCGCGAATTTCCGCTTCGACCCGGTCATACGGGAGGTCAACCGACGCCATTGCGCCGGTTCCGGAGAGCGGGACGAGCGTGGCGGCACGGCGGCAGCTGACCCGGACCCCGTCGGCCACCGTCAGCGCGCCGCCGACGACCGCCGCGGCCACCTCGCCCATGGAGTGGCCGAGTACGGCCGCGGGCCGCACACCCAGCGATCGCCAGACCGCGGCGAGTGCGACCTGGGTGGCGAACAGACAGATCTGAATACGTTCGATCTGCGCGACCATGACCGGGGCTCGTAGCGTCTCGGTTACCGAGAACCCCGCTTCGGCAGCGATCAGCGGTTCCAGTTCCGCGATCGCTGCGGCGAACACCGGTTCCTCTTCCAGGAGATGTCGCCCCATACCCGCCCACTGCGAGCCTTGACCGGAGAAGACCCAGACCACGCCCGCGGTATCGCGCACCGGTCGGCCGGGTGAGCCGTCGTCGGGCTCGTCTGCCGCGATCCGGTGCAGCCCTTCGATCAGTTCGTCCACCGATGCGGCCACCACGGCTCGGCGAGTCCGGTGGTGGGTGCGTCGCGCCGCGAGAGTATGTGCGATATCGGCCAATTCGATCCGGCCGCGCCGTTCGGTCAGCCATTCGGCCAACCGGGTGGCGGCTGTGCGGACAGTGTGTGGCGCCGTCGTCGACAGCGGGACCAGGTAGGGGCGGTGGGAGACCGGTGTCGCCGGGGGCGCGGCGTTGTACTGCTCGACAACCAGATGGGCATTGGTACCGCTGAACCCGAACGACGACACTGCTGCCACCCGTACCGGGCCGTCCACCGGCCAGGAGGTCGGCTCCGTCGGGACGAAGAACCGGGTGTTCTCCGGCGAGATGTTCGGGTTCCACTCGCGAAAGTGCAGATTGGGTGGGATGACGCCGTGCCGCAGCGAAAGCACCGTCTTGATCAAACCGGCGATACCCGAGGCGGATTCGAGGTGGCCGATATTGGATTTCACCGAGCCGAGCGCGCAGCGCCCCGCGCCGGTACCGTAGACCGGCGCCAACGCCCGGAACTCGATCGGGTCCCCGACAGGCGTTCCCGGGCCGTGGGTTTCCACTAGTCCGACCAGACCGGGATCGATTCCGGCCTGCGCTACCGCGGCGGTGTACACCATGCGCTGCGCTTCCTCCGACGGATGGACCAGACCCTGCGAGCGGCCGTCCTGATTTATCGCGGAGCCGCGGATCACTGCCAAGATTTCGTCGCCGGCCCGCTCCGCGTCCGCGAGCCGTTTGAGAACGACAATTCCCGCGCCTTCGCTGCGCACGAGACCGTCTGCGCGGGAGTCGAAGGCATGGCAGCGGCCGGTGGGGGAGAACATGCCCCACCGGGTGCCCGATAGCATGAACTCCGGGCTCAGCATGATATTTACACCCCCGGCCAGCGCGAAATCGGACTCACCGGACCGCAAGCTCTGCACGGCGAGATGGGTCGCGACGAGCGAAGAAGAACATGCTGTATCGAGCGCGACGGCCGGGCCGTGCAGGCCGAGCGTGTAAGAGATCCGCCCGGCCGCGGTGCTGTGAGTATTGCCGATGGTCGCAGCGTAGGCATCGATCGATCGGTAGTGCGCACCGAGTCGCACAGCGTTGTCCTGGCTCCAGATTCCGACGAAGACCCCGCCGCGCGTTCCCGCGGTATCCCGGGGCGGGATACCGGCGTGTTCGAGCGACTCCCAGCACACCTCCAACAGTAGGCGGTGCTGTGGATCCAAGGAGGCCGCCTCGGCAGGGGAGATGCCGAAGAACGCCGCGTCGAAACCGGTGACATCGTCGAGCGTGGCCGCCCACCGCGTATTCGACCGGCCCGGTGTCTCCCGGTCGGGATCGTAGAAGGCATCCACGTCCCAGCGGTCGAACGGCCCTTCCTGGACCGGATCGCGTTTCTCGATCAGCAAACGCCACAGATTGTCGGCCGAATCCGCACCGCCCGGCATCCGGCAGCCGATTCCGATGATGGCGACCGGCTCATCGGCCCGCGGCGATCCATCATCGTACAGGTGCGCGATATCGCCGATGGTCATCGATGGTCCTTCCGGATGTCCCGTCGCGAGATCGTCGCAGCGGAGTCGAGATTTACAGTGGAATGTTGCCGAGTTTCTTCGGCACCGGCGGACCGCTGCTGTCGGCCGACAGGCGCAGGGCACCGGCGATATGGTCGCGGGTGGACGAGGGAGCGATCACCGCATCGACGAATCCGTGCTCGGCGGCGCGGTAGGGCGTGCAGTGCATGTCCTCGTAGCGGGCGGTCAGCTCGCGCCGTAGTGATTCGGGATCGTCGGCCTCGGCGATCTGCCGGCGGTACAGCACATTGCTCGCCGCGGCGGCCCCCATGACCGCGATTTGTGCGGTCGGCCAGGCGAAACAGAAATCGGCGTGCAAATGTTTGGAGCCCATCACCACGTAGGCCCCGCCGTAGGCTTTGCGGATGATCGTGGTGATCACGGGGACCGTGGCCTCGGCGTAGGCGTAGAGAAGTTTCGCGCCCCGGCGGATGATCCCGTTCCACTCCTGCTCGGAGCCGGGCAGAAAGCCCGGTACGTCCACCAGCGTCACGATCGGAATATTGAAACTGTTGCAGGTGCGTACGAATCGAGCCGCCTTTTCGGAGGCGTCGATATCCAGGCAACCGGCCGCATGCATCGGCTGGTTGGCGACGATACCGACGGTGCGCCCCTCGATACTCCCGAAGCCGCAGAGAATATTGCGGGCGAACAGCTGATGTATCTCGAGAAAGTCCCCGTCGTCCACCAGGGCGCGCACCAGCCGGGACATGTCATAGGGGGTGTTGACCGAGTCGGGCACCACCGAATCCAGGAACGTACTGTCGGGTTTCGCACCGGGCAGATAGACCGGTGGATATTCGTGGTGGCCGGACGGTAGATAGCCGAGCAACTCCCGCACATACGAGAGTGCGTCCTGTTCGTCGTCTGCCAGATAGTGCGCATTGCCGGACCGGGAATTGTGCATGTACGCGCCGCCGAGTTCGTCGAGGCCGATCTGTTCGCCCATCGCCACCGCCAGCACCTCGGGCCCGGTGACGAACATATTCGACGTTTCGTTCACCATCACCACAAAATCGGTCAGCGCGGGCGAGTAGGCCGCGCCACCGGCACAGGGACCCATGATCACCGAGATCTGCGGGACGACACCGGACAACCGGACATTGCGATAGAAGATCTCACCGTAGAGTGCCTGCGCCACCACGCCTTCCTGGATCCGTCCGCCCGCGCCGTCGTTGATGCCCACCACCGGGCAACCTGCCTTGGCGGCCAGATCGAGGATTTTGCAGATCTTCTCGCCGTGTGTTCTCGCCAACGTCCCGCCCGCCACTGTGAAGTCCTGTGCAAAGACGGCCACCACCCGCCCATGGACCGTGCCGTGCCCGATCACGACTCCGTCGCCGATCGGGCGGTCTTCGACAGCCGGATCGGACGGGGCGTTCCGTGCGAATGCATCCAGTTCGACGAAGGATCCAGGATCGAGGAGAATTGCGATGCGTTCGCGGGCGGTCTGCTTGCCCCGTGCGCGTTGTTTCGCGATTGCCCGCGGCGAGCCGGGCTGCCGGGTTGCCTCCGTGGCTGCTTCGAGGTAGGCGAGACCGGCGGCGGTACCGCGGGAGGCCGCGAGCTTGCCGGTGACACCCGAGCCGATGATGCCCAAGGGATCACCCATCGAAAACCGACCTCGCAAACTGACCGGACAGCGTGCTGCCGCGATTGAAATGACTCGACGATTGCCAGCTGGTGAAGATAATGATCGGTCGGTGTCATGTCACGGGCGCACCCACCATCATTGGGAACGACGGCGGATACGCACCTGGCGAATCCGTTCAACCATCAGCTGCAATGTGACCGGACCACGGCCCGCCGGACCACGAAGTTCCCCTCCGCAATCCGTCTTCTCATTCGCTGGCGATCGGTTTCTCCGGCACTGTCGACGCGAGCTGATCGAGCCGGAGCACGCACCGGGTACGGCTGTAGATGGTCGGCATGCACTCGTTGCAGTGCACGCAGGCGGACTCGGTATTCGCGTCGGACCGGATGCGGCGCAAAAGATCCGGCTCGCGCAGCAGGGCCCGGCCCATGGCGACGAAATCGAACCCCTCCGCCATCGCCAGATCCATCGACTCCCGGTCGGTGATACCGCCCAGCAGCACCAGCGGCATGGCCAGTTCCCGGCGGAACTGCCGAGCGCGTTCGAGTAGATACGCCTTCTCGTACGGGTATTCGCGCAGGAACGCCTTGCCGACCAGCCGGAATCCCCAGCGTGCCGGTCCGGGCAGGGTTTTGGCGAACTCGCGGCGCGGCGCGGCGCCGTGGAACAGCAACATCGGGTTCAGCAGGGAACTGCCCGCCGTCAGTTCCAGCGCGTCGAGCGCGCCGTCGGCCTCCAGCCACGCGGCCACTTGCAACGATTCCGGCAGGGTGAGGCCGCCGCGGATGCCGTCCTCCATATTCAGTTTCGCGGTGACCGCGATCCGGTCGCCGACCGCCTCGCGTACCCGGCGGGCGATATCGCGGGCCAGCCGGGCCCGGTTCTCCAGCGGGCCGCCGTAGCGGTCCTTGCGCCGGTTCAGCAACGGGCTCAGGAACGAACTCACCAGGTAGTTGTGCCCGAAATGTATTTCCACCGCGTCGAAACCGGATTCGATCGCCAGCAGTGCCGCGTCGGCGTGGGCGGTGACTAGACCGTGGATCTCGGCCGCGTCGGGCACCTTCATCGGGCTCATCCCGAGGGGGCTGAACATCCGGCTCGGTGCCAGCGCGGGCAGGCGGTTGGACGCGGAATTGGCCACCGGCCCCGCGTGGCCGATCTGGGCACTGGCCGCCGCGCCTTCGGCGTGCACGGCGTCGGTGAGCCGGCGCAGGCCCGGCACCGCCTCGGGGCGCATATAGATCTGGTGGCGGTCGGTGCGGCCGCCGGGTGCCACCGCGCAGTAGGCGACGGTTGTCATGCCGACGCCGCCCGCCGCGACCTCTCGGTGGAATTCGACCAGGTCATCGGTGACCAGCGCGTCCGGGGTGCGTCCCTCGAAGGTCGCGGCCTTGATCACCCGGTTGCGTAGGGTGAGCGGTCCCAGCGGGGCGGGGGCGAATACGTCGGTCACGATATTTCTCCTGTCGGTGCGGTCAGGCCGGCCACGACAAATGTGCGCAGGGTGGCCACGGCCTGGGGGCTCAGCGCGCGGTCCTCGGCGGCGGCGCGGCCGAATCGCATGATGATGAGGTCGAAGGCGAGCATCCAGCGGCGCCGGCTCTCCCATTCGCCCACCTCGGGCAGCAGGCCGGCCCACGAGTCGATCCGGAACCACTGTTGCTGCCACGGGCCCACCTGCCGGTCGATCACGCATTGCGCGAGCAGCCGCAGGTGCAACCGGCCCAGCGGGTCGGCGGCCAGATCGGTGAACGGGGTGAGGACCGCGTCGACGAGATCGGCCACGGGCCCGGCGGCGGCGGTGACCGCGGCGAGGCGGTCGGCCCACAGCGCGCCGAGGCGTTCTTCGAGGAGAGCCGCCACCAGGGCTTCCTTGGATCCGAAGTGGTAGTGGACGGCGGCGGGGTTCGCCCCGGCCTCGGTGCAGATGCGGCGTACCGAGACGTCGTCGTAGCGCTCGGTGAGCAGCAGACGTTCGGCGGCCGTGAGCAGGCGTTCCCGGGTCGCGGCCGAAACTCGCTGGGGCATGCGGCCAGTGAACCACTGCGCCGACCGCTTTTCAATCATTGATTGAAATACTGATTGAAAAAGCTGGTGGGCGTCCCCGGCGGTAGTCGTTATCCGATCGCAAACGGCTGCGCGGGCCACGCGCCCGCCAGGACGGGCCGACCCTGTTCTACTGGGTCCGGTAGTCGGCGTCCGGTTGCCCGATACGCCCTCGATCGACAAGGAGAAGACGATGGCCCTCGAGATCCGCGCGGTGACAGTGCTGGGCACCGGGGTGCTCGGTTCCCAGATCGCCTTCCAGACCGCCTACCACGGCTTCCGCGTTCAGGCCTACGATATCGACGACAAGGCGCTCGACGCGGCGCGCGAACGCTTCACCGGGCTCGCCGCCACCTACCGCGACGAGGTGATGGGCGCGACCGACGAGCTCACCGAGCAAACCCGCGCGGGTATCGGCCTGACCGCCGATCTCGGCGCCGCGGTCGCCGAGGCCGATCTGGTGATCGAAGCGGTTCCCGAGGTGCTCGACATCAAACGGCAGACCTACCGGAAGCTGGGCGAGCTGGCTCCCGAGCGGACGATCTTCGCGACCAACTCCTCGACCCTGCTGCCCAGTGATATGGCGGATTTCACCGGCCGCCCGGACAAATTCCTGGCACTGCACTTCGCCAACCAGGTGTGGAAATTCAACACCGCCGAGGTCATGGGCACCGACCGGACCGATCCCGCGGTGTTCCGCGCGGTCGTCGAGTTCGCCGCCGCCATCGGCATGGTGCCGATCGAGGTGCACAAGGAGAAATCCGGCTATGTACTGAACTCGCTGCTGGTGCCGTTCCTGAACTCCGCCATCGAACTCGCCGCCGGCGACTACGCCGAACCGGAGGCGGTCGACAAGACCTGGCGGATCGCCACCGGGGCGCCCATGGGCCCGTTCCAGATCCTCGACGTCATCGG
Source organism: Nocardia sp. NPDC050193 (assembly GCA_040674215.1). GTDB lineage: Bacteria > Actinomycetota > Actinomycetes > Mycobacteriales > Mycobacteriaceae > Nocardia. The sequence goes on along the minus strand of JBFARE010000009.1, from coordinate 80,475 downwards.
TCTCACCACGCCCTACAACATTCTGAGCAGCACTCCGGAAACCGAAGGTCTCGCCCGCTGGTTGAAGGAGAACTACATCGACAAGGGCAAGCTAGGTGTGGCCACCGGGGAGGGGTTCTACAAGTACTCCTGACCCTTCACCGTACGGCTGCCGAGATCCGGGGGAGCGGTGGCCACTGCCGCCCGAACGGCCGTGGCCGCGGTCGGTGCCCGGATCACTGGCGCCCGGATCACCGACGCTCGCCCATCGCGCCCGCTGCCGGTCCGGCCGCCGGTAGCGACATCACCGCGCGAGATCAGTGGATGATCGGACCATTCGTCGTCCGGCGGGCGGGTCGGCGCGAAGTACAGGCCGAGCACGTCTTTGAACAGGATCGATGACACTTGTCGGCTGGAATCGCGTTCTACTGTCCTGCAAGGCTTCCCGTAAGGACGAGACGGTTGACGCTGTCGCCTTATGCCGGAAGGCCGCGATCCGGTCGTGGAGCGAGGTGTCGGCGGGGGCCTGGATCGCAGCGGCTTCGTCGTGTGCCGGCTCCGGACCGCATCGGCGCTGCCGGCCCACTAGTGCACGACCATCAGAGCGGCGGTCGCGAGGGCGAATGCGAAGTAGGCGCCCGGGAAGGCAAGGTTGTAGTAGACGCGTGCCCGCAAGTGGGCGACGAGGGCGCCCGCGAAGAACAACACCAGGCCGATCGCCGCGGCGAACCCCAGCGCTTCCATGCCGAGGAGGCCCAGCAGGACGCCGACCGCGCCGGCGAGCTTGAGCGTGGCCAGCCACGGTAGCCAGCCGGGCGGCACGCCGACCTCGGCGGAGTTCGCCAGCACGAACGGCGCCCGGGCGAAATCGGCCAGGGCCATGCCGGCATTGGCCACGACGGTGACGAGGGCGACGACGAGGTAGGTGGTGTGCACGGCGTGACTTCCTGTTCGACGGGGTGTGCTCGGCGCCCGGTGCCGGGGGACAGGCGTGGTGCCCGGGCCGAAGGTGATGCGCCGACTGTGGAATCCAGCCTTCCGGGCCCTGGCGAAACCCGCCAATACCTGCAACCATAACCTGTCGGAATGGATGTGGACACCCGGCTGCTCCGCTACTTCGCCGCGGTGGCGGCGGAGGGGAATCTGACCCGCGCCGCCGCCCGGCTCTATGTCTCGCAACCGGCGCTGACCAAGCAGATCAGGCAGCTGGAGAACCTGCTCGGTGTCGAACTCTTCGTGCGCTCACGGGCGGGGATGGCACTCACGGCGGCCGGACAGGCGCTGGCCGGGCGGGCACCGGCGCTGCTCACCGATTGGGATCTCGCCTGTCGGGAAACCCGGCAGGCGGCGGGCCGCGCGGCGCGGACTCTGCGGGTGGGCTTCCTCGCCAGCGCGGCCAACGAGGCCACCCCGCGGATCATCGCCGAGTTCGCCCGCCGACAGCCCGGCTGGCGGGTGGATATGCGGCAGGCCTCGTGGGGCGATCCGACCGGGGGTCTCGCCGCCGGCGAGGTGGATATCGCCCTGCTCCGGCTCCCGTTTCCCGGGCAGGACCTGGTGCGGGTGCGGGAACTGTTCAGCGAACCGCGCTGGGTCGCCCTGGCCGCCGCGCATCCGCTGGCCGCGCGCGAGTCGATCGACTTCGCCGAACTGTTGGATGAACCGTTCGTCGCGGCCCCGGCCGAAACGGGCGCCTGGCGCGATTTCTGGCTCGCGGTGGACGAACGCGCGGGCCGGACGCCGCGGATCGGTGCGGTGACCGATCAACCCGACGCGTGGCTCAGTGCGATCGCCAATGGATACGGGATCGCGCTGGCCCCGGAGTCGGCCGCCCGGTTCTATGCCCGGCCCGGTATCACCTACCGCCCGCTGACCGGGGTGCCGGCGAGCCGGGTCGGTGTCGTGTGGAAGGCGGAGTCGGAAACGGATCCGGTGGTCCGGGCATTCGTCGAATGCTGTACCGGGCTGTGCGCCGGGACCGACTGACTCTTCGACCGCCGGACGACTCGACCGGGACGCCGAAGCCTTGTAGATGCCGCAGCCCACTTCTATCCTTACGAACAAGGGAACCGACCCCTGCGGAGTAGAGATGATCTACGACAATTTGCTCGCAATGGCAGCGCAGGTACCGACCACCAGCGGATTGCGGCAGGGCGAAGTATTCACGCCCTACGCCGAGGTGGTCGAGCGGATCGACCGACTCGCCGTCGGCTTCATGGAATGTGGCCTCGAGCGCGGTGATCCCGTCGCCCTCCTGCTTCCGAACTCACCCGATCTCTTCGTCACTTCTTATGCGCTCTTCGCCATCGGTGCCATCGCGATGCCGATGGCCGAGACGGCCACGCGGTCCGAACTCGCCACGCTCGCGCGAAAAACCCGACCGCGGGCCGTTGTCTCGACCCCCGGCCGTGCCGTGGTCGCCGAGGCGCTGATCGCGGATGCGGCCCCCGGTATTCCCTTGTTCCCGACGGGCGCACTGCCCGAAGGAAGGACGACCACCCGGCTGCCGGAACTGCCGGGCGACACCACGGCGCTCTACCTCTTCTCGTCCGGCTCGACCGGGTTGCCCAAGGTGGTACCGCATACCCATGCCGAACTCCTCGCCGATGGCGAACGAGCCGGCACGGCCTGGGATATCCAGCCCGACGATATCGTCCTCAACATCCTGCCGGGCAACTTCTCGATGGGCTTCCAGATGGCGACCGCGTACGCCGTCGCCGGCGGTGCGACGACGCTCTACTGGAGCGATCGCCTCCCGCTGGCGCTTTCCCGCGAGAAGCTGCTCGACACCATGGTTCGCGAGCGTGTCACCTTCATGGGCGCCGTTCCGGCGATGTACGAAATAATCACCGGCCAGGCCGGCGATTTCGATCTCCGGCTGCGTATGGCCGTCTCGGGCGGGGTCTCTCTGAAGCGGCCGGTCTACGAAGCGGTACGCGAGCGTCTCGGTGTCCCACTTCGTCAGAATTACGGCTCCACCGAGGCGAGCATGTTCGCGCACAACGACTCCGCCGATCCCGACTCGAGCTGGGACTCGGTGGGCAAACCGGCGGGCGACGCCAGGGCCCGCATCATTCCGTGCGACACCGATTTCGGCTCCGCCGTCGGCGAAATGGAAATAAGGTCGTCCTCGCTCATGCGGGGCTATCTCGACAATGACGTGGCCAATGCCGAGGCTTTCGACGAGGGCTGGTTCAGGACCGGCGATCTCGCCTCGCTCGACGAAGAAGGCCGCATTTTCATTCGTGGCCGCAGCAAACTGCTGATCGAGGTATCCGGCTACAAGATCGACCCCATCGAAGTGGAGGAGACGCTCATGAACCTGCCCGCCGTCGCCGAAGCCGCGGTAGCGGGTTTTCCGGACGGGCGCAACGGCAATCGGCTGATCGCATTCGTCGTCAAAGAGGCGGAGGTATCGGCCGACGAGTTGATCCGCTACGCCCATAGAAGATTGTCCGAGCACAAGGTGCCGGCCGAGATCGCATTCATCGACGCACTACCGCGTAGCTCGGCCGGCAAGGTGCTTCGCGGGCGGTTGCGCGAGCTTCAGGCAGGCTGAGCCGCTCGCTGCGAGACATAGGCGGCCATCTTCGCGGGCGATTCGAACAGTTCCGCCTGTATCTCCGCCTCCGGGATGCTGATCTCGAATTCCCGCTCGAGGAACTGCACCAGTCTTACCAGTTTGATCGAGTCCAGCAATCCGGCCTCGAGTAACGGGGTATCGCGATCGACCGGCGATTCACCGGTTTCGGCCACCATGGTGGAGATATACTCGATTATCGGTTGTTCGATATCGTTCATCACACCAGCCCCTTACGTCGTCAACATACTAACCAATTTCATCGCGACCTGAAATACGCGAAAAGATGGGAGGGCGACGTGGCCGAAACGCGCCCGCTGGGCAAAAAGGAACAACTGCTCAACCATTTGCATGCCCGTCGTGGGCTGATCACCGTGCAGGTGTTGCATGTGCGCGGACGCCTCGATCCGATGCTGGTGAAGCAGGCGCTCGCCTGGCTACAGACCCAGCACCCCATCCTGCGCGCTCATATCCGCTACGGCAAGATCATCTGGCGACGGCTGCCGCCGTTCGCCCATCGCGAGCCCTGGTTCGATACCGAGGGCACGACGGAGATCCCGTTGCGGGTGCTCGAGGACGGCGATCCGGACGCCTGGCGGAAGGTTCTGGCCTCCGAGGTCCGCACACCGATCCCGAAGGGCAACCATCCGCGCCTTCGGATAACGATGGTGCGACAGTCTCCGGACGCCGACCTCAACCACATCGTCATGTGCGCCGATCACGCGACGCTCGACGCCCACTCCGCCAATATGCTGGGCCACCGACTTCTCGAATTCCTGGCCGATCCGGCCGCGCCGCAATCGGAATCGCCGCCCCGCACCGCGTTGCCCCCGCCGGTCGAGGCCGGCTCGGCCGGCAAGCCCGGCAATGGTGGGAAAACCACGTATACGCCGGCCATTCGGCTTCCCAAGCAAGCGATACCCGAGCCGAAGGAAGAATCGCGAGTACTGGCGCGCCGCCTCGACCCCGACACCACGGCAATGCTCGAGGACGCCATCAAAGCCCACAAAACGACGGTGCACGGTGCGATAACGGCGGCCTTCCTGCTCGCCATCCGCGAGCGATACCGGCTCGACACCATGACCGTGTTGAGTACGGTCGACCTCCGTCGCTTCGGTGAACTCGCGCTGCCGCCCGAGACCTGCGGTTGCTACGCCGACATCCTGCGGACCGAGCATCCGATAACAGGCGACTTCTGGGCGACCGCCCGGGATGCCTCGTTCAAGCTGATCGCCGCGCTGGCCAAAGACCGGGAGGCCGCCTCGATCATGGAGTTTCCCGATTGGGAGGTGTATCGGCGCGAAGTCCGGCCGACGATCAAGAACAACCGGCGTATCGACGGACTCGGCGTCACCACGGTGGGCGAGTCCGGGCTTCGGTCCGGGTACGGCGCCTACACGCTCGAGGACGTCACCAGGGCTGTGTCCCTCGATATGTTCGGCCCGTCATTGTTCGTGATCGCCAACACGTGGCTCGGCGGCCTCGATCTCAGCGTCGCGTACGCGGCAACGGCCATGAGCGACGACGAGGTGCGGTGGCTGACCGAGAACGCGGTGGCACGGCTCGAAAGTGCCGGCCGGGAACGTCGCGCCGAGCGCGGCACGGCTTCCATCAGGGAGGAGGTACCGGAGGGCCCGGCCGGCCGGGTGTGAGTTCGGCGGGCATGGAGCGGTAGGAGTGCAGGTTCACCAGGCGGCGGGGGACCGGCGGGCCGTCCAAGCGCAGATCCGGATATCGCTCGAAGAGGGTCCGCAGGGCGATAACGCCTTCCATCCGGGCCAGCCGGTATCCCAGGCAACCGTGTATCCCACTGCTGAACGCCAGGTGATCCGCGGCATTGGCCCTGGTCACGTCGAATTGTTCGGGATCGGCGAAGACGCCGGGGTCGTGGTTTGCCCCCGCCAATGCCAGGAGGACGAGGGAACCGCGCCTGATGTGCTGATCGGCGATATCGAGGTCACAGTTGGCGACCCGGCCGGTGATCCGCACGGGGCAGTCGTAGCGCAGTATTTCCTCGATCGCGCCCGGCCACAGCTCCGGCCGGGCCAGTAGCAATTCCAGCTGGTCCGGATGGGTTGTCAACAGGGCGATCCCGTTGCCGAGCAGATTCACCGTGGTCAAGAAGCCGGCGTCCAGCAGCAGTGCGGCGTTGGCTATCTGCTCGCGGCGGGTGAGCTCACCACTTGTCACCAGCACGGTGAGCAGGTCATCGGCCGGTTCGGCGGTGAGCGAGTCGATGCGCTGGTCGAAATACTGTTTGACCTCTGCCAGCTCCTCGGTGGCGTGACGATACGCGCTCCAGGTCACGGCTCGGTCGACCAGCGGCGCGCTGTTGAGGCCCCACTTCAGCATGGTCGAATGCATATCGTCGGGAAGGCCGAGAATTCCGGCGATGATCGCGACGGGCACCTGTTCGGCGAAGTCCTCGATCAGGTCCGGGCGCAGCTTCGATCGCATACCTTCGATCAGGCCATCGGTTACTTCGACGGTCCGCTGCTCCAACTTGCCGATCGCCCCCGGGCTGAACGCGTGCCCGACCAGGCGTCGATACCGGGTGTGGTCCGGCGGATCGGTCGCCAGCATCGAGGGCGGTTCGGTGAGGTTGGGAAGTTCCTGATCCGTCTTGGCCAGTACCCAGCGAATCGGCTTCGGAATGGCGGGATGGTTCGGCGCGAGCGAGCCGAAGCGCTTGTCTCGCAGGACGAGACGACACAGTTCGTAGTCCGCGGTGACGCGCACGCCCGACAGCTTGGGTAGACGGCCCCGCCGGCGGATCTCCTCGATGAACGGCGACGTGCCGAGTAAGCGGTCCTGGCCGAAGGCGATCTGGGCGAGGGGATCGCCCCGCCGTGCCGCCCACCGCAGATAGGCGCGTGTCAGGCCGTGCAGCAACAGCCAACGGGTCCACGCGCGAGTCGACATGTCACCTCCGCTCTCGGCCTTCCCTCATGATAGCCAATTGCTATTTCGTGGGTCGTTCGGATTCCGGTGCGCTGCTATTCGCGGTCGATCCCGGCGGTGGCGGCGATCTCGGCCCGGAAGCGCGGGCATTCGGTGAAATCCTCGTAACGACAGGTGAGTACGTGGTTGATCAGGTTCTTCGACGTCTGGATCCTGGCGAGCTGTGCGTCGAGTTCGTCCAGATGTGATCGAAGAATACTGCGGCGTCCGGCACCGTCGCAGGCGTCGAGCAGATCGCGGGTGCGGGCCAGACCCAGACCGACCTGCTTGCTGTGCAGGATCAATGCCACCCGGGCGATATGTGACTGCGTGTAGCGGCGGCGACCGCCGACCCTGGCCGCGGGGGTGAGTAGGCCGACGCTCTCCCAGTGGCGGAGGACATGGGTGGCGAGGCCGAACCGGGCGGCCAGTTCGCCGATGGAACGGGTCGGCTCGGAATGCGGCGGCACGGCGGCGGGGGTTGACTTCATGTTCACATTAACTTGCAGTCTGGATCGGGACGTCAACCCGAGATCCAGGAGTCGAATATGACGATGCCCGGCGCGGCCGAGATGTGGAACGAGCGATACGCGCAGCCGTTCACTTCCTACGGCACCGAACCCAACGACTATCTGCGCGAGGTGGCCGATCGGATCCCCGAGGGCCCGGTGTTGTGCCTGGCAGAGGGGGAAGGGCGTAATGCGGTGTACCTGGCCGGTCGCGGATACTCCGTGACCGCTGTGGACCTCTCGGCGGTGGGGTTGGCGAACGCCCGGGATCTGGCCGCGCGACACGGCGTGGAGATAGCGACCGTGGTCGCCGATATCACCGAGTTCGATATGGGCGACGCGCGCTGGTCGGGGATCGTCTCCATCTGGGGGCATCTGCCGTCGGCGCTACGCCCCGGCGTGCACGCGGCGTGTGTGCGGGCGCTGCGGCCCGGCGGTGTGTTCGTGCTCGAGGCCTATACGCCGCGCCACCTCGATCGGCCCGGGGTCGGGGGACCGCCGGTCGCGGACGGGATGCCGACACCGGAAGAGTTCCGTCGCGATCTGACCGGGCTGCGGCTCGAGCTCTGCCGGGAGGTCGACCGCGATATCGCCGAGGGGGCGTTCCATCACGGGCCCAGTACGACCGTGCAGGTCCTGGGAATCAAGCCGAGTGGAGGCGGCGACGTGGTCATGCCGCGGTAGCCGCGACGAGGGGTGGGCCCGGGAAAGTCGACTGGTGAAGTCCGCGGGAGACGCATCGCCGCTCATGTCGATCGGAGGCCGGTTCGTTCGTCATCTCGGCGCCGGGCGGCAGTTACGAAAGGAATCGGCTGTGACCATCACAGTCTTCCAGAGCATTGCTCTCGACGGCGTCGTGCAGGGCCCCGGCCGCCGCCGAGCGTGCGGCCCGGACCTCCTCTGGTCGGCTCGTCGCCCTGCTCGCGGTCTCGACGGGCGATCGCGCGCTCGCCGAGGACGCCCTGGCCGCCGCGTTCGAGGAGGCGTTGCGGCGCCGGCCGGAGACAGCCGTACCCGAGAACCCGGAGGGCCCGGTCTACCAGTTCGGGTTCGCTGCGCGGCGGGCCAAAATGGACGCTATCCCCGTAGCGGCGGCCCGTACCGACGCAGTGTGCGCCTCGGGGTGGAAGCGGGTCACCGGACCGGTCACCGAGATCGCCGCCAGCGGTTGGTCATCGGCGCTGAGTACGGGTGCGGCTATGCACACGATTCCGAGCGCCGACTCCTCGTGTTCATAGGCCAGCCCGGTCTCGACGATCTGTGTCAACTGCGCCCGGAGTAGGCCGGGTGCGACCACGGTGCGCGGGGTGCGTCTGGTCAGCGGGCCGGCCAGGATGCGGTCGATCGTCTCGGGGCCGGAGTGCGCGAGCAGTGCCTTGCCGATCGCGGTGCAGTACAGCGGCATCCGGCCGCCGATCCGGGACGGCGCGCGGGCCTGCCGGTGGCCGCCGATCTTGCTGATGTAGACGACCTCGTCGCCGTCGCGGACACCGAAATGCACGGTTTCGCGGGTGCGGGCGAACAGGTCCTGCAGGAAAGGTACGGCGACCTCGAGCAGTGTGCGCTCGGTGGCCGCGCGCATGCCCAGCTCGAACAGTCCGCGGCCGAGCCGATAGCCCTCCGGTGACGAACTGAGCAGGCGCGCGGTCACCAGGTCGCGGCACATCCGGTGCACGGTGGCCTTCGGCAGTTCGGTGCGGCGGGCCAGTTCGGACAGTCCGACGGCCTGGTCCTCCACTCCGAACGCCTCCAGGATGAGCAGCGCCCGGCCCAGCACAGAGCGCTCGTCGAGGCGGTGTTCCGGCATGGATGGCCCTTCTGGCGAGACTGGTCCGGTCAGTGGACCACTTTACTGTTCAGACCCGCTCCGAGGGTGTGCACTGGTCACACCCCGACGAAGAGAAGAACGGAGGTCGTGGTGGCCACCACTGTCGACAGCATCAGCGACAGCGGGCCCGGCGTCGACGAGTCGATCGTCGCCCGTGCCGCGCAACGCCTGATCACCGCCGCGCAGACGCGCCGGACCTGTGCCCCGCTGCGGGACGGGTTGATCAGCCCGGACGATGTCGCCACCGCCTACCGGATCCAGGAGCGGTTCAACGCCGCCCGGGTCTCTCCGGAGGTCACGGTGGTCGGCCGCAAGATCGGCGCCACGTCGCAGGCCGTTCAGCAGCAGCTGGGCGTGGACCAGCCCGATTTCGGCGTCCTGTTCTCCGATATGGCGTATTCGGACGGCGACGTGATTCCGATCGACCGTCTGTTGCAGCCGCGGGCCGAGGCCGAGATCGCGTTCATCCTCGGCGAGGACCTCGCCGAGGGACCGCTCGATATCGCGCAGTGCCGCGCGGCCGTGGCCGAGGCGGTGGCCGCGCTGGAGATCGTGGACAGCCGCATCACCGACTGGAACATCTCCTTCGCCGACACCGTCGCCGACAATGCCTCGAGCGGTCTCTACGTGCTGGGCACCGAGCGCCGGAGGCTGGACGACTTCGAACCGGTCGACGTCACCATGAGCATGCGCATCGACGGGGAGGAAGTGTCGACCGGTAACGGCGCCGCCTGCCTCGGCGACCCGCTCAATGCCCTGTCCTGGCTCGCGCAGCAGGCCCGCACCTTCGGTGAGCCGCTGCGGGCCGGGCAGGTGATCCTCTCCGGCGCGCTCGGCCCGATGCGGCCGCTGCACCCCGGCGCCACCGTCACCGCCGCCATCTCCGGCCTCGGCACGGTCACGGCTTCGTTCACCACCGCTTCGGAGGTCTCCCAGTGAGTGACAACAACACGCGCACCAAGGTCGCGATCATCGGTTCGGGCAATATCGGCACCGACCTGATGATCAAAGTGCTGCGCCATTCCCGGTTCCTGGAAATGGGCGCCATGGTCGGTATCGACCCGGATTCCGACGGGCTCGCCCGGGCGGCCCGGTTGAAGGTACCCACCACCCATGAAGGGGTCGAGGGCCTGATCGCGCTACCGAACTTCGACGAGATCGAGATCGTCTTCGACGCCACCTCGGCCAAGGCGCACAAGCAGAACCACGAGCGGCTGGCACCGCTGGGTAAACGCCTCATCGACCTGACCCCCGCGGCCATCGGGCCGTTCGTGGTGCCGCCGGTGAACCTCGAGGAACACCTCGACGCGCCGAACGTGAACATGGTGACCTGTGGTGGCCAGGCGACGATCCCGATCGTGGCCGCGGTCTCCCGGGTGGTCCCGGTCGCCTACGCCGAGATCGTGGCCTCCATCGCGTCGAAATCCGCCGGGCCCGGCACCCGCGCCAATATCGACGAGTTCACCGAGACCACCGCGCACGCCATCGAAACCGTGGGCGGCGCGGAACGCGGCAAAGCGGTGATCATCCTGAATCCGGCCGAACCGCCGCTGATCATGCGCGATACGGTCTTCTGCCTGGTGACCGCCCCCGACGCCGATTCGCATGAGCAGATCAAGGCCTCGGTGGCGAAGATGGTCGACGATGTGGCGGCCTATGTGCCCGGCTACCGGCTCAAGCAGGAAGTGCAGATCGACGCGATCCCGGCGGACCAGCCGGTGCACACCCTGCTCGCCAAGGACAACGACTCCTTCCCGACCCACCGGGTGTCGGTGTTCCTCGAGGTCGAGGGCGCGGCCCACTACCTGCCCGCCTACGCCGGCAACCTCGACATCATGACCTCGGCCGGACTGCAGGTCGCCGAGCGGATCGCGCAGAACACTCAGCAGGCGGCATGAGCGAGTCAGGCCCGGAGGCGGTAGCGCAGCGTAACCACGCAGGGCCCTCGCCCATGCCCAATAGAGAAAGAGAGCGCCCGATGAGCGAGCCCGACGCCGTGCCGACCGTTTTCGTCCAGGACGTGACCCTGCGCGACGGTATGCACGCCATCCGGCACCGGATCACCCCGGAGAATGTCGGCAAGATCGTGGCCGCGCTCGACGCCGCCGGTGTCGACGCCATCGAAGTCGCGCACGGCGACGGTCTGGCCGGCGGTTCGGTGAACTACGGTCCCGGGTCGCACAGCGACTGGACCTGGCTCGAGGCGGCCGCCGCGAACCTGAAGAACGCGCGGCTGACCAGCCTGCTGCTGCCCGGTGTCGGAACCGCCGAGGATCTGCGGCGGGCCTGGGGCCTGGGTGTGCGCTCGGTACGGGTGGCCACCCACTGCACGGAGGCCGATGTCGCCGCCCAGCACATCGCCACCGCGCGGGAGATCGGGATGGATGTCTCCGGCTTCCTGATGATGAGCCATATGGCCGAACCGGCCCAGTTGGCCGCGCAGGCCAAGCTCATGGAGAGCTACGGCGCGCACTGCGTCTATGTCACCGATTCCGGTGGCCGCCTCACCATGAACGGTGTGCGCGACCGCATCCTGGCCTACCGCGATGTCCTCGACCCGGCAACCGAACTCGGTATCCACGCCCACGAGAACCTGTCGCTGTCGGTGGCGAATTCGGTGGTGGCCGTCGAAAACGGGGTCACCCGGGTCGACGCCTCGCTGGCCGGTCACGGTGCGGGGGCGGGCAATACTCCGATCGAAGCGTTCGTGGCCGTCGCCGATGTGCTGGGCTGGAAGCACGGCTGTGATGTCTTCGCGCTCCAGGACGCCGCCGACGACCTGGTCCGGCCGCTGCAGGACCGCCCGGTTCGGGTGGACCGCGAAACCCTCACGCTCGGCTACGCCGGGGTGTACTCGAGTTTCCTGCGGCATGCCGAGGCGGCCAGTGAGCGGTACGGGATCGACGTCCGGACCCTGCTGATGGAGGCCGGCCGGCGCCGGCTGGTGGGCGGTCAGGAGGACATGATCGTCGATATCGCGCTCACCATGCTGGCCGAGCAGAAAGCCGAACAGCAGCCCGCCTGAGGTGGTCCGCGACGGTTCGCGTGGTGGGCTCGGTGGGTGACCCACATCACTGATCGATGCTGTCAGGAATTCGCACGCTGTCTCGTTCAGGAAGCACGCGAACCAGACAGGAGCGAATCATGCCGCACCGCATCGTGGTCCTCGGGGCCGGATACGCCGGAGCCTTCTCCGCCGGATACCTGGCCCGCCAACTCCACTCCGACGATTTCGAGATCACCGTCGTCAACGCCGAACCCGATTTCGTGGAGCGGCTGCGCCTGCATCAGCTCGCGGCCGGTCGGGACCTTCCACACCGGCCGCTGGCGCAGGTGTTCGCGGGCACCGGTATCCGGCTGCGAACGGCGCGGGTGACCGGCGTCGATGCCGAGCTCCGGAACGTCACAGTCGCCGACGCCGCGGGCACTGATCGGCTCGTCTACGACACTCTCCTGTACGCGCTCGGAAGCACCGCCGCCGAGCACGGCGTCGCGGGTGTCGCCGAACACGCTTTCCACGTGGCCACGCGGCCGTCCGCGCTGCGCCTGCGATCCCGCTTGGACGAATTGGGCGAGGGCGGGAAGGTGCTGGTGGTCGGTGGCAATCTGACCGCGATCGAGACTGCCACCGAGATCGCCGAAGCCCGGCCGGGACTGCGGGTCGATCTCGTCACCGGCGGCGAGTTGGGTGGGTGGCTGGGACCGAAGGCCCGCCGTCACCTGCTGCGCGCCTTCGACCGGTTCGATATCACGATCCACGAGCACACCACCATCGAACGCGTCGAGGAGGCGGCGGCGGTCGCCGCCGACGGCACCGCTTTCGCGTCCGACGCGACCGTGTGGACGGCCGGTTTCGCCGTCCACCCGATTGCCGCCGCCAGCGGGCTCGAAGTCGTGGCGGGCGGACAGATCAAAGTCGACCGTCAGATGCGTTCGGTCTCGCACCCCGATATCTACGTGGCCGGCGACAGCGCTTTCGTCATCGGCGACAACGGCCTGCCGTTGCCGATGTCGTGTGCTTCGGCGGGGTACACCGGGATGCAGGCGACGTCCGCGATCATCGGCGACCGGACCGGCCGCAAGGTCGGGACGACCGCGCTGACCTATCTCGGAAACCACATCAGCCTCGGCCGCAAGGACGGGATCTTCCAACTGGTCGACGGTGACGCCCGCGCGAAGTCCGGGGCGCTGCGCGGCCGGCCGGCGGCGGGGGTCAAGGCGGCGATTCTGGCGACCAGCGGCTGGGCCATCAGCCACCCGACCTTCGGGAAGCGGAGTCACCGGTACCGTGCGGCGACCACGGGAGTGCCCGCGGCCGCTCTGGTCGCCGGATAGAGTCCTGCACGTGGACACTGCCACCGTGGCGCGATTCGAGGCCAGCCGGAACCGGCTGGCCTCGCTTGCCTACCGGCTGCTCGGTTCCGCCGCCGACGCCGAGGACACGGTGCAGGACGCCTTCCTGCGGTGGCAGGCCGCCGATCAGGAGTACATCGAGGTGCCCGAGGCGTGGCTGACCAAGATCGTCACCAATCTGGCGCTCGACCGGCTGCGTTCGGCGCGGACGCGGCGCGAACGCGCGGTCGGCGCCTGGATGCCCGAACCGCTTCTCGACAGCGACCCGATGCTGGGTCCGGCCGATACCGTCGAGCAACGCGAATCGGTGACTCTGGCGGTGCTGACGCTGATGGAGCGGCTGTCTCCGGTCGAACGGGCCGTCTACGTGCTGCGTGAGGCCTTCGCCTACAGCCATGCCGAGATCGCCGAGTTCCTCGGTATCACCGAGGCCGGGAGTCAGCAGCACGCCCACCGGGCCCGGCACCGGATCGGCGCGGCCGGCGACGGTGCCGATATCGACCGTGCCGCCGCCCGCCGAATCGTCGAGGCATTCGTCGATGCCGCCTCCTCGGGCAGGACCGAGCGGCTGGTCGCGCTGCTGACCGACGACGCGACCGGTATCTCCGACGGCGCCGGGCTGAGATCGACCGGAAAACCGATCCGGTACCCGAATCCGCAGCGGATCGCCGCCGCGATGCGGGCCGGTTTCGCTCCGTCCCCGGCCAAGCGCAGACTCGCCGGTGGCTCGCCCGCCATCCATGCCGCCGTGGTCAACGGCAGCCCGGCCATACTGGCCACGCTCGAGGGTCGAGTCGTGGGCGCGGTGATCCTGGAAATGCGTGGCGACCGGATCGCGGGTGTGCGCGGGATCGCCACCGCGGCTCGGCTCGATCGCCTCGCCGCGCAATGGCAGCGGCAGGAGCACGACCTTCCACTGATCGAATCGTGGTAGCCGGCCGCTCGGCGATCGCACCGTGGTCCGTCGGTGGTGGCCGGGGCGGGGGCGCCAGTTCGATATGTGCTGGCGTATCCGGTCTTCTAGCCGGTCGCCGGGCGAAATACGTCGGTACTGCCGTGCGCGATCTCGTGGACGGCCGGGCGCAACAGTTCGACGATTCGGTCGGTGGGGGCATCGGATACGGCATCCAGACGCAGCAGGTGCCGGCTGATGACGACGCCGATGGTGAGGGCCCCGATCAAGCCCGCGCGTAGGTCCGCGTCGTCGGGATCGAGGTGTTCGGCGGCCTGCCGTTGCCGGGCGGTCATGGCCGCGCGCACGTTCTGCGCGGTATCCGAATGGGTGAGCATGGTGCGCACGGCGGCCAGGGTCGCGCTGTCGGGTTCGCCGTCGATTTTCGCGGCGAGCGCGGCGAGTAGTTGTTCGGCCGCTTGTTCCGGTGTGCCGCTGATCGGCGCATCGGGTTCGGGGACCGCGACCCGGGCGAACAACTCCTCTTTCGATCCGAAATACCGCATGACCAGGCTGGGGTCGGTGTCCGCCGCGGCCGCGACGGCACGGATGGTGGTGCGCTCGTAACCGGATTCGGCGAACAGGCGGGTGGCCGCCCGCAGAATGCGTTCCTGGGTGCGCCGCCGCTGTTCGGCTCGGGTCGGCTGGGTTTCGGACACCCGACCAGCCTAGGGCCGCCGGCTCCCGGCTCGGACGCGCGATCGATTGCATTCGGACAACGGATGTTGACCGAATGGGCGGCGACTGCTAGTTTCGGACTACAAGCGTTGACCGAATGAGGTGGGTCCGATGTGGCTGACAGTGGTGACGGCTTTCGCGGCGGGCGTGCTGGGAACGAACGCGTTCCCGCATTTCGCGAAAGGGATGATGGGAGAGGAGTTCCCGAATGTCACCGGGAACGCGCCGGTGCGCAATGCGGTCGCGGGCGTACTCGGCCTGGGTATGGCGGTACTACTCGGATGCGCGGCCGATCTCGGGGCGAATCCGTGGCCCGGATTCGTGGCGCTGGGTATCGGGGCGCTCGTCATGGCTGTTTTTCACGGGATGCGCGGGGCATTCTGGTTGAACCGGGTGCTGGGCAAACCGATCCCCGCCCCGGTGTATGCGCACCGCTGATCGGCGGGGTGCGGTTCGAACGCGGAGGACGTGCCCATGGCGGCCTGGGACGACGAGGTCATCGAGGAATTCCGTGCCGGCGAGGGGCGCGTCGGCGGACCTTTCGCCGGCTATGATCTGCTCCTGCTCACCACCATCGGCGCGAAATCCGGTCTACCGCACACCAAACCGGTCATGTACTTGCGCGACGGTGATCGGCTGGTGATCGTCGCCTCCAATGCCGGGGCGCCGCGGAATCCGGCCTGGTATCACAATCTGCGCGCGCATCCGACGGTGACCGTGCAGGTGGGTGCCGAGCTCTTCGAGGCCGATGCCGAGGTGATCGATGCCGGGCCCGAACGCGATCGCCTGCACCTCGCGATGGTCGCGATCCTGCCCGCCCTGGCCGAGTACGAGCGCACCGCGGGCCGGGTCGTCCCGGTTGTCGCGCTCACCCCGCGCGCGCCCGGGGCGGCCGGGTAGCGATAGGTCCGTCGCGGGCCGGGCGCCGGGGATGTCCATGACCACGGCGGTGGGCCGGTGGCGTAGTCCGCCCTACAGTTGCCGGGACCAATTCTGGCCGACCAGGTCCCGGCCGAAGCTGTGATGGTGGTGTTCGTCGTCGAGGGTCGCGATCCAGCCTGCCTCCCGGGCGGGATCGTGGGCGCCGGCGTAACCGGCGACTATCTCGGCGACGAGTGCTTCGAAGGAGATGTCCCAGCCGAATTCGGCGGCGTAGAGCTCGCCGTGGGCCTGGACCACCCAGCCCAGATCGCCCGGCTGTCCGAGCATGCGGATCGCGAGGTCGCGCGCGGGTTCGCGGTCTGTTGCGGTCACGGTTGTTTCCTCCTGATGCGGTATCCGACGCCCACTACTGAAACGACTGTTTCTGAACGCCGCGGTGCGGCGGGAGTCCGGGGACCGGGCGAGCGGCGGCGCCGACGCCGGAACCACCCCGCTCGGCGTACCGGAGGGGTAGTCACCGGGTGAGTACCGGCCGGCGGCCTCGCCTCCGAGCTGCCGTGCCCGATCCGGTCAGCGCGGGCCGAGGAACAGGGTCTGGGTGCTGCGGCCCAGTGGGCCCTTCTCGTCGAACAGCGCGGACTCGGCCAGTCCGATACCGTGCGGCTGCGGATGGGTGACGGCATCGAGGCAGACCCATTCGCCGGCCGGTTGGCGGTGCAGGGTGACGGTCAGATCGGTGTTGATGAACAGGTGGCGATCCCAGTCGAGGACCGCGCTGACTCCGTTGCCGGAATCGGCCGCGGCGAGGGTGCGTTCCAGTGGGCTGGGCGTGGTACCGGCGACGATCGGGTACTTCAACCTGATCCAGCACACCGCGGGGCCGGGTTCGCGGAAGGAGCCGGTGACGTAGCGGTACTCGATACCGGTGTGGAATCCCACGGGCTGGGTGGACGGGAACAATTCCGGCTCGGGCGTCTGATCGGGGCCGGGCCGCGCCCCGGTCGGTAAGAGGTGTTCGGGAATCTCGAGTTCGGGGTCGGCGAGTTTGAAACGCCACGCAGTGGCCCGCAGCACCGGACCGCGCTCGGTGGTCAGGGTCGCTTCGATCATTTCCACGCTGCGACCCGGGCGCACGAGTCGGGCCTGCGCGGTGAGCGGGGCCAGTGGGATGGGACCGAGGATCTCCACGGCAACGCGTCCCACCTGGAAGCCCGGCCTGGGTTCGCACCGTTCGATCACATGACCGAGCAGCGCGGAGGGTGGTCCGGCGTGCTGGGCGTCGGGCGACCACGGACCACGAGTGAGTTCAGTCGACAGGAACCGCTGCGGGTCCGCCGGATCGGGCAGGTAGAAGGCCTCGTTCACATCGTTGTCCGTTCGTCCGGTCGGCGGTCGCGCCGTCTGTTCGATCTCTGTCCCGACCGTACCGCCGGGATGGGGAGACCCCGCACGGCGGTTACCCGGGGCCATTAGATGAGTGCATGCTTGCATGCAAGCTTGTATCTATCCAGTAGAGTGGCCACGTGCGGACATCGTCGTACCCGGCCGAAACGCCCGGGCAGAGTGCAGCGGATAGGGCCTATCGGCTCACCAAGGAACTCGTCCTGTCCGGTGAACTGCCGGGTGGACACCTCTTCAGCGAAACCGAGATCGCCGGCCGGCTGGGGTTGAGCCGGACTCCGGTCCGGGAGGCGTTCGTACGGCTTCAGACCGAAGAACTGCTCACCCTGGTGCCCAAACGCGGCGCCATCGTCGCACCGGTCCCGCCGGGCGAGGCCGAGGATGTGCTGGACGCCCGGGAAGCCGTCGAAACCGCGGCGGTCCGTCGCCTGTTCCGCACGCCCGAGCGGGTTCCCGTCGCTGTCGCCGGGCTGCGCGACGCGCTCGAGGTGCAGCGCGGATACGCCGAATCCGGGGATATCGATGCCTTCGCCGAGGCGGACGAACTCTTCCACCGCACCCTGGTCGCGGCGGGCGGCAACGCCCTGCTGATCCGCTTCTACACCGGGCTGGCCGACCGGCAGCGCCGGATGAACGTGGCCGCGCTCGGTCCGGTGCCCGACCTCATCCCCGTCGTCCTGCGGCAGCACGACGAACTGGTCGCCATCATCGAATCGGGTGATCAGGCGGCATTCGCCACCGCCCTGCGTGCACATCTGGACGGAACCCACCGGCGATGAGGCAGGGTTCGTGGCACGCGGCGGTGGCGGCGATCTTCGTCTGTGCCTGGGGCGGTAACCAGTTCACGCCGCTGCTGGTGATGTACCGGGACGAGGGTTACTCCGCGCTGCTGGTGAACGCGCTGCTCGGTGCCTACGTCCTCGGGCTGGTGCCGGGCCTGCTGCTCAGCGGTGGTCTTTCCGCGCGGTTCGGGCGGCGCCCGGTGGCGGTCGCGGGAGTCGTGGCCTCCCTGGTGGCCAGTCCGCTCCTGGCAGCCGGGGTGTTCGGCGTCGGCTGGATCGCGATCGGCCGGTTGATCACCGGTTTCGGGGTGGCCGTGGCCATGGCGGCGGGTACCACCTGGACCACCGAACTCGCGCTCCGGGCCGGGGACGGTCCGGCGGCCGGTGCCCGGCGGGCCGCGCTGTGGCTGACGCTGGGTTTCGGCTTCGGCGCGGGTGTCGCGGGAGTGCTCGCGCAGTGGGGCCCGGCGCCGATGGTGCTGCCCTATGTCGTGCACACGCTGCTCGCCGCCGCGGTACTGCCCGCGGTGGCGCGGGTCCCGGAGACACTGCGGGCCGGGACGAGTACACCCGGGCGGTTCGCCGGTCTGCGGCATCCGCGATTCCGGCGGGTGGTCGTGCCGATGGCGCCGTGGATCTTCGGCTCCGCCGGTGTGGCCTACGCGGTGATGCCGCAGCTCGTCGGCGACCGCGTCGGGCAGTGGGGTCTGCTGTACTCGACCATCATCACCGTCGCCACCCTCACGGTCGGCGTCCTGGTCCAGCCGCTCGCCAAACGGCTGGACCGGACCACCAGCGCGCGGGCGGTGGCGGTGGCCATGGCGGTCATGTCGGCCGGGCTGGTGGTCAGCGCGCTGGCCGCGCTCGTCCGCTCGCCTGTCCTGGCCTTGGCCGCCGCGCTCGCGCTGGGATGCGCGTACGGGATCGCGCTGGTCTCCGGCCTGCTCGAGGTGCAGCGGCTGGCCGCACCGGAGGAACTGGCCGCGCTCACCGGCGCCTACTACGCGCTGGCATATCTGGGCTTCCTGTTGCCGTCTCTGCTGAGCCTGCTCAGCCCCGCGGCCGATTACCCGGTGCTGCTCGGCGGGCTGGTGCTGGTGGCACTGTCGGGAACCGCGGTGATCATCCGGCACTCCCGAGCGCATCTGCCCGCCGCGGTGGCCGCCGAGAGAGAGCTGGTACCCGCCCGCTGAGCAGTGCGCTCGGTCCGGCATCCACAGGATCGGAACTCAGGGTTGAACAGGCTGCTCTCCAGCGCGAACGAGGCACAGGCGTGGTGGTCGGCCCGGCTCGAACGGCCTCCGCAACGGCGAACAGTGGCGCAACGCCGCACAGTGGCGTCGCGGCGTGACGCGGTGCACCGGCGTGGTTCAGGGGTACGGGGTGGGGATATCGCGGACCGAGAAGCGGTAGTCGGCCTGGCGGAGTAGTTCGCCGGGGTCGTCGGTGGGCGGGTAGATCCACCACTCGTTCACCTTGCGCTTGCGTACCTTGGCGGCCTCGCCCGCCGCGGCCACCTGCCGGTCCCAGCCGTTGGTGAAAACGGCTCCGGCGGAGCCGAGGTCCAGGCAGGTGACGTAGGGCGCCGGTGTGAACGGTGCGGCCGGGAGCCCGAACAGATCCGCGGCGGCGTTGTGGCCGGCGAACTTCCCGAGTTGCAGCGCGTGCTGGCAACACTGCAGCACCGGGTGCCCGGGCTCGGCGTATGCCGCCGCGGTATCACCGGCCGCGTACACCCCGGGGACTCCGAGCACCCGGAGCTGCTTGTCCACCGCCAGCCGGCCCGATCGGTCGCGGTCGGCGGGGATACCGGCGGTGAGTGGACTCGCCTGGACCCCGGCAGTCCACACCACCGTACGAGCCGCGATACGGGTGCCGTCGGACAGTGTGGCCCCGTCCGGCTCTATCGCGCCCAGGCTCACACCCAGGCGTTGCTCCACACCGAGGGTCGCCAGGGCTTCGAGGATCTGCGGCCGGGGGCCGGGGCCGAGCTCGGGTCCGACCGTATCGGCCCGCTCCACCAGCACGACCCGGACCTGCTCGGCCGGTGCCTCGCCGGTGGCGAGGGCGCGGAGCCGGTCCGCCAGTTCGGTCGCTATCTCGAGCCCGGTGAAGCCCGCTCCGACGACCACGGCGGTGAAGCGGCCCGCGCCGGAGGGCAGCTCCGGGAGCCGGTGCAGATGCGCGTCCAGCGCCGCGGCGGCCGGGAGGGTGTCCACATTGTGGATCAGTTCGGCACCCGGCAGGCGGGGGCGGACGAGCCGGCTTCCGGTCGCGAGAATCAGCCGTTCCCAGGAGATCTCCTGTGTTTCGCCGTCTCGTCCGACGACGGTCACGATGCGGTCCGCGGTATGCACCGCGGTCGCCGTGCCCGCGATCCGGCGTACCCCCACCGGTCCGAGGATCCGGTCCAGCGAGACCCGCATGCGATCGGGCTCGGCCTGGTAGAGGCGTGGTCGGATCACCAGATCGTCGCCGGGGTCGATCAGGGTGACCGGCAGGTCGCGTCCTGCCGCGCGGGCGAGCCGGACCGCGGCCGCGGCGCTCCACACCCCGGCGAAACCGCCGCCCAGCACCACGATTCCGGACATGTCATCCTCCTCGTAATTCGCTAATCAGGATAGTAAATGTCTCTATTCAACCGCCGCGGCAGGCCGGGTGCCGGGATAGGGCGCAGACCTGTCGCGAAAGATCAGGAGTCCGAGAATTCGCGCCGGGTGCGTTCCGCCGCGGACGCCGGAGCGCCGGCGGCGAGGTCGGCGACGGTCTGGGCGGCGAGCTCCCGCCGCCACGCCAGTTCCGCGCGGCGCATGGCCAGCGAGATGCCGCACGGGCGGGCGAACTCCGCGCCCGCGCTGCGCCCGCTGCCGCCGCGCTGCCGGATCTCGGTACATCGGAACGGGTCCACCCCGCCCTCGACGGCGGTGACCACATCGAGCAGGGTGATCCGTTCCGGGGGGCGGGCCAGGCCGAAGCCGCCGCGCACACCCGGGGTGGAGGTGAGGATCCCGGCGCGGACCAGCGCCTGCAACCGTTTCTTCAGATACTCCACCGGTAGGTCGAACCATGCGGCCAGCCGGGCGATCGGCACCGGCCACCGGTCGTCCAGCCAGGCCAAGGTGACGCAGCAGTGCAGGCTCCACTCGACACCCTCGCCCATTTTCATAATAGGGATACTAACTATCCCTATTTGTGGGCACAAGCGGTCACCGCGCCTCTCGGCTCGAAAGCCCGGCCTCCCCGTCCGGCCTCGTCAGTTCCGCCATCAACCGGGTGAAGGCCGGGTTCTCGTTGCCGTGGCGCCACACCAGATCCAGCTCCACCCGGGTCCGCACTCCGTCCAGTGGGCGATAGACCACCCGGTCGAACCGCATACCGGTGGCCGATTCGGGTACCAGCGCCACGCCCCAGCCCAGGTTCACCAGCGCCAGAATGCTGTGGATCTGGGTCATGTACTGCGTGATCACCGGGATCACGGCCGCCGCGTGCAGCACCGTGGTGATCAGATCGTGGAAGTACCGCGCCTCGACCGGCGCGTGCATCACCATGTCCACGCCGTGTAGCGCGGTGACCGGGATCGGCCCCTTCTCCGCCGCCAGCGCGTGGTCCGCGGGCAGGGCCGCGATCAGCCCCTCGCGGACGAAGGTGCGGGTGGTCAGGTCCGGTCGGGTGATCGGTGGGCGCACCATGCCCAGATCGAGTGCTCCCTCCGAGAGTGCCTCCACCTGGTCCATGGTCACCATCTCGCGCAGCTCCACATCGACATCGGGTAGCGCTGTCCGGGCCGCGGCGAGCACGCGCGGCAATCCGGAGTGCACGCTCGCCCCGGTGAATCCCAGTCGCAGCACGCCCCCGGTGCCGGCCGAGACCCGGCGCACCGCGAGGGTGGCCCGCTCGGCCTGCTGGAGCAGCCGCCGGGCGTCGAGCAGGAAGGCGCGACCGGCGCGGGTGAGTTTCACGGTGCGGTTGGATCGGTCGAACAGTTCCGCGCCCACCTCCTTCTCGAGGAGCTGGATCTGCCGGCTCAGCGGCGGCTGCGTCATCTGCAGGCGTTCCGCCGCCCGGCCGAAGTGCAACTCCTCGGCCACGGCGACGAAATGGGTGAGCTGGACAAAAGTGAACATCCGATACCGACCTTGTATTGATAGATATGTAATCAGTGTTGGACGTGAATCATAGGGCTTCCTAGGGTGAGGGCAGCAGGTCACCCTCGAACAGGAGCGCACCCCATGACCACAGCCCCTCCCCAGGAAATCGCCAGGAAGCTGGGCTCCGGCCTGCTGTCCTTCCCGGTCACGCACCTGCGCGCCGACGGGTCGTTCGACGAGGCCGCCTACCGGGACAACATCGCCTGGCTCGGCCAGTACGGCGCGTCCGGACTGTTCGCCGCCGGCGGTACCGGCGAATTCTTCTCCCTCACCCCGGCCGAGGTCGAACAGGTGGTCGTCGCCGCCGTGCAGGAGGCGCCGGACGGACTGCCGGTCATCGCCCCCGCCGGTTACGGCACCGCCACCGCGGTCGAGATGGCGCGCGCCGCGGAGCGCGCCGGCGCGAGCGGCATTCTGCTGCTGCCGCCCTACCTCACCGAGGCGAGCCAGGAGGGCCTGGTCGACCATGTGCGGCAGGTCTGCGCGGCCACCGATCTGGGCGTCGTCATCTACTCCCGGGCCAACGCCGCCTACTCCGAAGCCGCCGTCGCCGAGCTCGCCGAGCGCTGCCCCAATCTGATCGGGTTCAAGGACGGCATCGGCAATATCGAACAGATGACCCGGATCTACGCCGGGGTCGGTGACCGGCTCATCTACGTCGGCGGCCTGCCCACCGCGGAGATGTTCGCCCTGCCGTACCTGGCGCTGGGCGTGACCACCTACTCCTCGGCGATCTACAACTTCGTCCCGGCGTTCGCGCTCGACTTCTACCGCGCCCTGCGCCGCGGCGATCACGCTTTCGTGCTGAACGCGCTGAACGAATTCGTCATCCCCTACTGCGACCTGCGCAATCGCGAACCCGGCTACGCGGTGAGCATCGTCAAGGCGGGTATGAAGGTCATCGGCCGCCCGGCGGGTCCGGTACGCAGCCCACTGACCGATCTCGACGAGACCGAACTCGCCGAACTTGCCGACCTCGTGAAGAAGGTGAGCTGATGACCGGCACCGAAACCGAACGCCTCACCGGCGCGAATCTGCTCGGCGGCACCGAGGTCCCCGGGACCACCGGCGCCTTCCGTGCGGTGAACCCGGCGACCGGCACCGCGCTCGACCCGGAGTTCCACGAAGCCGACGCCGCCACCGTCGCGCGGGCCGGGACCGCGGCCTGGGCGGCCTTCGCGGAATACCGCGCCACCGACTTCACTCGGCGCGCCGCGTTCCTGGACGGTATCGCCACCGAGATCGAGAACCTGGGGCAGACCCTGGCGCAGCGGGCGATCGCCGAATCGGGCCTGCCCGAGGCGCGTATCCGGGGCGAGATCGGCCGCACCACCGGGCAGTTGCGGCTGTTCGCCGAGGTGGTGCGGGAGGGCAGCTGGACCGGCGCCCGGCTCGACCGGCCCGATCCGGCGCGGACGCCGCTGCCGAAACCCGATCTGCGCCAGCGTCGTATCCCGATGGGCCCGGTGGGGGTATTCGCCGCGAGCAACTTCCCCCTGGCCTTCTCCGTCGCGGGCGGTGACACCGCCTCCGCGCTGGCGGCGGGTGCCCCGGTGGTCGTCAAGGCCCATCCGTCTCATCCCGGCACCTCCGAACTGGTGGCGCGCGCAGTGCTCACGGCGGTCCGGGCACATGATCTGCCGGAGGGGACCTTCGCGCTGGTGCACGGTGGCGTGGACACCGGCCTCGCGCTGGTCCGCGACCCGCATATCCGCGCGGTGGGCTTCACCGGGTCCCGGCAGGGCGGTCTGGCGCTGGCCGCGGCCGCCGCGGCCCGGCCGGTACCGATTCCGGTGTACGCCGAAATGTCCAGCGTCAACCCCGTCTTCGTGCTGCCGGACGCACTGGCCGAACGCGGCGCGAGCCTGGGCGCGGAATTCGTCGCCTCGCTGACCACCGGTGTCGGGCAGCTGTGCACCAGCCCGGGCCTGGTGTTTCTGGCCGACGGACCCGGCGCCGACGAATTCGTGGCGGCGGCCACCGACGCGATCGGCGCGACAACCGGCGCGCCTATGCTGAACAAGGGGATCGCGTCGGCCTTCACCGCCGGCGTCGAGCGCCTGTCCGGCACCGCGGGAGTGCGGCTGGCCGCCGCCGGGACCGTGGGTGCGACGAGTTGTTCCGGCGATCCGCATCTGTTCGTCACCACCGCCGAGCGTTTCCGGGCCGACCGCGCACTCCAGGACGAGGTGTTCGGGCCCAGCTCGATCATCGTGCGCGCCGCCGATACCGCCGAACTGCTGGCGCTGGCCGGTGAACTGGAGGGCCAGCTCACGGCCACCGTGCACGCCACCGCCGACGACCGGGAGATCGCCCGGCCGCTGCTCGGGGAACTCGAACTGATCGCGGGGCGGGTGCTCTTCGACGGCTGGCCCACCGGTGTCGAGGTCGGGCACGCGGTGGTGCACGGTGGTCCCTTCCCGGCGACCACGGCCCCGGCCACCACCTCGGTGGGCACTCTCGCCATCGAGCGTTTCCTGCGTCCGGTGAGTTACCAGAACGTGCCGGAGGAACTGCTCGCCGACGAGATCCGGGCGGCGAACCCGCTCGGCATCTGGCGTCGGGTGGACGGAACGGTCACGCGGGACTGATCCTGCGAGTTGTCACCTGGGGCCCGGCCCTCGTCACCGGATACGAGGCCGGGTCCCGTCGGCGAGCTGCCCCGGGAGGGCGGTCCGGCGAAACGGGGAACACCTGTGCCGGTGTGCCGGCCGTGCCTCGACGGTGCGCAGTCACCGAGAATCCGAGGTACACGACGATCGCGCCGGTGCCGACGACGCTTCATACCCGCATCGGCGGAGTCGGTTCGAATGTCACGGGCAAGCGTGCCAGAGAACGATGGTAGGGCCCGGTCCGCCACTGCAAATCCTCGACGGGCACGGCCAATTCCATCTCGGGTAGCGCATCGAGCAGTTGATCTATCGCCGCGCCCGCGATGGTCGAGGACAGATCCTTCGCCGGGCAGACGTGTGGGCCGGCACCCCAGGCGAGATGTGACCGGTTGGCCGTGTAATCCTCGGACTGTACTGCTGGATCGTTATTGCACGCCGACATGCTGATCAGGACCGGCTGATGTGCGGGCAGCCATACATCATCGATGAGGATCGGCTGCCGCGGATAACTGAAGCAGAAGTTCGCCAGGGGTGGATCGGTGAACAGCAACTCCTCCAGCGCGTCGCCGGTCGAGAGACTACCGCTGACCATGCCCCCGCCGAACCGATCGTCGGTCAGCATGAGCCGCAACGTATTCAGGATGAGGTTGACCGTCGGCTCGATGCCCGCCCCGTATATGACGACCAGTTGGTGAATCACCTCCTCCTCGGTCAGTTGTGCGCTGTGCGCGATCATGCGGGTGGTGATGTCGTCGCCGGGATCGGCGATTCTGCGCATGGTTTGTTCGTACAGCGCCGATTCCAGTGTCACGTTGCCCGCTTCGGCATCGGCGGAGGTGTCGAATACGGCGGCCATTCCCCGCGCGACGCGCGCCCCGATATCGGGCGAGCAGCCGACCAGGGTGTTGAGTACCTCGAAGACCAGAGGGTGTACGAACTGCGCGAGGAGATCGGCAGCCCCGGCGGCGCAGAAGCTGTTGATCAGCGGCACCGCGATCTTCTCGACCAACGCCTGTGCGGCGTGCAGGTCGATTCCGTCGAGAGCGAAAGTATTCGCCGAGCGCAGCCGGGTATGGGCAACTCCGGTGCTACGCAGCGCATTCGGCCGCCACTGCAACATCGGCCGGACGGGGCAGTCCAGCGGCACGCTCGCCTGCCAGACCCGAGGGTCGGCCGGAAAGTGCTCGGGGTCGTGCAGAATCCGCTTCGCTGTCGCGTAGGTGACCACCAGGGTGGCCGGGACACCCGGCGCGATCTCCACGGGGGCCAGTGATCCGTAACGGGCTCTCAGCTCTCGATAGACGCGCTGGGGATTCGTGGCGAATTCCCTGGTGTACAGAGCTACTCGCGGCTCACCGTCGATCACCGAACTCGGCGTGATAAGGCGGTCGTCATGAGACAGCGGCGATTCCAGCGGCGGAGGCAGAGACACAGGGCGACTCCAGACGGTTCGACATATGCAAACGGAACAGGACGAAGCGGCTGCCGGTCTCATTCGCTTCCAGCAACTTTCGGTGCGCGCACGCTACCGTCCGGCAACAATCCTAGGTTTCCCAGGCTCGGCAAGTCTGCCGAGCCGGTTCTCGTTCGGTCCGTCCGAGGTGGGTGCCGATCTCGTCGAACCGGCCGCCGGGTTCACCCCCGAGCGGGTGCGCGGTGCGCAGGTGGACCCCGATGCGACCCTGTGTCTTCACTACACCGGCGGTACCACCGGTAAAGCCCGAGGGCGTGGAGAGTGGAAACCCCCGCCCCGGGGCGCCGGGTTCTTGCCGTGTACGAGCGGGCGGAGACTCAGTCGAAAGCTGTGGCCCGGGTGACCTTCTCCCATTCCACGACCTCGGCGCGCACTGCGTCGAGATGGTTCAGTATCCCGTCCACGGCGTCCTCGCCCAGCGGGAGTCGCAGGGGTGTGCGTTCGGCGTCCAGTGCGGCCCGGATGGCGGCGGCCGCCTTGGCGGGATCGCCGGGCTGAGAGCCGTCGCCGGTCTCGACCATGCGCCGGGTGGCGCCCGCCGTTTCGGCGTAGGCCTCGTTCTCGGCGCTGAAATAGGCCGCGCCGGGTCCGAAGAGCCCGGTACGGAACGCGCCCGGTTCGACGATCAGAACATCGATACCGAATGGCGAGACCTCGTCGGCCAGTGCTTCGGCGAAACCCTCCAGCGCGAATTTGCCGGCGCTGTAGGCGGAAAAGCCCGCGAACGACAGCTGCCCGCCGACGCTGCTCATCATGACGATCGCGCCGGACCGCTGGGCGCGCATCTGCGGCAGTACCGCGCGGGTGAGTGCGGCGGGTCCGAAGAAGTGCAGGTCGAAAAGGTCGCGCAGTTCGCGGTCGGTGGTTTCCTCGACCGCGCCCACCTGGGTGCGGCCCGCATTGTTGACCAGTACGTCGATCCGGCCGTAGCGGGCGACGATATCGGCGACCGCGGTCTCGATGCGCTCGGTATCGGTGACGTCCAGCGCCAGCGCTTCCACCCGGTCGGGGTGGGCGGCGACGAGATCGTCCAGGGCGGCGGTGCGGCGTGCCACCGCGATCACCGTATCGCCGGCCTCGATCGCCGCCCGGGTGATCGCGCGGCCGAAACCACTGCTCGCACCGGTCACCAACCAGATCTTCGGATTGCTCACTGCGTTCTCCTCGGTTCGTCCTACGAGAACGATCCTGATCCCGCGCCGAGATGATGTCCAAGACCGGCTGTGATAACCGTTGGTTATGGACGTGCACGGCCGGGACCTCCGCTACTTCGCGGCGGTCGCCGAGCAGTTGAATTTCACCCGCGCCGCGGAGAGTCTGTTCGTCTCCCAGCCCGCGCTGAGCAAGCAGATCCGCGCGCTCGAACAGCAACTGGGCGCGCCGCTGTTCGAGCGGGACGGGCGCTCGGTGCGGCTCACCCCCGTGGGGGATGCGCTCGTCCCACATGCGCGGCAACTGCTGGCGGCGTGGGAGGTGGCGCGCGCCGAGGTGGAAGCCGCCAAGGCGGGGCAGCGGGCCACGCTGGCCATCGGTATCAGTACCAGTCCGGGCCGCGGACTGCTCCCGGCGGTGCGGGCCCGGTTCGCCGCGGCTCATCCCGCCGCCAGGCCGGTCCTGCGTCAGCTCGGCTGGCTCGACCCGACCGCCGGGCTGGCCGACGGGTCCACCGATGTGGCGTTCGTCTGGCTGCCGTTGGCCGGCACCGACCGGTACGAATGGGTGGTGGTGGCGCGCGAACCGCGGGTGGTCGCACTGCCCGGATCCCATCCTCTCGCCGCGTGCGATGTGGTGGAGTTCGCCGATCTGCTGGACGAACCGTTCCTGGCGCTCCCGGAATCGGCGCGGACACTGCGGGACCATTTCCTCGCGGTCGACGAGCGGGGCGGCCGACCGCCGATCATCGGCGGTGAGGTGGCGAGTGCCGAGGAGACCTACGAGGCCGTGCGGGGCGGTGACGGGGTGGTACTGCTGGCGGCGGGTAACGCACCGCTGGTCGCCCATGAGGGTGTCGTGGTGCGACCGGTTCGCGGGGTGGGCCCGAGCGAGCTGGCGCTGGCCTGGCGACGCGACGACAGCCGGCCGTTGGTGCGCGGTTATGTGGCGGCCTGCCGGGCCGCTCTCGCCGGGACGGCCGGATCCGCCGGATCTCCCCGGAAATAAAGTAGAACGTGTTATAGTTTTCGCGGTTTGCGAGCCCCGTGGGTGGTTCCCGGGCCGCGGCGCCATGTGGCGGTGCCCGCGGGCCGGGACCGCGCCGGAGCACCGGTCGATCTTCGCCGGTCCGCTCGGACGGGCCGGCCCGAAAGGCAGACGAATGAACACTGAACCGCACGTCGACGACGCTGCCCTGCTGCACCGCGAGCCACTGGCGGTGGACCTGCTGGGCAAAGCTCTCGAGCGATATGCCGACCGCACCGCGGTCCATATCGACGACGCCACCCTGACCTACCGCGACGTGCGCGATCAGATCAGCCGGTTCGCCCAGGCGCTGGCCTCGGCCGGTCTCGGCGTTGGCTCCCCGGTGGCGGTGCTCTCGGCCAACCGGCCGGAGGTGATCTTCGCCCAGGGTGCCAACAATGTAAACGGGTCGCGGGCGATGGCGCTGCATCCCATGGGCTCGCTCGACGATCACGCCTACGTCCTCGAGGACGCGGGCGTGGAAACCCTGATCTACGACCCGAGCGGTTTCGACGAACGTGCCGCGCAGTTGCGGGACAAGGTGCCCGGGCTGCGGAACCTGTTCTCGTTCGGCCCGTCCGAGGCGGGGACCGATCTCATCGAACTGGCCGCCGGGTTCACCCCCGAGCGGGTGCGCGGTCCGCAGGTGGATCCGAACGCGACCATGAGCCTGGCCTATACCGGCGGCACCACCGGTAAGCCCAAGGGTGTGGAGATGAGCTTTCGCGGCAGCACCACCATGCTGCGCATCCAGATGACCGAATGGGAATGGCCCGACGAGGTCCGGTTCCTGGTGTGCACCCCGCTGAGCCACGCGGGCGCCGCCTTCTGGGGTCCCACTGCTCAGCAGGGCGGTTCGATCGTGGTGCTGCCGTACTTCCATCCGGCCAAGGTGCTCGAGGCGATCGAGAAGTACAAGATCACCGCGACCATGCTGGTGCCCACCATGCTCTACGCGCTGCTGGACAGCCCCGACCTCGACAAGTACGACCTGTCCAGCCTGCAGACGGTGTTCTACGGTGCCTCCGCGATCTCCCCGACCCGGCTGGCCGAGGCGATCGAGAAGTTCGGTCCCATCTTCTTCCAGTTCTACGGCCAGGCCGAGAGCCCGATGACCATCTCGGTACTGCGGCGCGGCGACCACGACCTGAACAAACCGGAGCGGCTGGCCAGCTGCGGCCGTCCGGTGCCGTGGCTGTCGGTTGCCCTGCTCGACGAGAAGGGCAACGAAGTGCCCCAGGGCGAGCCGGGTGAGGTGTGTGTTCGCGGCCCACTGGTGATGAACGGGTACCTGAACAAACCCGAACAGACTTCGGAGGCCACCGAATTCGGCTGGCTGCACACCGGCGATATCGCCCGGCAGGACGAGGAGGGTTTCCTCTACATCGTCGACCGGAAGAAGGACATGATCGTCTCCGGCGGGTTCAATGTGTACCCGCGGGAGGTCGAGGATGTGCTGTCGGCGCATCCGGCGGTGAGCGCCGCGGCCGTGATCGGTGTGCCGGACGACAAATGGGGTGAGGCGGTCAAGGCGGTCGTCGTGCTGCGCGACGGGCAGTCGGTGCCGGTCGAGGAACTGCAGGCGCTGGTAAAGGACCGTAAGGGCGCGGTCTACACCCCGAAAACCGTCGATTTCGCCGAGAGCATCCCGGTCAGCCCGCTCGGTAAACCGGACAAGAAAGC
This sequence comes from Nocardia sp. NPDC050193, assembly GCA_040674215.1. Classification (GTDB taxonomy): domain Bacteria; phylum Actinomycetota; class Actinomycetes; order Mycobacteriales; family Mycobacteriaceae; genus Nocardia. The sequence continues at coordinate 50,496 of JBFARE010000009.1, read as the reverse complement.
GCTGCGGGCGCAGTACTGGGGCGAGGGCCGGCAGGTGAACTGAGTCCGCTGGGCAACTACCGTTCGTATATCTCTCGTCGATGGCCCGCGGAGATCACCAGGATCACCAGGATCACCAGCTTTCCATCGTCGACCTCGTAGACGAGGCGGTAGTTGCCCAACCGTAAGTGGAGTCCGGGGCGCCCGGTCAATGCTTTGACGTCGACGCCGTCCCGCCGGTAGAGGTCGTCACCGAGCAACGTCAGTGTGACCAGCAGGCGCAACGCGTCTTCCTGGGGAATGGATCGCAATGCTCTTCGCGCAGCGGCGGTCCAGCAGAATTCGTACTTCATGCCAGAGCTTCGTCGCCTGCGGCGAGAACCTCATCCATCATCTGCCCCAGAGTGATCCGTTCGGGCTCACCCGCTTCGGCAAGAGCTTCGTCCGCCATATGCTCCAGTTGCTCGTCTTCCCACTCTTCGAGCTTGGCGAGCATGAACAGAGGGACGACAGCGGCCGCCGGCTCACCGCCACGGGTGATCACGGTGACATGTCCGTCTTTGTCGGCGGCATTGACCACGGCCGGGAGTTGTGCGCGAGCTTCCCGAACTCAACCGATCGTCCATGTCAATGGTGTACACGTCCGTGTACCACTCCGGCCGGTCGGTATAGGTAGCAGGTGCCGAGGTCGAGTCCGCTGTCGGTCATACGAGCGGGTCTGCGGGCGACCTCAGCGGTCCGGGGGACCCGTGAGGATCGCGGTGACGGTATCGATCAGTTCGGTGAGCAGTTCGTCGGGAGAGAGCCGGGTTCCGCTGAGCGCCAGCATGCCTCGCAGACCGTCCGGGTCGCCGAGGGTCTGGAATGTCAGGTTCATGGCCTGGGTGAGGCGGAAACGGATCGTCCGGGAGGCGACGCCGGGGGCGATCTGCTCCAGCAGGGCGTTGAAACGCAGAGCCTGGGGAGCGAACCCCTCGGTGAGCTTGGTGAGGGCGGGATGATTACCGCTCATGATGCCCGCGACCAGCCGGATCCACGGTGTGCCGCCGGCGGCGGCGAGTTCGCCGACCGGGCGGACGAAGGCGTCGGCCAGTGCCCGGGCATCGGGTGCGCCGGCGTCCTCGACGGCGTCCAGCAGTTCGGCGCGGCGGGTGTGCAGTTGTTCGCTGCGGCGGCTGATCAGTGCGTCGACCAGGGCGTCCTTGGAGCCGAAGTGATAGTGCACGGACGCGACGTTCGCCCCGGCCTCGGCCATCACCGAACGCAGGGAGACCGCGTCGATCCCGCGTTCGGCGAAGAGCCGTTCGGCGGCCAGGATCAGGCGCTGATCGGTGGGGAGGCCGGCCTCGGGGGAGTGCCCGTGGCCGGGGTCCGGACGGGCCTCGCCGCGGGCCGCGGCCGGACCCCGGCGCGCGGATGCGGCGGGCGAGGATATCTCCCGCCCGGTCCGCACCCGGCTTCTCGTCATGACCGGAACTCTAGGAGACCGCGCCCGGCGCACCGTACAGGGTCACGACGCAGGCCCCGCCGAGGCCGAGATTGTGGGCGAGCCCGAGCCGCGCGCCCTCCACCTGACGCGCACCCGCCGCCCCGCGTACCTGGGTGACCAGTTCGGTGCACTGCGCCAGCCCGGTGGCGCCGAGCGGATGTCCCTTGGAGATGAGCCCACCCGACGGGTTGACCACCCAGCGCCCGCCGTAGGTGGTCGCGCCGGACTCCACCAGCGCGCCGGATTCGCCTTCGCCGCACAGACCCAGCGCCTCGTAGGTGAGCAGCTCGTTGATGGAGAAGCAGTCGTGCAGTTCGAGCACATCGATATCGTCGATGCCCACCCCGGCGGTCTCCAGCACCTTCCGGCCGGCGATACGCGCCATGGGCGCGCCCACCACATCGATCATCGACCCCGACTCGAACGAGTTGCCGGTATCGGTCACCAGTTCCTGGGCGAGGATCGGTACCGCCCGATCGAGACCGTGTTCGCGCGCGTAGCGTTCGCTCACCAGCACGGCCGCGCCGGCGCCGTCGGACATGGGGGAGCACTGTGAGCGGGTCAGCGGATCGGAGACCAGTTTGTCGCCGAGCACCTGGTCCAGGGTGTAGGCGTCCTGGAACTGGGCCTTGGGATTGCGGGTGGAGTGTTCGTGGTTCTTCACCGCGACCCGGGCCAGCTGTTCGCGGGTGGTCCCGTACCGCTGCATGTGTTCGTTCGCGGCGGCGCTGAAGAATTGGGCGGTCATCGGCGCGTTCCCGAAACCGGCGGCGGCCTTCAGCGCGTCCATGTGGCGATCCACCGTGGTGACTTTCGGGATGGTGCCGTCGCCGGACATCGCCTGTTTGGTCATCTGTTCGAACCCGACCGCGAGCACGATATCGGCGAGCCCGGCCTGCACCCATTCCCGGGCGAGTACGAGCGCGGTGGAACCGGTGGCGCAGTTGTTGTTCACATTCACCATCGGGATACCGGTCAGGCCGATCTCGTAGAGCGCCCGCTGACCCGCGGTGGACGGCTGGAAGACGTACCCGACGGCGGCGCGTTGCACCTGGTCGTATCCCACTCCGGCGTCGGTGAGCGCCTGGCCCACCGCCTCGGCGACCATCTCCGGATACGTCCAGTCCCGCGACTGGATCTTCTCGAATTTGGTCATCCCGACACCGGCGACGTATACCCGCTCGGTCATGATCTCTCCTCGGAAACTGTGATATGCGGTCCGCGGCGGCCGCAATGAAGGCGGAGGTAGCGCATCATGCTCTCTCCTCGTCTCGTGCGGTCTCTCGGTTCGCGGAAGTGTTGTCGCCCGTGCCGGGCCGATGTGGTGGTGGGTCCGGGCCGATGGCGTCGGAACAGCCGGGTCAGGAATTCGGTGGTTCGGCGCCGACCACCCAGAGCGCGTGGAACTGCGCCGCCCCGCCCATGGCGTGGCCGATGGCACGGCGCGCGTCCGGGACCTGGTGCTCGCCCGCGGTACCGCGGACCTGCATGGCCGCCTCGGCAAACCGCAGCAGACCCGTCGCGCCCGTGGGATTTCCGGAGAGCACACCGCCGGACGGGTTGATCGGCAGTTCCCCGCCGAACGCGGTACGGCCGGAATCCACCACCTTCCAGCCCTGGTCCACCTCGGCCAGCCCCACATTCTCCAGCCAGATCGGCTCGAACCAGCTGTAGGGGATGTAGAGCTCCGCGGTATCGATCTCGCGGGCCGGATCGGTGATCCCGGCCTGCCGGTACGCCTCGGCGGCGCACTGCCGTCCGGCCTCGGGATTCACCTCGTCGCGCCCGGCGAAGTGGCCGGTTTCGGTGCGCCACGACATGCCGTGGATCCAGGCGGGGGGACGGCCGGTGTGGTGGGCGTCGGCTTCCCCGGTGATCACCACCGCGCACGAACCATCCGAGGAGGGGCACGATTCCAGGAAGCGGATCGGATCCCAGAGCATCCGGGATTCGCGCACCTGCTCCACGGTGATATCCGGTAACTGGATATGCGCGTACGGGTTGCGGGTGGCATTGAGGCGGTGGTTGACCGCGATCTGCCAGCCGATGTGCTCGGGTGCCCGCGACCGGCGGATGTACTCCCGGATGACCGGCGCGAAATGCGCCCCGGCGCCCGCGCCGAGCTGCGCGCTGAAGGGCAGCCCCCGCGACAGCGCCCAGGTGAAATCGCCCTCGGATTCCTTGGAATACGCGACCACCAGCACCCGCCGGGCCAGACCCGCCTGCACCAGATGGGCGCCGTAGATGGCGGCGTGCCCACCGACGCTGCCGCCGGTGAACACCCGGGTCACCGGTAGCCCGCGGGCTCCCATCGCGTCGGCGAGGTAGAGCTCCGGATTCATCACCCCGTCGAACAGGTCCGGCGTCTTCGACAGCACGACGGCGTCGATATCGCCGAATTCCAGTTCGGCGTCGGCCATTGCCTCGTCGACGGCTTCACGCACCATCGCACCGATGGTGACCTTGCGTTTCTTGGCCTGTTTGCTCTGTCCGATTCCGACGACCGCGAGTTTCACCGGTCTCCCTCCAATAGGCAGATCATGTTCTGCTGGAGCGCGGGGCCGTTGGTGGCGTGCGCCAGCGTGCGGTCCGCGCGACCGGTCAGGATGTGCTGTGCCGCGGCGCCGATCCGGATGAGCCCGGTGGCGGTGGTAGGCCGGGCGACCAGCGGCCCGCCCCCGGGATTGACCGTGGCCCCGGACAGTTCGAGCGTCTGCGCCAGCAGCGGTTCCTGATAGCTGTACTCGGTGTGCAGTTCGGCGATCTGAACCTCGCGGGCCGCGAAACCGGCCTGCTCGGCGGCCTTCGCCGCGGCCACCGTCACCGTGTCGACGCGGGTCAGATCGCGGGTTCCCGGATAGTGGCTGTCCATCCGGTGATCGGCGCCGCGCACCCAGGCCGGGCGCTGTGCCAGCCGCCGCGCGGTATCACCGGCCGCCAGCACCAGGACCGCCGCGGCGTCGCCGATCGGACCCCGATCGTGGGCGCGCAGCGGCGATGCCAGATACGGGGCGGCCAGCAGTTCGTCCACCGTGAACTCCCCGGACACCTGCGCGCCGGGATTGCCCATCGCATTCGCCCGTGCCCGGACCACCACCTCGGCCAGCTGTTTCTCGTCCAGCATCCCGGCGGCGATCAGCGCCTGCGCCTGTAGTGCGGCCGGCGCGTCCTGATGCGGCCGCAGCGGGGCCAGGAAGTACGGGTCGAGCTGGGTGGCGGTCACCTGGTCGAGATCGTGGGCCAGCGACCCGCGCCCGACACCGTAGACCACCGCGATCTCGCCCTCGCCGAGTTGCAGCCACGACCACGCCTCGTAGGCGGCCCAGGCGGCGTCCATCTCGACATGGGATTCCGAGATCGGCGGCCACGCGCCCACCGCGTCGAGCGATTCGATATAGGCGAAGGTCCGGCCTTCGTGGAAATCATGGCTGCCCGACGCCCAGAAATCGACCTCCGTGCGGTCGATGCCGGCCGAGCCGAGCGCCTCGCGCATCACCGGCAGCAGAATCTCGGCCATATCATCCTGCCGGTCGGCCGAGGTCCCCGGCGACTGCGCGAATGCGACCACCGCGATATCACGCATCGGAACCTCCTGCGACCGGCCGGTAGTAACGGATGCTGTTCATGGATGTGTCCAGGTCCTCCTCGGCGCACCACACCGGCTCCACCCGCATGCCGATGTGCACATCGGCGAGTTCGACGTCCCGGATCAGATGCATGAGCGTGGTGTCCGCACCGTCGACCTGGATATAGGCCACCAGGTACGGCGGGTCGATCACCTGGCCCGGGAACGGGAAGTTCACCACGCAGAACGTTTTCACCACGCCGGTGCCGTCCAGCTCGAAGGGCGCGGAGAGCTCGGCCAGGCAGCGCGAACAGAATTCGGGGAAGGGCAGGTACACGCGTTCGCAGGACGGGCAGCGGCGCGCCAGCAACCGGCGTTCCTTCAGCCCGCGCAGAAAGGCCGAACGCCCGGTTCCGGCGACGAAGGTGTAGTCCACCTTGTGCGGGCTGGTGAACGATTCCACGGGCGTGGGCAGGGTGCTCATCAGGACTCCACCGGTTCGAAGCAGACGATATCGCGGATACTGCCCACCCGTTCGGCGCGCCAGCGGGGTGCCACCCGCAGGCCCGCGGCGAGGCGGGAGGGGTCGCCACCGGTATCGACGGCGTGGAACAGGCCGCCCTCGGTGCCGTCGATGGTGATCAGGGCCCAGGCGAAGTGGTCGGCCTCGATCTCGTCGTCGGGCCGGGTGGGCACCCAGGTCCAGTTCGTGACGGTGCCGGCGGGGGCCAGGCGGACCAGCTCGCCGGTGGGGGCCGCGGTGGCCGGGTCGAACTCCAGCGCCGGGCAGAGTACCGCGCCGGTGGCGGTGCGCACCCCGTACAGTTCGCCGTCGCGCAGACCGCCGAGGAACGTGCCGATCTTCTCGCCGACCGTCCGGTTGTACGGGAATTCGATGCTGTAGGGCGCGGTGAGACTCGCGTCCGGGGACTCGGCTGTCATCGGTCTCCTGCCGATCGGGGGCGCGGTCCGGCACTGGACCGCGTTTCGATGGTGTCCCGCGCGGCGGCCTCGTGTCAATCACTTGATTGAATCGGTTGATAGCGGCATCGTGGGTAGTCCGGACTTGTTCGGGTGATCCCCGGTGCGTCACCCGCGCGCATGACGTAAGCTCCGAATTCAAGTAGAACCTGTTCCAATTCCTCCGGTGAGGAGAGATCACCATGGCCATCGTTGAACAGCTGGAGCCGACCGCCGACGGACGCCGGCGGCTCGAGCTGCGCAGCCCCGCTACCCGCGAACGCGTCGGCGAGATCGAGGTGAGCACGGCCGACGATGTGGCCGCGGTCCTGGCCACGGCGCGCGCCGCGCAGCCCGGCTGGGCCGCCCGGCCGGTCGCGGAACGTGCCGCGATCATCCGCAACGCGGTCTCGGTGCTCCTGGCCCGTCGCGACGAGATCGTCGAAACGGTGATGCAGGAGACCGGTAAACCGCGGGTCGAGGCGCTGGCCGTGGAAATGGTGCCCGCTTGCGACTTCCTGAACTACTGGAGCGGCCGCGCCACCAAGGATCTGGCCGACGAGAAGCGCCGCCTGCACGGCTACATGCTGCCGCTGAAGAAACTCGTCATCAACTACCAGCCGCTCGGCGTGGTCGGTGTGATCACGCCCTGGAACGGCCCGTTCATCCTCTCCCTGAACCCGATTGCTCAGGCCCTGCTGGCCGGCAACTCGGTGGTACTCAAACCGTCCGAGGTCACCCCGCACTCGGGGGAGTGGGCGGTCAAGGTGCTGCACGAGGCCGGCGTGCCCAAGGACGTACTGCAGGTCGTGCACGGTGACGGCGAAACCGGCGCGGCCCTGGTGAACGGTGATGTCGACAAGATTTCGTTCACCGGCAGTGTCGGCACCGGCAAGAAGATCGCCGCCGCCTGCGCGGGCCGGCTGATCCCGGTCACCCTCGAACTCGGCGGCAAGGACGCGATGATCGTCTGCGCCGATGCCGACCTCGACCGCGCCTCGCTCGGTGCGGTGTACCTCTCGATGTTCAACACCGGTCAGGTCTGCGTCGGGGTCGAGCGGATCTACGTGGTGGACAGCATCGCCGACCGGTTCATCGAGGAGGTGCGCAAACGCGCCGCCGAGGTGACCTACGGCGCCGTGGGCAAGGATGTCGGCCCGCTGTTCTGGGACCGGCAGCTCGAAATTGTCGAGAAGCACGTCGAGGACGCCAAGGCCAAGGGCGCCACCGTCCTGCTCGGCGGGGAATCCGATACCGCCGAGGGCGTGTTCTTCAAGCCGACGGTGGTCGTGGACGTCACCCACGATATGGACATCATGCAGCAGGAGACCTTCGGCCCGGTCGTCGCGATCATGCGCGTCCGGGACGAGGAAGAGGCCGTGAGAATGGCCAACGACTGCCAGTACGGCCTCAGCGGCAGTGTGTTCACCAAGGACAAGGCCAAGGTCGTGCGGCTGGCCAAACAACTCAAGACCGGGTCGGTGGTGCAGAACGACGCCTCGGTGATATACGGCGTCGCCGAGGCGCCCTTCGGCGGCCGTAAGGACAGCGGTCTGGGCCTGGTCAACGGCCGGGACGCGCTGCGCGGCTTCGCGCACCCGCAGCCGGTGCTGCTGGACCGGTGGGGCCTGAAGAAGGAGAACATCTGGTACCCCTACAGCGAGGCCACCGCCGCCACGCTGGAGAAGACCATCGCCACCCTGTTCGGCAACAAACTGCTGCGCCGCCTGGTGCGCTGACCGGTGGCCCGGCCGCCTGTGCGATCAGGCGGCCGGATGATCGGCGGGTTCGTCCGCGTCCGCCGGGGCGGTCTTGCCGCGGCCGGAGCGATAGCGTTTGACGACCTCCCAGCCGATCGGCAGCACCGAGACGGCCACGATGAGCAGGAAGATCAGGTCCACATTGTCGCGCACGATCGCGATCTGGCCGAGCAGGTAACCGAGCATGGTGACCCCGGCGCCCCACAGCACGCCGCCGACGACGTTGTAGGTGAGGAACACCGAGTACTTCATCCTGGCCGCCCCTGCGACCAGCGGTGCGTAGGTGCGCACGATCGGGACGAACCGGGCCAGCACGATGGTGATCGGCCCGTGCTTCTCGAAGAACGCGTGCGATTCGTCGAGATAGGACTTCTTGAGGATCTTCGCGTCGTCGCTCTTGAACAGCGCGGTCCCACCCTTGGTACCGATCAGGTAGCCCACCTGATCACCGGCGATCGCCGCGATCGGGATCAGTACGAGGAGCAGCCAGATCGGCGCGAAGGGTTCGATCTCCGCCGATTTGGAGGCCGCGATGAGTCCCGCGGTGAACAGCAGTGAATCACCGGGCAGTAGCGGGAACAGCAGGCCCGACTCGATGAACACCACGACGAGTAGTCCGAGTAGTACCCAGGTGCCGAACGAGTTGAGCAGATTCACCGGGTCCAGAAAACCCGGCATCAGGGCAAGTTCGGTGGTGGCCGCTGCGACGGCTGAGTAACTCACCCCGCCGAAGATACCGCAGCGGGGCGTGTCGGCTTAATCCGGATTGCCCGATTGGCGAGGTTTTAGCGGAATAGTAGCCTTCAGTGGGCCCGCGCCTGCCGCAGTGACTCCGATATCCCTGCGACCCGATCCGCCGGAATGCCCCAGGGATGTTCCACCCCCACCCGGCTGTCCAGATCCCACAGTACGCATTCCTCACCGGGGCGGGCGACCAGCGACCACGCCACCACGGTCCGGCCCAACCGGCCTGCCGTATCCACCGGCTCGCCGGTGGCCGGGCCCGCACCGTCCGGGTAGTGGTGCAGGAACCGCCCGTAGGCGCGGTCGCAGAATTCCGCGTACCGCTCGGTGCACAGGATCAAGCCGTGCCACGCCTCGTCCACCGCTTGCGACGGCATCCCGATCACCTGGTGGTCGGCCAGTGCCGGTCCGCAGCAACGCAGCCACTGGCGCAGGCCGGTATCGATGAGCGCCCGCGGTTGCCACGAGCAGGTCTTGAACACGGCGTCGGGAAGTTCCAGCCCGCCGACCGCGCGCGCTACGGCGTCCGGATCGATGCCGCGGCGGCGCCGGGATACGGCAAAGGTGAACACCGCGCCATTATCGCCCGGCGTGGGCTCCGGGGGGCGGCCACCATGATTTCGATCGCCCCGCACGGCTCGTTCTCGGTGTGAACACTGTGAAACCGTATCTAGGCCGGATGGTTTCGCCGATACCGTCGAAGAATGGATCTCTTGTTCGCGTTGTTCGTTCTGCTGGCGTTCGGCGTGCTGTGCGTCGGAACGGTGGCGGGGATCATCTATGCGATCGTCAAGGCGGTCAAGAGCCGGGCCTCGGGGATGGCGGGAGTTTTCACTCGGGAAGTGCTTATTCGGGGGGTCACTATTCCGGAACCCATCATCGATCCGGTGACGGTGGCTCGTCACCCTGGGATCACGGCGACACCGGGTCGAGTGGTGGGGGCGGCGGAAGTAGTTGCGGCGGCGGAAGTAGCTGTAGCGGCGGTTCGTCGTCCTAGCGGGCCGGCCGGGAACGGCTCGTCGTGCCGCCGGTATTTCGGGCGCCGGCCGGAATGCCTCATGCCGAACGCTTCCCGTGCAGTTGTCTCTGTAACTCGAAGTCGCATTTAATATTTCGCGCGAAGTGGCGCAAAGTCGTTGTGGGACCGTACAAAATATGCGTCTTCGATTGGGACTTTCCGGCACCGCATCCCAGGGGTGGGAATCGCCCGGCGTGTTGCGCCCATACCGATTCGGTATCGGTGGAATCGCGCAATTTCACACCCCGCCAGTGGCTTTCGGGTCGAATCCGAAATTGTCCGGCCGAGTGCCGGGAAATACGTAAATCCGTCATATCCGGCGAAACGGTCTCCGGTTAACCGAACTCGGCGCGTCCACCATAGAGCGTTCTCGGGTGCCACGGCCCCTCGGAAATCGTTACTGTGCCTGCCGTGGTTACCGCATTGGTAGTGCTCGCAATCCTGATTCTCGTTGCCTCCGTAGTCCATCTCGCCAGCCGCCCCCCGGAGGACCTCCGTCCCCGGAGAGCGCGTGCGCGGGTCGGCTCGGAGAGCTACTCCGACTGACCCGCACCACTCGCGGGCGATAGCACGACCACGGCAATCGGACGCTTCGTCATCGTCTGGTACTCGCTGTACCGGCCATGATTCACAGCGTCCACCAACTCCCAGCGGCGCGCGTACTCCGTATCGTCGGGCAGAGTGACCCGGGCCCGAACCGGAAACGCGCGCCGCCCTACTTGGATCTCACACTCCGGCCGCTCTCGCAGATTCGCCAGCCACCCCGGCGGCCGCGGCGACCCGCCGTTCGACGCGGTGACCAGATAATCCGCCCCGTCCCTGGCATAGGTCAGCGCCGAGGTCCGCGCCAATCCCGTCTGCCGCCCCACGGTCCGCAGCAGCAGGGTCGGATTCCCGAACAGTAGCCGATGCCCCACCAGCCCGCCGCTCTTCTTGTACAGCCACTGATGCGCCTGCAACGCCCGCACGAACAGCTTGGCCACGCGCTCTCCTCCGCTCCGGCAATGACCCAGCCTAACCAGGTCCCCGGCACTCCACGGCCCCCCGGGACCCGATCAACTGGCCCCTGCCACGCCAACCGGGTACCATCCGACAGTTGCGACCTCAGGTCGCGGCCAGGGGCGGTAGCTCAGTCGGTTAGAGCCGTGGACTCATAATCCATTGGTCGTGGGTTCGAGCCCCACCCGCCCCACAGGAATATGCGCAGGTGTGAGCGTTTTACGCTCTGGTCGGGAAATAGCAAAACGCCCGTGGGATAGCAGTGGGATAGCAGTAGCCGAACTGCTATCCCACTGGCCGTTTTTCGGGGCGCGTGCGCTTACGCGGGCACCACGCCTACCCGCTGCGCGAGCTTGCCGAGGTCGCCGGACGTGAGGTCACGCCGGGCCGAACGCATCATGTGGCCGACCAGTTCGCGAACCGGCGTCAAGGTGCGGACGTGCTGCGGGGCTGCGTGCTCGGCTCGCAAGAGCGCGTACAGCGAATCCCGGTAGTTCCGCCGCATGGCGTGCGCGCGGCCGATCTCGACGAAGTATTGAGCCTTGCGGCCCTCGTTGGGCAGTTCGGCCGGATCGAGCCTCGGCGCGAGTTCGAGCACCCGGCCCGCTTCCCGCTGTTCGATCGCTGCCGATATGCGCCACAGCGCCACGTTCGCCGGGCCGAACGACTCGTTACGCGCCACGGACGTGCTCGGGCGGGCCTCGGCGAGCCTGCCCGCCTGTTCGGCCGCCTCGGCAAGGTGGGGTTCGGGGTCGCTGCCCATGGTGGCGGCGACGATCGACCCCTGTAGGTGCAACATGCCGTAGGTCTCGATCTCGCCGACGGTGCGGACGTCGGCGGAGAGTTTCCCGGCGATGCCGACGGTGGTCGACAGGGCGGCCGGGAGAGCGCCGGGGCGCGACAGCAGGATCTGACCCCGGATGAATGCGGCGGCGGCGACCGGGGCGGCCCCGCCGACGTGCTCAGCGGCCCGCCGCGCCTCCTCGGCCGCGTTCCAGGCAAGGGCGTGGTGCCCGCGCGCTCGCAGCGCCGAGGCGACGCCGTAGGCGACGGTGCCGAGGACGTCATAAGCCCGCTCGGTGCCGGTGTCGCGCGCGTGCCGGTAGGCGTCGGTGAGCATCGGGACCAGCATCGGGCCGAGCGTCGCGTAATCGCAGTCGTGACGTAGCCGCGTGGCGCGCCGGGCGTCGGCGGCGAGTTCGTCCAGGGTGCGCGGTGGCCGGGTGTCGGTCACGTTGCCCTGAGCCCACAGGACCGTTTCGATATCGGGTACGACCGCGTGAAATCCGGCCGTGGCCGGGTCCAGCTTCTCTTGTTCCTGGCTCCCGGTGAGGTCGCCGATGGTCACGCCGAGCGCTGAGGCGAGCGCGAGCAAGGTCCGGCGGGAGTCGACCGGCCGTAGCCCGTTCTCGTACTTGGCTATGGCGCTACGGGATAGCCCGGCGCGGTCGGCGAGGACTTGTTGTGAGATTCCGCGCCGGGCGCGGATGGTGCGCACCTGACGGCCGACGTAACGGCCGTCGTCTGGCTGGAAATCGCTCATAACCTCCACTGTTCCACAGCGGAACGGTTTGCGGTGGTTGAGCTGTAAAGCTTCCCAATCACGCCCCGCCGCCGGGTGTTCGAGTCCTCGGCGGCGGGCGCACACCATCGACCGCAGGGGACACAGGGACAGGGGCACCCGATGCGCAACCGGCCGACCGCACTCGGATACGTGAATCTGGACGTGAGTACTTCGCTGGCTTGGGACCGGGCACAGGTCCAGTGCTTGGCGCGTCATCTCGGCTACCTGGTGATCTGGCCGGACGTCGCGTCGGTGCTCACGCTGTTCGACCAGGTGCGCGCCGCCGACGTGGACGCGGTCGTGATGCCCGGCCCGGACCACCTCGGCCCGCTGGAATTGAACCGGGTCATGGACGTGGCCGACGTGGAAACGGTGCTGCCGCGCTTGTCGTTCGCGCGGTGGTCGGTACTGGTGGGCGGGCGGTGATCGCGCTCGGCCTGGTGGTGGCGGCCGGTATCCCGCTGGCGGTGCTGGTGCTGGCCGTTGTCCTACCCGTACCCGGTGAACGGCCCGCCGAGCGAGATAGCCACGGCGGCAACGACTACCGGTCCCGGCGCGGCTTCCGCTCTCATTGATCCGCAAAGACGTGTACCGCCACGGCATGGATATTCATCAGGTGGCCGACCGGTTCGGGTACCGGGTGGTGTGGACGATCTACCTCGACACCGGCCCGCCGGCTTCGTCGTTGATCCTGGCGGGCGCGGTGATGGAACACGAAGCCGAAGCCGTAGTGGTGCCGGGGTTCGAGCATGCCGACGCGGTGCGTCATGTGGTAACCGATCTCGCCGCGCTGGTCACTCCTGTAAAGGTCTACCCGCGCGGTCACCGGTGGCCGGTGGTCGATACGGGCCGGGCATGGTCGCGCTCGGTTTTTTCGTTGCGGTGGGGCTTCCGCTGGCGGTGCCGGTGTGGCCGCAGTAGCGGGCACGACGTCTCGGCGGGCCGTTCCGCGCGATACGACTGTCCGGTATCGGTGGATCCCGGACAGTACGGTCTTCGACGATTCTTGCGTTATCCGAGGTCGACGGTTGCTCTGACGGTGCCGTCTTCGCCTACCGGTGTCCCTGCCGGCAGCAGCCGGCGCGCGGCCGCGTTGTCGCCGGTGGTGACGGCGACAAGCTGCCGGACACCGGCCGCTGCGGCGGCAACGCGTAGTTTTCCGGCCACCACTCGCCCGACTCCGCGTCCGCGGTGGGAGCGGCCGATCCAGACCCCTGCCTCGAACGAGTCGCCTTGATACTCCAGTCGCGCCGCACCGACGGCCCGGCCGTCGACCGTGATGACGTAGGTGAGTTCCACCGGCTGCTCGGCGCGGAGTGCGCGGCCCCGGTGGAAGTCCAGGAAGGCCTGCTTGCGCCGGTCGGTCCAGCCCGGTTCCCCGGCCACCGGGGGCATGACCTCGGAGGGATCGGCATCGGCCACGGCCGCTGCCAGCAGCGCGCCGAGATTGTGCTCGGTCAGCGGCTCCAGTTCGATCGACATCGAGTTCTCTCGCACACCGGGAGGCTGCCGGTCGGGCCCGGGGGTGTCAACGGAATTCCGGCGGGCGGGCCGCGGATCGTATGGCCTCGGAACCACCCCGGCGACTCCGAGAGGGTCAGTGGGTGGCGGGTAACCAGGTCCGGGCCGCGGTCACCAATGCGCCGACGCCGATCGGGAGCGTCGGTTCGATGACGGGGGCGTACCGGGGTGAGTGGTTGGTGGGGACGGTGAGCAGGGCGGGGTCGGTCATATCGCCGGTGGTGAACAGCGTCGGGTCCGCGCCGCCGAGCAGCCAGTAGGCCAGCGGGGCGCCGGAACCGGTGGCGAAGATACCGACGTCCTCGCTCCCGGCGCCGGCTCCCGGATCGAGGATGTTTTCCGGCCCCAGCCAGGACGCGAGGGCGTCGAGGGTGCGGTGCAAGGCGGCCGGGTGGTTGGTGACGACCGGGAAGCGTTCGATCTCGGTGATGGTGGGTTCCTCCGGCGCGCCGGCGGTGGCCGCTTCGCCGCGCACGATGCGTTCCACGCTGTCCAGGATGCGCCGACGCACGGCGGGGTCGTAGCTGCGGATGTTCAACCGGATCTCCGCGTGACCGGGGATCACGTTCGCGGCATCGCCGGCGTGGATCGAACCGACGGTGAGCACCGCCGTCGCGGTGCTCGGGATCTCCCGGGAAACGATGGTCTGCAGGCGTAGCACCGTCGCGGCGGCCAGCACGACGGGATCGACCGAGGCCTCCGGCATCGATCCGTGCGCGCCCCGGCCGGCGATCCGCACGCGCAGCGAATCCGATCCCGCGTACGACGGGCCCGGATGCCCGGCGATCTTGCCGGCCGGCAGCGGCGCCACATGCTGGCCGAGTACGACATCCGGCATCGGGAATCGGTCGAAGAAGCTGTCGTCGACCATGGCCTGGGCGCCGGCGCCCAGCTCCTCGGCGGGCTGGAACACGAGCAGCAGGGTGCCCAGCCAACCGGAGTTGTCGGCGGCGAGCGTCTGCGCCGCACCCAGCAGGCAGGTGGTGTGCAGGTCGTGACCGCAGGCGTGGGCCACCGGGACGGTGCGACCGTCCGCATCGGTGACCGTGACGGTGCTGGCGTAGTCGAGGCCGGTGTCCTCTCGGACGGGAAGTGCGTCCATATCGGCTCGCAGCAGGGCAGTCGGCCCCGTACCGTTCTTCAGGACGCCGACCACCCCGGTCCGTCCGACTCCGGTGGTGACGTCGAACCCGGCGCCGCGCAGCCGCCCGGCCACCAGCGCGGCGGTGCGGTGTTCGCGGAAGCCGAGTTCGGGATGCCGGTGGATGTCCTTGTACATATCCACGAGCGCCCGATCGGCTGCGACGCCGCCTGATGTGGTCACGGGATGTCCTCCGATGTCGTCTTCTGCTGGGCAGATGACCCGACCGAAAAGGTCGTCCATGGAGCGGGTACGTACGCGGAGCGGTCTGCGCGTACGTCCATTCTTCCATGCGCAGGTGCCGGCGGTGACCGGATAGCGATCGACTCGTGCCGAATCGAGGGGGGTGGCTTCCGGGCGCGTGCCCACCGCATGGCTTAAGCTGTGGCCTCGGTAATCGAAATGCCCAAGTTCCTGCTTCCCGCTCGAACAGGGATACCGCAATATTCGGTCTGATCTGTTGGATCGAAGCGTCACCGTTTTCCTGCTAATGGCCCGCCGGCCGGCAGTGTCGTGCTGGGTCGGCGGCGATCGTGTCTTCCGGCTCGATAACTGCCCTGCATGAACCACACGCATGAAGGATCGGTATGAAGAGCGAAAAACGTGCCTGGGTCGCAGTGTTGACAGGAACCCTCATCGTCGCCGGTGGCGGGGCCGTCGCCGCCCCACCGGCATGGACGGAACCGGCATCGCAACAGTCGCAGGGAACCGGGGGCGGCGACGTCCTCCGTGCCGAAGCGTCGCAAGTGGTGGTGTCGGCCCCCGGGGTACCCGGGACGGTGCCGGCGAGGTCGACACGCCTCACCTATGCCAGCAGCGATACCCACGACGCGCCCACCACGGTGGTCGGAACGTATCTGGAGCCGCTTGCGCCGTGGACCGGCCCGGGAGAACGCCCGCTGGTGGCGTATGCGGGCGGCACCCAGGGGCAGGGCGCCGAATGCGCGCCCTCGGCGATGTTGTCGCAGGTGGTCCGATTCCAGCCGCCGGCCGATATGATCTTCGAATACGACGTCATCGCGATCTACCAACTGCTCGCTCGCGGTATGGGTGTGGTGATAACCGACTATCACGACCTCAACGCGCCGGGCATCCACAACTTCCTCAACCGCAAAACACAGGGCTACGCGGTACTGGACTCCGCGCGTGCCGCGTTGCGTTTGCCCGAAACCGGACTCGGCCCGACCTCGCCGGTCCTGCTCTACGGCTACTCCCAGGGCGGGATGGCGTCCGCGGCGGCGGCCGAACTGCAACCGAAGTACGCCCCCGACCTGAACGTGCGCGGCGCCTACGTGGGCGGGCCACTGGTGAGCCCCCAGGACTACATCGCGCGCTTCGACGGCCGGCCCGGTGTCGGAACGGCCATCGCCTGGATCGTCAACGGGATCGCCGCCGATTATCCCGAGACCCGGCCGGTGCTCGACGCCGCGCTGAACAACACCGGTAAGGCGATCATGAACGACGCGATCGGTAAATGCGGCGGCCTCTCCAGCAGTTTCACGCAACCGCAGAACACCACGCAATGGACCACCACCGGACTGCCGCTCACGGCCGTGATCGATGGTTCCCCGGAACTGAAGAAGGCGTTCGACGAGCAGCGGCTCGGCGGTCTCGCTCCCTCGGTGCCGGTGCGTATCTACTCGGCCAGGCACGATGAGGGAGCTCCGTACGCGGCCGTGCACGGTATGGCCTCGAGTTGGTGCGGTGCCGGCGCGACCGTTCAATTGGACTCCGACGGTGGACTGCCCCCCATATCCGCCGGATTGCTGGGCACCCACGATGTGGCTTTCTTTCCGTCACTGATGACTTCGCAGCAGTGGGTGACCGACCGTCTTGCCAACCTGCCGGCCCCCGTGAATTGCGGGGCCCTGCCGTAGGTCGGCGGAGACACGACCGCTTCCGGCACTCCGATATCCCGATCGGGTAGTAGACCTGCCGCGATCACGCACTCTCGGCTGAATGCGTCCGCGTGTCTCGCCGGCATATCCGGCCACGGTCGGTCCAGGAACTGTTTGTGCTCCGGACCGACCGGCCGGACGCATCGAGATATGCGGCGTTTCAGCGTTACCCGTATCCAGCTGCCAAGCTGATCAAGTTGCCGTGCGAAAGAGCGAAACGGATATGACACCTCTCAGACGCGAGAACGCGCGCGATCACAAACGCTATCTCTGGATTCTGAGCACCGTGGCGCCCGGTTGCGCGCTCCTACCCTCGCAACTGGTGCACCTCACCGGGCTCGCGCTCTTCTGGTGGATCGGTCCGATCCTCGTGTTCGTGATCATTCCGGTGCTGGATATCGTGGTGGGCTGCGACGGAATCAGTCCGCGTGACGAAGACTACGAGGCCTTGTCCAACGACCGTTATTACCGCTGGTGCACATTTCTCTTCCTGCCTATGCAGCTCATCGGTCTGGCTATCGCGGGATATATGTGGTCCGGGTCCGAACTGACGCTCGTCGACAAACTGGGCCTGACCGTAACCCTGGGTATTGTATCCGGTATCGGTATCAATGCCGCGCATGAACTCGGCCATCGGGTCGAAAATTCCGAACGCTGGCTGGCGAAAATCGCGCTGGCACAATCCGGATACGGCCATTTCTACGTCGAGCACAACCGCGGTCATCATGTCCGCGTCGCCACACCGGAGGACCCGGCGAGCGCCCGCTTCGGCGAGCCGCTGTGGGTGTTCATACCGCGCAGCGCGGTGGGCGGCTTCCGTTCGGCACTCACCCTGGAGCGGGAACGTCTGTCCCGCAGGAGGAAGAAGTGGTTCTCCCGGGAAAATCAGCTGCTGCAGGCCTGGTCGCTGAGCGTCGTGGTGTTCGGTTCGATGATTCTCGCCTTCGGGCCCGTCGTCATCCCCTATCTGGCGCTGCAGGCCGTGATCGGCATCGGATTGCTGGAAACCGTCAACTACCTCGAGCACTACGGTCTGCTCCGAGCCCGCCGCGCCGACGGCCGGTACGAGCGGTGCGCACCACGCCACAGTTGGAACAGCGACCGCCTGGTCACCAATGTCTTCCTGCTGCACCTGCAACGCCACAGCGACCACCACGCGAACCCCGGCCGCCGCTACCAGACGCTGCGCAGCTCCGACGAGGCCCCACAGCTGCCGTTCGGTTACGCCACCATGGTCCTGCTCGCCGCCGTTCCACCGCTGTGGCGCGCGGTCATGGACCCCCGGCTTCTCGCGCATTACGGCGGCGACACCACGCTCGTCAACAGGAAACCGCGGAAGTCTCGGAGTGAATCGCCGGGGCAGTCCGGCGACATACTGGTGTGACAGTTCGGCGATGTAGGTGAGGAGTAGGGTTCCCGAGTCCGGGTCCCGCCGCCGCCTCGGCAGGTTCCGAACCCACGTCATTTCGAGGTCTGTGACCGGGGTCCGGGACGCGCCCGCTGATGGTTTTCGCGGCTCGGTGAGCAGGCGGCCGCGATGGCCGCGGTGTCCCAGTAGAACGGGCGTACTTCGGTGATCAGCCCGGCGAGCACGACGATGGTCTGCAGTATGGGGAAATCCAGTGCACGGCCGGTGGTGCGGGACCGGGCGTGCACCCGGGTGTGGACCACGAGCGGGCCGGAGTCGGACAGGATCGTCTGCTCGATCATGTCGAAGCGGTCCCAGGTGGCGCTCATGGCGAGGAAGAATCGCTCCATACCGGCATGGCCACGCCAGACGCCGCCGTAAGGGAGACCGTCGGCCTGGTGGAGTTCGACATCGGCGGCGAAGAACGGCGCGAGCGTGGTGAACGAGGCGTTACCCGGTCCGCCGGCGGCGAGATATTCGGCTTCGGCTCGATACATACCTTCGAGGACGAGCCGGGCCGACGGTGCGGAAGTTGCGGTCGTGGAACCACTATCGGAGTCCGGTGGACGGCCCGCCGGCGGCAATCGGACCGCGCGCTCGGCGGGACTTCGGCCGGGAGCGAAAGACCTGCCGGCCACCGGCCGATCGTGTGGAACCGGAGACCTTCCGTGGGCCGCGCGTCCGGGAAGCGGTACTCGGGTCAGTGCGCGAAGCGGGCGATCGCGTCGAGCACGGCGGTGCGCATGGCGGGGCTGCCGGTGTGCCCGGAATCGTCGACGATCCGTAGTTCGGCGCCGGGCCAGGCACGGCTGAGTTCCCAGGCGGTGCGCAGGGGTGCGGACAGGTCGAGACGTCCGTGGATGAGCACACCGGGAATGCCCGCGAGCCGATGGGCGTCGCGTAGGAGGCTGCCGTCCTCGAGCCAGGCGGCGTGGGCGAAATAATGCGTGCAGATCCGGACGAAGGCCAGCCGCGCCGCATCGGGTTTCGCGCTGTACTGACCCGGCGTGCCGAGATTCTCGTGCGCGATCACCGCGTCCTCCCACGCGCACCACCGCTGGGCCGCCGTCGCCCGGACCTCGGGATCCGGATCTTCCATCAGTTGCCGATACGCCTCGACCAGTTCGTCGTCCCGGGCGCCGGCCGGGGCGCCGGCGCGGAACCGCTCCCATTCGACCGGCAGCAGCAGCCGCAGGCCGTGATAGAGCCAGTCGATCTCCTGCGGCCGGGTCGTCGTCACCCCGACCAGCACGATTCCGGTGACCCGTTTCGGATGACGTTCGGCGTAGGCGAGGATCAGCGTCGAACCCCACGAGCCGCCGTAGAGCAGCCACCGGTCGATACCCAGGTGTTCGCGTAGTGCCTCCATATCCGCGATTAGATGCTCGGTGGTGTTGTGCCGCATATCGACCGCCGGGTCCGCGGCGTGTGGCAGGCTTTCACCGCAGCCGCGCTGATCGAACAGCACCATCCGGAAGACCTCCGGGTCGAACCCGGTGCGCGGGCCGCGGCGGCCGCCGCTGCCAGGCCCCCCGTGGACCACCAGTGCGGGACGGCCCGCCGGGTTACCACTGGTCTCCCAATAGATCCGGTTGCCGTCACCCACGTCGAGCAGGCCCGAATCGTAGGGTTCGCTCGCGGGAAAGGGTTGCCGGGGTTCGGAAGCGGTCACGGAGCGCCACAGTAATGGGCGGCAAGCCGTGGCCCCACGGTGGACACAGGTACACGGATATGCCCGCTGGTGTGCGTCGTGGAAGCGGAGGATCAGTCGATCCCGAATACGATGAGCCCGGCCGGCCGGAGGGGCCGGCGCCGAGTGCTCAGGCGGCGTGCGCGTGTAGATGTGCCGGGCGAGTTCATCGCGCATGGCGATGAACTCGGGGTCGGCGCGGATGGCGCGGGTTGATCGGGACTACCGAGGTGCAGACCGGTACCGCCGAGCCGACCACGGCCGCCGGCGACAGGGGCCGGGGTACCGGTACGGTGATCCCCCGCCCCGGCCGCGGCGTTCTAGCGCGAGGTGGTGGCGGCGGCCGTCCCGACCTTCCGCCCGCCCTTCGTCCACAGTGTCGCACCGGGTTTACGCGCCTCGCGCCGGATCTGCCAGAGGGTGCCCTTGCAGATGGCTTCCTTCACCGCCGCGGCCACCCGGCCGGACAGGAAGGCGTTCACCGGTGTGTCGTCGCGGCGGGCCGGCTGGATGACCGCCCCGCGGCGCCCGAGAGCAACAGCCGATCCGACGAACGCCTGGTCGATGGGGGCGGCGTTATCGCCGGCGAGCCGGCTGAGCACCGTATCGGCGGCCTGGGCGCCCAGCGGGATCGCGGCCTGACAGCTCATCCGCAGCGGCTGCCCGGAGGGGGCCGCGGCATCCCCGGCGGCGATCACCCGGTCGTCGTCGACACTGGTGAGGGTTTCGTCGGTGCGCAGCCGGCCCAGCTCGTCGGTGCTGAGACCGCTTGCGCGGGCCAACTCGGGCACTCCGAAACCCGCGGTCCAGACGGTTACCGCGCTGGGCAACACCATGCCGTCGCCGAGGACGACGGCGTCGCGGCGGACCTCGCCGACGACCGCGGTATCGAGGACTTCCACCCCCATCCGGCGCAGCCGGGCGGCCACCGCACGGCGTCCCGGCTCGCTGAGCGCGGGTCCCAGCACACCGCCGCAGACCAACCGCACCGTCCGGCCCTGCTCGGCGAGCTCGGCGGCGGTCTCCAACCCGGTCAGTCCCGCGCCGACGACCGTGACCGGCGCATTCGCGGCTGTCCCGGCGAGCGCCGCGCGCAGCCGCTGCGCCTGCTCGAGTTCGGCCACCGACAAGGCGAATTCGGCCACGCCGGGCACCGCCGAGCCCGGCGCCGCGTTGCTGCCGACGGCGTAGACGAGATAGTCGTAGGCCAGTTCCGCGCCGGAGGCGAGATAGATCGTCCGGGTGCCGGTGTCGATCCGTGTCGCGGTGTCGACGAGCAGGTGGATCCCGGTCCCGAGCAGGGCGTCGTAGCCGGCGGTCGCCGTACCCGTACCGGCCGCGAGCTGATGCAACCGGATCCGTTCGACGAAATCCGGACGTGGATTCACCAGGGTGATCTCGAGGTCCGGCCGCCGGCGCAGCCGGTTGGCGGCCAGGGTTCCGGCGTATCCGCCGCCGATCACGACCACATGGGTGCGCTGCTGAGGCATGGTGGCTCCGTTCTGTGGGGTCCTACCACTGCAGACGAGACCGGGCCGGGGTGCGTGACGCGATGTGAGCACCGTCTCGTCCGGTGTCCGGTGTCCAGTGTCCGGGCACCCGGCGCCCTCGGGGGTCCGCGGTGCCGGTTCGACGATCTTCCGTATGTCGGTACCGGTTGCTACTTTTCGCGTCGAAGCGCAACGACGACGAGCGGGACCAGAATGACCACGGCAACCACGACCTATCTCGAACTGTCCGAGGAAGGAGGATCGGCGCACAAGTTCTACGAGGTCGCGGTGGACGGCACCCAGGTGACGATCCGGTACGGGAGAATCGGTGACCAGGGGCAGAGCAAGGTCAGCTCCTTCGCCGACGCGCGGAAGGCGCAGGCGGCGGCGCAGAAGAAGATCGGTGAGAAGGTCCGTAAGGGCTATACCCCTGCGGTCCCGGGCGCGCGGGCGGCGCGGCCGGTCACCCGGCGGGCGATCACCAGCGGACGTTCCACCGCCCGGACCGCGCCCGTGCTGTGGACCTTCGATTCGGGCGCCGCGGCGTTCGGTATCTTCATCGACTCCGAGCGCTGCTGGGTGGGCAACGAGAACGGCGATGTCTTCACGCTCACCCCGGCAGGCGAGGTGACCGGACGCTTCCGCCTGCCCGACTCTGTCAAATGCATTGTCGCCGACGACTTCTGGATCTACGCCGGCTGCGACGACGGCCGGGTCTACGATCTGTCGGGCAAGGTGCCGCGGGCGGCCTACGATATCGCCGCCGATGTCGATATCTACTGGCTCGATATCCACGACGGCATCCTCGGTGTCTCGGATGTGCAGGGCGGCCTCACCGTGATCGACCATGAGGAGGAATCGCTGTGGTCGCGGCGCAGCGACGGCGATTCGGGCTGGATGGTGCGCATCGACGCCCACGGGGTGTACCACGGGCATTCGGGCGGGATCACCAAATACGATCTGAGCTCCGGTAACCACCAGTGGCACCGCGGCACCGGCGGCGCGGTGCTGTTCGGCTGGCAGGAGGCCGCGGCGGTGTACGCCGGTACCGCACGCAACCAGGTGCGCATGCTGGACAAGGGCGGCCGCGCCGACCGGGCGTTCCAGTGCGATGCCGCGGTGTACTCGTGCGCGGCCTCGCCGGACGGGCGCTACGTCTTTGCCGGTGACAACTACTCGTCGGTGTACTGCTTCGACGCCGACGGCCGCCGGCTCTGGAAACTCGGCACCGGCTGCGGTTCGGCGTATTCGATGCAGTACCACGACGACCGGCTGTACCTTGTCACCACCGCCGGCACCCTGGCCTGCCTCGATGTGAGCGAGACCGCCGTCCGCGACGCCGAACAGGGGGTGCTGCCGCAGACCGTCTCGGTGAAGGCGCCGCCGCTGGCCGCCGTGGTGCCCAGCAGCACCGTGGAGGTGGCCACCGATGCCGGGGGCGGCGTGGTCGTCGAATGCCTCGAGGTGGGCGGGCGCCTGCGGGTGCACATCATCTCACCGGGCTACCGGCGGGAATGGAATGTGCAGTTCCCCCGGGATATCCGGCAGGCCGGCACCCGCTATGTGGTGGACGGGGTGGCCGAGTCGGCGCGCGGTGGGTTCTACCGGGTGCGCGGGGATATCCGCCGGCTGACCTGATCGGGCACCGCGCGAATCGATCTCGCCGTCGTCGAACGCGGCCCGGGAACTCGTCAATTCGGGCATATGCTCCCGGGCCCAGCCGCGAGGGGAGGAATCCGAGTCGAACGTTCCTCTGATCGGGCCTCCCGTCACCACCATGGGCATCACATGCTCAGAAATACCGGACCGCGACGTACGCCCAGGCCAGGACACAGCTGAGCGCGGTGACCACGATGCCGTACCTGGTGAACTGCCAGAAGGTGATCCGGTGCCCGGCCCGGCGCGCGATATCGAGGGCCACCACATTGGCGCTCGCGGCGACCGCCGTGCCGTTCCCGCTGAAATCGGCGCCGAAGGCGAACGCCCACCACAGCGCCCGGCCCTGCCCGTGGTCGGAAGTCTGTTCGACCAGGCCCTCGACCACCGGGGCCATGGTGGTCGTATAGGGAATGTTGTCGATGAACGCGGCCACGACGGCGGAACCGAAAACCAGGACCGCCGACGCGAACAGCGGATTGTCACCGAACGCGGCGACGGCGGCATCGCCGAGAAGTTCGATCACACCCGTATGCACGAGACCGGCGACCATCACGAACAGGCCCATGAAGAAGACCAGGGTGCCCCATTCGACCTCGCGCAGGATGTCACCGATATCGAGCCGGGAGATCAGCACCATGGCGCCCGCGCCGAGCAGCGCGATGATCGAGGGCGCCACGTGCAGCATCGAATGCAGACCGAAACCCACCACGACGCCGGCCAGTACGAGCAGTGCGCGGGTCAGCAGGCGTGGGTCGGTGATGGCCCGCTTCTCCTGTAGTGCCGCCACCGTCTCGATGTGCTCGGAGCGCATCCGCAGAGATTTGCGGAACAGCCAGCGGGTGAACAGCACGAACAGTGCGAAGATCACGGCCACGGCCGGGGCCATGTGCAGCAGGAAATCGTTGAAGGTCAGGCCGGCCCGGCTGCCGATGATGATGTTGGGCGGATCGCCGACCAGGGTGGCCGCGCCGCCGATATTGGCGGCGAGCACCTCGGCGATGAGGAACGGTTGCGCGGCGAAACCCAGCCGCCCGCACACCACGATGGTGACCGGTGCGACGAGCATGATGATGGTGACATTGTCGAGCAGCGGCGAGGCGACGGCGGTGATGATCATCAGCATCACCAGCAACCGGAAGGGGCTGCCGCGAGATCGTTTCGCGGCCCAGATGGCGAGGAAATCGAATAGGCCGGTCTGCTTGATGACGCCGACGATGACCATCATGCCGAGCAGCAGGAAGATCACATTCCAGTCGATGCCGACATGGGAGTTGTAGAAGACCTGTTCGCCGGGCACCAGACCGAGCACGGTCATCAACCCGGCCGCGACCAGGACGACCTTCACCTTGTCCGCGCGTTCGGTGGCGATGAACCAGAACGCCCCGACGAATACGACGACCGCCAGGATCTGGTTCATCGGCGCACCTCCCCTCGGCCCGGCGGATCAGTCGTCGGGCCCGGCGACGGCCAGGCTGATCAGTAGTCGTTCGAGGGTGATGCCGCCGACGAGGGTGCGCGTGCGATCCACCACCGCGACCAGCGGGCTGTGCCGCTGCGCCATGAGGGCCGCGATCTCGAGCAGGGTGGCGTCGCGGTGCACCACGGCCGGGCGCGGCGCGTGTTCGGGCAGGCAGTCGCCCACGGTCAGATCGCCCGGTTCGCGCCAGAACAGTTCGGCGTGCAGTTCGTCGATGGTGCGCGCCAGCGCGGGATCGTCCTGGTAGGAGCTGGGGATGGCCAGCCGCAAGACCTGGGTGCCGGGCAGAACCGCTACGGGCCGGCCGGCCGCGTCGACCACGATGAGGCCGGGCAGCCGGTTCACCACCATCAACCGCATGGCCTTGGCGACGGGGTCGCCGGTGCGAACGGTCGGCAGCGCGACCGCGATCTCGTGTGCTTGCATCGGATGGTCCCGTCGCGCGTGCGGGGAGAGGGTTGTCATGACCGGTTCCTGTCGCCGGTGAACTGGTCCATCAGCTGTTCCAGCCGGGCCACCCGGTCGGGCAGCGGGCTGCTGTGCAACAGCTCGGCGAGCTGATCGGCTTCGTCCGGGCCCAGCGCGATGGAGTGGACGGGTTCGTCGCGGGCGGCGTGGTAGACGTGGATGTGCTTCGCACCGTCGGTACCGGACACCAGCGCGAACCGGTCACCGCTGCGGGTCAGCAGGTGGTGCACGGTGCCCTGGCCCGGTATGGTGCCGCGGTCGATGTCCACGCCGAACGCTCCTCCCGCAGCCGGTCTTCTCGGCTCCCAGTTTCGGCGTCCGGCGGTATCACCGGCCATCGGTGCCGCCACCCATCTCCGGTGGCGGGGGTTGTGTAGCGGCCTCTCCGAAAGATGGGTGTCACGCCCCATGGACAGCCCGGACACCGGCGGTCACACTGAGGGCATGGACCGTCCGGATACTGGATACGGCCTGTTCCGGCGGCATACCCGGACCCCGGCCGATGCGCTGTTCCGGCGGATCTTTCTCATCAACGGTCTCGTCTTCACGCTCGGCACCCTGGTGCTGGCGGTCTCTCCGGCGACCGTGTCGTCCCGGGTGCGGCTCACCGAGATACCGGTGCTGGCGGTCGGGCTGGCGGTGATCCTGGCGGCCAACGCCTTCCTGCTGCGGTCCAGCCTGGCTCCGCTGGATCAGCTCATCGTCTCCATGCGCCGAGTGGATCCGCTGCGGCGCAGCGGCCGGCTCGACGAACGCGGCAACGGTGACCTCTCCCGGGTGATCGACTCGTTCAACGCCATGGTCGACCGGCTCGAATCCGAACGCGCGGCGGCCAGTGCGTCCGCGCTGGCCGCGCAGGAGGGCGAGCGTCGCCGGATCGCGCGGGAACTGCACGACGAGATCGGCCAGAGCCTGACCGTGGCGCTGCTGTCGATGAAGCGGGCCGCCGACCGGGCCCCCGCCGATGTCGTGGACGTCCTGCACGGCGCCCAGGAGACCGTACGCGCCTGCCTGGACGAAGTGCGGGGAATCGCGCGGCGGTTGCGGCCCGATGTGCTCGACGACCTGGGTCTGTCCAGCGCTCTCAGCGCGCTGTGCAGCGAGTTCAGCTCGACGGCCGGTATCAGTGTGACCCGCGACGTGGACCGGAAACTGCCGCGTCTGGACCCCGATATCGAACTCGTCTGCTACCGGGTGGCCCAGGAGAGCCTGACCAATATCGCCCGGCACGCGGGCGCCCACCGGGTCGGGCTGAGCCTGCGGATGCACGGCGATTCGCTGCTGTTGCGGGTCACCGACGACGGAGGCGGCGGGGTGGCCGAGGACGGGGCCGGTATCCGCGGAATGCGCGAACGCGCACTGCTGGTGAACGCCACCCTGACCATCGAGTCGCCGCCGGGTCGCGGCACCGCCGTCTGCCTGCGTATCCCACAGCGCGGCGAAAGGAGCATTCCGTGACGAACCCGGCCGTGGCCCGTGTCCTGCTCGCCGACGATCACGCGCTCGTCCGGTCCGGGTTGCGGTTGATCCTGGACGCCGAGCCCGATCTCACGGTCGTCGCCGAGGCCGCCAACGGCTACGAGGCGGTGCAGCAGATCGGACACGTGCCCGTGGACCTCGCGATCCTCGATATCGCCATGCCGCGGATGACAGGCATCCAGGCCGCGCGCGAGATCCACCGCGCCGCCCCGCAGGTGCGGATCCTCATGCTGTCGATGTACGACAACGAGCAGTATTTCTTCGAATCGCTGCGCGTCGGAGCCTCCGGCTATGTGCTGAAATCCGTGGCCGACCGGGATCTGCTCGAGGCCTGCCGGGCAACACTACGTGGCGAGTCCTATTTGTATCCGGGCGCGGTGAACTCCCTGATCCGCGACTGGTTGCAGCACGCCGACCGTGACGAGCCCCCGCCGCACAGTCTGCTCACGCCGCGCGAGGAGGAGATCGTCAAACTGGTCGCGGAGGGCTATTCGTCGCGCGAGATCGCCGGTGACCTGGTCATCAGTGTGAAGACCGTGGACCGGCATCGGGCGAATATCCTGCAGAAACTGGGGTTACGTGATCGGCTGGCGCTGACCCGCTATGCCATCCGCGCGGGCCTCATCGAGCCCTGAACGGTCCCCGGCCGCGTCTGCGCGCGCGGCGCCCCACGGCAGCAGGGCGGCACTGGCCGGTAGCGCCAGCGCCGCCACGCCGATCGCCGCGCGTACACCGATCGCGGCCGCGAGCACACCGCCGAGGGCGATGAACGCGGGCTGGACGCATCTGGCGCTGATCGACCAGGCGGTGCCGACGCGCACCATATGGTCGTCGGCGGTGTGGTTCGTGCGGTAGGCGGCGAACACCGGGTTGAACACGCCGGCGCAGAAGAACAGCAGTGTTTCGGCGACCAGGATGACAGCGAGCCCGAGCGGCCCGGGGCCGGCGAGTACGAGCAGTCCGGGCCAGCAGGTGCGCAGCGTGCCGGATCCGAGCAGGACAGCGTGTGCACCGAAGTGGGCGACGAGCCGCTGGGCGCACCAGGATCCCAGTAGTCCGCCGAGACCTGGAACCCCGCGGGCCGGTCCGTACTGCCATGGCGGGAAACCCAGTTCGCGCAGCATGAACAGCGCCAGCAGGGGCGAGATCAGCACCAGTGAACCGCCGAAGAGCATGGCGTTCCAGAACAGCCGGTGCAGGGTGGAATGCGCGAAGAGGTAGGTCCAGCCGGCGCTGATCCCGGCCGGGGTGGGACGGCTGTCTTCTCGTTGTACGGGTGGGGTTTCGGGTGTGCGGATCCGGCAGATACCGAGCGCCGACACCAGATGCCCGAACGAATCGACGATCAGGGTGGTGGTCGTCCCGAATGCCGTGACGAGCAGTCCGCCGATCGGCCCGCCCAGCGTGGTCGCGGTCCAGAAGGTGGTCTCCAGCCGGCTGCCGGCTCGAATACGTTGCCATTGGGGGACGAGGGTTTTGAGATGCGCGTCGCGCGCGGCGCCGGGCCTCCCGCGGAGCGCATCGCCACCCGTGGGAATGCCGATACGATTAGCGAAATTGCCCTTGGTGGCGCTCGGCGAACCGAGCCGCCGAAGGAGCCGTATGACGAGTGAGACGACCGTGGCCTCCGCGGTCTACCAGCTCCGGCGCCCGGAACCTTCTCTCCGTGCCGCCCGGTCGATGGCTGCCGCGAGGCGAATCGAGACCTGTGCTGCCGGTGGAATGCGGCGATCCGTTGTGCCCGGGGTGGCCTCCGGCTTGCGGAACAGGCCGGACACTGCCACCCACCGCAGGGAAGAGTGGACGGCTCTCGGCCGGTCACTCGACGAAAAAATGCAGGTCCCGGTCTGTGCCGCGGCTCGGAACGTGGTGCGCGACGACGCGTTACGGGGGTCCGGGCTGCGAACCCGCGCGCACTCTGACACACTCGTGTCCGACCGTGTTGATCGGTCGGTTTTCAGATGTGTGCGATGTGGAGAGTTCGAGTGTGCGGTCGAGGTGGCGGATCGGGTGCGAAACGGTATCACCGTCGGGAATTCTCTCACATTGCGCGACAGTGGCGATCGGGCGAAGAAACGGTTACCGATAGCGGTCTGGTTGCGGGAACTCGAGCGCGGTGGCATGGTGGTTGCGCGGCCGGAGTATCCGGCCCGCGGACTCACGGATTCCGCGGTGGCGGGGAAGCCGATGGAGAAGTGGTTTCGTTCTTGGGACGGGAAAATGGTTCTGGTGGCCACGGGTTGTGTGCGTGAATTCGATGGTGTCGCCCGCGGGTCGTTTACCCGAATGAAACGAACTCCCAACGTAATTCGTAGAAATGTCATCGATGGTGCGCCATCGGCGCGGCACGTCCGACCGGACGTGCGCAGCGACCGAAGACATCGAATACCTCCCGCCCGGCGCGGCTGAGATGCTCGCCGACCTGCGGCGAGGAAGAAACATTCTGCAACCATCTCGGCAGTGCAGTCGGGAACGGTTGATCCACAACAATGACGGCCCTTTGCTCTCGGTTCTGGTTTACCGGGTAAAGCCAGTCGATCGAAACAGCGTGAACATTCTCCTGGAAACCGAAAATACCGGACCGGGTTTTCTGGCAACCCTTCTCGAAATTGCGGATGTGATACATGGACAAAGACACCGGTGACTCGTCCGGCCGGACGTTGGAGTACCTGAAAAAGGTCACTGTCGAGCTGATGACGACCCGCGAAGATCTGGCGAAACTGCGGGAGAAACTCGACGAGCCGATCGCGATCGTCGGTATGGGTTGCCGGTACCCGGGCGGGGTCGAATCCCCCGATGATCTCTGGGATCTGGTGGCCACCGGCACCGACGCGGTGGCCGGATTCCCCACCGACCGCGGCTGGGACCTCGCGGGGTTGTTCGATCCGGACCCGGACCGCTTCGGGAAGGTCTACACCCGCGAGGGCGGGTTTCTGCGAGGTGCGGGGCAGTTCGACGCCGGCTTCTTCGGAATCAGCCCCCGGGAAGCGGTGGCCATGGACCCGCAGCAGCGATTACTGCTCGAGGTCTCGTGGGAGGCACTCGAGCACGCGGGCATCGATCCGGCCGCGCTGCGCGGCACCGCGACCGGGGTGATCACCGGTGTGGCCTATCAGGATTACGGGACCATCGCCAAGGCGTCGGGGCCGGCGGCCGAAGGGTATGTGTCCATCGGCTCGGCCGCCAGTGTGGCCTCCGGGCGGGTGTCGTACGCGCTGGGACTGGAAGGTCCGGCGGTGACAGTGGATACCGCCTGTTCGTCGTCGCTGGTGGCGATTCACCTGGCCTGCCAGGCATTGCGCCGCGGTGAGGCGTCACTGGTGCTGGCCGGCGGGGTGACCGTCATGGCGACCCCCACGCTGTACCTGGACTTCGCCCGGCAGCGCGGCCTGGCCGCGGACGGCCGGTGCAAATCGTTCTCGGCCACCGCCGATGGTGTGGCCTGGGCCGACGGTGTGGGTGTTGTGGTGCTGGAACGGCTCTCGGACGCCCGCCGCGCCGGGCACACCGTACTGGGTATCGTGCGCGGTTCGGCGGTGAACCAGGACGGCGCGAGCAACGGCCTGACCGCGCCGAACGGCCTGTCACAGGAACGGGTACTCGCGGCGGCGCTGGCCGACGCGGGCCTGCGCCCGGTGGATGTGGACGCGGTGGAGGCCCACGGGACAGGCACCGCGCTCGGCGACCCGATCGAGGCCCAGGCGCTGCTCGCGGCCTACGGCCGGGGGCGCGACGACCGCCCGCTGCGGATCGGCTCGCTCAAATCGAATATCGGGCATTCGCAGGCGGCCTCGGGGGTCGGCGGTGTGATCAAGATGGTGCAGGCGCTGCGGCACCAGATGCTGCCGAAATCGCTGCACGCGGACGAGCTGTCACCGCATGTGGACTGGTCTTCCGGGGCGGTGCGGGTGCTGACCGCGGCCGAACAGTGGCCGGCCGGTTCCGGGCGGGTGCGCCGGGCCGGGGTGTCCTCGTTCGGTATCAGCGGTACGAACGCGCACGTCATCATCGAGGAGGCCCCGGCGGACCCGGCCGGTGACCCGGCCGTCCCCGGCGACCCGGCCCCGCCCGCCGAAACCGCCGTGGTCCCGCTGCTGCTCTCCGCGAAAACGGACGACGCGCTCCGGGCCCAGGCGGAGCGGCTACGGCACTGGCTCCTCGATCGGCCCACCGCCGACCTGTGGAGCGTCGCCGCCACCCTGCTCGGCCACCGGACCCGGTGGGATCGCCGCGGGGCGGTGGTCGGCGCCGGGCGGGAGCAACTGCTGGCGGGGCTGGCCGAGCTGGCCGCGGGACACGGCGCGGCAGCGGAATCCGGACCGAAACCCGGCCGGACCGCGTTCCTTTTCACCGGGCAGGGCGCCCAGCGGACCGGGATGGGCCGGGAACTCTACGAAGCCTTCCCGGTGTTCGCGGCGGCGCTGGACGAACTGTGCGACCGGTTCGACCCGCTGCTCGGACGTTCGCTGCGCGCCCTGATATTCGACCCGGATGCCACGGAACTGTTGAGCCGGACGGAGTTCACCCAGCCCGCGCTGTTCGCCTACGAGGTCGCGCTTTTCCGGCTCGTCGAATCCTTCGGCCTCACACCAGATCTGGTGACGGGACATTCGATCGGCGAACTCGCCGCCGCCCATGTAGCGGGTGTGTGGTCGGTGCGCGACGCCTGTGCTCTGGTGGCGGCGCGGGGCCGGCTGATGGGCGCGCTCCCGACCGGTGGTGCGATGCTCGCGGCGGGGATCACCGCGGCGGACGCGGCGGATCTGCTGGCGGACCACCCGGAGAGCCTGTCGCTGGCCGCGGTGAACGGTCCGCGCGCGGTGGTGTTCTCCGGTACCGCGGACGCGGTCGACGCGGTGGAGAAACTGCTGGCCGGCCAGGGGATCCGCAACTCCCGGCTGCGGGTGAGCCACGCCTTCCACTCGGTGCTGATGGAACCGATGCTGGCGGAGTTCCGGTCGGTTGCCGAGAGCCTGACCTACCACCCGCCGTCGATTCCGATCGTCTCCACCGGCTCGGCGACCGGGGCGGACCCGGCCGAACCCGGCTACTGGGTCGAACAGGTCCGGGGCTGTGTGCGGTTCACGGCGGCCGTCGACACACTGGTCGCATCGGGCGCGCGGCGCTTCCTGGAACTGGGCCCGGACGCGGTACTCACCGCGATGATCCGCGAATGCCTCGCCGACCGCCCGGAAATCGAGGCCGGGTCGCTCGTCGCGGCCGCGGCCCGGCGGACGGCCGGCGAGATCACCCAGTTCACCCGGATGCTCACCCAGGTGCACAACGCCGGGATCGAGGTGTCCTGGCAACCCCTGTTCGCCGGTCGCGCCACCTCGCGGGCCGAGCTGCCCACCTACGCTTTCCAGCGTCAGCGGTACTGGCTGGAACCGGGGACCGGGACGCCGGGACAGCCCACGGGGCATCTGCTCGGCGCCGCCCACGCCCTCGCCGGCCGGGACGAATGGCTGTTCACCGGACAGATCTCCACCCGCACCCACCCGTGGCTGGCCGATCACGCGGTTTTCGGAACGGTACTGGTGCCGGGCACCGGGTTCGTCGAACTGGCCCTGTACGCCGGGAGCCGGCTCGCCACGGAGACTATCCGGGAGCTGGTCCTGGAGGCGCCGCTGTTGCTCGACGACGAGGCCGCCGTGGATATCCAGGTCGTGGTGGAGGCCGCCGCCGGCGACGGCGGGCGCCGGTTCACGGTGCACTCCCGCGCCGCCGGTGAACCCACCGGAGCCACCGCGTGGACGACCCATGCGGTGGGCGTGCTGGCGCCCGGCCCGGCCGGACATGTCGCGCCGGCGTTCGACGCGCGGGTGTGGCCGCCGGCGGGCGCCGAACCCCTGGATCCGGCCAAGCTCTACGAGCGCTTGTCCGATATGGGCTTCGGTTACGGCCCCGCCTTCCAGGATGTCCGGGCGGCATGGACCTCCGGCGCCGAGGTATACGCGGAACTGCGACTGCCCGAAGGTCTCGACGGGCAGCCGTTCCGCATCCACCCGGCGCTGCTGGACGCCACCTTCCATCCCGCCCTGGACCGGCTCGCCGATACCGCCGCCGGGAAGGTGCCGCTGCCCTTCTCCTACGCCGGGGTGCGGCTGTCCCGGCCCGCGGCCGGCGCGGTGCGCGTGCGCGTCGGGCTGGTCGATACCGACTCGGTGCGCGTCGAGGCGGTGGATATCGCCGGGAATCCGGTGATCACAATCGAATCGGTGCTGGCCCGGCCGGTCGACACCCGGATGCTGCACCGGTCCCGGGCCGGTACCGAGCCGCTCTACACGCTCGCCTGGACCCCGGCCCCCGCTCCGGCCGTCGAACCGCCGGGCCGGCTCGCGGCGGTGGGCACGGCATCCGTCACCGGCGACGCCGAGGCGTACCCGGACCTGAGCGCGCTGCTCGCGGCGCCCGACGCTCCCGGGATCGTGGTCTGGCGCACCGACGAGGCCGGCGGGTCCGGGGACACCGCCGCGGCGGCCCGGGCCCGGGTCGGCGCCGCATTGGCGGCGGTACGCGCCTGGCTGGCCGACGAACGGACCCGGGAGCGCACGCTGGTCGCGGTGACCAGCGATGCCGCCGATATACCCGGACAGTTCTGCGATCCCGCGGCGGCGGCCGTCTCGGGGCTGCTGGCGTGCGCGCAGGCGGAGTATCCGGGACGTATCGTCCAACTCGACCACACCGGGACGAGCCCGCTGACCTCCCGCGCGGTGCGTGATGCCCTCGCCCTCGGCGAACCCCGCGTCGCCGTCCGGGATTCCGGCGCGCTGGTGCCCCGCCTGGTGCGGGTCGGCGCGCCGGACGCGCAGCCGGTGTCCTTCGGTACCGGGACCGTGCTGATCACCGGCGGTACCGGGGGACTGGGTGCGCTGGTGGCGCGACATCTGGTCGCGGCGCACGGGGTGCGGTGTCTGCTGCTGGTCTCCCGGCGCGGACCGGCGGCCGCGGGGGCCGGCGAACTGGCCGCCGAACTCACCGCCGCGGGTGCCCGCGTCCGGGTCGCGGCCTGCGATATCGCCGACCGTGCCGCACTGGCCGCGCTGCTGGACTCGGTCGACCCCGATAATCCGGTGACCGCTGTGGTGCACAGCGCGGGTGTCATCGACGACGCCACGATCGACACACTGACCCAGGACCAGCTGGACCGGGTGCTGCGGCCCAAGATCGATGCGGCGCTGAACCTGCACGAACTCACCCGCGACCACGACCTGGCGGCGTTCGTGATGTTCTCCTCGGCCGCGCCGCTGCTCGGCGGACAGGGGCAGGGCAACTACGCGGCCGCGAACCGTTATCTCGATGCCCTCGCCCGGCAGCGCCGCGAAGCCGGACTGCCGGCGCACACCCTGGCCTGGGGGCTGTGGACCATCGGGATGGCGGCCGGGCTGGGCGAGGCGGGGGCCGAGCACATGGTGCGCCAGATCCGCACCCGGCTCGGCCTGATACCCCTCGGCGCGGAGACGGGTCTCGCCCTCTTCGACCGGGCCCTCGCCGGCACGCACCCGCTGACGCTCACCGCACTGCTCGATACCGAGGCACTCACCGCGCTCGCGCGTTCGGGGATGCTGCCGCCGGTTCTGCGTGATCTGGTGCGGGCCCCGGCCGCCGCGCCGGCCCCGGATACCGGGTCGCTGACCCAGCGGCTCGCGGCGGCACCCGAGAACGAACACTACGAGCTCGTCCTGCACGAGATCCGGTCGCTGGCCGCCCTGGTGCTCGGACACAGTTCGGCCGCGGAGGTGGACCCCGACGCGCTGTTCGCCGAACTGGGTTTCGATTCGCTGGGCGGGGTTGAGTTCCGCAACCGGCTCGCCGCGATCACCGGGCTGCCCCTGCCGTCGACGCTGGTGTTCGAATATCCCACCGCCGCGGCGGTCGCCGA
Source organism: Nocardia sp. NPDC050193 (assembly GCA_040674215.1). Classification (GTDB taxonomy): domain Bacteria; phylum Actinomycetota; class Actinomycetes; order Mycobacteriales; family Mycobacteriaceae; genus Nocardia. The sequence continues at coordinate 16,305 of JBFARE010000009.1, read as the reverse complement.
GATGCTGAGCGCGCGGCTGGCCGCCGCCGGGCCGGAACCGGCGGCGCCCGCCGCGACCTCGGGTCCGCGGGGCAGCCTCACCGACCTCGTTGTGGCGGCCCATCGGCGCGGGGCCGTGGACGAGGTACTGCCGCTGCTGATCCAGAGTGCGGAGCTGACCGTGGCGTTCGACCGGCCGGCCGAACCGGGGGATATCGGTAAGCCGCTGCTGCTGGCCCGCGGCGGCACCGGACCGACGGTGATCTGTGTGCCGTCCTTCCTGATCGGCAACGGGCCGCACCAGTTCGGGAAACTGGCCCGGGAGCTGGGTGCCGGATCCGGTATGCACGCGCTGTGGCTGCCCGGGACCCGGCCGGGGGAGTCGCTGCCCGCGACCTGGGACGGTCTGCTCGATCGGCTCGCCGAGGTCACGTTGGACACGGTCGGCGACGGCGCCTTCGTCCTGGCCGGGTACTCCATCGGCGGCGCACTCGCGCACGGGCTCGCCGGCCGGCTCGCCGAACGGGGGCGTCCGGCGCTGGGTGTCGCGATGATCGACACCTATTCACCCGACGACGAAGCCGGTAACCGCGCGGTCTTCGCCAGCGCCCTCGGCCTGGCCCTCGACAGCGGCCACGAGCTGATCGCTGTGGACGACCGCTCGCTGGTGGTGATGGCCGGCTACGCGCGGGTCTACGGCAGCCGGCCCGCGCGGCCGATCTCCGCCCCGACGCTGCTGCTGCGGGCCACCACCACTATGCCGGGCCTCGAACTGCCCGAACCGGTTCCACAGTGGCAGCACCGTGGCGAGACCGTCGAGATTCCGGCCGACCATCTCACCGTCATCGACGACGCGATACCGGTGGTGGCCGAACGGATGCGGCAGTGGCTGGGCTCGCTCGGCGCGGCCGCCGGGGAGCCGCCCTCCTGAGCGGCGCCGACCGGTCCGCCGACGTCCGGACCGGTCACTTCCACCACCCCACAATGCTTTTCAGCGAAATCGGCAAGATTGAGGAAATCCCATGGTCGAGTCGGCGAATGAGATCGCCATTGTCGGTATGGCGTGCCGGATGCCCGGCGCCGCCGACCTGGACGCGTTCTGGCGGCTGCTGCGCGAAGGGCGCGATGCCATCGGTGCGGCGCCCGCCGACCGCGCGGGCATCGACGAAACGGCCGGCTTCCTCGATTCGGCCTCGGAGTTCGACGCCGGATTCTTCGGGGTCTCGCCCAACGAGGCGCGCGCGATCGATCCGCAGCAGCTGCTCGGTCTCGAACTGAGCTGGGAGGCATTGGAAGACGCGGGATACCGGGATCGCGACGGCGGCCGGGCCGGTGTGTTCCTGGCCGGATCGGGCACCGATTTCGCCGAGCTGGTGGCCGCGCAGGGGATCGCGGGAGTGGGACGGTATTCGCTGCCGGGGGTCGGGCGCGGTGTCACCGCCAACCGGATCTCCAACCATTACGGGTTCACCGGCCCGAGTCTCGTGGTCGACAGCGGACAGTCCTCGTCCCTGGTCGCCGTGCACCTGGCCTGTGAGTCACTGCGCGCCGGCGAATCGGAGGTGGCGCTGGCGGGTGGACTCAATCTCATCCTGTCACCGCTGAGCGGTGCCCGCTACGAACAGTTCGGCGCACATTCGCCGTCGGGGAAATGCTTCACCTTCGACAGCCGCGCCGACGGCACCGTACGGGGTGAGGGCGGCGGCATGGTGGTGCTCAAACCACTGGCCCGGGCCGTCGCGGACGGCGACCGGGTCTACGCGGTGATCCGCGGCAGCGCGGTGAACAGCGGTAACGAGCGGCGGGTGCTGAGCGCACCGAGCGCGGCGGCCCAGGTGGCGGTGCTGCGGGACGCGCTCGCGGCCGCGGCGGTGGAACCGGGGACCGTGGACTATGTCGAACTGCACGGCACCGGAACACCGGCGGGCGATCCGGTGGAGGCCGCGGCGCTCGGCGAGATCTACGGGACCGGCCGGATCGGCGGCGCCCGGCTGTCGGTCGGATCGGTGAAAACCAATATCGGGCATCTGGACAGCGCCGCCGGGATCGCCGGGCTGATCAAAACCGCGCTGTGCCTGTGGCACCGCGAACTAGCGCCCAGCCTGAACTTCGCGTCCCCGAATCCGCGGATCGCGCTCGCGGAACTCGGGTTGCGCGTACCGACCGGCACCGAGCCGTGGCCGGCGGCGGCCGGTGCGACCGCCCTGCGGCGGGCGGGGGTGTCGTCGTTCGGGATGGGCGGCACCAACGCGCATGTCGTGCTGGAGGAAGCCCCGGCCGCGACGTCCGAAGTGCTGGATAGCGCGGAACCGCCGGTGACCTGGGTGCTGTCCGGGCACAATCCGGCGGCGCTGCGAGAGCAGGCGGTACGGCTGCGGGAGTGGCTGGCCGGGCGACCCGATATCGAGGCCACCGATCTCGCGCAGTCGCTCCTGCGTACCCGGACTCCGCTGGAATGGCGGGCCGCGGTGGTGGGATACGACACCGAGCGGATGCGCGCCGGGCTGGCCGCGCTGCTCGAGCCGGTGCCCGAATCGGTACCCGGCGGTCCCGAGGTGGCGACCGGCCGTGCTGCCGTCCGGCGCGCGGTGTTCGTGTTCCCGGGGCAGGGCGGCCAGTGGCCGGGCATGGGCGCCGAACTGCTGGCCGCGAACCCGGTTTTCGCCGAGTCCATCGCGGAATGCGAGGCGGCGCTCGCGCCCTACCTCGACTGGTCGCTGACCGCGGTGCTGCGCGGCACCCCGGGTGCCGCGTCGCTGGAGCGGGTGGACGTCGTCCAGCCGGCGCTGTTCGCGATGCTGGTGTCACTGGCGCGGATGTGGCAGGCCGCCGGTGTGCAGCCGGCGGCGGTCGTCGGCCATTCCCAGGGTGAGATCGCCGCGGCGGTCGTGGCGGGCGGTCTGTCCCTGGCCGACGGGGCCCGCGTGGTGGCGTTGCGTTCCCGGGCCGTCGCGGAGGTACTCGCGGGTTCGGGCGGTATGGCCTCGGTCGGGGCGGCCGCGCCGGAGGCGGCGCGGCGGCTGGCGGCATTCGGCGGCCGGCTGTCGGTGGCGGCGGTGAACGGACCGGGCCGGACCGTGGTCTCCGGTGCCGCCGACGCGCTCGACGAATTCCTGGACGCCTGCGCCGCGGACGGTATCTGGGCCAAACGGATCCCGGTGGACTACGCGTCGCATTCGGCCGCGGTGGAACAGATCCGGGACCGGGTGCTCGCCGACCTGGCGCCGGTGCGGCCGGTATCCGGTTCGGTGCCGTTTTTCTCGACGGTACGCGCCGAATTCGTGGACACGGCGGGCCTGGACGCGCAGTACTGGTATCGGGGGCTGCGCGAGGAGGTGCGTTTCGCCGACGCGATCGAAGCGTTGCTGGCCGCGGAGCTGAATGCGTTCGTCGAGGTCGGTCCGCATCCGGTCCTGGTCTCCGCGATCGAAGCGAGCGCGGACGCCGCGGGCCGGGCCGAGCGGGTCGCGGTACTGGGCACCCTGCGCCGCGACCACGGCGGACCCGACCGGTTCGCCGCCGCGTTGGCGCAGGCCCACTGCGCCGGGTTCGAGGTCGCGCCGGTGCCGGACGCGCGGTCGTTCCGCCGGGTGGAATTGCCCGTGTACGCCTTTCAGCGGCGCCCGTGCTGGACCCCTGCCATCACCGCGGTGCCACAGACGATCTCGGCCACGATCGCGGACAACTCCGTCGCGGAGCCGGATCCGGCCGAGGTCGAACCCGGGGCACCCTCGGTGCCGGACAGCCCGCTCGCGTCCCGGTTGGCCGCCGTGCCCGAACGGGAACGGGAGGCCCTGGTCCTGGCGGTTGTGGCGGAGCAGGCGGCCGCGATCCTCGGCCACGACTCCGCCGGTGATATCCAGCCCGAACGGCCTTTCACCGCGTTCGGGTTCGATTCGCTGAGCGGGCAGCAGTTGCGTAACCGCCTGGTCGGGGCGACCGGGGCGGCGCTGCCCGCGACACTGATCTTCGACCACCCGACCCCGCTCGCGGTGGCCCGGCTGCTGCGCGCCCGCCTGGAGGGCGTGGCCCCGGCCACGCGCCGGGCCGCGACCCGGCAGCGGTCCGAGGAGCCGATCGCCATCGTCGGGATCGGCTGCCGGTTCCCGGGTGGCGTGGCCTCGGCCGAGGGCCTGTGGGAGCTTGTCGCCGCGGGTCGCGACGCGATCACGCCGTTCCCCACCGACCGCGGCTGGGATCTGGACCGGCTGTTCGATCCGGATCCGGACCGGCCGGGCACCGTGTACACGCGCGAGGGCGGATTCCTCGGCGGCGTAGCCGATTTCGATGCGGGTTTCTTCGGGATCGGCCCCCGCGAGGCGGCCGCGATGGATCCGCAGCAGCGGCTGATGCTGGAGGCCTCCTGGGAAGCCCTGGAGGACGCCGGTATCGATCCCCGCGTGCTGCGCGGTACCGATGCCGGTGTCTATGTGGGTGCCTCGTCCTCCGGGTACCAGCGCGCGGTGACCGGCGAATACGAGGGTTTCCGGCTCACCGGCACCTCGCACAGCGTGATATCGGGTCGGGTCGCCTACCTATTCGGGTTGGAAGGTCCCGCGGTCACGGTGGACACCGCGTGTTCGTCCTCGTTGGTCGCGCTGCATCTGGCCGGTCAGGCTCTGCGTCGCGGCGAGACCTCGCTGGCGCTGGCGGGTGGGGTGAGTGTTACGGCGGGTCCCGGCCTGTTCGTGGATTTCGCGCGGCAGCGTGGGCTGGCGCCGGATGGGCGCTGTAAGGCGTTCGCGGCGGCGGCCGACGGTGTCGCCTGGTCCGAGGGTGTCGGTGTGCTGGTGCTGGAGCGCCTGTCCGATGCGCGGCGCAACGGGCACAACATTTTGGCCGTGGTGCGTGGTACGGCGGTGAATCAGGACGGGGCGAGTAATGGTTTGACGGCGCCGAACGGTCCGTCGCAGGAGCGGGTGATCGCGGCGGCGTTGGCGGACGCGGGGTTGGTGCCCTCGGATGTGGATGCGGTGGAGGCGCACGGTACGGGGACGGCGCTGGGTGATCCGATCGAGGCGCAGGCCCTGATCGCGGCCTACGGATCCGGTCGCGACGAGCCCTTGCGGATAGGTTCGCTGAAATCGAATATCGGTCACGCCGTCGCGGCGGCCGGTATCGGCGGCGTGATCAAGATGGTGGCGGCACTGCGGCACGAGACACTGCCGCGCACCCTGCACGTGGACGCGCCCAGCCCGCATGTGGACTGGTCCGCGGGATCGGTGCGGCTGCTGACCGCCGCCGAACCCTGGCCGGCCGGGGAGCGGATCCGCCGCGCCGGTGTCTCGTCGTTCGGGATCAGCGGCACCAATGCCCACGCGATCCTCGAGGAGGCACCTGCCGCCACGGCGCCTGCCGACGCGGAGCCCGTGGCCACCGCCGGTCCGCTCCCGCTGCTGATCTCGGCGAAAACGCCGGAGGCACTGCGGGCCCAGGCGCAGCGGTTGCGGCGGTGGCTGAGTGAGCGGCCCGGCACCGAACCGGCCGCCGTCGCTCGCGCCCTGGTCGAGACCCGTGCCCGGTTCCCCTACCGGGCCGCGGTGCTCGGCACCGAGCGGGAAGAGCTGGTTTCGCTGCTGGCCGAGCTCGCCGCCGGTTCCGATCCGGCCGGGATCGTGACGGGACAGGCCGTATCCGGCGGTACCGCGTTCCTCTTCACCGGCCAGGGAGCACAACGCGCCGGTATGGGCGCGCGGCTGCACCGTGCCTTCCCGGTGTTCGCCACGGCGCTGGACGAGACCTGCGCGCAGTTCGATCCGCTGCTCGGACGCTCCCTGCGGGAGCTGATGTTCACCGACCCCGACGGCACGCTGAACCGCACCGAATTCACCCAGCCCGCCCTGTTCGCCTTCGAGGTCGCGCTCTTCCGGCTGCTCGAATCGTTCGGGGTGACACCGGATCTGCTGATCGGGCATTCGATCGGCGAACTCGCCGCCGCCTATGTAGCCGGAGTCTGGTCGCTGCCGGACGCGTGCGCGCTGGTCGCGGCGCGCGGGCGGCTCATGGGCGCGTTGCCGGCGGGCGGGGCGATGCTGGCGGTCGCGGTCGGCGAGGCGGCTGCCGTGCACGCGATCGCGCATCGCGCCGACCGTGTCACCGTGGCCGCGCTCAACGATCCGTCGTCGACCGTGCTGTCCGGTGATACCGAGGCAATCGCGGAGATCGAACGCGAGCTCGCCGAGGCTGGGGTGCGGACCAACCGGTTACGGGTGAGTCACGCGTTCCATTCGGCGCGTATGGATCCGATGCTGGCCGAGTTCCGTGCGGTGGCCGAGGAGGTGACCTACCGGCCGCCGCTGCTGCCGATCGTGTCCGATCTGACCGGTGAACCGGCGGGTGACGCGGTGACCGACCCCGAGTACTGGGTGCGCCAGGTGCGCGGCTGCGTCCGTTTCGCGCCCGGGGTGGCGACAGCTGTCGCCCAGGGGGTCCGCCGCTTCGTCGAAGTGGGTCCGGACGCGGTCCTGGCGGCCATGGTCCGCGGCTGCCTGGCCGAGAGTGCGGCCGCCGGACCGGAGGTCGCGGTGACCGCCGCGGTCCGCCGCTCGGCCGATGAGGTGACCCAGCTGGTGGCGGCGCTGGCCCGGCTGCACACGGCGGGCGCGGAAGTGGACTGGCGCCCGCTGTTCGCGGGCGCGGCACCCGGACGGGTCCCGCTGCCCACCTACGCGTTCGAACACCGCCGGTACTGGCTGACCCCCGGGGCTTCCGGCGATGTGGTGGCCTCCGGGCTCGCCGAAGCCGGCCATCCGCTGCTGGGTGCGGCGGTCTGGCTGCCCGATACCGAGGGAGTGGTGCTGACCGGCCGGTTGTCGCTGTCGGCGCAGCCCTGGCTGGCCGACCACGTCATCGGTGGTGCCGTCCTGGTCCCGGGCACCGCGTTCGTGGAATGGGCGCTGCACCTCGGCGCGCTGACCGGCAGCCCGCGGCTGTCCGAACTGGTGGTCACCGCGCCGCTGACCCTGCCGGCGCGGGGCGCGGTGGAACTGCGGGTGCGCGCGGGTGAACCCGACGCCCGGGGCGCGCGGGCGGTATCGGTGCATTCCCGGCCCCAGCGTTCCGGTTCCGCCGAACCCGCCGAATGGGTCCGGCACGCGACGGGCACGCTGGTCGCGGAGCCCGCGGTGCCGGTCGACCCGGTGCCCTCCACGGAGAGCTGGCCGCCGACCGGCGCGCAGCCGGTCGCGGTCGAGGACGGATACCCCGAACTCGCCGACCGCGGTTACGGTTACGGGCCGCAGTTCCGCGGGCTGACCGCGCTGTGGCGCCGCGGCGACGAACTATTCGCCGACCTGGCGCTACCCGATCCGGCGGCGCACTCCGCGGCCCGCTACGGCGTGCATCCGGCGCTGCTGGACGCGGCCCTGCACGCGGTGCTCCTCGGCGGGGCGGTCGAACTCGCGGACCCCGGCGAGATCCTGGTGCCCTACTCGTGGGACACCGTCGAACTGCACAGTTCCGGCGCCGCCGCGGCGCGGGTCCGGCTGCGGGCGATCGAGGCCGCGGCCGGCGAGCGGCGGATCACGCTGACCCTGTCGGACGCGCGGAACACACCGGTGGTCACGGCCGCCGCGGTGACGTTGCGGTCGGTCGCCGCGGCCTCGCTCGGGACCGGCGCGACCGGTGGTGCCGAACTGTACGAGGTGACCTGGGAACCGGCCGCCGCGGCCGCCGCACCGGTATCGGTAGCGGTGCTCGCGGACACGACGGTGGCCGGGGTCGAGGAGAGCTGGGCCTCGGTGGCCGCGCTCGCCTCGGCGGAAGCGATCCCGGACGCGGTGGTGTGGCAGGCCGCCGAACCGGTGGCCCACGACCGGGCCGGGGAACCGGAGCGGGTGCGGGCCCGGGTGCACGCGACCCTCGCCGTGCTGCGGTCCTGGCTCGCCGAGAGCGCCGTCGCCGGCAGCCGGCTCGTCGTGCTCACCAGCGGCGGTGCGGGACTGCCCGGTGAGGTCGCCGACCCCGCGGCCGCCGCGCTCCGGGGGCTGGTGCGTTCGGCGCAGGCGGAGAACCCGCAACGGTTCGTACTGGTCGACGCGGAGCCGGACGTCCCGGTGGACCTCGGCCGCATCCGCGTGGCCCTGGGCAGCGGCGAACCGGAGATCGCGCTGCGCGGTGCCGAGGTGCTGATCCCGCGGCTCACCCGGAGCGGTGTTTCCGGAACGAGTGCGGAACCGGCCCGGTTCGCGGAGGCGACCGTGCTGATCACCGGCGGGACCGGCGGTCTGGGCGCGCTGTTCGCCCGCCATCTGGTCACCGCGCACGGGGTGCGCCGGCTGGTGCTGACCTCCCGGCGCGGGCCGGCGGCCGAGGGGACCACCGAACTGGTGATGGAACTGGAGCGGTCCGGGGCGCGGGTGCGGGTCGTCGCCTGTGATGTCACCGATCGTGCCGCGGTGCGGGAACTGGTCGACGGGATCGATCCCGGGCAGCCGCTGGCGGTCGTCCACACGGCCGGGGTGCTGGCGGACGGAACCGTCGGCACGTTGACCCAGGCGCAGGTGGAGCGGGTGCTGGCGCCCAAGGTGGACGGCGCCCGGAATCTGGACGAAGCGACCCGGGACCGGAAGATCTCGGCGTTCGTACTCTTCTCGTCGGTGGCCGGGGTGATCGGCTCGGCGGGCCAGGGCAACTATGCCGCGGCCAACGGTTACCTGGACGCGCTGGCGCAGCGTCGCCGGTCGGCGGGGCTGGCCGGGGTGTCGCTGGCCTGGGGGCCGTGGGATCAGGGCAGCGGGATGACCGGTGCGCTCGACCGGGTCGCGGTGGCGCGGTGGCGCCGGATGGGGCTGGAGCAGCTCGGCGCGGCCGAGGGGGTCCGGTTGTTCGACCTGGCCGCCGCGCGTCCCGAAGCGCGGCTCGTCCCGCTGGCCTTCGACCCGAATGTGCCGCGGCGCCGGACGGATCCGGGTGCGTTGCCCACCGTACTGCGCGGATACGCGCGCCGGGCGGCGCGAACCGGCGCGGCGACCGGCGCGCTGGGCGCCCGGTTGGCCGTGCTGCCGCCGGCGCGGCGGTCGGCGCCGGTACTGGATGTGGTGCTCGCGCAGGCGGCCGCGGTGCTCGGGCACGCGTCGGCCGCCGAGATCGGGGCCCAACAGCGTTTCGACGAGATCGGATTCGATTCGCTGGGCGGGGTGGAGTTCCGTAACCGGCTGGCCGAGGTCACGGGTGTGTCCTTGCCGTCGACCCTGGTGTTCGATCATCCGACGCCCGCCGCGGTGGCGCGCTTCGTCCTCTCCCGGATCGAACCGCCCGCACCTGGTACGGCCGCGACGCGGCGCGCCGAGCCGGCGCGGCCGGTGCCGGTGGACGAGCCGATCGCGATCGTGGGGATGGCGTGCCGATTCCCGGGCGGAGTGGGTTCGGCGGCGGATCTATGGGATCTGGTGGCCGCCGGGGGCGACGCCACCGGTGATTTCCCGGCGGATCGCGGTTGGGATCTGGAGCGGCTGTTCGATCCGGACCCGGGCAAACCCGGGACCGTGTACGCGCGGCGCGGCGGATTCCTCTACGACGCCGCCGAATTCGACGCGGGCTTCTTCGGGATCGGTCCGCGCGAGGCCGCGGCGATGGATCCGCAGCAGCGACTGCTGCTCGAGGTGTCGTGGGAGGCGCTCGAGCACGCGGGTCTGGACCCGGTATCGCTGCGCGGCAGCGATACCGGGGTCTACACCGGCGTGATGTACCAGGACTACGAGACCGTCACCCGGCAGGCCGGACCCGAGGTCGAGGGCTATGTGGTCACCGGCGCGGTCGGCAGTGTGGTGTCCGGGCGGGTGGCCTACGCGCTGGGCCTGGAGGGCCCCGCCATCACGGTGGACACCGCCTGTTCGTCCTCACTGGTCGCACTGCATCTGGCCTGCCGGGCGCTGCGGCAGGGGGAGAGCTCGCTGGCGCTGGTGGGCGGGGCGACGGTGATGGCCACACCGATGGTGTTCCAGGAGTTCTCACGGCAGCGGGGGCTGGCCCGGGACGGGCGGTGCAAATCCTTCTCCGCGGCCGCCGACGGGGTGGCCTGGTCCGAGGGTGCGGCAGTCCTGGTGGTGGAGCGGTTGTCCGATGCCCGGCGGCTCGGCCACGAGGTCCTGGCGGTGGTCCGGGGCAGCGCCATCAACCAGGACGGTGCCAGCAACGGTCTGACCGCGCCCAACGGCCCTTCCCAGGAGCGGGTGATCGCGGCGGCGCTGGCGAATGCCGGGGTGCGGCCCGCCGATATCGACGTCGTGGAGGCGCACGGTACCGGGACCGCGCTCGGCGATCCGATCGAAGCCCACGCGCTACTGGCCGCCTACGGCCGCGACCGTGCGGGCGAGCCGTTGCGCCTGGGCGCGCTCAAATCGAATATCGGGCACACCCAGGCCGCGTCCGGCGTCGGCGGGGTGATCAAGATGGTGCAGGCGCTGCGGCACGAGACGCTGCCTCGGACCCTGCACGCGGACGAGCCGAGCCCCCATGTGGATTGGTCGGCCGGCGCGGTCCGGCTGCTGACCGAGCCACGACCGTGGCCGGCGAACGGGCGGGTGCGCCGCGCCGGTATCTCGTCGTTCGGGATCAGCGGAACCAATGCGCACGTGATCCTCGAGGAGGCCCCCGCCCCGGCCGCGGTGGCCGAGCCGCCCGCGGATGAGCTGCCCGAGATCTCGGCGGTGCCGTGGGTGCTCTCGGCGAAATCGGAACCAGCCCTGCGGGCCCAGGCGCAGCGACTCCTGATCTGGGTGGAGACCCACCCGGAGGTGGATATCCGGTCGGTGGCCCGGTCGCTGGCCGGTTCGCGGGCGGTGCTCGACCGGCGCGCGGTGGTGGTCGGGCGGGATCGCGACGAGCTGACGGCCGGGCTCGCGCAGGTGGCCGCCGGCGCCCCGGGTGCGATCGAGGGCTCCTCCGTGCCGGGGCAGACGGCGTTTCTGTTCACCGGTCAGGGGGCGCAGCGGGTGGGGATGGGCCGGGAGCTGTACGCGGTGTTCCCGGTGTTCGCGGCGGCGTTGGACGAGGTGTGCGCGGAGTTCGATTCGCTGCTCGGCCGGTCGTTGCGGGAGGTGATGTTCACCGATCCCGACGGTGTACTCGACCGGACGGAATGGACCCAGGCGGCCCTGTTCGCCTTCGAAGTGGCGATGGTACGGCTGCTGGAAACGTTCGGGGTGACACCGGATCTCCTGATCGGCCACAGTATCGGTGAACTGGCGGCCGCCTACGTGTCCGGTCTCTGGTCGCTGCCGGAGGCGTGTGCGCTGGTGGCGGCGCGGGGCCGGTTGATGGGCGCGCTCCCCGAGGGCGGCGCCATGCTCGCGGCCGCGGTGACCGAGGCCGCGGCGCGGGCGGCCGTCGCCGAATACGGCGACCGGGTGTCGGTGGCCGCGGTGAACGGTCCGGCCGCGGTGGTGCTGTCCGGTGAGCTGTCCGGTATCGAGGCGATCGAAGCCGAATTCGTGACGGCCGGTGTGCGGACCTCCCGGCTGCGGGTGAGTCACGCCTTCCATTCGGCACTGATGGAACCGGTACTCGGCGAGTTCGAAGCGGCCGCGGCGGCGGCGGCCTTCCGGGAACCGGATTTGCCGATCGTGTCCAACCTCTCGGCGACCGCGGTCACCGGTGAACTCCGTGATGCGCGGTACTGGGCGGATCAGATCCGCGGCTGTGTGCGGTTCGCGCCCGGGATCGCGACCGCGGCCGGGTCCGGTGCCCGCCGGTTCGTGGAGGTCGGCCCCGACGCGGTCCTGACGGCTATGGTCCGGCAGTCGCTGGCCGACACCCCGGAGATCGAGGCGGGATCGCTGGTGGTCGCGGGCGCCCGGCGGGGCGAATCGGAGGTGACGCGGTTCGTCTCGGCGCTGGCCTGGGCACATACCGGCGGCCTCGGGGTGGACTGGACGCCGCTGTTCGCCGGGCTGCCCGGCGGCCGGGTGGAGCTGCCGGCCTACGCGTTCCAGCATCGGCGCTACTGGGCCCGGGCGGCCGCGGTCCGCGATGTGTCGCAGGCGGGGATGGCCGATCCGGGCCATCCGCTGCTGGGTGCGCTGGTGCGGCTACCGGATTCGGCCGAGGTGGTGTTCACCGGCCGGTTGACCCGGCCCGGTCAGCCGTGGCTGGCCGATCACACGGTCGCGGGGGTGGTGCTGTTGCCCGGTGCCGCGCTGGTGGAAATGGCGCTGCATGCGGGTGCCCTGGTCGAATGCCCGCGGCTGGCCGAGCTGGTGATCGAAGCGCCGCTGCCGATCCCGGAGACCGGGGCCGTGACGCTGCGGGTCGTCGCGTCCGGCCCGGACGACGGTGGGACGCGGACGGTATCGGTCTATTCGCGCTCCGGCGCCGAGGACGCGACCGCCGGCGACGATCAGTGGCTCCGGCACGCGGTCGCCACGGTGGTCGCCGCGGGTGCCGCCGGAACCTTCGACGCGGAGCTGGCGAGCTGGCCACCGCCGGGCGCGACCGCGGTGGATATCGGGGACGCGTACGCGGATCTGGGCGGCCGAGGCTACGGGTACGGTCCGGCATTTCGTGGGCTGAACGCGCTGTGGCGGCGCGGTGACGAGGTGTTCGCCGAGGTCGAGCTGCCGGAACCGGTGCAGACGGCCGATTTCGCGTTGCATCCCGCGCTGCTGGATGCCGCCCTGCATTCGATCCTGGCCGGGGGCCTGGCGCCCGCCGCCGGGGACGGTGCGGTCGTGGTTCCCTTCCTCTGGGAGAACGTCGCGCTGTATGCCACGGGAGCGGCGACACTGCGGGTCCGTGCCGCGGTCGCCGGTGCTGCGCCGGGTGGGGAGCGGGTCGCGCTGACCCTCACCGACTCCGCGGGCATGGTGGTGGCCGAGATCGGCGGGCTCACCCTGCGCCCGCTGGCCGCCGATGCTCTCGGGGCCGGGCGCCCGGCCCCGGGAACCGGATACGAGTTCGCCTGGGCCGAGCTGCCCGAGCGCGCCGAGCTGCCCACGCCCGGTCCCTGGACCCATGCGGCCGACGGGGAGAACGTCACCGTCGCCGGCCGGGAGGTGACCGTGCTGCACGTCGATCCGGTGGACCGCGGAAACGCGGAGCTGCCTGCGGCCGTGCGGGAGTCGGTGGTCGAACTCGGCGCGCGGCTCCAGCGGCTACTGGCCGCCGACCGCCTCGTGGTGGCGGTGACCGAGCGGGCGGTGGCCGTGCACCCGGGCGAGCCGGTGGACGCGGCCGCGGCGGCCGGCTGGGGACTGCTGCGGACCGCCCAGAGCGAGAACCCGGACCGGATCCTGCTGCTCGATGTGGACGACCGGACCAGGTATCGACCCGCGCTCGCCACGGCCTTCGCCCACGCCGACGAGCCGCAGCTGGCGGTGCGCGGCACGACGGTGCATGTGCCGCGGATACAGCGCGCCGCCGCGGCGGCGCTCACGGTGCCGGACGGCGATACCCGGGCCTGGGCGTTGAGCCTGCGCGACAAAGGCACCCTGGCGGCGGACAACTTCCGCATCATCGATGATCCTGAGCCGCCGGCGCCCCTGGCGCCCGGACAGGTCCGGATCGCGATGCGGGCGGTGGGCCTGAACTTCCGCGATGTCCTGATCGCGCTCGGCACCTATCCGGATCCGGCCGGCCGGATCGGCGGCGAGGGCGCGGGTGTCGTGCTCGAGGTCGGCGCCGATGTCACCGGATTCGTCCCGGGCGACCGGGTCTTCGGCCTGATCCCGGGCGTCGGTTCGACGGCCGTCACCGATCAGCGGCTGCTCGCGCGGATCCCGCGCGGCTGGTCGTTCGCGCAGGCCGCCGCGGTGCCGATCGTCTACGCGACGGCCTACTACGGGCTGGTGGATCTGGCCGCGGCGCGGCCCGGTGAGACCCTGCTGTTGCACGCCGCCACCGGCGGTGTCGGCCTGGCGGCGATACAGCTGGCCCGGCATTTGGGGTTACGGACGCTGGTGACCGCCAGTACGTCCAAATGGGCTGTGCTGCGTGACCTCGGTTTCGACGAGACGGCCATCGGTGATTCGCGGACCCTCGACTTCGAGCACAAGTTCCTGGCCGCCACCGACGGGCGTGGGGTGGATATCGTGCTCGATTCGCTGGCCGGTGAATTCGTCGACGCCTCACTGCGGCTGCTGCCGCGCGGTGGCCGGTTCGTGGAGATGGGCATGCTCGACCGCCGTGATCCGGAGATCGTGGCGGCCGCACATCCCGGCGTGGACTACTACAGCTTCATGCTGATGGAGGTCGGCCCGGACCGGCTCGGCGAAATCCTCGCCACGCTCGTGGAACTCTTCGAGGCGGGTGCGCTGTCGCCGGCCCGGATCACGGCGTGGGATCTGCGGCGGGCGCCGGAGGCCTACCGGTATCTCGGTCAGGCCCGGCATATCGGTAAGAACGTGCTGACCGTACCCACGCCGCTGCGGCCCGGTGGCACGGTGCTGATCACCGGCGGAACCGGCGGGCTGGGCGCGATCGCCGCGCGGCACCTGGTCACCGCGCACGGTGTGCGCAGGCTGGTGCTGGCGGGCCGGCGCGGCCCGGACGCTCCCGGCGCTGCCGAACTCACCGCCGAACTGACCGCGCTCGGTGCGGAGGTGGAGGTGGTCGCCTGCGATGCGGCCGACCGCGCCGCTCTCGACGCGGTCCTGGCGGCCGTACCGGCCGCGCATCCGCTGACCGCGGTGGTGCACGCCGCCGGTGTTCTCGCCGACGGCCTGCTCACCGGGATGACACCGGAGCAGTTCGCGACGGTCCTGGCGCCGAAGGTGGACGCCGCGTGGAACCTGCACCGGGCCACGGCGGATCTGGATCTGTCGGCGTTCGTGCTCTACTCCTCGATCGCCGGCGTGATCGGCAATCCGGGCCAGGCGAACTACGCCGCGGCCAATATGTTCCTCGACGCGCTGGCCCGGCACCGTCATCTGCTCGGGCTGCCCGCGACCTCACTGGTGTGGGGGCCGTGGCAGCAGGGCAGCGGGATGACCGCGGCCCTCGGCGCGGCCGAGCTCGCGCGCTTGCGCCGGGAGGGCCTCACCCCGATCGGCGCCGCGGAGGGTATCGCGATGCTGGACGCGGCACTCGCGGCCGGTGGCCCGGTGTACGCCGCGGTGCGTATCGACCGTGACGCGCTGGGTGCGCAGGATCCCGCCGCGGTGCGGGCGGTCATGCGCGGGCTCCTCCGGCCGGCGCGGCGCCGCGTAGTGGAGGGGGCGGGCCAGCCGCCGGATCTCGCGGCGCAGCTGGCCGGCCGGCCGGCCGCGGAACAGGAACGGATCCTCCTCGAGGTGATCCGGGTGCAGGCGGCCGCGGTACTCGGGCACAGCAGCGCCGAAGCGACCGCACCGGATCAGCCGTTCAGCGAGATCGGGTTCGATTCGCTCGGCGTGATGGAGTTCCGCAACCGGTTGCGCACCGCGATCGGCACCCAGGTACCGGCGACCGCCGTATTCGACTACCCGACCCCGGAAGCGCTGGCGGGCTTCCTGCGCGGGGAGATCGCCCCGGACGAGGACCCGGTCCAGCGGCTCACGGCCGAGATCGACTCGCTGGCGGACAGTTGCGCGGCGGCCGATCTCTCGCCCGCGGACCGGACCGGTCTGGCGAACCGGTTGACCGCACTGTTGCGCGAACTCGAGGGCACCGCCCCCGGCGAGTTCGATCCGGGCGCCGCCGCCGCGGAAAACCTCGACGCTGCGGACGACCGCGAGCTGTTCGACTTCATCGACAACCTCAGCTGACCAGCACGATCAGGAGCTCCACCCCGATGGCCGACAACGACGAGCTACGCCGGTACCTCAAGAAGACCGCGAAAGAGCTCTACGACACCAAACAGCAGTTGCGCGAGCTCACCGACCGGTCGCGGGAACCGATCGCGATCGTCGGTATGGCGTGCCGCTACCCCGGCGGTGTGCGCACGCCCGAACAGCTGTGGGAGCTGACCGCGGGCGGGGTCGACGCGGTGGGCGACTATCCCACGGACCGGGGCTGGGATCTGGAGCGCCTGTTCGACCCGGACCCGGATGTGCCGGGCACCGTGTACACGCGGGAAGGCGGTTTCCTCGACGCCGTCGGAGAATTCGACGCGGCCTTCTTCGGGATCGGCCCGCGCGAGGCCGCGGCGATGGATCCGCAGCAGCGGCTGATGCTGGAGGCGTCGTGGGAGGCGCTGGAGGACGCCGGAATCGATCCGGCGTCGTTGCGCGGCGGCGACACCGGAGTGTTCGCCGGGGTGATCCACCAGTACTACGGTCCGCGGGTCGGGTCGGCGAACATCTCCGCGGAGACCGAGGGGCACGCCTATCTGGGCGCGGCCAGCTGTGTCCTGTCGGGCCGGGTGTCCTACACCTTCGGTTTCAAGGGCCCGACCCTGTCGGTGGATACGGC
>JBFARE010000008.1:0-204421 GCA_040674215.1 Nocardia sp. NPDC050193 | reverse complement strand
CGCTCGACCGCCCGTCACCCCTTGTTCCAGGTAAGCCTGATCTTCCAGAACCTGGCGCAGTCGAGTCTCGAGTTGCCGGGTCTGACGGTGTCGGGAGGAGCACCGGACGAACAGCGACGCCGGCGCGCCGCGCAGCGCGGACGCCCCCTGGACACTCACCGCACTCCGACCCGACCATGCCCGCGCCCTGGCCGTCTGTCATATCGCCTGCTGGCGTGAGGCCTACCGGGGTCTGGTTCCCGACCATGTGCTGGCCGCCTTCGATCTCGACCGGCGCGCCGCGAACTGGGAGCACATCGCCGGCAAACATTCCGGGCGAATCCTGGTCGCGGAATCGGGGTCCGATATCGCCGGGTTCACCCATTACGGCCCGCCCCGCGACGATCCCCCGGTCGCCGAGCGGGAACTACAGGCCATGTACGTCCGCGCCGAGTGGTACGGCAGCGGGCTGGCCCAGGCTCTGCTGGCCGCGGTATTCGAACCGGAGCGCTCGTGCTCGCTGTGGGTCTTCGCGGACAATCCCCGAGCCCGTGCCTTCTACACCAAATACGGCTTCGTCCCCGACGGCACCGCCCGAGCCGAACGTTTCGCCACGGCCACCGAGATCCGGATGGTGCGGCCGTCGACGATATGACGGTGCGACCGCGCGCAGTAATGTCGCGGCCATGAGCACCGAAACCGAATACGTCCGCATCGATGACGGGGTCCTGGAGATCACCCTGTCCACCGCAGCCAAGGGCACCTCCCTGGATTTCGCCGGGGTCGCGGCGGGCACCGCCGCCCTGGCCGACCCGGGATCGGATATCGGTGCCGTCCTGCTCACCGGCGCCGGGCCGAACTTCTGCGCCGGTGGTGATGTGCGCGATTTCGCGGCGGCGCAGAACCGTTCCGCCCACCTGTACCAACTCGCCGATACCCTGCATGTTTTCGTCCGGGCGCTGGACGGCGCCCCGGTGCCCGTGGTCGCGGCGGTGCACGGCTGGGCCGCCGGCGCCGGGATGAGCCTGGTCTGTGCCGCCGATATCGCCATCGGGGGTCCGGGCACCCGGATGCGCCCCGCGTACCCGGGGGTCGGCCTCAGCCCCGACGGCGGTATGTCGTGGACATTGCCCCGGCTGGTGGGGGCGGCCAAAGCCCGCGAGATCCTGCTGACCGACGCCGTACTCGATGCCGCGGAGGCCCAGCGCCTCGGGATCCTGGCGCGTATCGCCGACAGCGACGAGGCAGTCCGCGACGACGCCCGCGAACTGGCCCGCACCCTGGCGCGCGGGCCACGCGCGAGCTACGCCTCGATCCGGGCCCTGCTGAGCCGCTCCGCCACCGCGACCCTCGGCGAGCAGCTGGACGCCGAACGCGATGCGATGGGAGCGGCCGCGGGCAGCCCGACCGGCCGTGAAGGGGTGGACGCGTTCCTCGCCAAACGCGCCCCGGACTATTCCGGGCTGAGCTGACCGTTCCCGGCGGCGCCGGATCGATCATCGCGCCGCCGGGCCCGGTCAGCGAGACCGCATGACGAACTTCGCGACCGCCTCGGTGAACGCGTCGTTGTCGTCACCGGCGGCCGTATGGGCCGCATTGCCGATCTCGACCAGCTCGGCGTGCGGCACCAGCTCCATGAATTCCGCGGCGCCCGCGGCACTCACCACATCCGATTGCAACCCGCGCACCAGCAGGACCGGAATATCGAGTGCCCGGGCCGCGCCGTCGAGCGTGCGGGCCATCTCGTCGGGGTCGGCGGCTTTGTCGCCGAGAATGCCCGTATCCCAGTGCCAGTACCAGCGGCCGTCGCGTTGGCGCAGGTTACGCAGCAGGCCCACGGTGGATTTGGGCCGGGGCCGGTGTGGGAGATATTCGGCCACGGCGTCGGCGGCCTCGTCGAGGGTTGCGAATCCGTCGGGGTTCTTGCTCAGGAAGGTGAGCACGCGGTGGACGCCTTCGGGCTCGGGCCGGGTGACGATATCCACCAGGACCAACGCGCCGATCACCTCGCCACCCGCGGCCGCGGTGGCCAGCAGCCCGGTGATCCCGCCCATACTGGCGCCGACCACCACCGCGGGCCCACCGCCCAGTTGTTCCAGCACCGCGAGTACATCGCCGACCATGGCCTCGTAGCGGTAATCACGATCGGGTGCCCATTGGCTGTCGCCGTGGCCGCGCGCGTCCAGTGTGACCGCCCGGATCCCCGCGGCACCGAGCTGCGCACCGGTCTGTTTCCAGGAATGCCGGGTCTGGCCGCCGCCGTGCAGGAAGAGCACGGCCGGGCCATCCGGCGGGCCGTACCGGTCCGCAACGAGCTCGATCCCGCCCCGGCCGCATAACCGCAGCCGGACGGGATCGAGCAGATTGTTCGCATTACTCACGATTTTCAGCATCGCAAATATGCGGGCGTTACGCCGTACGAACGGCCGAATCAGCAGTCCAGGTCCATGGCGCTCAGGGTCCGCTGGAAGAGGCAGGCGCCCTTGGCGTTCACCGACGCCGAGATCGTGGACGAGCCGGACGAGGTGAAATCCTCGGCGATCGGGGCCGCGGGCTCGTTCACCGGACTCATCGGTTCCAGCGTCAGCGGGGCCGCTCCGGCCGTCGCCCCGGCCGCGCCCGACAGGGCGGCGCCCAGCGCGAGCGAGGCAGTCATGCCGCGCAGTTTCATGGTGTGCTCCTCTTCTTGTTTCTCTTTCGACGCCCGCTCAGGGCAGGCGCCAGTCCACCGGCTCGGCGCCGAGTTCGTCCAGCAGTTCGTTGACCCGGGAGAACGGACGCGAGCCGAAAAACCCGCGCGATGCCGACAGCGGTGACGGATGCGCGGATTCGATACTGGGCACCTCCGCGGCGGCCAGCGCCGGCTTCAACGAGGCGGCGTCCCGGCCCCACAGCACAGCCACCAGCGGCTCGTCGCGCGCCACCAGCGCGCTGATCGCCTGCTCGGTGACCTTTTCCCAGCCTTTGCCGCGATGGGAGGCCGGTTTGCCGGGAGATACCGTCAGGACCCGGTTCAGCATCAGCACACCCTGGCGCGACCAGGGGCTCAGGTCGCCGCAACTCGGGGTGGGATGGCCCAGGTCCTTGGTGTATTCGGCGAAGATGTTGGCCAGGCTGCGGGGTACCGGCGAAACATCCGGCGCCACCGAGAAGCTCAGTCCCATCGGATGGCCCGGAGTCGGATAGGGGTCCTGGCCGACGATCAGCACCCGGACATTTTCGAACGGCTCCTGGAAAGCACGCAGTACATTCTCCCCGGCGGGGAGATACCCGCGGCCCGCGGCGTTCTCGGCACGCAGGAATTCGCCCATCTCCGCAATACGGTCGGCGACCGGATCCAGTGCCTTCGCCCAGCCCGGATCGATGATTTCCACGAGTGGTTTCGTGCTCATGACCGCACAACCTATCGTGAGTGGCCGACATTCGCCGAGTCCGTCCCGGAGAATGCTTCCCAGCCCCACGGACCGCGGTACCGCGCACCGTCCACGGTCACCCCGTGACCGGCCCCGATATCGCCGATAACGGTCCATCCGGGTGGCGGCGGCGACACCGCCGGCCAGACCCCGGCGAACACATGGTCCTCGCCGCCGGTCAGAATCCATTGCCGTGCATCGGCTTCCAGGAAACCGGCGCATTCCTCGAGCTCGGCATCGCGCAGTGCCGCCGCACGCACATCGATGGCGACTCCCGAGGATTCGGCCAGATGCCCGAGATCGGCGAGCAGCCCGTCGGAGATATCGGTGAGCGCCACCGGCGGATGCGCGCCGGTCATAGCGGCACGGACGAGGTCGTAGGCGGGCCGCGGGGCACGATGCGCGGCGACGGCCGACGCCGCGCCGGGGCCGGACTCCGGCGCGTGCCCGCCCGCGAGTACGGCGTAACCGGCCGCCGACCAGCCCGGCCGCCCGGCGATCGCGAGGAACCCACCGGCCCGTGCCCCGGATCGGGTCACCGGTTGTTCACCCAGTGGGTCCCCGAAAGCCGTCACCGAGATCACCACCTGCGGACTGCGCACGATATCCCCGCCGGCGACCGAGCCGCCCGCCCGGGTCGCCTCCGCCCAGAACCCGTCGGCGAGTCCGGTCACGAAATCCACCGGGGTCTGTTCCGGTATCCCGAGGCCCACCACGTAGCCTGCCGGTTCTGCGCCCATCGCGTAGATATCGGCGGCGTTCTGGGCGATCGCCTTGCGGCCGATATCCTCGGCAGCCGACCAGTCCAGCCGGAAATGCCGGTCCTCGATCAACATATCCGTGCTCACCACATAGCGGCCGCGCGCCGCCGCCAGCACCGCCGCGTCGTCCCCGGGGCCCAGCTGCACGGCGGGCCCCTGTTCCCGGCCCGCGTTGATCCGGGCGATGAGGGCGAATTCGCCCACCTCGCGCACTGTCGGTCCTGTATTGATCGTGGGACCTTCCTCACTCGCTGCTGTCACCGGCGGCCACCACCGGCCGCCGCGCCGGCCCGGACAACCCACCGACGAAACGCCGCCGTGGCTGTACCCCGGCCACCGCGGATCCCCGATCCCGCGCGCCCGGCCGATACTCCGGTGCTTCCCGCACGACGGTACCCTGTGCCCGGTGACCAGGCGCGGCGGCCGGACTCCCGCATGCGCCCCGCCCACCGCGTACACGCTGACGAAAGGACCGCCGAGGATGCCGGGGACATCGCCGGACAAGGACACCGATACCCCCGACACCAGCGGCGCCGAACGCACCGGGTATCCGCCCGCGCTGATCGCGACCGCGGTCGCGCTGCCGATCGCCCTGCTGATCGGCGTGGTGGTGGCGGCGGTCATCGCCGCGCGCACGCCGGTCGAACGCGAACCGCTGGCGCTGGGTCCGGTTCCGGCGCCCGCGGCCGACGGTCCCGCCTGCGCCACCCTGCTGCCCGCCCTGCCCGCCGATCTCGGCGAGTACACCCGCGCCACCCTCGTCGAACCGGTGCCGCCGGCGACGACGGCCTGGCAGCTCCCCGACGGCGGCGAACCGATCGTGCTGCGCTGCGGACTCGACCGCCCCCTGGAATTCCACCGGGCATCCCCGTTACAGGTGGTCAACGGCGTGCAGTGGTTCGAAATCCGCGACGACGCGGCCGCCACGGCCACCTGGTTCGCGGTGGACCGTGAAACCTATATCGCCCTCACGGTTCCCGACGGGTCCGGCCCGACACCCCTGCAGGCGGTATCGGATACCGTCACCGCGCAGCTGCCGGCCCGCCCGCTCGACCCGGGCGAACTGCCGAACTGAACCCGGTCAGCGCAGCCCGGTACCGCGGGCGAGGGCCGTTTCCACGAGTGTGGTGAGCAGTTTCCCGTAACCGACCCCGGTCTCGTCCCACATCCGCGGATACATCGAGATAGGCGTGAACCCGGGCATGGTGTTGATCTCATTGATCACCGGGCCGTCCTCGGTCAGGAAGAAATCGACGCGGGCCAGGCCTTGGCAGTCCAGCGCGCGGAAGGCGCGCACCGCGATCTCGCGGACCTCGTCGGACACCTCGTCGTCGAGTTTGGCCGGGACGACGAATTCGCAGACGTCGTCGAGGTATTTGGTGTCGAAATCGTAGAAGGCGGGACCGGGCTTCTCCCCGGCGTCGGCATCGGCCAGATCCTCGGGCATCTTGATCTCGGCGAGCACACTGGCTTCCACCCTGCCGTCCGGGAATTCCAGCACCCCGCATTCGACCTCGCGGCCCACGATGCCCGCCTCCACGATCACCTTCGGGTCGTGGGCCCGTGCGGCGGCGATCGCGGCGTCGAGATCGGCCCAGTCGGTGACCTTGGTGATCCCGATCGAGGAGCCGCCGCGCGCGGGTTTGACGAACACCGGCAATCCGAGCCGTTCCCGCTCCGCGGGGGTGACGGTGGCGGCGCCCGGCCGCAACACCACCTGTACGCCGACCGGCAGGCCGTCGGCGGCGAGGAGTTTCTTGGTGAACTCCTTGTCCATACCGGCCGCACTCGCCAGCACCCCGGGCCCCACGTAGGGGACACCCGCCAGTTCGAGCATGCCCTGCACGGTGCCGTCCTCGCCGAACGCTCCGTGCAGTACCGGGAACACCACATCGATGGCTTCGAGCGCGGTGTGCGGATCGTCCAGCGCGACCAGTGTCCCGGCCCGGCTCGGGTCCGCGGTCAGCATCAGTTCCCGGCCGCCGCCGGTGACCGAGGGCAGGGTCCGGTCGTGCCGGCCGAGTTCGGCGGCGTCACCGCCGGCCAGCACCCAGGTGCCCTCGGTGGTGATCCCGATCGGCACCGCGTCGAAACGCGCCGGGTCGAGGTTTCGCAGCACAGCACCGGCCGACACACACGACACCGTGTGCTCGTTGCTGCGTCCGCCGAAGACCACGGCCACCCTGATCCGGTTCATGTCCGAACCGTACCCTGCCGGGGCGCCCGCCAACCGTCCCGGACCACCGGTGTGCCTACTCGGGTTTTATCTGGCGGCCCAGCAGCTTCTCCAGCGCCGTCTGCACCGCCAGTCCTTCGTGGCACACCTGGTGCACGGCCTCGGTGAGCGGCATCTCCACATTCTTCGCCGCGGCCAGGGCGCGCACCGAGGTGCACGACTTCACCCCTTCGGCGACCTGGCCGTGCGTCGCCTCCTGCGCGGCCTGCATGGACCCGCCGCTGCCGAGGACCTGCCCGAAGGAGCGGTTCCGGGACAGCGGCGAGGTACATGTCGCGATGAGATCCCCGACTCCGGCCAGCCCGGCCAGGGTCACCGGTTCGGCGCCCAGTGCCACACCGAGCCGGATGATCTCGGCCAGCCCCCGGGTCATCAGCCCGGCGAGGGAGTTGTCGCCGAAACCCATGCCCGAGGCGATCCCGCAGGCCAGGGCGATGACATTCTTGCAGGCACCGCCCAGTTCACAGCCGATCACATCGGTGTTGGTGTAGGGCCGGAAGTAACCGGTCACACAGGCGCGCTGCACCGCGGCGGCCCGTCCGGCGTCGGCACAGCCGATCACCGTGGCCGCGGGCTGCCCGGCGGCGATCTCCTTGGCCAGATTGGGTCCCGACAGCACCGCGATCCGATCCGGCGCGGCTCCACTGACCTCGGCGATCACCTCGCTCATCCGCAGCAGGGTGCCGTTCTCGATCCCCTTGGCCAGACTCAGCAGCGTGGCGTCGGGGCCGATGGCCGGTGACCAGATCTTCAGATTCGCGCGCAAGGATTGCGACGGTACCGCGAGGACCACGATATCGGCGCCGTCGAGGGCCCGCGCGTAGTCGTCGGTCGCCGCCACGGGCGGCAACTGCACTCCCGGCAGGTAGTAGGGGTTGCGGTGGTCGGTGGCCAGCGCCTCGGCGACCTCGGGCCGACGGGCCCAGATGGTCACCTCGGTTCCCGCTTCCGCCAACACCTTCCCGAATGCCGTGCCCCACGATCCCGCACCCAGTACCGCCGCCCTCGTCATCAGCCCAATATGCCATGACAGGATGGGGCCATGTGCTCGCACACCGTGCACGCCGTCATCGCGGTGAAAACCCTGGACAGCGCCAAGAGCCGGCTGGCCGGAGTCCTGGCTCCGGCCCAGCGGTCCCGGCTGGTCCTGGCCATGCTGACCGATACCGTGCGTGCGGCGGCGGCGGCCCCGGAGATCGGCTCGATCACCGTGGTAACCCCCGATCCCGTGGTCTCCCGCGCGACCCGCGCGCTCGGTGCCACCGTCCATCCCGAACCCCGCAGCGCCGCCACCGGCCACGATCCCCTCAACACCGCCCTGTCCACCGCCGCGGCCGCGCTGCGCGCCCGGCACGGTGATGTGTCCGTGCTGGCTCTGCAGGCCGACCTACCGGCCCTGCGCACACCGGAACTGTCCGCGGTCCTGGCGACCGCCCGG
Source organism: Nocardia sp. NPDC050193 (assembly GCA_040674215.1). GTDB lineage: Bacteria > Actinomycetota > Actinomycetes > Mycobacteriales > Mycobacteriaceae > Nocardia. The sequence continues at coordinate 196,594 of JBFARE010000008.1, read as the reverse complement.
GGCACCCGCGCGTTCGTGGCCGACCACGCGGGCACCGGCACCGCGGCGCTGCTGGCTCCGGCCGGTACCGCACTACGGCCCAGGTTCGGGCGGGATTCGGCACGGCACCACCGGGCCGACGGCGCGGTCCGGTTGCACGGGGACTGGCCCGGCCTGCGCCACGATGTCGATACCGCCGACGACCTGGCCGCGGTGCGGGCGCTGGGGACGGGCCCCCAAACCGCCGCACTGCTCGGCGAGCTCGGCTGGCCGGCTCCCGTCCGGGAAGCGATCACCCCGGTGTGTCAGGCGTAACTCCGCCTTCGCTCCGCCCGTGTGTGAGAGATGGACGGGAGCCACTCGACCGCCCCAACAGGCAGCCGCCACCGCGTGAACTCGAGATAACAGTCATCTACGGCATATGCATGGTCACCGGTTCGTAGGGAATGATCGTAGGTGTGAGCGATACGGAAACCATCAAACAGCAGCAGGTGCTCCCGACCCCGCCTCCGGCCGCCACCCAGATCCCGGCCGTCGGGAACGCACCTCGTTTGCCGGCCGATCGCTACCTGAACCGGGAGTTGAGCTGGCTGGATTTCAACGCCCGAGTCCTGGCCCTGGCCGAGGACGATTCGCTGCCGTTGCTGGAACGCACGAAGTTCCTGGCGATCTTTGCCTCGAACCTCGACGAGTTCTACATGGTCCGCGTCGCCGGTCTCAAACGCCGCGCCGAAACGGGGCTTTCGGTGCGGTCCGCCGACGGCCGCACGCCGAACGAACAACTGGCGCTCATCGCGGTGCGCAGCCAGGATCTCGCGGTCCGGCACGCCGAGGTCTTCCTCGGCGATGTACTGCCCGCGCTCACCGAAGAGGGCATCGCGATCATCGACTGGGCCGACCTCGACGAGGCCGAACAGGAACGATTGTCGGCGCATTTCCAGGACCAGGTCTTCCCCGTCCTCACCCCGCTGGCCGTGGACCCGGCCCATCCCTTCCCCTACATCAGCGGACTGAGCCTCAATCTCGCGGTGACCGTCCAGGACGAGAGCACCGGCGGCGAGCATTTCGCCCGGGTGAAGGTCCCCGACAATGTGGACCGTTTCGTCCGGGTGCGCCGGCAGGGTTCGGGCAACGGCGGCGCGATCGCGGCGTTCCTGCCGATGGAAGCACTCATCGCGGCCCATCTGGACCAGCTGTTCCCCGGTATGACCGTGGTGGAGCACCATTCGTTCCGGATCACCCGCAATGCCGACTTCGAGGTCGACGAGGACCGCGACGAGGACCTGTTGCAGGCGCTGGAGCGGGAACTCGCCCGCCGCCGCTTCGGGTCCCCGGTCCGGCTCGAGGTCTCCGACGATATGACCGAGCACATGCTCGATCTGCTGCTGCGCGAGCTCGAAGTCGATCCTGCCGATGTCATCCAGGTCCCCGGACTGCTGGATCTGTCCTGCCTGTGGCAGGTGTACGGGGTGGACCGTCCGAACCTCAAGGACGCCCCCTACGTGCCCGCGACGCCGCCCGCGTTCGGCGAACGGGAGACACCGCGCAATGTGTTCCAGGCGCTGCGCGAGGGCGATGTACTGGTGCACCACCCCTACGATTCGTTCTCCACGAGTGTGCAGCGTTTCATCGAACAGGCCGCCGCCGATCCCCAGGTGCTGGCCATCAAACAGACCCTGTACCGGACCTCCGGTGACTCCCCGATCGTGAACGCCCTCATCGATGCCGCCGAGGCGGGCAAACAGGTGGTGGCGCTGGTGGAGATCAAGGCACGGTTCGACGAGCAGGCCAACATCAAATGGGCACGCACGCTGGAACAGGCAGGTGTGCACGTGGTCTACGGACTGGTCGGGCTGAAGACCCACTGCAAGACCTGCCTGGTGGTGCGGCGCGAGGGTTCCACCATCCGTCGCTACTGCCATATCGGCACCGGGAACTACAACCCCAAGACCGCACGTCTGTACGAGGATGTCGGATTGCTCACCGCGGCACCCGAAATTGGTGCCGATCTCACGGATCTGTTCAATTCGCTCACCGGCTATTCCCGTAAATCCGACTATCGCAATCTGCTGGTGGCCCCGAACGGTATCCGCGCCGGGATCGTCGCCCGGATCGAACGGGAGATCGAACTCGCCCGCTCCGGTGCCGAGGCCGGGATCCGCTTGAAGGCCAATGCGCTGGTCGACGAGCAGATCATCGACGCGCTCTACCGCGCCTCCCAGGCGGGGGTGGCGGTGCGCATCGTGGTGCGTAGTATCTGCGGGCTGCGGGCGGGCGTCCCCGGGATGAGCGAGAACATCGAGGTGCGCTCGATTCTGGGCCGTGTACTGGAGCATTCCCGGATCTTCAACTTCCGGGCGCAGAACGAATTCTGGATCGGCAGCGCCGATATGATGCACCGCAATCTGGACCGCCGGGTGGAGGTCATGGCCCAGGTGAAGGATCCCAAGCTGTGTGAGCGGCTGGACGAGATCTTCGAATCCGCGCTGCACCCGATGACCCGTTGCTGGGTCCTGGACTCCGACGGCAACTGGAAATCCAGCCCGGACCGGGCCGGTGCCGACGGTGACGGTATCGAAGTCCGCGACCACCAGGTGGCACTCATGCGACTACGCCGTCCGGATCAGCAGTGAACGGCACGCATACCCCACCGACCTACCCGGATCCCCGGACAGCACCCAATATCCACGCGGCGGGCACCGTGTTGTGGCGGCACGCACCCGGTTCCGCGGGCGGTATCGAGATCGCGGTCATCCGGCGCCCCAAATACCAGGACTGGTCGCTGCCCAAGGGCAAACTCGATCCCGGGGAGTCGCCGGTCCTGGCGGCGTTCCGGGAGACCGAGGAGGAAACCGGATTGCGCCCCCGGCTGGGCCGCTATCTGGGCAAGGTGACCTATCCGGTCACCGGACATCGCAAGATGAAACGGGTCGACTACTGGGCCGCGGAGGTCGTCGACGGGGAATTCAGCGCCAACAGCGAGGTCGACGAATTGACGTGGTGCGCGCTGGACACGGTGATGGCGGAGCTGTCGTATCCGATGGACCGCCAGATCGTACGGGCGTTCACCCGGTTACCCGCCGATACGCACACCATGCTGCTGGTGCGCCATGCCAAAGCCGGGCGACGCGACCGCTACAAGGGCCCCGACGAACAGCGCCCGTTGGAAATGGCCGGTTATCGGCAGTCGCTGGCGCTGGTTCCGAATCTGCTGGCGTTCGGCGCGCAGGACGTCTATTCGGCCGAACCGCTGCGCTGTGTTCAGACGGTGGCACCGCTGGCCGAGGAACTCGGCGTCGATGTGGAGATCGAACCGCTGCTGGGCGATATCGGCTACGCCGCCGATCCGGACAAGGCCCGCGACCGGATCCGGTCGCTGGTCTCGGCGCAGCGGGTCCGGGTGCTGTGCAGCCAGGGCGACACCATTCCGGACCTGATGCGCTGGTGGGCGGAACAGGACGGGATGCGGTTGTCACCCGCGCGGACCCGTAAGGGGTCGGTCTGGGTGTTGTCGTTCTCGGGTGAGCGGCTGGTGGCCGCCGATCATCTCGACCGATCACTGTCGGTCGATACCGCGCCCGCGGTCACCGCATAGGACGCGTGCCCGGGCGCCGGGCAGCCGGAACGGCTCGAAGAGACGGCTACGCCCCCGGGGGTTGCCCGGGGGCTGGTCCGTCCGGCGTTCCGGTCGTGTGGATCTGCGAGTCGCCGAGTCGTCACACCACCCGGTGACTCGCTGACGAGAACCGATCGCGGGGTCTCGTGCCGTCCGCGGGTGCGAGCACGCACCCGGGATCCGGCGGAGTCGAACAGTGCGGCGGAGCCGCATGGCGGGCCGGGCGCACGGGATCCGGTGGGACCCCGGCTGGAAAGTGCGGCGCCGGCGCGCCTGGCCCGCGGTCAGCGAGCCTTTTTTGCTGTCGTCTTCTTGGCCGGGGTCCGCTTCGCGGTGGCCGACTTCTTGGCCGTGGACTTGGCGGCCGTGGTGGTCTTCTTGGCGGTGGCCTTCTTGGTGGCCGCGGCCTTGGCGGGGGTCTTCGTCGCCGTCTTACGGGCCGCGGCCTTGGTGGCCGTCTTCTTGGCGGCGGTGCTCTTGGCCGGCGCCTTGGTGGCCGTTTTCCGTGCCGTTGTTTTGGCGGGCGCCTTCGTCGCGGCCTTCTTGGCGGTGGTTTTCTTCGCCGTTGCCTTCTTTGCTGTGGATTTCTTGGCCGCCACAGGAGCATTGACACCGCGTTTCACCGCGGGTCCGGTCGCCGCGAGCTTCTGTTTACCCGCGATAACCGCCTTGAACTGGGCGCCCGGCCGGAACGCCGGCACCGAAGTGGGCTTCACCTTGACGGTTTCCCCGGTACGCGGATTCCGCGCCACCCGAGCTGCCCGCTTACGCTGTTCGAACACACCGAATCCGGTGATGGTGACGCTCTGCCCTTTGTGTACCGCGCGCACGATGGTGTCGACCACATGCTCGACTGCCGCGGTGGCCGTGCGCCTGTCAGTACCCAACTTTTCGGTCAGAACGTCGATCAGTTCCGCCTTGTTCATTGAATCCTCCGCAGACTAATGGCCCGTCGTCGGACCGACTAGGTACCACGGTAAACCCACATTGGGCAAGAGTCTATGTGCCACGCCAAAATTCATGTGGTCTAGCACACGCACAGCTACCACGACATCTGGGGGGCCACTAAGAGGCCGAGAACATTACGCCTGCGAAATAGGTTCGGGCAGGGTCTTTGGTTTCCAAGCCGGCCTTGCCTTTTCGAACTCGGCGATCACATCGCTACGCCGCAGCGTCAGGCCGATGTCATCCAAACCCTCCAACAGGCGCCACCTGGTGTAGTCGTCAATATCGAACGGCAACACGATGGTTCCTGCGGTCACCGTGCGCGCCGCGAGGTCCACAACCAATTCCAGTCCCGGCTGTTCCTCGAGCAACTTCCAGAGCATTTCGACATCATTCTGTGACATTCGTGCCGCCAGCAGGCCGCCCTTGCCCGCATTACCGCGGAAGATGTCGGCGAAACGTGAAGAGATAACTACCCGAAAGCCATAGTCCATGAGCGCCCAGACAGCGTGCTCCCGGGAAGATCCGGTCCCGAAATCGGGCCCGGCCACCAGGACGCTGCCGTGCTTGTACGGCTCGGTGTTCAGAATGAAGTCCTCGTCACCGCGCCAGGCGGCGAACAGGCCGTCTTCGAATCCCGTACGAGTGACGCGCTTCAGATAGACGGCGGGGATGATCTGGTCGGTGTCGACATTGGACCGGCGCAGCGGAACGCCGATCCCCTTGTGCACGGTGAAGGCTTCCATCGTATTTCTCCCTGTTTCGGCTATAAGTGAGTTTCGATATAAGACGGGCTCAGTCGATGTCCGCGGGCGCCGACAGCGTGCCGCGGACCGCGGTCGCGGCGGCCACCGGCGGCGACACCAGGTGGGTGCGCCCGCCTTTGCCCTGCCGGCCCTCGAAGTTCCGGTTCGAGGTGGACGCGCAGCGCTGGCCCGGGGCGAGCTGATCGGGGTTCATCCCCAGGCACATCGAGCATCCGGCCTGCCGCCATTCGGCCCCGGCCGCGGTGAAGATCTCGCCCAACCCCTCCGCCTCGGCCTGCTCCCGCACCCGCATCGAGCCCGGTACCACCAGCATTCGCACGCCCTCGGCCACCTTGCGGCCCTTCAGCACCTCCGCCACGGCCCGCAGATCCTCGATCCGGCCATTGGTGCAGGATCCGACGAACACGGCGTCCACCGACACCTCGCGCAGCGGCATACCCGGGGTCAAATCCATATAGCGCAGCGCCTTCTCCGCGGACTCGCGCGCGGTCTCGTCGGCGATCTCCGCCGGATCGGGCACATTCGCGCCCAGCGGCAGCCCCTGCCCCGGGTTGGTGCCCCAGGTGACGAACGGGGAGAGCGCGCTCGCGTCGATGTGCACCTCCCGGTCGAAAACCGCGTCCTCGTCGGTCTTCAGCGCCTCCCATGCCTCGACCGCGGCATCCCAGTCCGCGCCCTGCGGGGCGTGCGGGCGGCCTTTCAGGAACTCGTAGGTGGTGTGGTCCGGGGCGATCATTCCGGCCCGGGCGCCGGCTTCGATAGACATATTGCAGATGGTCATCCGCGCTTCCATCGACATATTGCGAATGGCCTCACCGCGATACTCGAGCACATAGCCCTGGCCGCCGCCGGTGCCGATTTCGGCGATCACCGCGAGAATCAGGTCTTTACTGGTGACCCCCGGCGGCAGCACGCCGTCCACCGTGATCGCCATCGTCTTGAACGGCCGCAGCGAAAGGGTCTGCGTGGCCAGTACGTGCTCGACCTCACTGGTGCCGATTCCCATGGCCAGCGCGCCGAACGCACCGTGGGTGGAGGTGTGACTGTCTCCGCAGACCACGGTGGTGCCGGGCTGGGTCAGCCCCAGCTGCGGTCCCACGACGTGGACGATGCCCTGCTCCCGGTCGCCCATCGGGTGCAGCCGGACGCCGAATTCCGCGCAGTTGCGGCGCAGCGTCTCCACCTGGGTCCGCGACACCGGGTCGGCGATGGGTTTGTCGATATCGACGGTCGGGACATTGTGGTCCTCGGTCGCGATGGTGAGATCGGGCCGGCGCACCGGACGACCGGCGGCCCGCAGACCGTCGAAGGCCTGGGGACTGGTCACCTCGTGCACCAGATGCAGATCGATGTAGATCAAATCGGGTTCGCGCGCCTCGCCCTCACCCTCGCCGCGGGCGACGACGTGCTGTTCCCATACCTTCTCGGCCAGCGTACGTGGCATTGTTGCGATCACCTTTCGGGCTCGGCATCCGGCCCGGGCCTGCCCGCCACCGGATACTCGCTAACTGGAATCATGCGACCACTTCCAGGACGCCACCTGGGCTGTTCGTAATGGCATCTCAGAATGCAGGACGCTAATATCGTTGTATGAGACAGCATAGCGGTATCGGTGTCCTGGACAAAGCGGTGGCAGTGTTGTATGCGGTCGCCGAGCGGCCCTGTGGTCTCAACGAGCTGTGCGAGCGCACCGGTCTGCCCCGCGCGACCGCGCACCGGCTCGCGGTCGGCCTGGAAACCCACCGGCTGCTCGCCCGGGACGGTAACGGCTCCTGGCGCCCCGGCGCCGCCCTCGCCGAGCTCGCCGCCGGTGCCGCCGACCCGCTGCTCGAGGCCGCGGGCTCGATCCTGCCCCGGCTGCGGGAGATCACCGGCGAAAGTGTGCAGCTGTACTGCCGGGAGGGCAACGAGCGGGTCTGCGTCGCCGCCCTCGAACCCCCCGCCGGGCTGCGCGATACCGTGCCGATCGGCTCCCGCCTCCCGCTCACCGCGGGATCCGCGGCCAAGGTGCTGGTCGCCTGGGCCGACCCCGATCTGCAGCGCACCGTCCTCGGTGACGCGATGTTCACCGAGCGCACCCTCGCGGAGGTCCGCAAACGCGGCTGGGCCCAGAGCGCCGGTGAGCGCGCGGCCGGCGTGGCCAGCGTTTCGGCGCCGGTGCGTGATCAGCAGGGCGCCGTGGTGGCAGCGGTCTCGGTATCGGGCCCGATCGATCGAATGGGCCGCCGGCCGGGGGCTCGCTGGGCAGCGGACCTGGTCGCGGCCGCCGATGCGCTGCACCGCCGACTCTGAGCAGCAGGCAGCTGCCGTCACTTATGGTGGCCTGATGGGAGTGAACCAACGGTCACAGATCGTGATGACCGATACCGAGATCACCGATTTCCTCACCCGCAGTCGCGTCGCCACCCTGGCCAGCCTGGGCGCGGACGGTAAACCGCACCTCACCGCCATGTGGTACGCGCTGATCGCCGATCCGGAGCGGCCCGACGCGATACCCGAACTGTGGTTCGAGACCAAGGGCAAATCCCAGAAGGCCGTCAACCTGCGCCGCAACCCCACGGTCACCTGCATGATCGAGGCCGGGAAAACCTACGACACCCTGCGCGGGGTCTCCCTCGAAGGCCGTGCCGAGGTGATCGACGACCCGGAGAAACTGTTCGCCGTCGGCGTCAGCGTCTGGGAGCGCTACACCGGCCCGTACACCGACGATATGCGCGAATACGTCGAAGGCATGCTGAACAAGCGCGTCGCGGTCCGTATCGTCCCCGACCGCATCCGCAGCTGGGACCACCGCAAACTGGGCCTGCCCGCCATGCCACTGGGCGGCTCCACTGCCAACGCCCTGGACGACTGATCGATCTCCGGGTGCTGTCCGGCGGGCAGCACCCGGCACCCGTCCGCCCCCGGAATCCTCGCCGAACCGGCCGCGATCGGCCTGAATGCGGGTAGCCGACGGGGCATTACCGCCGCCGAGCCCACACATCGTCCTGAAGGCGATCGGACCGGTCTACCCGGCCGCCCGTGCGCCGGGGTCGACTTCCCCGGCCGGCCCTGCCCTTGCCCCTGCTCCCGCGCATCGCCGACTTTTTCGAGGCGGGGCACGGCGCTCGCCGATCAGTCCCGTACCGACCGCCCGCAGTGCACGAACTCGCCACCATCCGCGGAGCAGAGCCAGGATTTCCGAGCCGAGCCGCTCGACGCCGGATTCCATACCCCGCCCGACCGGCGGGCCGACCCGAGGCAAGCAGTTCGGCCAGGGTTTCCGGGCCACAGCTCCGGCCACGCGCTTGTCGGCACCCGACCCGAGGAAGGCCGCCGAGTCGGGTCCGGATCGTCGCTGGTCACGGCGATATCCTGGCCCTCGCGAAGTACTTCCGGCGTGATCCGGCCGTCCAGACGGACCCAGAGCGCCGGAGCGAATGCGAGGCCCACCCCGCGACATCGGTGACCGTCGCCCGGCGCAACGGCCCGGTATCGTTTCCGGTCCGTCCAGGGCCGACGGTCCGCACAGGGCTCCGGGGGCGATGGCCCCGGCAACACATCCACGGGCGATCGGCCATAGGACGGCTTCCCACAGCGGTCCCGGCGTGCTCGACGACGAGCAGCCCGCAAAGGGGTCCGGGGGCGCCGGACCCGCCTGGGCAGGGTGCGGGGGTTGCACCCCCGCAAAACATCGCGAATCAGCAAAGGCCCATGCTCTCCATGAGCATGGGCCTTGCAGCCGAGTAGCCCCGACGGGATTTGAACCCGCGCTACCGCCTTGAGAGGGCGGCGTCCTAGGCCGCTAGACGACGGGGCCAGGACTTGTGATCAACCCCTGGCTGGAGTGGATCGCGGATCTCTCGATCCGAAGCTCGATCAGCGTAACCGACCGGGCGGCGGCGACCAAATCGCCTGGATAACTCGTTCCGCACCGCATCTGGACGATGAAGCTGAGAGCGATCTCCGCTGGGGTACCAGGACTCGAACCTAGAATGGCTGAACCAGAATCAGCTGTGTTGCCAATTACACCATACCCCAATGACCTGGGCTTTCGGCTGCACCGCTGGCTGCGGCGGCACCGTCGTTCCGGCCGAGAAAGAGAGTACCAAACCGTTCCGGGGAAACTACAAATCGCCTGGTCACGCCGCCACATCAGGTGCGTAACGGTGCCGCGGCGAGCCGCCCGGCCGCGGGTGGCGGGTGGACGGACGCCGCCCCCGGTGATGCGGGGACGGCGTCGTCACACCGGCGTTCACTCGGCCGGCGGCGTCCATTCGCGGCCCGCGCGCAGTCGCTGCATGGTGAGCTCACGGCCCAGTAGTTCCATGGATTCGTACAGCGGCGGACTGATATGCGATCCGGTGACCGATACCCGCACCGGCGCGAATGCCTTCCGCGGTTTCAATTCCATTCCGTCGATGAGCGCGACTTTCAGCACGTCCTCGATCGCGGAAGCGGTCCAGGCGGTCAGCGGTTCGAGTGCGGAAATCGCGGCATCCAATACCGGAACCGCGTCCGGACCCAAATTCTTCTTGCCCGCTCCGGGGTCGATACCGAACTCGTCGGACGGCGCGAAGAGAAATCGCAACAGACCCCATGCGTCATCGAGCACGACAATGCGCGTCTGCACCAGATCGGCGGCGGCGGCAAAAACCTTCTCGTCTATTCCGGCACCGATATATCCGCGGTCGGTGAAAAAAGTGCGCAACCGTCCGGCAAAATCGGCCGGCTCCAGCAAACGGATGTGCTCGGCATTGATCGCATCGGCCTTCTTCTGATCGAAGCGGGCCGGGTTCGAATTCACTTTCGAAATATCGAAGGCCGCGACCATCTCGTTCATGGAGAAGACGTCGTGGTCGTCGGCGATGCTCCAGCCGAGGAGCGCGAGGTAATTGAGGAGCCCCTCCGGAATGAATCCCCGATCGCGGTGGAGGAAGAGGTCTGACTCCGGGTCGCGCTTGGACAGCTTCTTGTTCCCCTGCCCCATCACGAACGGCAGATGGCCGAATTCGGGAGTGAAATCGGCGACGCCGATGCGCTGCAGCGCGGCATAGAGCGCGAGCTGGCGCGGCGTGGAGGAGAGCAGGTCTTCGCCGCGCAGGACATGGGTTATCCGCATGGTGGCGTCGTCGACCGGGTTGACCAGCGTATAGAGCGGATCGCCGGTGCCGCGGGTGAGTGCGTAGTCGGGCACCGAACCCGCTTTGAAGGTGGTTTCTCCGCGTACCAGATCGTGCCAGGTGAGGTCGGTATCGGGCATGCGCAGCCGGACCACCGCACCCCGGCCGGCGGCCTTGTATTCGGCGATCTGCTCGGCGGTGAGATCACGGTCGAAATTGTCGTAGCCGAGTTTCGGATCACGTCCGGCCGCCCGGTGGCGGGCCTCCACTTCCTCTGGCGTGGAAAAGGATTCGTACGCCTCGCCGGCGTCGAGGAGTTTTTGCACCACGTCGCGGTGGATTTCGCGCCGCTGCGACTGCCGGTAGGGTGCATAGGGCCCGCCGATTTCCGGGCCTTCGTCCCAATCCAGCCCGAGCCAGCGCAACGCGTCCAACAGCGCCTGATAGGACTCTTCGGAATCCCGTGCGGCATCGGTGTCTTCGATACGGAAGACGAACGTGCCGCCCTGATGGCGGGCATAGGCCCAGTTGAACAGCGCGGTGCGGATGAGCCCGACATGCGGTGTCCCGGTGGGTGACGGGCAGAAACGGACCCGTACGTTTGTCATGTCCCTCTTTCGTTCAGCGTTTTGCGGCAACGGGATTGGTCAGCGTGCCGATACCGGAGACGGTGACCGACACCGTTTGACCGTCTTTCATCGGGCCGACACCCTCGGGAGTTCCGGTGAGGATCACGTCACCGGGGAGCAGGGTCATCACGCGGGTGACCCATTCGATGATATCCGGAATATCATGCAGGAGTAGCGATGTGGTACTACGTTGACGTACTTCACCGTCGAGTTCGGTGGTGATCTCGAGGTCCGCCGCATCGAGCTCGGTTTCGATCCACGGCCCCAGCGGGCAGAAGGTGTCGTAGCCCTTGGCCCGGGTCCACTGGCCGTCCTGGGCCTGCTGGTCGCGAGCGGTCACATCGTTGGCGACGGTATATCCCAGGATGACGTCCTTGGCCCGGGCCGCGGGAACGTCCTTGCAGGGCCGGCCGATGACCACGGCGAGTTCGCCCTCGAAGTCGACGCGGGACGAACTGGGCGGCACGATGATCGGGATGCCGGGGCCGATGATCGACGTATTCGGTTTCATGAAGATCACCGGTTCGGCCGGCGCCTCACCGCCCATCTCCGCCGCATGGGAGGCGTAGTTCTTGCCGACGCAGATCACCTTGCTGGCCAGGATCGGGGCGAGCAGCCGGATATCGGCCAGCGGCCAGCTACGGCCGGTGAACGTCGGGGTGCCGAACGGGTGTTCGGCAATTTCCTTGGCGGTTTCGCCTTCGATGGCGACGAACGCGACCCCGTCGGGGCTGGCAACTCGACCTAGACGCATGACGGAAGTCTATCCAGCCGGATTCACCAGCCCGAATGCGCCCGACCGGTCGGTCCGCCCGATGATGAGAACCGCGCCACCACTTGCGGGATCCCGGCCTCCGGGGTGTACCGTGACCGTCGTAAGTTCAAAGATTGAGAATCGATTCTCATATATTGAGATACTCTCGTTCCGAGATGGGGAACCATGGCGCACAGTCCCTCGGCGGCCCTCCCGATCGCCGCGTCCGGTAGACAGATCTCCCCCGCCCATCGCTGGCTCATGCTCGCCTTCGGAGTCTTCGCCCAGGTGTCCAGCGCGATCTTCGTGCACGGGGTACCGTTCCTGCTCCCCGCGCTGACTGCCGGCGGGATGCCGTTGCCCACCGCCGGGCTGCTGGTGGCCATGCCCACCGTCGGGCTGTGCTGCACCCTCATCGCCTGGGGTTATCTGGTCGACCGGGTCGGCGAACGGATCGCCCTGGTCGCCGGGCCGGTGATCATGTGCGCGGCCGGTGCGGCCGCCGCCTTCACCACCAGCTACCCGGCCCTGGGGGGCCTGCTGTTCCTCGGTGGGATCGGCGCCGCCAGCACCAACGGTGCCAGCGGCCGGGTGATCGTCGGCTGGTTCCCGCCCGACCGGCGCGGCCTGGCCATGGGAATCCGGCAGACCGGCCAGCCGCTGGGCGTCGGAATCGCGGCGATGTCGGTGCCCTTGGTCGCCGACCGGTTCGGCGTCGCACCCGCCCTCACCGTGCCCGCGCTACTGGCCGGACTGGCCGCCGTGTGCTGCCTGCTGGGCATCGTCGACCCGCCCCGACCGGCCCGAGCCCAGGCGACCGGCGCCAACCCCTACCGGGGCAGCAGCACACTGTGGCGTATCCACGGCGTATCAATTCTGCTGGTCGTCCCCCAGGCCACCGTCTGGACCTTCGCGCTGCTGTGGCTGCACCGCGACCTCGGCTGGTCACTGGCGGCGGCCGGCGCGCTGGTCACCTTCACCCAGATCCTGGGCGCGCTGGGCCGGATCGGCGCGGGCGCCTGGTCGGACCGGGTCGACAGCCGGATGGGCCCGTTGCGCCAGGTCGCGATCGCCGCGGTCGCCACCATGGCTCTGCTGGCGCTGACCTCCTGGACCCACTGGTGGTGGGCCGCGGTTCCGCTGCTCATTGTCGCCTCGGTGGTCACGGTCTCCGACAACGGCCTGGCCTTCACTGCCATCGCCGAACGCGCCGGGCCATTCTGGAGCGGTCGCGGACTGGGCATCCAGAACACCGGTCAGAACCTGACCGTCGCCGCGGTACCCCCGGTATTCGGCGCGCTCATCACCGCGACCGGGTTCCCGGCGGTCTACCTGGCGGCAGCCGCCTTGGCGGCCGTGGCGATCCCGCTGGTCCCGGTGGCGTCGGAAAAGCCCCTCGAGTAATCAGGAGCCGAATCCGTTACCGCCGCCCTCGGTCCTACCAGCTGCCCAACGAATAACCGGTCGAGTCTCGATGAGCACAGCCGAGTCGTTCGCCCGGCCCGAGTTCCGTTCGCCGGTCCCTTCTGATCCCCGCAGGCGTAAGCCGGCGCGCACCACCACACGGATAGTCGTGTCGGCGATGCATCCGGTGGCCCGGCGGGGTCGGACGAGCGGATCGAACTCGTCAGATCTCGATGAGCACCGCCGGATCGAGCGCCACGCGAATTCTCGCGTCGGCCTCGATCTCGGCTATGAACTCGGTGCCTTCCGCGACCGGCGGGTCCCACCGATAGGAGGCACCGTCGAGGGTGCCTCGATGAATCCGTATATGCGGCTGGTGTTCGACGATCCAGTACTCCGCAATTCCCAACGCCGCGTACTCGCGGACCTTGCGCACTCGGTCGGTGCGTTCACTGCCACTACCCGGTAACACCACCTCGACGGCCAACAGAATGTCGGTACCCGGGATCAGTTTCGGCGATTCGTCGACAATCGCGGCGCGCGCCACTGCTTTCGGCACGACGAACACATCGGGCTTACGGACACCCGACGGCGTACTGACCTCCCACTCGCCGCCGTCACAGACGAATACGTCGGCGCATTCCGCGGCTGTCCGGATTCGGCCGGCCAGCGACCACCCGATGAAGTTGTGCCGCGCCCCCGCTGCCACCTCGACCAACCACCCGTCTTCGAGTTCGAAACCCTTGCCGTCCTCCGGCAGATCGTAGAGATCCAGCACTGTGTACGGGCCGAAGCCGACATCACTGGTGGCGTGCCACGCGGTCATGCTGCCTCCAAGTGCTCGGGCCGTTCATCGGGGATACGCCCAGGTATCCCCGATGATATCGGACACGCAACCCGACTTCGCGTACGAAAATCGGGCCCTCAGGTCAGAGCGCGGCGGCGATCCGATCGCCGATCTCGGTGGTCGACGCGGTACCGGTACGACCGGACAGATCCTTGGCGACCGCGTCCTGGATGCGGGCGGCAGCCGCGGTCTCCCCCTTGTGCTCGAGCAGCAGCGAGACCGAGAGGATGGCCGCGGTCGGATCCGCCTTGGACCGGCCGGCGATATCGGGGGCGCTGCCGTGCACCGGTTCGAACATGCTCGGGTTGGTGCCGGTGGCGTCGATATTGCCGCTGGCCGCCAGGCCGATACCGCCGCTGACGGCGGCGGCGAGGTCGGTGATGATATCGCCGAACAGGTTGTCGGTGACAATCACGTCGAAGCGGCCCGGATCGTTGACCATATGGATGGTGGCGGCGTCGATGTGCTGGTAGGCCACCTCGACATCACCGAATTCCGCGCCGACCTCGTCCACCGTTCGCTGCCACAGCGAACCGGCGAAGGCGAGCACGTTCGTCTTGTGCACCAGGGTGAGATGCTTGCGCCGGGCCTGCGCCTTGGCGAAGGCGTAGCGGACCACACGTTCGACACCGAACCGGGTATTGGTACTGACCTCGGTGGCGACCTCGTGCGGCGTATCCACCCGGATCGCGCCCCCGGTACCGGTGTACGGGCCCTCGGTGCCTTCCCGGACCACCACGAAGTCGATATCCGGGGTGCCCGCCAGCGGGCTGCCGACGCCCGGGTACAGCTTGGAAGGGCGCAGGTTCACATGGTGATCGAGCGCGAACCGGGTGCGCAGCAGCAGACCGCGTTCCAGCACGCCACTGGGTACCGACGGGTCGCCGATGGCGCCGAGCAGGATCGCGTCGTGCTGTTTCAGTTCCGGCAGCACCGATTCGGGCAGGATCTCCCCGGTAGCGTGATAGCGCTTGGCACCCAGATCGTAGTGGGTCCGTTCGACCCCGGGCAGCACCACATCGAGCACTTTGAGCGCCTCGGTGACGACTTCCGGTCCGATACCGTCACCGGGGATCACGGCGAGTTTCATGACAACCACGCTTTCTACGAACGAGGCCGCGAACAGGGCGGGACGCGGCTGCCGGGCCGGGTAGGTCTGTCACCGGGACGGTGGCCGGATGCGGCCCGCCCCGGACCGTGCGGCCCGAGGCGGGGCGTACCCGTCGGCGCACGCCGCCCACCGGCCCGGGCGGCGGCGTGCATGGAATAGCTCAGAACAGGTCGACCAGGGCGACCTTGGCGGCACCGACCGCGGCGGCGATCTCGGAACGCACCGCTTCGGGCACCTCCTTGTTGACCCGCAGCACGACGGTGGCACCTTCCTTGTTGGCGTCCTGGGTGAGCTGCGCGGCGAGGATATCGACCTCGGCCGCGCCCAGCGCGGTACCGACCTTGCCCAGCGCGCCCGGCTTGTCCTCGTAGTTGAGGACGGCCAGGTTGATGCCCTCGGCGCGCATATCGTAATTGCGGCCGTTGATGTTGACGATCTTCTCGACCTGCTGCGGCTCGGTCAGCGCACCCGCGACATTGATGGTGCGGCCGTCGCCGAATACCGCGCGCAGATCCACCAGGCTGCGGTGGCTGGGGCTCTCGGTCACGGCGGTCACCTCGGCGCTGATCCCGCGGGCCTGAGCCAGTGCCGGGGCGTTGACGAAGGTGACCTGGTCATCGACATGGGCGGAGAACACCCCGCGCAACGCCGCGAGCTGCAGCACCTCGACCTCGGAGGCGGCCAGTTCGCCGCGCACCTGCACCTCGAGGCTCACCGGCAGTTCGTCGGCGAGCGCACCGAGCAGGGCGCCCTGCTTGCGGACCAGGTCCAGCCACGGCGCGACCTCGTCGCCGACCACGCCGCCGGTGACATTGACCGCACCCGGCACGAACTCGCCGGCCAGGGCCAGCAGCACGGACTTGGCGACATCGGTGCCGGCCCGGTCCTGGGCCTCGCTGGTGGAGGCGCCCAGATGCGGGGTGACCACGACCTGGGGCAAGTCGAACAGCGGGCTGTCGGTGCAGGGCTCGGTCTCGTAGACGTCGATACCGGCGGCCCGGACATGCCCGGAGGTGATCGCTTCGGCGAGCGCGGCCTCGTCCACCAGGCCGCCACGCGCGGCGTTGACGATGATGACGCCCTTCTTGGTCTTGGCGAGCGCGTCCTTGCCGAGCAGACCCTTGGTCTCCGGGGTCTTCGGCAGGTGGATGGAGATGAGGTCGGCCCGTTCGAGCACCTCATCGAGGCTCAGCAGTTCGATACCGAGCTGGGCGGCGCGCGCCGGGGAGACGTAGGGGTCGTAGGCGACGATCTTGGTTTCGAAGGCGGCCAGGCGTGCCGCGAACAGCTGCCCGATCCGGCCCAGACCGATCACACCGACGGTTTTGCCGAAGATCTCCACGCCGTTGAAGCTGCTGCGCTTCCAGGTGTGCTCGCGCAGGGTGGCGTCGGCGGCGGGGATCTGGCGGGCCGCGCTCAACAGCAGGGTGACGGCGTGCTCGGCCGCGGTGTGGATATTGGAGGTGGGCGCGTTGACGACCATCACGCCGCGTTCGGTGGCGGCGGGGACATCGACGTTGTCCAGGCCGACTCCGGCCCGGGCGACGATCTGCAGGTTCTTACCGGCTTCGAGGACTTCGGCGTCGACGGTGGTCGCGGAGCGGACGAGCAGCGCATCGGCCTCGGGCACCGCGGCCAGCAGCGCGGGCCGATCGGGGCCGTCGACCCAGCGGACCTCGACACCGTCACCGAGCGCATCGACGGTCGACTGGGCGAGCTTGTCGGCGATCAGAACTACAGGACGGCCTGCTTGGCTCACAGTGGGGTACTCCTGGATGTGGGGACGGCCAGTTGACGGGGCCAAGCTTAGTTCGGACCGATCCGGCCATGTCCCACCCCCTGCTATAGGTATCGACCGACCAGCGTGTACCCGGCCGGCCGGGTGGGCCGAATCACGCACCGGATCGTCGCTCACCCGGGCGGGAGCCGTGGCAGTGCCGGGGCGGGCACATTCGCCCGGCCCGGGGACGGCCGCCACCGATGCGTAACCCGGCGCGGGGACCCGGCTCGGTCCGAAGATGAGTTTCGAAATCCGCCGGACCGGATCGGGGTCGGAGAAAAAGCGTTCGGGGGCGGCGTTCGGCGAAAGTCCACGCAACCCGAATTCCGGTCGTCGAACCGACCGATTCGAATTGCCGGATTTTCACACCGGGCGGCCCGGGGTGCTCGCTCGATAATTCTCGGTTCGGTGTGTATCGGCCGACCGGCGAAACGACGACCGGCGAAGCCGAACCTACCCGAGCCGGACCGGCACGGAATTTACCTACCCAGCGGTCGCTTCAGTCGAACCCGCGATATGCCCCCGCAAACGGAGCGAGGCCCCGTACCTTGCGGTACGGGGCCTCGCTGCTTCGTCACACCACTCAGATGGCGCGGACATCCTGAGCCTGCGGACCCTTCTGGCCCTGCCCGATCTCGAACTCCACGCGCTGACCCTCTTCGAGGGTACGGAAACCGCTTCCCGACACTGCCGAGTAATGCACGAAGACGTCAGGTCCGCCCCCGTCTTGCGCGATAAAGCCGAAGCCCTTCTCGCTGTTGAACCACTTCACGCTGCCTTGAGCCATGTTACTTACTTCATACTTTCTGTTGCGAGCCAGACGGACCACGGTCGATCCGCCTGATCTCTCTGACAACGATGCCATGTCCGGGAAAGTTCCTCCACTTCGAAAATTTTCCATCGCGAGGAAGAACACGGCGCCGAGGAGACCGGCGTCACGCTCCGACGGGGCGGTGCACCGCACGGGTGACCCGCTCATCGCCCGGTCGAAGCAGGGCCCCGGGATTCCCCGTAGTACCAGGGGATGATTTCTCGATCGGATCCGCGGAAGTCTGTGACTTTCGCGACCATTGCGCGAGGGTGAAGGTTCAACGTCTTGCGGCCGGCCACGCCGGCTGTGCCGTAGGACACAGCACGAGAGGATTCGACGTGTTCCGCACGAATCGAGTATCCGCGACCCGCCGGGCCACCGCCCGGCTCGCCGTCGCGGGTGCCATCACCCTGGTCCCGCTGGCCGGCCTCGCGGCGCCCGCGATGGCCGACCCGGCGGCCCCGGCCCCGGGCTACACCCAGGTGGATCGCGACCGCCACGGTGATCGCGACCGCCACTGGGACCGCGACCGCCACTGGGATCGCGACCGCGACCGCCATTGGGATCGCGATCGCGACGACCACTGGAACCACGACCGGCACCGGGACCGCGGCTGGCAGGACCCGGCGGGCTGGGTCCGCCACCTGCTGCGCGGCCTCTTCGGCAGCAGCTGATCGATATGCGGGCCCGCGTGTGCGGGCCCGCATATTCGGCCGAATCCGGCAGGGTCCCGGCGCCCGATGCCGCCACCGCGCGCCGCGCGGTCGCGCACCGAACACACCGGTGCATCCGAAGCACCGACGGCCTGGCTCCGGGGTGGTCGACGTGGAGAAGCCGCCCGTACGGGTACTGTTCGCAGCGCCCCGGACGCTGGTCGCGCCGCGAGATCAGCTTCTTCGCGAGCAGCACGACTCCGCACATCGGTCACCCGAGCCGGTCCGGGTGTACGCCCGCAGCGTAATCCGCCCGTACCGGCGGACCCGGGTTCTAGGCTCTGTCCATGACCGAGCCCCGCAGACTCCAGGCGATTCCCGGTGGACGCGCCGAACGTCCGCCCCGGCAGCCGGCGGACCGGCCCGAGCCGCTGTGGCGCGAGGTCCTCGGCGGCCGACTCCGTATGCTGCGTAACGAGAAACGCGAAACGCTCGCGGAAACCGCCGAGCGCGCGGGTATTTCACCGCAGTACCTCTCCGAGGTGGAGCGCGGCCGCAAGGAGCCCTCCAGCGAGATGATCGCCGCGCTGGCGGGCGCTCTCGGCACCTCTCTCGGCGCGCTCACCGAGCAGGTGGCCGACGAACTCCGGACCCGGCGTCTCCCCGTGGCGACCCGGCGGCCGGGCACCGCACCGACCGCGCTGCTCCGAGCGGCCTGACCGGCCGGCGTCCGTACCCGCGGTCGTCGTTCACCGGGCGGGGGCCGGACTCCGGGGTGTCAGCACCGTATCGACCAGCCCGTATTCGACCGCGGCCGCCGCGGTGAACACCCGGTCGCGGTCGGTGTCGTGCCGTAGTTGCTCCGGGGTCCGCCCGGTGTGCCGGGACAGGATCGTTTCGATCTCCGCCCGCATACGCACGAGTTCGTCGGCTTGCAGAATGAGGTCGGGAATCGCTCCCTGGCCGCGGGCCGCGGGCTGGTGCAGCACCACCCGGGCGTGCGGGAGCATCGCCCGGTGGCCGGGGGCGCCCCCGGCGAGCAGCACGGCGCCGACCGCGATGGCCTGGCCGACGCAGGTGGTGTGTACCGGGGCGCCGATGTGCTGGATGGTGTCGTACACCGCCAGCATCGACGACAGATCGCCGCCTTCACAGTTGATGTAGAAGTCGATCTCCTGGCCCGGACTCTCCGATTCCAGGTGTAGCAGCTGCGCGATGAGCGCGTTGGCGACCCCGGAATCGATCGGGGTGCCGAGGTAGACGATGCGTTCGGCGAGTAGGTGCGAATAGATATCGGTGATCCGCTCGCCCCGCGGATGCTGGGCGATCACATTGGGGATCGTGTAGGTGCTCATCGGGTCTCCCTGTATTCGGTGCGGCTGTCGTCGACTCTTCGCGCCCGGTGCTGCCGGGTCCTGCTCTCCGCGGTCACGCGCTCCGGGGCGCGCTGCTCGTGCTGCGCCGGCTGGGCGCGCGCACGCTCCGGCGCCGTGATCACGCCCGCGGCCTGCGCCGGACACGGCCGCTCATGCGGAGATCCCGACCCGTTGGCGCTGTGGGACGACCTGCGCGAAATCGCCGACGATATGGTCGATGAAGCCGTACTCCTTCGCCTGGGTCGCACTGAACCAGCGGTCGTGTAGGGAATCTTCGTAGACCCGTTCGTAGGGCTGCCCGGTGTCCGCGGAGATCAGGCCGAGCACGGTTTCCACCGTGTAGCGCAGATCGTCGGCCTGCACCTCCACGTCCACCGCGGACCCACCGATACCGGCCGATCCCTGGTGCATCAGGACCCGGGCGTGCGGTAGCGCGAAACGTCTACCCGGCGTCCCCGCGGAGAGCAGGAACTGGCCCGCGCTACAGGCCAAGCCGAGGGCGAGGGTGGATACCGGGCTCGGGATCAGCCGCATGACATCGCGGATGGCCAGCATCGCCGGTACCGACCCGCCGGGCGAATGGATCCACAGCGAGATACCGGCCTCTCCGTCTTCGGCGGCGAGGGTGAACAGCTGGGTCGCCAGCAGGGTGCCGTTGTCGTCGTCGAGCGGGCCGTCGAGAACCAGGATGCGGCGGGCCAGAAGCTGTTCGCGGGCACGCCAGCCGAACAGCGGGGATTTGTCGTCGTGAGCCATGGCCACCACGCTGCCGGAGCGGGCGCGCGAGCGGGAGTGCGCGCTGCTGTGGGCAGATCTGCTCTCAGCAGCGCCGCCCGGGATCATCGGCCGATCGATACTCGAGCTTCACGCTGCGATACGTGGGCGAAACACAGCCTCCCTACCGTAATTCCTCGTATACGTCGCTGTATACAACGTCGAATACGCGCTGGTCAGCGGGCTGACCTTTCCTGAGTGGAGGCCGAACGGTCATGAATGCAGCCAGAACCGAAGCACCCGGGCAACCCAGGAAAGGTGCGGTATCCCGCGGCACCCGCAACCGTCGGCAGCGCCGGCAGGCCCGAAACCTTCTCGCGTTGCCGGCCGCGGTGTGCGCTACCGCGCTGGCCGTCACCGCCTGCGGCAGCTCCGCCTCCGATCAGGCCGGCGCGAGCGCGACCTCCTGTGTGGACACCGGGGGCCCGAATATCAAGGTCGGCTCGCTGAACTCGCTGTCGGGCACCATGGCGATCTCCGAGGTCACCGTGCGGGACTCGATCAAACTGGCGGTCGACGAGATCAATGCCGCCGGCGGCGTGCTGGGCAAGCAGATCCAGCTGGTCGGCGAGGACGGTGCCTCCGAGCCCACGGTATTCGCGGAGAAAGCGGAGAAGCTGATCAGCAGCGACTGCGTGGCCGCGGTATTCGGCGGCTGGACCTCGTCGAGCCGCAAGGCCATGCTGCCGGTGTTCGAGGACCGCAACGCGCTGCTGTACTACCCGGTCCAATACGAGGGCCTGGAATCGTCGGAGAACATCTTCTACACCGGCGCCACCACCAACCAGCAGATCGTGCCCGCCCTGGACTATCTGAAGGGCCGCGGCGTGAAATCGCTCTACCTGGTCGGTAGCGACTACGTCTTCCCGCAGACCGCCAACCGCATCATCAAGGCCTACGCCGAGGCCAACGGTATCGAGATCAAGGGCGAGGACTACACCCCGCTCGGCTCGACCGATTTCTCCACCATCGTCAACAAGGTCCGCTCGGCCGACGCCGACGCCGTGTTCAACACCCTCAACGGCGATTCCAATGTCGCGTTCTTCCGCGAGTACAAGAACGTCGGCCTGACGCCGCAGGACATGCCGGTGATCTCGGTGTCCATCGCCGAGGAGGAGGTCGGCGGTATCGGCGTGCAGAACATCGCCGGCCAGCTGACCGCCTGGAACTACTACCAGACCGTCGACAACCCGCAGAACACAGCGTTCGTCAAGGCATACAAAGCGAAATACGGCGCGAACAAGCCGACGTCGGATCCCATGGAGGCCGCCTACGTCTCGGTGTACCTGTGGAAGAACACCGTGGAGAAGGCGCAATCTTTCGCGGTCCCGGATGTGCAGCAGGCCGCCGGCGGGGTCACGTTCGACGGGCCCGAGGGTCTGGTGACCATCGACGGCGAGAACAACCACATCACCAAAACCGCCCGGATCGGCGAGATCCGCCCCGACGGACTGATCTACAGCGTCTGGGATTCCGGCGCGGCCGTCGAACCGGATCCGTACCTGGCCGGCTACTCGTGGGCCGAGGGACTCGGGGGCTGATCTCGTGGAAGCACTGGTAGGGCAGCTGTTCACCGGCTTGAGCCTGGGCTCCATCCTGCTGCTGGCGGCCCTGGGTCTGTCGCTGACGTTCGGTCAGATGGGCGTGATCAATATGGCCCACGGCGCGTTTATCATGGCCGGCTCCTACACCGCCTACACGGTGCAGGAGTACCTGGTGGCGAACGCCGAGGTGTCGCTGATCGTCTCGCTGCTCATCGGATTCGGAGTCGGCGGTCTCATGGGTGTCGCCCTCGAGGTGACGCTGATCAAGCGGATGTACGACAGACCGCTGGACACCCTGCTGGTGACCTTCGGCGTCGGTTCGATCCTGCAGCAGGCGGCGCGGGACATCTTCGGCGCGCCCGCGGTCCGCGTGGTGACCCCGGAATGGCTCGGTGGCGGGGTGGAAATCCTGGGCGCGGTGGTGCCCAAGACGCGGATCTTCATCATGCTGCTCGCGGTGCTGTGCGTGACGGCTGTCGCGGTGACGATGAAGTACACCGCGATGGGCCGGCGTATCCGGGCCGTGGTGCAGCATCGTGATCTCGCCGAAACCAGCGGGATCTCCAGCCGCGGGACCGATAGCACCACATTCTTCATCGGCTCCGGGCTGGCCGGGGTGGCGGGTGTGGCGCTGACACTGATCGGCTCCACCAGTTCCAATACCGGCACCACGTATCTGGTCGACGCCTTCCTGGTGGTCGTCACCGGCGGACTCGGGCACATCCGCGGCGCGGTGCTGGCCGCGGTGGCGCTCGGACTGTTGAACTCGTTCATCGAATACAGCACCACGGCCTCGGTCGCGAAGGTGATCGTATTCGTCATCATCGTGGTCTTCCTGCAGGTCCGCCCGCAGGGACTGTTCACGATCCGGTCGAGGAGTCTGGTATGAGGGAGTTCCTGACCACCCGCTGGAAGGTCTATTCGGGTTTCGCGATCGCCGCCGTACTGCTGTTCGCGGTGGCACCCGCGGTGCTGTCGGACTTCCGGCTCAACCTGCTCGGCAAGTTCCTGTGCTTCGGCATCGTCGCGGTGGGTATCGGATTGGCGTGGGGCCGGGGCGGCATGCTCACCCTCGGGCAGGGCGTGTTCTTCGGCCTCGGCGCCTACATCATGGCGATGCATCTGAAGATCTCCGATGCGCAGCTGCGCGGTGACGACGTCCCGGATTTCATGCAGATCGCCGGTATCCGCGAACTGCCCGGCTATTGGGTCCCATTCGCCTCGCCGGTGCTGACGATTCTCGGCATCTTGTTCGTGCCGCCGCTGGTAGCGGTACTGCTCGGGCTGGGCGTGTTCAAACGCAAGGTCAAGGGCGCCTATTTCGCGATCCTGTCACAGGCGCTGGCCGCGGCCTTCGCCATCCTGCTGGTGGGTCAGCAGTCCACCGGCGGCAGTAACGGGCTCAACCGGTTCCGCAGTTTCTTCGGGCTGGCGCTCAACGACCCGGTGAACCGGCGGCTGCTGTTCTTCATCGCGGCCGCCACCCTGCTGGTGATCGTCGCGGCGACCCGGCAGCTCATGTACAGCCGGTACGGCGAACTGCTGGTCGCGGTCCGCGATCAGGAGGAGCGCGTACGCTTCCTCGGCTACGACCCGGCCAATGTGAAGGTGGTCGCCTACGCGGTGGCGGCGCTGTTCGCCGGGATCGCCGGCGCGCTGTTCGTACCGATCGTCGGGATCGTCTCCCCCGCCGATATCGGGATCGTGCCCTCCATCGCGTTCCTGACCGGTGTCGCCATCGGCGGACGCACCACCCTGCTCGGGCCGGTACTCGGCGCGATCGCGGTGGCCTGGGCGCAGACCGGCCTGTCGGAGAACTTTCCCTCCGGCTGGGTGTACGCGCAGGGCGTCCTGTTCATCGTCGTGGTCGGTTTCTTCCCGGCCGGTCTGGCGGGCCTGGTGACCCTGCTGCGGCGGAAACGCCGTGGTGAGGAGAAGGAGGATCCGCCGCCCACTCCGGTACCGGACCCCGCACCCGCTACCCCGGTAGGAGTGTCGTCATGACCGAGACGACCGCCGTAAAAGCCCCGGTGACCGGCGGTAACGCTGGTATGCACAGCGATTACCTCGAGGTCCGCGGGCTGAGCGTCGAATTCGACGGCTTCAAGGCAGTGTCGGATGTGGACCTGACGCTCTTCCAGGGTGATCTCCGGTTCCTCATCGGCCCCAACGGCGCCGGGAAGACGACCATGATCGACGCGATCACCGGTCTGGTCCCGGCCACCGGATCGGTGCAGAAATCCGGGGTCGAACTGCTGGGCAAGAAGGTGCACCAGATCGCCCGGCTGGGCGTGGGCCGCACCTTCCAGACCGCGAGCGTATTCGAGGAACTGTCGGTATTGCAGAACCTCGATATCGCCGCGGGCGCCGGACGACCGCTGTGGACCATGCTGCGGCGCCGGCCGGCCGCGGTCTCCGATTCGATCGAGCACGCCCTGGAAACCATCGGTCTCACCGCGCTGCGTGACAAACCCGCCGGAACACTGGCCCACGGCCAGAAACAGTGGCTCGAGATCGGCATGCTGCTCGTCCAGGACGCCTCGGTACTGCTGCTGGACGAACCGGTCGCCGGGATGAGCCACGAGGAACGGGAAGAGACCGGGAACCTGCTGCGCCGCATCGGCGGTGAACGCACGGTCGTGGTGGTCGAACACGATATGGACTTCATGCGCAGTTTCGCCACCTCGGTGACGGTGCTGGCCCGCGGCGCGGTCCTCGCCGAGGGAACAGTGGCCGAGGTGCAGGCGGATCCGGCCGTGCAGGAGGCGTATCTGGGAACCGCGGCGGCCGCCGAGCACAGAAACGAAGGGTGACCGCGATGCTGGAACTCATCGATATCCACGCCGGTTACGGACGCACCGAGGTGGTGCACGGGGCCGGGATCAAGGTCCCGGCCGACGGCGTGGCCGCGATCATGGGCCACAACGGCGCCGGTAAGACCACCCTGTTGCGCGCGGCGGTCGGTCTGGTGCGCAGCCACCGCGGCACCATCCGTTTCGACGGGGCCGATATCACCGGGCTGCGGCCCAGCGCCCGGGTGAAACGCGGATTGGCCTATGTTCCGCAGGGACAGCAATGCTTCGGTCATCTCACCACCGCCGAGAACCTGCGGGTGGTGGCGGACGGCCGCAAACGCGGCCGGGCATTGATCGACGAACAGCTGGATCTGTTCCCCGCGTTGAAGGAGTTGCTCGACCGCCGGGCCGGGCTGCTCTCCGGTGGGCAGCGCCAGCAGCTGGCGATCGCGCGGGCACTGATCACCGAACCGCGCATGCTGATCCTCGACGAACCCACCGAGGGTATCCAGCCGTCGGTGGTCGCCGAGATCGAGAACACCATCACCGAACTGGTGAGCCGCGGCGGGCTCGGGGTGTTGCTGGTGGAACAGCACATCGGTTTCGCGCTGCGGGCCGCGAGCCGGTACTACGTGCTGGAGAGCGGCCGGGTCACCTCTACCGGGGAGGGCGGTGCCGGGGCGGTGGAACCTGTTCGCGCCGCCATGACTCTCTAGGCTGCGCGTCGTGATCGAACCACGAGGTAAACGCGAATCACGCAGCGACGCCGTGTACAAGTCACTGCGCGACGAACTCATGTCCGGTGCGCTGGGGCCGCAGGAGCGGCTCGGCGAGGAACGGCTGGCCGAACGCTACGGTGTCTCGCGCACCCCGGTCCGCGAGGCGCTGGCCCGGTTGCAGGCCGACGGTCTGGTGGAGCGCCACGACGCCGGACTGTTCCCCTACCGGCCGCGCCTGGACACCCTGGGCGACTACTACGAGCTGCGGATCACCCTGGAGGTCCAGGGCATCGCCCGCGTCCTCGACGATCCGGATCTCGGCCACGACCGGGCCATCCTCGGACCCGAGATCGACCGCTGGCGCGCCTTCCGCACCGCGCCCCCGGACCCGGATGCCGGTTTCGTGGCCGCCGACGAACAGTTCCACACCGTCCTGCTCGACTCCTCCGGCAACCACGCCCTCACCGACGCACTGAAAACCGTGAACGCCCGGATACGCCCCGTCCGGATGTTCGACTACCTGACCCCCGACCGCATGCTCGCGACCATCGAGGAACACATCGCCATCGGCGAGGCCGTCCTCGACCGTGATCTCACCGGCGCCCGCGAGCAGCTCCTCGCCCATATCGACCAGTCCCGCCGCGTGGTGGCCGACCGCGCCGGTCAGGTGCTTCAGCTGACGCGCATGGCCCGCGCGACCAAGACCTGATATCCCCGGCTACTCCGGTAGCCGCACTGTCCACGCCGAGAGGATCGACCGTGACCGAGACCGCCCCGCAGTTGTATACACCGCTGCATACGCCGCTGCCCGAGTGCCTGCTGATCGCCAACCGCGGTGAGATCGCCTGTCGCATCCTGCGTACCGCCCGGAGGCTGGGAATCGAGACGGTCGCGGTGTTCTCCGATGCCGACGAGGGTGCGCGGCATGTGCGGATGGCCGATCGCGCGGTCCGGCTCGGCCCGGCCCCGGCCGCCGAGTCGTATCTGCGCGCGGACGCGGTGATCGAGGCGGCGTTGTCCACCGGCGCCTCCGCCGTCCACCCCGGCTACGGGTTCCTCTCCGAGAACGCGGATTTCGCGGCGGAGGTGGAGGCCGCGGGGATCGCGTTCGTGGGGCCGGCCGCCGAGCATCTGCGGCTCTTCGGCGACAAACACAGTGCCCGCCGGGCCGCCGCGGCGGCGGGTGTTCCGCTGGTCGCCGGGAGCGGTCTGCTCACCGGGCTCGACGAAGCGCTGGCGGAGGCCGAGCGGATCGGCTACCCGGTGATGCTCAAGGCGGCCGGGGGCGGCGGCGGTATCGGGATGGCCGCGTGCGCGGGGCCCGGCGAACTCACCGACGCCTACCAGCGGGTGATCCGCCTGGCGCAGAACAACTTCGGCTCCTCCACGGTGTACCTGGAGCGCTTCGTCGCCCGTGCCCGCCACGTGGAGGTACAGATCTTCGGCGACGGCCGCGGCCGGGCCGTCTCCCTGGGCACCCGCGACTGCAGTCTGCAACGGCGCAACCAGAAGGTCATCGAGGAGGCGCCCGCCCCCGGTCTCCCCTATACCGTGAGCGAACAACTCCTCGAGTCGAGCCGGAAACTGCTCGGTGACGTCGGTTATCGTTCCGCCGGCACGGTCGAGTTCATCTACGACGTCGACCGCGGGCAGGCCTCGTTCCTCGAGGTGAACACCCGGTTGCAGGTGGAGCATCCGGTGACCGAGGCCGTCACCGGTGTAGACGTCGTCGAGTGGATGCTGCGCCTGGCCGGTGGTGACTCCGGGTTCCTCGACGAGGTGCCCGATTCCGGCCCGCCGATCACCGGATACGCGGTGGAGGC
Organism: Nocardia sp. NPDC050193; assembly: GCA_040674215.1. Lineage (GTDB taxonomy): Bacteria > Actinomycetota > Actinomycetes > Mycobacteriales > Mycobacteriaceae > Nocardia. The sequence goes on along the minus strand of JBFARE010000008.1, from coordinate 169,165 downwards.
CCGCGTCTATGCCGAGGACCCCGGGAACGACTACCGGCCCGGTGCGGGCACCCTCACCGGCGTGGAGATCCCCGCCGCGGCGGCCCGGGTGGAGACCTGGGTCGAAACCGGTACCGAGATCAGCCCCTATTACGACCCGCTGATCGCCAAGATCATCACCACCGGGGAGAGCCGCCCCGAGGCCCTGCACCGCCTGCGCGCCGCACTCGACGAGACCCGCATGTTCGGTATCACCACCAACCTGCCGCAGCTGCGCGCCGCCGCCACCAGCTCCCCCATGCTCGACGCCCGGCACACCACCGCGACCCTCGGCAGCCTCGCCAGCATCCGCCCCCGCCTGGAGATCCTGCGCGCCGGTGTCTCCACCACCATCCAGGACTTCCCCGGCCGCCTGGGTCTCTGGAGCGTCGGTATCCCACCGTCGGGCGCCTTCGACGACCTGTCCTTCCAGCTCGCCAACCACGCAGTCGGGAACTCGCTGGGCGAGAACGGTTTGGAGGCCACGCTGCTGGGCCCGCGGATCCGTTGCACCGACACCACCGTCGTCTGCGTGACCGGCGCCGAAGCCCCCGTCACCGTGGACGATCAGCCGGTCCCCATGTGGGAGCCGGTCACCGTCCCCGCCGGTTCGGTCCTCGATATCGGCGCGCCCTACGACACCGGCCTGCGCACCTACCTCGCCGTCCGCGGCGGCATCCTCGCCCCCGACTATCACGGCAGCGCCGCGACATTCACCCTCGGCGGGTTCGGCGGTATCACCGGCCGCGCCGTGGCAGGAGGCGATATCCTCGGCCTCAAACCCGACGCCGGCGGCCTGTTGGAGCCCACGCCGATCCCGGCCGGCGAACGCCCCGAATTCGGCCACACCTGGTACGTCGGTGTCGGCGAGGGTCCCCAGCCCGCCCCCGAGTACTTCACCCCCACCGATATCGCACAGTTCTACGACGCCACCTGGCAGGTACAGGCCCACGCCAACCGCACCGGCCTGCGCCTGGCCGGCCCGAAACCGACCTGGTCGCGCCCCGACGGCGGCGACGCCGGCCTGCACCCTTCCAACCTGCACGACTGTCCCTACAGTGTCGGTGCACTCAATCTCTCCGGCGACACCCCGATCCTGCTCGGCCCCGACGGTCCCAGCCTGGGTGGTTTCGCCTGCCCGCTCACTGTGATCTCCGCGCACCGCTGGAAACTCGGTCAGATGCGCCCCGGTGACCAGGTGCGTTTCGTCCCGGTCGGCGACGACCGCACCAGCGCGTTCCGCTCCGCATCCGCGCTGCGCGGCCGCGGCCGCCCCACCCCCGAACTCCTCGGGGCCCGGGAGCGGGACAACGGCGTCCTGGGCCGCCGCGACGCCGGAAGCGGCACCCCCGAGGTGAAATATCTGCGCGGCGGCGACGACAACGTGCTGATCGAGTACGGCCCGAAGGAACTCGATCTGGGGCTGCGGATGCGCGTGCACGCCCTGAGCGAACGCCTCGAACAAGCGTCCATCCCCGGCCTGATCGATATCACCCCCGGGGTGCGCTCTCTGCACCTGCACTTCGACCCGGACGTCATCGATCAGCGCACCGTGGTCCGGCTGCTCGGTGGGCTCGAGGACGATATCCCCGATACCGCCGCGCTGCGGGTCCCGAGCCGCCATATCGAACTCCCGCTGTCCTTCGACGACCCCACCATCGGGCAGGCCATCGAACGCTACGGCCGCGGTGTCCGCGCCGAAGCCCCCTGGCTGCCGTCGAATATCGAGTTCATCCGCCGGATCAACGGGCTGGACAGTATCGACGAGGTGCGCGATATCGTCTTCGACGCCCAGTACATGGTGCTCGGCCTCGGCGACGTCTACCTCGGCGCGCCGCTGGCCGTCCCGCTCGACCCCCGCCACCGCCTGGTGACCACCAAGTACAACCCCGCCCGCACCTGGACACCGTCCGACGCGGTGGGTATCGGCGGCAAGTACCTCTGCGTCTACGGGATGGAATCCCCCGGCGGTTACCAGCTCGTCGGCCGCACCGTCCCGATCTGGTCCGGTTACCGCCAGCGGGCGCCCTTCGAGGCCGGCAAGCCGTGGCTGTTCCGGTTCTTCGACCGGATCAGCTGGTATCCGGTCGCGGCCGAAGAACTGCTGGACCTGCGCGCCGATATGGCGGCGGGACGTTACGAGATGCGCACGAGCGTCGGCGAATTCGCCATGGCCGATCACCTCGAGTTCCTACGGGACAACGCCGGCGATATCGCCGCCACCGAGGAACACCGGCAGGCCGCGTTCACCGCCGAACGGCAGCGGTGGGAGGCCAGTGGCGAACTGAACGACCGGGCCGATCTCGCCGTCGAACCCGAACCCGCCGAGGATCTCGAACTGCCCGCGGGAGCCCATATCGCGACCGCACCCATGATGGCCAATGTCTGGCGGGTCGAGGTGGCCGCGGGCGAGTACGTCGAGGCCGGCACCACCCTGCTGGTGCTGGAGGCCATGAAGATGGAGCTGCCCGTGGTCGCGGAGGTCTCCGGCACCGTGCACACGATCACCGTCGCGGCAGGCGACCAAGTCACCACCGGCGCCCCTCTGGTCGCCATCGACACCGAAGGAGCGCAATGACCATGGAGCAACTACCGCTAGCGGAACCGGCGACCGGTACGTCGGTGCGCGTCGCCGACAAGGTCGCCCGTGCCTACCGGACCATCCGCGAGCACGATCGCCCCGAAATCTGGATCACGCTGCGCACCGAGGTCGAGGTCGCGGCCGAGGCCGCCGCGCTCGACGCCCGGCTCGCGCGGGGCGAGCGGTTGCCGCTGGCCGGGGTGCTGCTCGCGGTCAAGGACAATATCGACGTCGCCGGTATCCCCACCACCTGCGCCTGCCCGGGTTTCGGTACGACGCCGCAGCACACTGCTCCCGCTGTGGCCCGGCTGATCGACCAGGGCGCGCTCGTCCTCGGCAAGACCAATCTCGACCAGTTCGCCACCGGACTGGTGGGTACCCGCAGCCCGTACGGCGCGGTCCGCAACGCCCTGTTCCCCGACCGCGTCTCCGGCGGCAGCAGCTCCGGCTCGGCCGTCGCCGTCGCGCTCGGGATGGTCGACGCGGCGCTGGGCACCGATACCGCGGGCTCGGGCCGGGTACCGGCCGCGCTCAACGGAATCGTGGGCGTCAAACCGACCCTCGGCCTGGTCTCCACCACCGGTGTCGCCCCGGCCTGTCCCGACTACGACGCGGTCACCGTTTTCGCCCGCGATCTGGCTCTCGCCACCGAGGTGACCGCCGCCGTGATCGGCCCCGACCCCGCCGACCCCCGTTCCCGCACCTGGCCCGCCGACACTCCCCTGGGCGCGCCCGTCCGGACCACCCTCGGGGTCCCCGCCGACCCCAACCTGTCCGCCCTCTCCCCCGCCTACCGTGCCGCCTTCGCCGCCACCGTCGCGCGCTGGCGGGCCGGCGGCGGCGAGGTCGCCACGGTCGATATCGGTGAACTGCTCGACGCCGCGAAACTCCTCTACGACGGCGCCATCGTGGCCCAGCGCTACGCCGCGATGGGCGAATTCCTCGCCGGCGAACCGGCGGGCGCCGATCCGGTGGTCGCGCGGATCGTCGCGGGCGCGGCGCGACCCGCCGCCCACGAATACGTCACCGACCTCGGCCGTCTCGCCGTCGCGGCCGCCGCCGCGCGCCGGCTGTTCGCCGAATACCCGGCCCTGCTCCTGCCCACCACCACCGAGCATCCGACCCTTGCCGCGGTCACCGCCGAACCGGTGGCGATCAACAGCCGGATGGGCACCTTCACCAATTTCTGCAACCTTCTCGACCTGGCCGCGGTCGCGGTCCCCGGCGGGGCGACCGCGACGGGCGATCCGTTCGGCGTCATGCTGGTGACCCCGGCGTTCGCCGACCAGGTGGGTATCGATCTGGCCGCCCAGCTGCTGGACACGCCCGCCCCGCTGCTCACCGGGACCGGTACCGACCTCCTGGTCGTCGGCGCCCATCTGCGCGGCCTGCCCCTGCATCACCAACTGGAACAGGCGAGGGCGCGGTTCCTCGGTGAGGTCGTCACCTCGGCGGCGTACCGCATGGTCGCGCTGCCCGCCGAACCACCCAAACCCGGCATGCTCCGGGTCGGTTCGGACACCGGCCGAGCGCTGCCCGGCGAACTGTACCGGCTCTCCCCGGCGGCCCTCGGCACCTTCCTGAGCAATCTGCCGGCACCGATGACACTGGGAAAGGTGGAACTGGAGGACGGACGCTGGGTCACCGGCTTCGCCTGTGACTACGAATCCGCTCGCGACGCACTGGATATCACCGAATACGGAGGGTGGCGCAACTACTTGAACAACAGTCGTTGACACTCCCCGCCCGAGACCCCGTGCGGCCCGTCCAACCGCACGGCGCCACCCGGCCGTTCCCGATGAGGGTTGCAGGGCAGCCTGCGAAGCAGGGACGGCCGGGTGGCCATCGGCCACCCGCGATCCGAAACGGATGGGTCACCCCACTTCGGGATCCGAGACCTGCGGCGCCTCGCTCGCCGCACGTAACCCGTAGTGCTGGACTACAATTCACCACAATCGTGATCTGACGAAGCGGGAGGGATTCGTTGTGCCGGAGCGCGCCGTGCCACCGCCGCCCGGTCCCGCCCATCTCCGCGACCGCCTGCGCACCACCGCAACCCGCGAGGGCGCGCCCTTCGGCCGGCAGCCCGATTCCCAGGTAGCGGACACCCGCCGGTGCGGCAGGTGCACCCATCGCACCCCGCCGGCCCCGTTTACCTGCCGCCGGGATTTCGCCCCGCACCATCCGGTTCGCCGTGCGCGAAAGGCCGCGCAGACTCGGCGCACCCCGCCGGGCCGCCCTCGATTATCGACGGCCGGCGGCCCCGCCACCGCGCGGTGCCCCGGCCCGAGTTCCCGGTGACGAAGACGCTCACGCCTCCGGCACCATACGTCATCACCCGGACCACCCGTGATCGTTCCGCCTCGGGAACAGCACCCGAAAGTACGCGCCCCGGGCGCCCGCAGCCGCGCTGCCGCGCGCCGGGACCATCCGTGATCGGGGCCTCCGACCGAACCATCGATCCGCTTTGGAGCACGTGACCATGTCGATTCCGTCCACGCGACCGGCCACCCAGGGGTCGCCGCTGGCACCCGGTGGCGAGCGCGTGCCGCTCTACGCCCCCGAGTTCGCCGCCGACCCCGCCGCCGCCTACCCAGAGATGCGGCGCCGGTACGGCGCGCTGGTTCCGGTGGATCTGGCCCCGGATGTCCCGGCGACGCTCGTCGTCGGGTATCGCCACGCGCTGCGCATCCTGCACGACCCCGAGCATTTCCCGGCCGACCCCCGCCGCTGGCAGGAGACCGTGTCACCGGATTGCCCGCTGCTACCGATGATGGAGTACCGGCCCAATGCCCTGCGTTCGGCCGGTGAGGAGCACGCCCGCCTGCGCGCGCCCATCGTCGCGGGGCTCGAGTCGGTGGATCTGCACCAGTTGCGCACCACCATCGAACGGCTGGCGATCCCGTTGATCAACGACTTCTGCGAGACCGGCACCGCGGACCTGCGCACCGAGTACGCGTTTCCGCTGACCTTCGCCACGCTGACCGAACTGATGGGCTTGTCACCGGAAGCCGGACATACTGCGTTCGAGGGTATGGCCGCGATTCTGGACGCCACCTCCGCGGAGAGCGCCGCCGCGGGCAATATGCGTTTCGCCGGGGCGCTGATGGAGGTCGTCGGACAGAAACGCACCTGCCCGGGCCACGATGTGACCTCCTGCATGATGCAGCACGAATCCCGGCTCGACGATATGGAGATGGTGCAGCAGGCGGCCCTGGTGTACGCCGCCGGTACCGAGCCGACCACCTCGTTGATCACCACCACCCTGCGGCTCATGCTCATAGACGAACGGTTCGGCAGTCATATTCTCGGCGGTTCGCTGTCGACCCGCGACGCGATCGACGAGGTGCTGTTCACCGATCCGCCGCTGCCGAACTTCTGCACCTCCTACCCGCGCCAGCCGATCCTCATCGGAAACACCTGGCTGCCGGCCGATCAGCCGGTGGTGATCAGCATCGCCGCCTGTAATACCGACCCGAAGATCGGTGGCGGCGAACGGATCGGCAACCGCTCGCATCTCGCGTGGGGCCAGGGCAGTCACGCCTGCATGGCCGAGAACATCGCGCGCATCATCGCCGGTGAGGCGGTGGACCAGTTGCTCGACGCCCTGCCGGAGATCGAGCTCGCGCTTCCCGCGGAGGAGCTCACCTGGCGCCCCGGACTGTTCCATCGCGCCCTGAGCGCACTGCCGGTGCAGTTCCCCCCGTCCGCTCCCCTGACCCCGCTGATGACAGGAGCTTCCCGATGACCCAGGAGCAGTCGCAGACCGAACCACTGGTACTCGATCCGGCCGGCGCCGATTTCCACACCGAGATCCACCGGATCCGGGCCCGGGGCCGGATGGCCCGGATCGAACTCCCCGGCGGCGTGCCCGCCTGGTCGGTGATCGACGCCGAACTACTGGAGAAGTTGTTCACCGATTCCCGGGTCTCCAAGGACGCCCACCGACACTGGCCCGCCATGCACACCGGCGAGATCCCGCAGGACTGGGTGATGTGGCCGTGGGTCGCCGTATCCAATCTGCTCACCGCCTACGGTGACGACCACCGGCGGCTGCGGAAACTGGTGGCGCCGGCGTTCACCCACCGCCGGACCCAGTCACTGCGGCCCCGGATCGAGGCGATCACCGCCGAACTGCTCGACGATATCGCCACCACCCCGGCCGATCGGCCCGTCGACCTGCGCGACCGTTTCGCCTGCGCCCTACCGATCAGGGTGATCGGCGAACTGATGGGTGTGCCCGCCGAATTGTCCGCCGCCCTGCGCACCTACGCCGGCGGCACCCTCGACACCACCCTCACCCCGGAGCAGGCACAGGCCAATTTCGCCGGTCTCTACACCACCCTGCACGAACTCCTGGACTACAAGCGCCGCAACCCCGGTGACGACCTCACCACCGTCCTCATGACCACCCACGACGAGGACGGGTCGAAACTCGGCGAGCAGGAACTGGGCGACACCCTGCTGCTCATCATCGTCGCCGGGCACGAGACCACCGCCAATCTCCTCGATCACGCCGTCTACGCCCTGCTCACCCATCCCGAGCACCGCGCCGCGGCGTTCGACGGGCGGCTCGACTGGTCCGAGATCATCGAGGAGACCCTGCGCTGGGAACCCCCGATCGCCCATATGCCGATGCGTTTCGCACTCACCGACATCGATCTGCCCGACGGCTACCGCATCGCCGAGGGTGAGGCCATCCTGGCCGGGCTGGCCGGCGCCGGCCGGGACCCGCGGGTCCATGCCGATCGCCCGGACACCTTCGACCCGGCCCGGCAGGCCAAGGACCACATGGCCTTCGGCCACGGCGTACATCACTGTCTCGGTGCCCCGCTGGCCCGGCTCGAGGCCGCGGTCGCACTGCCCGCCCTGTTCGCACGCTTCCCGGAGATGCGGCTGGCCGCCGAGCCCGGCACCCTCGGCAACGTCCCCAGCCTGGTCACCAATGGACACCGCACCCTCCCGGTCGTGATCTGAGCCAGGATCTCCGAACTTAGGATTGACTAACCTAAGAGCGATCGCTAGCGTTTCGCATTACCCGAGTGGGTGGCGCCTCCTCGTCCACCCGCCCGGGCAGCACCGGCGGACGAGGTACGCACCACCGCGGACACCGCCCCGGTCGCATCGCTTCGCCGGTTGGTCTTAGAAGGGGCCGTCATGTCCAAGTTCATCAGAATCGCCGCTGTCTGTATTCTCACCGCGCTCATGGGATTCGGCCTCGCGCAACCCGCGTCGGCCGATGTCTCCATCCGGGACTCCCGGCCCGCGGACCTGTACATCCGTGACGAGGTCCCGAGCCTGTCCCAGCTCGAGAAGCAGTTCGCCGCGTTCTGGAACCCGAATATCGGCATGGACCCCAAGGTCGAGGTGACCTTCAACGGTCCCGCCGCCCGTCCGGCACTCGAGCGGGTCATGGAGACCAGCAAGACCATGGACTTCTTCTCCATTCAGGGCCGCGCTCTCGCCCCGATCAATATCTCCGGCAATACGATGACGGTCAATGTGCACGGCGTGATGGCCGGTTTCCCGGCGACCAGCAGCGTGTACTACTACATCCGGGAAAACGGCTTGTGGAAGTACGACTTCAAGGCCATCTGCGCGGATATCCAGTGCCAGGGCAACCCTGATTTCGGGTACTGAGCCGCGGATACGCCTGCCGGAGCGGCAGGACCGACGAGTATTCGGCTCGGGCCCGTCACTCCGCGCGGGCGTGTACGCATCGCATTCCCGAAACGACTTCCGGGGCTCGAGTTCCCGGCGGTAACCCGTACCAGCCACCCAGGATTCCCTATGATCAGCGTTCGTGGCGTTTCCAAACGCTTCGGCGAGAAACTCGCCGTCGACGACGTCACCTTCGAGGCCGAGCAGGGCTCGATAACCTATTTGCTCGGACCGAACGGCGCCGGGAAAACCACGGTGATGCGGATGATCGCCGGTCTTACCCGCACCGGTTCCGGCACGATTTCGGTGAACGGCAGCGGATTGCGAGATTTCCGCGACACCATCAGCGAAATAGGTTTCAGTCTAGGAGCTTTCGCCCGCAATCCCGGCCACACCGCCGAACAGCACCTCCGCTGGCAGGCCCGGCTGGGCGGCCTGACCACCTCGGAAATCGGGCCTGTCCTGGACCGGGTCGGCCTCGATCGGGTCGCGAAACGCCCCGTCGGCAAATTCTCCTACGGCATGCTGCAGCGCCTGGGTATCGCCTCGGCCCTCCTCGGTGATCCGAAAACGCTGGTCCTCGACGAACCGGCCAACGGGCTGGATATCGAAGGCATCATCTGGCTGCGCGAACTACTCCTCGGCCTGGCCGCCGAAGGCAAATGCCTGCTCGTGGCCTCCCACAACCTCACCGAAGTAGAGATCACCGGCAGCCGCGTGGTCATCATGGGCAAGGGCAGGGTCCTGTCCGATACGAGCAAGGACGAATTGGTGACGGCGGGCTCCGGACCGCGTCCTCTCGAATCGGCCTACGTCGAAATAACAAAGGACAGCGTCGAATACGCCGCCACCGGAGGGACGCGATAATGCTCGCCACCTATATCCTCCGTGCTGTCCGCAGCGAACTCGCCAAACTCTCCTGGCACAGCCCGGTCTGGTACGCCGTCGTCCCCCTGGCCGTGGTGATCCCGTTCGGCCTCAACTTCGGTATCGCCACCGCCAGCCAATCCAATATTCTCAACGGCGCCGGCGGTATGGACACGAACAACGCCGCCTACTGGATCCTCGTCTTCTCGTCCTTCATCCTCATGGCGGGCGGGGTATCGTCGCTGTGCGCGGAATTCAAGGACAACACGGTCGAAACGGTTTTCGGCATCCAAACCCGCCGCTGGATCCTGCCGATCGCGAAACTGATCGTCTTCGGTGTGATCGCCGCGGCCACCGCCGCCGTCGTCACCTTCCTCATCCTGTGGGCCTTCCCGCATCTGTTCCCCGAGATCTGGGGCAAGGTCGAGGTGTTCTCGGGCGACGGTGTGAAACTGCTGATCGGAGTTCCGCTCTACACACTCCTGATCACCGCACTCGGGTTGGGAATTGCCGCGCTGGTGCCGAAACCGGGGCTGGTGGTCATGGTCGTGCTGCTGTGGAAATTCGGGATCGAGGTCTTCGTGACCTTCGTACCCGGCGACTTCGGCGTGACCCTGCAACAGCTGTCGCCGTTCAAGAACGGTGAGCTCGGAGTGGGTCAGTTGACGACCATCGAGAGTCTGTTCGGCGGGGAGAGCGGGTCGCTGCTCTATTTCGCGGTGGTCTGCGTGGCGATCTTCGTGATCGGCACCGTGCGGCTCGACCGCACCGACACCACGGGTCACTAGCACCCCGGCCGCCGCATGAGGCTCGCTCGCCGGCATCGAGATGATGTCGGTCGGGACCCGTACTCGCCCGGCGCCACCACCGCTTGGTCCACCCGCTGTCTCCGCACCGGGTGGACCGCGAGCCCGCGAGCCGAGATGCCACCGCAGCGCGGTCGGTCACCACGGGCGTCGGACCGTCGTCTCCGGAGGTAGCGCCTACGCGACCATGAAACGGTCCTGTTCACCACCGACTTCCTCTGGCGACCCCTCTGTAATGAGGGCATGACTACAGCGTTGACCGACCGGGAGCCGCTCGGGTGCAGCTCCCGGACACGGCGCAAGGGCGTTCTCTGGTTCCTCCTGCTCGCCTTCGCGGGCGCGTGGATTCCGTGGGGGATCGCCGGGGCCGTCGGGTACTCCCTCGACAATCCGGTCGTCCAATTACTGACCGGGGCTTTCGTCCCGGCCCTCGCCGCGATCTGCACCCGGCGGTGGATCACCCGCGAGGGCTTCGCAGATTCCGGTCTGCGGCTGCGGCTCGCCCGCCAGTGGCGCTCGTACCTGATCGCCGCGCTGCTCCCGATGGGTGTTCTCGCTGTCGCGCTCGGGCTCGCGGTGGTGCTGGGAATGTGGCATCCCGAGGCCGGAGACTTCAGTTCCGGTCATATGCTTTTCCTGGCGCTCGCGCCCATCATCCCGATCGTGGCCGCACCGGTCTTCTTCGGTGAGGAATTCGGCTGGACCACCTATCTGCGCGACCGTCTCGTTCCCGGTCGTCCCGTGCTCACCACCTTCGCGACGGGCGTGATCTGGGGTGTGTGGCATTGGCCCCTGCCCTGGGTCGGGTATCTGGGCGCGGGCGGTTCCGCTACCGACGCGTTCATCGCCATGCTGCTGTGGTTGCCGCTGTCGATCGAACTCGAGTTCGTGATCGGCTGGTTGTGGGTGCGCAGCGGTTCGGTGTGGCCGCCGGCTCTACTGCACGGCGGGAGCAACCTCGTGCTGGCGCTGGGACTGGAACTGTTCGCCGGTACCGCCGACCCCTCCGGCGCCGCCACTACGCTGCTGATGTGCGCAGCATATTCGCCCGTGGTCGCGTGGATCGTCATAGCGACGAAGCGCGGCGCACAGAGCGCGCAACCGGCGACGACGGCAGGAGCCCCGCGGTGACCGCGGTGGGGTCCGCGCTCCGGACAGGCCCACGCTTCTTCATTTCCCGTTGGCCGTGGTGCGCGCTGCTCTCCGTGCTCTGCGGTGGTGTCCTCGCGGCGGCCGCGGTGGTCGGTGTCGTGCCGGTGGTACTGCTCGGCCTGACCCGCGATCTGCGGTCCGCCCTGTGGGAGCCGATGCTGCGGCTTCAGTGCGCTCGGCTCCGACTCGTCGACCCCGACACCGCGGAACACGCCACGACCCGGGTGCGGACCGCCGCGGCCGAGCGCCGGTTACCCACCGCCCGGCACGTCACCTACCTCGTCGCCACCACCGTGTGCGGCGGTGCCATCTGCTGCCTGGCAGTATTCGCTTTCATCCTCGTCGCGGTCCTGCTCGCCGCGCCGCTCCTCGTCCGGTCCGATTACTTCGACCTCGGCCCCTGGGTGGTCGACGAGCAGTCGGAAGCGTGGATCTGCACATTCGCGGGATCAGTCGCCGCGGGCCTGCTGCTGGTACTCCTCGGCGCCGGGTCGGCGCTCGAAGCGCTGCTGGCCCGGACGCTGCTGGCCCCCGACTCCGACCGTTGGCGGCGCGAAGCCGCCCGGATCGAGAACTCTCGCTCCGCGCTGCTGGAAGCCGAAGGGTTCGAGCGCGACCTCCTCGAATCCGAACTGCACGACCGTGTCCAGCATCGGCTCGTCGCCCTGTCGATGACCCTCGGTCTGGCCGAATCCCAGGACGCGAACGGACCCGCCGCCCGCGTCGCCGCCGAAGCCCACCGGCAGGTCGACGAAACCCTGAGCGAACTGCGGGCCGTCCTGCGCGGCTTCTCGCCACGGGTCCTCACCGAACGCGGCTTGGAACCGGCGCTGATCGATCTCGCGGCGGACCTACCGCTCGATATCCACATCGACCTCGACGACGCGTCCGGCCCGGGCAACCGGCTACCACCGGCGGTCGAGCACATGTCCTACGTATTCGCCGCCGAATCCCTCACCAACGTCGCCAGGCACACCGACGCCACCCGAGTCGACCTCCACGGCACCCGCACCGGTACCCACTGGGCGCTGAGCATCACCGACAACGGGAAGGGCGGTGCTCACACCGTGAGTGGCCACGGCCTCGACCGCCTGCAACGCCGTCTCGCGGCCCTGGACGGGCAACTCACGGTGTCCAGCCCACCCGGCGGACCGACAACCATCCGGATGGAGTGCACAGTGTGACAGCCTCATTCTCTCGACTACGGATCGTGCTGGCCGAGGACAGCCCGCTGCTGCGCGCCGGACTGGAAAGTGTGCTCACCTCGGCCGGCCACGAGGTGAGCGCGGCAGTCGCCGACGCACCGGGTCTGCTCAACGCCTATACGGCCTACACGCCGGACCTGGTGATCACCGACGTCCGGATGCCGCCGAACGGCACCGACGACGGTCTCCGCGCCGCCGCCGAACTCCGCCGCCGAAACCCACGCCTACCGATAGTGGTTCTGTCGCAGTACGTTTCCGTCGCGTACCTCGACGACGTTCTCGGCGATGACTCGACCGCCGGGGTTGGGTACCTACTGAAGGAGCGTGTCGGACACGTCCGGCAGTTCCTCGACACCATCTCCCGGGTCGCCGCAGGCGAAACGATCGTCGACCCCGAGGTCGTCCGCGCCCTCGTCAAGTCGAGCCGGCACCGCACTCCCCTGACCGATCTCACACCCCGCGAACGGGAAGTACTGGCCCTGGTGGCGGAAGGGAAGTCGAATTCCGGCATAGCGGAGGTCCTGGTTGTTTCGGAAGCCGCGGTGCGCAAACACATCGGCGCGATTTTCGCGAAACTTCCACTACTCGACGGTGATCGACGAGTTCAGGCGACGCTCATCTACCTACGTTCGCTCGGCCGGCCCCCGGTCCCCTGACCCGCCTGCGGGCAATGGACAGCCCCGGACAGTCCGACCGGACACCTCCCGCGCCTGGCCTCATCCGGTCAAGACCGTTGCCCCCACGCGCGCAGAGCAGCCTCCACTCGCTCGGGATCGACCGGTTCGGATTGCCCCCAGATATCCCTCGCCCACTCGAGTTTGCTCACGAAGTTGGTGACGAGTGCCCGTTCCCCCTCGAGCCCCCGGTCCCCGTCCGCAAGCACTTTCGCGTAGCGAACAGCATCGACAACCACCGATTTGACACGTTCGTGGTTCACGTAGGTTCGCAGGTCGGTGGCCCAATCGCCGACGGCGGCCGAGGGCTCTGCTGTTGCCCACGCCGTCAGCAATGCTTCGCGCTCATCCGGAAAATATCCCATCTTGTGAAGATGGGACGCGAGGTCGTATACCGGGTCGCCGAACAACGCCAGTTCCCAGTCGATGAACACCACCCGGCCGTCTCGAATGATCATGTTCTTGCGATGGACATCCGAGTGCAGCAACCGGAAGGGCCTGGTCCGCAGTGTGGACCAGGATTCGACGATGTCGGCGAACGGATCCGCGGGCACTTGCAGGTCGCGGTAGAGCCGACCGAACGGTTCCCTCGACTCCCGATACACGCGCTGCGAGACATCCGACAGCCGCCGCGCGAACGATAAGGGATCGCCTCTGTTCTCGTCGGCTGTGATCGGCAGGCGGTCCGAGGGGACCTGCCCAAGCGAACCGAAGAAGGCGGCCACGTCCGTGGGCACGTGCGCGGGCACCTCCACACCCCTGGGGGCGATCCGGTCCAGGAGGTCGCCCTCGATGTAGTCGTGGATTTGATAGTTGGGGGATCGCGACTCCCATCGCAGTCGCGGCGCCGGAACAGCGGAGGCCTCGATCGCCCGCAACACCAGCGCTTCGGGCCATTGCCGCAGGTCCATTACATCCGCCCCGGCGACAGGAATACGCACGTTCACAGCACCGAGTGGACCGTCTACTCGCACGTTGTGGTTGTAATATCCTGCCGCCATGTCGGTGCGTGCCGTGGCTTCGTAGTAGAGCTGATCCGGTTCGATTCCCAGCACCCGCGCGATCAGCCGCTGGGCTCCCCGATCGAGGTCGGCATCCGGCGTCGGCGGCTGGATCCGGCCCAGCGCCCGGTGCGCCGCGTCGGAGACATCCGGTTCGATCCAGCCGTAGAGGGACAGCACGGCACGCGCCACCAGGATCAAACCCGGGTACACCGCGGTGGCTTCCAGTTCGGAGATCGCCCACCGGACACTGCTGATCGCCTCCGGCCGCAGGCCACGCCGTGCATACACTCCCGCACGGAACAGTTCGGCCCGTGCCCGGCCGGAGCGATACCCGGCCTGTTCCAGCACATCACATCCGTCGGAAAGGGCGCGTTCAGCGGCGTCGAGCTCGCCGAACGCCAGCAGAGCCAAACCCAGCGCGGTATACGCCTTACCGAGTTCGTGCAGTGCACCCAGTTCGCGTTGCCGGGTGATCGCGGCACCGGCGGCAGCGATCGCGGCACCGGGGTCGGTCAACGCCAGCAGTTCGGCGCGATTCGTCACGGTATTCGCCTGGCCGACGATGCTGCCCGCGGCAATGTAGTGGTCCTCTGCCTCCGCGAGATAGCGTGCGGCTGCCTCGGTATCGAAGGCGAGACGATAGGAGAGGTGACGCAGGCGGGCGATATCGCCCAGCAGTTCCCGATCGTCTCCCGTGGCGGCGACCAACTCCGCACACAGACCGAGAGCTTGTCCGAATCGGCCCTGGCACATGTGCAGATCCGCCGCCCATAACCCGGCTTCGAGCCGTGCCCGACCGGCTCCCCTGTCCCAGACCGACTCATAGATGGTCAACGCCGCATCCGTCTCCCCGAGGATGCGGCGTGCGTTCCCGGCGGCGACCGCGAGCCGATCCGCGATCGGCCCCGTGCGAGCCGCATCGATATCCCGGGTCAACCGGTCGGCGGCTTTGGCGTCGCCGAGCAGCAGCGCGGCCTCCGCTTCCAGACAGGTCGCCAAGTCCGAGATCTCCGCCATGGTTGCTACGTTCCCATTCCCATCGCGGAGGTAACCGTCCAGGTCACTGAGCACACCGTCGATGCCCTGATAGCCGCCGCCGGCCACGATCCGGTCCACGTAGCCCAGCAGATCCACGGCGGTGAGAGCCCCGGACCGCAACCCGTGATATCCGGCTTCCCGCCACGCCGAGACCTGGTTACCCGCCTGTTGGGCCCGCTCCCACCACAGCTGATGCAGGACCGAATGCAGCTCGGCGCACACCTCCTCGGGCAGGCGGCGGCGTAGCGCGGCGACCATGAGCTGGTGCAACTGGTAGCAGTCGCCCTCTCCGTCGGCGGAGTAGACGAACGAGTACGCGACCAGCGAGTTCCAAATCATCGGATTGCCTGGGAGGTCGAACCGAGCGGTGATCGTGGCGAAAATATCGTGATCGAAAGTTCTCGGTAGGCCGAGCAGTTCGAGCACACGTATTTCGTCGTGGGGGACGTAGCGCAGGAAACGGTCGAGTATCGCTTCCGGCGATACGAGCCCCTCCGGGCCGACCACATCCAGATGCCCTCGGGCGTCGATCGCAAGATGCAGATAGAACGGCACCCCGGCACTGGACACGGCGATCGCTTCGCGTTCGGCCGGCTCCGCGACCCCGCAGGCATCCAACAGCGAATACCGGGCGTCCATCGGCAGATCGTCGACCCGCACCTCACGGATCCGTTCACCCCACTCCGGGTCGTGCCGCTCCCACCCGAGGGGCTCGCGACTGGCGATCACCACCAGACCCGTATCCAGCTGGGCGACGACATCGCGCAACCACAGATCCACCGCGGCCGCCCGCCCGGCCCGCTGCGTCCCGCCCACCATCGCCTCGTACGCGTCGAGGAACACCGCGTACGAGCGTCCGACGGTACCCGCGGCGAGGTCCTGGGCGAAAAGGTACGAAACAGCCGCCTCGAGCTGCCCCAAGCTCATTCGATCCAGCTCATGCAACACCGGATCCCGGCGAATCCGGTAACCGCGGACCACCCGGCGCGCCCCGGTCTCGACAAGTTTGGCCGCCGTCCCGAACACCGGGATACCGGTCGCGTCGTTGAGGACCTCGGTCAGGATCTCGCTGTGCTCCGCGAGCGCGAGCGAATCACCGGTGAACCGCAGATGCGGGTGCAGCCGCTGCCAGAGCACCGCACAGGCGATATCGAACCGGTGAAACTTGACCTTCCTCTCCCCGAGCTGAATACGCAGCGCGACCAACGCCTCCGCGGGCTGCCGCTGACTGGGCACCTGAAAGTCCAGCAGCGCGGTCGGGCGGTCACCACCGACCCGCGCACGCAGTTCGGTAAGCAAACGAGATTTCCCGATCCCCCCGACCCCACTCAACAACAGCACCCGAGGACGATCCGGGAGTTCGGCGAGCGCGCTGTCGAACGCGGCGAGCACAGTCTCGCGGTCCACGAACGGCCGGCGGGTAGATCCCGGCTGAAACCGTGCGGTCAACGCCATCTCGTCCCCCTCACCGTGGGGGTTGCCCACGGATCCGTTCACCGACCGATTCGATACGAATTCTATTGCAGCCGTGCGATCGCCGGCCACCGAGCGGCAAGGAAGACGGGACCTCACTCGCTGTCGCACGGTTACTCCGCAGGCGGACGTTTGCAGACCCGAACCATCGCTACAGGTGCATCGCAGCCGCCACCGTTGTCTCAAGCAGCGAGGCACCCACAGGCGGCTCGAGCTGCCTGCGCTAGTGCCATGTTGGCGCTAATGTTCACCTAGCACGATGTCGCGACAGGAAGGTGAGACCCTGTGGGGGTACAAGATATCGAGGACGATCCGCAGGATGAAATCGTGGATGACCTCCCGGATGAGCTTGTCGATGAAAGTGAGGAAGACGGCGCACTGACGGCAGAAGATGTTCAGGACGTCCTGCTGTACACCCTAGATTGGAGCGTGCAAAGTCTACTGGACCGAATCGGGCGTAGCTTCGATATCAATCCCGCTTTTCAGCGACGCGATGCCTGGAATTCTGAACGCAAAAGCCGCTATATCGAGTCACTGATGCTGGGGTTGCCCGTCCCCCAAGTAGTCCTAGCCGAGGATAAAGTATCCAAGCAGTTCATCGTGCTGGACGGAAAACAGCGCTTAATTACAATGAAGCAGTTCGGCGATCCGGGAGAGAATTTTCCCGCATTCAAGCTTCGCAAACTGAAGTTTCTCGAACACCTTAACGGCAAGCGATTCGACCAGATCCAAGCCGACAGCGCCTCCAAAGAATGGTCCGAAAGTTTTTTGAATCAACCAGTGCGAACCATCGTAGTACGCAATTGGCGCAAAACAGAGGTACTATACGAGGTTTTCCTACGCTTGAACCAGGGCAGCCTCCCCCTCTCGCCTCAAGAACTTCGACAAGCTCTTTTTCCCGGCGACTTTTCGACTTGGCTCAACGAGACTTCTGCATCCAGCACAGCAATCCAACGCGCCCGCAGACTGAAGCGTGAAGATTTCAGAATGCGGGACGCGGAGCTGCTGCTGCGCAGCATTGCTTTTCAGGACTCGATTGAGAGTTATGATGGAAACCTGCGAGAGTTCCTCGACAAGGCATGCATGGCCGGAAACAGCAATTGGCCTGACCGCGAAGATCAATACAGACTGTACGCCAAACGCACCGAAGAGTCCATCAACCGTGCCGAAATTATTTTTGGCAATGGCAATACCTACTTTCGCTACATAGGCGGAAATGAAAACAAATATATACGCAGGTTCAACGTGGCTGTATTCGACTTGATGTGCATGGTACTTTCTTCACCGGAACTCAGTGACGACACGATTAGATTCAAGAAAGAAATTATAAGGCGTAGATACGAAGAGCTCTGTATGCACGATACAGAGTTTGCCGATTCCCTAAAATCGACCACAAAGACTCCAATGGCGACCGCATACCGAATCATAGCTTTCGGGCGAGCAATAGAAGAAGAGACAGACGTGCGCCTAGACGTTATCAACAGAGCCGAAGCACTAATTGCCGACACACAGATCTAACAGGCCATGGCACGATGACTACTTCATCCTATATGTCATTTGAGCGGCAAATAGAGGATCTCAAAGCGAGCCTGATATCCGATGGCAAACAAGATTACTTGGACTACCGACGCGAGGATCATCACCGCGCGTTAGGGTTCCGCGTACTGGCGAGCGCCAACCTAGAGCATTTTGTTGAGGATCGCTGCCGGGTTGCCGCCAGCGATGCCGTGGAAAATCATCTCAAGCGACGTCCTAATCGTGCGTCGAAATGCTTGCTAATTTGGCACTCCGTCGGAAAGTGGGAGGAAATACCGGTAGAAACTTCGGAACTGACAGTTTATGATCGGGTCAAATTTCGCGAAGTGCTCAATAATTACCACAGATCGATCGACAAGATGCATGGCATTGACGGCCGTAAGCTCCGTCAACTCCTGATCCCACTCGGCTTTCGAACCCATGAACTCGACGAATACGTTCAGTTATTTGATCGATTGGACGCCCTCGCCGATCAACGGAATCAAGCAGCCCACATTCGAGTTAACCGAATGAAGCAGATGCAACTACCCATTCAGGAGTACCTCGCTATTAATCGGTTGATGAACTTGCTGAAATCCCTGGACGCCGATCTGGAAAAGATCAGCAATCCATAGATAGTGCCCTAAAAATTCAACGAGACAAGGTATTTACCAATGGCGCGCATCAAGGAAATAATCCCCGGAACACAGGAGATCAGGCCGCATAAGACCGAGAATTCAGTCACGTGCCAGTACCAGATCATCAGCGATGATTCCGGCGACACATTGCTGCACCTCTCAACTTTCGGATCCCAGAGTCGGCAGTCGAAACCTAAGAGTAGTCAGTCCATTCAGCTAGATCGCCAGAACGCAGTGGAATTGGTCAAGATTCTGCGACGAACATTTGGACTGACATAAAAACCGTTCTACTACGAACTGGTACTCAGCGTCGGCTAGTGAGAGACGTATGGGTGGTAAGCGATTTCGCCGACGTCAGCATTGCCGAGTGCGGTCGTCTGCGCCTGGCGGTATTCGATACCGGTTTGGTTCATCTATGGGGCCCCTTGGTTCATTGGTACACCCCTGAACAGCTTCAATTGCTCGGGCTAGCGGAAATCAAGCGCCGGGCTGGAGGGCTCAACCATAACGGTATAGCCGCTCACATGGCAGACGTGGAAGGCCGGCCAGGTCATCACGGAGAACGGCAGCTGTGTGGGTGCCATGGTGCGCAGTCCACTCTTGGAGGAAGCGCTCGGCAGCGGTTGGGTGGGCTCGGTAGTCGAGGCGGAGGCCGTGAAGGAAGACGGTGAGGTGGACATCGGCGCCGAGCCGATGGATTGGGTCGGCGCTCATGGCTGTGCCTGGGTGCGACCAGTGAGCAGCCGTCGGAGCATCGCGAGGGATAGTCCGTTACTAGGGGCACTCGGCTCGGCCGACGGGTAAGGGAGGCTGCGGGCGGAGGCACGTTCGCGGGGGCTGCGGTTGGCGGGGACGAGTTTGCCGGTTTCGATCAGGAGGGTGAGAGCCGCAGCTTTGCGGGGGCAGTCCAAGGGGTTGCAGGTCAGATGCTTCTGCATGATGCGGTGTGCCTCGGAGGTGCGCAGCCGGGCGTCGGGTTCGCTGTGCCGGATCTCGGGCAAGCAGATGCGTTCAGATGCGGCTTCGTATGAGTTCGTGTCGATCTTCATCCAGAGCTGTTCCGGACAGACCGTCATGAGGTCGCAGGTATCGCAAACACGGCCGGGATGGTTTTCGATATGTCCGAGATCGGGGGTGATCAGCGTCGTTGTGCCGGTGACTCGGACGATATCGAGGACGTGACCGACCAGGTCCGGAACAGAGTCGGGGCCGAGACGCACGATGTAGGCCAGGGTGTGTCGCTGCTGTCGGGCGAGCCGGCGGATGGCTTCGGTGTGGTGGGCCTGGTGGGGCGAGAAGTCGGTTCGGAGATAGCCGATCGCGCGGGGGCGATGCGCGTGCCGAAGGTAGCTTTCGGGCCGTACCGTCATTTAGTCCAATCCTTTTCGGAGGCGCTGACAAATCCAACAAACCGGCATGGGCACTCCTGCCGGCAGCCTTAACCCGGCCGCCGGCAGCATTTCTGAATGTTCGCGATGAAAGTATCTGAGCCGGCGCATATCTTGAGTTCCGGTCGTCGTCGGTTGGATATAGTAGACACCGAAAACTGTGTATTCAGAAGGCTATTCGCGACGTCCTGTCGATGTCGTTGGGCGTCCAGTGTGGATAGGTCCAGAAAAAATAGGTCCGTACTGGACCACGACGAGATAGCGAGGGTGGGCATGGCTATTGGATCGACTCTTCCCCGGCGGGCACTGGGTCGGCGGCTCCGGGAGCTGCGATTCGAATCGAGAAAGAGCCAGCTGGCCGCAGGGCTGGCGATCGAGGTGTCGAAGCAGGGCATCGGACGGCTGGAAGAGGGACAGCCGGTACGGATCAGCACTGCGCAGTTTCGGGATCTACTGGAGTTCTATGGTGCCGACGAGGCGGTACGGGACGAGGTGCTGGGGCTGCTTCAAGAGGTCAAAGCAGCGAAGGGAGATCCGTCGCGCGGATGGTGGCGGGCCTACGCCGATGTGGTGAATCCTCAGTTCGATCATTACATGAGCCTGGAGCAAGCTTGCTCACAGATGACTGCATTCCAGCTCACGCTATTGCCTGGTCTGATGCAGACACCTGATTATCGCAGGTGGATCGTTACGCAGACGCATAACACCATCTCAGGCGTCGACGTCGAGCGGCGGCTGGAACTCACCGCACGTCGGCAACGTCGAATATTCGAAGTCCCCGAGTTCTCCCTCCACGTAATGCTCTCGGAGTCTGCTCTACGGCACCAGGTCGGCGGGCGAGAAGTGATGAGTGAACAGTTGCGGCATCTCATCAGCGTGTCGAAGGTCCCCAATGTCTCTCTTCGTGTTGTGCCGTTCGGGGCCGGCCCTCATTCCGGGCTGGTGGTGCAATCCTTCACGCTGTTCGAGTTCCCGTCGCTTCGTTCTGGGCGCCCTCCAGAGCCCCCTGTCGTATTTGTGGAAGGTTTCACCGGCGCGCTGTTCCTAGAGGCCGGTGAAGCGATCGACCGCCACAGGGAGGCTGTGTCCGGCGTCCGCGCGGTAGCGTTGCACGAGGACGACACCCGCCGTCTGTTGCAGGAGATCGCAGAGGAGTACGCGGAGTGAGCAGGGAACTATCCGGAGCAACCTGGTACAAAAGCAGTTACAGCCAGGCTGACGGAGACTGTGTTGAAGTAGCGCATATTGCCGATGCGGTCGGTGTCCGCGATTCGAAGGACCCCGGCGGCCCCGCACTCGTTTTCGGGCCGGGTGAGTGGGAGGCGTTCCTCCGGGCAGTCTCGGCCGATAGCTGACCTGCCGGCGGTTCTCGGCGGCGGCAGCTCGGTCAGGACTGAGGGCGATAATGCGGCGGTCGGGTCCGCCGCCGCTCACATCCATCGAGGCTACGAATAACTCACCGCCTTCGCGCCGTGAGCGGCGAGAACAGAGGTCTGTCAGCACGGGTTCGAGAGTTTTTCCACGATCCGCCGCGTGACCTCTTCGAGCGCGGCAGCATCGGTTCCGTGGACGGAGACCATCGGTTCCAGGCCGTCCGAGGAGGAATCGGACCCTTCGGCGTTCAGGGCTGGGCCGACCACCGCGTTGTATGTCCGGTGGCCCTCGCCGCTCTCGTAGAGGTATACGGGATCTCCGGCGACGGTGAACACGGCCTGCCTGGATACGAAGGAGAGGACCGGCGGATACTTGTATTCCACCAGGATCTCGTCACCGCGGAACGTGAAACGGCAGGTCCGCAGGGTCTGGTTGGCGTCGAGTACGGCACCGTCCAATGTCCTGGGCGCAGTGCACGGGTCCTGGCCGGTGAGCGCCGTGACCACCGTATCGGGCGAGGTGCCGATCGCGGGTTCGGCGGCCCACTGTCGCAGCGCGGTGGACAGCAACTGTTCGACGATCGGGCACGGTTCGGTGCCGGGCTGCGTATCGGCCTGTAGGTAGAAGCTCGCGGTCGATGGGTACCGGACGGTGGACGAGCAGCTTCGGCCGGGGAATTGCGCCGGATCGGCGCCGGGCCGGGTATCGGCGTCGGATACCGTCCACACCGTTGCGTCTCCTACTGTTCTCGTCGTCCCATAGGGCATTTCGGTATCAGGGGCGACGGGGTCCACGGCCACGCTCCACGTCACCTTGGTTCCCTCGGACGGCAATCCGGCCTCCGTGGCCTCGCAGTCACCCGGACCCGATGTACGCACCGAGAGCTCCCCCACCTCCGCCAGATCCTCGCGTGGCAGCAGTGCACAGACGTCGAGGGCGCGGGCCCGGTTCCGGACCTGCTGCAACTGGGCATCGTCCTGCGGGACGGTGAGCCACAACGCATCCGTTTCGGCGGTCGGCGATTGCGGTTCGGAGCTGCATCCGGCAGCTGCCATCAGGGCGATGGCGAGTGCGGACCATCGCATGCCCCGCCGGGTCCGGCGAGGCAGTGAGAGCGACGACATCTTTCCCCTGAACTCTGTGCAGCCGGATCAACCCTGTGCGCAACGGACACAGTCGGCGGCTGTCCCGACCCGGCGGCCCATTCGGACTGCAGCGGGTATCCCCCGTGGCGGTCCCAGCGGAGGTTATCAGCAGTACGGCAGATCTTCGAGCACCTGATCCGATATTGGGTCTCACCGACACACAGGTCGCGGGCAGGAAGGATGCTCCCTTGATGCCTACTTCCTTCTGACCACCTGCGGAGGCGGCTGACGCGGGTGCCCGTTGATCCGGACAGCGCAACGGCGCCGCCTCTTAGGGGCAGCGCCGCCGCAGATTCTTTTCGTTCGACCGGGTCTATGTGTCGATGACCTGCGTCCCCCCCGCCGCATTATCGTGCCAACCCTGCTTCGTCGGGCTCGAGCTGATCGTGAATGCGATGGCGATGGCCGCGATGAACCACAGCAGCCCGCCCACCCACGGGATCAGGTTGAGCAGCATGTAGGCGTTGCGGACCGCGGAGTCCTTGAGGCTGGGTTTGGGGGCCCTGCCCGACCCGTTGACGTGCAGGCCGATGAGTTTCTTGCCCGGTGTCGCGCCGGAGGAGACTTCGAAGAGGACGAAGTAGAGCCAGCCGAATCCGGCGCCGGGGAGGACCGAGACCCAATCCGGGAGGTCCCAGACCGTGCCGAGGAGCCAGAAGAAGATGGCGCCGATGATGCCGGCGATGATCCAGTCGACGAACCTGGCTACCGCGCGTTTGCCCAGGCCGGCAGGCCTGACGCTGCTGGCGGGGGTGGCTGTCGGGCTGTACGCGGGGTCGAATCCACCTGCGGTCATCACGCCTCCTAGCGAACGCTGTGTGGCTCCGGGTGCCTTGTCACGTGCTCACGGCATGTCGGTGTTCAAGGATTCCACGGTGGGGGCGGCAGCGGCGGGGTCGACACTGTTTCGTGTCCATCTCGCAGCATGCGCTCAATCCGGTCGATAACGGAAAGTGACAGGTGGGGCGCGTGCGTGCGTGGTGAGAGAGCGTGCTGAGGGGCCGTTTCATCGCGTCGGTACGCGAGGTCGGTGAGTGGTGTCACGCGCCACGGCGCCTCCGAGATCCTGAGGCGCCGCGGGGTGGTCGCCGGCCGGTTACTTCTTGCGGCCCACGGCCGCGTAGCCGGCGGCGGGCGGCCGGGGCGCGCCGGTCGGCAACTCGGTCGATTCGGCGGCCGGGGACTGCTCGCCCTCCGGGTACCAGTTCTCGATCGCGACGATTCCGGGCTCCAGCAACTCCAGATCGCGGAAGAAATGGGAGACGCCGTCGTAGTCGCGCGCCTCCATCTCGATCCCGCTCTGCCGGTACGCCTGCACGGTGCCCTCGACCATTTTCGGATCGAAGTCGGTGGTCAGATGGGTCATGACCAGGTACGAACCGGACGGCAGCGGCGCGAGCAGGGTATCGACGATGTCGTAGATACGGTCGCCGGGAACGAAATGGCACAGGGCGATGAGGCTCAATGCGACGGGCCGGTCGAAATCCAAGGTCTCCTGCACCGCGATGTCGGACAGGATCCGGTCCGGGGCGGTCAGGTCGGATTGGACGTATCGGGTCGCACCGTCGGGTGTTCCGATCAGCAAAGCCCGTGCGTGGGCCAGGACGATCGGATCGTTGTCCACATAGACCACCCGGGCGTCGGGTGCGGTCGCCTGGGCCACCTGGTGCAGATTCGGCTCGGTGGGGATTCCGGTGCCGATATCGAGGAATTGGCGGATCCCCAACTCGCTGAGGTGACGAACCGCGCGCACCATGAACGCGCGATTGTCGCGCGCCACACCCCGCACCGACGGAATGGCCTGCTCGATCTTCGCCGCGGCCTCCCGGTCGGCGGGATAGTTGTCCTTGCCGCCGAGGAAGTAGTCGTATATGCGGGCGCTGTGTGCTCGGTCCTGCCGAAGGTCCACCGAGCCCCTGCCATCTGCCACGGTTCACTCCTCACTCCAGCGACGATGTCCGCTGTAACGAGTTAACCACTCCAGCGGGAACCGTACGCCCGGACCGGGTCGGTCCGCCTGGTCAACGCCGTTGTCCGGCAGCGGTTGTCACCTACGACAGGTACCCCGGTCGCGGCGACCGCATTCGACCACCGATTCCAACGGCGGGCCGCCCGTAGCACGCGCATGAGCGTCGGCTGCCTCGGTCGAGGCATTCGGCTGATGATGCGACCACGCAACGACTTTCAGGTTGCCGGCGTACCCGGTTCCATACGGCTCGGACGGCTCAATCGATCAGCTCCCGTAGTGCCGCGATGATTGTGCCGGGCTTTTCCTCCGGCAGGAAATGACCGCATTCCACGGTGGCAGTGCGCAGGTCGGTGGCCCACTCGGCCCAGATCGCCGCCGGATCGAACGGCAGGAGCATCTCGCCCGGGTCCTGCCAGAGACCAGCCCGCCGCGGTCGTGCCCGGCCAGCGCGAAGCGGCTGTGCCCGAGGGATCGCATGAGTTCGACGATGTCCTCGGCCATGGTGCGTTTGGCGTAGGTTCGGCCGTCGCGCTCGTCGGCCGGTTTGTCACTGTCGCCGTAACCGCGCAGATCCGGGCACACCACCTGATGGTCGGGGGCGAGATCGGTGGCGACGTGGCGCCAGGCGAGGTGTGTCTGGGGGAAACCGTGCAGCAGGACGATCGGGGGACCGGATCCCGCGGTGGCCACGTTCAGCCGCACGTCGCCCACCGCGATACGTTCGTCGTCGAATCCCGGAATTCGGATACCCATGCCCGGACCATAATGATCGGTACCGACAATCGGGATCCGCGAGCTCGGCTCGGGGTCACCACGACGCCGCGGGGGCCGACCGCCGGCCAGGGTCATCCAGGAGAACCGCCCGGACGATGTTCGCCAACGCAACGGGGCGGGCAATCCATCGCCGATCGAAACGACAGGGAATCACCGCAGGACAACGAGTTCACACTGCCCCTTCCGCGTGACCTCCGCTGGTGCGTTCCTCGGCTCCCGTCTCGCAGGCGTCGGCGATATCCCTGATCAACCGGGCGAAACGCTGCGGCTCGGCCAGCGGTAGGTAATGCCCGGCACCGGAGACCACGAGCAGTCCCGCCCGGGACGAGGCCGCGACGAACCGCTGCTCGTGACCGCGGAAATGGTCTCGGCTTCCGTTGACGAACCAGACCGGGCCCTCGTATCGACGGAGCCCGCCGAGCGGATCGAATGTGACTGCGGCCCTGGTGATATCTGGAATCACCTCGGTGGCGATACCGCCCGCCGCGACGGCGGCGGCGACCTGGGCGGGAAGGACGGCGTCGAAGAGTCGGCGGCTGAGCCGCTCGCCTCCGTCACGCTGGGCCGAGAGGAGAAGATGAGCGAGCCGGAAGGGAATCGTCAGGGATCGGCCGGGGATCCGTGTCGACCCGGCGACCACCAGACCGGCCACGCGTTCGCCGAGTTCGGCGGCCGCAGCGATGGCGACGTACCCGCCCAGCGAATGACCGACGACCAGGGCGCGACCGCCGACGGAATCGACTGCCGCGCGGACGGTCTCGATCGCCGCGGGCACGGTGAAGCGTTCGCCGCGACGCGCACCGTGCCCGGGAAGGTCCGGGGTGATCACCGGTCGCTCGGTGCCGAGTTCGCTCTCGACGGCCACCCAGCATCGGCCACTCAACCGGATGCCGTGCACCAGAACCACGGGAAGAGCCATAACGCCTCCATTTGCAACGCAACGTTGCGTTGCACTGTGCAAGTGCGCGAAGAACAACGCAACGTTGCGTTGCTATTGTCGAACCATGGACGAGTCAGCCGATACGGGTGCGGCCCCCCGGCCCCGACGGGCCGAGGCGATCTTCGCGGCCACCCTCGAACTCCTAGCGACCACGGGCTACGAGGGGCTGACCATGGAGGCGGTCGCACTGCGGGCCGGTGTCAACAAAACGACCCTCTATCGGTGGTGGAAATCCAAGGACGAGGTGCTCGCCGCCGCCCTGACCGGGTCGGATCTGCTCACCTTCCCGGTCCCCGATACGGGGAGCCTCCGGGGCGATCTCGTCGCAACCAGCCGGAGCATCCACAGCCTGCTCACCGATACCGCTACCGCCCCCATCGCGGCCGCGGTCCTGGCGGCCTCCCCCGGCCGGCCGTCGCTGGCGGCGGTCGGGCGCTTGTTCTTCGCCGATCGCGTTGCCCGCGAACACCCGATCTTCCGCCGGGCGGTCGAACGCGGCGAACTCGATGACCGGATCGATCCCCGCCTGGTGATGGATATGCTCGCCGGGGCGATCTGGTTCCGGGTGTTCCTGCGCGCCGAACCAGTCGAGCTCGCCGATATCGATAGAGCGGTCGATATCGTTCTCAACGGTCTGTCCGTATAGCGGCACACAACAACCACCGTCGCGCTCGGCGACACCAGGGTACTTCACCTTTTACCAGACAGTCTGGAGTTGTTTCGCCGTCCTGTTCCTCGGAGCCGGGTTCGAGATCGGGGCGGCGGCGTGGCCGACGCATTGGCCCCTGGCGCTCCTGCTTGCCTGCCTTGGGTTGGGTAGCGCATCCGCTCCGGCACTTGCGGTGGCCGGCAGACTCCGTGGGGGGCGTGTCGTACTCACCGGCCAGGAAATCGTCCACTACGGCTGGAGTTCGCGAACCAGCCTGTCGTGGGCAGACGCTCCCCGAGTGATCACGGCATTCGAGCGACAGCGATTGATCGTGATCACCGGGTCGGACGGCGCACGGTGGAGTACGTGCGCTACCACACCCACCGTGCGACTGGGCCATAATCGACGCCAGATCTGGAAATTGGACCGCCCGGCACCGGCCGGAAGTATCGTGCTCGAGTGCCCGCGATTGGCCGTGGACGGATATCGGCTGTACCGCTTTCTCGCCTACTACGCCGATAACCCCACTGCCCGGGTAGAACCCGGTACCCCGGCAGCGACGGAGCGATGGGCTACGGTCCTCTGATTTCGAGTGCGAAGACCACCGCCGGTCATCACCTCGTAATTCATCTGCTACCCCACTCCTTTGTCGGAGCGCCAGTCGCCTCGAATGCTCGCGTGGTGTAGCTATCGGCCGGGCTGCGGTCGACCGACTCGAGCGGAGCGGGCACTTTCCGCATGCGGCTACCCCCGCAGGGTGCGGTCGAAGAGGGCCAGTAGTTCGCGGTAGTGCCGTTCGGCGAACTCGGCATCGTAGGCGGCGGTATCCGCCTGGGTGTAGCCGTGTTGCGCGCCTTCGTAGACCTCGGTGCGGTGACGCTCACCGGCCGCCGCGACGGCCTTGTCGAACTGGGCGAAATGGTCGGGCGCCTTGTCCACGTCTTCGCCGGCGTGGGCGAAATACAACTCCCCCGTGATGTTCTCGACAAGCAGATGCGGGCTGTCCGCGCTCTCGGTGACCAGCGGTCCACCGTGGAATCCGGCCACCGCCGCCACCCGATCGGGGAACCCGGCCGCGACCAGCACGGCGAGTCGCGCACCCATGCAGTAGCCGGTGACCCCGACCTTCCCCGCGGCGACCTGCGGTGCCGCGGCCAGCCACGCGAGATAGGCACCGGCATCGGACCTCAGCAACTCCGGTGTCAGTTCGCGGATCATCGGGAAGAGCTGCTGGAAGATCTCCGGCCGCGCCTCCGGGTCGATGAAGTCCGGTAGTTCGAGCACCGGGGCGCGACCGTGCCGGTAGAAGGCGTTCGGCAGCAGGACGGTGTAGCCGTGGGCGGCGATACAGTCGGCCATGTCGCGCAGGCTGGGCCGCAGTCCGAAACCGTCCTGGATAAGCAGCACTCCCGGATGGGCTGCCCCGTCGTCGGGGTGGGCGAGATACGCGTCGGCGACACCGTGGGGGGTCCGGATGTCGACCGACATACCGTGGACTTCACTCATCGTGGATCCTCCTGTGATGTCGAGCGTTGTCGAACATACCCTTTCCGGCACCGGCCTATCCGACACAGCGTCGGCATCCGCCCCCGGACCGGATGCCGATGCCGCTTCTGTCGTTATCGCAGGAAGGTCGGAGTCACCGCGAAGAGGAGGCATGCCCGGCCGTTTCCACCTCCTGGTCGAATCGTGCGCGAGCGCGTTCGACCTCGGGCAGTGTGCCGGTGGCCCAGTGCAGAAGGGCGTCGATGAGGTCCTGCAGCGAGCGACCGAGCGGCGTCAGCCGGTACTCGACCGCGACGGGCCGGGTGTTTGTGACGACGCGGTCGACCATCCCGTTGCGTTCCAGTCGCCGCAGTGCGGCGGTGAGCGATTTCTGGGTCACCACCGGGATGGCCCGGCGGAGGTCGTTGAAACGCAGCGGTCCGTGCTCGCACAGGGCGTCGAGCACCTGCAGCGACCATTTGTCGAGGACCTGATCGAGCAGTTCGCGGTGGGCGTGGGTGAGTTGCGGGCTGCCCGGGGGCAGGGGCGCGGTTTCCGGCATGACACCTAGTCTCGTTGAAGTTCCCTTCGGACACCAGGTACATATCGGATACCTAGCTCGATCAGCGAAAGGGATATCCATGGCAGTCCAGCTGTTCACCCCCGAAGGCATGTTCGCCCCCGTCCCGTACCACCATGTCTCGATCGGCTCGGGCAGCCGTCAGGTACATGTGGCCGGTCAGATCGCGCGCGACGCCGCCGGCAAGCCCGTGGCGACGGGTGACCTCGCCGGTCAGGTCGCGCACGCCCTGCGCAATACGGCACGCGGGCTGGCGGGAGCGGGGGCGAGTTTCGCCGATGTCGTCCGGCTGCGCTTCTTCGTCACGCACTGGACCCCGGACAAGTACGACGACTTCGTCGCGGGAATCGAACGCGTCGTCGAGGAACTCGGAATACCCCAACCGTTGCCGCCCTTGTCGGCGATAGGTGTCGACTACCTGTTCGAGCCCGATGTGCTGGTCGAGGTGGAGGCGTACGCCGTGCTGGACTGAGTGGTGGCAGGAGCGCGCGAGAAGCGCCGCCCGAAGGTTACGCGTGCAGAGTGGGACGGTAGATGAGCTCTTGGATATCGCCGTCGAGCGTCCGGCTCTCGATCAGCTCCAGATCGAAATCGGCCGCGCCGCCGAAGATCGGGTCGGTGCCGGTCCGCCCGGTGATCACCGGGAAGATTGTCACCTGCACCTGGTCGACCAGGCCGGCGGCCAACAGCGCCCAGTTCATCGACAGGCTGCCGTGTGACCGCAACGGCAGCTCGGACTCCTCTTTGAGCCGGGCGACGATATCGACGGCGTCTCCGCTCACGACGGTCGCGTCCGGCCAGTCGAGTGGCCCCGCCACAGTGCTCGACACCACCGTCGTGGGCAGGTTTCGCATCCGGGTGACCCAGGGGTCACCCACCCCGGACTCTTCGGTGCTCGAGCCCAGCATCTCCACGAACTGTCGAAAGGTGTTGGCGCCGAATATCATCCGCTGCTCGGTGCCGAACAGTTCGAATCGGCGGTCGAGCAGTTCGGGGCCCTGCTTCCCCCAGTAGCCGCCCCAGTCGCCGCCTTCTCCGTAGGAGCCGGGGGTTAAGGGACAGTACTGTGCGGACGCTTCCGAGTGCGGCGGCCGGGATCCGGTTGGCGGACGCGGTGCGGGTGTATCCGGGCACGCTCCCGGCGGCGAACACCCGCCGGGGATACGGCGCTGCGCTGGATCGATTGGTGTGTGACTTCGGTGCCGACTCGGAGGTTGCGCTGCTGGACCCGGACCGGGTGGCGGGCTGTTCGTGCTCGTCGGCGTGCGGGTTTTGGCGTGCGCAGGGTCGGCTGGCGACCGATCCGGTGGCGCGTTTGCGGGCACGGCCCACGCCGCCGGACAACAGCAAACCGAAGTTCACGACCCGGGCGGCGACAGCAACCACCGATGCACGACAGTTCCCCAGACGCGGGAAGGTGTTAGAACTGGGTTCACAACGAGATCTGCAGCAGACAGGGACTCAGAACATGACCTCGGCAAGCAAGCTCGCGATCGTCCTTGTGGCTGCGGCCCTCTCCGTGGCGGCGCTCGCCGGCACGGCGTTCGGCGAGCAGGAAACGGCAGCGGACAGACATGAAGGCGTGGCCGACTGCATCCAGTGGTGGTGGACCGACAGCGGCACGCCGACGACGACCATCCACTGGAAAAATCTGTGCCCGAGCAGGAAGAATCTGATGGTCTCATGGCGGAACAATCGGCCGAATGCCATGAATCCGGATGACGTGATGTACGGGATCCCGGGCGGTCATGAAGGCTCCGACACATGGGAGGGTATCCCGGTCTCCTTCAGGCAAGTGTGAGACACATCCAATCGTTTGCCCATCATCTGATCAAAGCGAGGGCGAGCCGGTGATGATCGTGCCGGCAGCCGCGAACCAGCAGATCCGTTCAGTCAGGTCGACAGCCAGCTCGGCACCCGTCTGACCAGGCCGCTATTCGTCGGTCGCGTCGGGATCGCGCAGCGGTCGATGCAATCCGCCCAGGTCGGGTAGGTGGAAGGCGTAGTGGCCGTCGAAGCCGATGTGGCTGCGGATGAGCGCCGATAACCGTGCGACGTCGGCGTCGAGCACCGGATAGCCCTGATCGCGTAGCTGATCGAGCGCCCGGTCGAGGTAGATGGTGTTCCACAGCACCACACAGTTCAGGACCAGCCCGACGCGCGGAGAGCTGGTCCTCCATGCCCTCGTAGTAGGCGCGGGTGATCTCGCCCTTCTTCCCGTGAAAGATGCGGCGCGCGAGGTCGTGACGTCCTTCGGCGAGGTTCTCCTGACCCTTGCCCTCGCGGCGGTAGGGCTCGTCGTCGGCCAGGCGCAGGATGTGGATGGTCTTGAATATCCGCCCGTAGTGGGCGATGGCCTGGCCCAGCGAGGTCGGGGTGCCGTCGCGGGAGATCATCCGTGTTACCTCATGGGCGGAGACCTCACCGGCGTGCATCGATACCGCGATCCGGCACATGTCGTCCCGGTGCTCTGCGATTTTTTCGGTGTCGATGCGTCCACGCCCTGCCCGGTCGAGGGGGCCGTAGTCGGCGCCTGCGTCGATGCGCCAGAGCTTCTGATCGGGCAGATTCTTCAACTGCGGGCGGTACTTCTTACCCAACAGGTGCAGCAGCCCGAAGACGATGTCGGAGTATGAGCCGGCGTCGGTGATGATCTGTTCCGGCGCCGTCCCGCCGTGCTGGCGCAGCGCCACATCGACGGTGTGCAGCGAGTCGCGGGGCGTGCCTGAAAGCACCTGGGCCGCCAGGCCCGCGGATTGGTCATTGAGCATGTTCAGCCAGGTGATGCCGCGTTTGCGGCCGAAGTATTTCGGGTTGGGCCGGGCATGGATGGTCCGTACGGGCACCACGAACCGCATCCCGTCGACGGAGGCGACCAGCCCACCGCCCCACGCCTGGGCCAGCCCGACCTCGGCTTGGGCCTGCACCAGGACGGTGTTCGCGGCGGCCAAAGTGTCGAACCGGACATAGTTCTGATCGACGTGGTGCAGGCGGTCACGCGCAGGTCGATCAGCGACGGCGGATCCGGGACCGCGACCAACGCGGCGACGTGGCGCTTGCCATCCTCGTCGATCGTGGCCGGAGTATCCGCACCGAGACGCGAGGCGACGTCGCGGTACATCTCATCCAACCTCGCCGCGTGCTCGGCGAGCAGCGCCGTGGGCGCGGTCGGCAGACCGAGTGCGTTCATGCCTGCCTCGCGTGCCTGCTCCCACGCCTGCCCTGACAGCAGATGCGCCCTGGGGTCGCGCCACTTCGACGAGGTGACGGCAAAGATGTTGCGGTGCTTGAGATGCCGATGGAACTGCTCGAGCACACAAAAGGTGTAGGCGGCGCGGTCGACGGTCCCCTCCGGGCGACCTTGCCGATACACCAGCCGGGACCAGCCGCCCACGATCAGGTCGTGGTCGACCAGGCGAGCGTCCAGGTAGGTGGCGGGCAGCTTCGACTTCGCGGTCAACAGCTCGGCGAGGGTCTTCATCGTCCTCAGCACCGGGGCGCCGTCGCCGGTCGCGCCGAACTCGACGGTCTTCATCATCAGCGGCAGGAACGGGCGCACCGTCGCCAGCCGCCCGGCCAATTCCTCCAAACGCTGCCCCGCCGGCTCGGCGTCATCGACCGGGACCAGCTCGTCGATTGTCGCGACCGCAGCGCGCAGCTCGCGCTTGGTGACCGCGTTCTCGATCAGATCCCACACCATCTCCAAGCTGATGGCCGGTTCCACCTCGCTCATCTCCAGCAGCACCTTCACCGCCGCCGCGAGTTTGCCGGCGTTGGGCGACACCCTCGGATACCGGCGCAGCTTCTCATCGCTGGACTGCCGTTCGGCCTTGGACAACAACTCCGTGGTCAGCAACACATCGAACAGGTCCAACACATCGTCGGTCGCCCGAGCCGACAACACCAGTGCGGTCGCGACCAGCACGGCCAACCGATGCTCGCGAGGCTCCATACGGCGCAACAACGCCGTCTTCCCCCGAAATCCCGTGCGTCACCAACCCGAGCAGCCGCCGCGGCGGGACCGTCGACACATCCAGCGACCCGGCACCTGTCGCCGCGAGATCACCCACCCGGTTGGCCGCAGCGATCATGCCCTTCGACGACGGCCGGAACAACCCCTTGCGCAGCCGCTCCAACTCGCTCACGCGCTGCTTGGCCGGGTCAGGGATCTCCAGCAGCCGCAGTAGCGAACCCGAAGTCTGTAGGCGGCACAGAACCCACCAACTGCCGCCACAACCGCTGATCAGCGGTCTTGCGGCCATCAGAAACCAGACGCTGCAACGTCGTGATGCCCGGCAACAACGCTTGGCGGGCACGCAACCACGCCATCGAAGAGCACTTTCGGTCCATCACCGGTCATCCACGCCTGATCGGCGATCCACGCCCTCAGCTGTGCCTCGACGTCGGCGAACGAACTCAGCCCGTACTCCTGCTGGATCTCCCGCGCGTGCTCGAACCGGGTCTCACGGCGCTCGATATATCCCTTCACACACGCAGGGTCATCAATGTGGTGCGCTCCTCGAGTGCGGTGATCGGGCAGGTACGGGTACCGACCCGGAACCACGGCGAAACTCATCGGGGGTCGGGCTCCGGGCTACGGCCGAGCCGCCCCTCCCGCAATCTGCGGAAGGGGCCTTTCAGCGCTGGTCGGCGAACCGTTCAGGCGGTTTCGGTGATCGGCCGGTCGACCCAGCTCATCAGGTCGCGTCCACCGACCTCATCGGGAACGGCCGAGAGTGGCCAGGAGGTCTTCGTGCAGTTCGAACCAGACACGGTGGGCGGACTCGCGGTCGGTCGCGGTCAGCCAGGCGGGATCCGTTCGAGCGCGATCCACGGCCACATCGAATCGCTCGTGGTAGCCGCTGTACCGTGGCAAGCGGTTCACCAGACGCTCTTCGAGCACCGCCCACCCTGCGCTGCCGCGGGAGAGGCCCGAGAGGACATCTGCAAGGCTCCCGGGCGGTTCGGTGATGCCCATCTCGGTCAATTGCCAGCGCGTGCACGCGTCGACCACCAGGCGGTTGAGTGGCTCGAACTCGGCCATCACGGACTCGACCAGGGGCCGGGCGTCCGCGCTCTCCAGTTCCTCGGCCAAGAGTTCTTCTCCCAGCGTCTTACCCGCTTCGGTCAGCGACCATCCGCCGTCGTCCTCGAATCGGCTCCAGGTCACCTGCCCGGCCGCCCGGGCCTCGCGCAGGAATTCCGCAGCTTCGGCGAACAGGACGCCCGCGCGCTCGCTCACCTGGGTGGTTCCGGCGTAACCGAGGAGGCGCAGTGCGTGGAGGACCTGTCGCCGGATGTCCTGTGGTGAATTCATCGGGCCTTCTGTGCGGTGATGGTTCCGGTGGTGCCGTCGACGTCGACGAGCATGTCATCGGGCAGGTCCATAGCTGAAGTAACGTCGGTGACGGCGGGGATGCGCAATTCGCGGGCGATGATCGCGGCATGGGCGAGCACCCCTCCACGCGTGGTGACGACGGCCGCGGCCCGAGTGAGCAGTGGTGCCCAGGCCGGTGACGTGGCCCGGCACACCAGCACGTCACCCGGTGTGAACCGAGCGAAGTCGTCCAGGCCGTTGACGATGCGTAAAACGCCCCGCGCCGTGCCCGGGCTCGCCGGTGTTCCCGAAGCGACGGTCATCGCGTTCATGACCGGGAGGCAGGCCGGACTTCGGTCGCTCTTCGGGGTCGATGTGATCGGCCGGGCTTGCAACGCCCAGACCTGGCTGCCCGTGAGCGCCCACTCCAGGTCTTGGCCGCCACCGAGGAGTCCCTCGGCGCGCGTCGCGACCCGGCTCACCGTGACCGCCTGCTCGGCGCTGAGGACCTCGGGCGTCTCCGCGGACCGGGGGCCGTCGCCGGGGGCGATCCGCCATCTTTCCGGCCTCGCCCGACCCGACACGAGCCGATCGCCCAGACCACGGACGGCCTCGAGGACGACGGCCGGTCGCCCGCTGATGGGATCGCGGGTGAAGGCGACACCGGCCGCGTCGGGTACCAGCATCCGCTGCACGATGACGGCGATGCCTCGAGGAACCGACCGACCAAAGGCGGCAGCGTAAGCGCGCGCCTCGTCGACCGCAGCAGCGGTTCGTCGCACCTGGACTTCGACTTCATCGGACGACACGTTCAGGGTCGTGCGGAACTGTCCGGCGAACGACGTCTCGCTGCCATCCTCGGCCAACGCCGACGACCGCACTGCGAAGCGCGACCCGCCCAGCGTCTCCAAGACGCCGCGCAGCTCACGCTCCCAGCCGACGCCTGCACCGACGGGCAGAGCGAATCCGTCCGGGACCGCGAAACCGGCTCGTAGCAGCCGCCCCAGCGTGGCCGCCTTCGCCCCGCACGACATGCCCGCCTCGCGGAGCGGGACGAACGCGGTCACGGCCGCGATTCCAGCCGGGCAAGAACTCGGGACATTCGCTGCTGCGCGGCTTGCCCCGACCCCAGCCCCAGTGCCGCACCGATTTGCTGGAATGTGACGCCCGCGGCCCTCGCCGCGAAGAGTAGGGCCGCCTCGGCCTGGTCCAGTTCCGAACGGGCCGCGCCGATCAGCGCGAGGCCCGCCGTCACGACCTCCGGGTCGACCTCGGGCTCCGACGCCTTCCACGCCGCCAGCCGCACCAGATCGCAGTCACTCGGCGGTTGTCCAGCGTGCTGCCAGGGCCGGTCGGGCAGGGCATCGCCACCGGCCGCAGCCAGAACAGCGCGGTGGGCCGTGAGCGCAGCCGCGTAAGAACGGTCATCGGGATGCATGGATCCATGCTCGCCCGATCAACATCGTGTTGTCAACGCGATGTTGATGAATTGCCGTCATCGACAGCAAAGAGGCCCTCCCGCGACTGAACCTGCGGAAGGGCCCCTTTCGGCGCCGGTCGGCGAACCGCTCAGGCGGTTTCGGTGATCGGCCGGTCCACCCAGCTCATCAGGTCGCGCAGCTTCTTGCCGGTGACCTCGATCGGGTGCTCGGCGTTCTGCTTGCGCAGACCCTCGAGCTCCTTGTTGCCACCCTCGACATTGGCGACCAGCCGCTTGACGAAGGTGCCGTCCTGGATGTCCTTGAGGATGTCCTGCATCCGCTTCTTGGTGTCGGCGTCGATGACCCGCGGGCCCGACAGGTAGCCACCGAATTCGGCGGTGTCGGAGACCGAGTAGTTCATCCGGGCGATACCGCCCTCGTACATCAGGTCGACGATCAGCTTCAGCTCGTGCAGCACCTCGAAGTAGGCCATCTCCGGGGCGTAGCCGGCCTCGACCATGACCTCGAAACCGGTCTTGACCAGTTCCTCGGTGCCACCGCAGAGCACGGCCTGCTCACCGAAGAGGTCGGTTTCGGTCTCTTCCTTGAAGGTGGTCTTGATGACGCCGGCGCGGGTGCCGCCGATGCCCTTGGCATAGGACAGCGCCAGGGCCTGGCCCTCGCCCTTCGGGTCCTGCTCGATGGCGATCAGGGCGGGTACGCCCTTGCCGTCGACGAACTGGCGGCGCACCAGGTGGCCGGGGCCCTTGGGGGCGACCATGCCGATGGTGATCTCGGCGGCCGGCTTGATCAGGCCGAAGTGGATATTGAGGCCGTGGCCGAAGAGCAGGGCGTCGCCGTCGGTCAGGTTGGGCTCGATGTCATTGGTGAAGATCGAGGCCTGCGCGGTGTCGGGGGCGAGCAGCATGATGACGTCGGCCCATTCCGAAACCTCGGCGGGGGTGCCGACGGTCAGCCCGGCCTCTTCGGCCTTGGCCCGCGACTTGGAGCCTTCCTTGAGGCCGATACGGACCTCGACGCCGGAGTCGCGCAGGCTCAGCGAATGCGCGTGCCCCTGGCTGCCGTAACCGATCACCGCGACCTTACGGCCCTGGATGATCGACAGGTCGGCATCGTCGTCGTAGAACATCTCGACTGCCACTTGGTGGTATCCCTTCTGACTTATTCGAACCCGCGAAACGCGGGAAACGGTAAACGAGGCACGTAATGCGGCCGGGCGCGGGGTGCGCCCGGCCACGGATCAGCGGGTGGCGGTGATGGATTTCGGTCCGCGGCCCACGGCCACCACCCCGGATTGCACGATCTCCCGGATGCCGTACGGCTCGAGCATGCGCAGCAGCGCGTCGAGCTTGGACCGGGTGCCGGTCGCCTCGACGGTGAGGGCGTCGGGCGAGACGTCGATGACCTTGGCGCGGAACAGGTTGACCGATTCGATCACCTGGGTGCGCACGCTGGCGTCGGCGCGGACCTTCACCAGGATCAGTTCACGGGCCACGGAGGTCTCCGGGTCCTGCTCGACGATCTTGATCACATTCACCAGCTTGTTGAGCTGTTTGGTGACCTGCTCCAGCGGCAGATCGTCCACGGTGACCACAATGGTCATCCGGGAGATCTCCTTGACCTCGGTGGCGCCGACGGCCAGGGATTCGATATTGAATCCACGCCGGGAGAACAGGCTGGCCACCCGGGCCAGGACACCCGGCTTGTCCTCGACCAGGACGCTGAGGGTGTGGGTGGTGCTCATGACGGGTTCCCCTCGGTCTCGGCCTGCTCGCGGTTCATGGCCTCGTGGATGATCGCCGGTTCGGCGGCCGCCTCGTCCTCGTCGAACAGCGGGCGGATCCCGCGGGCGGCCATGATCTCGTCGTTGCTGGTGCCGGCGGCGACCATCGGCCACACCTGGGCGTCCTTGCCGACGATGAAATCGATCACCACGGGACGGTCGTTGATGGACTGCGCCTCGCGGATGGCGGCCTCGACGTCCTCTTCCCTCTCCACCCGGATACCGTGGCAGCCCAGCGCCTCGGCGAGCTTCACGAAATCGGGGATGCGCAGGCCGTGGGTCTTGAGGTCGGTATTGGAGTAGCGCTGGTCGTAGAACAGGGTCTGCCACTGGCGGACCATGCCCAGGTTGCCGTTGTTGATCAGCGCGACCTTGATCGGCACACCCTCCACCGCGCAGGTGGCGAGTTCCTGATTGGTCATCTGGAAGCAGCCGTCACCGTCGACCGCCCACACCTCACGGTCCGGCGCACCCATCTTGGCGCCCATCGCGGCGGGAACCGCGTACCCCATGGTTCCGGCACCGCCGGAGTTCAGCCAGGTCCGCGGCTTCTCGTACTTGATGAACTGGGCGGCCCACATCTGGTGCTGGCCGACACCCGCGCAGTAGATGGCGTCGGGACCGGCCAGGCGGCCCAGCGTCTCGATGACGAACTCCGGCGACACCGACCCGTCCGACGGCTTGCTCCAGCCGAGCGGGTAGGCGTCGCGGATGCCGTCGAGGTAGGTCCGCCAGGCGGTCAGGTCGAGTTCGAACCCCGCCGGGTCGGCGCGCAGGGTCTCGATGAGTTCGGTGATCACCTCGCGGCAGTCGCCGACGATCGGCACATCGGCATGCCGGTTCTTACCGATCTCGGCCGGGTCGATATCGGCGTGGATGACCTTGGCGCCGGGCGCGAAGGAGTCCAGCCGGCCGGTGACGCGGTCGTCGAACCGGGCACCGAGGGTGACCAGCAGATCGGATTTCTGCAGGGCGGCCACCGCGGCCACGGTGCCGTGCATACCCGGCATACCCATATTGAGTTCATGGCTGTCGGGGAACGCGCCGCGCGCCATCAGCGTGGTGACCACCGGGATACCGGTGAGCTCGGCGAGCTCCAGCAGTTCGGCCGACGCCTCGGACTTGATCACACCCCCGCCGACGTAGAGCACCGGCTGGCGGGACTCGGCGATCAGCCGGGCGGCCTCGCGCACCTGCTTACCGTGCGGTTTGGTGACCGGCCGATAGCCGGGCAGCCGCATCTCCGGCGGCCAGCTGAAGGTCGTCTGCTCCTGCAGCACATCCTTGGGGATGTCCACCAGCACCACCCCGGGCCGGCCGCTCGACGCCAGGTAGAAGGCCTCGGCGAGGATCCGCGGGATATCGATGCCCTCTTTGATCAGGAAGTTGTGCTTGGTGATCGGCATGGTGATGCCGGAGATATCGGCTTCCTGGAAGGCGTCGGTGCCGATCAGGCTGCGGCCGACCTGACCGGTGATCGCGACCATCGGCACCGAGTCCATCTGGGCGTCCGCGATCGGGGTCACCAGATTGGTCGCGCCGGGGCCGGAGGTCGCCATACACACCCCGACCTTGCCGGTGGCCTGGGCGTATCCGGTGGCCGCGTGACCCGCGCCCTGCTCGTGCCGCACGAGCACATGGCGCACCTTGGTCGAATCGAAGAGCGGGTCGTAAACAGGAAGGACAGCACCGCCCGGAATACCGAATACCGTGTCGACGCCGAGCTCCTCGAGGGAGCGGACGACGGACTGCGCGCCGGTGACCCGCTCGGGCGGGACCTGGCGGCGGTTCGCCTGGCTGGTCGGAGCGCCGGCCGGAGCCGACGGGTTCGAAGGCGCGGGCCTGCGGGCTGCGGGCCCGGGCCGGGTAGTTGGTGCGCTCACCGTCTTGGTTCCTTACTGCTTGTCGTTCACTGGTCCCGACATAAAAAAGCCCTCGACAGCCGGCGGCTGTTCGAGGGTGGCGCGTCGCAGTGCGAGCTGACGTATTCGACTCCGGATCGTCTGGCTCAGCGCTGGACGCGCCGGCCGATTACGAGCAACTCGTTTCGATTCACGCGCATGACGGTATGTGTGCGTGTGGTGCGGAGTCAAACAGCTGACCGCTGACTTCCCATTATGTGGGAAGGTAGCGGGTGCTCACGCCGGTCCACCATGATGCGAGGATGGTGAGGTGTCATCACCGCATCAGTCCGTGCCACCTCCTGAATCGTCCCACAACCCCGCGGCCGCGGAGGTAACGGGTGGGGATACGGCGCCGCCCGGACCGCGGCGTGTGATCCGCACGACACGACTGTCCTTCCTCGGCGTGTTCATCCTCGCGATGTGCGTGTTCTTTCCCATCGTCGGCTGGCCGGCCGGGCTGTTCTGGCTCGCGCTGATCCCGCTCGCCGCGATCGTCTGGATCGTGCGCACCCAGACGACGGTCTCGCCGGCCGGGCTGGAGCTGCGGTCGGTCTTCTCCTCCCGGCACATCGACTGGGCGCAGCTGAATGGCCTGAGCATCCCCAAACGCGGCTTCGTCCGCGCCCATCTGGACGACGACAGCGAGGTGCCGCTGCCGGCGGTGAGCTACGACCGGCTGCGCGACCTGGTGGACGCCTCCGGCGGGCGTATCCCCGACCCGTTCGCGGTCCCCGACCCCGCCCCGGCCGACGCCGGCGCTTCCGCCACCGGGGCGGGCGCCTCCGAGGACAGCGCGTCCGGCACCGAAGCAGGTCACGCAGCCGCCGAATCGACGGGTATCGGACCGGCAGCGGACGGCGTGACGACCGACAAGGCGACCACCGGCGACAAGGCGGCCGAAAACGCGGCGTCGAGTAACGCGACGTCCGAACGCCCCGCACCCGGCGATACCGATCGTTCCGCGCCCGCCGAAACGGCGTCCGACGCCGCACCCGCCGGTGACACGGCTACCGACCGGCCCTCGACTGCGGGCTCCGACACGCCGCGTGGCACCCCTCCCACCACCGGGGCCGCCGATACCGACACCGGCTCCGCTCCCGAACGGGAGTAGCCTGGAAAATCGCCGATCGCACCCGACCGCGGTCCCCGCGCCGGGCGATACGGCGCTGTCGCAACTTTCAGCCCCGCGACCCGACCGAGGACACTCATGCCACCGCTTCGTTCCCGAACAACCACCATCGGCCGCAATGCCGCCGGCGCCCGCGCCCTGTGGCGGGCCACCGGTATGACCGATTCCGATTTCGGTAAGCCGATCGTCGCCATCGCCAACTCCTACACCCAGTTCGTGCCCGGGCACGTACATCTCAAGGATGTCGGTGAGATCGTGGCCGACGCGGTGCGGGAAGCGGGCGGGGTACCACGGGAATTCCACACCATCGCGGTGGACGACGGAATCGCCATGGGCCACGGCGGCATGCTCTATTCGCTGCCCAGCCGGGAGATCATCGCCGATTCGGTGGAGTACATGGTGAACGCGCACACCGCCGACGCGCTGGTGTGCATCTCCAACTGCGACAAGATAACCCCGGGCATGCTGAACGCCGCCATGCGGTTGAACATCCCCACCGTCTTCGTCTCCGGCGGACCGATGGAGGCCGGTAAGGCCGTGGTCGTGGGCGGAGTCGCGCAGGCCCCGACCGACCTGATCACCGCCATCTCGGCCAGCGCGAATTCCGCGGTGACCGATGACGGTTTGAGCGAGGTCGAGCGCAGCGCCTGCCCGACCTGCGGTTCCTGCTCCGGCATGTTCACCGCCAACTCGATGAACTGCCTCACCGAGGCGCTGGGCCTGGCGCTGCCGGGCAACGGGTCGACGCTGGCCACCCACGCGGCCCGCCGCGCCCTGTTCGAGCGCGCCGGGACGATCGTCGTCGATATCGCGACCCGCTGGTACCGCGACGACGACGCCTCGGTGCTGCCGCGCAATGTCGCGAACGAGAAGGCCTTCCGCAACGCCATGGCCCTGGATGTCGCGATGGGCGGGTCCACCAACACCGTCCTGCACACGCTGGCCGCGGCGCAGGAGGGGGAGATCGATTTCGATCTGCACACCATCGAGACCATCAGCCGCAAGGTGCCGACCCTGTCGAAGGTTTCACCGAACTCGGACTATCACATGGAGGACGTGCACCGGGCCGGCGGTATCCCCGCCATCCTGGGTGAGCTGCACCGAGCCGGGCTGCTGGAAACCGATGTGACGACCGTGCACAGCGCGTCGGTGGACGAATGGCTCGACAGCTGGGACATCCGGTCCGGCAAGGCGTCGGAGGAAGCGCTGGAACTCTTCCACGCGGCACCGGGCGGAGTGCGCACCACCGAACCGTTCTCGACCGAGAACCGCTGGTCGTCGCTGGACACCGATGCCGCGGGCGGCTGCATCCGCGATATCGAACACGCCTACACCGCCGAGGGCGGGCTGGTCGTGTTGCGCGGCAACCTCGCGGTCGACGGCGCGGTGCTCAAGACCGCCGGTATCGACGAGGAACTCTTCTCCTTCGAAGGCCCCGCCGTGGTGGTGGAGTCCCAGGAG
This sequence comes from Nocardia sp. NPDC050193, assembly GCA_040674215.1. Lineage (GTDB taxonomy): Bacteria > Actinomycetota > Actinomycetes > Mycobacteriales > Mycobacteriaceae > Nocardia. The sequence continues at coordinate 127,193 of JBFARE010000008.1, read as the reverse complement.
GAAGCCGTCTCGGTGATCCTGGGCAAGAAGATTCGGCCCGGTGATGTGCTCGTGGTGCGGTACGAGGGTCCGGCCGGCGGACCGGGGATGCAGGAGATGCTGCATCCGACCGCGTTCCTCAAGGGCGCGGGCCTGGGCAAACAGTGCGCCCTGATCACCGACGGCCGCTTCTCCGGCGGCACCTCGGGTCTGTCGATCGGCCATATCTCGCCGGAGGCGGCCAGTGGCGGTGTGATCGGCCTGGTGGAGAACGGCGACCGGATCCGCATCGATGTCGCGACCCGCACCCTGGAGGTCCTCGTCGACGAGGCGGTGCTCACCGAACGCCGGGCCAAGATGGAGGCTCGCGAACGTCCTTGGCAGCCGCAGAACCGGGAGCGGACGGTCACCACCGCACTGCGCGCCTATGCCGCGATGGCGACCTCCGCCGACAAGGGCGCGGTCCGGCACGTGCCCTGATCCGCCCCGCGGAAAAGATGAAGGCGCTCCCTCGGATTCGAGGGAGCGCCTTTTCGTCTCACGAAGTCAGTCGAAGGGGCCGATACCGGTGAGCGGGTTGCCGTTCTGGAGCCACCAGTAGGTGAGCACCGCGGCGGCGACCGCCAGGACGAAGACCACGAACGATCCCGCGCCCGGCCGGACCGCCCAGCCCCGCCCACGGTCGAGCGACCAGCGACCGGGTCCGGTGAAGATGAGGGCGACCGCGGTGCCGACGAGAATGCTCTCCATCTCGACCGCGCCCGGGCCGGCCTTGTATTGGAATCCGGGATACATCCCCTGCTTCCAGAACCAGGCGTCCAGGATCACCGCCAGTACCGCGCCCGCGGCCAGCGGGGTGGCCAGGCCCAGGATCAGCAGCGCGCCGCCGCCCACCTCGCCGGCGGTCACCATGGCGGCAGCCAACGAAGGATGCTGCCAGCCGCCGCTCTCCATCATGGCTTTGGTGCCGTCCAGGCCCGGGCCGTGGAACCAGCCCGTCAGTTTCTGCAGGCCGTGGTAGAGGAACGTGGCGCCGACGACCAGCCGCAGGATGAAGAGTCCGAAGTCGAGGGTGCCGCGGCGGAAATCGCCGTTGCGACGGCGCAGGCCCCCATTGGGCTGATTACCGGCCGGCGGAATGCTCGCGTAGTCGTAGGTGTCGTCGCGGCCTCCGGCACCGCCGGGGCCACCGGGACCCGGCGTATCGGCGGGTGTGCCACCGGTGGTCGCGGAGGCGTTCACCGGAATCTCCTTCGTCATGGCCACTGGGGGGAACTGGCCGGTCGGGGAATCGTAGGGACTCCCGACCCCGCCCGCGGTGGTCGACACCGCGCGCTGCTCTCCGGTAGACAGATTCCCGGGCCCCGCGGCCTCGGAGGACGCGGACCCGTTTCTCGCCTTGGCACTCACTCCTCAACACTAAGCCGACCGACCGCCGGGCACCGGCTGAATCGGCGGCGTGTCCGTGCCATCCACCCAACCCGTGTCGCAGGGTGGGCGAACCGCCGGCGAATGGACGCTTCTCGCCGCGGCGGGGCCTTCGGGGCACGACCGGGGTCGTTTCCACTACGTTGGGAGATTATGAGGTCGGTTGGCGCGCGGCGCGTGACGGTGGGGCTGGTACTCGGAGCGTTGGTGCTCAGTGGATGCGCCCGATTCGACGATTCCGCATCCAGTCCGTTCACCCCGGAACCGACGCTGGACGGCGCGGAACTCGAGCCGAAGAAGCCCGAGCACTCCGAGAGTTCCACCACCCGGCCCAGCGGCCCGTGTATCGACCCGGACCCGGCCGTGGTGGTGAGCTGCCTCGACACCACCGGCGGATTGGTCGAGATGGGCGGGTACGCGCTGGTGGCCGAACGCCGTACCGGCCGGATCCTGCAGGTGGCGCCGGAGCAGCAGCCGATCGAAGTGGCCCGGGTCGATGTCGACCCCGCGGGCGACGGTGGGCTGAGCGATATCGCGATCTCCCCCACCTATGCCGAGGACGGGCTGATCTACGCCTATGTCACCACGCCCAGCGACAACCGGGTGGTGCGCTTCGCCGAAGGCGGACCCGCGAAGCCGGTATTGACGGGAATCCCCAAGGGTGCCACCGGTAATCGCGGTGCGATCGAATGGTCGAAACCCGATCAGATGCTGGTGCTCACCGGCGATACCGGCGATCCCGCCGCGGCCGCCGATCCCGGGAGCCGAGCCGGGAAACTGCTGCGGGTGAACAATCCGAGCTCCACCGGGGACGCGCCCACCGAGGTCGCGGTCGCCGGAATCGGCTCGGCGGGCGATATCTGCCTCGGCGCCGACCAGATCTGGATCACCGACCGCACCCCCACCATGGACCGGCTCCAGCGCATCGGCCCCGACGGTGTGGTCACCACGGCCTGGACCTGGCCCGACCGGCCGGGCGTGGCCGGATGCGCGGTGACTCCCGAGGGCGTGGCGATCTCGCTGACCGACGCGAAAGCGCTCGCCATGGCCGCCCCGGACCCCAAGACCTTCGCGGTCACCGCACCCCCGAGCGTTTTCGTCGCCAACAAGTACGGCCGCCTGCTCGGCGCGTCCCCGGCGATGGACGGGACCATCTGGGTGTCGACGGCGAACAAATCCGATGGTGGCGAGCCGACGCCCAACGACGACCGGGTGGTGCGCATCCCGCCGCCGTCCGCCGGTGGGGGCGGGCCGGACTAGAGGTCGCGCCCGGCGACGAGGTGCCCCGGCCGGGGCACCTCGTCGGCGCGGGGTCGCCGCGCGGGCGTCGGCGTACCGAGGGCGGGCGCCGCGCGGGTCAGCCGATCCCGTTCACTCGTGCCGCGATGAAGGCGGCCAGCTCGACGGGTCGTTCCCGGTTGTTCACGAGTCCCCTGGCCGGTGCGCGGCGGGCCAATGGTGCCACGGTTCCGCCGTCAGGCCCCGGTCGCGGCGACCGGTTGCCGGAGGATGGTGCGGAGTTTCTCGGGCGCCACCCGGCGGGCGTCGCCGAGATAGATCTCGTGGTGGCGGCCAACCATCCGGAACCCGTTGTCCGGCATGAATTCGTGGTGCATCCGGGCCAGGACCTCGGTCTCGTCGTCGTAGGAACCGATATGCAGCGTCTGCACACAGCGCCCCTCCGACAGACCGGCCAGACGCACATCGAGCAGCCGCGCCGGCCGATTCTTGGCGGCGACCCGTTCGACGGCGGCCGCGAACAGGCCGGGTTCCATCCAGTCGGGGACCATGATCATCAGCGTCCAGTGCCAGCGGGACTTGTCACGCGCGGCGGTGAAGGCCTCCATATCGTCGGCCCACCACAGACCCTCCAGCGGCATGACGACATAGTCGCGTCCGAGTTCACGTTTGCCGGCGAACTTGAGCGCGTAGGCCAGGGGGTAGAGTGCCTCGGTCGCATGCGCGAAGTCGGGATCGGTATTGGGATCACCGTGCCCGTCGATCATGAGGTATTGCAGATCGGGTACGTCCACCACCTCGAATCGGCCCTGCCGGGCGCGATAGGCCGCGATCTCCTTCTTGAAGTCGATCTTGTCAGCCGTTTTGCCCACCATCGGATACCTGGACTCGCCGCGCGAGCCACGACCTCTCTGCCTCCAGGAGGCTCAGCGAATAGGAGAAGACCTCGCGCGCGGGTGGCGCGAGGGGGGATTGCGCGGAGGCCGCCGCCTCGATCGCGGCGATCCGCGCGCGCACCCGCACGAGGCGTTCGGCCAGCGCCCGGCTGTATTCCGACTCGGTGAGCAGCGGCAGATTCGCGACCCCCACGAGAAAGGGATTCGATACCGGATGCGGCTGCGCGACGAGCTCGAGCGCCACACGGGTCGCCACCTCCCGCCCCGCCGCGGTGGCATGGAAGATACGCCGGCCTTTCGCGGCGGCCGGAGCCGCGGGCGCGTGCACGAGCCCGCGTTTCTCCAGCTTGGTGAGCAGGTAGTAGATCGAGGAGAACCCGATCTCGGTCCACTGCCGTATCCCGCGGCGCTCGATCACCTCTTCCAGGTCATAGCCGTGCTGTGGGGACTCGATGATCAGACCTAGGACGACGAGTTCGGACCGAGTGAGCTCCACGCCACTATCCTAGCACTAGAATAGTGGCGGTTGCCGCGGCCGACAGACTCCTCACCGCGGCGGAAGGTGTCCACCCCCGGGTGGTGCCGACCTGCCCACCACGCGAACAGGCCCGCCCCGCAGAATGCGGAGCGGGCCTGTATCAGGTTTTCCCGGGAGCTACCCGCCGCAGGCGGCGAGGACCAGTTCGCGGACCCGGGCGGCGTCGGCCTGACCCCGCGTGGCCTTCATGACATCCCCGACGATCTTGCCCGCGGCCTGCACCTTCCCGGAGCGGATCTTGTCGGCGATATCGGGATTGGCGGCCAGCGCCTTGTCGACCTCGGCCTGCAGCGCGCTGTCGTCGCTGACCATGCCCAGGCCCTTGCTCTCCACGATATGGGCCGGATCGCCTTCGCCGTCGAGTACCAGGTCGACCACCTGTTTGGCGACCTTGTTGTTCACCGTCTTGGCTTCCACCAGGCCGATCACCTCGGCCACCTGGGCGGGCGTGATCGGCAGGTCCTCGAGGGCGACACCGCGCTCGTTGGCCTTCTCGGTGAGGTAGGCGACCCACCAGGAACGCGCCTCCTTGGCGGGCGCGCCGGCATCGACCGTGGCGATGATGAGGTCCAGCGCGCCGGCGTTCACCAGATCGCGCATCACCTCGTCGGAGACACCCCAATCCGACTGGATGCGCGCGCGGCGCAGCCAGGGATATTCGGGAATGGTGCCGCGCAACCCGTCCACCCAGCCCGAATCGGGCGCGACCGGCTCCAGATCGGGTTCGGGGAAGTAGCGGTAGTCCTCGGCGGTCTCCTTGCGGCGGCCCGGCGAGGTGGAACCATCCGCCTCGTGGAAGTGCCGGGTCTCCTGGATCACCTCGCCCCCGGTCGCCAGCACCGCGCCTTGGCGGCGCATCTCGAACCGGACCGCGACCTCGACGCTCTTGAGCGAGTTCACGTTCTTGGTCTCGGTGCGGGTGCCGAAGACCTCGGCGCCGACCGGCATGAGCGAGACATTGGCGTCGCAGCGCAATGAACCGTGTTCCATCCGGACATCGGAAACATTCAGGGATTTCAGCAGATCGCGCAGCGCGGTGACGTACGCGCGGGCGACCTCGGGCGCGCGGTCACCGGCGCCGGTGACGGGTTTGGTGACGATCTCGATGAGCGGCACCCCCGCCCGGTTGTAGTCGAGCAGGGAATGACTGGCCCCGTGGATACGCCCGGTCGCACCGCCGACGTGCACCGATTTACCGGTGTCCTCCTCCATGTGCGCACGCTCGATCTCCACCCGGAAGGTGGTGCCGTCGTCGAGCGGAACGTCGAGATAGCCGTTGGTGGCGATGGGCTCGTCGTACTGGCTGATCTGGTAGTTCTTCGGCTGGTCCGGGTAGAAGTAGTTCTTGCGCGCGAACCGGCCCCACGGGGTGATCGAACAATTGAGCGCCAGGCCGATCCGCACCGCCGACTCCACGGCCTGCTGATTGACCACCGGCAGCGAACCGGGCAGGCCCAGGCAGACCGGGCAGACCTGGGTGTTGGGGTCGGCGCCGAAGGTGGTCGGGCAACCGCAGAACATCTTGGTCGCGGTGTTCAGCTCGACATGGACCTCCATGCCGAGCACCGGCTCGTACCGGGTGACGACCTCGGCGTAATCCATGAGTTCGACGGTGGGTGCGCTCATGGCCCACAGTCTAAGCGGCGGGGCGCGACCCTCCGGTGGGCGGTCAGTCCGCCCGAACCCGGACGCCGAGCCAGCCGGTGACCGTATCGAGGGCCACCGGATCGATGGTTGTCTCGATGGACTCGTACTCGGCGGGCAGGCCGGATCCGGCGGGCTGCATCAGATGGTTGAGCCCGTGCAGCACCGTGACGGTGGCATCCGGACCGGCGCCCAGCAGCTCCCGCATGGGCTGCGCGTTCTGCGCCGGCGGGACCTGCACATCCTTGGACCCGAAGAACGCCAGCACCGGCATCCGCAGCGCGGACAGCGCGGGTGCCGGATCGTGGGAAACCAGCGCGGCCATATACGGGGTGTTCTCGCCGGTGAGGGCCTCGGATACGGCGCGCAGATCCTTGGGCAGCGTGCGGTTGTAGGTTTCCGACAGCCGCGCCGCCCTGGTGAGCCGACCGTCCCGCAGCGCCGCGGTCCAGTCCCGCAGGAAGGCGAGATGGGCATCCAGTCGCTCGGGTGTGGCGCCGGCCTCGGTGAAGGTCCGACGGCCCTGGGCCAGCACGATATCGGTGCCCGGGACGGCGGGCGCGGCCATCAGGATCGTGAACGCGATGGCGTTCTCGGGCCGCGCGGCGACGAGCGGCGCCAGATAACCGCCCTCGGAGTGGCCGAGCAGGCCGATGCGACCGGAGTCGATCTCCGGGCGTGCGCGCAGGAAACGTAGCCCGGCCTCGACATCGCCGGTCAGGTCGGTGTAGTTCGCCTGATTCAGGTTGCCGCCGGTACCGCCGACCCCACGATCGTCGGTGCGTAGCACCGCGTACCCCGCGCGGGTGAGGGTGTCGGCGAGCAGGAGGAAGGGTTGATGCCCGGCGATCTCCTCGTTGCGGTCCTGGGGTCCGCTGCCGCCGATGAGCACAACCGCCGGCAGCGGGCCGGCGGCCTCCGCGGGACGGGTCAGGGTGCCCGCGACGGTGATACCGCCGCTCGGGAAGGAAATCTCCTCGGAGATATAGGGGTACGGCGGCGCGGGCCGCTGGGGACGGGCCGGGGGACCGACCGGCCGGCGATTCAGCCGCAGCCCGAAACTGTGCCCGGACTGACGGAAATCACCCACGATGGCATCGGCCGATTCGTCGAGCCGGCCCGCGAACCGCGCACCACCCGGCACATCCGGCACCCCGAATTCCACCCGCTCGGGTTCGGCCACGACCCCGGCCAGGGCACGCCAGGCGATCTTCTCGGCGGGGATATCGATCCGCCCGCTGTGCCGGCCGGTGAAATCCACCGCGACCACGACCGGTGCGCCGGGCACCTCGATGGCCCCGTGCCATTGCCCGCGCACCCGGTCGTCGACGGCGCCGCCCGGGCAACCGGCGATCACCGGGACGAGCATCGAGAGAACCGCAACCAGTAACACTCCCCTGCCATGGCGCATGGTGCGACTGTATCCCCGCGCCGGGGCCGGACCCGGGCGAAGCACCGTGGCCGCATCGAGGATTTCGGCCGGACCGCCACTCCGGCCGCGCCGGCGGCGCTCAGCCGAAGAAGGCCCGGGCTTCGTCGTAGCGGTCGGCCGGAACACGTTTGAGCTGTTTGGTCGCCTCGTGCAATGGCACCAGCCCGATCTCGGTACCCCGCAGAGCCACCATCTGACCGAAATGCCCGGCGTGCACGGCTTCGGCCGCGTGCAGGCCGAACCGGGTGGCCAGCACCCGGTCGTAGGGGGACGGGCTGCCACCGCGCTGTACGTGCCCGAGCACCGTGGTGCGGACCTCTTTGCCGATACGGCGTTCGATCTCCACCCCCAACTGCTGCGCGACCCCGGTGAATCGTTCGTGCCCGAACTCGTCGACCCCGCCCTCCCGCAGGGTGAACCCGGAATCGGGGGCGGGATGCGAGCCCTCGGCCACCACGCAGATGAAATGTTTGTCCCCGCGCTGGAAGCGGCTCTTGATGAGCGCGCAGACCTCGGTCACGTCGAAGGGCTGTTCGGGGACCAGCGTCAGATGGGCGCCCGCCGCCATACCGGCGTGCACGGCGATCCAGCCCGCGTGCCGGCCCATGACCTCCACCAGCATCACCCGCTGATGGGATTCCGCGGTGGTGTGCAACCGGTCGATGGCCTCGGTGGCGATGGACAGGGCGGTGTCGTGCCCGAAGGTGACATCGGTGCAGTCGATATCGTTGTCGATCGTCTTCGGGACACCGACAACCGGAACGCCTTCCTCGGACAGCCAGCTGGCGGCGGTCAGCGTACCCTCCCCGCCGATCGGGATGAGCGCTTCGATGCCGTTGTCGTCGAGGGTCCGGCGGATCTGGCCCAGGCCCGCGCGCAGGATATCGGGGTTGGTACGGGCCGTTCCGAGCATGGTGCCGCCCTTGGCGAGCAGGCGGTCGGTGCGATCGTCGTTCTGGATGCGGATCTTGCGGTCCTCGAGTAATCCGCGCCAGCCGTCCTCGAAGCCCACGATCGCGTCACCGTAGCGGCCGTTCGCGGTGCGAACGACCGCGCGGATCACCGCGTTCAGTCCCGGGCAGTCCCCACCTCCGGTCAGGATTCCGATGCGCATGGCGCCCATCTTGCCCGCTGCGCGACACCTTTGCCGCGTCGGGCCCGTGAATGTCCGGTAACACCCGCGCACCGTGAGCGCCCACCGGTCACCGGGCCGGGCAGGACCCGCCGGTGAACTCGCCCAGATGCTGTGAGATCAAGCCCGCCATCTCGTCGAGGAGGTTCATCCCGTCGGAGAAGGTGCCCGAATCCGGTTGCGCGGCAAGCGCGATCGCCACCGAACCACCACTGGCCGGCACCAGACCGAACTGCCGCACCAGATAGGCACCCTCGGTGTCCGGACCCCAGCCGCCCTTGAACTCGGCCGCATCGAACACCGAACCGAGACCCCACTGCTGGTTCGCGCTGACCGAACCCATCAGCTGCACGACCTTGTCCGACCCTGGAAGACAGGGCAGTTTCGAGGCGAACCGCACCTGGTCGGCGAGCGACCATTCGGACTGGCCGAACGAGGAGTACTCCGCGCGCTTCGGCTTCTCGGCCACGACGGTGACACTGTCACCGCCTTCGCGCAGCACGGCCTGCACCGATTGGGCGGCTTCCCGCGGGGTGCCCAGCGCGGACCACAGACTGTCCGCGGCGGAGTTGTCCGACGCGGTGATGGCGGCCGAGACGGCGTAGGACTGGCCCCCGGGATTCTTCCGTTCCGCGGCCACCACCAGCGGGACCTTCATCGTCGACCAGGCGGGACCAGTGGTCCACTTCCCCAGCCCGACGAACTGCTCACCACCCACCGGCATGATCGCCAGACCCAGCTTCCCTTTCGCCGACTGCTCCAGCACCGTGAAATCGGCCGCCAGCGTGCCCGGAATGGTGATCGAGACCTTGCCGCCCGGCGCTTCGGCCGCCGCCTGGGTGATCGAGGTGGTCAGCGGACGCTTCGCCGGCTCGGATCCGCAGGACGATACGAATGCCGCGACGAGCAGGCAGGCGGTGACCGCGAGTAGGCGGCGAACCAGTGGGAGCTCCCGTTTCTTATCGGCCGACACTTCTCTCCGCATGGCTCTTGCGATCTCCCACAATCCCGATGATTCGTACCCGGTCGGAAAACCGTACTCCATCGATGGCACCGGCCCGGATCGGATGAGTCCGCCGAACCGGCGATGGAGTGCCCGCTTCCGTGTCGACCGGCAGGTCAGTAGAGGTAGACGACGGCGTTGTTCCCGCCCCGGCAGGTGACCACACCGCCGGCGGCGACGCATTCGAGGGTGTAGGCCTGGCCGGTCACCGGGCTGGTGGCCTCGACGGAGACCGGATCGCCTTCGGCCGAGACGACGGCGGGATCGAGATAGGCCTGCCGGACCGCCTCGGCGAATTCGCAACTGGTCACCGCGGTACCGGTTGCCGCCGAGCCGTATTCGGAGCCGCCCGACGCCGATCCCGAGCAGGGTTGCGCGTCCGCGGGCAGCTCGGCCCGGCGCGTGGTGGTTGCCGAGGTGGTGGTGCTCGTGCGCGCGGTGGTGGTGGAGGGTTCGGCACTGCTACCGGCCGCGGGAGTCTGTTCGGGCGCCGAGGTGGTGACAGCGCCGGTCGTATCGGCGGCACCGCTGGATTCCGGGCCGCCGGAGCCGCCGAGGAACTGGAGACCGAGCACCGCGAGGATGACCACCACCGCGAATACTCCGATACCGGTCGATATCGGAACGACCTTGGACCGTTCGCCACCGGGTGCGGTATCGCGTGCCCGCGCGTTCGCGGCGTAACTGTCGCGATAGCCGGCCTCGTAGGCGGCCGCGTACGGGTCGGGCGGGGGCGGGCCGGAATCGCCGGCCGGGTAGCCGTAGTGGTCGCCCGGCGCCGGAGCGTGGTAGCGGCCGGTCGGTTCGGACGGCGGGTACTGCGGCCGATAGGCGCGGCTCGCCTCCTCGGCGGAATAGGCGAGCCCTGGAGAAGCCTGATCCACCGGCTGATAGGCCCGGGTCGCGCCCTCGGCGGAATAAGCGAGGTCCGTGGGCGCCTCGTCCGCCGGCCGGTAGGCACGAGTCGCGTCCTCGGCGGAATAAGCGAGCCCCGAGGAAACCTCATCCACCGGCTGATAAGCCCGGGTCGCACCCTCGGCGGAATAAGCGAGCCCCGGTGGTTCCTGGCCCACCGGCCGGTAGGCGCGCGTGGCATCCTCGCTGGAGTAGGACGCGGGCGTCTCGTCCACCGGTTGGAAGACCCGGGTGTTCTCCTCGGTTCCGGGGAGCGGATAGCCGGGTTCACCGTAGATGCGGGTCGCCTGATCGTGCGGGTAGAAATCCGCCACCGGCATACCCCCGGTCGCGGGGGCCGGATTCTCGTACTGTGACGGATCGGCAGCCGGATGCAACTGCTCGTTCTGGTAGAGGTGCGCGTCCGGGAACGGCCGGATCCCGCCGGCCGGTGCCTCGGGGTCGGCGGCGAGCGTAGGCTCGTCGGCCGGTAGCGGCGTGAACTCGGTTTCGGTGGGCCGGAATGAGGTCGGGTCACCTGGGATGATCGCGGGCAGCGTGGTGGCCGGGTCCGGCGCGCCCTCCTCGCGCGGCATCCGGACCACCAGGGTGGGAATTCCGCCGGTCGGCGGCGCGGACGGGCTCGGCACGCGGGGGATAGCGGGAGATTCGCCGGATCGCGGCTCCGAGCCGGCGGGATACGGGGAGCGCGCCGGGGAGTTCAGCGCGGTGCGGGCAGCTACAGCAAGTTCACCTGCAGTAGCGAAACGCTCGTGCGGATCCTTGGCCATACCCCATGCGATCACATCATCGAGCCCGGCCGGTAATCCGGTTCGCTGTATGCTTGCTCGTGGGGGCGGTTCGGTCAGATGCGAGCGGATCAACACCCCCACACTGGTCGCCGGGAACGGTGTCGCCCCGGTGAGGCATTCGTGCAGCACACAGGCGAGGGAATAGATATCGGCGCGCGGGGTCACCGGGCCGCTGTCGAACCGCTCCGGCGCCATATAGGTGTAGGAACCGACCGCCACACCCGCCTGGGTCACACCGGTATCGCTCTCGAGCCGGGCGATCCCGAAATCGGCCAGATAGGCGAAGTCGGCCGGGGTGACGAGAATATTCGCCGGTTTCACATCGCGGTGCACCAGACCGCCCTCGTGCGCGGCATCCAGCGCGGCGGCGATCTGCTCGATCACGCCGACCGCCCGCTGCGGGCTCAGCGGCCCCTCCGCCTGCAGCACTGCCCGCAGATCGATGCCCTGCACCAGACGCATATCGATGAACAGGCGACCGTCGATAACACCCCAGTCGTGGATCGGGATGATGTGCGGTTCGGCGAGCCGGGCGGCGGCCTGCGATTCCCGGCGGAACCGGATCTGGTACTCGGGGTCGCCGGCGAGCGCGTCGGAGAGCAGTTTCAGCGCGACGACCCGCTCCTTGACAGTGTCGTAGGCCTCATAGACCTCACCCATCCCGCCTTTACCCAGCAGTGAGCGCAGTTCGTAGGGACCGAACCACCTACCGACTTCGGAGCCAGGCGCCTGCACCGTCCATCCTCTCCACACGCGGGCACCGTCTCAGCCGGCCGCGGATCGCACCCGGGCTGCCCGTCAGACCCTGGATTGTCCCGGGGACACCACACCGTGGTCAAACGCGTAGACGATGGCCGCCGCGCGGTCGCGCACGCCCAACTTCCCGAAGATATGACCCACATGGGATTTCACGGTCACCTCGGAGATTCCGAGTGCGTGGGCGATTTCACTGTTGGCCCGGCCACGCCCGATCAGCGCCAGGACCTCACGTTCCCGGGAGGTCAGCTCGACGGCCACCGTGGGCGCGGCCGGGACGGCGGCGGTACTGCGGTAGGTGGACAGCACCCGCCCGGTGACGGCGGGGTCGAGCCAGGCGCCGCCGGCGGCGACGGTGCGGACGGCGCGGATCAGGTCCTCGGCCGGGGAATCCTTGAGCAGGAACCCGGCCGCGCCCGCACGCAGGGCACCGGAGAGCAGTTGGTCGTCGTCGAACGTGGTGAGCACGAGTACCGGGGGTTCGGAAGCGCGGGCGCGCAACATGCGGGTGGCCTCGATACCGCCGACCCGTTTCATGCGCAGATCCATCAGCACGAGATCGGGACTGTGCGCAGCGACCGCCGCGAGCACCTCGTCCCCGTCGGCGCATTCGCTGATCCGGAACCCGTCACGTCGCCGCAGAATGCGCCGCAACCCACCGCGGACGAGTTCCTGATCATCGACGATCAGCACCTCGACCACCTGTGGATCGGTATCGGCCACCCCGGTCACCATTTCTCCTTCGGAGCAGGTCCATGCGGTCCGCGGAGGCCGCAGTGGAGGCGAAGGTATCGCATCATCATTTCTCCTCCCGAGCAGGTTCGCGCGGCCCGCGGACGCTGAGATATCGCATCATCATTTCTCCCATGAGTTCGCGGTCGCCGCCGGGTCGGCCGGTCGGCAGCGCCGGGCCGCCGGGTCGCAGGCCCGGCCGCGGCCTCTCATGCCGGACGCGGTTCGTCGCCACGGCCGGGACCCGGATCATGGTCGGCGATGATCTCCGAGACCGGGCAACGCAGCCGGTCCCGGCTCGGAGCCGCGGCGCGCGCGGGATGCTCGTCCAGCGGGAACTCCGCGCGTACGACCCACCCGCCGGCCTCCGGCCCGATCCGGATACGACCGCCCAGTCCGTCGGACCGGTGCCGCATCCCGGCGACCCCGGTCCCCCGGCCGAGCTGCGGGGGCAGGCCCCGGGGGATCGTATTGTGGACGCACACGACGGCCGAGCCGCCGTCCACGGACACCGCCAACTTCACCTCCGCGCCCGGCGCGTGTTTGGCGATATTGGCCAGCGATTCCTGGCAGATGCGGTAGAGCGCCAGCCCGACCGCCGCCGAGACGACGGACAGGTCGCCGGTGAAACGCCGGTTCACCGTGAGGCCGGCATTGACGAAGTCGTCGACGAGGACGGGGATATCACCGGCGCCCGGTTCGACCCCGGCCGCCGACGGCACCGAATCCAGCAGGCCGACCGTGCGCCGGATATCGGCCATGGCCTGGCGGCCCAGTCGTTCGGCGTCGACGAGGGCGTCGGCCGCCTCGTCCACATCACGATCAGAGGTGAGTGCGTGCCGGGCGGCCGTCACGTGCAGCAGGGTCACGGTGAGCGAGTGGGCGATGACATCGTGTACTTCGCGCGCGATCCGGTTGCGTTCGGCGGCCGCGGCCTGCGCGGCCCGCACGCTCTGGTTCTCCCGCTCCTGGTACAGGAACAGCCGCTGGTACTGCAGCATCACCCCCACCAGCCAGCCGAGCAGGATGCCGAGCGCGTACATGGGGAATCCGGTACGCAGCGAGTGGTCGCCCCACAGCGCCTCCCCGGCCAGCGCGAAGGCGAGCAGTTCGGCCGCGGCGACCACGGCCAGCAGGATACTCAGCCGTTTCGGTGCGATCGCCGCGATCTCGGCGATACCGACCATCAGCACGAAGGGGGCGAAATCGGAGTCCACCGGCTGGACGAAGAACAACGCCGCCGCGATCATCGTGGCGGCGAACAGCGGCAGCGGCCGCGGCACGATCCCGAACAGCACATAGATCGGGCCGGAGGCGAACAGCAGCACCAGCGCGATCACCGGCAGCGCGGTCGGGAAGTACTCGTGCCGTTGCAGACAGGCCACCACACCGATGACGAAGAACGCCAGATCCGTGAACAGCACGACCTTGGGGGGATAGTCGAAGGGCAGTTCGCGCAGCGGGTACGGCGCCCCGGGGAGGAGTTTCGCCAGTAGAGCGCCCACCCGGCGGCGACCTCGGGCCCACCGTCCGGGCCGGAGGGCCGCTCCCGCTCGTTGCGGGGCCGGGTCCGTCGTGGTGCCCGGAGGATTCGGGGCGTCCGGACCGGATCCGCCCAGCGCGCCACCGCCCACCGGCCGCGCACGGTCCCCCGCGGCGGCAACCGGTGTGAGGCGGCTCTCACTCATCTGTCCAGGGTAGGCATCTCCGGTGCGGCTCGGCATCCTGCTACGGCCGGTCCCCGGCTCCGACCACGGTAGGACAGCGATTCACGTCCACGGCACGACGATTTACCGGCGCCGGATTCCTAGCGTGGAACACGAGGTCGCCGTACCACCGGGCCGGCGAGAACCAGGCCCCCGACCGAAAGGGCTCGGATCATGTCTTGGGAAGATCAGCACCTGCGCACCGAGATCCTGCACATCGTCCTCGAGCGCGCCGCCCACGATCCGGCGCGACCGGACCTCTTCGACGGCATCCCGCACCTCGACCGTCTGTTCGGCGGACCACAGGGAGTACTTGCGGCGCTGCGCTATCGGTGGAACATTCATGTAGACGCCAAGCTGGAGCTCGACCCGGGCCGCTGCTGGACCGCCGAAGAGGCCCGGCTCGAGCTGGCGACCGAGCAACCCGTGCTCTACGCGGTGCTCGACGCGCGCACGGCGTCACCCGTGCCGGTGGCCTGACCGGGCCGCGCGGACCGAACGAACATCCGTGGAAGACGGGGTGGCGATGACGCAGCCGGCCATGCTGGAACTGACCGATGTGGTGAAGGAGTACCGGGTCGGCGAAGAACCGGTCCGGGCACTCGACGGCATCGATCTGCGGCTGGAGGCCGGTGAATTCACCGCGGTGATCGGGCCGTCCGGATCGGGTAAGAGCACCCTGCTGCACATGCTCGGCGCGCTGGACCGCCCCGATTCCGGGTCGATCTGCTTCCAGGGCGAGGAGATCGGCGATCTGGACGAGGAACGGCAGTCGGAGTTCCGCCGCCACCGCGTGGGCTTCGTGTTCCAGTTCTTCAATCTGCTGCCGACGCTGTCGGCCTGGGAGAACGTGGCCGTCCCGAAACTGCTGGACGGTACCGGGCTCCGGAAGGCCCGGCCGCGGGCCTTGGAACTACTCGACCGGGTCGGGCTGGCGTCCCGGGCCGAGCACCGGCCGGCCGAACTGTCCGGCGGCCAGATGCAGCGGGTCGCGGTGGCCCGCGCACTGATCATGGACCCGCCGCTCATCCTGGCCGACGAGCCCACCGGCAATCTCGATTCGAAAACCGGCGCGTCGATCCTCGAACTGCTGGCCGATGTGGCCGAATCCGGTAACTCGGTGGTGATGGTGACCCACGACCGGGGCGCGGTCGACTACTGCGACCGGGTCGTCACCCTCGGCGACGGCCGGATCGGCGCCGACGAACGCACCGCGGCGCGGCACACCGTCGACGCCTGACGCCCACCACTCACAGTGGGGCGTGCGACCACCAGCGGTCGATATCGCCGCGGGCCCCCGTCCCCCAGTAGCGGACGAACAACAGCGCATTGCTCCGGGGCGAATCGGTCCGGGCACCGAAACCGACCACCATGTTCGCGGTGGACCGGCCCCGATCGCCGGGCTCCTCCCACAGATGCGCGGTATAGGGCTCTCCGCTCTTGGCACCGGAGACCGAATCGTGCGGCGGCAGGCTCTCGATCACCTCCATGGTGTCCTCGGCGTCGGGATAGGTGATGATCGTGTAGTCGAGCCGGGTGGCTTCCAGCGAGCGCTGGCGGCAGTCCCAGATCGAATCCCACGGGCGGGTTTCCAGAATGTCGTCGAAGACCGGGACCACTTCCAGTATCGGGATCCGGTCACCCGGCTCGTACCGACTGCACAGCGCATCCTGATAGCCGAACCCGTCCAGCTCCGCCCCCTGCGGCAACAGTGTGGGGAACAGCCGCCGGGTGCGTTCGCCCGGCTCGGTGTTCGGCGAGGCCTCGGACTCGCCGATGGTACCGGCCGGGCCCCGTTCGAGCGTGGCGGGTTGGGTATCGGCGGGCGCACCGCCGCCACCGGAATCGTTGCCGCCCACCACCACCAGAACAGCCGCCACGATCACGGCCAGCACGATGAGCGGGATCAGGATGGCCACCGCGATCCATGGCGCCCGGCTGCGCCGCCGCACGGCCGGAGCCGGGTGATAACCGTGGTACTGCCCCGGCGCCGGAGGTCGTGGGACGGCCTGCACGGGCATCCCCCCGGTGTGCTCCACCCCCACGTTCTGCGCCGCCCCGGCGGGGCCGGTGTGCTCCACGGCCGGGCGCGGCACCGGACCCGGCGGTGTCACGACCGGCTGGGCGCCGGTGTGCTCGACATCCCCCGCCCGCACCGGCGCACCGGGCGGCGCGATCGTCGCGCCACCGGTACGTTCCACGGCCGGTCCCGGTGCGCCGGGCGGCGGGGCGGCACCGGCGCGAGCGGCCGGGTAGCCACCCTCGGCGTAACCGCCGGCCGCACCCGGTGGGCCGGCGGGCGCACCGTGCGCTCCCGGCGGTCCCGCGGGTGCCGGCGCAGTGCCCGGGACGGCCGAATATCCGCCCGCCGCACCGGGGTACACCGCCCCCGGGCCGCTCGCCTCGGTCGGTGGCGAATAGCTCTGCGTGGGCGCCGGGGCGGTGAGCGCCCGTTCGGCGGCCCGCGCGAACTCGACACAGGTGCGGTACCGGTGGCCGGGTTGTTTGGCCATCGCCTTCGCCAGTACCGGATCCAGGCCCGGTGGCAGGCCCGGGCGTTTCACCGCGAGCGGTGGCGGGGCGAGTTGGAGATTGCCGTGGATGATGTCGGCGGGGTTGGGCGAATCGAACGGCGCCATACCGGTGAGCAGCCAGTACAGCGCGCAGGCCAGCGAATACTGATCCGATCGGCCGTCCATGTCGCCGCCGGTCATCTGTTCCGGTGAGGCGAAGGCGAGAGTGGCGGTGAACATACCGGTCTGGGTCAGCCGCACCGTTTCCGCGCGTAATCGGGCCAACCCGAAATCGGTGAGGAAAACGCGTTCGCCCTGCCCCGGATTGGCCCGGGCGAGCAGGATATTGGACGGTTTCACATCGCGGTGCAGAACCCCCATACCGTGCGCGTAATCGAGCGCGTCGGCCACACCGGCGATGATCTGGACCGCTTTCTCCGGAGCCAGGGCCAGCGGGTTGACCGTGCCGGCGTCGGCGCCGTCGATGTACTGCATGCACATCCACAGGTGATCGCCCTCCACGCCGCGGTCGTAGACCGTCACGATGCTCGGATGGTCGAGCGCGGCGGCGAGATCGGCTTCCCGTTCGAACCGGGTGCGGATCGCGGCGTCGGCGAACAGTTCCGGTTTGAGCAGCTTCAACGCGGTCTGTTTCCCGAGCCGGGGATGCCGGGCCAGATATACGGCGCCCATTCCGCCTTCGCCGAGCAACCGCTCGACGGTGAATCCGGCGAACACGTCACCGTTGTTGAGCAACACGACCCCCTTCAGGCGACCGACAGACTGGAGAGCCTACCGGGCACAGCGCGCCGTTTCCCCCGTGACAACGGGAAGCAGGGCACTTCATGGAATACCTGGCAGTCCGTTCAGCCGGGGGTGACCAACCCGGATTCGTAGGCCAGCACCACGGCCTGCGCACGGTCGCGCAGATCCAATTTGGTGAAGACCTTGGACACATGTGTTTTGACCGTCTGCTCGGCGATGAACAGCGCTGCGGCGATTTCGGTATTCGACATACCGCGCGCGACGAGTTCGAGTATCTCGCGCTCGCGCGGGGTCAGCGACGCCAGCGCCGGGGCCGGGGTGCGCCGGGACGCGCGGCGGGTGGTCACTTCCGCGATCAGCCGCCGGGTGACGGTCGGCGCGAGTAGCGCCTCCCCGGCGGCGACCACCCGTACCGCCCGCACCAGTTCCTCGGCGGGGGCGTCCTTGAGCAGGAACCCGCTGGCGCCGATTCCGAGGGCCTCGTACACGTAGTCGTCGATATCGAAGGTGGTGAGCATGAGTACGCGCACCGGCGGATCGAATCCGGCCCCCAGGATCGAGCGGGCCGCGTCCAGCCCGTTCATCTCCGGCATACGTACATCCATCAGCACCACATCGGGTCGTAACCGCGCCGATTCGGCGACCGCCACTTTTCCGTTGGGCGCGTCGCCCACGACACTGATATCGGGTTGGGCGGCGAGCAATGCTCCGAATCCCTGCCGCACCATGGCCTGATCGTCGGCGATCAACACGGTTATTGCCACGGGCCCAGCTTAATTCCCGGACGAAACCGCCGTGCGCCGAGCGTCCGGCGGTGAAGACCGCCGCCGGACGCGGTATTGCTCTCGCCCGCGGTGCCATCCCGCGGACCGGGACGCCACCGGAACTCCCGGGTCAGCGCGCACCCGGCTGCGCGGAGACGGGCAGCGCGAACTCCGCGGTGGGCGGCGCGAGCGGTAACCGCGCGTGGACCCGGAATCCGCCGTCGGCGGCGGGACCGGCGTCGACCCGGCCGCCGACGGCGAGCGCGCGTGCCTGCATACCCGGGATACCGTGCCCGCCCGTACCGCCGCCGGCGGCACCGCCGCCCGGGCCGTTGATCACGGTGAGATCGACCTCGCCCGTGCAGGCGATCGTCACCCGCACCGGTGCGCCCGGGGCGTGCCGGCCGGCATTGGCCAGCGATTCCTGGATGATCCGGTACAGCGCGGAACCGACGGTATCCGGGATCGCGGCCAGGGTCCCGTCGACCGACCAGGTGAGATCCACCCCGGCGCGGGCCGCACCGACGAACAGCGCGTCCAGATCGGCGGCGGTCGGCTGCGGCGCGTGCTCGGCGAGCTGTCCGTCGCTGCGCAGCACACCGAGCAGACCGCGGATCTCGTTCAGCGCCTCCCGTGCGGTGGCACCGATCGATTCGAACTCCGCGCGCGCCGCGTCGTTCACACCCTCCACCCGGTAGGGCGCGGTCTGCGCCTGCACGACCACCAGCGACATATGGTGGGCCACCACATCGTGCAGGTCGCGCGCGATACGCGCCTTCTCCTCGAGAATCGTGCGACGGGCCCGTTCCAGATCGCTGACTTCGGTCTGCTTGCTCAGCTCGGACCGGGAGCGGATCAACGACCGCACCAGCAGCGCGACGAAGACGAGCCCGCCCAGCGAGACCGGCCAGGCCCACGGGTCGGCGTCGATACCCTCGGCCGACAGGGCCGCGCCCAGCAGCAGCGAGGTCGCCCCCCACACCACCGCGAGCAATTGCAGTGGCGAGCGCAGGGCCACCGCGAATACCAGGAAATACAGCGCGACGATATGCACCACCTGGACGGGGATCTCCTCCCCCGGCAGGTTCGGCACGGCCAACGCGATGAACAGCGCCGAGCCCGCCGAGACCGCCCAGCCCAGCAGCGCGTTCCTCCTCATCAGCAGTACCGGCAGCGCGGCCAACGCGGCGATCAGTGGCGCGATCGGCGCGGGCACGTCGTGGGTGAGATGCAGGGTGGGCCACGCCACCGAGAACAGTGTCACCGCCGTCAGGACCGAGGCGGCGTCGAGCCACCAGCGCAGACCCAGGCCGACGATCAGGCCCCACAGGCCCCGCCGCGGGCGCACCGGCACCGCGATGCTCGTATCGTTCATGCCCCCGACACTAGGAACTCCGGCCCCGGCGCACCTCATACCGTGGGGTGAATTACGGCCGGTACACCGGGGGTAGCCCCATACCGGCGTAGGTTCCGGGATCGGCGCGCGAACCCCACCCGAGCGGGACGGCCGCGACCGTCTCCCGTTCCTAACGTCCTGGGCCATGGCTGTCTCGAACATTGCCGTGCGCCTCCCGGCCCGGCTGTCCCCGCAGACCGCGCGGCGCGCGGCGACCGCCGCGGCCGGATTGGCCGCGGCGGTATCCCTGCTGTCGGCGCCCGCGGCCGATGCCGCCGGTCCCGCACCCGCACCGGCCGCCGCGTCGGCGGTACGCGCGCTCACCACACCGGGAGCGGTCGCCGCGATACCCGCGGATTTCCGCGCGGTCGCCGGCTATGCCCCGGCGCGGGTCGACGGGATGCTGGTCGCGCCGCACGGATCGTGTTCCTCTCCGGTAGCGCTGCCGACGGAGTTCGCGACCGCCTGCCAGGCCCACGACCTCGGCTACGACCTGCTGCGTTACGCAGACCGCACCGGCGCACCGCTCGGCCCTT
Organism: Nocardia sp. NPDC050193; assembly: GCA_040674215.1. Lineage (GTDB taxonomy): Bacteria > Actinomycetota > Actinomycetes > Mycobacteriales > Mycobacteriaceae > Nocardia. Next base: position 107,028 of record JBFARE010000008.1, on the reverse strand, counting down.
GGGCGCGGCAGGAACTGGACCGGGCCCTCGCCGAACGGATGCACACCGCGTGCGCGCAGCGGCCGGAACTGCTGTCGCGCGCCCGCTGCGCCGTGATGGCGGAGGCCGCCGAGATCGCCGTGGACCTCAATTCGATGCGGCAGGACTACGGCGTACCGGTCGTGGAGGACTTTCCCCTGGCCGGCACCGTCACCGCGTGGCTGCCGCGGATCTGCGGCCTGCTCCTACTCGTGATCGCCGTCCTCCTCCTGAGCCGCCCGGTCACCGCGCCGCTGCTCCCGGCGGCCGGGACCCGCGGTCCGATCCGCTCGCACCACACCGTCATCGGGGGCTCCCATGTCTGACACGACCACCGCCGTACCCGTCCCGGCACCGTCACGCTTGCGGTCACACGTCGACCTGCCCGGCCATGTCCCGGCGTCCGCCCGGCCAGTACTCCGCACCGATCCATCCGACGATGCGCCGACATCCCGCCGGTCTCGGACTCATACCGGCACACCCAGGAACGCCCCCTCGCCACAAACCCGCCCCGACACAACCGACAACAACCCGGAACCCGACCGGTCCGGGCCTCGCACCGGCACGCCCGAAAGCGTCCCGGCATCATCGGAACGCCTCTCCGACCGGCTCGACGATGTCCCGGCACCCGCGCCGCCCCGGTCTCGCGCCTGCCTGTCCGAGGTCGTCCCGGGCCCCGCCCTGCCACTCACCCGCACCGACCTACCCGACGACGCCCCGGGACCCGCCCGGCCTCCCACTGGCCGATCCGACGACATCACGGCGCCATCCGAACTCCGCGCCGACCGACCCGACGATGTCCCGGCACCCGCGCGACCCCGCCCTCGCACCGATCCGGCCGATGACATTCCGGCACCCTCGTTACACCGGCCTCGCAGGGGCCTGCGCGAATACGTCCGGACCCGGTTGCCGCGGCACTGGCCGCCGGTAGCGACCACACTCGCCGTCGGTGCCGGGACCGCGGTGTCCCTGGCGCCCGGCCTACTGCCCCGGACCGCCGCCGCGCAGGCCGTACTCACCGCGGTGACCGTGGTCGTCGCGCTGGGTATCGCGCGGCTGATTCGCCTCGTGATCCGGTACACCGCGAGTTCCGCCCCGCTCACCACACCGCGAACCCGTCGCCTGGTGTTCGCGGCCACCGCGGCCTGCGTCCTGGGCGCGGTGGCGTACGCCGCACGCTGGCAACACACACTGCGGTCGGCGATGGAAGTAGCGCCGGCCGGCCCGGGCCACTGGGTGGGGTGGGCGGTCGGCGCGACTTTGCTCACCGTGGCGACGGTGGCGGTGATCCGCGGGTGCGGTCGATCGCTTCGGCGGATCGGCTGGTCCCGGGCGCTGGTGATGACGGTGGTCGCGGGCCTGCCGATGGCGTTGTTCGCGGTCCCCGCGGCGGTGAGCTGGGGCGACCGGACCTATGCCGCGGCGAACGCCACCGCCGACCCGGGGCTGGTCCGGCCGGTCGCGATGACCCGGTCCGGAAGCGCCGAGTCGATGGTGGGCTGGTCGACCCTGGGACGCGAGGGACAGCGGTTCGTCACCGCCGGGCGGCCGGGCGCGGTCCGGGTCTATGTCGGGCTCCGTTCGGCGCAGGACCTGGCCGCGCGCGCCGCCCTGGCGGTCCGGGAACTCGACCGGGCCGGTGGTTTCGACCGCTCGGATCTGGTGATCGCCGTGCCCACCGGATCGGGCTGGGTGGACGCGCGCGCGCTCCAGGGTTTCGGTACCCGATTCGGTGGCGATGTGGCGGTGGTCGCGCTGCAGTACTCGTACGCGCCGAGCTGGGCCACCTTCGTCTTCGGCCGGGACGCGGCGACGGCCTCGGCACAGGCGTTGGTCACCGCCGTCGAACAGCACATCGCCACGATGCCCGCTCCGCCCCGGCTGCACCTGTACGGACAGAGCCTGGGCGCACTCGGCGGTAGCGCGGTGTTCGCGGGGGCCGCCGAGCAGAACCGCCGGGTGTGCTCGGCGCTGTGGGCCGGACTGCCCGGCGGCGGTGGTCCCGCGCCTGGTGCCCGTACCGTGGTACTGGCCAATACCTCCGATCCGGTCGTGCATTGGTCACTCGACCTGCTGTGGCGGCCGCCGGACCTCACCGCCGCCCGGCGCGACGCGCCCACCCCGCCCTGGCTGCCCGTGGCAGGTTTCCTGCAGACCACCGCGGACCTGCTGGGCGCGCTCGGCGCGCCACCGGGGCACGGCCACCGGTACGACACCGACCAAGGGACGGCCCTGCCCGGCTGCGGCCCGGCATGAGGCGCCCGCCGCCTTCACGGCACCGGGTTTGCCGGTCGGATGCGGGCTGTCACCACGGCGGTCGCGGCCACCGGGACCGGGACCTGCCGTGCGGGCCCACCGCTCCGTAACGCTTAAGGTGTCCCACCATGGCTTCACCCCGTAACGATCACCCGCGCCGGTCCCGGCGCCGGTTCCGGCGGATCTCGCTGCCGGCTTTCACCGGTGCCGCGCTGTTCGGTCTGGTGATCACCGCCGTGCCGGCGCCGACCTCCGAGGCCGTCGGTATCGACGCTTCGGTCACGGCACCGGCCGGCCTGGCGGTGGTGGATCTGACCTCGGGTGACGCGGCGGTGGATGCCGTGGCGGCCATACCGCGGGATTTCGCGGACTACCTCGGCTACCGGCCCGTTGTCCGGCAGGGCGTGCTCGTGGCCCCGGACGGCAGTTGTTCCTCGCCGGTCGAGCTGCCACCGGAATTCGATACCGCCTGTATGGCGCACGACCTCGGGTACGACCTGCTGCGATACGCCGACCGCACCGGTGCCCCGCTGGGGCCGTGGGCCAGGCAGGCCCTGGACCGGACGCTGAGCCTCCGGCTGCACCAGGCCTGCGAAACGCATACCGAACCGGTGGTGCGCACCCGCTGCGAGACCCTCGCCGGGATCGCGGCCACCGCGGTGGAGTTGAATTCGCGCCGGCAGCACTACGGGGTCCCCGTGGTGGAGACATTGAGCCAGGTGGCGGCCCAGGCCGCCACCGACCATCCGACCCGGCCCTGGTTGCTGCGCGCGGTCGCGCTCGGCCTGGCGACGATGGCCGCCCTGGTCTTCGGAATCCGGCGCCTGCACCGGCGGATCCGGCGGACGGCGGCACCCGGTGTCGGCATTCCGGTCGGGGCCGTGCGGCCCGGCCGCGCCACGGGTCTGCCGCGGCCCGCGTTCACCCGGCTCCTGCCGCCGCGTGCCCGATGGTTGCCCGGTTTCGCGCACCCGCCCGCGGCCGCCCCACCCGACCCCGCGTTTCCGGCCGGGGCGCACCTGTTGCCGGTCACCACACCACCACCGGCCCGGACCGGCTGAGCACAGTTGACCCGACCTGAAACACGTTCTAATTTGGGCAGGTGCTTGTTGTGGACGACGTGGTCGAGGTGGATGCCCCCGCCGAGGTGGTGTGGTCGGTGCTCACCGATTTCGACCGGTACGGCGACTGGAATCCGTTCATCAGCCGCTGCCGGGCGGAGCTGACGGTGGGGGCGCCGATAGATATGAGAGTCGAGCAGCTCGCGCCCCGGCCGATCCGGATGCGCGAATGGATCCGCAGCGTCACCGCGGGCCGGGAATTCAGCTACTCCATGAAACCGATCCCCCTCGGTGCCCTGCGCAGCAAACGCTCACACACGCTGACCCCGCTGGCCGGCGACCGCACCCGCTACGAATCCCATTTCGAACTCGACGGCTGGCTCGCCCCGCTGGTCGGCCTGCTGTTCGGGCGCGGATTCAAGACAGGGTTCCCCGGGATGACCACCGCGGTCGGACGGGAAGCCGAGCGGCTGCACGCCCGCTGACCCGGCCCCCTATCGCCCACCCGGCCCCGGAACACCGATGGCGGTGGCCCCTTCGGACCACCGCCATCGGGTGACTGCACGCCGCTCGCGGCGGATCGGCCGTCAGGCGATATCGCCGCGGGCCGCCTCGTAGGCCGCACCCACCCGGTACAACCGGTCGTCGGCCAACGCCGGGGCCATGATCTGCAGACCCACCGGCATTCCGTCGTCGCGGCTCAGCCCGGACGGCACCGACATGGCCGGATGCCCGGCCAGGTTGGTGGGCAGGGTGCACAGATCGGACAGGTACATGGCCAGCGGATCGTCGACCTTCTCGCCCAGCTTCCACGGCGTGAACGGACTGGTCGGCGAAACCAGCACATCGACCTGCTCGTAGGCCTTGTCGAAATCACGCGCGATGAGGGTGCGGACCTTCAGCGCCTGGCCGTAGTAGGCGTCGTAGTAGCCCGCCGAGAGCGCGTAGGTGCCGATCATGATCCGGCGCTTGACCTCCGGGCCGAATCCGGCGGCACGGGTCGCGGCCATGACCTGCTCGGCGCTGTGGTGGCCGTCGTCGGCCACCCGCAGACCGTAGCGCATGGCATCGAAACGGGCCAGGTTGGAGGAGACCTCGCTGGGCAGGATCAGATAGTAGGACGCCAGGGCGTACTCGAAATGCGGACAGGACACCTCGACCACTTCGGCGCCCAGATCCTTCAGCACGCCGACCGCGGCGTCGAAGGAGGCGAGCACACCGTGCTGGTAGCTGTCGGAGTGCAGTTCCTTCACCACGCCGATCTTCACCCCGCGCAGATCACCCGACGCACCCTGTCGGGCGGCGTCGACCACGGCGGGGACCGCGACGTCACGGGAGGTGGAATCGCGCGGATCGTGTCCGGCGATCACCTCGTGCAGCAGGGCGGTGTCCAGCACCGTCCGGCCGCACGGACCGCCCTGGTCGAGCGAGGACGCGCAGGCGACAAGTCCGTACCGGGACACCGTGCCGTAGGTGGGCTTGGTGCCGACGGTCGCGGTGACCGCGGCCGGCTGCCGGATCGAACCACCGGTGTCGGTGCCGATGGCCAGCGGCGCCTGATAGGAGGCCAGCGCCGCCGCCGAACCGCCGCCGGAGCCGCCGGGGATGCGGGTGGTGTCCCACGGGTTACGGGTCGGCCCGTAGGCGGAGTTCTCGGTGGAGGAGCCCATCGCGAACTCGTCCATATTGGTTTTGCCCAGGATCGGGATCCCGGCGGCACGCAACCGGGTGGTCAGCGTGGCGTCGTAGGGCGCGACCCAGTTCTCGAGGATCTTCGACGCGCAGGTGGTGGGCATATCGGTCGTGGTGAACACATCCTTGAGCGCCAGCGGCACCCCCGCCAGCGGCGAGGCGGGCACCGCACCGGCGGCCAGGGCGGCGTCCACCTCGGCCGCGGCGGCGAGCGCCCGCTCTTCCGCGACGTGCAGGAAAGCGTGGTACTCCCCGTCGACCTCGGCGATCCGGTCCAGATGGGCCCGGGTCACCTCCACCGAGGAGACTTCGCCGCCGTGGATACGGCTCGCGAGCTCGGCCGCGCCGAGCCGGGTCAGTTCGCTCGCGCTCATTCGCCCTCCCCCAGGATCTGCGGAACCAGGAACCGCTGGTCCTCGGCGGCGGGTGCGCCGGACAGCGCCTGATCCGGCGTGAGACCGGGACGGACCTCGTCGGGGCGGGTCACATTCGTCACCGGATCCGGCGACGCGGTGGCCGGGACGTCGGCGGCGGCGACCTCGGAGATGGTCCGCACATGGCTGAGGATCGAATCCAGCTGCCCGGCGAACTGGTCGAGTTCGTCCTCGGACAGGGCGAGCCTGGACAGCCGGGCGAGGTGTGCGACCTCGTCGCGGGAGATGGCGGTCACCGCGAACCCCTTTCGGCGATAGTTTGGACTGCGGATCACAAGCATCGAACAGCCTAATGGTGCGGCCGGACCGGGTTGCCCGGCAGGCCGCACGGGCCGCGGCCGCCGGTCCGCCGGAGCCGCCCGCGAGCCGCGCGACAATGCGAAATTCGTCCATTTCATACCATTCGCCACCTGTGACCCCCTTTCGGGGCGCACAATTCGACTCGATAACCCTCGGTAATGGGTGTAAGGATGGGCAGACCGGGTATTCGTTGTAAGCCTCGGCCGCAGAAGGAAAGGGAAACGCACGTGTCTTATCTGCTCCGCGTGCAACTTCCGGATCGTCCGGGAAGTCTCGGATCGCTAGCCGTAGCACTGGGCACGGTCGGCGCCGACATCCTTTCTCTGGACGTGGTGGAGCGTGGTGCCGGCTACGCTGTCGACGATCTCGTGGTCGAGATCGCCCCCAACGCCCTGCCCGACACCCTGATCACCGCCGCGGAATCGCTCGGCGATGTCCGCGTCGATTCCATCCGTCCCTACTCCGGCGTGCTCGACACCCATCGTGAGCTCGAACTGATCGACAATGTGGCCAACGCCCGCGACGATCGGCTCCAGGTGCTGGTCGACGGAGTCCCGCGAGTGCTGCGGGTCGGTTGGAGCACCGTCCTGGATATGGGGACGCACGGCGCCTACCGCGTAGTCGGCAGTCAGAGCGCGCCGCAGACCCAGGCGGCATCGGTGCCGTGGATGCCACTGCAGAAACCGACCGCGCTCGACGGCAATGCCGACTGGGTTCCCGAGATCTGGCGCGATATGGATACCAAACTGGCCGCCGCGCCGCTCGGCCCCTCCAGCAAGGCGCTGCTGCTCGGCCGTCCCGGCGGGCCCGATTTCCGGCCCTCGGAGATCGCGCGGCTCGGCTATCTCGCCGGAATCGTCGCCACCGTCCTGGGCTGAGTCCGGCAGCGGCGAACTATCCGCCGGTGCCCGGCTCGACGATGCGCCACCGATCCGGCCTACCCGGCGGGTAGGCGACGGTGAGCGTGTCCCCCACCGACGGCCAATAGGCGGCATCCCACACCATGCGCCCGTAGACCACCTTCCCCGGCTCGGACGGCCCGGACAGGTTCCCGGTGACGGTGACGAACTGCTCGCCCATCGCCTCGGGGCGCGGACTCACCCCCGTCAGATACAGCGAACCGATCTCCGCGTCCGCGGGCATACGCCCGCCCCGCCGCCCGCGGAACACCAGCACGAGCATTCCCACCAGTGCGGCCACCATGATCGCCAGCATCGCCAGTTCGAACACCCCACCATGCTAGGCCCCGCGGCGTCGGGCCGACCGGCGACGCCCGGGGCGAGGCGATTCGGTGGCGAACGCCACTCCCGGGGAGGTCGCGGTGCCGACGCCCGGACATGCGGGCCCGAATGTCCCATCCCACCCGGACGGAACGGACCCGGGCCTGCGGCTGCTGGAATCCGGCTCGCCGGCCGCGCATCGGGACAGGCCGCACCGCGGTGGGGCCTTCCGCGCCGGTGAACTTGTGCACCCGGATACCGCTGCGGCGGCGAAAGTTCGGCCGCCCGGCCCGCCGACCATCACTTCTGTGAGACGGACGCCACCGCGCATGAGTCGTGCGGGACGGGGTATTTCCGATCCACCGGACATGGAAGGAAGCGATCGTCATGCCGGAATCAACGATTCGAGCAGGTGCAATGGGTAGCCGAGTAGCAAGCCTCGTAGTACTGGTCTGGTTCGTGGCGGGGATCGTCGCCGCGTGGCAACGGGGCTATTTCAATGATCCACCGGAGCAGTGCTCCCACTTCGCGACGCTGGCGGTGACCGTGGTGGCCGGTCCGCTCAACTACGTCGGCCTCAACCCGAAGATGGGCTGCAACCTGCCGGAACCCAGCCGGTAGAACCGGATCCCGGTCGCCGCCCGGCGGCGACCGGGATTCAGAACACCGTAAGAGCACTGGCACCGCCCGCGGAGCGCCGGACGGTCCAGACACTGGTACGGGTCCGCGCGGAGCGGCCGTTTCCCCGGTCCACCAGGGACCGATCGCTGGTGGTGTACACCAGTTGCGCACCGCGCGTACTGGTTTCCGGGTTCTGGAACAGCTGCACGAGCCGGTCGGTCTCCTCGACCGTCAGCTGCGCGCCGATATCGTCGACCACGAGTACCTTCCCCGCGTCGAGAGAGTCGAGCAGTATCGGTAGCAACCGCAGTAGCGCCCGAGTCGCCGAGGATTCCTCGGCCAGGGCGAAAACCGGCTCCACCTCGGCGTGTACGAGCCGCAGCCCGACGCCGTGCCGTCCGACCATCCGGGTGTAGAGCGCGTCGCGCGCATTACGCATATTGGTCAGTTCGCGGGCCAGCTGAGTGGCGTTCAAACCGCTGTCCTGTTCCAGCTGCGCGGCATAGGCCGCCGAACCGGCCGCGCGATCGGTCTGTTCCTCGAGTACGGCGATATCGGCGTCGAGATCGCGCAGGTAGTCGGCGTAGCCGGGATCGTTCTGGGCGATCAGCAGATCGGTGATGCCGAGGTCCGCGGTTTGCAGCAGGGTCAGCAACCGGGCGGCGTTCTCGGTGGACCGCGACAGATGCGAGCCCAGCCGCAGCTCGATCGTGTCGATATCGGCGGCACCGCCCACCACCTCGAGCATGGTCTCGAACCACCGATAGGCCGGGACCAGTGCCTCGGCGTACATCTGCCCCGCCAGACTCAGCAGCAGGGCGTTCGGCCGTACCAGCGGCACCAGCGCGGTGATCCCGAACCGCGCCGGCTCGAACATCGGCCCGACCCGGATCACCTCGCCTTCGCGTTCGAAGACGATCCGCTTACGAGACCGCGGATGACTGTAGAGCCACTCGGCGGCGACCTCGGCGGCGTCCAACCGGAAACCGTAGGTGTAGGGCACGCCCTCGGCCACGAAAACGGCCTCGAAGTCGCTCGGCTGCCCGGGCAGCGCGAGATGCGGAAACCGGACCGGGCCCGCGTAGGGATCCCAGCCGCTCACCGAGTGCAGCACCGCGTCCCGCATATGCCCCAGGGCATCGACCAGATTGGATTTACCGGCGGCCGGGCCGCCGTGCACCGCGGTCACCGGCACCGCGACCGGCGCGGTCGCGCCGCGGGTCAACCGCAATTCCTGTAGATCGGCCAGCGATTTGTGGTTGGACACCCGAAAACTGCGCAACATCCCGCCATCCTGCCGTGTATGGACCCGGCCCCGCAGGAGCGGTACCCGGTCGTGTCCTCCGACCGCGCCGCCGCTACTCCGTCGATTCGGCCTCCGCCGCCGGTCCGGCCGCGACCGCGTCCGGGCCGGATTCGAGCAGGAGGCGGAAACCGTCCTCGTCCAGGATCGGCACCCCGAGTTCCTCGGCCTTGGCGGCCTTGGACCCGGGCGAGTCACCGATGACGACGAAGGCGGTCTTCTTCGATACCGATCCCGCGGCCTTGCCCCCGCGCAGCAGGATCGCCTCCTTGGCGCCGTCGCGGGAGAACCCCTCCAGCGAGCCGGTCACCACAATGGACAGGCCCTCGAGGGTGCGCGGAATGGATTCGTCACGTTCGTCCTCCATCCGCACCCCCGCGGCCCGCCACTTCTCCACGATGGCGCGATGCCAGTCGACCGCGAACCATTCCGCCACGGCGGTCGCGATGGTCGGTCCGACGCCCTCGGCGGCCGCCAGCTCCTCCAGCGATGCCTGTTCGATCCGATCCAGACTGCCGAATTCGGCCGCGAGCGCCCGGGCGGCGGTCGGCCCGACATGCCGGATCGACAGCGCGACCAGGACCCGCCACAGCGGGCGGTCCTTGGCCGCGGCCAGATTGCTCAGCAGCCGGTTACCGTTCGCCGAGAGGCTGCCGTTCTTGTTGACGAACAGCGCGACATTGCGCAGCCGGTCGGCGTCGAGATCGAACAGATCGCCCTCGTCGGTGATCGCGCCGGAGTCCAGCAGCGCGATCGCCGCCTCGTAACCCAGTGCCTCGATATCGAAGGCGCCGCGCCCGGCCATATGGAACACCCGCTCCCGCAGCTGCGCAGGACAGCTCCGCTGGTTGGGGCAGCGGATATCGGCGTCGCCCTCTTTCTCGTAGGCGAGTTCGGTCCCGCATTCGGGGCAATGGGTGGGCATCACGAAGGCCCGCTCGTCGCCGGTGCGGGCGTCCACCACCGGGCCCAGCACCTCCGGGATCACATCGCCGGCCTTGCGGATGGTGACCGTATCCCCGATCAGCACCCCCTTGCGCACGACCTCGGCCGCATTGTGCAGGGTCGCCATGGAGACGGTGGAACCGGCGATCACGACGGGTTCCATCATCGCGAACGGGGTGACCCGGCCGGTCCGGCCGACGTTGACCGCGATATTGCGCAGTGTGGTGGTGGCCTCCTCGGGCGGGTACTTGTAGGCGATCGCCCAGCGCGGGGCCCGCGAGGTGGCGCCGAGCCGGCGCTGTAGCGACAGTTCGTCGACCTTCACCACCAGGCCGTCGATCTCGTGCTCGATATCGTGGCGGTGCTCGGCCCAGTAGGAGATCCGTTCGAGTACCGCGTCCACCCCCTGGACCAGCCGGGTGTGCGCGGAGACCGGCAGGCCCCAGGCCGCCAGCGCGCGGTAGGCCTCGTGCTGGGACCGCGGCGTGAACCCCTCGGTGCGCCCGAGCCCGTGGCAGATCATCCGCAGCCGCCGCCGCGCGGTGACCGAGGGGTCCTTCTGCCGCAGCGAACCGGCCGCGGTGTTGCGGGGGTTGGCGTACGGCGCTTTGCCCTCGGCCACGATCGCCGCATTGAGCGTTTCGAAATCCTCCAGCCGGAAGTACACCTCACCGCGCACTTCCAGCAGGTCCGGGACCGGAAACTCGGTATCGGCGTTCAGTTCGCGCGGGATGTCCTCGATGGTGCGGGCATTGAGGGTGACGTCCTCGCCCGTGCGCCCGTCACCCCGGGTGGCACCGCGCTCCAGTTTCCCGTTGCGGTACACCAGGTTCAATGCCACCCCGTCGATCTTGACCTCACACAGATAGTGCAGGTCCGGGCCGGTCTCCTCCTCGACGCGGGCCGCCCAGGCCCGCATATCGGGCGCGGAGAACACATTGTCCAGCGACAGCATCCGCTCGAGATGGTCCACCGGGGTGAAATCGGTGGCGAAACCACCACCCACCAGCTGCGTCGGCGAATCGGGCGTGCGCAGGTCGGGATGGCGTTCCTCCAGCGCCAGCAACTGCTGGAACAGCTTGTCGAATTCGCCGTCGGAGATGATCGGCGCGTCCCGTACGTAGTAGCGGAACTGATGCTCGCGCACCGTATCGGCGAGCTCCTGCCAGCGCACCCGCTCTTCGTCGGCGGCCGGGGCGGGAGCGGCTGCTCCGCGGACATCGTCCTGTTCGATGGGGCCAACGGTGTCACTCACATCTCGCAGGGTAGTCCAGCCCACCGACACCCCCGAGCACTGTTACCGCACGTCGCCCGGTATTCCCGGCACACCGGGGCCCCGACGACCGGCACGCCTGGGACAGCGGATACCGGCCGCCGGACAGTGCCGCGCTTCGCGACCGCCCGCCCCGGTGTCCCGGCGCGGTGTCCTCGCTCGGGTCAGCCCGGCCCTGCCGGTCCGGGTGACGAAATACCTGCTGCCGGGGTCGGCAGCGGCCGCGAACAGGGCCGTCGGAACCACTCGGCGACGAGCGTCTCGAGCCCCACCGGCGTCACCCGGCGACGAGGGACTCCGGGTCCTGCGTAAAGGCCTTCGCGGTATCGACGGCCAGGCGCAGCGCGTCCCGGGCCCAGCTCAGCGGCGCCGCCGCCAGACCGCAGGCCGGACTCACCGTCACCCGACGCGCCAGATCGGCGCGCGGGAAACCGAGCCGATCGACCAGCCGGGCGCCCGGTTCGGCGATCTCACGCCAGGTCGGCGCGGTCGTGGGGCGCGTGGTGGGCACCAGCCCGAGAACCAGCTGTTTGCCCCCGTCCAACGCTTCACCCAGTGCGTCCAGACCGGCGGTGCCCGATACCGCGGCCAGATCGAACCCCAGCGCGGCCGCGGAGGTCTGCCGCAGGAAGGCCAGGGGCGGCGGACTCGCGCAACTGTGCACCATCGTGGGCACCCCCTGGGACGCCAGCACCGTTTCCAGCATCGCCAGCGCTTCCGGTTCCGGGACGGCCGCGACCGTGTTCAGCACACTCGCCCCGCGCAGTGAACCGGCCAGGACGGCGCCCAGCGAAGGTTCGTCCAGTTGGAGCACCACCTCGGCCTCGAGCCGTGACACGACCTCGGCGATATGCGCGGCCAGACCCTCGGCCAGCGATTCGGCCAGATCCCGTATCGCGCCCCGGTCGGTCAGTACCCGGTGTCCACCGGCCAGCTCCACCTGCGCGGCGAGCGTCAGCGGCCCGGCGGCCTGTACCTTCACCGGGCGGCCGGAGCCGCGCAGCCCGGCGTTCTCCCACGCCTCCTGGAGTGCGTCCAGATCGGTGCGCAGCAGATCGCCCGCCCGCCGGGATACCGAACCCGGCCGGGCGGCCAGGCGATAGCCGCGCGGGGTGGTGTCGAACCGCATATCCACGAGCAGCGCCGAAGCCCGCCCGACCATATCGGCGCCCACGCCGCGGGCGGGTAGTTCCACCAGATGCGGCAGGCCGGCCAGCTCACCGACAATCACTGTCGCGGCCTCCCGCGAATCGGTGCCCGGCCACGACCCCACCCCCGTCGCGATCCCGGCCGGGAAACCGGACGGGTTCATCGAGGTGCGCCCGCCGGTGCGGTACGCGCGGTGGCGCTGATGGTGCCGCTGCCGAGCACCGCGTCACCCGCGCTGTCGGGCCGGTACAGCACCACGGCCTGACCCCGCGCGACGCCGCTGAGCGGTTCGTGCAGACGCACTGCGAGACCGTCGCCGACCGCGGTGGCCGTCGCGGGCGCGGTGCCGCCGTGCGCGCGTACCTGCACCACGCAGTCGAGCGGTTCGGTGGGCGCCGCGCCGCCGGTCCAGACAGCCCGGTCGGCCTCGATGGACCACACCAGCAGATCGTCGGCCGAGCCGACGCGCACGGTGCCCGAATCCGGGTCGATATCGGTGACGTAGCGTGGTTTGCCGTCCGGGCCCGGCCCGGGCAGGCCCAGACCCTTGCGCTGGCCGATGGTGAATCCGTGCACGCCCTCGTGCCGGCCCAGCTCCGCGCCGCCCGAGTCCACGATGGCGCCGGGCCGGATCCCGATCTTGGCGCCCAGGAACGCCCGGGTATCCCCGGACGGGATGAAGCAGATGTCGTGGCTGTCCGGTTTGTTCGCGACCGCCAGACCCCGTTCGGCCGCCTCGGCCCGGATCTGCGGCTTGGGTGTGTCACCCACCGGGAACATGGCCCGCGACAGCTGCTCGGCGGTCAGCACCGCGAGCACGTAGGACTGGTCCTTGTCCGCGTCCACGGCCCGGCGCAGCACACCGTCGGCGAGCCGGGCGTAATGGCCGGTGACCACCGCGTCGAAGCCGAGCGCCACGGCCCGATCGGCGAGCGCCGAGAACTTGATCTTCTCGTTGCAGCGCAGGCAGGGGTTGGGTGTCTCCCCCGCCGCATAGGACTCGACGAAATCGTCGATCACGTCTTCTTTGAAACGGTCCGCGAAATCCCAGACATAGAACGGAATGCCGAGTACATCGGCGGCCCGGCGGGCGTCGCCCGCGTCCTCCTTCGAACAGCAGCCGCGCGATCCGGTGCGCAACGTGCCGGGCGCACTCGACAGTGCCAGATGCACTCCGACCACCTCATGCCCGGCGTCGACGGCCCGTGCCGCCGCTACCGCGGAATCGACTCCACCACTCATCGCGGCGAGCACTCGCATACGCTACGCACCTCCTCTCGCACCGGCCAGACCCGCGGCCCTGGCTCGTTCCACCACCTGCGGCAGTATTTCCAGTACTGCTTCTATATCGGACCGCTGCGAGGTGTGTCCAAGGGAAAACCGCAGCGACCCCCGCGCTTCCCGGGCCCCGACACCCATCGCGACCAGGACATGACTCGGCGAGGCCACCCCGGCCGTGCACGCCGAACCGGTCGAACATTCGATTCCCGCGGCGTCCAGCAGCATCAGCAGCGAATCACCCTCGCAGCCGGGGAAGGTGAAATGCGCGTTACCGGGCAGCCGCCGGTCGTCGTGGGGTCCGTTGAGTATCGCGTCCGGGACGGCCTGCCGCACACCTGCGATCAGGTCGTCGCGCAGACCGGACAGTTCCGCCGATCGCGCCGGCATCTCGGCCACGGTCTGCCGCAGGGCCGCGGCCAGCCCGGCCACCGCCGCGACATCCGAGGTCCCGGAACGCAGGTCCCGTTCGTGCCCGCCGCCGTGCAGCAGCGGCACACAACCCACCTGGCGGCCGAGCAGGAGTACGCCGACCCCGTGCGGCCCGCCCAGTTTGTGCCCGGCGAAACTGGCGGCGGCGAGCCCGGCGGCGCCGAAATCGATCGGCAGCTGCGCCGCGGCCTGGACCGCATCGCTGTGCATCGGCACTCCGGCGTCCCGCGCGATCTCGGCCAGCTCCCGGATCGGCTGTATCGCCCCGACCTCGTTGTTGGCCCACATCACGGTGACCAACGCGACCTCGCCGGCATGCGCGGCCAGTTCGGCGCGCAGGGTATCCGGGGAGACGATTCCCGCGGCGTCCACCGGCAGCCAGGTGACCCGGGCGCCCTCGTGCTGTTCCAGCCATTCCACCGCGTCGAGGACCGCGTGGTGTTCGACGGCCGCGGCCAGGATCCGGTTACATCGCGGGTCGGCGTCGCGCCGGGCCCAGTAGATGCCCTTCACCGCCAGATTGTCACTCTCGGTTCCGCCGGAACAGAGAATGACCTCGGAGGGCCGGGCGCCCAGATCCGCGGCGATCGATTCGCGCGATTCCTCCAGCCGGCGCCGGGCCGCCCGGCCCGAGCCGTGCAGCGAGGACGCGTTTCCGACCTGCGCGAAGGCAGCAGTTATCGCCTCGATCGCGGCGGGCAGCATCGGTGTGGTCGCCGCATGATCGAGGTAGACCGTCGTGGGCACACCGCTGACAGCACCCGGGAAAGCCGACTTCATGACCAGTAAAGGATAGCCGTCAGGAGTTGGCGCTTATTCCCCCCGGCTCGGGAGCGGCCGACATGGGCGGATACAGCGCGCCCGATCGGATCCCGGTGACGCCACCTCGTCAGCCGTCCGTCCAGACCCGCTGCAGCATGTGCCAGTCCGCGGGATGGGCGGCGATACCGGCGGCGAACCGGTCGGCCAGCGCCTGGGTGGCCGCCCGGACCCCGCGGGAGGTATCGATCGGATCCCCGACCGAGAACCCCCAGCCGGTCGGCGTGAACCAGCAGTGCACGGGCAGCAGCGGGGCGCCCGTCTCGATGGCCAGCCGCGCGGGACCGGCGGGTAGGCGCGCCGTCGCACCGAAGAAGCTCACCGGCACACCCCGGCCGGACAGATCGCGCTCACCGAGCAGGCAGACCACTCCACCGGCGCGCAGCCGGTCGGTGAGCAGCCGGAACGGGGGTGTGTCGCCGCCGGTGAGCGGGATGATCTCGAAGCCCAGGCCCTCCCGGAAGCGGACGAACCGGCGGAACAGCGACTCCGGCCGCAAGCGCTCGGCGACCACGGTCGGCGCAGCGACCCGCTCTACGAGCCAGACACCGGCGAGGTCCCAGTTTCCGCTGTGCGGCAGGGCGATCACCACACCGCGGCCGGCGGCGTACGCCTCCTGAATCCGGTGAAGGCCGGTGGCCGCGGACTCGATGGTGTCCGCCAGCGCAGACGGATCCATCGCGGGCAATCGGAAGGCCTCCCGCCAATACCTGGTGTAGGAACGCAGACTCGCCCGGACCAGTTCCGGCGGAACCCGCGAGGGGTCGACGCCGAGGACCCGGGCGAGGTTGCGCCGCAACTGGACCGGGCCGCCGTCGCGACGCGCGATCCGGTCGGCGGCCGCGTCGAACAGGCGTACCGCCCAGCCGTGCGGCAGGGCCCGCACCACACGCCAGCCCGCCGCATAAGCGAGGTCCTGCGTCCGGCCGGGCATCCCTACCTGGTACCGGCGTCCGGCGCGGCGGGGCCGTCGGTCTCGGGCGCCGCGGTGAGGAAGACCGGACGGTGATCATCGGCCGGTAACGCGTACGGCTCGGGTTCGGCGGGGGGGACGTGACTGAACAGCCCGGGGTGGTCGTCGTGCATTGTCGTGCTCCGATCTTCGGTGTGCGCTGCCACTGCGAGTTCCGTACGGCAGAGGTCGAGAGGGTGGGTCCCGCGCCGGCGGTCCGAGTCGGATCGGGGCCGGGACCTTTCGGGGATACCCATCCGAAACCCATGACACTCGGCGCCGGTGCTGCCGAGCGGAGCTTCCGGGGGCCGGGGCGAGATCGCGGCCGGTTCCTCGGAGTTCGGCAGCCGAACGGCTGCTCGACGGTGTCCCTCACCACCGTAGCCGTATCTGCCCCGACTTTGTTCCAGCGCGCCGGAAACCGCGTGTGGCAGCGCGGCCGGAGGCCGGCGGGTGACATCGCCTCCCACCGGTTGTGCCGATCACCCCGCTTGACGCGTACCTATTGAACGTACCGTTGTTCAGCGGTACGGTATTCGATGTATCAATAAGCACTCGCGAAGTGCGATTCGCCCCGGACGACAAACGGGGGCGTGACCGAGTGAGGACTCCACCGATGAACCGAAACCACGAACAGCGCGCCCGCCGTTTCGCGGCGCGGATCGCCGCGCTCGCCGTCATCACCCTCGCGCCGCTGGCGGCCACCGCCGGCCCCGCCCTCGCCGATCAGCTCGGCGCGACCCACGTCAGCAGCGATTCCAGCGACAGCTTCGGCGATAGCTCCGGCTGGGACAGCAATGGCCGGGACGACAACGAGCACCGGGCCTGGGACGGCGACGACTTCGGCGACGACGACAAATTCGGCTGGGACGACAACGGTCACTACGGCTACAAGGACCACCACCGGCAGGATTACGACGGCTGGGAGGACCACCTCAACAGCGGTGACAACCAGTACCCCGACCGCGATTCGCATAACGACCGCGGCCGCGACTACGACCGGCCCGCCGATTGGGACCACCACGAGAGCCCCCGCGGCGGTGGCGGTGCCCCGCCGAACTGGAACATGCCCAATCCCTACATTCCGCCGCCCCCGCCGAGCCTGCTGCCGCAGGTCCAGCTACCGGCGTTCCCGCCGCTGCCCTTCGCCCTCCCGGGGCTGCCCGGCCTGCCGGGCACGGGAAGCGCGCGCTGATACAGCAAGCAAGTAGCCGTTGGATAGCGGTACATAATCCAGCGAGTCGCCATTTGACAGCAGAAGGCCGGGCCTATCTGGGTGGGCCCGGCCGGAACCCCTCGGATCAGACCGGGGTGACCGCCGCTTTCGTCAGCTGCCGGCCCGCCGCCGCCAGCACCGCGTGGGCGGCGTCCGAGAGTTCTTCCGCGCGCACTGCTCGCTCACACCGCCGGGCCAGGTCCTTGCGGTCGGTGCCCGCCGCCTCCACCGGTGCCAGTACCACTTCGGCGGTCAGGTTCCGGGCTCGCAGCACCCGCACGATCGAATCGAGCAGGGTGTCGTCTCCGACGAAACCTGGGACGGTGGACCGGTTACCGTGTGCGTCCAGATACCGCAGCCGGACCGGCTGCACCGGGGTCGCAGTATCGACCGCGGACTGGAACAGCGCGGGCCGCAGTGACCCGTAGGCCCGGCCACACCAGGTGGTGCCCTCCGGAAAGAATCCGATCCGTTCACCCGCGGCGAGCCGCCGCCCGACCCGCTCGACCACATCCGGGAGGCGGCGCAGGCGTTCCCGCTCGATCGGGATGACCCGCATCACCCGGGCGAGCGTGCCGAGCACCGGCCAATCGATCAGATCCGCCCGCGCCACGAACGCGAGCGGCTGCACCGAGGCGAGCACGACGATATCCGCCCAGCCGATATGCCCGCAGGCGACGAGCACTGCGGTGCCCGGCTCGGCGTACCGCGGCCCGATCGCCGCGGCTCCCGTGCGCCGGTCCACCACCCGCAGCCGGATACCGCACGCACGCAAAAGGGTCCGCGCGAACCGCCGCTGCGCCCCCGAACGCCGGGACGGCGGTGTGACGAGATGCACAAACGGATAGGCGAACAGCACCGAGACGGCCCCCATCGCCCGCAACCCGGCCCGCAGGACGCCGATTTCGGGGCGCTGCCGCACGCACCCGGTCCCGCACGGGCTCACCGGCATCCATGCGTGCGGGGCGGCAGCCTGCACCGGCGCCTGTTCCATTCGCCGATCGACGGTCTCCATCGCGTCACCGCCCGCCGTCGAGATTCGCGGCCGCGCCGCGTAACCGATCCAGATATCGGGTGTTGATGGTGTCGAGCCCCAGCAACACCACGAAATCCGCCACGGCGAAATCCGGGTCGTGCGCGGGCTCCCCGCAGATCTCGGCGCCGAGCCGCAGGTAGCCGTTGAGCAGCGGCGGCAGTTTGGGGCGCTCGGGGGCGGGCAGATCATCCAGGCCCACTCCGTCGACCACCACGCGGCGATAGGGGTGGACGCGCCGCTCGGGCCCGCAGGCGTGTTTGCCGAGTAGGAAATCGCGCACGCCGCGCACATTGACCCCGGCCGGGTCGCCGGGGCTGTTCTGCATGGGCACCGAGGCGCATCCCATGACCCAGTCGTAACCGGTGAGCTGGATGTAGTGCAGGATTCCGGCCCACATGAGGGTGAGCACCGAACCGTTGCGATGGTCGGGGACCACGCAGGCCCGGCCCATCTCCACGATCCGCATACCCGCCGGGTCGAGATTCGTGAGATCGAATTCGGTGGCGGTGTAGTACCCACCGGCTGCGGCGACCTTGTCCGGCGGCAACATCCGGTAGCACCCGACGAATTCGCCGGTGGCCTCGTCGCGGACCAGCATATGGTCGCAGTGTTCGTCGAACCGGTCCGCGTCCAGCCCCGTACCGTTGTCGGGGATCCGGAAACCCGGCTCATCGGCGAATACGTTGTACCGCAACCGCTGCGCCGCGAGGCGATGTTCGGTGTCGGAGGAGACGATCAGTGCGTATCGGGACCGGAAATCCTCGCCGGCGGCCGGTCGAGCCGGAGCCGTCGGCACGGACGTAATAGCCATGATGCCAAGCAGGCCAGCCCGACACGGCGTCCGGGCGTCCGACACGTGTCGCGGACATGCCGGTTCGGTTAACGAGACGCAGGTCACACCGGGCGTTCACCCAGCGGTACCCACATGTTCGTGTGAACAGCGAAAACAGCTCTGCTGTTGGGCTGGCCGCCACCTGGAATTCGCCCTCGGACGCGCCGGCGGCGGGCCCGTCCGACGGGCCCGCCAGGTACTACGCGACGAAACGTTCGGGTTCGCGCACCCGTTCCAGATGCTGCCGATCCACTTCCTGGAATCCCGGCCGCCCGGTACCGATGAACGCCACCAGCCACGACAGGACGGCGGCGAACCGGTTCCGGAAACCGACCAGGTAGAACAGGTGCACGGCCAGCCAGATGAACCACGCGAACACCCCGCGGAAGGTCACCTTCTCGTTCAGCTTGGTGACGGCGCTGAACCGGCTGATCACCGCCATGCTGCCCTTGTCCCAGTACACGAACGGGGTGCCCGGGTGCTTGTCACGGCTGATGATGTCGGCCGCGTGCCGTCCCTCCTGCATGGCCACCGGCGACTGGCCCGGGTAGCCGCCCAGCGAGGTCATATCGCCGATCGCGTAGATATCGGCGTAGCCGCCCACGGTGAGATCGGGATTGATCAGCAGCCGTCCGGCGCGGTCGGTCTCGCATCCGGTGGCCTCGGCCAGCAGTTTCGCGAAACCGCCCGCCTGTACGCCCGCCGACCACACGATGGTTTCGGCGTCGATCTGCCGCTCGGTGCCCGCTTTGTCCTTGACCGTGACGTGCCCGTCCTCGATATCGGTGACGAAGGTGCCCAGCAGCACTTCGACCCCGCTGCGGGTCAGCGATTTCTTCGCGTACTCCGATAGGCCGCCGCCGAAGGGCGGTAGGACGGCACCGGCGCCCTCGACCAGGGTCACCGAGACTTCCTCGTGGTAGTACCGCTTCGCCAGTTCTTTCAACTGTCCCGCGACCTCCACACCGGTGGCCCCGGCACCGACCACGACGAACGAGAGCAGTCGCCGCCGGGTCTCCTCGTCGGCCTGGGCCGCCTCGCGGAACACCCGCGCGATCTGGGCCCGGAGCAGTTTGGCGTCGTCGATGGTCTTGAGTGAGTAGGTCTTGTCGGCGAAGTCGTCGCGACCGAAGTACGACTGGCTCGCACCGGTGGCCGCGATAAGCGATCCGTAGCGGATCCGGCGGACCTCGTCGCCGGTGCGGTAGGTCAGGATGGCGGCGTCGGGCTCGATGGCGGTGACCTCACCCAGCCGGACGTCGGCCTCCTTGTGCCGGCGCAGGATGTTCGCGATCGGGGGTGCGATCTCCGCGGACGCCAACACCCCGGTGGCGACCTGATAGAGCAGCGGCTGGAACAGGTGTTCCGGTGTGCTCGAGATCAGGACATAATTCACTCCCGCTTTGGCCAGTTGTTTGGCCGCGGCGAGTCCGCCGAACCCTGAACCGATGATCACGACGTCCGCGTACTCGATGCCGGCGCCGATCTCAGTGACCTTGTGCATGACAGCCTCCTTCACTCATTAGGAACCGTCATCCGGAAGGAAGATATTTCAGGGTTCAGGGCGCATAATTGAGATGACTCTTATCTGTTCTGGTCATGAATGGAGATCGAGGTGGAACTTCGCCAGCTCACGTACTACGTCGCGGTGTGCGAGGAGCTCAGTTTCAGCCGGGCGGCGGCCCGGTGCTTCATCTCGCAATCGGCGATCAGCCACCAGATCGCCCGGCTCGAACACGACCTGGGCGTGCAGCTCTTCGAGCGCTCGACCCGTTCGGTCGTCCCCACCGACGCGAGCACCAGATTACTACCGCTAGCCAAGCAGATGCTAGGTCTGGAATCGGCCATCCGCGCCTCCATTCGTACCACTGGTCCCCGTATCCGGCTCGCGGCGAATATGTCGTTCGCCACCCGATCGCTGTCGGCCATCGCCGGCACCCGCGAGGCACATCCCGGCGCGGAGATCGAATTCGTCATCAAACCGTTCCGGCAGCGGGTCGCGGCCGTCGCGGACGGGGACTGCGATCTGGCGCTGATCCGCGGGAGTGTGCAGCAGGCCGGGCTCGTCGTCGAACAACTGTGGGTGGAAGACCTGACGCTGGCCACCGCTCCCGCGCATCCACTGGCCGGCCGCACCGACGTCACCCTCGCCGAACTCAGCGCCTACCCGCTGCTCCTCCCACCGGAGTCCGAGCAGTTCCTGCTGCACAATGTCATCCGAACAGCCTTCGCCGACCTGCCCACCGGCCCGACCTTCGGCCCGCCCATCCCGCCGGACCACACCGCGACGATGGAGCTGATCAACCACCCCGACGCCTGGACTGTTCTCTACGCGAACAGTTCCACCGAGGGCATCGCCGCGCTGCCGCTGGCCGACCATCGCCTCCGCATTCCCGTCTCCGCCGTCCTGCGCGCCGACACCCGGCGTACCCCCATCCTCGATTCGCTGCTCGCGGGCCTGCACTGCGCTTAGAGATCTGTTCAGAATGAGCTTCGAAGTCTGTGCACGACGAGTATCGCCGCATTCTCCGGGCCCGCGGACTCACCCCGGTCACATGGAACCGCCGTCGGGCCCGCACGCCCCGTTGGGACACGGCCCGCAGGCCCCCCCCCCCCCCGCCCCCCCCCCGCCGGGCCGCGCCCCTTTATCCGCGGGGGCCGGCGCCCCGGGCCGGGCCCCCCGGCCCGCCCGCCCGCGCCCCCCCCCCCCCCCGGCCGGCTACCGGGCGGGTTTTGCTCAGGCGAGGACGAACGACAGCAGTACCGGCGTCGTTGTTTCGCCCCGCCACCAGGAGTAGCCGAGCCACACACCGGGCACGACCTCCCGGATCTCGTCGTAGACCTGCGGCGTGATCGCCGGTGTGTAGTCGAGCACCCAGGTGGGTTCACCGTCCTCCCGGGACGGCGCCAGGTAGACCTCGGCCGGCCAGCCCTCGATACCGGCACCGGTGACCCGGTTGGTCAACCGGCCGCCCTCGGGTCCGGTGTCGAAGGTTTTGCCCAACCAGAATGTGGGCGCGATGGGCTGGGAGATCGAACTGGAGGTCACCCAGCCGTTCTTCACTCCCGACGGCACCGCGCCGGCCTCGGCGGCCAGGTAGATCTCGGCGTGCTGCCGGGCGGTGCAATGCGAACGTAAGGATTCGACGGTGACAGCCGGGGCGGCCGGATCGATGACGCAGCCGTTGCCGTGGTCGGTTACCTCATGGGGATCGGCTTGGGCGGTCGCCGCGCGGAACACGCCGGATACCATGATGAGCGCACCCAGCAAATATCCCTTTGACACAGTTTGCTCCAGAAACAATCAAGATTTCGGCACGGCGCAATCGCACCGGCGAAGTTGATCTTACGGTGGTGTCGGGCGGCGGCGGAATCGGCGACCGAGGCGGTCTAGGCTGAATTGTGACCCGTCCGTAGAGAGGAATCCCGTGCAGCCCGATGGTCAGTTCGATATGCAGCAGTTGCTCCAGCAGGCCCAGCAGATGCAGGAGCAGGTGATGGCCGCGCAGGCCGAGATCGCCGCGGCCGAAGTGGACGGTCAGGCCGGCAACGGTCTGGTCCGGGTGACGATCAAGGCGACCGGTGAGGTGCAGTCGCTGACGATCGATCCCCAGGCGGTTGATCCCGAAGATGTGGAAACCCTGCAGGACCTGGTGATCGGCGCCGTCAACGACGCCATGGCCAATGCCCAGCAGCTGGCGGCCGAACGACTCGGACCACTGGCCGGCGGCGCCCCGGGTCTGCCCGGCTTCTGATCGCGCCGGGGAATCGCGGTGTACGAGGGTCCGGTTCAGGATCTCATCGATGAACTGGGGAAGCTCCCGGGCGTCGGCCCCAAGAGCGCGCAGCGGATCGCCTTCCATCTGCTGCAGGTGGAACCGCCCGAACTCGACCGGTTACAGGCGGTCCTACAGAAGATCCGCGACGGTGTGCGGTTCTGCGCGCAGTGCGGCACGGTCGCCGACGGCGAGCTGTGCCGGATCTGCGCGGACCCGCGCCGCGACCGCAGCATGATCTGCGTGGTCGAGGAACCCAAGGATGTACCGGCGATCGAACGAACCCGGGAGTTCCGGGGCCGCTATCACGTGCTGGGCGGCGCACTCGACCCGCTCAGCGGGGTGGGCCCCGAACAACTGCGGATCCGGGAGCTGCTGACCCGGATCGGCAGCCAGGACGACGGGGTGGATGTCACCGAGGTGATCATCGCCACCGATCCAAACACCGAGGGTGAGGCGACCGCGACCTATCTGGTGCGAATGTTGCGTGATTTCCCCGGACTCACCGTCACCCGGCTCGCGTCCGGCCTACCCATGGGCGGCGATCTGGAGTTCGCCGACGAACTGACCCTGGGCCGGGCCTTCTCCGGCCGCCGGGCACTGTGAGGACCGCCGCGACCGTGGTCGCGGCGGTCACAACATCAGCTGTTCCCAGGTGAGCCGGTCGAGCCGGGTGCGGTCCTCGCGCGTCCAGTCCCAGACGAGGCCGGCCACCGTATCCGGGCCGGAGACACGGGTGGCGAAATGCCGGTCGGCTCCGCCGTCCCGGTATTCCAGGGCGTAGGCGTCGGCGGATTCCCGGTAGGTCTGGATGTAGACCTCGGGAGCGCGTTCCACGATCAGATACGGGTTCGGGTCGCCGAGTTCGCGCACCCACAGGGTGGTCAGCGCCTCGGTCAGGTAGGGAAACTGTCCCGCCCCGCCGTGGGTCACCGCCACCGGAATATGCCCGGCCGGGTCGATCAACCAGGTCAGCTGTGGATCGTAGATCGCGTAGTCCCGCGGTGTCGCCAGCCGGAACAGCAGATCCCGGACGAAACCGATCGCGTCGTAGGGGCTCGGCACCGGCAGGACGGCCCCGGTCGGCGCGCCACCCAGCGGCGCGACGCTCAGGAAACCGTCCTCCTCGGGCAGTTCCGCATCGCGGGCATTGAGCTCCGCCGCCATGGCCGCGATCTCCGCTGTCTCCGGCAGCCCCTGCTGAGACGTGAGATACGCGTCGACCTCCGCGGGAGTGGAGGCGACACCGGACGGCAACAGCACATGGTCGTAGCTCACTCTGGGAGTGTATTCGCCGTCTCGGCCGGCCCCGGCCCGGTAGGACCCTCCCCGGTGGAACTCGGATTCAAACGTCGATAAAACCTATGAGCCGAGTTCACCTCACAGGTCGAGGCCCGTCTTGCCCCTTGGTCGAAGGCGCGCAACGGTCGCACTCTATGGGCGGCCCACTGCACATCGCATGAGCCGAAGGACCGGGTCTGCGCGGCCTGAACGGCGAGACCCGGCTCCGGCCGGATTCAGGCGCGCAATCGTTCGCGGCGGAGCTGGTCGACTTCTGGGAGGTCCAGCGGGGGCAGGGAGTCCACGCCGAGGGCGCGACACAGCAGGTAGTCGGCGAGTTCGGGGTTGCGGGCCAGGACGGGGCCGTGCATGTAGGTGCCCAGTACCGAGCCCTGCACCACACCTTCGAGTCCGTCGCCGACACCGTTGCCGATACCGCGGGTCACCCGGGCGAGCCCGGTGGCGTCCGGGCCCAGGGTGGTGCCGCCGCGATGGTTCTCGAACCCGGTGAGCGGTGCGGACAGGCCGGTGAGCAGCGGATTCGTCGTCACCTCGCCGATCGCGCGGGACTGTTGCGGGGAGGTGGTGGCGTCCAGCAGGCCGACGCCTTCCACTCGTTCGCCGCTCGAGGTCTCGTACCACCGGCCGAGGACCTGGATCGCCGCGCAGATCGCCAGCACCGGGGTGCCGCGCCCGGCCGCGTTCTGCAATCCGGGGTAGCGCAGCAGGTGGCGGGTGGCCAGGCGCTGGGCGGAGTCCTCGGCGCCACCGAGGGTGTAGATGTCCAGTGAGTCCGGTACCGGATCGGGCAGGGTGATCTCCACGATTTCGGCGTCGATATCGCGCAGCCGCAGCCGCTGCCGCAGCACCAGTGCGTTGCCGCCGTCCCCGTAGGTGCCCATCACATCGGGCAGCACCAGGCCGATGCGTACGGTCGAATCGCTCATCGGTTCCGCTCCTGGAGGTCACGGTTGAGGTCGCGGAACGCGGTGTAGTTGGCGAGAACTTCGACCGGGCCCGCCGGGCAGGACGCGATGGCGCGTATGGGGTCCGCGACGGTGGTGTGCGTGACCCCGGCGTAGGTGAGGCGCACCGCGAGGTCGGTGGCGCGTTCCCCGGCGGCGACGACGTGGACGTCCTCGAAATGCTCGAATCGCACATCCCACAGCCAGGACAGGTCCTCGCCGTCGGGTACCTGGCCGTTCACCGCGATCACCAGCCCCGAGGCGCTGTGGTCGATCATGGACAGCGCTTCTTGCCAGCCCGCCGGGTTCTTGGCCAGCAGCAGCCGGGCGGCGTGTTCGCCGACTTCGACGGTGCGGTAGCGGCCCGCGATCTCCCGCACGGTCCCGGTGGCGGCGCAGGCCTGTTCCGTATCGGCGCCCAGCGCCACCGCCGCGGCCACCGCCTGCGCCGCGTTGCCCCGGTTCGCCCGGCCGGGCAACGCCAGCCGCAGCGGCAGCCGGACGCCGTCGGGGCCGCAGAGCTTGTCGCCGTCGAGCCACCAATCCGGCTGGGGCCGAGCGAAATCGGTGCCGGTGCTGTACCAGTGGGTGCCTTCCCAGAGGATCGGCTCCCCACTGCGCGGACAGCTGGTGGCGTCCATCGCCCAGCCGCTGCCGGCGGCGACCCACACCACATTCGGATGGTCGTAGGCGATGGAGGTGACCAGTACGTCGTCGCAGTTGGCGATGACGACGGTGTCCGGATGCCGCGCCAGACCCGAGCGCAGCCGCCGTTCGATCATATTGATCTCGCCGACCCGGTCCAGCTGATCACGGCTGAGGTTCAGCAGGACGACCGCTTCGGGTTTGAGAGCGTCGGTGACATGTGGAAGATGCAGTTCGTCCACTTCGATGGCGGCCAGCGGCGCGTCCCGGTGGACATTGAGCGCCGAGACGATCCCCGCGTCCATATTGGCGCCATCGGCCTGCGTGGCGACCTCGCCCAGCGTGTTCAGCGCCGCGGTGGTCATCCGGGTGGTGGTCGATTTGCCATTGGTGCCGGTGATCAGCACGGTGCGTCGCCCGCGGCCCAGCTGTTTCATGAGCTGCGGGTCGATCTTCAGGGCGAGCAGCCCGCCGATCATCGACCCGTTGCCACGGCCCGCCTTGCGCGAGGCCCATGCCGCCGCGCCGGCCACCCCGAGGGCCAGCCGCCCCCGCACCGATATCTCTGCCACGTCGCGCAGTCTAATGACCCCGGGCGCTCGTCCTCACGCGGCGCGGGGGAGTTCACCTCGCGGTGACATGGCGGCGCAGGCGCCCCGTCCGGCGCCGGTTTCTCAGAACTGGATATCGAATGCGTTCGGTCGTCCGGCCGCGTACGCGTCGGCGTCGGCGCGGCGCAGCGGTTCCAGTTCCGGGGCTCGCCAGAGCGTGTAGGTCGCGCAGCGGGGGGCGTCCGAACCGGTGACCTCCAGCAGCGCGTTAACCGCCGCTCGGGCGGATTCGTTGGCGCCCTCCATGGTGGCCAGGTCGATGTTCGTGCGTACGTAATCACCTGCCAGGAAGAGGTTCTCGATACCGCCGTGCGGTTCGGGTCGCAGTTCCCAGGAGCCCGCGGTGTTGATCAGCAACGGGTCGGCGTTCGCGTTCTCCCCGCGATCGGCGTTCCAGGTGATTCCGGGGTCGAGGAACCAGGAGTGCAGGTCGGCGTCACCCAGCACCTGGTCGCGGTCGTTGAGGTGCGCGAGGATCTGCGCCCAGGTCTCCTTGGCGATCTCCTCGTGCGTGCATTCCTTCGCGGTCTTGCCGAAGAGGATGCCGGGGGTGTTCCAGTCGGAGATATCCACCGACAGGCAGTCGAGTACCGTCCCGTCGCCGTACTGGTCCAGTTTGCGTGACCACAGCGCGTTCTGCGCGATGGAGGTGAGCGACCAGGGGGAGTCGATATAGGCGGCGTGACCGCTGCCGAGTCCGGGCCGGTGCCGCAGATAGAACTGGATACCGCTCATCCAGTCGGTGAACAGCCGGCTCATCGACGCCAGGTGCGGCCATGCGGCCAGGATGTCGGCGTTCCACAGGTCCCGGGCGCGTTCGGCGGGTAGCGCCACGATGAAGTGGTCTGCCGTCACGGTTTGGGCCGTCCCGGCGCCGGTGACGATCCGGGCGCCGGTGATACGCCGGTCGCGGACCTCCAGCCCCCGCACTTCGGCGCCGACTTCGAAATGGACGCCCAGGTCGCGCAGCCGCGCCACCCAGGGGTCGATCCACGCGATATTGGTGGGTCCGTTGAGGACTCGGTCGAGGTCGCCGTCGTGGCCGATCTGCATCGGGTTGCCCAGGAACTGCTCGCCCATCGACCCGATCGTGCGCACACTGGCCAGTTCGTCCTTGGCCGCGACCAGCAGGCTGGTGAGAGTCCGTGACACCAGCGCGCGGAACTCGTGCGACCGTGCGTGGGCGCCCACGAAATCCGACCAGGACGTGTGCTCCCACTGGCCGAAGCGGCGCGCGTCGCAACTGGTGTTGAAGACCAGCAGCCGGTTCGCGAAGAAGAGACCCTCGGTGGGCGGCATCTTCAGTGTGGTGGAGATCACCGAGGCGAGACTCTCCCGCATCCCCTCGGGTGACGCGGCTTTCGCGCGGCCGAAGCCGAGCGGCGCGCGGATATCGTCGGCGTCGGCCCGGGCGAACCGGGCGTCGGGGACGCCGACCAGGTTGTCCCAAACTCCGTTCGCGTTCCCTTCGAACGGGATCCGCCGCATGGTATCGGGAATATGCTGGTAGAAGCCGGGAAAGAAGCGGAAGCCGTGTTCGCCGGGCAGATCCGGCCGGCCCTCGGTCCCAGTGCCCGGTACCGGCATGCTGCGGGCCTTGCCGCCGAGTGACCGGCGTTCGTACACGGTCACCTCGAAGCCGCGTTCGGCGAGTTCGTGGGCGGCGGTGAGCCCGGCGACGCCGCCACCCAGTACCGCTACCCGGGCGGTGGGCCGGGCGCGGGCGGTCGCGCCGGGTAGTGCGGCTACGGCCGCCGCTGCGATGCCCGCGGCCGCAGTGGCGCGGAGCACGGTTCGCCGGGTGTACGCGCCCACCCCGGCAGGTCGACCTGGAACCTTCGCGGCACCCGCCGCGGGCCACCGATGCTCTGCCATGTTGTCTGCCGCTGCCTAACCCGGGGTAGCTGTCTTTGACCGCGCCAACTCTAAACGGGTTCTGGCCGCGCCGGTGCACCGACCACGCGATCGATGGGGCAATGCCTCATCTGACAGCGGGTTCCAGTGGTCGCGCCGCGCCGGTATCCGCCGTCGTGGGTAGGTCGGCGGGCTCCGGCGGAGTCGTCTTCCGGGCACCGGCCGTCGCCGCGAATGCTCCGGCGATCACTATCACGCCGCCGATCAGACTCGCGGGCGCCGGTGTCTCGTCCAGGAAGATCCAGGCGGCGGTGAAGCCGACCACCGGGACGAGCAGCGACAGCGGCGCGACACTGCCGGCCGGGTACCGGCTCATCAGGTAGGTCCACAGGCCGGAACCGACGATCGTGCCGAGCACCACGATGTAGACGAGGCCGGCCAGCGCGGGCCAGCCATCGGCCGAGAATGTGCCGGCCAGTGCGTGGACGCCGGTGGTCGGGCCTTCCCAGAGCAGCGAGAGTGCGAAAAGGGGCAGCACCGGCACCGCGGTGATCCACAGCGTGAGGTGCAGTGGATCGGTGTCCGGCGCTTCCACCCCGGCCTGGCGTGCGCCGAGATTACCCAGTGCCCAGCCGAACCCGGCCGCCAGCGTGAGCAGCACCGGCAGCAGCGCGGCGTGCGCGAACTGGTTCCAGCCGATGACGGCCATCCCCGCGACCGCGACGGCGAGTCCGGCGATCTGCACCGGCCGCAACCGCTCGCCCAGCAGCAGCGCCCCGAGCAATACCGTGAACGGCGCCGAGGATTGCAGGACCAGTGACGCCAGACCGGTGGGCATACCCACCCGCATGGCGGTGAACAGGAACGCGAACTGCAGCATGCCGAAGCCGCTGCCGTACAGCAGGAGCCAGCGGGTGCGGACGGCGGGGCGCGGGATGAACAGCAGCGTCGGTATCGCGATCACCGCGAACCGCAGCGCGGCGAAGAAGAATGGCGGCAGGTGGTCGAGTCCCGCGCGGATGCCGAGGAAGTTGAGACCCCACAGGAGTATGACGGTCAGGGCGATCAGGCGGTCACGGGACGTCACCCATTAATCATGGGATGTATCGACCTATCAGCACAAACGAATTGTTATGGATTGATGATTTAGTATCGCTTAATGGTTGTCGTGAATTCCTCGCTGTCGGTGGAACGACTCCGCATCCTGCGCGAATTCGCCGACCGCGGCACGATCGGCGCGGTGGCCACTGCCCTGTCCATGACCCCGTCGGCGGTGTCACAACAACTCAAGGTGCTGACCAGGGAGGCGGGCGTCACCCTGCTCGAACCGAGCGGCCGCCGGGTCCGCCTCACCGACGCCGGGCACGCCCTCGTGGTGCGGGCCGACGAGGTCCTCGCCGCACTCGAACGCGCCGTCGCGGAGATGGCCCACTATCGCGGGTCCCCGCGCGGACAGGTCCGGGTGGGTGCGTTCCCTTCCGGCGGTGCACTGCTCCTGCCCCATGTCCTCCCCGCGATGGCTGGTAGCGGGGTGGATATCGTGGCCGGTGACGAGGACGTACCGCCGCATGAGACGCCCGGTCTGCTCGCCGACTACGACATCGTCCTGACCCATCGGGACGAACGCGCCGCACCGGTCGCGGGGCCACGGGTGAGTTCCCGGGTACTCATGCGCGAACCCATCGACGTCCTGGTCGCACCCGATCATCCACTGGCCGGAAAGGACGCGGTCACGGCCGAGGAACTGGCCGAGGAGTCCTGGCTGAGCGTGCGCGGTGGCTTCCCGGTCGACGATGTGCTCCGATCGATCGCCACGATAACCGGCGTGGAACCGCGAATCGTGCAGCGACTGAACGATTTCCGGATGATCGAAACACTGGTCGGCGCCGGCTACGGCGTCGCGCTCATGCCCCGCTATGTCGTCACCCACCCCGGGCTGTCCCAGCTGCGACTGTCCGGAGTGCGGGCGGCCCGCCTCTACGACCTGGTCACCAGGCCGCACGCCGAGAACCGTCCCGCGGTCGCCGCGGTCCTGGACTCGTTCGCGGCGGCGGCCCGGCGGGTCACCGCCGAACCGCCGCCCGGAAACTCTCAGTAGCGGTTGCCGTACGGATAACCGTCCACATTGGCGAAATCGTCGGCGACCATCGCGGCGAGCTCCAGCAGGGCCTGCCGGGTCGGTTTGCTCACCAGTTCCAGATCGATTTCGGCGCCCTCGGCGAGATGATCGTCGAAGGGCACCACCTGGACGGCCCGCGTGCGGTCCAGGAACAGCCGGCGCAGATGGTCCAGGTTCACCGAGGTGGACCCGCGCCGGGAGGCGTTGACCACCACCACGGTCTGTTGCACCAGATGCGAATAGCCGTGGTAGTCCAGCCAGTCCAGGGTGGCCGAGGCGCTGCGGGCGCCGTCGATGGCGGGGGAGGTCACCAGGACCAGCGAACTCGCCATATCGAGCACTCCGGACATCGCCGAATGCATCAGTCCGGTACCGCAGTCGGTGAGGATGATGTTGTAGAACGACTGCAGGATCCCGATCGCGCGCCGGTAGTCGGCCTCGCTGAACGCCTCCGATACCGCCGGGTCCTGCTCGCTGGCCAGCACCTCCAGCCGGCTCGGTGACTGTGAGGTGTGCGCCCGCACATCCGAGTAGCGGGTGATGTTCTGGTCTTCCAGCAGGTTGCGCACGGTGGAACGAGTCTGGCGCGGTACCCGGTGGGCGAGGGTACCCAGGTCGGGGTTGGCGTCGATCGCGATCACCCGGTCACCTCGCAACGACGCGAAGGTGGCGCCGAGGCCGACGGTCGTGGTGGTCTTGCCGACACCGCCCTTGAGCGACAGGATCGCGATCCGGAAATCACCGTAGACCGGTGCGTTCACCCGGCTCACCAGATCTCGGTGGACGACATCGGAGGCCGACTCGCCCGGGTTGATCGCCCCGCGGGAGACCTTGTGCACCGCTCGCCGCCAACCGCTACGCGGTGCCTTACGGGCTCGTTTCAGCAGATTCAGGTCGTTGACCGAATTGCCGAGCTGACCCGGTTCGGTTATCTGGCGCGGCGGGAACTGCTGTCCCGGTTGGCCGGGCTGCTGGAACTGCTGCTGAGGCGGCTGCTGGGGTGACCCCGGCCGACCGGGGTCACCCCAGGCGGGAGGCTGGAACTGCCCGGTCGGCGGGTTGTGCGCGGCGGGGGGCGGCGCCGGCTGGTACTGCGGCTGCGGTACCGGCGGCGCGGCCGGCACCGGGGGCGGGGCCCAGCTGTAGATCGGGCCGCCCGATTCGCTCTCCGGTGCGGGAGCGGGCGGCGGTGCGTAGCCACCGGTGGGCTGGGCGGCCGACGGTGCGTACGGTGGCTGATCCGGATTCGACTGTCCGGGATGGAGATTCGGGTCCTGCTGTGGATACTGCCCGGTCGGTGGACCGGGAACAGTGAAGGGGTCGGGCGGGTTCTGCCCCCGTCCGGCGGGCGGGCCCTGGCCCGCGGCCGGCTGTGCGAACTGTCCGCTGCCGTATTCGGTGTTGGGGACCTGGAACTGGCCGGCATCGGGTTGCGGGAACTGTCCGCTGCCGGGGTCGGTGTTCGGGGCCTGGAACTGCCCCGGGCCCGGCTGCGGGAATTGTCCGCTGCCGTATTCGGTATTCGGGGCTTGGAACTGTCCCGCGTCCGGCTGTGCGGCCGGTCCGCCGTCCGGGGCCGGGAACTGGCCCGGCCCGGCCTGGAACTGCGGGAATTGTCCGCTGCTGTATTCGGTGTTCGGGGCCTGGAACCGGTCGGCAGCGCCCTGTGCGACGTCCGCGCCGGGCCCGATGTTCGCCGACTGGAACTCGTTCGGATCCGATGGCGGGAACTGTGCGTTGCCCGGCGCCGGGAACTGCTCCGGGGCAGGCGCACTGAACGCCCCCCCGGGGACCGGCGGGGCGAACTGGTCGAACGGGCCGTTCCCGTAGCTGGCGCCGCCGTCGGCCGGTGCCTGCGGTGGCGGCGCGAACCCGTTGCCGTCCGGCCACGGTGGAGTGCCCGGTTCGGCCGGTCCCGCCGTCGGGTAGCCGTCCTCGGCACCGCCGTCGGTCGGCGCCGAGTTCTCGGAATCGGTGGTGCGGGTAGCTTCCGGGGCGCCGGGAACCTCTGGTTCCGCGGACTTCTCCGGGGTCCCGGTTTCCGTGGCCGAATCGGACTCTCCGGGACCGGTTCCCGGGGCCGGCGCTTCGGCAGATAGCTGCTCGGTGGGCTCGCCCGGTTCGGTGAGCGCATCCGGCTCGTTTCGCGCCGAAGCCTCGGGCGGCACGGCATCGGAGTCGCCGGCATGGCCGACGGTGTCCACCGGTTGACTCGGGGGCCAGGGCTGGGAAGTCGGATCGTGTTCGTCAGTAGTCACAGTTCCCCCATCTGCTCGGGTTTTTTTCGAGCAGAGAGCTCGGCGGCGTGGAGTCCGGACCAACGCTAGCAGGTGCGCGAAGGTTCGCATGCCGGACGGTTTACCACCGACGAGACCGCCGTCACCGGTATGGTGACGGCGGCCTGAAGGGGGAGCGCGGGTTACTGCTTCTGCGCGGCCCGGTTCACGGCCGAGACCACGGCCCGCAGCGAAGCGGTCGTGATGGAGGTGGCGATACCCACACCCCAGACGATCCGGTCACCGATCGCGCATTCCACATAGGCCGCGGCCTGGGCGTCGTCGCCGGCGGACAGCGCGTGTTCGGAGTAGTCGAGCACCTCCACCTGGTAGCCGACCGCGGCGATGGCGTCGACGAAGGCCGCGAGCGGCCCGTTGCCGCTGCCGGTGACCTCCTGCTCGACCCCGTCGACCTTGACCACCGCGGTGATGCGGTCGGTGCCGCCGTCGGTCTCGGCGGCGGTGACCTTCTGGCGCATCCGCTCCAGCGGGCGGATCGGGGTGAGGTACTCGTCGGCGAAGGCGTCCCACATCTCCTTGGGCGTGATCTCACCGCCTTCGCCGTCGGTGATCTGCTGGATGGCCTGCGAGAACTCGATCTGCAGCCGGCGCGGCAGGGCCAGCCCGTGATCGGTCTTCATGATGTAGGCCACGCCGCCCTTGCCGGACTGCGAATTGACCCGGATGACCGCCTCGTAGGTGCGGCCCACATCCTTCGGGTCGATCGGCAGGTAGGGCACCTCCCAGGAGATGTCGTCCACATCGGCGCCGGCCGCGTCGGCGGACGCCTTCATGGCGTCCAGGCCTTTGTTGATCGCGTCCTGGTGGCTGCCCGAGAAGGCGGTGTAGACCAGGTCGCCGCCGTAGGGGTGCCGCTCGTGGACCGGGAGCTGATTGCAGTACTCCACCGTGCGCCGGATCTCGTCGATATCGGAGAAGTTGATCTGCGGGTCCACACCCTGGGAGAACATGTTCATGCCCAGGGTCACCAGGCAGACATTGCCGGTGCGCTCACCGTTGCCGAACAGGCAGCCCTCGATGCGGTCGGCGCCGGCCTGGTAGCCCAGCTCCGCTGCCGCGACCGCGGTGCCCCGGTCGTTGTGCGGGTGCAGCGACAGCACGATCGAATCGCGCCGGGCCAGGTTGCGGTGCATCCATTCGATGGAATCGGCGTAGACATTGGGCGTCGCCATCTCGACGGTGGCCGGCAGGTTGATGATCAGCGGCTTGTCCGGGGTCGGGGCGATGATCTCCGATACCGCGTCACAGACCTGCTTGGCGTACTCCAGTTCGGTGCCGGTGTAGGACTCCGGGCTGTACTCGTAACGCCAGTTGGTGTCCGGGTAGCGCTGCTCGGTCTCCAGGCACAGCCGCGCGGCGTCGGTGGCGATCTTCTGCACGGCCTCGCGGTCGGCGCGGAACACCACCCGCCGCTGCAGGATGGACGTGGAGTTGTAGAAGTGCACGATCACGTTCGCGGCGCCGGAACACGCCTCGAAGGTACGCTCGATCAGTTCGGGACGGCACTGGGTGAGCACCTGAATGGTCACGTCGTCAGGGATGGCGCCGTCCTCGATGATCTCCCGGACGAAATCGAAATCGGTCTGGCTGGCGGACGGGAAGCCGACCTCGATCTCCTTGTAACCCATCCGCACCAGCAGGTCGAACATCCGGCGCTTGCGAGCGGGGCTCATCGGGTCGATCAGCGCCTGATTGCCGTCGCGGAGATCGACGGCGCACCAGGCGGGCGCTCGGTCGATCACCTTGTCCGGCCAGGTACGGTCCGGCAGCGTGACCGGCTCGATCTCCTCGGCGAACGGACGGTAGCGGAAGACGGGCAGCGACGAGTTCTTCTGCTTGTTCCACGCGGGCTGGTCGGCGGGCGCGGGTTTGGCGGGCGCGGTGATGGTGCGCGCGCCGGATACGAAGGCGTCAGCGGGTGACATGCGATTTCTCCGTGGGTGAGATTGTTTTCCCGAATTGGGTCGACCGGCGTGGCGGAACCCCGCGACGGGAAGCCGGTCCGATCAGACCCCGTCGCGGCGGCTGAGAAGAAGTGCCCGCTGCATGACCCGTGCGAGTCTACCTCCTCTGGTGCCGGGCCTGCCGAGGCGGTCCGGAGGGCCGGTACTTCACAAGGCGGCGCGGTCCTGCCGCCGACGACGGTCGCCGGGCCGTTCGCGGGGGTGCACGCGGCGCGGTATCGCGGTCGTCGTGAAGTTGTTCGCCGGGCGGGTCGCGGCTGTTTCGCCCGGCCGGCCGCGGGCGCGCCGCAGGACCTCCCACCGCCCCGATCGGCAGCCCCGGTGCGGAGCGCGACGGGCGTGCCTTCCGTACGGCGGTGACCCGTCGCGATCCCCGGGACGGGCAACCGCTAGCGTCCCTCGGGTTGCGAGTGACCGGACGCCGGTCCGGAAAGGTCGAGGGTTCGAGCATGACTTGGCTGGAGATACTGGCCGTATTCGGCGCGGGTATCGCCGCGGGTGGCATCAACACTGTGGTCGGGTCCGGGACCCTGATCACTTTCCCGGTACTGCTGGCCATCGGCCTGCCGCCGGTCACCGCGAATGTGTCGAATACGGTCGGACTCGTTCCCGGCTCGCTGAGCGGGGCGATCGGCTACCGGCGGGAACTGTCCGGGCAGTGGGGGCGGGTGCTGCGCTACAGCTCGGCGTCGCTGCTGGGTGCCGCGGTCGGCGCGGTCCTGCTGCTGACGCTGCCCGCCGACGCGTTCGCCGCCATCGTCCCGGTACTGATCATCGTGGCGCTGGTGCTGGTGGTGGTGCAGCCGCGGCTGTCGGCGTGGGTCCGCGAGCGGCAGGGCGAGGCCGAGAACGTTCGCCCGCACGGTGGCCCGGTCCTGCTCGCCGCAATTTTCGGCACCGGTATCTACGGGGGTTACTTCGGCGCGGCCCAGGGAGTCCTGCTGCTCGCGCTGCTCGGGGTGTTCGTGCACGAGGACATTCAGCGCCTCAATGCGGTGAAGAATGTGCTGGCCCTGCTCACCAATGGGCTCTCGGCGGTTATCTTCATCGTGGTCGCCGAGGTGGATTGGCAGGTCGTGGCCCTGATCGCGGCCGGCGCGATCATCGGGGGGCAGCTGGGGGCCAAGGTCGGGCGGCGGCTGCCGCCGAATGTGCTGCGCGCGGTTATCGTGGTTGTGGGCACCCTCGCGGTTGTCCGGTTGATCTTCGGCTAGCGGTCCGGGGCCGAATCGGCTTCCCCGCCACGACTGTTCACACCGGTCGATTCTCGGTACCATCCGTGCGCTGTTGCGTTACCAGAGAGGTGTCCTGGGGTGGATAGGCGTGCCCTTTTCAAGGCCGCGGGGGCGGCTGCTCTTATCGGTGCGGTGGGATCGGCGGTCCCGCGATCGGAGGTGGGCCTGCCGCGGGCCGCGGCGGAGCCGATCTGGCACGAACTGTTCGCGCAGTGGGTTCCGGAGATCTTCGGTCCGGTGCCGGCGCCACCCGAGCACACCGAGGCCATAGTGATCGGTTCCGGGTTCGGCGCGGCGGTCAGTGCCCTGCGGCTGGCGGAGGCCGGCGTTGCGACCACGGTGCTCGAACGCGGCTCCCGCTGGCCCAACGACCCGTGGCGGGAGATCTTCACCGGTGACGATCTTCCCGACGGCCGCGGTTTCTGGCATGCCACCAGCTTCACCGGCGTGACCAAGGTGCCGATGCAGTTCGCCGATTTCGGGGGCGTACTGGACTGCACCCGTTTCCAGGGTATCGATGTCTGGCGCGGCGCGGCGGTGGGCGGCGGCTCGGTGATTTTCACCGGCGCGATGATCGCGCCAGAACGCCGGTTCTTCGACCATGTCTTCGGCGGGGTGGTCGACTACGGCGAACTCGACGCCGTGTACTACCCGCGGGTGCGCGCGAAACTGCGGCTGGATCCGATGCCCGAGGACATCTACCGGTCGGCACCGTTCACCCATTCCCGGGCCTGGGACGATCAGGTGCGCAAGGCCGGTTACCGGCCGGTGCCCAACGACTCGATCTTCACCTGGAATGTGCTGCGCGGCGAACTGGCGGGGACCGTGCGGGCCTCGGCGATCGCCGGACGCAGCAATCTCGGCAACTCCAACGGCGCCAAGTTCGACCTCAATCAGAACTATCTGAAGGACGCCGAGGCCACCGGGAAAGCGAAGATCTACCCGGGTCACCGCGTCGATACGATCGCCCAGGAGGCCGGTGGCCGGTTCGTGGTCACGGTGACCCACCTGGACCCGACCGGTGCGATACGCGGAAAACGGACCCTCACCTGCGACAAACTGTTCCTGGGTGCGGGTTCGGTGGGTACCTCCGAGCTGCTGGTCCGGGCCCGGGAGACCGGCACGCTGCCGCGCCTCAACGAACATATCGGCGACGGTTGGGGCACCAACGGTGATGTGGTGCTCGCCCGCGGAGCGAGTTCGGTGGCGGGTAACGGGCAGGGAGTGCCCAGCGCCAGCCGCATCTTCGACGACACCGGTACGGCACTGTCCCTGGAGAACTGGTACATCCCGGGCATCCCGTTCGAGACGGGTGCGCTGGCCTCCCTGGGGATGGTCCTCGACCCGACCCGCTCGCGGTTCGGCTACGACCCCATATCCGGCGGTGTCGGGTTGATTTGGCCGCGCCGGGCCCAGGACGAGGTGATGGCGGCGGCGCGTGCGGTGGACCGGCGTATCGCCGAGCGGGCCGGTGCGCTGGCCGAGTACAGCGCCCTCGGATACGACGCCAATGCCCAGTTCACGGCGCATCCGCTCGGTGGTGCGGTGCTGGGCCGGGCCACGGATCCCTACGGCCGGGTACATGGGCATCCGGGCCTCTACGTCATGGACGGTGCGGCGATCCCGGGCAGCACCGGCACCGTGAACCCGTCGCTGACCATCACCGCGCTGGCCGAGCGCAATATCGAGGCGATCATTCGCGAGGGCCGCTGACCCGGGGGCGAACGGCGGCGGTGACCGCGCTACCGGAATACCCCGGCGGCTCGCCGGGCGAGTCCTGCTGAGTGGTGCACCCGCCGCTGACCGCAGCCGTACCCGGGCCACGTGACAGTGCGGCGGGTAATACTGGGCGGCGATCTTTCGGCGTCGAAGGGAATGCAGGTGTCAACACCGTCGTCCACGGAGTCCGGTCCCGGGTACGTACCCGAAACCCCCGAGCCGCGGGGTTTCCCCCGGAAACCGCCCGCCCTGTGGACCGATTTCGTCATGTTGGCGCTGGCCGCGATCTCGGTCGTACTGGTGTGCTGGATCACCTTCTTCGAGGTCGCACCCGAGACCTACCGGGTCATCGTCGGTATCGACTACGCCATCTGTGCAGTTTTCGCGATCGAGTTCCTGTGGCGCTGGCGCCGGGGCGGCTGGCCATGGACTTTCCCGTTCGTCTATTGGTACGAGGTGCTCGGCATGATCCCGGTGGCCAGCCCGTTCTTCCGGGCCTTCCGGTTGCTGCGGATCGTGGTGATCCTGGTCCGGTTGGCCCGCGTCGCCGACCGGGTGTTCGGTGACCGCGTCACGGCCGCGGTGATCAACCATTCGGTGGGCACGATCGTGGAGGTCATCAAGCGCCCGATGACCATCGCGATCATGGAGGAGGTCACCGCGGTCCTGCGGACCGGGCACTACACCCGCAATATCGCGGCGGCGCTGGAGGAGAACCGCAGCGAACTCGACGAGATGATCGTCGAGATGATCAAGAACGATCCGCAGACCGGCCGCGTCCGCTACATCCCGTTCCACGACGAGATCATCCGCCTGGTCGCCGATACCGTGTTCCGGATCCTGTTCCAGGTGCTGGCCGATCCGCGCACCGACGAACTCGTATCGGACATGATCCGCGAGAACGTCGACCAAATCCGCGATTCGGTGCGGACCGGGGTCAAAGTGGCGCCGTCGGCCTACGGCCCGACCACGCATCACCTCACTGCCCGGCACCTCACCCGGCGGGATGCCTGATGTGGTCGCGGGTCTCCGCGAAGCGCAGGGTCTCCCAGGTGATGAGCACGGTCAGCACCGCACACAGCACCGCCAGCGCCGCGAGTGCCGGTAGCTTTGCGGCGAGCGGGGTGAGTACGCACAGCACCGCCACGGTGGCCGGCCGGAGCCATCCGGTCCGGCCCGTGCCGAACCGGCCGAACCCGATCAGCCCCACCAGGTAGAGCATCACGCCACCGTAGAGCGCGACCAGCGGTATCCCGGTCAGTGCGTCGGTGAGCGTGTGCTCGCTCTCGTCGCCGACATAGGACAGCACTTTCTTGAGGCCGAGCGAGAGGGCGATGACGCCGACGATCATCGGGAAGTGCCAGAACGTGTAGCAGGTCCGGGCGAGTTCTATCTGCCGGGCGCCGGTGGCCGCGCGCAGCGCGTGTTCGACCCGGAGGGCATCGGTGTCGAAGTAAGCCCACCACAGCAGACCCGACACGATGAGCCCGAGCATGGCCGCGACCACGATAGGCCAGGAGACGGGCAGACCGGCGACGCCGATACCGATGGCGACGATGGATTCACCCAGCGCCACGATGATGATCAAGCCGTGCCGTTCAGCGAAATGCGTGGCGGATCTCAGCCGCCAGTTGTTGCCCGCGAAATGGGTCCACAGATAGTCGCCGCCGATCGCTGCGACCCACAGGCAGGTCTGGATGGTGCCGTGGGTCTCGGCGGCGATGACCAGAAGTGTGGTGCCTACGGTGATGGATCCGAGCGCCCAGCGCAGCACCTGCCCCCGCAACTGGGCGTCCGCGGCGCTGGCCAGCCAGAACATTCCGAGATGGACCAGCCGGACCAGTAGGTACGCCATGGCGAAGACCAGCGGTCCGTACCAGCCGCCGGACAGATCGTCGAATGCCTCCGGAATCGTGATGGCGGCCAGGAAACCGCCGCCCATGGCGACGAACATGGCGACCCGGGTAACCCCTTCGTCGGCCCGCACC
Source organism: Nocardia sp. NPDC050193 (assembly GCA_040674215.1). GTDB lineage: Bacteria > Actinomycetota > Actinomycetes > Mycobacteriales > Mycobacteriaceae > Nocardia. The sequence goes on along the minus strand of JBFARE010000008.1, from coordinate 67,737 downwards.
ACATTGCCGAGCCAGGCGTAGTCGATCCACACCCACCACAGCACCGCCAGCACCAGCAGCGACCGCAGCATATTGACGGCGGTGGGTTCCTCGGCCGCCAGATCGGTGACCATTGTGAAAGCGAAGACCAGGACCAGGTCGAAGAACAGTTCCAGCTGGGTGACCGAGGCGCTCTCGCCCATCGGCTGGATCCGGCCGCGCCGAGTGAGACCTCGCATGGGCCCTATCGTGTCAGCTCTGGGGCCTTTCGGAGGGAGACTGCGGGTACGGCGCGGCCGCGTCGGGTGGGCTCAGACGAGGTCGTAGGTCTCGGATTCGGGGAACTGCTCGGCGTAGGCGACGAAATTCTCCACCAGGGTCTCGTAGGATTTGCGGACCGCCCGTTTGCCGAGGAACCCGGGCAGGGGCAGCGGCGTGTACTGCTCGACGTGCAGCAGTACATCGCTTCCGGTTTCACCGGCGGTGACCTCGAAGGATCCGCCGCCTCTGATGCCGCGGGTACTGTCGGAGACCTCCCAGGACATCCGGTTTTCCGCCCAGTCGAACTCCCACACCTGCATATCCGGGGTATTGGAGACCGAGACCTGGATGAAGACCCGGCGCGGCCGGCCCTCTTCGTCGCGCCCCGCCACGCGCGCGTCTTCGAAATCGGGCGACCATTCGGACAACATCTCGACCGCCATCCACGCGTCCATCACCTGGCCCGGGTCGGCCTCGACGGCGAATCTGATATCGGTCTTCGTACGCATGTTGTCCCTCGCACCCCCGGTTATTACGAATCGGCCACGATTCTTCCCGGGGGTCGCGTGATCGTCAACACGCTCATTCGCCGCGGCGGTGATTGCGCCGGCGGGCGTACCGCCGCAGATGTTTGCGGGGCCGGCCCGCACCGGGGTCGGCTGCGCCTGCCGCGTGAGCAGGTCAGGGTGTTCGTTCGACCGTCGCGTCCGGGCCGGGGAAGACCAGGGACTCGTGTCCGTCGTCGAAACGCACCAGATACGGCGGCGTTCCGTCGCGGCCGTGAACCTCTACGATCTCTCCCTCGTGGTCGACCTCGCCGACGATGTGCCCGTGCACGTGCAACCGGTCTCCGACGTTTGCCATCATGCAGCCCATTATTCGAGCCCTATGGCGGGCATCACAACCCCGATCGAATGGCTATCGCCCTATTGGTGGCGGCTCGTAATCAATTCGGGCGCCGGATATCGAGTGTGTTCGAGTTCGGTTCTTCGATCGACAGCCGGATCGATATGTGTCCGGCGTCGGCGCCGCCCGCATCCCCCGCCCAAAGATCCTCGACCGGCTCACCGGCGTCGGATTCGGCTACCTGTGCCTCCGTCCGCGCAGTACGTCGTCTCCACCACCCTGGCCGGCGTGGGGGACCCGGAGATCGAACTGGTGCGCACCGATCCGGTCGAACTGGTGCGCCGACTCGAGAAGGAGGACGGACCGCAGGGTAAGGACATCTGGCTCTGCGGCGGCGGCACCCTCGCCGGCGCGTTGATCGAGGAGATCGACCAGCTCATCTTCAAGAGTTACCCGGTGTTGGCCGGCAGCGGCGTCCCCGTACTGCGCGGAAATTTCCGGCCCGCACTGTTCACTCCCGTGCGGCGGCAGGAGTTCGGCAACGGAGCGCAGGTGACCTGGTTCGATCGGGTATGAGACCCGTTCGCAAGCCCGCCGCGCCCGCCCGCGCGTGCGGCGGCTCGGCGCGCAGGTAAACGTGACGTCACGCCGCTGTGTGTTATTCCACAGCCAGGCCGGATACTCCCGGAACAGCGTGGCCGGCATCGGTACGCTATTGCACTGATCGCCTGTTCGCTGACATTGGAGGACCCCTCGTGGCACTCGTTGTCCAGAAGTACGGAGGATCCTCGGTAGCCTCTGCCGACCGGATCCGTCGCGTCGCCGAACGGATCGTCGAGACGAAGAAGCAAGGCCACGACGTGGTCGTGGTGTGCTCAGCCATGGGCGATACCACCGATGAACTGCTCGACCTGGCCGAGCAGGTCTCTCCCGCGCCCCCGGCCCGGGAGATGGATATGCTGCTCACCTCGGGCGAACGCATTTCCAACGCCCTGGTGGCCATGGCCATTCACAGTCTCGGCGCCGAGGCGCGGTCGTTCACCGGCTCCCAGGCCGGTGTCATCACCACGTCGGTGCACGGTAAGGCCAAGATCATCGATGTGACGCCGGGCCGGCTGCGCGAAGCCCTGGACGAGGGCACCATCGTCCTGGTCGCGGGTTTCCAGGGCGTCAGCCAGGACAGCAAGGACGTCACCACGCTGGGTCGTGGCGGTTCCGACACCACCGCGGTCGCGCTGGCCGCCGCGCTGGAGGCCGACGTCTGTGAGATCTACACCGATGTGGACGGGGTCTTCACCGCCGATCCGCGCATCGTGAGTGATGCGCAGAAGCTCGAGCAGGTCTCCTATGAGGAAATGCTCGAGATGGCGGCCTGCGGGTCGAAGGTACTCATGCTGCGCTGCGTCGAATACGCGCGCCGCTACAACGTGCCCGTACATGTGCGTTCGTCCTATACCGACAAGCAGGGCACCTATGTATACGGATCGATGGAGGACATTCCCTTGGAACAAGCAATCCTGACGGGCGTCGCGCACGACCGCAGCGAGGCCAAGGTGACCGTGGTCGGGCTGCCGGATGAACCCGGATACGCCGCCAAGGTGTTCCGTTACGTCGCCGAAGCCGAGATCAATATCGATATGGTCCTGCAGAACATCTCCAAGGTGGAGACCGGCAAGACCGATATCACCTTCACCCTCCCCAAGGCCGACGGTGTGCGGGCGGTGGAGATGCTGAGCAAATACCAGAGCGATATCGGCTTCTCCCAGGTCCTCTACGACGACCACATCGGCAAGGTGTCGCTGGTCGGGGCAGGTATGAAGAGCCATCCCGGGGTCACTGCCACCTTCTGTGAGGCGCTGGCCGAGGCCGGTATCAATATCGACCTCATCTCCACCTCCGAGATCCGGATCTCGGTACTGGTCAAAGACACCGAACTCGACGACGCCGTGCAGGTGCTGCATCGCGCGTTCGATCTCGGCGGCGACGAGGTCGCCGTCGTTCACGCCGGAACGGGGCGCTGACTTGATCGGGTCAGGCGCGGAGGCGGTAGCGCAGCGTAACCACGCAGCGCTCCCGATCGAGTCGAGAGGATAGAGCTATGGGTGTGCGGGTAGGTGTGGTCGGCGCGACCGGTCAGGTCGGCGCCGTGATGCGCAAACTGCTCGAGGAGCGCGATTTCCCCGCCGACGAGGTGCGGTTCTTCGCCTCGGCGCGTTCGGCCGGTAAGAAGTTGCCGTGGCGTGGTGGTGAGATCGTGGTGGAGGACACCGAGACCGCCGACCCGTCGGGTCTGGATATCGCGCTGTTCTCCGCCGGCGCCACCATGTCGCGGGTACAGGCGCCGCGGTTCGCCGCCGCGGGGGTCACCGTGATCGACAACTCGTCGGCCTGGCGTAAGGATCCCGAGGTCCCGCTGGTGGTCAGCGAGGTCAACCCGGAGCAGACCCGCAATCTGGTCAAAGGCATCATCGCCAACCCCAACTGCACCACCATGGCCGCCATGCCGGTGCTCAAACCGCTGCACGACGCGGCCGGGTTGCAGCGCCTCATCGTGTCCAGCTATCAGGCGGTATCGGGTAGCGGTCTGGCCGGGGTCGAGGAGCTCGCCTCGCAGACCCGCGCTGTCATCGACGACGCGGAGAAGCTGACCCACGACGGCAGCGCGGTGGATTTCCCCGCCCCGAACAAGTACGTCGCCCCGATCGCGTTCAATGTGCTGGCCCTGGCGGGTTCCCTGGTGGACGACGGTTCCGGGGAGACCGACGAGGACCAGAAACTGCGCAACGAGAGCCGTAAGATCCTGGGCCTGCCCGAGCTGCTGGTGAGCGGGACCTGTGTCCGGGTGCCGGTGTTCACCGGGCACTCGCTGTCGGTGAACGCCGAATTCGCCGATCCGCTGTCGGTCCAGCGCGCCCAGGAGATCCTGGCCGAGGCGCCCGGGGTGGAGCTGGTCGACGTTCCGACGCCGCTGGCCGCCGCCGGTAAGGACGAATCGCTGGTCGGCCGTATCCGCCAGGATCCGGGTGTCCCGGACGGGCGAGGGCTGGCGCTGTTCATTTCCGGCGACAACCTGCGCAAGGGCGCGGCGCTCAACACCATCCAGATCGCCGAGGTCCTGCTCGCCGATCGCTGACGGCGTGGTACGCCGCCCGGTCAGTGGATCCCCGGAGTGCGCGGATCGTTTCCGAGGCACACCAGGAGGACACAGCCGGGCGGCGCGTCGCTGAACGGCGCCGCCAGCGGTTCGCCGAGGCAGGCGAACACATCGCAGCCCGGATAGGCGGAATTACCGATGCCGAAGACCGCGAGCAGGATATCGGTATCGATATATGAGTTCGGGTCGGTGCGCAGCGGCGGCTCCACGTACGGGCCGGGGTCGGGGACCGGGGGTTCGTGGAAGGCGGCCATGAGCCGGCGGAAGAACTCGTGCGGCAGCTCGCCGGTGTGCGCGATGACGCCGGCCGGACCGTAGGCGCTCACGTTCCCGAACACCCCGGTCCACACCACCACCAGGTCCAGGCTCGGGACGACGAAGACGTTCTGCAGGCCCACTCCGGCCATCGCATAGGTGTCCGGCGGTAGGAAGGCCGGGTTCTCCGCGCAGCCGGGACCGGTCCAGAACAGATATCCGTAGCAGGGGTTGGCCGACGATGGGGCGGTCGCGCGGGACAGATACGTGGCGGGCACGATCCGGCGGCCGTTCCAGTTGCCGTTGCCCGCGACCAGCAGGCCGAGTTTGGCCAGATCGTTCGGCGGGATCAGCAGATGCGCGTATCCGTAGGTGTGGCCGGACCGGTCCCGCGCCCAGTACCAGTCGCCGCGTTCGATGCCGAGCGGCTCGAACAGTTCCCGCTGCGCGAAATCCTGGAGCGGTTCACCGACCGCCAGTTCCAGTACATACGACAGCAGGTCGACGGTGCGCTGGCTGTAGGTGAAGACGGTGCCCGGCTCATGGTCCAGTGGAACGCCCAGTGCCTGGACCGCGCTGTTCGGGTCGAGGGGTACCGCTCCGGTGAGCCCCTCGGTGACTACGCCGGTGCGCATCCCCGACGTCTCGGTGAGCAGATTCTCTACCGTGATCGCCCGGCGCCGCGCATCGCCGAGTCCCGGCGGTAGGTACCGGCCGATGGGTGCCTCGATATCGATCCGGCCGTCTCCGGCCGCGATCCCGGTGAGCAGCGAGACCACGCTCTTGGTGACGCTCCAGACGTTCCACGGCGTATTACCGGTACGCGCGTTGGCGGGGCCCTCGCCGACCAGGCAGTTGTGCCGGAAGACCTGGATATTGAGGCGATTGCGGCCCGCGGCGAAGGCCAGTGCGTCGGTCAGCCGGGCCGCGTCCAGCCCCACCTGTTCCGGCGCGGCCCGGGCCGGTTCCCGGCCGGAGGACACGTCGCACCGGGCGGTTGTGGCGTCGGTTTCCGGTATCGCCTGTGCCTGCGCCGCGAAGAGGTGTCCCGCCATCAGTGTTACCGCTGTGACCCCCGCCAGGAGCCCGCCGAAACGCGCCATGCGGATCACCCTAATGGGGGCCCGACCGCAGGGCCGGTTCATCTCGCGGCCCGGACAGCACGACGCCCCTGCCCGATCGCCGGGATCGGTTCAGGGGCGAGCTACCGGCTGGACTATCGCGGTGCCGGCGGGTTGTCGGCGCGGGGCCCGATCAGAGCAGACCGAACCAATAGACCGCACAGGCCAGGGCCCATAACACCAACGTGTTCATCCACACTCCCACTTGTTGTCGTAGCGGATATCTCCATGATGCCCGAGATACACCGATCCCGGAGCAGGTCCCCGAGCTGTGCTCCGACCTTGTCTGCACTGTGACGAATCGTGGTCGCAGCGTTATAAGTTCACGTTAAGTGCCTGCCAAGCGCGGGGCCGCATTGTTGGTGTCGAGGCCGGAACAACCGGTAACGAGAACACCGCGAAGAGGAACCCGCAATGATTCGCAAGCTGACCGCCCTGCCCGCTCCGGGTGGCGCCACCGCCGCGGTGGTGCCGGCTGCCGAGCCCGCCGCGGCGACCGAAGGTGAGCCGGGCACCGCTCCGGCCGGCCGGGCCACCGTGAACGACACCGATGAATCCGGTACGCCGCGATCATCTGTCCCGCGTGAGCCGGTCTGTCCGGTGCCGGTGAGCCGGATATCGGCCGCGCGGGCGGCATCGAGCCGGGCGAGATGGGCGCCGCCCTGTCATCGACCGGCTGCCTGACCCGGTTGGTCGCACCGAACTCGGCGTAGCCGGCTGCCGCCATGGCCGGATACGCCGCCGGTGGGGGCGGGGTACGGACCGGTGCCTGGGGAGGAACCGGAAAGTGCCCGGCGGGGGATGGGGTGGATCCGGGGGAGGGATCCGCCGGGAGGGATGAGGCGGTTCCGGGCCTGGGGAGGAACCGGAACCCCTCGAAGGGTGGGGGCCGCGGGAACCGGTGGGGAGCCGGGGACCGCGGGTGGGTGGGCCGGTCTGTCCCGCGGGGTGGCAGACCGGCCCGTCGGCCGGCGGGCAGCGTCCGACCGGGCCGGTCTCGCGGGGTGACCGGCCCGACGGCCATCGAGCGATGGTTCGGCTCTTCCGGATGCTCGGCAGCGGGATCGGAAACGGCAACAAGTGTGGTCGATTCGATCCGCTGCCAGCGGAAGGTAACCGTTCGAGGAATCGGCGATGGTGGTCGCGGTGACGGAAGCGGAGACGACAGTAGGTGGGTCTCCTGGCCGGTCGGCCGCTCCGGGTTCTTCGTACCGCGGACTGACGGTGGAGTCCGCGCGGGTCGGTCGCCGGTGGCCCACTGGTTACCGCGGCAGTGTTCCCTGTTCCGCAGTGGGGATATCGGTGGAGTAGTCGGGCAGCGTGTAGTCGTCGGTGCCGGACAGCATGCGGGTCATCAGTGGCTGCATGATCCCGGAGGTGGTGAACCGGACCAGGGCCAGTGAAGCCCGGATACCCGCCCGGGTGCGCGGGGTCATGGCCTTCACCCCACCGGGCGGGAGCTGCTGGGCGGATTCCACGAACGGACGCAGGACCTCGCCGTACCGGGCCAGTGCGGCGGCGGGCCGGTCCTGGGTGCGCACGATCTCGCCGACCAGTACGTACGCGCCGACCAGTGCCATGGCTGTGCCCTGCCCGCTCAGCGGTGAGCCGCAGTACCCGGCATCCCCGACCAGCGCGATCCGGTCGGTCGTCCAGCGCGGCATGGTGATACGGGCGAGTTCGTCGAAGTAGAAGTCCTCGGCCCGGTCCATGGCGGTGTCGACCTCGGTGACCAGCCGGCCGCCGACGGCGAGACCGTCGCGCAGCAACCGCTTCTGGGCCGCGGTATCGCGCCGCAGTGCGGGGTCGGCGGAGCGCCGGATGGTGATCATCGCCTTGGTGGTCGCCGGGTCGGCGTCCGGCCGGAATCCGAGGAAGGTGCCGCCGGGCAACAGTTGCACGGTCATCCAGTGCGGGCGGATTCCCTGCGGGGTCGGCATGGTGAAGTAGGAGGTGTATCCGCCGAGATAGGTGCTGAACTGCTCCTCGGGTCCGAAGGCCAGCCGCCGGGTGGTGGAGTGCAGGCCATCGGCACCGACCACCACGTCGAATTCCTCGGTGGCTCCGGATGCGAATTCCACCGAAACGCCGTGCGCGTGTTCGCGCAGTGCGCGGATCCATTCGCCGTACCGGTAGTCGATACCGGGTGCGCCGGGGCGCGCGTTCTCCTCGGCGATGGCATCCAGCAGCACCTGGTTCAGATCGCCGCGGGTGATCTCGATCTCGGCCACCGCTCCTTTGCCGTCGAAGAGTTCGGCCGGCATCCGGGCCGCTTCGCGACCCGTGGCGTCCACGTACACCATGCCCCGTTCATCGAGCTGGTGCCGGCGGATGCCCGGCATCAGGCCCATCCGCTCCGCCACGATCCGACTGGGTCCGCGCAGGTCGACAGCCTGACCGCCCGGCCGCGGCGCGGCCGCGCGTTCGATCACCGTGGGCCGGATTCCGGCACGCAGCAGTTGCAGGGCGACCGCGTTACCGGCGATACCACCGCCGGAGACGAGTACGCGCGGTGTGGCCGGGGTGGTCTGTGTGGTCATCGGTGTCCTCGCTCAGATAATTGCTCGAATGTCTTAGACGTATGTCTAACACGAGTGTAGTACAGATGTCTAGAACAAATGTCTAATACGCGGTTACAGTGAAGGCATGGGAAACAAGGAGGACCTCCTCGCAGCCGCGCGGACCTGCATCTACGAACGCGGGTTTGCCGCCACCACGGCCCGTGATATCGCCACCACCGCGGGAGTCAGCCTGGCCGCCATCGGCTACCACTTCGGTTCGAAGGACCGCCTGCTCACCGAGGCGTTCACCGACGAGACGGGCCGGGTGATCGGTGACGACCTGGAACGACGGATCAGAGCGACCGCCGGTCGATCGGCGGTCGCGGCGTTCCCGGAGGTCTGGGACGGCATCGCCGAGCTGTTCGACCGCAATCGAGACGTGCTGGTGGCGAGTATGGAGAATGTGGTCCGCATCTACCGGACACCCAGCGAACATCCGCGAATGGGGGAGATGCACGAATTCGCGGTCTCCGAGATCGCGAATCTGGTCGCCGAGTCCTATCCCGGCCTCGACGGCTCCCGGGCGCGTGCCGTCGCCGAGCTGTACTTCGTCATCCTCAACGGCTTGGTGATGCAGTGGATGAGCAGTCCCGGCGCCGAAGTGCCGAGTGGGGCCCGGTTGGGAGAGGCGATCAGTGCCCTGGCCTCGGACGAACGTTCGCAGTAGGGCTCGACAACGCCGAGTTTCCGGTCTTTTCCGGCGGGCAACGCCGCGCACGGACGTCGATGACCTCGACCGGACGAGGCCGCGCGGGCGGAATTCTGCGGCACTCACGGGCTGCGAGCATCCCGTGTGGAATGGGACCGCGCATTCCCGCGTTGGTCCGGTTCGATAGATATCGAACCGGAAGGTGGGCAAACTATGCGGGTCATCGGTTTCGACGAGCCCGGGGGGCCCGAGGTCTTACGCGCGTTCGACCTCCCCGAACCTGCCGTCGGCCCCGGGCAGGTGCGGATCCGGGTCCGCGCCGCGGCCGTGAACCCCTCGGACACGGTGACCCGGAGTGGACTGGCGCACGACCGATACGCCGGGGTGACACCGCCCTACATCCCCGGCTGGGACGCGGCGGGAACCGTGGACGAGGCCGACCCGGACACGGGATGGCGTCCCGGTGACGAGGTCGTCGCGATCACACTGCCGGTGCTCGACGGCGGCGGCGCGTACGCCGAGAAAATCGTCGTACCGGCGGAATCGGTGGCCGCGCTGCCGGCGGGCCGGGATTTCGCCTCCGCCGCTACCCTGCCGATGAACGGGCTGACGGCCTGGCAGGCCCTCGACCGCCTGGCCCACGAGCCGGGGTCGTCGCTGGTGGTGACCGGCGCGGCCGGTGCGGTCGGCGGCTACGCGGTCGAGCTGGCGAAGCATGCGGGGCTACAGGTGATCGCCGATGCCGCCCCCGCCGACCGCGACCTCGTCCGGGCCCTCGGCGCGGATATCGTCGTCGACCGCGGCGCGGAGACCGTCGCGCAGATCCGATCCCATTTCCCCGACGGGGTGGATGGACTGGTGGACGGCGCCCTCCTGCGCGACCGCATCACCCCGGTGATCCGGACCGGCGGGGCCTACGCCGCCCTGCGGCCCGAGCGGCTGAACGGCGGAGTCGCACCCCGCTCCGGCCTGACCGTGCACGAGATCATGGTCGGGACCGATATCCGGGAGAAGGACCGGCTCGATCGCCTCTCCGAACTGGTCGCCTCCGGCGTACTGACCCTGCGGGTGGCGGATCTGCTACCGGCCGAGCAGGCGGGCGAGGCCCACCGCAGACTCGAAGGAGGCGGGGTGCGCGGACGCATCGTCCTCGAGTTCTGAATTCCCGATATCCGGTTCCGGCCGGATCGATGCGTACGGACTCGTCAACGTACGGCTCGGTCCGGAATACGAAAAAGGCCCCTGACCAATGGTCAGGGGCCTAGTCGTGTCTCGACCAACACGAGTCGGGGTGGCGGGATTTGAACCCACGACCTCTTCGTCCCGAACGAAGCGCGCTACCAAGCTGCGCCACACCCCGTGAAGCGGACCTGCGATAGCTTACATCAGGTCCGGTCCGGAAAAGAAACCGACTGTTCAGGGCCTATTTTCCGGTAGCGGTCTCGGCTATCGGGCGACCGCCTGCGAGGCCGACACTCCGTGGCCGGAATCGGCGGCGGGCTGCTTGGGCGGAACGGCGACGAGGGTGAGCAACGTGGCCTCGGGCCGGCAGCAGAAGCGGTACGGCGCCCAGGGTGAGGTACCGATTCCGGCGGAGACGTGCAGCCGGGTGTGCGCACCCCATTTGGAGGGGCCCTTGACCCGCGACCGGTCGATATCGCAATTGGTGACCAAGGCGCCGTACCCGGGCAGGCAGAGCTGGCCACCATGGGTGTGCCCGGCCAGGACCAGGTCGTAGCCGTCGTCGGCGAAGCGGTCCAGGACCCGCGGCTCCGGGGAGTGTGTCAGGCCGATGCGGAGATCGGCGAGCGGATTCGGGGCGCCGGCGACGGTGTCGTAGCGGTCGCGCTGCAGATGCGGATCGTCGACGCCCGCGCTGGCGATGCGGATACCGCCGACCTCGATATCGCGGCGGGTGTGCGTCAGGTCCAGCCAGCCGCGTTCGGTGAACGCCGCGCGCAGATCCTTCCAGGGCAGCGGGGCACCGTGCACACGTTTGTGGTTCTTGTCGAAATACTTCAGCGGGTTCTTGGGGACCGGCGCGAAGTAGTCGTTGCTGCCGAACACGAACAGGCCCGGCCGGGACAGCAGACCACCCAGCGACTGGACCACCGCGGGCACAGCTTTCTGATGCGACAGGTTGTCGCCGGTATTGATCACCAGATCGGGTTCGAGCCGGTCGAGTTCGCGCAGCCACTGCTGTTTGAGCTTCTGCCCGGGCGTCATGTGCAGATCGCTGATGTGCAACACCCGCAGCGGAGCCGAGCCAGGTCGCAGCACCGGCATCGTGGCTTCGCGCAGAACAAAGGCATTGCGTTCGATCAATGAGGCATAGCCGACTCCGGCCGCCGCGGCTCCGGCGGCGCCGAATACGGTTCGGCGAAGGACCGACGTCGAGATCACGGGCATTTGCCCAGCATAGGTGACCAGGTCGCCGGGCGCGCAGCGTGTTGAGCCACAGTTTCGGCGGTGTGGCGGGCGGGTTACCTGCCGCGGCGACCGGGGACAGGCCTGTGGCCTCGGGAAATATCCGATCACGGCCGGAGTGAACACGCCCGGTTCAGCCGGTAATCGGGTGGGCGTGGCGGAGTGCAGCGGCTACCGTTGCGCCCATGTCGGAACTGAAATCGAGGCTGCGCGCCGATATGACCGCCGCGATGAAAGCGAAGGATTCGCTGCGGCTGAACACCCTGCGAATGCTGCTGGCCGCTGTCCAGACGGCCGAGGTCGCCGGGAAGGAAGCCCGCGAACTGTCCGACGCCGAGGTGGTGGCGGTGCTCACCAAGGAGTCGAAGAAACGCAATGAATCCGCCGAGATCTACACCCAGGCGGGCCGCGGGGAACTGGCGGCCAACGAACACGCCGAGGCCCGGATCATCGACGAATATCTGCCCACCCAGCTGACCGACGCCGAGGTCGCCGACCTGGCCGATACCGCGATCGCCGAGGTCGCCGAGGAAATCGGCGAACGCCCCGGGATGCGGCAGATGGGCCAGGTCATGAAGGTGGCCAACGGGCTGGCCGCCGGCAAGGCCGACGGCTCCCGGATCTCGGCGGCGGTGAAGGCGCGGCTGTAGGCCGCGCCCGCACCGCCGGGGTCAGCGGGGGATGGGTACCGGAATGGGGATGGGCGGCAGGAACGGCGGCAGTGGCAACCCGGGGGCGTTCGGGGTGGTCGCGGCCGGTCGGCCCGGCGGCGGCGGTTCGCGGACGGTGCCGTCGCTGAGGTAGATCGTCACCTGCGATCCGGGAATGGCCGACCCGTTCGGTGTCGACCCGGTGACTGTGCCCTTGGGCGCCGAACCGGGCGAGGTGACCGAGGTGACCTTGAAGCCGGCGCCGGTGAGCGCTCCGGTCGCCTCACCGGCAGTCATCCCGACGACATCGGGCACCTGCGCGTTCTCCGCGCCACGCACGTACTTCTCGTCGACCGGCGGGAGGGTCGGTGGTGGGAAGTTGCCCACCACCGGCTTGACGGCGCCGAACCAGGTGCGGGCGGGCTCGTTGCCACCGAACAGGCCGTTGGCGTCGCTGGCCGGGCAGTTCCGCAGCGGGAAGGAGCAGATCTCACCAGGGGTCGGGCTGTCGCCGTATACATAGACCGAGCCCGCGAGCGAATTGGTGAAGCCCAGGAAGGCCGAGGACCGGTGGCTTTCGGTGGTGCCGGTCTTGGCCGAGACAGGCAGGTTCCAGCCGGTGGTTCCGGCCGCTGCCGAGGCGGTACCGCCGCCGGCGGAGTCCTTGCCCATGGCATTGGCCAGAGTGTTCGCCAGGCCCGGTTCGACGACCTGTTCGCAGGCCTGTTCGGTGAGCGGAACCGGCTTGCCGTAGCGGTCGATCACTTCGGCGATGGGCGAGGGCGGACACCAGGTCCCACCGGAGGCGATGGTCGCGGCCACATTCGACAGTTCCAGCGGATTGACCGCGAGTGGGCCGAGAGTGAACGAGCCGAGATTCTGGCCCTTGATCATATCGGCGAGGCTCTGGTTGTCGTCGTGTCCGGAGGTGCCGGGATCGGTGTAGGAGCGCAGGCCCAGCCGGACGGCCATATCCACGGTAGGGGTCACACCGACGGCCTGGATGAGTTTCACGAAGGCGGTGTTCGGCGAGGTGGCCAGTGCCTCGGTCACCGACATCGGTGATCGGTAGTTGCCCGCGTTCTCGACGCAGTACGTTTCGGGTGGACACCCGGGAGCGCCGCCGTTGCCCATACCGCGGGCATCGAACCGGGACGGCACATCGAGCTGGGCACTGATACCCATACCCTTCTCCATGGCCGCGGCGGTGGTGAAGAGCTTGAACACCGAACCCGCGCCGTCGCCGACCATCGTGTACGGCTGGCCGAGCAGGGTCTCGTGCGCATCCCGGTTGAGGCCGTAGGTGCGGCTGCTGGCCATCGCCAGCAGCGGGTGTTTGTCCTTACCCGGCCCGATCAGCGACATGAGCGAGGCGATGTTCTCCAGATGGGGGTCGGCGTTCGCGTTGACCGAGCGCTTCACCGAATCCTGGACGGCGGGGTCCAGGGTGGTGCGGATCAGGTAGCCGCCCTTTTCGATCTGTTCCTTGCTGAGACCGGCCTCGGCCAGGTACTGCAGGGCGTAGTCGCAGAAGAATCCGCGATCGCCCGCCGCGATACAGCCCCGGGGCAGACCCTTCGGTTCGGGCAGCACACCCAACGGCTGCGATTTCGCGGCGTGGAACTCCGCGGCCCGGCTCGGGATGTTCTGCATCAGGGTGTCCAGCACGGTGTTGCGGCGCGCGGTGACCCCCTCGGGATTGGTGTAGGGGTTCAGCTTGGAGCTGGATTGCACCATGCCGGCCAGCATCGCCGACTGGGCGATGTTCAGGTCCTTGGCGTCGATACCGAAGTAGGTCTGGGCCGCGTCCTGGATGCCGTAGGAGGAATTCCCGAAGGGGACGAGGTTCAGGTAGCGGGTGAGGACCTCGTCCTTGGTGAGCTCTTTGTCCAAGGTCAGCGCCATGCGGATCTCGCGGATCTTGCGCGCGGGTGTGGTCTCGATGGCGGCCCGGCGTTCGGCGTCGGTCTTGGCGACGACGAGCAGGTTGAAGTTCTTCACGTACTGCTGGTCGATGGTCGAGGCGCCCTGCTGGACCTCGCCGCTACTGGTGTTGGTCAGGAAGGCACGGATGGTGCCCTGCCAGTCGACGCCGTGGTGGTCGGCGAAGCGCTTGTCCTCGATGGAGACGATGGCCAGCTTCATATCGTTGGAGATCTGGTCGCTGGGCACTTCGAACCGGCGCTGCTCATAGAGCCAGGCGATGGGATTGCCGGCGGCGTCCACCATGGTGGACACGGCGGGGACGGTTCCCTCGACCAGTTCCGCGGACACGTTGTCGACGGCGTCGGCGGCGCGGTTCGAGACGAATCCGAAACCTCCGGCGACCGGGAACAACAATCCGGCTACGAGCACGGAGGCGAGTACACAACTGCCCGCCAGCTTGAGGAGCGCACGTGTGATCGGCACAGCACCAGCGTAGAGGGTCACTGTTCGGGGTTCGTGAAGTGTGGACTCCGGGTGTTGTTCTCGCTGATCAGTGTATTGAGCGGGGAGTATCGCGCGGGGCGCTTGACGTGCGTTTACGGGTCGGAGGCCGGAGGACGGCCGCCGGGTCGCAGGCACGGACGTACCAAAAAGTCATCACTCGGTCTTGCGCAATCGGCATACCTTTACCTAGATTGAGAGCTCAGTGTGATAGAGCTAACACTCAATGTGGAATGTGGTGCACTTCGCAGCGGGGTTCGGGTTGCTGCGTAGTGGACGCGATTCCGGAGCGCCGTGACCCGGTGTTCGGACTGGCAAAGGGGCACACCAAATGCACATGACAACCCCCGTCGCTCGATTGGACGTAGAGCAGGCCGAAGCAAGGATCGCCTGGGTCGCCCAGGCCCGATGCAAGGAAGTGGATCCCGATCAACTGTTCGTACGCGGCGCGGCCCAGCGCAAGGCGGCGACCATCTGCCGGCACTGCCCGGTCCTCATGGAGTGCGGGGCGGACGCTCTGGACAACAGGGTTGAGTTCGGGGTGTGGGGTGGTATGACCGAGCGGCAGCGGCGGGCGCTGCTCAAACAGCATCCCGAGGTGACCTCGTGGTCGGACTTCTTCCACGCGCAGCGCCAGCACCAAGTGGCTATGTAACCCAAATCCCTATTGGACCACCGACCGCCGGGCACTCGAGATTTCGAGTGCCCGGCGGTTTGCCCGGTCGTGGCGGGCGGAGCCGGCCCGTATGGGTCAGCTGTCCCCGGCGGTCTGCGTGCCGGCCAGTTGCGATCCGACCGCCCGCAGCGCGGTCAGGTCGGTCACATCGAAGGGCAGCGCGGTCACCGAGACGATCGGCACCCGCGGATGCGCGCCCGTGAACCGGTGCAGCAGATGCTGTTCGCGCCGGGCGGTCGTGACCCGCTGTGCGTGGACGCGCAGCACCCCCGCCGATACCGGATCCGAATCATCGAGCCCGTCGGCGGCCGTGAGAGCGTGATCCGAGGGCAGCGAGCACAGCACCGGATGGGTTCGGTTGAGTACCAGCCCGGCCAGCGGCATCTGTTCGGTGGACAACCGGTCCACGAAGAACGACGCCTCGCGCAGTGCGTCGGGTTCCGGTGCGGCGACCACGAGGAAATGGGTACCGGGTTTGGCCAGCATGGCGAATGTGCGGTTGGCCCGCTCCTGGAAGCCGCCGAACAACGATTCCAGCGATTGCAGGAAATTCGAGGCGTCCTTGAGCATCTGGCCGCCCACGATGGTCGACACCCCGCGTACGGCCAGGGCCATGGCGCCCGTGACGAACCGCCCGACGCCCCGGCCGGGAGCCATGATGACCCGGATCATCCGGCCCTCCAAGAAGGTGCCGAGCCGTTTGGGGGCATCGAGAAAGTCCAGGGCGTTACGCGAGGGCGGGGTGTCCACGACGATCAGATCCCATTCCCGGCGTCCGGCGAGCTGGCCGAGTTTCTCCATCGCCATGTATTCCTGAGTGCCGCCGAACGAGGACGCCACCGCCTGATAGAAGGGGTTGGCGAAGATCTGCTCGGCCTTGTCTGCGGTGGTGTGCTCCAGCACCATCTCGTCGAAGGTGCGCCGCATGTTCAGCATCATGGCGTGCAACTCGCCCTTGGCCTCCGGCCCCAGTTCGACCCGCTGCGGACTGTTGTCCAGGTCCGCGACGCCCAGCGACTGGGCCAGTCGGCGGGCCGGGTCGATGGTGAGGACGACGACCTTGCGTCCCTGCTCGGCCGCCCGCAACGCGATCGCCGCCGCCGTGGTGGTCTTACCGACGCCGCCCGAACCGCAGCACACCACGACGCGAGCGGTCAGGTCGCCGAGGATGGTCGAGATGTCGAGGGGGGCCGGACCGGCCGGTCGGGTGCTCATCGGACTCCCTGCTCGCTCAGATGGGCGGCCAGTTCATAGAGGCCGCCCAGGTCCATACCGTTGGGGAGGGCGGGCAGCAGCAGCCGGGCGACCTCCAGATCGAGGAGTTCGGCCGCGCTGGTGTCCTGGGCGCCGAGAGTGGCCGAATGCTCCACCGTCTCGGTGAGCAGGCCCGCGAAGTCGGCAGCGGACAGGGTGATTCCGGCGGTTTCCAGTCCGGCACGGATGGCGTCGGTATCGAGTTCACCGGCGGTCGCGGCCGCCCGCGTCTGTGCGCTGAGCGGGCTGTGCACGGCGCGGTTGACGATCACGCTGCCGATGCGCAGATCGTTTCCGCGCAGCTCGGCGATGGCATCCAGGGTCTCCTGGACCGGCAGCGCCTCGAGCAGCGTCACCAGGTGGATCACCGTCTGGTCCGAATGCAGCAGTTTGGACACCCCGTCGGCCTGGGCGGCGATCGGGCCACCCTTGGCGAGTTCGGCCATGGCCTGGGTGACGTCGAGGAAACCGGCGATCCGGCCGGTCGGTGGCGCGTCGACGACCACCTCGTCGTACACGGGACGCCCGGTCTTATCGGACCGGACCACGCATTCCTTGATCTTGCCGGTCAGGATGACATCACGCAGGCCCGGCGCGATGGTGGTGACGAAATCTATGGCGCCCATCCGCCGCATCGCCCGGCCGGCGAAACCGAGGTTGTAGAACATATCGAGGTATTCCAGGAACGCGTGCTCGATATCGAGGGCCAGGGCCACCACTTCGCCGCCGCCGTCGGCGGTGGCGATCTTCGTTTCGGTGGGTGGCAACGGCGGCAGATCGAACAGCTGGGCGATCGACTGACGGTTCTCCACTTCGACCAGCAGCACCCGCCGCCCGCCGGCGGCCAACGCCAGTGCCAGGGACGCGGACACCGTGGACTTACCGGTGCCGCCCTTACCGGATACGTAGTGCAGGCGGGCGTTCGTCGCGCTGTCGGGCCACCCCGTCTTCAGGCCCGGTTCGGCCGATTCCGACATCGTCGTTGGTTCTGCCACGGTCGCGAGCCTATAACTCGCACTGGACGGACGCCCGCATACTGCGGATTGTGCGGATGTGGTGTACCAGACACCGGGACCGACCCTCTATCACCGGACCGGCGGTCGCGCCGTGGGCCTCGCGGACGGCACCCAGTAGGCTCCGTGCGCATGAGCGATGTGACCCAGTGGGAATACGCGACCGTACCGCTGCTGACGCATGCGACCAAACAGATCCTGGATCAGTGGGGCGCCGACGGCTGGGAGCTGGTGACCGTGCTGCCCGGACCGACCGGCGAGCAGCACGTCGCCTACCTCAAGCGGCCGAAGCAGTAAGTGCCATGGCGGACTCCGAAGAGAACGGGCCCGTGACCGAATGGCGGGCCAACCTCGACCGGCTCGGTCTGACGGTGCCTCCCGTGGTGGCTCCGGTGGCTGCGTACGTGCCCGCGATACGCACCGGCAACCACGTCCACACCTCCGGGCAGTTGCCGTTCGTGGCGGGTGAATTATCGGCGGTCGGGAAGGTCGGGGCCGAGGTCTCGCTCGACGAGGCGGTGACCGCGGCCCGCTGGTGCGCGGTGAACGCGCTGGCCGCCGTTCACGATCTGGTCGGTCTCGACGAGGTCGTGCGGATCGTGAAGGTGGTCGGTTTCGTCGCCTCGGCACCGGGATTCACCGATCAGCCACTGGTGATCAACGGCGCCTCGGAGTTCCTCGGTGAGGTGTTCGGCCCTGCGGGCGCGCACGCGCGGTCGGCGGTCGGCGTCTTCGAGCTGCCGAAGAACACCCCGGTGGAGGTCGAACTCATCGCCGAGGTGCGCTGAGCAGGAAGGATGCTCCCGGTTCGGCAGTCCCGCCGCGTTGCCCATAGATTCGAACGGGCGACTTTCGAATTGGAGGTGTTGTGGTGACACTCACCCATCCGGCCTACGGGCAACTGCGCGTGGTGACGCCGTCGGCGTCGGTACTGCTCGCGAACAATCCGGGACCGATGACTCTGGACGGTACGAACACCTGGATCCTGCGATCGCCCGATCGCGCGGATTGTGTGGTGGTGGACCCGGGCCCCGACGATCCGGCGCATATCGCGGCGATCGCCGAGGCGACCGGCGGCGCGGTGGCGCTCACACTGATCACCCATCGGCATCCCGACCACACCGGCGGTATCGACGAGTTGGTGCGGCTGACCGGGTCACCGGTGCGCGCCATGGACCCGGAGTTCCTGCGCGGCGAAGTGGCGGCGCTCACCGACGGTGAAGTGGTCGAGGCCGCGGGGCTGCGGATCACGGTGCTGCACACGCCCGGACATACCGCCGATTCGGTGAGCTTCCTGCTGGAGGACGCCGTCCTCAGCGGGGACACCATTCTCGGCCGTGGCACCACGGTGCTCGACCGCGACGGCACGCTGCGGGACTACCTGGGGTCGATGGACCGGTTGCTCGAAGCGGGTGCCGGGCGGGCCTTGCTGCCCGCGCACGGCCCGGATCATCCGGATGTGGAACCGG
This sequence comes from Nocardia sp. NPDC050193, assembly GCA_040674215.1. GTDB lineage: Bacteria > Actinomycetota > Actinomycetes > Mycobacteriales > Mycobacteriaceae > Nocardia. Next base: position 48,995 of record JBFARE010000008.1, on the reverse strand, counting down.
TGGCCCGGTATTACATCGCGCACCGGCATGAGCGGCTCGCGCAGGTCCGTACGGCCCTGGCGGAGCTCGGTGCCGACGCGGACGCCATGGATGTGGTGCGAAAGGTGTACTCCGACGTCGACGAGAGCCTGTGGCCCGCCGCGCGTAGCTCGGTGGAATCGCAGCTCACGTATCTGCGGTCGGAGCGAAACACGCAGAACTGAGTCGAGCGATTCGGCGACGGGCGGTACACCGAGCGGACGATAGCCCTCGGAGTACCGCCCGTTCCACGTAGCAGCGCCGCAAGTACCGGGCGCGCCGGTACCGACAGGTGATCATCCGCTCTCCGCAATCGGGCGGACTCGCGAGTTGTTCGTGCCGCGGGGTCAGCGAGCCCGGCGGGCCAGCCGCTCCGAATCGGAGATCAGTACACTCTTGCCCTCGAGGCGCAGCCAGCCGCGGTGCGCGAAATCGGCGAGTGCCTTGTTGACCGTCTCGCGGGAGGCGCCGACGAGCTGGGCGATCTCCTCCTGGGTCAGGTCGTGGGTCACCCGCAGCGCGCCGGCCTCCTGGGTGCCGAAGCGCTGCGCGAGCTGCAGCAGCGCCTTGGCGACCCGGCCGGGGACGTCGGTGAAGATCAGATCCGCGAGGTTGTTGTTGGTCCGGCGCAGCCGGCGGGCGAGCACCCGCAGCAGCTGTTCGGCGATCTCGGGGCGCTGATCGATCCACGCCTTGAGCGCGTCTCGGTCCATGGTCACGGCGCGCACCTCGGTCACCGTGGTGGCGGTGGAGGTGCGTGGGCCGGGATCGAAGATCGACAGCTCGCCGAACATATCCGACGGGCCCATGATGGTCAGCAGGTTCTCCCGGCCGTCCGGGGACCGGCGGCCCAGCTTCACCTTGCCGGACGTGATGATGTACAGCCGATCACCCGGTTCGCCTTCGTTGAAGATGACGTGGCCGCGAGGGAAATCCACGGGCTGCAGCTGTTTGGCGAGCGCAGCCACCGCGGTGGGCTCAACGCCTTGGAAGATGCCTGCTCTGGCGAGGGCCTCGTCCACGAATGTGCTCCTTAGGGAAATGGCTGTAGTCGTCGGGCGGACCGTGCGGTTCGGCCGACAGTGCAGTCTACGCGGCCTGATCGACGCGCAGTGACAGACACCACCTAAGGAAGGTTAACCGTGGGCGAGTCGGGGCGGTGCGGCCGCCCGCACGATCGGCCCGCACGGGCGTTGTCGATCAGCTCGCACGGGCGATGTCGACGGTCTCGCGCGCCTCCTCGCTGCGATTACGGCGGCGGCGCATACGCGCGACCGCCGCCGGTAGTCCGAGCTTCGTCAGCTCGTTGACCTCGGCGTTGCTGGCCTTGTCCAGGTAGGCCTGGACTTCCTCGTCGGGCTCGAGAAGTTTGCGCAGACGGTTCTCCACCCGTTCCATGCCGAGTGCGAACAGCATCAACACCACTGGGAAGAGCACCACAGCGAGTCCTTGCATGCCGGGTAGTTAACACGGTCGAGGTCTCAGATGGAATACGGGAGTAGAACTGAGGAGACAACGTTGTCGGACGGTTCCGTATGGTGGACGGGTGCGAACCTCCCCCTCAGAAACCGTCGGAAGCGACATTTCCGGCACTGCCGAGGCGGCAGTCGCGCGCCCGGCCACCGACGGGGCGCGCACGCGTAAATCCAGTACTCGACCGGCGGAAACGCGTTTGGGTTTGGTGCGTCGCGCCCGCCGGATGAACCGCCTTCTGGCACGCGCATTTCCCGACGCTCATTGCGAGTTGGATTTCGGCACTCCGCTGGAACTCGCGGTGGCCACGATCCTGTCGGCGCAATGCACGGATGTGCGAGTGAATATGACCACTCCGGCTCTGTTTGCCGCCTATCCCGACGCCCGGGCATATGCCGAGGCCAACCGGGCGGAGCTGGAAGAACTCATCCGTCCCACCGGTTTCTACCGCAACAAGGCGAATTCACTCATCGGCCTCGGACAGGCACTCCTCGAACACTACGACGGTGAATTACCTCACACGATGGCCGAGCTGGTCCGTTTACCGGGCATCGGCCGTAAAACCGCCAATGTGATTCTCGGTAACGCATTCGGAATTCCGGGTATCACCGTCGATACCCATTTCGGCCGGTTGGTGCGCCGCTGGGGGTGGACCACCGAGGAGGACCCGGTAAAAGTCGAACACGCGATCGGTGCGCTGATCGAGCGCAAGGAGTGGACGATGCTGTCGCACCGGGTGATCTTCCACGGTCGCCGGGTCTGTCATGCCCGGAAGCCGGCGTGCGGGGTCTGCCTGCTGGCAAAGGACTGTCCCTCGTTCGGGGCCGGGCCCACCGATCCGGAAGCGGCGGCCAAACTCGTGAAGGGACCCGAGGCGCCGTATCTGCTCGAACTGGTGGGCCGTTGAGTCGCGTACCGATTTTCTGGAAATGGGCATTGACGGTGGTAATCGTGGCATTGGCGGCCGCGATCGCTTTCTGGCCGCGTGGTGGTTCGGAAAACGCCGGGCCCGTCCCGCAACCCACCCGGACAATCGATCCCGCGCTGCGGGCGGCATCGGGGGCCGCGCAATGCCCCACGGCCGCGGCACCGGCGGAGCGCCCGGGTCCACTGACGGATCTCGTGCTGAGTTGTCTGGCCGACGCCGCGCCGGCGTACCTGGGCCGCCTCACCGGCCGGCCCGTCGTGCTCAATCTCTGGGCGTACTGGTGCCAGCCGTGCCGTACCGAGCTACCGCTCTTCCAGGAATACGCCGATCGGGCTGGCTCCGCGGTGCAGGTCATCACGGTGCACAGTGACCCGGACGAGGCGAAAGCGCTCGCGCTGCTCGCCGCACTCAACGACGATCTGCGGGCGCAGGGGCGAGCCGGACTGCACCTGCCGGGCCTGCAGGACCCCGACGCCCGGGTCCGTGTCGCCGCGCAGGCGCCGACGGCCCTGCCGATCACCGTTCTGGTTCGCCCGGACGGTTCGATCGCGGACTATGTCGCCCGTCCCTTCCGCGACGCCGACGATATCGCCGCCAGTGTGGCTGGCGCACTGGGAGTCACCGCGTGATGCGTCACCTCTGCCTTCGCTTCACCCTCCCCGGACCGCGAGTGATCCCGCCGAGGGAGGCTTTGTGATGCGATACCTCCACTTTCGCTCCCGCCTCCGCGGATGGCATGTAACCCCCGCGAGGGAGGCCCTGTGAGTGAAGATCGAGTACCGCCCTGGCTGAGTGGGGCGGCCGGGCCGGGCCGGCCCGATTTCTCCGACACCCTGGGCCGGACGCGGAGCCTGCGGCGCGCGGTGGCGGGCAAGGTCCGCGAGGCCGCGGTGCTGGTGCTCTTCGCAGGTGATCCGGCCGGCGACCCGGCCGCACCCGGTGGCCTGCCCGCCGACGCCGAGATCCTGCTCACCCAGCGCGCGTCCACCATGCGGCAGCACCGTGGGCAGGTGGCGTTTCCCGGTGGTGCCGTGGACCCCGGCGACGACGGCCCGGTCGACACCGCGCTGCGGGAGGCATGGGAGGAAACCGGCCTGGACCGGGCCGGCGTGCAGCCGGTCACCACACTGCCGAAATTGTTCGTCCCGCCGTCGCGCTTCGACGTGACCCCGGTCGTCTCCTACTGGCGGACCCCGAGCGAGGTGCGGGTGGTGGACCGGGCCGAAACCGATCGGGTGGTGCGGGTTCCGATGGCTGACCTCCTCGATCCGGCCAACCGGTTCCTGGTGCGCAGCGCACTCGGGTACCGGAGTCCGGCCTTCCAGGTGGACGGAATGTTGGTCTGGGGGCTCACCGGCGGCATACTGGCCGGACTCATGACTTCACTGGGCTGGGAATCGGAATGGGACCGAACCGACGTGCGTGATCTGGAAGAGGCCTTGGCCGCGGTGGGGATGGTGTTGTGAGCTCCTCGGCGTGGCTCGATATAGCGGTTGTCATATTGGCTCTCCTGGCCGCCTCGTCCGGGTGGCGGCAGGGCGCGGTGGCATCCGCACTGGCTTTTCTCGGAGTGGTGCTCGGCGCGGTCGCGGGCATCCTGATCGCCCCGCACATTCTCGTGCACATCGACGAGGGCCGCAGCCGCGTATTGGCCGGGGTCCTGCTCATCGTGCTGCTGGTGATCGTCGGTGAAGTAGCAGGCATGGTGCTGGGCCGGGCCGCGCGCAGCGGGATGACCCATCCGTTCGCGCGCGGTGTCGACAGCGTGGTGGGCGCGGTGTTGCAGACCGGCGCCGTGCTGGTGACGGCCTGGCTGCTGGCGCTCCCGCTGGCGACCTCGTCGCAGCCCGCAATCGCCTCGGCCATCAACAGTTCCCGCGTACTCGCCGACGTCAACCGGGTCGCCCCGGACTGGTTGCGCCACTTGCCCAACGAGTTCTCCAAACTGCTCAACACCTCGGGCCTGCCGGATGTGATCGGCCCGTTCGGGCGCGCGCCCATCGCCGCGGTGGAACCGCCGGATCCCAGCGTGCTGGCCAGTCCGGTCGCCGGTTCCCTGCAACAGAGTGTGCTGCGTATCCGTGGTGTGGCACCGAGTTGCCAGCGGGCGCTGGAAGGTTCCGGGTTCGTGGTGGCGCCGGAGCGGGTGATGACCAACGCGCACGTGGTGGCCGGAACCACCAGCGTGACGGTGGATTCCGCGGCCGGTCCGCTGGATGCCACGGTGGTGGAATTCGATCCGTCCACGGATATCGCGGTGCTGTCGGTGCCCGGGTTGGTGGCGCCGGTCATTCCGCAGGCGCCGGAGCCGGCCGGATCGGGTGAGAGCGCGATCGTGCTCGGCTATCCCGGCGGGGGCCGGTACACGGCGAGCGCGGCCCGGGTGCGCGAGACACTGGACCTGACCGGTCCCACCATCTACCGGGACGGCACGGTGGAGCGTGAGGTGTACACCGTGCGCGGGTCGGTACGGGCCGGGAATTCGGGTGGACCACTGGTCGATACCGAGGGCAGGGTGCTGGGTGTGGTGTTCGGCGCCGCCGTCACCGACGATGACACCGGTTACGTGCTCACCCTCGACGAGGTCCGGGAGCGTATCGATATCGCGCCTTCGGCGAGTTCACCGGTGGACACCGGTCCCTGCGTACTGAGTTGACGGCCCGCGGCGGCCGGGCCGGGCGTACCCGCCGCCCTGGTTCCGGTCGCCCGAGATCCGGCCGTCGGGTTGCGACCGGCCCCGCCCTGCCTGCTCACCTCCGGTCTACCTCGACCACGCTCCGCCGTGGGCAGGCCCGACCGGTCGCCCGCCGCGTTCATCAGGTCCTGTCGTGAGCGGGTTGCGGAAGACAGCCGTCCGCCGGGGTTCATCCGGAGTACTGTCACCGGCACCCGAGTGGACTGGCAGACCGGCCGTTCGCACTGCTGCGGGGGTTCTCGACGGCACCCCATCGCACGAGGACTGGCAGCTGGTCGCGACCCCGGCGTCGAACTTCGATCACCTCCGTGGTGAGCGGGGCGCGCGCTGCCGGGGCGGCGATCATCCGGTATATCTCCGCCTTCGGCTCGGCCGAGCGTCCGGTTGCAGACGGCCTCTGCCGGGCAGCGTCTCTCAGACCGGGCGGCCGGGTCTTCGCCGGTCCGCCCCGGCGAGCAGTTTCGCGATCTCGGCGGTGACCGCGTCCGGGTTCTCCAGATGCGCGAAATGCGCCGCGTCCCGAATGGTGACCACCCGGCGGTGCGGCGACAGCTGCGGGCCGCGGTGCACGGTGGCGGGCAGGATGTAGCGGTCGAACTCGCCGCGCATGGAGACCACCGGGATATCGATCGGCTGACGCATCACGGCCATGAACCGGCGACCGTCGGCCCGCCACTGGCTGCGGAAGGCCCAGCGCCGGTATTCCAGCCCGCAGTGGGCGGCCCCGGGAATCTGGATGGCCGAACGCATCCGGTCCGCGCTGTCGGCGAATTCCGCGGTACACGCCCAGGATCGCCCGCCGCGGTCGGCCAGGATCCGCACCGCACCGGCACCGTCGTCGCGGGTGAGCCGGTGTTCGGGGTAGCGGGGGAACTGGTCGCGCAGGAAGTCCGGTAACCATGCGCGGCGCTGGGTGTTGTCCCGCAGCACCGAACTCTTCAGGGCCGCCGGATGCGGCGAGGACACCACCGCGATCGACCGGACCAGCCGTGGGTGCAGGACCGCGGTCGCCCAGCAGACCAGGCCACCGTCGGCATGTCCGACCAGGGTCGCGCCGGTGTGCCCGAGCGCGCGGATCAACCCGGCGATATCCCCGGCCAGCGTCCAGCCGTCGTAGCCGCGCGGCGGTTTGTCGCTGTCACCGTAACCGCGCAGATCGACCGCGACCACATGGTTGCCGAGGTCGGCGAGCGCGGTGAGCTGATGGCGCCACGACCACCAGAAGTCCGCGAACCCGTGCAGCAGGACGACCAGCGGCGCATCCGGATGCTCCGGTCCGGCACTCGCGATGTGCAGCCGTATCCCGTTGGCGTGCACATCGCGGTGCGTCCAGGGGCCGCCGAAGCGCACGCTGGACGGGTCCGGTGGAAAGTTCGACGCCACGTCGTCCGAGCGTAGTGAACGCCGGGGCATTGCCGGGCGCCCGGTCCTTCCTACCGCTGCGCGGTCTTCTCCAGCGCGCTCGGCTCGTCGTGGCTGCCGAACCCGGAGGGCAGGACCGAACGAGTCTGCTTGAGCGAATCGATGGTCTTCTCCGGCGCGCGCAGCTTCTTCACCTTGCGGTAGCCGAGGAACGCCAGCAGCGCGGTCACCAGGATCATGAGCGCGAAGACGATCCAGAACGCGGCCCACCGGGTGAGCCAGATATCCAGGGTCTCGGCCACGGCGAAGAAGAAGAAAAAACTGCTGAACAGCAGTACCGTCAGCGCGCCGATGAAGAAGACGCTGCCCTGCATGCCCTTCTTGATCTCACCGGTGACCTCGGCCTTGGCCAGGGCCACCTCGGCGCGGACCAGTGTCGAGACCTGCTCGGAGGCGTCGCGGACCAGACTGCCGAAACTGGCCGATGCGTGCGGGTCGATCTCGGACAGCGGGATCGAGGTGACCGTGCCGCCTCGTACACCGTCTCCGTTACCGCCCTGTGTGACACTCACGTGGTCGACCCTCTCCCTGTCCCGATCCTGCTCGGTCTTACTGTTCTGGTTCTAGCGCATCCGCGTCGCGCCGTGCTCGGTGGACACGCCCACGCCGCAACAGTAGCGCCGAACCGGCCAGCGATGCGGCCATGGACGTCACCAGGACCGCGGCCTTGGCGAGTTCGGCGGAAGCGGGATAGTCCTCCAGTGCCAGTTCCGCCACCAGCAGGCTAACGGTGAACCCGATCGCGCCCAGCACCGACAGGGCGAACATATCCCGATACCCCAGATGCGCCGGGCGTTCGGCGATTCCGGTGCGGACGGCCAGCCAGCTGATCCCGAAGATGCCGGTGGTCTTGCCGATGAGCAGACCGAGGATGATCGCCAGCGACAGCCGGTCGGTGAACAGATCGCCGAAAACTTCCGCGTTGATCGGTACTCCGGCCGCGAAGAGCGCGAACAGCGGTACGCACAGCCCGGCCGAAATGGGTTGGAAGCGGTGTTCCCAGCGAGTGGCGGGGGCTTGGACTTCACCCGGGTCCGGCCGGACCCGGGTGAGCAGACCGCAGGTCACGCCCGCCAGCGTGGGATGGATATGCGCTTCGTGCAGCGCATACCAGCAGACCAGGGCCAGCGGGACATAAATCAGCGGGGAGGTCCATCGTTTGTGCTGTGCGAACCACCAGCCCGCGCAACAGGCCAGTGCCGCAGCCAGCCAGGCGAAAGCCAAGCCGGTGGTGAACAGTACCGCGATGAGCACAATCGCCATCAGATCGTCGACCACGGCCAGGCTCAGTAGGAAGACCCGTGCGCTGGCCGGGATCCGGGAACCGGTCATGGCCAGCACCGCGAGCGCGAACGCAATATCGGTGGCGACCGGAATCGCCCAGCCGCGGTCCATCCCGTCCACCCCGAAACCCACCGTGTAGGCGATGACCGCCGGCGTCACCACCCCGCCGGCGGCCGCGATAATCGGGAGCGCGGCGCGTTTGGGGTCGGCGAGTTCGCCCACGACGAGTTCGCGTTTGAGTTCGAGACCGGCCACGAAGAAGAAGACCGCGAGCAGACCGTCCTTCACCCAGTCGGCCAGGGTGAGGTCCAGGTGCAGCGGCGGGATCGCCAGGTGGGTTTCGGTGAGCGTGAGATAGCTCTGTCCCCACGGCGAGTTCACCCAGAGCAACGCCACCGCGGCCGCGCCGAGCAACAGTGCGCCACCGACGGTTTCGGTGCGCAGATATCGGGCGAGTTCCAGCCGGGGGTTGGTGACCACGGGGAAACCTTTCGGTCGGACAGGCGTCTACCGCGCCCGCCGTGGAAGTTCCCTTCCGTAGACACGCGCGCATCTCGCCGACCAGACTTCCCGGCACACCTGGAGCAATTGTATTGGCGCCGCCCCCGACGCCGCGAAACGGGTCCCGCCCACGCAAGCCGACCGGCTGGAAAAGGCCGTGGGTTCGCGTGGGCGGGCGCGCGGAGTTCCGGTCAGTCCGCCCGGCCGGCCCGGATGGACTCGAAGACCTGCGGATCGACCAGGGTCGAGGTATCGCCGAGCTCCCGGCCCTCGGCCACATCGCGCAGCAACCGGCGCATGATCTTGCCGCTACGGGTCTTCGGCAGTTCGGGCACCACATGGATCTCCCGCGGGCGGGCGATCGGACTGATCTCGCGGGCCACCTCGGCCTTGAGTTCGTCGACCATCGCGGCCCCGGTATCGGTGGCCTCGGCGGTGAGGATCACGAAGGCCACAATGCCCTGGCCGGTCGTCTCGTCGCTGGCCCCGACCACCGCCGCCTCTGCCACACCGGAGTGTCCGACCAGCGCCGATTCCACTTCGGCGGTGGAGATGCGGTGACCGGAAACATTCATCACGTCGTCGACCCGGCCCAGCACCCAGAGGTCGCCGTTGACATCGAGTTTGGCGCCGTCTCCGGCGAAGTACCAGCCCTGGTCGCCGAAACGGTCCCAGTAGGTGGCCCGGTAGCGCTCCATATCGCCCCAGATACCCCGCAGCATCGACGGCCACGGCTGATCCAGAACCAGGTAACCGTTGGCCTCGGTCTCGCCGCGCCGCACGGCCTTCCCCTCTTCGTCGACCACCGCGGCCGAGATCCCGGGCACGGGGGTCATGGCGGCGCCTGGTTTGGTCGCGGTGATACCGGGCAGCGGCGAGATCATGATGGCGCCGGTCTCGGTCTGCCACCAGGTGTCCACGATCGGGGCGGTGCCGGAGCCGATGACATCCCGGTACCAGCGCCAGGCCTCCGGGTTGATGGGTTCGCCGACCGATCCGAGTACCCGGATGCTGGACAGATCGTGCGCGTCGGGGATCTGGCGCCCCCATTTCATGAAGGTACGCACCAGCGTCGGCGCGGTGTAGTAGATCGTGACACCGTACTTCTCGATGATCTGCCAGTGCCGGTGCTCGTCGGGGAAATTCGGCGTGCCCTCGTAGAGCACCTGGGTGGCGCCGTTGGCCAGCGGGCCGTAGACGATATAGCTGTGCCCGGTCACCCAGCCCACATCTGCGGTGCACCAGTACACATCGGTTTCGGGTTTGTGGTCGAACACCACCTGGTGGGTGTAGCTGGTCTGGGTGAGGTAGCCGCCGCTGGTGTGCAGGATGCCCTTGGGCTTACCCGTGGTCCCCGACGTGTACAGGATGAACAGGGGATGTTCGGCGTCGAAGGCCTGCGCCTCGTGGACCGGATCGGCCTGCGCGACCGTCTCGTGCCACCAGAGGTCGCGGCCCTCGGTCCACTCGACCTCGGTGCCGACCCGGCGGACCACCAGAACATGCTCGACGCTGGAGGGCACATCACCCTTGGCGAGCAGTGCCTCGTCGACGGCTTCTTTCAGCGGCGCGGGATTACCGCGTCGCCACTGACCGTCGACGGTGATGACCAGCCGCGCTTCGGCGTCGTCGATCCGCTGGCGCAGCGCGGTCGGCGAGAAACCGGCGAAGACCAGGGAATGCGGCAGCCCGAGACGGGCGCAGGCCAGCATCGCCACGATGGTCTCGGGGATCATCGGCATATAGATCGCGACCCGGTCGCCCGCGGTCAGCCCGAGCCCGGTCAGGTAGTTGGCGGCCCGGCTGACCTCGGCGAGGAGATCGGAATAGGTGATCGTGCGGGAATCGCCCGGCTCGCCCTCCCAGTGCAGCGCGACCTTGTCGCCACGCCCCGCCAGCACATGGCGGTCCACGCAGTTGTAGGCGACATTGAGCCGGCCGCCGACGAACCATTTCGCGACCGGCGCGTCGGTCCAGTCGAGCACCTGGTTCCACCGCTCGTGCCAGTGCAGGCGGTCGGCCTGCTCGGCCCAGAACGCTTCGCGGTCCTGCGCGGCACGCTCGTAGATACCGGCATCGACATTCGCCGCAGCAGCGAACTCCGCACTTGGCGGGTAGGCGTCCGGGTGATCGGCGGTTTCGGTCATCTGAGTCACTTCCTTCGCGTTACCTGCACCATAAGGGGCCATATGTGACCCTAGACTCTCGCTCCGGCCCACCGAGGTGATCCCGGGGCGAATGGTCGCCGGTGCCCGATGAGCGGCAGTCGGCGGCCGACGAACGGCCTCCCCGCGGCACGGTGGCGGCGGTCCGGCGTCGCTACGAGAGTTCACGAAACCGGCAGGATCGCGCAACGGGCCCTATAGTCTGCTGACAGCTCTGCGGGGTGCCGAGGCCGTGGTCGTGACGAGCCGGGAGGGTGTGTGAGGGGATCGTCGTGGGTGCTGCGGGCGGCCGCCCTGGTACTGGTTCTGGTCGGCACGACGGTACTGCCGGCCTGCACGGTGACACCGGCCCTCGGCGAATCGGTCGCGGTCAACGGGTCCGAACCACAGAACCCGCTGGTCCCGTCGAATACCAACGAGAACGGCGGCGGGCGCATCGTGGACCGGTTGTTCGCCGGACTGCGCCGCATCGCGGCGGACGGCAGTCTGCACGACGAGGTCGCCGAATCCATCGAGACCACCGATCAGCAGTTCTACCGGGTCCGGCTGAAACCCGGCTGGACGTTCTCCGACGGTTCGCCGGTGACCGCGCATTCGTTCGTCGACGCCTGGAACTACGGCGCCCTGGTCACCAACGCGCAACTGCAGAGCTACACGTATGCGCCGATCGCCGGGTTCGAGGATGTACAGGCCGACGCGCCCCGCGCGCAGACCATGTCGGGGTTACGGGTGCTCGACGATCTCACCTTCACCGTCGCCCTGAAAGAGCCCACCATCGACTTCCGGACCCGGCTGGCCTACGCCCCGTTCTATCCGCTGCCCGCGGCGGCGTATGCGGATATGGAGGCGTTCGGGCAGCGACCGATCGGTAACGGGCCGTACCGCTTCGCGACCGCCGACGCCTGGCAGCACGATGTGAAACTGGACCTGGTGCCCAATGAGAGCTACCGTGGCGGGCGTCCGGCCCGTAACAAAGGCCTGACCTTCGTGTTCTATTCGGACTTCGACGCCGCCTACGCCGATCTGCTGGCCGGCAACCTCGATGTGCTGGATACGGTCCCCGCCAGCGCGCTGACCGTGGTGGACGACGATCTGGGGGAGCGGGCGGTCTCCGCGCCGACCGCGCAGAACCAATGGATCGGGACCCAGCCCGGCCTACCGCATTTCGGCGGTGAGGAAGGCCGGTTGCGCCGGCACGCGATCTCGATGGCCATCCAGCGGCAGGCCATCGGCGACAAGATCTTCCGGGGCACCCGCGCCCCCGCCCGCGACTACACCTCCCGGGTACTCCCGGGCTACAACGGCGATCTGCCGGGCGCGCAGGTGCTGGACTACAACCCCGACGAGGCACGCCGGCTGTGGGCGAAGGCCGACGAGATCTCACCGTGGTCCGGGCGTTTCGAAATCGCCTACAACGCCGACGGTGATCATCAGGCGTGGGTGGACGCGGTCGCCAACAGCATCAAGAACACCCTCGGTATCGAGGCCGTGGGGGCGGCCCTGCCCACATTCAAACAACTGCGCGATCAGATCACCACGCGCACCGTCGGCAAGGCGTTCCGGTCGGGCTGGCAGGGCGACTATCCGACCATGCTGCAGTTCCTGGAGCCCGGTTTTCTGAGCAACTCCGAGACCAACGATTTCGACTACCACAACCCGGAATTCGACGCGCTTGTCGCGGCGGCCGAGGCAGCCGCGACCGAGGCCGAATCGTGGGCGCTGGTGGGTCGCGCGCAGACGCTGCTGTTACGCGATATGCCGACCATCCCGATCTTCGACTACGTCAACTCGGCCGGGTACTCCGAGCGGGTGCGCGGTGTCGTCTTCGGCTGGAACGGCCTGGCCGATTTCGAGAACATCGAGCTGCTATGACCGCCGCCCGCGTGTCCTCGTCCCGACCACAGGAGTGCCGATGGCGTGGTATGTAGTGCGGCGTCTGCTGCAGATGATCCCGGTGTTCTTCGGCGCGACCCTGCTCATCTACTTCCTGATCTACAAGATCTCCGGCGGTTCGGTCGCGGCCCTGGCCGGTGACCGCACCCTCACGCCCGCGCTGGAGGCGCAGCTGAAGGCGCGCTACCACCTCGACCGCTCCTTTCTGGTGCAGTACTTCTACTACCTGAAGGGCATCTTCACCTTCGATCTCGGCACCACGTTCTCCGGACGGTCGGTCAAAGCCGAACTGGCCCGCGCCTTTCCGATCACCCTCCGGCTCGCGCTGCTGGCGCTGCTGTTCGAGGCGGTATTCGGTGTGCTGTTCGGGACACTTGCCGGGCTGCGCAAGGGCAAATTATTCGACTCCACCATGCTGGTGCTGAGCCTGGTGGTGATCGCGGTGCCGGTGTTCGTCCTCGGTTTCCTCGCCCAGTACCTGCTGGGCGTGGAATGGGGGATCGCGCCGGTCACCGTCGGTGCCGATGCGAGCTGGGGTCGCCTGATCGTGCCGGCGCTGGTGCTCGGCTCGTTGTCCTTCGCCTACGTACTGCGGCTGACCCGCAACGCCGTGGCCGAGAACCGGGACGCCGACTATGTGCGTACCGCCACCGCCAAGGGCCTGCCGCGGCGCCGGGTGGTCCGGGTGCACATTTTGCGCAATTCGCTCATCCCGGTGGTCACCTTCCTGGGCGCCGATCTGGGCGCGCTGATGGGCGGTGCGATCGTCACCGAGGGCATCTTCAACATCCCGGGCGTCGGCGGCACCCTCTATCAGGCCGTCGTCCGGGGGGAAGCTCCGACGGTGGTCTCCTTCGTCACGGTCCTGATCGTGGTGTTCCTGCTCGCCAACCTGCTGGTGGACCTTTTGTACGCCGTGCTCGATCCGCGGATTCGCTATGCCTGAACAGGAGTGCGGTCATGTCCGATGAGAAGCCGGCCCGCGCGATCAGGCCCGACCAGCAACGCTGGGTCGCCGCCCCGGACGCGGTGACCGTCGAAACCACCGATCGGGTGCGCGTGGCGGGCGCACCACTGGGGTTCTGGGGGCAGGCCTGGCGCGGTCTGCGCCGCAATCCGCTCTTCCTGATCTCCATGGCGCTCATCGCTCTGGTCCTGGTGGTCGCGGCCTTCCCGGGGCTGTTCACCGATCAGGACCCGCGCTACTGCGTGGTCGACAACAGTCTGCTGCCGCCCAGTTCGGCGCACTGGTTCGGATTCGACCTGCAGGGTTGTGATATCTATGCCCGTACCGTCTACGGGGCACGGGCCTCGGTTCTCGTCGGGGTCGGCGCGGCACTGCTGTTCGTGCTGATCGGCGCGACGCTCGGCGCGCTGGCCGGTTACTACGGCGGTCTGCTCGATTCGGTGATATCCAGGATCTCCGAGATCGTGTACGCCGTCCCGCTGATGCTCGCCGCCATTGTGCTGATGCAGTTGTCGACCACACGCACGGTCGGGCTGGTGATCGTCACCCTCGCCGGATTCACCTGGCCACAGGCGGCCCGGATCGCCCGCGGCGCGGTGATCGCCGCGAAGAACAGCGAATACGCATTGGCGGCCCGGGCACTCGGTGTCTCCCGTCTCGGCATTCTGGTCCGGCATGTGCTGCCGAACTCGCTGGGCCCGGTCATCGTGGTGACCGCGATCTGGCTCGGCGTCTTCATCGTCACCGAGGCCACACTGTCGTTCCTGGGTGTCGGCCTGCCGCCCACCGAGGTGTCCTGGGGCGCCGATATCGCGACGGGCCAGCAGCAGTTGCGCGGTGGTTCGCTGATCCTATTCTATCCGGCCACCGCGCTGGCGCTGACGGTGCTCGGTTTCATCATGCTCGGTGACGCACTCGGCGATGCCCTGGACCCGAAGGGCCGGGCGTCGAGGTGATCACTGTGGGCGAGCGGATTGGGGAGCGGATATGACCGACGACGCCCAGGAGGGGCGGCCACTGTTGCGGATCCGGGATCTGCGGATCGCGTTCGGGGAGGGCGATGACCGGGTGGACGCGGTACGCGGAGTCGACCTGACGGTGTATCCCGGAGAGACGGTGGCGATCGTCGGCGAGAGCGGTTCGGGGAAATCGACCACCGCTCATGCGATTATCGGCCTGCTCCCGCGCGCCGGCCGGATCATCGGGGGCGGTATCGAATTCGACGGCATGGAACTGACCGGCGCGGCCGAATCGCGCCTGGTGGAGCTGCGGGGCACGAGGATCGGTTTCGTGCCGCAGGATCCGATGTCGAACCTCGATCCGGTACACAAGATCGGGTTCCAGATCCGGGAAACCCTCGCGGCCAACGGTATCGCCCGTGGCCGGGCCGCCCGGGACCGGGCGGTGGAACTGCTGCGCTCCGCGGGGATACCGGATCCGGAGCAACGAGTCGACCAGTACCCGCACGAACTGTCCGGCGGCCTGCGGCAGCGCGCGTTGATCGCGATGGCGTTGTCGGGGCGTCCCGGGCTGCTGATCGCCGACGAACCGACCTCCGCTCTCGATGTCACCGTGCAGCGCCGGATCCTCGACCACATCGACAGCCTCACCGGTGAATTCGGGACGGCGATGCTGCTCATCACCCATGATCTCGGGCTGGCCGCCGAACGCGCCGAACATCTGGTGGTGATGTACCGCGGCCGGGTGGTGGAATCGGGGCCCGCGCTGGAACTGTTGCGCGATCCGCGGCACGAGTACACCAGCAAACTGGTCGAATCGGCGCCGTCCCTGGCGGCCGCCAGGCGGCCGGAGCGAGTTCGTGAACTCGCCACCCGGGATGCGGTGCTGGTGGCCGACCGGCTCAGCAAGAAGTATCGGACCCGCGGTTCGGTGCCGTGGCGATCCGGGGAGGCCGTCGCCGTCGATGATGTTTCGTTCACGCTGCACCGCGGGCGCACCACCGCACTGGTCGGGGAGTCCGGGTCCGGCAAGTCCACGGTCGCGCAGCTGGTGCTCGGTCTGCTGGAACCGAGCTCCGGGTCGGTCGTCTTCGACGGCGGGGATATCGGTCGCCTGAAGGGCCGCGAGCAGACCCGGTTCCGCCGCCGGGTGCAACCGATCTTCCAGAACCCCTACGCCTCGCTGGACCCCCTGTACTCGATCCATCGTTGTATCGACGAACCGCTGCGAACCCACGGAATCGGCACCCGCGCCGAACGGGAGAGCCGGGTCCGCGAACTGCTGGAACACGTCGCGCTGCCCGGCAGCGTGCTTTCCCGCTATCCCGGCGAACTCTCGGGCGGCCAGCGACAGCGCGTCGCCATCGCGCGCGCCCTGGCCCTGGAACCCGAACTGCTGGTCTGCGACGAAGCGGTCTCGGCGCTCGACGTCCTGGTCCAGCAGAACATCCTCGATCTACTCACCCGGCTCCAGGACGATCTGGGCCTGACCTACCTGTTCATCACCCACGACCTGGCAGTGGTCCGTCAGCTCGCCGACGAGGTCCTGGTGATGCACCGGGGCCGGATCGTCGAAGCGGCGCCGGTGGGGGAGGTCTTCGAATCGCCGCGCGAGGAGTACACCCGCCGGTTGCTCGAGGCCATCCCCGGCCGCGAACTGCTCACCGGCTGAACCCGGCCGCCGCATCGTCGGCGAGGTGATTCCTGCCTGTGGGGCGGCGCGTGCGCCGTGATCCGGCGGCGGTAGCGTGCTGATCCGTGACCGATCCGCTCGCGCCGCTCATCGAACTGCCCGGGGTCCGGGCCGCCGCCGACAAGGCCCGCGACGCGCTGGCCGAGGTCCATCGGCACCGGGCGAACCGCCGCGGCTGGGCCACCACCGCCGCCGAGGCCTCGGTGCGTGCCGCCCGATCGTCGGCGGCCCTGGAGGGGGGCAGTACCGAGTTGCCGGCCGACGGTGCGATCACCGACCCGATCCTGGCCGGTGCGTTGCGGGTGGGACAGGCGCTCGACGGCGATGCGCTGCGTAATCTGGTCGGCATCTGGGAACGCGCACCGCTGCAGGCACTGGCCCGGTTACATTTGCTGGCGGCCGCCGACCTGGTTGCCGACGAGAACGAATTGGGTCGTCCCCGCGCCGACACGGGCGTCGCGGAACGCCTGGACGTGCTGGCGCAGACGCTGCTCACCACCTCCGCGCCCGCGCCGGTCACCGCGGCCGTGGTGCACGGTGAGCTGCTCACCCTGAAACCGTTCGGTTCGGCCGACGGACTGGTCGCGCGGGCCGCCTCCCGGCTGGTAACGGTGGCCAGTGGGCTCGATGTCCGGTCGCTCGGCGTACCCGAGGTCTTCTGGCTGCGCCGGCGGCAGGCCTACCTGGATGCGGCGGCCGGGTTCGGATCCGGGACCGCCGACGGCGTCGGCGGCTGGGTCCTGTTCTGCTGCGGTGCGCTGGAGGACGGCGCGCGGGAAGCGACATCGATAGCGGACGCCGCTGGCTGATCAGGGCGCGTACGCCCGCGGGGGCGGACTTCCCCGGAACGTCAAAGCGGGCGGCGTGGTCGTGAGACCTCACCGCCCGCGAGCACGGACTACCTGGTTACCATGCGTGCTGGTTTGGGTTGTGTTCTCCGGCCTCGGCGTTCCTCCGGGCTCCGCAGCAGCTCATCCCCGCAGCTATGCGAGGCCATCGCCGGCAACGGACCGGATTTCGCAGGCCCACAACGCTTCTGCCCTTGTCGCGGCGAGCTCCGCGTGGGTACCGGGTGTCCGTGCTGGGAAGGGTGGGTCGGGAGACTGAGCCTTCTCTTCCGGCTCCGCCTTGGCCTTCCTTCCTTCCGTGCCTCCATTTTTACACTGTGACTGCACTCACATCAAGGGCTGACGCAACTTCATGGAACAAATGAAAACCGGGCGCTTCGGTCGGAGTCTTATGCTATAAGTCCAGGTCGTGAGGGCATTCATCGTCGACGCAGCAGTCGGTAGGTCACTGCTCCCGCGACGAGCGCGCTGACCGCGACGGCAAGTCCCGTGGCCATGGTTTTCGACGGCGCCTGAAAGCGTGACCACAGTGAGACCGGGTTGGAGAAAGTGAGTACGGGCCAGCCACGGCTCGTTGCCTCCCGACGTAGCCCGCGGTCGGGATTGACCGCGGTGGGATGGCCGACCGCGGTGAGCATCGGCAGATCGGTGATCGAATCGGAATACGCGTAGCAGCGCGCGAGGTCGTAACCCTGTGCCGCGGCGAGTTTCTCGATCGCAGTGACCTTTCCCTCGCCGTAGCAGTAGAAGTCGACCGCCCCGGTGTACTTGCCGTCCACGACCTCCATCCGGGTCGCGGCGGTATGGGTGGCGCCCAGCGCTTCGGCGATCGGGGCCACCACTTCCTCGCCCGAGGCGGAGACGATCACCACATCGTGTCCGCGAATTCGATGGTCGGCGATGAGATCGACGGCCTCGGCGTAGATCAGCGGATCCACCAGCTCGTGCAGGGTGTCCGCCACGATCGACCGGATCTGGGCGACATCCCAGCCGGCGACCATATCGGTGAGGTGGGCCCGCATCCGCTCCATCTGATCGTGGTCGGCGCCGGCGAGCAGGAACATGAAGTGGGCGTAACTGCCCTCCAGTACGGCCCGCCGGTTGATCAACCCCTGATCGAAGAACGGTTTGCTGAACACGTAGGTGCTCGATCTGGCGATCACCGTCTTGTCCAGATCGAAGAAGGCGGCGATGCGGCCGTTCTCCTGGTGCCGATCGCCGGGAGAGGGTGTCGTTTTACCGGAGCCCGTCACCGCTCCAGAATAGGCATCAGCGCGTCGCGTGTCGTGCCCGCTATGCGCCCGCACGCAGGCTGACCAGTGGTTTTCCCATCAGAAGGGGAGTGAGGGTGACCTGTGGAACTTCTTTGTCGCCGGGCTTGCGTTCCGGCCCGTTCTTGGGTGTAGTATTGCTGGCACCTGGACATGTTCCAGGCGTGTTCAGCCCGACCCCCCGGGGCTGAACCCCGACGGCCCCAGCCTCCTCCCCCCCCGGCTGGGGCCGTCCTCTATTCAGGGGACGGTCGCCGACTTCGAAAGTTCTCCACAGCCCGCGAGTTGTCCACAATCGCCGTAGTCACCGGTTCCAGCAGGCCCGAACGGGCGAGGCTGGGTCCATGGATCACGACGCGACGCCCACCGCCGGGGAGTCACCCGCGGTGCTGGTGCTCATCCGGGACGATCGGTTACGCGAGGAAGTTCGCCGGGTCGCCGCCGCGGCCGGCCGGCGAATCGACGAAGCCGAGCCGCCGGCGGGCAGGCACCCCTGGTCGGCGGCACCGCTCGTGGTGCTCGACACCGAGGCCGCCGTGGTATCCGCGAGCACGGCGCCTCCGCGGCGCAGCGGCGTGGTGACCGTCACCGACGGTGAACCCGGGTTGACCGATTGGCAGGCGGCCGCGGTGATCGGTGCGGAAGGGGTGATCGCGCTTCCGGCCGCCGCGGTGGAGCTCATCGAGAAATTCGCCGAATACGGAGAACAGCGCACCGACGGTGGAGTGGTGATCGCCCTGGCCGGTGCGGGCGGCGGTGCCGGGGCGTCCGTTCTCGCCGCCGCGACCGCGCTGCGCTCGGCCACCGCCGGGTTCCGGCCGCATACGGTGCTGGTCGACGGCGCGCCCCGCGGCGGCGGCCTCGATCTGCTGCTCGGTATCGAGAGCGCACCTGGTCTGCGCTGGCCGGATCTGGTCGTGGACGATGGCCGGGTCGCCGCCGCGGAACTGCACAACGCGCTCCCGGCAGCGGGCGGCGGCCTCTCGGTACTGTCCAGCGGCCGGGGCCGGGGCCGGACCGGCCCCATCGGCGCGGCCGCCGTGCACGCGGTCGTCGAAGCCGCACGGGGCGCGGGCGATCTCGTGGTCTGCGATATCTCCAGCGAGCGTGGTCCGCATACGGACCGGATACTCGATGCCGCCGATCTCGTGGTGCTCGTCGTGCCCGCGCAGCTGCGCGCGGTGGCGGCCGCCGGTGCCGCTGCGGAATGGATCGCGCAGCGCAACCCCAACCGCGGCCTGGTGGTGCGCGGTCCGGCGCCCGGCGACCTGCGCGGCCACGATATCGCCGCCGTGCTGGAACTGCCGCTGCTGGCGGCGGTCCGAGCCCAACCCGGCCTGGCCGCGCGGCTCGAACGCCGGGGTCTACGGCTACGGCGCGGGCCCCTGCGAGACGCCTGCGACGCGGTACTGGCGGTGCTGAGCCCACCCGACCCCCGGCGGGCGGGATGAGCGCCGGCACCGACCACCCGGGGGTTGTGACGACCGAACTGCTCGAACGGGTCCGGGAACGGCTGGCCGGAGACCGCGCGGAGCCCGAACCCGCACGGGTCGCGGCGGCTATCCGCGCCGAAGCCGGGGGCATGCTGGGGGATACCGATCTGCTGCGCGCCCTGCGGTTGTTGCAGACCGAACTCACCGGCGCCGGCGTGCTCGAACCGCTGCTGCACGATCCCGCGGTCGCCGATGTACTGGTCACCGCCCCGGACGCGGTGTGGATCGACCGGGGCCGCGGGGTCGAGCGGACGTCGACGACCTTCCCGGACGAGGCCGCCGTCCGGCGGCTGGCGCAGCGCCTGGCCCTCTCGGCGGGCCGTCGCCTCGACGATGCCCAGCCCTGGGTGGACGGGCAATTATCCGGGCGGGAACTGGTGCTGGGGCAGAGCTTCGGCGTCCGGCTGCACGCTGTGCTCGCCCCCATCGCACGCGGTGGCACCTGCCTGTCGCTCCGGATCCTGCGTCCGGCGACCCAGGGCCTGGACGCACTCGCCCGATCCGGCGCGGTGCCGTCCGACGCGAAAGTCCTGCTGCAACAGATTGTTCGAGCTCGGCTGGCTTTCCTCGTAGTCGGGGGCACCGGCGCCGGGAAGACCACCCTGCTCTCCGCGCTGCTCGCCGAGGTGGACCCGGGGGAGCGCATCATCTGTGTCGAGGACGCGGCCGAACTCGCGCCACCCCATCCGCATGTGGTCCGTCTGGTGGCCCGGCCGCCCAATATCGAAGGGGCGGGGGAGATCACATTGCGTGATCTGGTCCGGCAGGCGTTGCGTATGCGTCCCGATCGCATAGTGGTCGGCGAAGTGCGCGGTGCGGAGGTCGTCGACCTGCTCACCGCGTTGAACACCGGGCACGACGGCGGCGCGGGAACGATCCACGCCAACTCGATCCGGGAGGTGACCGCGCGGCTCGAGGCGTTGGCCGGGCTGGGCGGAATGGACCGGCCGGCCCTACACAGTCAGTTGGCCGCGGCCGTGCACGTGGTGCTGCACGTCCGTCGGCGCGCCGACGGGTTCCGGTATCTCGCGGAAATCGGTGTGGTGCAGCGAGACAACTCCGGCTGGGTGGAGATCCGCCCGGCCTGGCGTGCGACCGGTCCGGCACCCGCCGCCGGGTCGTTGCAGGCCGTGCTCGCGGAACGAGCCGGGTGATGTTCCCGGCGGTGACAGCAGTCGGCCCGGTCGCGGCAGCCCTGGGATGCACCGCTCTGGCGCTGGTGCTCACACCGGGGCCTGCGGGCAGGCGGCGATTCGGCAAGGTGTTCGAAGTTCGGACGGCACAGGCCTTTCCGATGCGGTGGGTGATTCGCGGGGCGGGCGGTGTCGGATGTGCGCTGGCGTTCGCGCTGGGAAGCGGCAGCCTGATGGCCGCGCTGCTCGTCGCGGGCACTGTCGCGGTGCGGCTGCGCCGCTCCCGCCGGGCTCGTCTGCACCGCGCCGAATGCGGACACCTCCTCGACGCACTCGAGGCGGTGGTCTCCGAACTGAAGGTGGGCGCGCACCCGAGTGCCGCGGCGGCGGTCGCCGCCCGGGAGAGCGGCGGTATCGCGGCGGCGGCCTTCGCGGTCGGTTCGGCGCGCAGCAGGCTGGGCGGGTCCGGTGCGGAGGGATTGCTCCGTCCCGACTCGGTGATCGCCGCCGAACTGGCCCGCGTGGCCGATGCCTGGCAGGTCGCCGAGCGGCACGGTTTGGCTCTGGCCGAACTCTTGGCGGCGGCCCGTGCCGACCTCGCGGCCCGGATCAGATTCCGGACCCGGACCGACGCTTCGCTGGCCGGCGCTCGCGCTACCGCGGCGATTCTGGCGGTACTGCCGATGCTGGGCGTCGGTCTGGGGCAGTTGATGGGCGCCCATCCACTCCAGGTGCTGTTCGTCTCCCCGGCGGGTCGCTTTCTCCTACCGCTCGGCGCCGGCCTGGCCTGTGCCGGGTTGCTCTGGGCGGATGAGATAACCCGCCGGGTGGCCCCGCGGTGAGTTGCCGACCCAATCCGCCGTGCCGGCGCAGGCCTTCTCTCGGCGATACGCGGACACCCGGTGTGCCCCGGCGCCGCCGCGGCGAACCCAGCAGGCCCGGTACGACAGTTGCGGCCTGCGCCGGATCGGTGTCCATCCGGTCGGCTTCCTCGAACAACGCTGAAAGGAAACACGATGGCGATCCACGGCTGGCCGTTCGTCCTGCTGTCGGCAGCAATACTGCTGGTACCGGCCCCGGCGCCGGCGGTCGCCCGATTGAGCCCTGGCGCGACCCACCGGCGGGCGAGATCCCGGAAACCCGTCGCGGTCGCCGATCCGGTCGCGATCGCCACGTTGTTCGATCTGCTGGCCGCCTGTCTGCGGGCCGGCTTGCCGACCGCCGCCGCGCTGCGCGCGGTGGCGCCGGCTGCACCCGATTCGCTGTCGGATCGGCTACAGCGGGTTGCCGACCTTCTCGCCCTCGGTGCCGACCCGGCCGTGGCGTGGGCTTCCACCGAGTCCGGCGGCCACAGCGCTCCCGAATTCGACGCGCTCGCCCGGCTGGCGCGGCGTTCGGCCCGGTCGGGCTCGTCACTGGCCGCGATCATCGGCGAACTCGCCGACGAACGTCGCACCCAGGTGGAGGAAGCGGCGACCGCGCGGGCCGAACGGGCCGGCGTTCTGATCGGCGGCCCGTTGGGCCTGTGCTTCCTACCGGCGTTCATCTGCCTCGGCATAGTGCCGGTGATCATCGGTTTGGCGGGTGGGGTGCTCGGCGGGAGCCTGCTGTGACTACTCGACCGACGGCGGACATCGAGATGTGCTCGTACGGAACGGCTGTGCGAGCCCGGAAGAGAGGGGGTCGGGGTGCTGATGAGCCGAACGACGACGTGGAAGGCAGGGGAGCTGATGCGGGGAGCGCGGCGAAGAGCGAATGCTCGGCTGCTGCGCGTGGTGGCGGAGGAAGAGGGGATGAGCACCGTCGAGTACGCGATCGGGACCATAGCCGCGGCTGCTTTCGGCGCGGTGTTGTACACCGTGGTGACCGGCGAGAGCATCCCCGACGCGCTGACCGGAATCATCGAGAAGGCGCTGAATACCAGCGTCTGAAGTCGCCGGTCGAGTCGCCGGGCGCCGGAGCCACGGACGAGAAGGGGGTTGTTGGTACCACGCGGCGCCCGGTCGGCGGTGAGACCGGGTCGGTGACCGTCGAAGCGGCGATCGCTCTTGCCGCGATCGCCGCTACCGCCGCGCTGTGCGTGGGAGCGGTTCTCGCCGCGGTGACCCAGGTGCGGTGTGTAGACGCCGCGCGTGAGGCGGCCCGGCTGGCGGCTCGTGGCGATCGCGGTGCCGCGGAGGTCGCCGCGCGGCGGGTGGCGCCGGAGGGGGCGGATATCTCGGTGCGCTACGAGGGCGGTCGGGTGATCGCGGTCGTTGCGTCCGATGCCCCACTGTTACCCGCTCTCCGGCTGCGCGCCGAGGCGGTGGCGGCAACCGAGCCGGATACGGGCGCATGAGCGACCTGGGCCGGACGCCGCCGACCGGCGGTCCGCGGCACCCACGTCCGGTCGGGGCGGCTCGGTCTCTGGGATCGTTCCGGCATCTGGCACGGCACCCGCCAGGAGAGAAGGGGTCGGCGACGGTCTCGGCATGTCTGGCGCTGGCGGGCCTGATCGTGGTGACCGTGCTCGTCGTCCAGTTCGGCGGGGTGGTCGTGGCGCGGCACCGTGCCCAGGCCGCGGCGGACCTCGCCGCCTTGGCGGCCGCGGGTGAACTGTGGCACGGCGCGGAGGCCGGATGCGCGGCGGCCGAATCACTCGGACGGCGCATGGCGGCTCATATCGCACGGTGCGAGATAGACGGCTGGGATGCCGTGATCACGATCGAAGAAAAAGTACCGTTGGGTCCGTTAGGGGCGCGGAGCATACGAGCGGTTGCGCGAGCCGGGCCGGTCGGAGAAGCGACGTGATCGGCCTATGGGGAAATTTGTTAACGACGAATACTGCATTCAGTTAGCGACGGCAATTAATGGTCCGCTACTCGCATTAATCATATGTTCCTGAATTGATACGAAAACGAGCTCTGTAGCTACCGACCGGTCCTTTAGCAACAATTCAGTTAATATGATGCTTATCCTCTTAATTTGGCGGTCCGGTACGCGTGTGGTGGCCGCTCCGGCTCACCCGGCAACGCTGTGACCACCGGGCTGCCCCATAGCCGGGGTGCATCGACGCGTCGGGCCTGTCAGCTCGGCGAGAATCGCGGTCAAGAAGCGGATCGCGCCGGCTTTTTCGAGGGGGTCGTTGCCGTTCCCGCACTTGGGTGACTGGACACAGGATGGGCACCCGCTCCGGCATGAGCACGCCTCTACTGCCGCGAGGGTGGCGGCGAGCCAGCGCCGCAGCATCGTGTAACCGCGCTCGGCGAATCCCGCCCCGCCGGGCTGCCCGTCGTACACGAAAACCGTGGGCAGACCGGTATCGGCGTGCTGAGCTGTGGAAACCCCGCCGATATCCCAACGGTCGCAGGTCGCCACCAGCGGCAGCAGGCCGATCGCCGCGTGTTCGGCGGCGTGCAGGGTGCCCGGCACCGCGGCGGCGTCGACCCCGGCTCGGTCCAGCAGGTCCGGCGTCACGGTGTAGAGCACGGCGGTGGTGGGGAGGGTCTGTTCGGGCAGGTCGAGTTCGACCAGGTCGAGAACCTCCCCGGTGACCAACGTGCGCAGGTAGCCCACCACCTGGCTGCGCACCGTCACGTCCGCGAAAGCCGCGGTGACCTCGCCGAAGGTCGTGGTCTCGCGCACGGTGTCCAGCGTGAGGGAGGTGATCCGGCGGGCGCTGGTGGTCCAGCCGGGAGTATCGGCCCGGACGAGTGCGACACCACCCTCGAGATCCAGTTCCTCGACCAGATAACTCTCGCCCTGGTGCAGGTGGACGGCACCTTCGTGCAGGGTGGCCGGGGCCCTTCCGGCGTCCGCCGTGCCGAGTAGCCGTCCCGTCTCGGCCACCACGATCGCGACCTGGGTCCCGACGCCACCGCGGACGTCGACCTCGTCGTGTGGCGGTTCGGCGCCCGTATAGAACCAATGGCTGCCACCCCCGGCTTCTCGCCGCCGGACAAGCCCCTGACCTGCGAGTTCCGTAAGTACCCCCGGGGCGCCGAACGCTCGGGCCTCCGCCTCGGCGATGGGCAGTTCCATGGCCGCGCAGAGCAGTTGCGGACCGAGTACATACGGGTTCGCGGGATCGATGATGCTGGCTTCCACCGGGCGGTCCAGCAGGGCTTCGGGGTGGTGCACGAGATAGGTGTCCAGGGGGTCGTCACGGGCCACCAGCACGGCCAGTGCTCCCTGTGTCCGGCGCCCGGCCCGGCCGATCTGCTGGCGGAACGAAGCGACCGTGCCGGGAAATCCGGCCAGGACCACGGCGTCCAGGCCGGCGATGTCCACCCCGAGCTCCAGGGCGTTCGTGGTCGCCGCGGCCAGCAGGGACCCGTTCGAGAGTCCGGCTTCCAGGGCCCGCCGGTCCTCGGGTAGGTATCCACCGCGGTAGGCGGCGACGCGTTCTGCAAGTTCGGGGTCGATTTCGGTGAGGCGCTGCCGGGTGTGGACGGCGATCAGCTCGGCTGCCCGGCGTGACCGCGCGAAGGTCAGTGTCCGGGCTCCCTCCAGGACGAGGTCCGCGGTGATCCGTGCCGCCTCCGTGGTGGCGCCGAGCCGGACGGGCGCACCGTTCTCCCCGGTCACCGCGGTGAGCAACGGCGGCTCCCAGAACGCGACGGTGCGCGGCCCCCGCGGCGAGCCGTCCTCGGTCACCGCCACGCAATCGGCGCCGACCAGCCGGGACGCCGCCGCGGCCGGATCGGCGGCCGTCGCGGAGCAGAGGACGAATACCGGATCGGCACCGTAGTGGGCCGCCAGCCGGCGCAGACGGCGTAGGACCAGCGCCACATGGGAACCGAACAGCCCCCGGTAGGCGTGGCACTCGTCGACCACCACGTAGCGCAGCCGGCGAAAGAAGCGTGACCAGCTGCGATGCGAGCGCAGCAGGCTCAGGTGCAGCATGTCCGGATTGGTGAACAGCCAGCGGGCCTCCGCGCGTATCCACTGCCGGATATCGGTGGGGGTGTCGCCGTCATAGGCAGCGACGGGGATCCGGTGCAGGGGCCCGTGCCGGGTGAGTTCGCCGACCATCCGGAGCTGATCGGCGCCCAATGCCTTGGTCGGGGCGAGATATAGGGCGGTGGCCCGCTGGTCCTCGTGCAGTGCGGTGAGAACGGGGAGCTGGTAGCCGAGTGATTTGCCGGACGCCGTCCCGGTCGCCACTACCACGTGCTGTCCGCGAGCGGCGTGGTCGGCGGTGGCCGCCTGGTGGCTCCACGGCGCTTCGATACCTTCCGCACGCAGCGCGTTCACTACCTCCGGCGCCGACCAGGCCGGCCAATCGGCCGGTGCGGCGGCCCGGCCGGGTACCTCGGCGATATGGGTCAGACGCGAATCAGTGGCCGGAACGCCGTCGAGGACACGATTCAGCAACGATCGCCCATAGGACTGATCGGGCCGGATCTGTCGAGTCATGCCTGGGCGCCTTCCGGGTCTTCGAACAATGTGAAACACCGCCGTCCGCCTCGTGTCACCTGCGGATTCGATACCCAATAGCGATCTGGGTCACAGCCGAGTACTCGGTCCGGAGGCTGGTTATCGGAAGGCAAACATACCGGAGGTTCAGATTCGGGCGGACTAACCCTTACCCCCGCATTCGCGAGATCATTTTTTTTGCAAATTGTCGGTAACTCCGCTGTTGAATTTCCCAAAGACATGGTTCACTGGTTCTCGGTCGCAAGCTTCTGTGTTCGAGGGACGGATGCAAAGTCCTAACCCTGGCAGGATCGATGTTGCGAACGGCATACGTTGGCCCCCATGGGAGTCCAGAGTAGCGTCGATCGCGACAGGCCCGGTGGACGAAACCCAGTTGTCCGCCGTTCCGAGTAAGAAAAGAGAAGGAACAGAATGGCACAGGGAACTGTGAAGTGGTTCAACGCGGAGAAGGGCTTCGGCTTCATCGCGCCCGAAGACGGCTCTGCGGACGTCTTCGTCCACTATTCAGAGATCCAGGGTTCGGGTTTCCGTACCCTCGAAGAAAATCAGAAGGTCGAGTTCGAGGTTGGCCAGGGCACCAAGGGCCCCCAGGCCACCGGAGTTCGCGCGCTCAGCTGAGCGAGTCCACCTCCCAGTCCGTCCCTCGCCTCCCGTAACGGGAGCGAGGGACGAACTATATGTGGAGTATGCGTACCTCCGCATTCGCTCCGGCCATGCGCTTTTTGCATGCTCGGGCATCGGCTCCGGCCATGGACCTTGTGCGTATCCGGGTGTCTATTCCGATGGTGCGCTCTTTGTGTACCCGGGCATCTGTTCCGGTTGAGCAGCCATTGCGTACCTCCGTATCCGCTTCGGCCGCGCCCTCGCGTCCGGCCTCGGCATACCGGTCGGCCGCGCCGGCCGGACTCGGCCAGGCATCCGCTCCGGCGGTGCGCGCTCGGTGCAGCCGGGTATCGGCTCGGAGTCCGTGGCCGCCGCACGCCGGAGTGTCCACCCCACCCGTGTGTTCGCGAGCATTGGCTCTCGCCGTGCGCTCGAACGGCACCCGGGCGGATATGTCGTTCGTCGATTCCGGCGGTTTCCGGGTGGAGGCCGCGCTTGTGCGTCCGCCGCACACCGGTGCGTCTGCCATGCGCGTTCGGCATATCGGCGCAGCCGGGCCGGGGAGACGTCCACGCGCCGGTGTGTGCGCCGAACCCGTGCCCTCGGCGCACATCGGTCCGCACCCGGCGTGCTCATCGCGGAGTTCCGCGTCTATTGCGGACGCGAGCTTTCCGGAACCGACCCTCGCCCGGTGCTCGGCGGGTAGTGTGGCGCCGACCGGGACCGGAGGGTGGCGTGCCGCGCCGAGCGAGAGCACCCCGATCGCCCGCCACTCGTATCCGTCGAACGTGCTCCGCGCCACGCGCGGGCCGGAGGCGGATCGGCCTTCGTGCACACCGGTCAACTCGATACTGCGTGGATTCGTGACACACCGTGCGTGCCGGCTGTCGGCGCGGCCCTGCATACTGAACGGCATCGACGCGCCATCGCCCGATGGTCGCAACCGTTCGACCACGCGCGGCGTCAAGGTATAAACGTGACTGGTGGTGATGTAAGGCGTCACCATCTGCTCAATCAGCCGCGTCCTGCGTACCGAGCAGTGTTCAGCGGGTCGAGAAGGAAAGGGATTCGCCGGTGGCAACACGAGACCGAAACGCAGCCGAGGCGGGTCGTCCCGTGCGTCGTCTCGTCATCGTCGAATCCCCGACGAAGGCCCGCAAAATCGCGCCCTACCTGGGGCGGGACTATACGGTCGAGGCATCGGTCGGCCATATCCGGGATCTGCCGCGCGGTGCGGCCGATGTTCCGGCCAAGTACAAGGGCCAGGACTGGGCGCGGCTCGGGGTGGACGTCAACAACGACTTCGAACCCATCTATGTCGTCAGCCCGGAGAAGAAGGGCAAGGTCACCGAACTCAAGGGTCTGCTGGCCGACGCCGACGAGCTGTATCTGGCCACCGACCCCGACCGCGAGGGCGAGGCCATCGCCTGGCATCTGCTGGAGACGCTGAAGCCGAAGGTGCCGGTCCGGCGGATGGTCTTCCACGAGATCACCGAGCCGGCGATCCGCGCGGCCGCCGCCGACACCCGCGATCTGGACAACGACCTGGTCGACGCGCAGGAAACCCGCCGCATCCTGGACCGCCTGTACGGCTACGAGGTCAGTCCGGTGCTGTGGAAGAAGGTCATGCCGCGGTTGTCGGCGGGCCGGGTGCAGTCCGTGGCGACCCGGGTGATCGTGCAGCGCGAGCGGGAACGGATGGCGTTCCGGTCGGCGGAGTACTGGGATATCGCCGCGAAACTGGATGCCGGCGGCGAAGCCGACTCCGCCAATCCACGGGTCTTCGCCGCCCGCCTCGTCGATGTGGACGGCTCGCGGGTCGCGACCGGTCGCGATTTCGGGTCCGACGGCCGGCTCAAGACCGATTCCCGGGCGCTGGTCCTGGACGAGGCCCGGGCCCGTCGCCTGGCCGAGGCCCTGCGCGGCGCCGATCTGGTGGTGACCTCCGCCGAGTCCAAGCCCTACACCCGCAAACCCTATGCGCCGTTCATGACCTCCACGCTGCAGCAGGAGGCCGGCCGCAAGCTGCGGTTCACCTCGGAACGCACCATGCGCACCGCGCAGCGGCTGTACGAGAACGGCTACATCACCTATATGCGTACCGACTCGACCACGCTGTCGGATTCGGCGATCAATGCCGCGCGCACCCAGGCCACCCAGCTCTACGGTGCCGAATTCGTGCACCCCACCGCCCGGCAGTACACCCGGAAGGTGAAGAACGCGCAGGAAGCGCACGAGGCCATCCGTCCCGCGGGTGATACGTTCGCCACCCCGGGCCAGTTGCACGCGCGGCTGGACAACGACGAGTTCCGGCTCTACGAGCTGATCTGGCAGCGCACCGTCGCCTCGCAGATGGCCGACGCCCGGGGCACCACCCTCACTCTGCGGATCACCGGCACCGCCGGTACCGGCGAGGAATGCGTGTTCTCCGCCTCGGGTCGCACCATCACCTTCCCGGGCTTCCTGAAGGCCTATGTGGAAAGTGTCGACGAGGAGGCCGGCGGCCAGTCCGACGACGCCGAGACCCGGTTGCCGCAGCTCGCCGAGGGCGAGGGCGTCACTGCCGTGGAATTGAACCCCGACGGCCACAGCACCAACCCGCCCGCCCGCTACACCGAGGCCTCGCTGATCAAATCGCTGGAGGAGCTCGGGATCGGGCGGCCGTCCACCTATTCGTCGATCATCAAGACCATCCTCGACCGCGGCTACGTCTACAAACGCGGTAGCGCGCTGGTGCCGTCCTGGGTGGCCTTCTCGGTGACCGGACTGCTCGAGCAGTACTTCGGCCGCCTGGTCGATTTCGACTTCACCGCCGCCATGGAAGACGACCTGGACGCCATCGCCGGCGGCCGGGCGCAGCGCGGAAACTGGTTGTCCAGCTTCTACTTCGGTGGCGACGACGGCGCCGAGGGCTCGGTCGCGCGGTCCGGCGGTCTGAAGCGGATGGTCGGGGAGCGGCTCGACGATATCGATGCCCGCCTGATCAACTCCATCAAACTCTTCAGCGACGACGCCGGTCGCGATGTGGTGGTGCGGGTCGGCCGGTACGGGCCGTATCTGGAACGCATGGTCGCCGACCCCGACAAGCCGGATGCCGAACCGACCTCCCAGCGCGCCAATCTCCCCGATGACCTGCCGCCCGACGAACTCACCCCGGAGGTGGCGGAGAAACTCTTCGCCACTCCGCAGGAGGGCCGCACCCTGGGCAACGACCCGGACAACGGTCACGAAATCGTGGTCAAGGAAGGGCGTTTCGGCCCTTACGTCACCGAGATCCTGCCGGAGACCGACGAGGACCAGGCGGCCAAGAAGACCGCGAAGAAGAACGCGCCGAAACCGCGCACCGGGTCCCTGTTCAAATCTATGGACCCGGCCACGGTCACCCTCGAGGACGCGTTGAAACTGCTGTCGCTGCCGCGCGTGGTCGGCAACGACCCGGCCTCCGGTGAGGAGATCACCGCGCAGAACGGCCGGTACGGGCCGTATCTGAAGAAAGGCACCGATTCGCGGTCGCTGGCCACCGAGGACCAGATCTTCACGGTGACCCTCGACGACGCCCTCAAGCTTTATGCCGAACCCAAACGCAGAGGTAGACAGGCCGCGGCAGCCGCGCCGCTCCGGGAACTCGGCAATGATTCCGCCACCGGGAAGCCGATGGTCATCAAAGACGGGCGCTTCGGGCCCTATGTGACCGACGGTGAGACCAACGCCAGCCTGCGCAAGGGCGACGAAGTGGAGTCCATCACCGACGAACGCGCCTCCGAACTGCTGGCGGACCGGCGGGCGCGCGGTCCGGTGAAGAAGGCGGCCAAGAAGGCTCCCGCCAAGAAGGCCCCGGCCAAGAAGGCCGCCGCCAAGAAGACCACTACCGCGGCGAAGAAGACGACCACCGCGAAAGCGGCCGCGAAGAAGACGACGGCCAAGAAGGCTCCTGCCGAGAAGGCCCCGGCGAAGCAGTCCGCGGGCCGGTCGGCCGCGGCGAGCGACGACTAGGCTCGCTTCCGGTCGGAGCGTCGCAGTAACGTCGCGCGCGAATATCGTCCAAGACAAGGAGCGCCGATGCCCGGTAGCCGGGAACGCGAGGATCTCGTCCAATTGCTCGACGAACAGCGGGAGATGTTCCGGATAACGCTGCGGGGTATCGACGACGAGCAGGCGCGGCAGCGGACCACCGCGAGCGACCTGACCCTCGGCGGGCTGCTGCATCACATCATCCGCTGTGAACGGGAGTGGACGACGGTGCTCGTCGAGCGGGACGAGAACGCGGAACAGAAACTCGAGGACTACGAGGGCGAATACATCATCGCCGACGACGAGACGGTCGCCGGTCTGCTCGCCGAATGGGAGCGCGTCGCCGCGAACACCGCCGAACTCGTGCGCGCCGTGGACGATCTGGACGCCTCGATTCCCACGCCCACCAACCCATGGGTACCCGGCCGCGTGTGGTGGTCCGCGCGGTTCCTGATCCTGCACATCCTCCGTGAGATCGCCCACCACAGCGGGCACGCCGATATCATCCGCGAACAGTTGGATGGGGCGAACACCACCGCGCAGCGGGCCGGATAGGCCGGCCGGCGAGCTCCGGTGCAGTGAGCAAGACGGTGACGAGCCGTACTCGGGGAACTGTCGGCGGCGAAGGCCGGCGCGATCTACGCGGTGACCACGGGGGCCGGTCGGGGTTCTCGGTCGGCGCATCCCGGTGATTCGACCGGACCCGGCTCCGGGAGGGTCGTGTGCAGCGCTGCCGTATCCGTCCTGAGCGTTTGTCGATGAGTGTGCCCCGGTGGCCGGTTGTGGTCGGTCGAGCGTATTAGGGTGTGAGCGTGGTGGGTGTCTTCGAGCGTCTCGTGGGTCAGGGTGCGGTGACCGCCGATCTGACCGCCGCCGCGGTCGCCGCCCGATCCGGTGTGGCCGAGGGCGCCATGACGCATTCGTGGCTGTTCACGGGCCCGCCGGGAGCGGGCCGTGAGGTGGCCGCCCTGTGTTTCGCTGCCGCGCTGCAGTGCACCGACCCCGAACAGCCCGGATGCGGCCGCTGCCACGCCTGTACCACCACCATGGCCGGCACCCACGGCGATGTCCGCCGGGTGGTCCCCGAGGGGCTGAGTATCTCCACCAAGGAAATGCGCGGCATCGTGCAGATCGCGGCCCGGCGCCCGAGCACCGGCCGTTGGCAGGTAGTGGTGATCGAGGACGCCGACCGGCTCACCGAGGCCGCGGGCAACGTGCTGCTCAAGGTGGTGGAAGAGCCGCCCGAGCGGACCGTGTTCCTGCTGTGCGCCCCTTCGGTGGATCCGGAGGACATCTCCGTCACCCTGCGTTCCCGCTGCCGGCACATCCACCTGATCACCCCGGCGGCTCCGGCGATAGCCCGGATCCTGCGTGAACACGACGGCCTCGATCCGGAAACCGCCGACTGGGCGGCCGCCGTGAGCGGCGGTCATATCGGCCGCGCCCGCCGCCTCGCCACCGACGACGAGGCCCGCGCCCGCCGCCGCCGCGCCCTGGATCTCGTGACCGCGGTGGCCCGCGGCACCGCCTACCTCGCCGCCGACGAACTGGTGAAGGCCGCCGAAGACGAGGCGAAACAGCTCAGCGCCGAACGCGACGAACGCGAACGCGAAGAACTCGCCACCGCCCTCGGCGCCGGTGGCACAGGTAAAGGCGCCGCAAGCGCCACCCGCGGCTCGGCCGGCGTCCTCAAGGACCTCGAGCGCCGACAGAAATCCCGCGCCACCCGCACCGGCCGCGACGCCCTCGACCGCGCCCTCCTCGACATCGCCGGCCTCTACCGCGACGCCCTCGCCATCGCCTTCGGCGACCCCGCCGGCATCACCATGACCCACCCAGATATGGCCGACCGCGCCCGCGAGCTGGCCGAACGAGTCCGCCCCGAGGGCCTGCTCCGCGCCATCGACGCCGTTCTCGCCTGCCGCGAAGCCCTCGACCATAACGTCAAGCCGCGTTTCGCGGTCGCCGCCATGGCCGCCACCCTTATCGCGCAAACCTCTTGACCAGCCGTTTTCGCGTTCCCAGGTGGGAGACGATAGACTCGCCACGCCGAAAGGCACGCCGCCTTAGCTCAGTCGGTAGAGCGCTTCACTCGTAATGAAAAGGTCAGGAGTTCGATTCTCCTAGGCGGCTCCAGGTCAAAGGCCCTTTCCGGATCGCAGGAAAGGGCCTTTCGTGTTCGGTCCGCGTTATCTGCCGCCGACCCGGCCCTTCAGGAGGTAGAGGCGTTCGACGGGCCGGACCCGCCCCACGGTTTTCAGCCGAGCTGTTCGGCCAATCCGACGATGATGTTCTCGGGGCCACGGACGTAGCAGAGCCGGTAGATGTTCTCGTACTGCGCCACTTCACCGACGAGTTCGGCGCCGTGGTTACGCAGGCGGGCGATGACGTCGTCGAGGTTGTCGACGGCGAACATCATGCGACGGATACCCAGCGTATTCGCCGGTGCGTCTTTCGGTTCGGGGGTGATCGCCTTCGGTCTGTGAAACTTGGCCAGCTCGATTCGGCCGGGGCCGTCCGGGATCCGCAGCATGGCCACATCCTGCTGGACATCGTCGAGTCCGATGACGCGTTCTGCCCCACGCCACTCGAGTGGGCCTTTGCCTTCCAGTTCCATGCCGAGTTCGACGAAGAACGCGATGACAGTGTCCAGATCCTCGACAACGATCAGCACGTTGTCCATACGCTGGATCGCCATGTCGGGCCTCCTTTGTGTAAGTGCGGCCAAGGTGGCCGCATCTGCCCCGGGCGGAGCCGACAAGCCATTATCGACATCTCCGCATCATCGGCTTCGGCAACATGGGAATACTCGTCGTCGTAATGGTGTCCACAGTGACCCACGACCATGGATGCCTATCCCGTGGTCGGCCAACGAAAGCGGATGCTCTGCCTGTGCTCTCGGTACCGAAACGACCTCGGTACCGAAACGACCGGTGCCACCCATCCGTATCGGGCGTGTGGCACCGGTCGTGATTCGTGCTCATTCGGCGAGGGCGAAGCCTGCCTCCTGGACTGCCGTGGCGACCGCGTCTCGGTGGACCGGCTCCGTGGCGGTGATGGTGACCAGACCTCCGGCCACATCCACATCGACTGTCCGGACGCCCGCGATCCGGCCGACTTTGTCGCGTACCTTGCCGGCGCAGCATCCGAAGGTCATCCCCGTGACGTTGAGCGTTGTTGTGTTCATCTCGCTGTTTCCCTTCTTGTTCACTACGTTCCGGGTTTTGCCGGCCGGCTACGCCGCCGGTTCGGTGCGGCGCATGGTGGCCCGCCGTGACGGCGGCGCCGGTGAGAGCGATGACGGCGGCGCCGATGAATGCCGCCGAGAACCCGTTGGTGAGGTCCGGCGGACTGTCGATGCGGTCGGCGCCGAAGGAGGCGGCGACTGCGGTCATGGCCGCCAGTCCCAGCGCTGAGCCGACCTGGTAGCTCACATTGACGATGCCCGAGGCCAGGCCGCCCTCTTCGGGGCGGGCCGCGGAGATGGCGGTGCCCAGCGACGGCACGAAGGCCAGTGACATCCCGGCGGCCGCGACCAGCGAGGCCGGCAGGACGTCCATCCAGAAGTTCCCGGTCGGACGCACGAGCGACATGATCGCCAGGCCGAGTCCGAGCACGGTCAGCCCGGCCACGATCATCGGCTTGACGCCGAACCGCTGCATGGCGCGGGGCGCCAGCACGATCATGCCGAGCATGATCAGGGTGGTCATCGGCAGCAGGCGCCCGATGAGCGCGAATACACGCGCGCCCTGTCGGCGGCCCAGCTGGCCGCAACCATGGAGACCCTGTTGAGTCCGATGCTGGCCGCCGTTGCACTCACATTGATGAGCTTCCACTGGTTGTTCGTCGGCACCGCGATGGGCTTCGCGGTCTCGGCCGGGCTGGTGATCACCGCCCGTATCCCGAACATGACGGCCGCGACCGGGGGTTCCTTCCGCGAACGGATCACGGTTGGAGTGCGCATCTTCGCGGGCACGCCGCGACTGCGCGGCCTGCTCGGGTTGAATCTCGTCGTCGCGGCCGCCGGATCCGTGGTGATGGTCAACACGGTCAACTATGTCCGTGATGTCCTCGGCCGCACCCAGTCCGGCGTCGCGTTGTTGCTGGCCGCCAACGGGTTCGGGACCATGCTCGTCGCCCTGGCGCTTCCCCGCGTCCTCGATCGCCGCGGTGCCCGACCGATCATGCTCACCGGCGCGGTAACCTTGCTCGCCGCACTCGGATCGGCCATCGCCCTGTCGTTCGCCGACTCCGGTGACTGGCGCGGAGCTGCCGCCATCGCGGTATGGGCCGGCATCGGTGCGGGCACCGCGGCGATCCTGACACCCACCGGGCAGGTGCTGCGCCGTTCGTCCCGGCCGGCCGGCCGTCCCGCGCTGTTCGCGGCCCAGTTCTCGCTCTCGCACACGGCGTGGCTGCTCACCTACCCGATCGCCGGATGGCTGACGACCGCTACCGGTTTCACCACGACCTGGGTGGTCTTCGCGATTCTCGGTGCCACCGGATTCGCTGCGGCACTGCGGTTGTGGCCGCGTCACGATCCCGAGGTGCTGACCCACCTGCATGAGGTCGGCACCATCGACCCGGCGCGTCTCGGCGACGCCGTACGTGTGGACGCCCGCTACTACCGGCACACCCACGCCTACGTCATCGACGCCGAACACCCGCGGTGGCCCACGGCATCACGGCGGCTCGTCGAAGCCGCGGCAGCCTGAAAACGCGCCGAACCGATCAGGTCGATCTGTCGAAGTGGCTGCGCCCAGCAGTATCGCCACGATGGTTGTCAGAGTTTCGGGCCACGGGCGGAATACTGTGTCGATCCCGGGAACTCGGCTCCGTAATCCGTTCGGCGCCAGAGCCAGAAGCGGCTACTCGAACGAGGCATCACAGAATCAGGCCCAGCAACACATCCCACGCCACCGAACCCGTCATCGAATGCGTATCCCCGTGCGGGACAGGCAGGTAGTACACAAGGTCGGGAGCTACAGCGCCGGCCATCATGGCAGGTAGTGACGCAGCGGTAGAACCGCCGCGGAGCGCTTTGCGACGACTCCGTGGCTTGTAGAGGTTCGAGGACGTGGCGTAATCCGGGCCGGGTCACCGGGGGAGGCGTGCGGCGTCGGCGTCGGCCGCCGCCGGTCGACCGACCCGCCGGTTGGTGTTTCGGCGATAACCGCTGGTCGCGGTGGCTGCTGGACTAGTGTCGGTGCTCGTGCTCATCGCTATCGCAGTGTTCGCGACGGTTTCGGCGCTACTTCATGTCTACATCTGGTATTTGGAGTCGTTCGCGTGGACCGGTGCGGCGCGGGGTGTGTTCGGCACCAGTGCCGAGGAAGCTGCGGCGACCCGGGAGCTGGCCTTCAATCAGGGCTTCTACAACCTGTTCCTGGCGATCATCGCGGCGGTGGGGATCGTGGTGGCGACAGCCGGGGATCGAGGTATCGGGGTGGCGTTGATCTTCGCCGGTACCGGGGCGATGCTGGGTGCCGCGCTGGTGCTGCTGCTCTCGTCTCCGGACAAGCGCGCGTCGGCGGTCAAGCAGGGGGCGGCGCCGCTGGTGACCGTTGCGCTCGGGGTGATCTGGGCGTTCTTCGGTTGAGCGGACGTCCCGGCGGGTCATGAGTGCTGCGCGGAGCCGGTCTGCTCCAAGAGCCGGCTGAGGATTTGGAGCCGGTTTTCGCGCAGGCCCGGGCGCAGGCGTTGGCCGCGTTCGAGGGTGGCCAGGCCGTGCAGGGCGCTCCAGCCGGTTTCGGTGAAGGTTTCCACGTCGTGGTCGCCGGCGAAGGGGGCCAGGGCGGCGACCAGTTCGGCGAACGCGTCGCGTAGGACTTGGGTGGCCTCGGGGCCGAACTTCAGATCTGTGGACATGGCGAACATGGCGTCGTAGACGGCGGGATGCTCGGTGGCGAATTCGATGTAGGCGCGGGCGAGGGCCGCCAGTGCGTCGGCCTCCGACTCGGCGGTGGTCCGGGCGCGGTGCAGAGCCGCGGCGAGTTCGGCGATGCCGTCCTCGGCGACGGCCGTGACGATGGCGCGTTTGCCGGCGAAATGGCTGTAGAGGACGGGTTGGCTGTATTCGATGCGGTCGGCCAGCTTGCGGACGGTCACCGCATCCCAGCCTTCGGTCTCCGCCAGTTCGCGCGCGGTATCGATGATCAGCCGGTGGCGTTCCGCCCGCTCCCGTTCCCGTCTTTTCTGAATACTCATGCTCGAAACTCTAGCACCGCTAGACAAAAGGGTCGGGCCGCGTTAGTGTTGCTCCAACGCATAGCACTGCTAGATTTCGGAGCAATCATGATCACCACTCGGCGTCTCGCCACCGCACTGTCGCTGATCGGGGCGGCGTTCATCCTCTACATCGGGATCGGCTACCTGATCGCTCCCGAGTCCATCGCCACCGGATTCGGGCTGCCCGAGTGGCCGACCGGTGACGCCGCGGCCTTCATGAATCTGAAGGGCGTACGCGACACGGTCTGCGGGATCCTCATCCTCGCGCTGCTGGCGCTCGGGCAGCGTTTCGCGCTGGGGGTCGTCATGCTCGTCGTGGCGCTGATCCCGATCGGCGATATGACCACCGTGCTGGCCTACGACGGCTCCATGGCAGCCGCCTTCGGGATCCACGGTCTCACGGCACTGCTCGTCGGCCTCACCGGACTGCTGCTGATCCGCGAGCCCGCTGCGTCCGCCCCCATGCCGGCGTAGCTGCCGGATTTGTCCGCTATCAGTCGAAATTCGTAGTATTCAGGAGCCTGCCATGTCTGTGTCCATTCAGATCCTCGCCGCCGTCGCGGTTCTCGCCAATGCCATCGTCTACGGCACCGATATCTTGGGTGCGCTGGTCATGCGGTCGGTCTATCGCCGGCTCGACGACGCCACCATGACCCTCAGTGCGGGCTGGGGGCATTACTACGCGGATTCGCGTATGCCGCCGGTCGGTATCACCGGAGTGGTGGCGGCGTTGGCGGCCGCGGTCGTCGCCGTCCTGACCGGCGCTGCCGCCGCCGCTGTCGCCGCGGGTCTGGCGGTGCTCGCCCTCGTGGTGTGGCTCGTCCTGTACGCGCGGATCGCCAAGCCGATCAACGCGGCACAGAAGGCCGCCGCTCGATCCGGTGTGATTCCGCCGAATGCCCGTGCGTTGCAGGAGCGCTGGGACAGTATTCTCTACCCGCGGGTGATCCTGCAGGCCCTCGCTCTGGTCGCATTGCTCGTCACCTTGGTCACTGCCTGAGTGCGACGTTTCCGGGTGGCCGGGCGGGACGAACGTCCGCCCGGCCACCCGCGCTTGTCTGCGGCACCGGCCGGGCCGGTCTTGCCTCCGCAGTTTCAGGCGTGAAAGACCTGGGTGAAGGCACGTCATGCCCTCTCGGGGTTGCGGTCGCTGTCCTGTCTCGCCGGATTGCCGTACCGAACTCGTGGCGACGACGTCAGAGCACGATGACGTTCTTGCCGCGGGTGTGGCCCGACCGGCCCGCCGCGAAGGCGTCGCCGACTTCCTCCAGGGAGAAGGTCGCCGCGACCGGGACCACGAGGTCGCCCTTGGTGGCGAGGTCGGCCAGGCGCTGGGTCTGGGTGCCGTCCGGGCGGACCCAGACCGCGTGGCCGCCGTGTTCGGTCACCGAGCCGTCGGCGATCGAGGCGTGGCGCCCGTTCACGGCCAGGACGGCCAGGGTGGTGTCGAGCTGGCCGCCGACGAAATCGGCCACCGCCTGCACACCGTCCGGGGCGAGTTCACGGATGCGTTCGATCACGCCCTCTCCGTAGGCCACCGGTTCGGCACCGAGCTCGCGCAGGAAATCGTGGTTGCGTTCGGAGGCGGTACCCAGGACCCGGGCGCCGCGCGCCCGGGCGATCTGGACGCCCAGGCTGCCCACCCCGCCCGCCGCGGCGTGGATGAGCACGGTGTCCTCGGCGGTGACCTGGAGAAGATCGAGCGTGCGCAGGGCGGTACCACCGGCCAGGGGCAGCGCGCCCGCCTGCTCCCAGGGCAGATCCGCCGGTTTGCGGGCCACCCGCGCCGCCGGGACGGCGACCAGTTCGGCGAAGGTGCCGTCCTTGAGGACGTCTTTGCGGGCGTAGGCCAGAACTTCGTCACCGACCTCGAATTCCGGCGTGTCCGTGCCCTTGCCGACCACGATCCCGGCGACATCCCAGCCCGGGATCACCGGAAAGGTCGCATCGATCAGACCGTCCAGCGCACCCGACATCAGTTTCCAGTCGACCGGGTTCACGCCGGCCGCGCGCACCTCGATCAGTACCGAACCCGGGAAGACTTTGGGTTTCGGCAGGTCACGCACCTGGATATCGCTGTTGTCGGTGGTGTAGCGGTCGTAGGTCGCTGCG
Source organism: Nocardia sp. NPDC050193 (assembly GCA_040674215.1). Classification (GTDB taxonomy): domain Bacteria; phylum Actinomycetota; class Actinomycetes; order Mycobacteriales; family Mycobacteriaceae; genus Nocardia. Next base: position 9,880 of record JBFARE010000008.1, on the reverse strand, counting down.
CGCATAGTCCAGTCCTATCGGTTGCGGTCGCCATTGCGTGCAACGACGCGCCGCAAGCGATATTCCGGTCCGTGCGGCGGCGGCCGACCGGTGCGGAGGGTCCGCCGAGCCGGGCGACACTGACCGGACTCGGGGACTTCCCGCTCAGCCCGCGGCCGCGGACCGGGGGCTGGTGCGGTCCAGAATGGCGGTCAGCTCATTGTTGAAATGGTCGATCCGCTCGATATTGCCCAGGTGGCCGGTGGGCCAGACCTGGTAATCGGGCCGATGGCCGGCCTCGATCATGGTGTCGGCGATGAGGCGCGACATCCGTTCTGGTAGCAGCCGGTCGTAGCGGCCGGCGATGATCGTGGTGGGCACGCTCAGATTCGCCGCGGCCGCCCCCAGCTGTAGATCCGCCAGGATCGCGGCGTGCCGGCCGCGCGCCAGCGGACGGCACGAACGCACGATGTTCAGGGCGAATTCGGCCTGCTCGTTGGTGGCGCCGCGGGCCATGATGCGTTCTTTCAGGATCTCGCGGGCCGCCCAGCCGCCGGGCAGGGGCAGGGGTGTGGTGAGGATGGACTCCGCGACGATCATCGGCAGCCGGATCGGCGACCCGAGCAGGCTCAGCGGCTGGCTTCCCAGGCTGAGCGGTTTGTTCAGCAGCGGCAGCAGATCGGTGTCGTAGCGAATATTGCCCGAGGTGGTGTTGGCCAGCACGACCGCGCGGGCCCGCCGGTCCACCTGTTCGGGATGGCGAGCGGCCCAGGCCTGCAGGGTGATGCCGCCCATGCTGTGCCCGACCAGCAGGGCCTGCTGACCCGGGCGCAGCGTCGCGTCGAGGACGGCGGCGAGATCGTCGGCCAGGGTGCGGTCGCCCAACGGTGTGCGCCCGAGGGTGCTGTCGCCGTGGCCGCGCTGATCGTAGGCGATTACGCGGTAGCGGTCGGCGAAGGCGTTGATCTGGGGGTGCCAGTACTCGATACAGCAGCTCCAGCCGTGGATGAGCACGATCGGCTCGGCATCGGCGGGGCCGTAGGAATGTACACGCAGGCGGGCGCCGTCGACGGTGGTGACGGGAACGACCTCGGGATGGGCGGCCGGCGCGTTGTAGTGAGCCGTCCGAAATCGGCGCGCGCGCAATGTAGCTCGGTACGGGGCGGTCAGAGCGCCTTGATGCGCCTGCGACAGCGCGGTTATCGATTTCACCAGCATCAGAACACTCCTTTGTGCCTGCTGACACGGTAGCCCTGCAAGCTGGGTGCTTACAAGAGCAAGCGCCGTTCCGGTTCGCTTCATCCGGGGTGTTGTTGTTGTCCCGAATATCGGGCCGGTGCAGGGCTCTGTTAACTCCAGGTTGCCCATCCCGCCGACGTTCTATGCCTGTTCCGATGCATCCGGTGCCGGTTTCGATGCAACCGGAGCAAGCACCTCCGGAGGTTGTGGCGTCAACCCACGGGCCGCGACTACCGTGAATGTCGTGAACGACTCGGACGCAGCAGATCCACGCAAGCTGGTGGGCCCAGGGGTTCCGGCAGCGGCCGCGCCGGATAGTGGTGGCGCCGGGTTGTCCGGGTGGCGTGGATTGCTGCTGCCCGGGGCGGCGGCGGCCGCGGGGGCGGTGGCGGTGCTGTTGCTGCACGTCCGTGACCCGCATATCGAGGGCTCGTACGGGCTGTGCCCGGTCTATGCCCTGTTCGGTGTGTACTGCCCGGGTTGCGGGGGTATGCGCGCAGTACACAACCTGACCGAGGGACATATCGTCGATTCCCTGCACAGCAACCTGCTGGCGCTGCCGGTGTTGACGCTCTACGTGTTGTGGGTGGGCGATTGGGCGCTGCGCGCATGGCGAGGTGAAGGGCCCCGCGTACCCGGGATCAGCAGCCTCACGATGTGGACGCTGCTCGGCTCGATCGCCGTCTACACGGTAGTGCGCAATACCCCCTGGGGCACCTGGCTGACGCCGGTCTGACAGACGAGGTACAGATGCGCGATTCACTCAAAGACCGGGTACGCGACAAATTGTTGCGGCAACTGACCGAGGACGGCCCGGAGGGTGCCGAACCGGAGGATCCACGGCTCATCTCGGTGGTCACCGACCTCGAGGCGTTGAACAGCGTCGCCGAGGACGATCCGCTCATCGAACAGCTCGCGGGTCGCTACCTGGTTTTCTGACCCGCGCTCCCACCGATCGGCGGCAGTTGCGGCAGCGGTTCGGCATAGAGCCATTCCTGCCACAGCGGCTGCATGGGCGTCACGCTGTAGTGGCCGACCAGATCGGTGAACTCCTCGGTGGAGACCGAGGCGTGCCGGTGCCGGGCAGTCCAATCGCGGATGAGCCGGAAGAACGCGGTATCACCCAGCTCCAGCCGCAGTGCGTGGAGCGTGAGGGCACCCCGTTTGTAGACCCGGTCGTCGAACATCAGCTCAGGTCCCGGATCACCGACCACGATGTTCTGCGGCTCCCGGCGCAAGGTGTGCCATGCCGCGCGGGCCAGCTGATCGGCGCTGGGCCCGCGGGCGGCTTCCGACCAGATCCACTCCGCGTAGCAGGCGAAACCCTCATGCAACCAGATATCGCACCAGTGCTGGATGGTGAGGCTGTTGCCGAACCATTGGTGGGCGAGCTCGTGCGCGACCAGGCGTTCGGCGCCGCGGCGGCCGTCGCAGTGGTTGGCGCCGAATATGGAGATGCCCTGCGCCTCGATCGGGATCTCGAGTTCGTCCTCGGTGACCACGACCGAATAGCTCTGGAACGGATACGGGCCGAACAGGTCGCTGAATACCGACATCATCTCGGGTTGGCGGGCGAAATCGTGATCGAAGGCCGCGCGCAGCGACGTCGGTATCACCGCGTGGATCGGGACGGGCGTGCGCCGGTCGGTGAGTTGATGTCTGCGGTAGCGCCCGATCTGCACGGTGGCCAGGTAGCTCGCCATCGGCTCGGTCTGTTCGTAGACCCAGGTGGTCTGGCCGGCTTTGGTCTGTTTACCGACCAGTTCGCCGTTGGCGAGGGTGAAGTACGGGGTATCGGTGGTGATGGCGATCCGGTAGCTGGCCTTGGAACTGGGATGGTCGTCGCAGGGGAACCAGGACGCGGCGCCGTTGGGCTGGCCGGCCACCAGCGACCCCTCGGTGAGTTCTTCCCAGCCGACCTCACCCCAGGGTCCGCGGACCGGTTTCGGGGCGCCGGCGTACTGGACGACCAGTTGCAGGATTCCGCCCGCGGGTATCCGCTCGCGCGGGGTGACGGTGAGTTTGCCGCGCTGATGGGTGTACTTACCGGCTTTGGCGCCGTTGACCAGCACCTTCGACACCGCCAGCGCCTGGGACAGGTCGACCGAGAAACGTGGGCGTTCGGCGGTGGTGACGGCGGTGATCACCGCCCGCCCGGCGAGCCGGTTACTGGCCACCTTGTAATTCAGGTCCAGTTCGTACCGCGATACCCGATAGCCCCTGTTCCCGTTCTGCGGTAGATAGTCGTCGATGGGGGCGTCGTAGAACCTGCTCCCCATCAGCCGGCCGTGTCCTGGTCGGATTCGGGGTCTGCCGCCGGGCCGGTCCAGGGGGCGATGGGGTTGCCCCACCATCTGGTGGAGGCCGGTACGGTATCGCCGCGCATCACCAGCGAGGCCGGGCCCACGGTGGCGGCCGCGCCGAGGGTGGCGGCGGGCAGGGCGACGCAGTGCGGCCCGAGGGTGGCGCCGGGCTCCAGGGTCACGGAATCCATGGCCATGATGCGGTCGTGGAACAGATGTGTCTGCACCACGCAGCCGCGTTCCACGGTCGCGCCGTCACCGAGTGTCACCAGGTCCGCCTCCGGAAGCCAATAGGATTCGCACCATACCCCGCGGCCGATTCTCGCGCCGAGCGCGCGCAACCAGAGGTTCAGTACGGGCGTACCGGTTGCCGCACGCGCGAACCAGGGCGCCGCGACGGTTTCCACGAACGCATCCGATACCTCGTTGCGCCAGACGAACGAACTCCACAGCGGATGCTCACCGGCCCGGATCCGCCCGACCAGCACCCATTTCGCGGTGACCGCGCTCGCGCAGGCCACCGCGCCCGCGACCATCAGCACCACCCCGGACAGCAGCGCCGCCGCCGGATAGCCGAAACGGTCGGCCAGCCGGGCCAGCGCCAGCAGGACGCCGAGGCCGATGGCGAAGGTCACCACGACCGCGGCGAGGCGGCAGGTTTCGAACGCGGCGCGGAAGACGCGCAACCGCAGCGGTGGATCGAAGGTGCGGTCGGTATCGGCGGTACCCGCGGCCCGACGCAACCGGACCGGCGGGCTGCCCAGCCACGACGAGCCGGCCTTCGCCTTGGTCGGCGCCGCCGACAGCACCGCGACGAGCCCGTTCTTCGGCACCCGCCGGCCGGGCGCGGCCATGCCGGAATTGCCGAGGAACGCGCGTTTGCCGACCTTCGCCTCGCCGATGCGCAACCAGCCGCCGCCGAGCTCGTAACTTGCGACCATGGTGTCGTCGGCCAGGAAGGCGCCGTCGGCGACGGTGGTGAACTTGGGCAGCAGCAGCACAGTGGACGCCTCGACCCGTTTGCCGACCTTCGCGCCGAGCAGGCGCAGCCAGATCGGGGTGAGCAGCGAGGCGTAGAGGGGGAACAGGAAGGTACGGGCGGAGTCCAGCAGGCGTTCGGTGGCCCAAACCTGCCAGCCGACCCGGCTGCGCACCGGGTGGTAGCCCTCGGTGAGTCCGATACCGAGCAGCCGCACCGCGACGACGGTCGCGACGGCGTAGACCATGAGGCTGACCATGGTGGCGACGGGTAGCCAGAGGAAGCCGGGCAGCAGGGCGTCCGTGAAACTGGTGGTGCCCCGGATGCTCCAGGCGATCACGGCCAGTCCCGCCGCGAGCCCGAACAGCGGCAGCGCCCCCAGCCCGAGCGAACCGATCCCGAAGGCCAGGACCCACTGCACCGCCCGCTCCGGCGTCTCCGCGGGCCAGCGGTGCCGGGCCTTGCCCACTTTCACCGCCGGTGATCCCGCCCATTCCTGACCGGCCTTCACCTTCCCGGACACCGCCGAACCCGCGGCGATCTCGGCGTCGCGGCCGATCCGCGTCCCGGGCAGCAGCACCGACCTGGCACCCACCACCGCACCCCGGCCGACCACGATCGAACCGATATGTACGGTATCGCCATCGATCCAGTAACCGGACAGGTCGACCTCGGGTTCGACGCTGCACCCGTCACGCAGTTCGAGCATGCCGGTCACCGGGGGCAGCGTGTGCAGATCGACGCCCCGGCCCACCTTCGCCCCGAGGGCGCGCGCGAAGGGCACCATCCACGGTGCTCCGGAGAGGTTCTCCGCCCCGCTGGCCTCCGACAGCCGGACCGCCGCCCACAGCCGCAGATGTACTGACCCGCCACGTGGGTAACTGCCCGGCCGCACGCCCGCGAGCAGAGTCCGGGCGCCCACCACACAGATCGCCATCCGGCCGAGCGGGGTGATGAAGATTCCGAACAGCAGCGCGGTCCACCACCAGGACAGGCGCGGCAGCCAGGGCAGCAGCTCGAACCACGCGGCCACCCCGGAGACGACGGCCAGCCAGGTGACCCATTGCAGGCCGGTGAGCGTCGTCAGGGCGACAGTGGCCAGCACCTGGATCCACTGGGCCGACGGCGGGGTGGGGCGGACCGGGCGGACGTGCGCGGCAGCGGTCGGGGCGCTCTGGTCGAGTAGTTCGGTGAGCGCGCCGAGTCGGGGGTGGTCGTACACATCGGCCACCGTGACCCGCGGGTATCGTGCCCGCAGCCCGGTGACCAGTTGCGCCGCCGACAGCGAACCGCCGCCGAGTGCGAAGAAATCCGCATCGGCGCCGGTGATCTCGGCACCCAGGACATCGGTCCACAGCTGTGCGACCCAGGCGGCGGTACCGGTGAGTCCGTGGTCGGTTGCGCTGTCGGCGTCGGCGAGGGGCCAGGGCAGGGCATTCCGGTCGACCTTGCCCGAGGTGCGGGTCGGCAACTCCGGCACGACCACCAGCCGGGGGATCAGCGGGGCCGGGAGCTGCCCGGCGAGCCGGGCACGGGCGGCGTCCAGGTCGTAGTCCATGGTGACACCGGTGAGATAGCCGATCAGGACCGGCGCACCGGTCGCCGTGGCCCGCACCGCGGCGGCCGCGCCGCCGACCCCAGGCAGATGCTGTAGCGCGTTGTCGATCTCGCCGAGTTCGATCCGGCGGCCGCCGATCTTCACCTGATCGTCGGCCCGGCCGAGGAAGATCAGCCCGGCCTCCTCGTTACGGACCAGGTCGCCGCTGCGGTAGGCGCGGTCCCAGCCCAGCGTGGGCAGGGGGGCGTACTTATCGGCGTCCTTCGCCGGATCGAGATAGCGGGCCAGTCCGACGCCGCCGATCACCAGTTCACCGGTCTCGCCCTCGCCCACCGGTACACCGTCGGCGTCGACCACGACCAGATCCCAGCCGTCCAGCGGGAGACCGATGCGCACCGGCCCGATGCCGTCCAGCAGCGCGGCGCAGGCGACGACGGTGGCCTCGGTGGGGCCGTAGGTGTTCCACACCTCACGGTCGGGGTCGGCGAGACGTTCGGCCAGTTCCGGGGGGACCGCCTCGCCGCCGAAGATGAACAACCGGACCGATTCCAAAGCCTCGGCGGGCCAGGTCGCGGCCAGGGTCGGGACGGTGGATACCACGGTGATGCCCTGCCGGACCAGCCACGGCCCGAGATCGGCGCCGGTGCGCACCAGCGCACGTGGCGCGGGCACCAGACAGGCGCCGTGTCGCCAGGCCAGCCACATCTCCTCACAGGAGGCGTCGAAAGCGACCGAGAGACCGGCCAGGACGCGGTCGCCGGGTCCGGGCGGCGCGTCCCGGAGGAACATGCGGGCCTCGGCGTCGACGAAAGCGGCCGCGTTGCGATGGGTCACCGCGACACCCTTGGGAGTGCCCGTGGAACCCGAGGTGAAGATGATCCAGGCATCGTCGTCCACCGTCGGCGTCGGGTCGACAGCTTCGCCGCCTTCTGTGCCCGGGCGTCCGGGCACCGGCCGGATGCCGTCGGCCGTCACCACGGCCGTCACCCGGGCCTCGGTGAAGACCAGGCCGGCCCGCTCCTCGGGGTCGTCGGCGTCCACTGGGACGTAGGCCGCGCCGGCGTGCAATACCGCCAGGATGGTGAGGTAGAGCTCCCAGGTGCCGGAGGGCATACGTACGCCCACCCGGTCGCCGCGGCGCACCCCGGCGGCGGCCAGGCCCCGCACCGAGTTCTCGATCTCGGTGCGCAGTTCCGCGTAGGTGAGGGTGCGGTCCGCTGTGGCGATGGCGGGGGCGTCGGGAAATGCCGCGGTCGTCTCGGCGACGATATCGACCAAGGTGCGCGCCGGTGGCGCGGCCTCGGCTCGCCGTAACGCGCTCTCCGCGTCCACCTGCGTCCGCATCTGTCCGGCCCACCTTCCATCGCCCAGCCGACGGACTGGTTCTCTCATACGAGGGTTACCGCACGGCAAACAGCGGTCGACCGGGTGAACAGATTACTCGGCCACGGGTAACACCCGATGTCAGCGGGGGCGGGCGGGACCCGCTATTCCAGGTCGTCGGCGAGCAGGGTCGGCCGGTAGTACCGGCCGTTGTAATAGAGCAGCGGAGCCGCGGACGCTTCGTCGCCGGTGTCGTCGTGCACCCGGACCACCCGGCCGACCACGAAGGTGTGATCACCGATCGGGATGAGCTGCTCCACGGTGGTACGCAGCCACAGTGGGGTGCCGTGCAGAACCGGTTCGCCGGTGTCCAGGGCACTCCACAGGGCGGGATCGCTGAACCGGTGCGCGGCGGTCCGGGCGAAACGCTGGGCCAGATGGCGCTGGTGCTCGCCGAGGAAATGGATCACCACGGACTCGGCGGCGGTCAACGCCTCCAGGCTGGAGGACGTGTGGCTGATGTTGAACGAGACGAGCGGTGGGTCGAGGGACAGCGAGGCGAACGAGGTCGCCGTGAAACCGACCGGACCGGCGGCCGAGCCGAGCGTCACGATGGTGACGCCGGACGGGTAGTGGCGCATCGAGGCGCGGTACTGCTCGGCGGTGATACCGCTGAGGTCGTCGGGAATCCGGATTCCGGTATCGGGCCGTGGTACTTCGGTCACCTCGCCGACGCTACGCCCGGAATGGCGCGCCGCGGCGCGCTGGTCCACTGTCCGGGAGGGCGGTGGTCGAGGTCAATCCAGGTCGAGGGACAGTCCCGCGGTGATCCGTAACAGCTCGGTGTACGAGGTACGGAAGACGGTCCCCGGGCTGCCACCGGCGGCCCACAGTTCGCGATGACCCGACAGTCGCGAATCCACCCAGGTGGGCAGATTCGCCGGATGACCGACGGGCGCCACACTGCCGGGCAGTTGGCCGGTGTAGCGCATCACCAGATGGGGTGGTGCGGGGATGAGCGCGCCCTCGAGGCGCGCGCCGGTTCGTTCCGGATCGACCCGGTGCGCCGCCGAGACCAGCAGCAGGATCGGCTCGTCACCGAGTAGGAAGACCTCCGAATGCACGAGCGCCCCGAGTTCCACCTCCATCGCCACGGCGGTCTGGGCGGGACCGGTCGCCGATTCCGGCGCGGTGACGATCAACCCGTGGTGACCACGGGCGATCAGAGTATCCGAGACCCGGCAGGTTATCTGTGGAAGCGACCTGCGCATGGGCACAGGGTAGAGCGATACGGAGTGTCCCGCGTGGCTTTCCCCACTCACCGGACGAGGCCGTTTTCCGGCGAGGACGATCCCGTGCCCCGGAGCCGGTCCGGTGGGCGGCGCCCGCTGCTCGCTGTGCCCGCTTAGGCTGGGCAGATGACAGATTGGCAGGCTTTCACCGTTGAAACCGACGATCACGTCGCCCGGGTGACCCTCACCGGGCCGGGTAAAGGTAATGCGATGGGCCCGGATTTCTGGCGGGAGCTGCCGGAAATCTTCCACGGCCTCGACGCCGACGCCGAGATCCGGGCCATCGTGCTCACCGGCTCCGGGAAGCACTTCTCCTACGGCCTGGACCTGCCCGCGATGAGCGGCACCTTCGGCCCGCTGATGGCCGATCGCGCGCTGGCCGCCCCACGGACCGATTTCCTCGCCGATATCCGGCGCCTGCAGGCCTCGATCACCGCCGTCGCCGAATGCCGCAAACCGGTGATCGCCGCGGTCTCCGGATGGTGCATCGGCGGCGGCCTGGATCTGATCGCCGCCGCCGATATCCGCTACGCCAGCGCGGAGGCGAAATTCAGTCTGCGTGAGGCGAAGGTCGCCATCGTTGCCGACATGGGTTCGCTGCAGCGGTTGCCCGGGATCATCTCGGAGGGCCACCTGCGTGAGCTGGCCTTCACGGCCAAGGACATCGACGCGGCCCGGGCGGAGAAGATCGGCCTGGTCAACGATGTCTTCGCCGACCAGGAGGCGGCACTGGAAGCCGCCCACGCCACCGCCCGCGAAATCGCCGCGAACCCGCCGCTGGTGGTGCAGGGCGTGAAAGATGTACTGGGACAACGGAATTCCGCCGCAGTAGCCGAAGGTCTGCGCTACGTCTCGGCCTGGAACGCCGCCTTCCTGCCGTCGGAGGACCTGACAGAGGCTATTCAGGCAGTCTTCGAGAAGCGGACCCCGGAATACAAGGGCCGCTGAACTGTGTTCATCTGCGGCGCCTGCGGCGCCTCGCCCCTTTGTGGGCCTCGCTGAACTCGGCACCGAAAGAGTCCACCTGTTCGTGAAAGCGTCCAGACCCCAGGTCTCCGGTGCGGTCGAGTCGGCATCCGAGCCGGACCGCGAATGCCGACGCAACCTGTATGTGTCGAGTTCTGCGAGACACCTCAAGGGTTGAGGCCCGTCTCGCCGTTTCGGCCTCGAAGCGCATGCGGCGTAGCCGCGAGACTCGAGGCCGAAA
>JBFARE010000007.1:0-205270 GCA_040674215.1 Nocardia sp. NPDC050193 | reverse complement strand
CACGGCCTTCTCACGAACCTCGGGCGGGTAACGCTTCGACATGATGGGGACCATCTTCCTCTAGGAAGAAGCGGTCCCCAACCCGTGACGGTTCACAGGGCCTGCTGGTGGGGGTGAAATGCAGGTGGAATCGTGGGTGAGTTGCCAGCCATCTGTTGATAGCGGGTGTTTTGTGGGTGCCGTAGTTATCGCAGATCAGAGGGAGGTCCAGCTCGGCGGGGGTGTCGGCGTCGATGGTTTTGAGCGCCCACACTTAGTTTGTGGCTGGGGCGTCGCTAGTTCAGCGTGCCCACGCTCGCCTGGGTGGCTGCTCCGGGGATCGTTTGTCAGCAGTCGCGACTACTCTTGTCACATCTTTGTCAAACGCAGATCAGGGCCCTACCATGTTTGTGCTGGTAGAGCCCTGAGCTGCGCCTATCTGTCGGGCTGACAGGATTTGAACCTGCGACCACTTGACCCCCAGTCAAGTGCGCTACCAAACTGCGCCACAGCCCGTTGCGCCGTGTGTTCCGGCGCTCGATGAGATTACCTCAGAGGTGTTCGAGAGAGGAAATCGGCTGGTTGCGCGGGGTGTTGTCGGATTTCTGACCGCCTCGGGTCGCGTGATGGGCCCCCGTGCAGCTCGGCTGCTGCTCGTTTCGGTCGTAGTCCTCGGACGCGGCTCCACGGCTCGGGGCTCGGGGTAGATCGGCGCGGCGTATCGGGTGGAGGGCATCCTGTGCGCCGTAACCCGGGTGCTCTCCCGAAGCGGACGGGTGCCGCATCACTGGCTGCCACCCCCCGGTGTGGGCAGCCGACCGCGTGTTCGGATCGTTGGTGGTCGGCATCACGTGCCCGGTGGAATAGCACGACGATCTCCTCTGTTGAACCCGCTGTCGGCGTCCGGACAGCCCCGGGCCGCACCCTTTGTCGCTACGAGCGGCCACTCGCCGAGAGGCGCTTGTTGGACGTCGGCTTCCCGACCGGACGCCGCTGGGCTCATTGCCCGGCGGCGTTTCACTGTCCGTTTCCTGTTCCCCACTTCATCCGACGGGCGGTTCCGTGCCCGCTGTGGCCGATGCCCGCCGCCCTGGCGGCGTCCCGGCTCGAGCCGGGCATATTCTGACGGATGCAGCTGGTTCATCCCGCGTTGTTTCGGTGTGCGCGGGATGTCGAAGCCTGTCGTGCGGTGTCGGTGACACCGGGTGGCGGGTGAGAGGGAACCCGGTGGGAATCCGGGACTGTCCCGCAGCGGTGAGCGGAAGCGACCGCCGTTACACGCACTGGGCCGGGGTCCGGGGAGCAACGACGTGGTGGTAGCGGCCCGGGTGCCGACCCGGGTCGACCGAGTGGGGTCGGTGTCCGCGAGTCCGAAGACCTGCCGGTTGTGCCGGGCACGCCGTGGCCGGTGGCTGTCGCCTCGCGGATCGGGCGTTACGCCGGAGTTCTCGCACCGGGCCGGGCCCGGGTGCGTCGGGTCGCGCGTTCGCGGGGTGGTGGTCGTCGGAGCTATCGATGGAGCGTGCGCTGTGCCGGCCTCTGCGAAGCTGTTCAGCGGAAATATGAACGCGGTGCCGGGGTTCCGTGCGGGCCGGTGCCATGCGCACGGGCTCGCTGCCAGTTGGGTCCGGGCCGCCGTGTCGGGCGGTTCGTCAGTCGTTCTGCGAGGAAAGGTGCCGGCGGTGGAGAAGATGTACGGCGGGGGCCGGTTGCGTGCGTTGCGGGAGCAGCGGGGGCTGTCCCAGTCGGGGCTGGCCAAGGCGCTCGGGTTGTCGGTGAGCTATGTGAATCAGTTGGAGAACGATCAGCGGCCGCTGACGGTGCCGGTGCTGATGCGCCTGACCTCCACCTTCGACCTGGAGGTGGGGTTCTTCGCGCCGGAGACCGACGCCCGGCTGCTCGCGGATCTGCAGGCGGTGTTCGCCGAGGATCCGGAGACGGCGGGAGTGACCAGTAGTGAACTCGACGACCTGCTGTCCCGGGCGCCGACGGCGGCGCGGCTGCTGATCAGTCAGCATCGGCGGCTGCGCACGGCCGATGAGCAGCTGGAGCAGCTCACCGCCGGGATCGACGGTCCGGTGGCGGCACCGCGCACCGCTATGCCCTACGAGGATGTGCGGGATTACTTCTATGACCGGCGCAATCACATTCCGGCCCTGGACACCGCCGCGGAGGAACTGTTCATCCGGAGCGGGTTCACGCCGGGTGGGTTGGATCTGCAACTGGCGCGGTTGCTGCGTGACGAGTTCGGTGTGGCGGTGCGGATCCGTTCGGAGGATCCCGGCAGGCCGGGGCCCAAGCGGGCCTACGATCCGCAGGCTCGCACGCTCACGCTCGCGCGGCGGCTGACCGCGGGCCAGCGGGCGTTCCAGCTGGCCACCCAGCTGGCGTTTCTCACACAGTCCGAGGTGTTCGACGAGCTGCTCGCGGAGACCGGGACGCTACCGGCGGAGTCGCTGCGGTTGCTGCGGATCGGGCTGGCGAACTATTTCGCCGGTGCGCTGATCCTGCCCTACGGGCGTTTTCTGGACGCGGCCGAGCGGTTGCGTTACGACATCGACCTGCTCTCCGCGCAATTCGAGGTCGGGTTCGAGACGGTCTGCCATCGCCTGTCGACCCTGCAGCGGCGGGGGCAACGCGGCGTGCCGTTCTTCTTCGTCCGCACCGACCGGGCGGGAAATATCTCGAAAAGGCAGTCCGCTACCGCTTTTCACTTCTCCCGGGTCGGGGGGAGTTGTCCGCTGTGGGTGGTGCACGATGCCTTCGCGACCCCGGGCCGGATTCGCACGCAGATCGCCGAAATGCCCGATGGGCGCACCTATCTGTGGCTGGCTCGTACGACCGGGGAGAGCAACCCCGGATATCTGGCGCCCGCACGGCATTTCGCCGTCGGGCTCGGCTGCGACCTCACCTTCGCGGAAAAGCTCGTTTACTCGCATGGGCTACCCGTGCGCGATTCGGCGGTCACTGTCCCGATCGGTGCCGGCTGCCGGGTCTGTGAACGCACCGCGTGCGCGCAACGGGCGTTTCCGCAGATCGGTCGTCCGCTTGCGGGCGACGAGAACCGTCCGGCGAATACTCCGTACGCACCGGCGAGCAGCACTCGCTGAACGGCCCGAACCGGCGGCGGACGCGTGCCGCCTTCACCCGGGAATCGTAACCATTCTCGGATCACTACCGGAACGATTTCGATGCGTGCCGGAATCGAACAGCCGGAATTCCATGAAATGGTAATGCTCATTGTTTTCGCTCTACGACCGTGTGCGCACCGTTCATTCGGTGTGCTCGTGTGCGGGCTCGCTGCGTCGCCGGATCGTGCGCTCGGACGGCTGTGTGCAGTGTCGGTGCAGTTCCGGGCATATGCCGGCCTTCCGCAACTTACGCAACTTCGCAGGATCTATTCTGCACAATTCGCCTTCTGCAACCCGTTTCCGCCGACTCGGACTCTCGGTAGCGTGCGAATCGAGTGAATCCCATCGATCGCCTGGAGGCCCTGGACCGTGAAGAATCATCTCGTCCGCACCCACCGTTCCGCGGAACATTTCCCTCGCAAAGAGCATCTGGCGTGGCGGATCGCCGAGGTGGCGACCGATCCTGTGGAGGTCGCTCCGGAGGTCGCGGAGATGATCGTGAACCGGATCATCGACAACGCCGCTGTCGCCGCGGCCGCGCTGACCCGGCGCCCGGTGGCCAACGCCCGGGCCCAGGCGCTGGCGCACCCCTACCGGCCGGGGTCGGCCGTATTCGGTGCCGCGGGCCGGTTCTCGCCGGAATGGGCGGCCTGGGCCAATGGGGTGGCGGTACGCGAACTCGACTTCCACGACACCTTCCTGGCCGCGGAATACTCCCACCCGGGCGACAATATTCCGGCGATCCTGGCGGTCGCCCAGCACGCCGGGCGCACCGGCCGTGACCTGCTCCGCGGCCTGGCCACCGGCTACGAGATCCAGATCGACCTGGTGCGTTCGATCTGCCTGCACGAGCACAAGATCGATCACGTGGCCCATCTCGGCCCGTCGGCCGCCGCCGGTATCGGCACCCTGCTCGGCCTCGATACCGAGACCATCTATCAGGCCATCGGCCAGGCCCTGCACACCACCACCGCGACCCGGCAGTCACGGAAGGGTGAGATCTCGAGCTGGAAGGCCTACGCGCCCGCGTTCGCCGGGAAGATGGCGGTCGAGGCCGTCGATCGCGCGCTGCGCGGTGAGGGTGCGCCGGCGCCGATCTGGGAGGGTGAGGACGGGGTGATCGCCTGGTTGCTCGGGGGCCCGGATACCGAGTATTCGGTGCCGCTGCCGGGGCCGGGGGAGCCCAAGCGGGCGATCCTGGATTCCTACACCAAGGAGCATTCGGCGGAGTATCAGAGTCAGGCCCCGATCGATCTGGCGCGGCGGATGCGCGAGCAGATCGGCGACCTGGACCAGATCGCCTCCATCGTCCTGCGCACCAGCCACCACACTCATGTGGTGATCGGCACCGGATCGAACGATCCGCAGAAGTTCGATCCGGGAGCGTCGCGGGAAACGCTCGACCATTCGGTGCCCTATATCTTCGCCGTCGCCCTGCAGGACGGTACCTGGCATCACGAGCGGTCCTATGCGCCCGAGCGCGCCCAGCGCCCGGACACCGTGGCGCTGTGGCACAAGATCTCCACCGCGGAGGACCCGGAGTGGACCCGTCGCTACCACTCCACCGACCCGCGGGAGAAGGCGTTCGGTGCCCGCGCCGAGGTCACCCTGAAGAGCGGGGAAGTGATCGTCGACGAACTCGCCGTCGCCGACGCCCACTCACTCGGCGCGCGGCCCTTCGCCCGCGACCGGTACATCGCCAAATTCCGCACCCTGGCCGAGGGCGTGGTCGATCCGGCCGAGCAGGACCGATTCCTGGAGGTGGCCCAGCGCGCGGGGGAGCTGTCCGCCGACGAGTTGCCACAGCTGGGCTTCACCGTCTCCCCGGATGTGCTCGCCCGCGCGCCGCGTGCCCCGAAGGGACTGTTCCGATGACCGGGCTCCTCGCGGCGACGACGCCCGCGGCGGACAAGCGTGCCGCGTTCCGGGCCGGCCTGGCCTCCGGTCGGATTCTGCGCTTCCCCGGTGCCTTCAACCCGCTGGTGGCGACCCTGATCCAGGAGATCGGCTTCGACGGCGTGTACGTCTCGGGTGCCGTACTGTCGGCCGACCTGGGACTGCCGGATATCGGCCTGACCACGCTCACCGAGGTGTCGGGACGCGGGCAGCAGCTCGCCCGGGTCACCGATCTGCCGGTGCTCATCGACGCCGACACCGGTTTCGGTGAGCCGATGAACGCTGCCCGGACGGTCACCGTTGTCGAGGACGCCGGGATCGCCGGCTGCCACCTCGAGGACCAGGTCAACCCGAAACGCTGCGGCCACCTCGACGGCAAGGCGGTGGTGCCCACCGAGGAAATGGTCCGCCGACTACGGGCCGCGGTGTCCGCCCGGCGCGACCCGAACTTCGTGATCTGCGCGCGGACCGATGCCGCGGGAATCGAGGGAATCGACGCGGCGATCGAGCGGGCGAGGTCCTACGCCGAGGCGGGCGCGGACCTGATCTTCACCGAGGCGCTGCGCACGGCCGCGGAATTCGAGAAGTTCCGCGACGCAGTGAGCACTCCGCTGCTGGCGAATATGACCGAATTCGGTAAGTCGGAACTGATCCCGGCCGCCACCCTCGAATCGATCGGCTACAACGTGGTCATCTATCCGGTCTCCACCCTGCGGCTGGCGATGTACGCCGCGGAGGCGGGGCTGCGCGAGATCTACACCGCCGGTACGCAGTCCGGTCTGCTCGACCGGATGCAGCCCCGCAGCCGCCTGTACGAACTGCTGCGGTACGAGCGTTACAACGAATTCGATTCGAACGTATTCGATTTCACTCTGGAAAGGGGCCAGTGATGAGCACAGCGTCGCTCGGCGAACCGGTGCGGGGCGAGGCCGAGGCCGCGATACCGACCATCTACAAAGGTCTGGCGGGTGTGGTCGTCGATACCACCGCGATCTCGAAAGTGGTGCCGGAAACCAATTCGCTCACCTACCGGGGGTACGCGGTGCAGGATCTGGCCGCCCACTGCACTTTCGAGCAGGTCGCGTATCTGCTCTGGTACGGCGAACTTCCCACCCACGCCGAGCTGGAGCGATTCCAGCAGCGGGAACGGGCCTCGCGCCGCGCCGACCGGTCGCTGCTGGCGCTGGTGGCGAAGCTGCCGGAGACCTGCCACCCCATGGACGTCGTCCGCACCGCCATCAGTTATCTCGGTGCCGAGGACCCCGCCGAGGAGGACAATTCGGCGCAGGCCAATCGTGCCAAGGCGCTACGGATGTTCGCGGTGCTGCCGACGATCGTCGCGGCCGATCACCGCCGTCGCCGCGGCCTCGATCCCGTCGCGCCGCATTCTCACCTCGGCTACGCCGAGAATTTCCTGCACATGTGCTTCGGGAACATCCCCGCGCGGGAACTGGTGCGGGCGTTCGAGATCTCGCTGATCCTTTACGCCGAGCACAGCTTCAACGCCTCCACGTTCGCCGCCCGCGTGGTCACCTCGACGCTGTCGGATATCTACAGCGCCGTCACTGCCGCCATCGGCGCGCTCAAGGGTCCGTTGCACGGCGGCGCCAACGAGGCCGTCATGCAGCACATGATGGAAATCGGCGATCCGGTACGAGCCGAGCAGTGGTTACGCGACAAGCTGACCAGGAAGGAGAAGGTGATGGGCTTCGGCCACCGGGTCTACAAGAACGGTGACTCCCGGGTGCCCACCATGAAACAGGCCTTCCTGGAGATCGCCGCAGCCACCGACGGGCAGCGGTGGGTGCGTATGTACGAGGCTCTCGAGCGTGCCATGGACGAGGCCACCGGGATCGAGCCGAATCTCGATTTCCCGACCGGCCCCGCCTACCACCTCCTCGGGTTCGATATCGAGGTCTTCACGCCGATATTCGTCATGAGCCGGATCACCGGGTGGACCGCCCACATCATCGAACAGGGCGAATCCAATGCGCTGATCCGGCCGCTGAGCGAATACGTGGGCGTATCACAGCGCCCGGTCGTGGCCTGAGGCCGGAGCCCGGCCGGGCGGTCACCGGTTCTCGGACCGCCGGTCGCTCCGTGCCCGGGCACGGTCGTAGGCCACTCCCAGAAGTTCCCGCACGGTTTCGGCGGTGTTCGGGCCCGGCGCCACCACGGCCAGCCAGCCGAGCTCGCCGTACACCGGGTGGGCGATTACGGTGTCGGTCACCGCGGGGTCCGTGCCGGCGGGTTCCGGAGCACGGGGAGCGCGGCCGGTCCAGGTGGTGAACAGCTCCCTACCGGCGTGGATGTTCACCCGGAAGACGCCGGGCCGGTCGAGCCGGGACCGCTCGTCACCGGGGTAGTTCTTGGTGACGAGGGTGGCGAAGGGCTGGGTGTTGGCCGGGACCGCGCCGTCGGGTGCGTAGTAGAAGAACGCGTCACCCCAGGCGATCTCGGGGGTCCCGTCGCCGGGGCGGGGTTGCTGGATCAGTACGCCCTCGCGGGCGCCGAGGTATTCGATGATCTTGTCGAAAGTCATGTCTTCGAGCGTTACATTGAAGTGCTTATGGAGAGTTGTGGCGAGAAATGGCTGGAAACTGTGACCCGAAGTCGCAACTCCGCAGGTCTGCGGACCGCGGATATCGCCCGGGCCACCGGCTACTCGGTTCAGCAGATCCGCAACCTCGAACGTGACGGTGTGCTCCCGCCGGTGCCGCGTACCCCCGGTGGCTACCGGGTGTACGGCGAAGCCCATCGGTGGGCGGTGCGGGCTTATCGCGCGCTGGCGGCCGGTACCGGTCCGGTCGAAGCGAAACGGATTCTGCGCGAGGCGCGCGGGCACGGCCCGGCCCGGTTGTTCGCGCTGCTCGACCGCGCACACGCCGACCTGGATCGAGAGCGCCGGGACCTCGCGTTCGCGCGGGAGGCGGCCCGGTCGATCGCCGGCGAGCCGCTCGGTGATATCCGGCCGGCCGATGCCATGAGCATCTCCGAACTGTCGCGCGCGCTCGGGGTCCGGCCCTCGACCCTGCGACACTGGGACGCCGAGGGACTGGTCGTGCCGCGGCGTGCCGAGGGCGCGACCCGCCGGTACCTGCCCGATGACGTGCGGATCGCGCGGCTGGTCCAGCAGCTGCGCCTCGCCGGATACGGTATCGCCGCGCTGCGGGAACTGATTCCCCGGCTGCGGGGCGCCCACGGCTGGGACGAGATCGGCCGGGCCCTGGCGGCGCGGGACGCCGGGCTCGACGCCCGGTCCGCGGCACTGTTCGAGGCCGGTGCCGCGCTGCACATGCTGTTGCGGACAGAGCACGGCTGAGTCGTCCGGGTTACGCGGCGCTGTCCCGCCAGTCGGTGGGGCCGAACTGCTCGGTGCGAATCCGTCCGGACGGGATACCTTGCTCCAGCAGTGTGGTGCGGACGGTGTGCAGGAAGGTGGTGGGGCCGCAGAGGAAGAACTCGGCGTCGCCGGGGAAAGCGGAGACATCGAGGTCGAACTTGCCGGGCGCGAGATCATCGGTGTGGTCGTGATAGCGCCGGCGCAGGCCCAGCGCGGGGAGCCGGGTGGCCAGTGCGGCCAGCCGGTTGCCGAGCGGCCGGGTGCTGGGGGAGCGGTCGGTATGGTCCAGATGCACCTGCCGGTCCGGTGCATGGGCGGCCAGGTATTCGAGGATGCCGATCATCGGCGTGATACCGATACCGGCCGAGACCAGGACGAGGGGTGTCGTGGCGCCGGGGTCCACCGTGACATCGCCGAACGGCAGCGTGACCGTCACGGTGTCACCGAGCCCGATCCGGTCGTACAACCGGGTGGAGACCTCGCCGGCGGGCCGCCCTGGCGTGGGGTCGACGCGTTTGACCGCGAAGACGAGCCGTCCGTCGCCGGGCAGGCCCAGCAGGCTGTACTGCCGCAGCTGACGCGCGCCGTCGGCCAGCGGGAGACCGACCGAGATGTACTGGCCGGGAGCGTACCCGGGGAACGGCCGGACCGGATCGGTGGATTCGACGGTGAACACCGCGACACCGGCGGGATCGTTGTCTCGGGCCGTCACCAGCGCCTCCCGGAAGACCGCGCCGGGTTCCACCCCGGACTCCGCGTAGAGCAGGTTCTCCAGGGTGATCAGTGCGGCGGCCATCAGCCAGTACACGCGGTCCCAGGCGGCGGCGATCGGTTCGGTGACCACCTCGGCGCCGAGGACGGCGACGATGGCGGCGAAGAGGTGCTCGTGCACGACGTCGTACTGCTCGGCGGTGACCCCGAGGGACGCGTGTTTGTGCCCGATCCGCGCGAGCATCGAGTCCGGTTGCGGCGCAGTGGGATCGACGAGCCGGGCGGCGAAACGGGCGATGGACGCCGCCAGTGCGCGCGGCTGGGTGCCCTGGGCCTGGTCGCCGCGGTTGAACAGATCGCGGCCGAGCTGCGGATGCCGCTCGAACAGGTCGCGGTAGAAGGTGTCGGTGATCGCGTCGAGATGCGCCTCGACCAGCGGCAGCGTGGCACGCACGATATCGGCGTGCCGGGCATCGAGACCGGGGGCGGGCGTGGTGGTCATATCGGTGTCCTTCACACCACCGCGGCGCCTGCCCTGCGGCCGCGCCCACAGTGGTTGTAATCAGCGGATTGCGCATTTACATACTGACCTATCTGACCAGCTATATAGAGTTGAATGGCAAGAATTAGCAGTTACTTGTTCGTCGGTCTCGTGCCGGAGGGGCCCCGAGGCGCCGATTCGGCGTGCACCCGGCCGGGTAGTCCGGCGCGGTGACAGTGCACGAATATGTCGGCTACCTCGCGGTCGTGCTCCTCGTCGTGCTGGCGCCCGGGCCGGATACGGTGATCACTCTCCAGCACTCGGTGCTGGGTGGGCTTCGCGGCGGCGCCCGGGCGGTGGCGGGTATCTGCGCCGCCAGTCTCGTGCAGGGGAGTGCGGCGGCACTGGGCGTGGGGGCGCTGATCACCGGATCGCAACCGGTGTTCACGGCGTTGCGGTGGCTCGGCGCGGCCTATCTGGGCTTCCTCGGGGCGCGGGCGCTGTGGTCGGCCTGCCGCGGTGGCGGTGCCGCATGGGTGGCCGAGGGCGGTGGTGACCGCCCGTTACGGGCCGGATTCCTCAGCAATATCACCAATCCGAAGATCCTGGCCCTGTGCCTGTCGGTCCTGCCACAGTTCCTGCACGCGGATTCCGGCATCGCCCACGCCGTGCTGCTGGCCTACACCGTGGCCGCGCTCGGTTCGCTGTGGCTGCTGTGCCTCGCCGTATTCGTGCATCGGGTCCGGCCCTGGCCGGCCCGCCGGGTGGTGCGACGGCTGCTGGATGCCGTGGCGGGAGCGGCGCTGGTGACCTTCGGGGCGCGCCTGGCAAGCGACTGACCCGGCCCCGGGACGGTGCACGGCGGTTCGACCGGCGCGAGACCCGGTCACCGGCCCGGGACCCCGGGGAACCGTCGGATCCGGGCGCTCACCGGGCACTGTTTAGCACCGCGCGTGCGGGGAAGCCGCCCGACCAGGGCGAGTGCGCCCGGAGCGGGCACACCAGGTCATCCCGTCAGCGAGGAGGACACTTATGGACCGGACATCACAGCCGTCCGCCGACCCTGCCGCGTCCGATGCGCAGCAGCAGGTGCTCGGCGAAGGGCGCGGGGGCGACGACCCGAAACAGCGGCAGCTCGATCCGCTGCGGCAGGACCGGGAGAGCGGTTATCTCACCACCCAGCAGGGGGTGCGCGTCGACCACACCGATGACGCGCTGACCGTCGGTGAGCGGGGGCCCACCCTCATCGACGATTTCCACGCCCGGGAGAAGATCACCCACTTCGATCACGAACGTATTCCGGAACGGGTGGTCCATGCCCGCGGTGCGGGCGCCTACGGTTACTTCCGTCCGTACGACGATTCGCTGGCCGAGTACACGGTCGCGAAGTTCCTGACCGACCCACAGTTGCGTACGCCGGTGTTCGTCCGGTTCTCCACGGTCGCCGGATCCCGGGGTTCCTCCGATACAGTCCGCGACGTGCGCGGCTTCGCCACCAAGTTCTATACCCCGCAGGGGAACTACGACCTGGTCGGCAACAACTTCCCCGTGTTCTTCATCCAGGACGGCATCAAATTCCCCGATTTCGTGCATGCGGTGAAGCCCGAACCGCACAACGAGATCCCGCAGGCGCAGTCGGCCCACGACACGCTCTGGGATTTCGTGGCCGCCCAGCCGGAAACCCTGCACGCCATCATGTGGCTCATGTCCGACCGTGCGCTGCCGCGCAGCTACCGGATGATGCAGGGTTTCGGTGTGCACACCTTCCGGCTGGTGAACGCCGAGGGGCGCGGAACCTTCGTGAAGTTCCACTGGAAACCGAGCCTGGGTGTGCATTCACTGCTGTGGGACGAATGCCAGCAGGTGGCGGGCCGCGACCCCGACTACAACCGGCGCGACCTCTGGGACACTATCGAGGCCGGTAACTTCCCGCGCTGGGAGCTGGGCGTGCAACTCGTGCCCGAGGAGCAGGAATTCGACTTCGATTTCGACCTGCTCGATGCCACAAAGATCATCCCGGAGGAGCAGGTGCCGGTGCGCCCGGTCGGCGAACTGGTGCTGGACCGCAACCCGGACAACTTCTTCGCCGAGACCGAGCAGATCGCCTTCCATACGGCCAATATCGTGCCCGGTATCGATTTCACCAACGACCCGTTGCTGCAGCTGCGCAATTTCTCCTACCTGGACACCCAGCTGATCCGGTTGGGCGGGCCCAATTTCGCGCATCTGCCGGTGAACCGCCCGCTGGCCGATGTCCGTACTCATCAGCAGGACGGGTACAGCCGGCACGATATCCCGCACGGGCGGGCGTTCTACACCAAGAACACGTTGGGTGGTGGGTGTCCCGCGCTGGCCGACGAGGATGTCTACCGCCACTACACCCGCCGGGTGGAGGGCGAGACGATCCGCGCCCGCAGCGAGAGCTTCAAGGAGTACTACCGGCAGCCGCGGATGTTCTGGCGCAGTATGACCGAGCCCGAGGCCACCCATATCGTCGAAGCGTTCGCCTTCGAACTCGGTAAATGCCGGGAGGTCGAGATCAGGACCCGGGTGCTGGACGAGCTGGTGCAGGTCGACCCGGATCTGTCCGAGCGGGTGGCGCGCGAGCTGGGCCTGCCGGCCCCGACCGCGCAGGAGGTGTCCGACGTCGCGCTGTCTCCCGCGCTGTCCCAGCTGAAAGACCCCCCGCAGACCATCGCCACCCGCCAGATCGCCATCCTGGCCGCCGACGGCGTGGACACCGCAAGTGTGGAACAGTTGCGCAGCGCCCTCGCCGATCGGGGTGCCGTCACCGAGGTCCTCGCACCGCACGGCGGCGAACTGCGCGGCTCCGGCGGCGATGCCCTGCCGGTGGACCGGACACTGGCGACCATGGCCTCGGTCCTCTACGACGCGGTCGTGGTGAGCGGTGGCGAGGAGTGCGCGCGTGCCCTCGCCGCGGCGGGCCCGGCGGTGCACTTCGTCACCGAGGCGTACAAGCACGCGAAGCCGGTCGCCGCGCTGGGCGCGGGCACCGAGGTCCTGCGGGCCGGCGGTATCGCCGAGCCCCCGGAGCCGGACACCCCCGCCGACGGGGTACTGCGCAGCGGGGACACGGTGTCCGATGGCTTCGCCGAGGCGTTCGCCACTCTGCTGGCAGGGCATCGGATCTGGGAGCGGGACACCAACAGCATTCCGGCCTGAGGGCCGTTGTATCCGGTGCCGTCCCGCGCGGGAGGGCACCGGATACAACGCACGCCGCGTCGGTCTCCCGGTGTAGCCGGGACGCGAGCGGGTAGGCGGTGTGCGGGTTCGACGAGAAGTGAAGATCCGCGCCGGCCACCGCACGGGACGCTGTCCGCGTGCGGTGGTAGCCGCGCCCATGGCACGGCCGGGCGGGTCGTGAGCACGACGAGGAGGATCGATGCGGACAGTGACATCGCTGCCCCAGCAGATCACCGTGGACGAACACCTGTGGATCCCGATGTCGGACGGAACCAGATTGGCGGCCAAGGTATGGCGGCCGGTTGCCGCCGACGACCGGCCGGTCCCCGGCATCCTGGAGTACATCCCCTACCGGAAACGGGATCTGTCCGCGGTCCGGGATTCCATCCACCACCCCTATATGGCGGGCCACGGGTATGCCTGTGTCCGAGTCGATCTGCGCGGTACCGGGGAGTCCGAGGGTGTACTCGTGGACGAATACCTCGAACAAGAGCATCGCGATGCCGAGGACGTCATGGCATGGATGGCCGCGCAGCCCTGGTGCGACGGCCGGATCGGGATGATGGGTATCTCCTGGGGCGGGTTCAACTCCCTGCAGATCGCGGCGCGCAAACCACCGCACCTGCAGGCCATCGTCATCTCCTCGTTCACCGACGACCGCTACTCCGACGATATGCATTACATGGGCGGCGCACTGCTGTCGGACAATATCGCCGAATCCGCCACCATGTTCGCGTACAGCACCTTGCCACCCGATCCGGCTCTGGTCGGCGACCGCTGGCGCGATATGTGGTTCGAGCGGCTGGAGAACTGCAGTCTGTGGGCGGCCAACTGGCTCGAACACCAGCGTCGCGACGATTACTGGCGCCGCGCCTCGGTATGTGAGGACTATGCCGCCGTCCAGGTGCCGGTCCTGGCCTCGAGCGGGTGGGCCGACGGTTATTCGAACGCCGTCGGCCGACTGCTCGCCAATCTGGACGTCCCGCGCAAGGGACTGATCGGTCCCTGGTCGCACAAGTATCCGCATCTGGGCGAGCCCGGCCCCGCGATCGGGTATCTCCAGGAAGTCGTGCGCTGGTGGGACCACTGGCTCAAGGATGCCGACAACGGCGTGCTGGACGGGCCGGTATTGCAGACCTGGATGCAGGAGAGCGTGCCACCGTCGACCTCCTACGAGGACCGGCCCGGCCGGTGGGTGGGGGAACCGGAATGGCCCTCGCCGAATATCGAGTTCACCGACTATCCGCTGGGCCGGTACCGGATCGCCGAACCCGGGGAAGAGGTGGTGCCCGTCGCGCTGCCGGTCGAATCGCCGCTGTCGGTGGGACAGTTCGCCGGGAAATGGGCGTCCTACAACGCCCCGCCCGATCTGCCCTACGATCAGCGCGAGGAGGACGGCGGCTCACTGGTCTTCGAGACCGACGCCCTCGCGCAGCGGTGCGAGATCCTGGGCGCACCGACGGTGACCCTCGAGGTGTCGGCCGATGAACCGGTCGCCATGGTCGCGGCAAGGTTGTCCGATGTGGCGCCGGACGGCCGCGCGACCCGGGTGACCTACGGCCTGCTCAACCTGACCCACCGGGACGGTCACGATGATCCCCGGCCCCTGGATCCCGGTACGCGCTACCGCGTCACCGTGCAGCTCAATGCCGTGGCCCAGGCATTTCCGGCGGGCCACCGGATCCGGCTGTCGCTGTCCACGTCGTACTGGCCGCTGGCCTGGCCGCCGCCGGTGCCCGCGCAGGTCACCGTGTACACGGCGGGGAGCAGTCTGCGGCTGCCGATCCGGCCGACGGCGAGGGCCGACGAAGGATCGGTGCAGCCGTTCGGCGAGCCCGAGGGCGCGGAACCGATGGCGGTGACCCACATCAGTCCCGGGGATCAGAAATGGACCGTATCCCGCGATCTGGTCGACTACCGGGCCGCGCTGGAGATCGTCAAGGACGCCGGCCTGATCCGCTACGACGAACACGACCTGGAAGTGGACCGGAAGGTCCGCGAACGCTACGGCTGGCAGGCCGACGACTTCTGCTCGGCCACCGCGGAGACCTCATGGTCGATGAGTTTCGGCCGCGGCGAGTGGCGGACCAGGACCGAGACCCGCACCCGGGTCACCTGTACGCCCACTCATTTCCTGGTGCACGCCGAACTCGACGGGTTCGAGGGCGAGCAGCGCACCTTCTCGCGGAACTGGGAAAGGAGGATCCCGCGTGACCATGTCTGAGGTGCGGTCGGCGGTCTCCCGGGAATCCGCCGCGACAAGTCTGCGCGGCCGGCTGCTGATCGCCGCCCTGCGGCTGACACGGGCCGGTAAACCCTTCTCCAGTGCCGAGGCGCTACACGAGAGCATCCGCAAGAGCCAGCAACCCGCGCGGGACCGGCCGCCGGCCGCGCTGGGTCGGCGGCACCGGGTGACCCGCCGGGAGATCCGCGGGCGACCGGTCTACACGATCCGGCCCCGGACCGCGGGCACCGCCCGGCACGTGCTGTACCTGCACGGAGGTGCCTACGTCCACCAGATCCAGCGCGACCACTGGAAGTTCCTGTCGCGATTGATCGACGAGACCGGATGCACGGTGACGGTCCCGCTCTACCCGCTCGCCCCGGCAAACCACCCCCGCGACACCGTCGCCATGGTGCTCGCCGCGCACGATGCGGCCTTCGCCGGCACCGCCTCGCAGGACAAGGTGCTGATGGGGGATTCGGCCGGGGGAGCGCTGGCGCTGGTGCTGGCCCGATCGCTCCGGGCGGCGGGTGGGGTCGAGCCCAAGGAGGTCGTGCTGATCTCCCCGTGGCTCGATGTGACCATGACCGACCCGTGGGCCCGGGAGCTCGATCCCAGCGATCCCTATCTCGGTGTCGCGGGCCTGACCGAGGCCGGCTTGCTGTACGCGGGTGAGCTCGACCGAACCGATCCGGTGATCAGCCCGCTGTACGCCCCGGCCGCGACGCCCGGAGCGTTGAGCCTGTTCATCGGGACCAGGGATATCCTGCTGGCGGACGCGCGCCGATTCCGCGCGCGGTGCGCCGACGAAGGCGTCGGACTCGAATATCACGAATTCGCCGGGATGTTCCATGCCTGGCCGCTGGCGGATATTCCGGAGGCCCGCCGGGCACTGCGTGACCTGGTACGAATCGTGAATCGACCCCCGGCGTGACAATTTTTCGCGGCCCCGGACCGCTTCGTTTCCCGGATCGTTCCGGGGACCGTGATTTCGTTCACCGGCCGAAGTGTTTGAGTCCGGGGCATATGGTTAGCCGGTCTGGGTGAGGAAAAATATTTTTGTACCTGCTCTGACCGATTCCCAGCGCGAAGAAATCTCGACCGTGGAAGTTCCGGGTGATTTCACCCTGCACGGCTTGCTCGATTACGACACCTTGATCACGGCCGACGAGTTCGACTTCGACGAGCTGCTCGATCGGGCCCGCGCGGAGCTGCGCGCCTTCGATGGCCGGGTGGATGCGATCATCGCGCACTGGGATTTTCCGACCAGTGTGCTCGTACCGATCCTCGCGGATGAGTTCGGGTTGCCCTCGCCCAGTTTGGAAAGCGTGCTGAAGAACGAGCACAAATACTGGAGCCGGGTATTACAGCGGGAATCGGTTCCGGAATGTGTACCCGATTTCTGCGCATTCGATCCATTCGACCCCGACGCGATCGACAAGATCGATATTCCGTTCCCCTTCTGGGTGAAGCCGATCAAATCCCATTCCTCGCAATTGGGATTCGAAGTGACCGACGCCGAAGTGTTCGCCACCGCCATCGAGCAGATCCGCGCCGAGATCGGCCGGATCGCCGATCCCTTCGACCGCGCACTCGAGCGGGTGGACCTGCCGGAGGAGATCCGGGTGGCCGGCGGGCGCACCTGCCTCGCCGAGCAGGTGGTCACCGGCACCCAGGCCGCGCCGGAGGGCACGATGTTCCGCGGTGAATTCCATGTGCACGGCCTGTTCGATATGCGCAAGGACGCGGCCGGACACAGTTTCGACCACCTGGACTATCCGGCGCGGACCGTCCCCGAGGACGTCCAGCAGCGGATGATCGATGTCACCGAGCGCTATCTGCGGCACACCGGCTACGACAACGGTTGCTTCAACTCGGAGTTCATGTGGGATGCCGAGACCGGGAAGCTGTGGTTGATCGAGGTCAACACGCGTATCTCGCAGTCGCACAGCGACCTGTTCGCGAAGGTCGACGGTAGCTCCAACCACGGTGTCGCCATCGATATCGCCCTGGGCGACCGGCCCCGGATGCCACATCGCAAGGGCGAATTCGCGGTCGCCGCCCAGTGCATGGTGCCCCGGTACGAGGACGGGATCGTGCGCGCGGTGCCCGGCGAGGCCGATATCGCCGCCCTGCAGCGCCGTTTCCCGGGCACGGTGGTGCATATCGAGGTCGAGCCCGGTGATCGGCTTTCGGATCTGCCCAACCAGGACGCCTACCGGTACAAGCTCGCGACCCTCTATATCGGTGCGCCCGACGCGGACCAACTGGAGCGGCGATACCGCGAGGCGATCGACGCCCTGCCGTTCGAATTCGCCGGGACCGACTGAGGATCGCCGCCGCCGGGATCGCCGCCGCATGTTTCGGCGGCGATCTTCCGGGAACCGCGGAGGGAACCGAGACGAAGGAGGAGGTGGCCGTGCCGGACGTCGAGAGCGCCGTCGACCGCAGTGCCGGACCGCGGCGGGTGGTGATCGTGGGCAGCGGTTTCGCCGGGTTCACCTGCGCCCGTAATCTGTGCCGCCTGCTGGCGAAGCAGGAAAACGACACCGAGGTCGTGCTGGTCACGCCCAACGACTACATGCTGTACACGCCGCTGCTACCGGATGTGGCCGGCGGGCTCATCGACCCGCGGTTCGTGGCGGTGTCGCTTGCCGACGCCCTGCCCCGGGTCCGGCTGGTCGTCGCCACGGCCGAATCGATCGATCTGGACAACAAGACGGTTACGGTGTCCAGTGAGCACCATGCGCCGCGGGAGCTGTCCTGGGATCGGCTCGTGCTGACCCCGGGGTCGGTGACCCGGCTGTTCGACATCCCCGGCCTCCCCGATCACGGCCGCGGCCTCAAAACGGTCGCCGAGGCCTTGTACCTGCGTGAGCAGCTGCTGCGGCAACTGGAATTGGCCGACCACGAAGAAGACCCGGAGCTGTGCCGGGCGCGCCGCACCGTGGTCGTGGTCGGTGCCTCCTACGCCGGTACCGAGCTCGTCGCGCAGCTGCGGGCCCTCGCCGACACCTACGCCAAGCGTCGCGGTTTCGACCCCGCCGAGGTCCGTTTCGTGCTGCTGGACATGGCCGAGCGGGTGATGCCGGAGGTCGGCGAGAAACTCAGCGACAAGGTCCTGACCGTGCTACGCCACCGCGGTATCGATATCCGGCTCGGCATGTCGCTGAAGGAGCTCGCCGAGGACCATGTCGTGCTCACCGACGGCACCCGGATAACCACCCATACCGTTGCCTGGGTGACGGGCGTGACCGGCGCGCCCGTACTGGGCACCCTCGGGCTGCCGATGGAACGTGGGCGGCTGACCGTCGACGCCGATCTGCGCGTGCCCGGCCACCCCGATGTTTTCGCCGGCGGTGACGCGGCCGCCGTCCCGGACCTGACGAAACCAGGCAAGATCACCCCGCCGACCGCGCAGCACGCCACCCGGCAGGGCAAGGTTCTGGCCCGCAATGTGGCCGCCAGTCTCGGGATCGGCACGCAGACGGTCTACAAACACCGCGATATGGGGCTGGTGGTGGACCTGGGACCCGGATTCGCCGTCGCGAATCCGGTGGGTGTGCGGCTCTCCGGTCTGCCCGCCAAGGCGGTGACCCGCGCCTATCACACCTACGCCCTACCGCGCGGGATCAACCGCTGGGCGATCACGCTCACCTATCTGACCAACGCGTTCGCCTCGCGCCCGCTGACCCTGCTCGGCCTGGTCAGCCCGGAGGGGGGGAGCTTCGGCAGCGAGGGCATCCGCCACTGAACACACACCGCATTACCGAGCGGGCGCACAGGTTGTTGCCAGGTTCGGCGGGGAAGGTGGATGGGAAACCGTACGAGGAGGTTCCCCATGATGGTCTACGCGACGGCTACCGCCGGGTTCGCCGTGCTCACACTGATGGTGTTGTCCAGTCATATGGCTGCCGTGGCGCCGCGCACACTGGTCCGGGTGCGTAATCGCTGACCTGCGTCTCAGCGATGGATCGATCCGGTGTTCGCGCACAGCGTCACCACCGTCGCCTCACATCGGCCGAGGACCGGGTTCGGATAGCCGGCCTGTGCCGCGCGCGATATCGGGGGAAGCCGTTATCGGCTGACGGCACGGCATCATCGGCCGCACGGTGAGTTCGGGCAATCAGGCTCGGGCGAGCTCATCGCGCCAGACCGGGCTGTCGACGTAGTGGTTGTCATAGCGCTGCGAGCTCGCGCGGATCTCCTCGACGCTCGCCTCGCCGCGATGAACCCGCTCGAGCAGCCGGTAATAGTCGAATCGGTGCAGCCCCGGGGTGAAGAACACGAGCAGTTGCGCCTCGCTCCCGGCGGCCGGGGCGAATGCATGGGGGACGGTCGGCGGCGCGGTCAGGAAATCACCCCGTTCGAGCCGTACGATCTGCTCGCCGAGCAGGATCCGCACCGAACCGTCGAGCACAAGGAACATCTCGGCGGCGGCGGTGTGGAAATGCGCGGGCGCACCGGGCGAACCCTTGTGCAGGGTCGCTTTGTTCGCGGTGAGCGCGCCTCCGGTGGCACCGGCGTCGGCGAGGAGGGTGATCAGGCTCAGCGCGCCGTCCTGAAGGGTCTCGGCCTCGGCAGCCGGCCTGCCGTGTGTGACATCCGGGCGAAGCCGCCTGCTCCGGGCAGTGTCCGTGCGACCGGTCCGGCTGCTGGCCCGGGGCGCACGCCCTCTCCGAGGGGCAGTTGTTCTCGCAGGCGGAAGGCCCGCTTCGTCTCCGTCGCGATACGGGACCGGAGCGGGAACGACGATGTCGGATACCAGGGAAGTCACCGCAGGCGTGCCGGAGCACGGTGAGCTGCCGGCGCCTATCGATGGCGGTGGGCCAGGCGGAACGGGCACTCATCCGGCGACGTGGAAGTTCCGAGTGCTGACCATGATCAGGCTCTACCCGTGGTGGCCGCCTCCGGGTCTCGGGCGATCACGCGAGGAGTTGTTCGAGGATTTCGTCGGCGTGTGTCCACAGCAGTGCGGCGCCACTGGCGGGCAGGTAGTGCCGGGTTGCGTGTGGGATCCGGCGCGCGAGAGTGGCGCCGTGATCCGGGGAATGGGTGGGGTTACCGTCGCGTCCGCCGTACCAGAGATGTACGCGGGCGGTGAGCTCCTCGACCCGGAACGGCCAGCGCGCGAAGTGCAGGACCGTATCACGGGCATAGCCCGCCGAGCCGTGCGCGAAGCCGGCATCCAGCGCGCGACGGAAGGCTCGGGCGAAGTCCGGTCGCAGGTAGATCTCCCGGTCGACCTCGGAGCTGCCCGCGATGGTCAGCTGCCACAGGGCCTCAGCGCTTCCGAAACGCGCGAATTCGCGCTCGGCACCGGCTGGATCGGTGGCCACCAGATCGACCAGCCGCCGGACCTCCGCCGGCAGAACTGTTCCCGGATAGGCGAGCTCGTCACCACCGGACACGATAGCCATCGAGGAAGTCAGTCCTCGTGCGCCCAGGGCGAGGGCGAACGGGGCGCCCTGCGAAAAACCCACGACCGCGGGGTCGGCGAAACCCAACTGCGCGATATCGTCGGCCCAATCCAGCAGTGTGCGCCCTGGCATCCCGGTGGATTCCCCCGAGCCGGGCCGCTCTACCGAGACCAGCCGGATGCCCGACGCGGCCGGCACTCCGGAGCCGAACCCGAGCAGGCGCCCCCACCCCGCCCCGGGACAGAACAGAACCGGGCGGCCGTTCACCGGGCCCCACTCGGCCCACGCCAACCGGCGCCCATCCCGCAACCTTGTTTCGCCTGCCCGGGCAGGATCTTCTACCTGTGATACGTCCATGCCGGTCATGATCGCCCGTACCCCCGCGGTCGGCGCCAATGGTTTTCGAAGCCGTGAACCGAGCCGGGCCGGAAGTCGGTTTTCAGTTTCGAACTGCTCGCCGAGGGGTTCGCGCGCACGCTCCGCCCACAGTGCCCGGCCGGTCACTGACGCGCGTCAGTACCAGCGGAAAAGCCAGATCCTCTCATCGATGAGCGTTTCGGCATAACTCGCCAGTACGCGCCCGGCGATCGGTCTGATCTCGTTGTCGATGAGCGCCGAGTCCGTGTCCCAGGTTTCCGGGCAGAACGTGTAGTGTGCGGCCGCGACTCGCCGGGCCTCGGCATGGTTTCCGGGCGGCGCGCAAACGCGCTCAGGTTCAGGCCCTGGTCGTCGATCGCAACGACCAGGGTCCCGTAACGCCGCTCCCGGTCCCGCAACACCGCGGAGACCCGGCCGACGTCACCGGTGTGGCCGGCGGCCCCTCGCCGGCCGATCGCGGTGACGAAATCGGCGGAACCCGAGGCGACCAGACCATAGGAACTCGCCCGGCCCCGCTGGTCGCCACTCGGCCACGGCCCTGGGGAACTACCCGTTAACGCCGGGGCGTCCGGGGTGCGATGATTCCGGGCGGGAGGAGGATTCGATGTCTTCGACAGATCCACGGGAACCCCGGCCACGGGTATCGATCGGCGCATGGGTCGCGCGGGGCCTGGCGGTGGTGCTGCTGGTGCCGGTGCGATTGCTCTGGGAAGCGGTGAAGCTGTGCGGTCGGGCGGTCGTCGCGGCGGGCGTCTACGTAGTGGAACGGCTGCTGGTGCCGGTGGGCCGGTTCCTCTGGTACTGGGTGGTGCGGCCGCTGTGGGTGTTCGTCAAGGACCTGGTCTGGGGGTGGGCGCTCCAGCATGTGTTGTGGGGCATGGTGCTCACGCCGCTGGGTGTGCTGCTGATGGACTGGCTGCTGCGGCCGTTGCGGCACGCGATCGAACGTTGGCTCTGGCAGCGGCTGCTGCTGCCGGGGCTCGAGCTGGTGTGGCGTTGGGTGCTCCGACCGGTGCTGGGTGCGATAGCGCTGACCGTGGAGTGGCTGTGGCGGTGGTGTGTGATGTGGCCACTGCGGCACCTGTGGCGCTGGGTGTTGCGGCCGTGCGGACTATTCCTCGCGACGATCGTGTCCTACGGGTGGCGCGGGGCGACCGCGGTGGTGCGGGTGCTGGTCGTGGTGCCCTGTGTCTTCGTCTATCGGACGGTGCTGCGTCCGGTGCTGCGCGCGCTCGTGGCGGTGTGGGACTTCGTCGTCGTACGCCCGCTCGGATTGCTGAACCGGCGGGTACTGGCGCCGCTGAACCGGGCCGCGGCGGAGGTGTTGAACACGGTGTTCGGCCGCTGAATCACCGGCTGGTGGCGGTCCGGTCACCCGGTCGCTTCCGGTGCTGACGCCCTGTCGAAGGCGCGGTACACGCGAGCGGTACGAGCCGGTTCAGGTTTCGGGGGTGGCGACCGAGCGGATTGCGTCGACTACGGCGGCCAGCGCCATCAGCCGCACCGTATCGACATGTGCGCGTCCACAGCGCCGGTGGCGGCGGCGATGAAGCCGTCTCCGTCGAAGCGGGTATGCGGCGGCGTCAGGGCGCGGCACAGGCCGTCGTGGGCGCCCTGTGCGACGATGCGGCAGCCCGGTTTGTCCAGCCGCGCATTGGTGAGAACAGCGCCGATGGTGGTGTGGTCGCGGGTGCCCGCGAAATCGAACCCGCCCTCCAGTCGCAGTACCGGGTCCAGCGAGATATCCGCTGCGCCCAGGTCGATATCGCCGAAAGCGTTGACCGCGCACAGCGCACCGACCACCAGATCACCCAGACGGCGCTCGGCGTAGCCCAAGCCGCCCGGCCGGCGCAGTTCCGGCCCGCGCCACTGGGATGTGTGCGCGCCGGTGCCCGCGCCGACGCGGCCCATGAGGATCTGCTCCCCGGCGGCCGCCCGGGCCGCGAGGTAACCGGACTCGGCGGTGGGCCGGGCCGCGGGATCGCCCGCGCCGAGGTCGAAGAGCGCCAGCGTGGGGACGATCGGGACGCGCCCCGCGGGCGTGGGGACCCCGCGGTCCTGTTCCTCGAGGTAGCGCATGACCCCGTCGGCCGCGGCGAGACCGAAGGCCGACCCACCTGTCAGTACGACGGCATCGATGGAGACCACGGCTTTGTCCGGGGACAGGGCGTCCAGTTCACGACTGGCCGGAGCGCCGCCGCGCACCTCGCACGAGGCGACGGTGCCCGCCGGTAGCAGGAGCACCGTGCAGCCGGTCCGGCCCACTCCGTCGGTCCAGTGGCCGACACTCACCCCGGAAATTCCGGTACCCATCCGGTGGCCTCCGTTCTCCCGACTGTGCCCGCGGAAAGCGGGCACTGCACAGCGATCATCGCACCGACGGCGCATGGCCGTGTGAAAGGTACTGTCGCGGAACCGGTACCGCCTGGTGACACCGCGCGTTCCGGCGGCTGCTCAGGCATTGCCCTTCGCGCCGGCTCCGGCGTCCACCGGAAAAACCATGCCGGTGAGGTGGGCGCTCGCCTCGGCGGCCAGGAAGAGCACGACCCGGGAAACCTCTTGCGGGTCCAGGGCGGCGACGGGCAGCAGGTGGGTCAGACCGGCGAGGATCGGCGCCACGTCCTCCCAGGCAGGCTCGGTGAGGTCGGGCCGAAACCGGCGGTACATGGCGTCGTTCTGCACCATGGGGGTGGCTATATTGCCCGGGGCCACGGCGTTCACCGTGATGCCGTGCGGGGCGAGTTCCATCGCCAGCGATTTGGTCAGGCCGATCACACCCCATTTGGAGGCCACATAGGAGGCCATGGCCGGGCTCGCGCCGCGTCCCATCATCGACGAGGTGGTGATGATGCGGCCGTACTTGCGGGCGATCATGCCCGGGGTGACCGCGGCCAGCGTGTTGAACACCCCGGTGAGGTTGCTGCCGATCACTTCGTGCCACAGCTCGGTGGTGTGTTCACCGATCGGCGCGACCCCGGTCACGCCCGCGTTGGCGACCGCGATGTCCACCGCGCCGAGTTCGTCCTCGGCCCGCCGCACCAGCTCGTCCATCGCGGCCCGGTCGGCGGTATCGGCCCGCACGCTCACGCACCGGCGGCCGAGTCCGGTGACCAGTTCCTCGGTATGCGCGAGGTCGGCACGGGTGCCGAGCGGATAGTCCAGGGCCGCACTGTCCTCGCAACGATCACAGAGGACGATATCGGCGCCGCGCTCGGCGAACGCGAGCGCGTGCGCGCGACCCTGACCGCGTGCGGCGCCGGTCACCAGTGCGACCCGGCCCTGGAATTCCTGTGACATCGGTGTCCTCCTCGGGTGCGCGACCGCGCACGGCAGTGGGTTCGGCCACGACCTGCGCGCGGACCGCGGCGCTCACGGTAGGGGTGCGCGGCCGGTGCCGCGGCCGGCGTTCTCACTGGCCGGGACCGCGACCCCCGGGTGGCGGTGCCGGATCGGTAGCGTCGAGTCCGCGGCGGGCGGTCCCACCCGAGGAAGAAGTCCGCCGCCGGTGTCGGGCGGCCGGTGCCGACGCGACGGATACCGGGTGGTGGGACGAGGAAGGGGAGCCATGCCGAGGATCGCCGAGACGCGCGATGCCGCGGCACCGAGTTCCACCGAGCAGCATGCCCGGGTGGGCCGGATCCTCGACGCCGCCGCGACGCTGGCCGCGGATAAGGAACTCGACCGGGTCCAGATGCACGAGGTGGCGAAACTCGCGGGTGTCGCGGTCGCCACCCTGTACCGGTACTTCCCGTCCAAAACCCATTTGTTCGTGGCGGTCATGCTCGATCAGATCGACCGGATGCGCGCGAAGTACGCCCGGCGCTCCCGCCCGGAGCAGAGCGCCCGGGACGCGGTCCACGACAGATTGCTCCAGGTGGTTCGCGTACTGCTGGGCCGGCCGCTGCTGGCCACCGCGATGATCCAGTCCAACAGCGCGGCCCGGGCCTCCGCGGTGCCGGACACGGCCGGGGTGGACCGCAATTTCCGGCAACTGCTGTACGACGCCGCCGGGATCGAGCAGGTGACCGAACGGGATGCCCGGCTGCTGCGGGTACTGATCCATTCGGTCTTCGGCATCATCCAGTCGTGCCTCAACGGCCGGATCACCATCGCCGACGCCGAAGCGGACCTGCGTACTGCGTGCGATCTGCTGCTCGCGGAGTGGCCGGAGTCGTTCAGGCGGTGAGACCGCGCCGGATCACCTTCCCGGTCGCGTTGCGCGGCAGCGGGTCGGCGGTGATCCGCCAGCGGCCGGGCACTTTGTAATACGAGAGCCGCGCGGCGGCGTATTCGTGCAGTTGCGCCTCGTCGACGGTCGTATCCGGGCGTACCACGACGATCGCCGCCACTTCCTGCCCCAGATCCTCGTGCGGGACACCCACGACCGCGCATTCCGCCACGGCGGGATGTTCGTCCAGGCACTGCTCGATCTCGGTGGGGTAGACGTTCTCGCCGCCGCGCAGGATCAGATCCGAGCGGCGGCCGGCCAACCGCAACCGGCCGTCCTCCAGGACACCGAAATCACCGGTACGCAACCAGCGGTCCGGGGTGATCGCGGCGGCGGTCGCCGCCTCGTCCGCCCAGTAACCGAGCATGACGAAGGGGCTGCGCACGCACACCTCGCCCTCGGTGCCGTCGGGAACCCGCTCCCCGAACGGGTCACGGATCTCCACCGATACCGTGAGGACCGGCCGGCCGAGCGTACCGGGGTACTGTTCGAGCTCGGCTGTCGTGGCGACCGCTACGGCGGTACTGCATTCGGTGAGGCCGTAACTGTCGACCAGGGCGTCGCGGGCGAAGGGGAACCGCTGCCGCAACCGGTCCTTGAGCGCGATCGACGACGGGGCCGAGGCGAGCGCGAACGCTGTCAGCGATGAGAGATCGTAGTTGTCGATATCGCCGTGCTCGAGCAGACGGGCGGCCATGGTCGGCACCGCGCCCCAGTTCGTGACCCGTTCCCGTTCGATCAGGCCCAGCACCGCGTCCGGGGCGAAGGCGCCCTGGTACATCACCACCGTGCTCCCGGTCGCCAGGCGTGGCACGACCAGATTGTGCAGGCTGGCGATATGGAACAGCGGTGAGGTCAGCAGATAGCGCAGGGGACTGGGCTCGGTGTCGGAGTAGGCGCGCCCGGTGAACGCCGCCGCCAGCGCATCGGAGAAGCGGTGGTAGTCGACGACCGCGAGCAGGTTGCGCTGGGAATGCAGCGCGCCCTTGGGCCGGCCGCTGGTGCCGCTGGTATAGAGGATGACCGACGGATCGTCCTCGGCTACCTCCGGTCGGGGCAGCTCGGCGCCGGAGCGGGCCGCGACGAGCCGCGGAAGGTCCTCTTCGACGGTGAGCACGGCGATCTCCGCGGTATCGATATCGGCCAGTAGCGCGGCACGTTTGGCATCGACGATCAGCACCCGCGGTCGGCTGTGCCCGAGTCCGTACTCGATCTCCCGGGGCATCCACCAGCTGTTCAGTCCGACGGCGACCGCGCCCAGGCACTGCGCGGCCCAGAACGCCGTCACCCATTCGGGACAGTTGGCGGCCAGCAGCGCGACCCGGTCGCCCCGGACCACCCCATACTCGTCGCGCAAGGCGGTGGCCAGCGCGGCGACGGCATCCGCGTGCTGCTCGTAGGAGAGACGACGGTCGGCGGTCACCAGGTAGTCGCGGTCCTTCCAGGCCCGGGACGCGGCCACCAGGTCGCCGACCGCACGCCCGCGATTGCGCATCACGGGCATGGTGGCGCCGAGCACCTCTTCCACGGTGATCTCGAACCGGCCACCCGGCCCGGTCAGCCGCGTGATGACTTCGTTGAGGCGCTGCTGTGCGTCTGCCGGTGTCGTCATGGTGGCGACCCTCTCGTTCACGGTGTGTAGCGGCTGACAACCTTTCATGGCGCGCCGGAAAGTCCGGCGGTCGTTGCCACTGAGCGAGACCACCGTCCGCGGCTCGTCCGGCCCCACGGCTAGCGTCCGGGCTCGCAGCGCGGCGCGTGGTTCCGCGGCACATCGAGTATCCGCGGCACATCGAGCAATGGGAGACGATCGGCAATGGGTTCTTTGGACGGCAAGGTGGCCATCGTCACCGGGAGCGGACAGGGCGTGGGGCAGGGGATCGCCTACGCGCTGGCGGCGGCCGGCGCGGTGATCGCGGTGGTGGGACGGACGGAGAGCAAGCTACTCGCCACCGCCGAACACATTCGCGCGGCCGGTGGGCGGGCCGCGCCGATGGTGTGCGATATCGGCGCGACCGACCGGCTGCGACCCCTGGTCGAGCAGGTGGCCGAAACCTTCGGCGGAGTGGACATCCTGATCAACAACGCCAACCAGAGCGCGCTCGGGCCACTGCTCGATATCACGCCCGAGCGCATGGATGAGGCGTTGACCACCGGCCCGGTCGCGACCCTACGGCTCATGCAGGCCTGCCATCCGTATATGAAGGCCCGGGGCGGCGGGGCGATCGTCAATATGGTCACCTCGGCGGCGGTGCGCTGGGATGCCAGCGGCTACGGCCTGTACGCGGCCACCAAGGAGGCGATGCGGTCGCTGACCCGGACCGCCGCCAGCGAATGGGGCCGGGACGGCATCCGGGTGAACGCGGTCGCCCCGCACGCCCTGTCCCCGGGCCTGAAATGGTGGACCGAACGCAACCCCGAGGAGGCGGCCGAATTCGTCGCCACCATCCCGCTGGGCCGGATCGGCGACTGCGAGAACGATATCGGCCGCGCGGTCGCGTTCCTGGTGGGACCCGACGCGGGCTATCTGACCGGGGCGACGATTCCGCTGGACGGGGGTCAGGCGCGCTGGTCCTGAGGGCGCGGGCGGGTTCACCGGGAAGAGGTACGCGCGGCGGTCGCCGGATCGGGTCATGAGCTGTGCTCGCGGGTAACTCGTCGTTTCCGCTCCGCGGGAGCCGACGGGTGTTACTGTGATGCGAGAATCAATTTCAGTTTTTGCCTATGAAAGGCTTCTGAGCAGCTCTTTTGGAGAAGTCGATGACCATCATTGATTCGGGGAATGGTACAGCCGAGCAGACCGGCGAGCCGGACCTGCCGCTGTCCATGGTCGAGCGGATGACCCGGATCCTGGATGCGTTCGACAACCGGAGCTCGCGGTTGTCCCTCGAGGAGGTCGCGCGGCGCGCGCGGCTGCCGCGCTCCACCGTCTACCGCATCCTGCACCAGCTCACCGAGTCGAGCTGGGTCGAGCACACCACCCTGGGGTACACGCTCGGCCGCCGCGCCCGCGGTCTCGGCGGTGACGGGCACGACCGGATCCGGGCGGCGGCGGCGCCGCTGCTGCACGAACTGCATCTGCGGACCGGTCTGGTGGTGCACCTTACGGTGCTCGACGGCGGCGACACCGTCTATCTCGACAAGGTCGGCGGTCGGTTCGCCACCCGGCTGCCCTCCCGGGTGGGGGGCTCCGCGCCGGCCTATTGCACGGCCGGCGGCAAAGCGATTCTGGCAGGCATGGAACCGGAATCGGTCGACCGCCTCTACCGCCCGGCGCTGCCCCGCCGCACCGGCAATACGATCGCCGAGCGCGCGACCCTGCACCGGGAACTCAGCCGCATCCGGCTGCGCGGCGGGCTCGCCTTCGACGACAGCGAATCGGCGCCCGGGGTGGCCTGCGTCGGCGCCGCGGTGCGCGGTGACGCCGGTCCGGTCGCCGCGGTCTCACTGTGTGGTGACGCCCGTACCGCGCGGCTCGACCGGGTCGCGCCGCTGGTGATGAACCTGTCCCGCGAAATCTCGCGCACCCTGTTCCCCGGCCCTCGCGACCGGTCGGAGCCGACCGCAGGCGTTCGACCGCTGGAAGCGCTGGGCTCGCACTGAGCCACCGGCCCCGGTGATCGTCTCGCTCACCGGAAGACTCTCGGGCAGAACAGCGAAACGGCTGGCAGCCTCGGCGACGGGAAGGCGTGGATGTACGGCGTCTCCGCGCGGGCCATCGAACAGGAAGTTGGAGCCATGGGTCAGGTAACGGACCGGATCGAGCAGTACGCGGAAGAGATCCGCGCCGCGGGTGCCGAAGGCGACAGGCTCATGCGGCTCGCCGACACCTCGGTGCGCCGGTTGCGCGAATCCGGTGCGATACGGATGCTGCAGCCGAAAACCTACGGCGGACTCGAATGCCATCCCCGTGAATTCGCCGAGACCACCATGGCCATCGCCGCGATGGACGGGGCGGCGGGCTGGGTGACCGGTATCGTCGGCGTGCACCCGTGGGAGCTCGCCTTCGCCGATCCCCGGGTGCAGGAGGAGATCTGGGGTACCGATCCGGACACCTGGATCGCGTCACCGTACGCACCGATGGGCGTCGCGACCCCCGTCGACGGCGGCTACCTGCTCAACGGACGCTGGTCCTTCTCCTCCGGGACAGACCACTGCCAGTGGGCTTTCCTGGGTGCGCTGGTCGGCGATGCCGACGGGAAACCGGTACTGCCACCGGATTCATTGCATGTGATCCTGCCCCGGTCGGACTACGAGATCATCGCGGATTCCTGGGATGTGATCGGATTGCGCGGGACGGGATCCAAGGATCTGATCGTGCAGAACGCGTTCGTCCCCGCATACCGCACCTTGTCGGCCGCGGAGGTGATGGACGGTACCGCCGTGCGCCGGGCGGGCCGCACCGAAACCCTGTACCGGATGCCGTTCTCCTGCATGTTCCCGCTGGGCATCACCTCCGCGGTGATCGGTATCGCCGAGGGTGCGCTGGCCTGCCATATCGCGGCCCAGCGGGAACGGGTCGCGGTGACCGGTATCCCGATCAAGGAGGACCCGTACGTGCTGTTCGCGATCGGCGAGGCGGCCGCCGAGATCGCCGCCTCGCGGGCGGCGCTGCTCGAGAACGTCGACCGGTTCTGGGACAGTACGGAAAAGGGCCGGGAGGTCGGCTTCGAGGAACGGGCGATCGGCCGGCGTACCCAGACCGCGGCGGCATGGCGCGCGGTTCGCGCGGTGGACGAGATCTTCGCCCGGTCCGGCGGTGGAGCGCTGCACCGCCGGTTCCCCATGCAGCGGTTCTTCCGCGACGCGCACGCCGGGCTGGCGCACGCGATCCATGTGCCCGGCTCGATCTTCCACGCTTCGGCGTTGACGCAGCTGGGCGGGGAGCCACAGGGTATGCACCGCTCGATGATCTGAGAACGAGCAATCGATCTCGGCCGAGTGACGGTGTCGGTAAACCCCAGGATATGCAGCTGATTGCCGACGGCCCCGGCGAACAGTCTGGCGTATCGACTCTCGACCGGTTGCCGCGGCGCTGTGCTCTGGTCGTGACAGGAGTGGACATCGACCGCCGGTTCCGCCGCACTCACCCGCTTTCAGGGAGTCGATGTGACAGCGGAGTGAGCGAGAGACGGTGACAACCGCAGGGCCGGCGTCCCACGTCTCCCGTGCGTGCGCGTGATGCGGTGGTGGTCCCGCCGCCGCCGATGGCGATCAACGCGTTGCCCTCGTGCCGGGGTGTGACGCGGTGAGGCCGGTCCCGGGCCGCGGCGACCCGGCCCGGGGCGGTTCGGCCGGGTGGCGGTCGCGGGGCGGTCAGTCCCGCAGGGCGCGGGCGCGCAGGGCCGCCAGCGTCCTCGACAGGATCCGCGAGATCTGCATCTGGGACACGTTCAGTTCGGCCGCGATCTGGGCCTGGGTGCGGTTCTCGAAGAACCGCATGTGCAGCACCCGCTGGTCCCGGGCCGGCAGCTCCCGCAGCAGGGGGGCGATCGTCATGGCATTCTCGGTGAGCTCGTAGGACGGATCCTCGTCGCCGAGCGATTCGGCGCTCTTCGCCGCCGCCCCGCTGTTGTCGTTCTGCTCCACCGAGGCGTCGAGCGAATCGGTGCGATAGGCATTGCCGGCCAGCAGCGCCTGGGTGACCTCGTTGAGGTCCAGATCCATCGCCACGGCGATATCGAGCGCGGTCGGCGTACGGCCGAGCTCCTGGCTGAGGCGTTCGATGGTGGGGCCGAGGGCGAGCTGGGTCTCCTTCAACCGTCGCGGGACTCGTACCGCCCAGGTGTGGTCGCGGAAGTGGCGGCGGACCTCACCCATGATGGTGGGCACCGCGAAGGCCAGGAAGCTGGCGCCCCGGGTGGCGTCGTAACGGTCCACGGCCAGCACCAGACCAAGGGAGGCGATCTGGTGCAGATCCTCATAGGTCTCCCCGCGGCCGGTGAACCGGCGCGCGATGTGATCGGCGAGCGGCAGGCAGCGGCGCATGATCTCCTCGCGCAACTCCGGTCGCCCGGGGTCGTCGCTGTCCATAGCCGCGAGCTGCTCCAGCAGCGGCTCGATCCCGTCGTAGCTGTCGGTACCGCGGTTGGCCCGCCGCGCGGTGGTGGGGGAGTCGTATGCGGCCACAGTCGTCATCGAGAACCTCGCTTTCCGTTGCCTCCGCCTCGATCGGCGCCGTCGGAGGGCGACACGACCCCTGGCTACCGCCGGATGCCGAGGGCAATCAAGATCGGCACAGCTTCTTCGTTTTGTGAATCGCCACGGTCGGTGGACTTCGTTTTCCGTACAGTGGAGCCGGTTGGTCGGATGCTCCGCCCATGGGGCGGCCCCGCCTGCGGATACTGGACCTCTCCGGGCACGCACCCGCATCCGCCGCGACATGCTCGGTACGGTCAGTCTCGACCGGCTGGACCTGGGTTTCGATATGGCCTACGACGCCGACCCCTTGAACCAGGTCTGCCTGGTGACGGTGCATTCCGGGACGGTCGAGGAGGAATACCACGGTGTGGGCCGTGACACCTTCACCCCGGGCGACTCCGGCCTGCTCACCCCGCACGACCTGCCGTACTCCGGGGTGATCCGCTCCGCGCGCTACGACATCACCATGTTCGGCCCGGAACTGCTGGACCGCCTCGCGACCACTGCCGATGCCGCGGACCCCGTCCGGCTCAGTGGCCATCGGCCGGTGAGCCAGGCGGCGAACCGACAGCTGACAGCGGTGATCACCCACCTGCAACGGGTCGCCACCGACCCCGCCACCGCGGACAGTCCACTGCTCGCCGCGACCGGTGCCGATTATCTCGCCGCCACCGTACTCGCCACCATGCCGACCACGGCGGCGACCGAGGACGTGGCCGCCGACCGCCGCGACGCTCACCCCGAGACGGTGCGCCGCGCCGTGGCCTACCTCGAATCGCATCTGCACGAGGATGTGACGATCACCCAGGTGGCGGCCGCGACGTTCGTGACGCCGCGCGCCTTGCAGCTGGCGTTCCGGCGCCATCTCGGCACGACACCGCTGCGATATCTGCGCAGACTGCGGCTGGCCGGCGCGCACGACGATCTGTGCGCCGCCGTGGCCGGTGACGGGCGGACCGTCGCGACCATCGCCTACCGATGGGGTTTCGCCCACCCGGGCCGCTTCGCGATCGCCTATCGCCATCACTACGGACGTCCGCCGTCGGAGGTTCTGCACGCCTGAGTCCGCCGCGGTCCGCGGTACACCGCCGGGGACCGTCTCGGCGGCGAAGGTGTGTGGGGCCGGCCGTTGGGTAGCACGCCGGGGAAATCCGCCGACCCGACCGAGGAGAGCGCCATGACACATGCGGCCGAAATGCTGGACCTGTACCCCCACGACCTGGACGGAATCGACCGCACCGCCCTGACCCGGTGTATCGAGGAATGTTTCTCGTGCGCGCAGGTGTGCACCGCGTGCGCCGACTCCTGCCTCAGCGAAGCCGCGGTCGCCGACCTGGTGACCTGTGTCCGCACCGACCTGGACTGTGCCGAGATCTGCGACACCACCGGTCGCGTGCTCACCCGGCACACCGGCGGCCGTACCGCGCCGACCCGGCCACTGCTCGAGGCGTGCGCCGCCGCCTGCGCGGCATGCCGGGAGGAATGCCTGCGGCATGCCGGCATGCACGAGCACTGTGAGGTGTGCGCCGAGGCGTGCCGACGCTGCGAACAGGCCTGCCGGGATTTGCTCGCAACACTGGGCTGACCGGGCGCGCCGACCACGCCCGGCGTCCCGGCGGGCCGATGCGGCCCCCGCTCATCGTGGCGCGGTATCCACGGTTCTCGGGGCTCGGGTACCGGGCACGATCGTGAACTCGAGCCCGTAGCTGTTCAGGGTGGCGGGCAGCGGTGCGGCCGGGCCGAGCGGCGGATGCGAGCGCAGCCGGAATTCGGGACCGGACGCCATATGCGCGAGCAGTGCGCTGGTGACGAACAGGACCAGATTGCGTCCCGGGCATTCGGCGGGGCCGGCGCTGAACGGAACCAGCTGCGGATACTCCTGTGCCCGCCCGTCCAGCCAGATATCGGGGACGAACCGGTCGGCGAACGGTAACGTGTCGCGATCGCGGTGGAAGGCCGGCGCCACGATCACCAGTGCCGCCCCGGGCTCCAGCGCGAACTCCGCCGAGCCGGAGCGCCACCGGGTCCATTCGGTGGTATCGCGCAGGATGACCGGAGTGGTGGGCCACAGCCGGATGGATTCGAGTACGCAGGCGCGCAGGTAGGGCCGCAGTGCGGCGGTGCCGGGGTCCTCGGCTTCGGCGCGGGCCCGCGCCCGCTGTTCCGGGTGGTCGGCGAGGAGGGCCAGGGTGCGCGTGAGCGCTATCCCGGCGGCGTCGAAGGCAAACAGCCACTGAGGCATCTGGCCCACCGGGTCGATCGCTCCGCCGGCGGGGACCGCGGCCAGGGCGCCCGCCAGGCTGTCCGGTTCCGCCGATTCCACGTAGTCGTACAACCGGGTGAGGAACCGGTCGCGGCGTTTGCGGTGCGGGGGTGCCAGGAACGACCAGTTCGCGGCCGCCCGCAGCCGCCACAGCTCGTCGGTGATCGCATCGTCGTGCCGGGCCCGCTCACCGAGCGCGATGCGCCGCACCAGCCGCCACCACGCGGCCGTGAACATACCGGCGTCCAGTACCCCGCGTCCCCGGGCATGGGTGAGCAGATCCTGTGCCTCGTCGGCGACCTTCGCCGCGAACGGCGCCGCGAGGCGGTGCAGCGGTGCGCCGGTATCGAGCGCCGCCTCGTTCACCGCCCGCCGCTGTTCGCGGACCGGCCCCTGCGACACCAGCACGC
The DNA here is from genome assembly GCA_040674215.1 of Nocardia sp. NPDC050193. Taxonomy (GTDB): domain Bacteria; phylum Actinomycetota; class Actinomycetes; order Mycobacteriales; family Mycobacteriaceae; genus Nocardia. The sequence continues at coordinate 171,461 of JBFARE010000007.1, read as the reverse complement.
CGTGCGGCTGGAACTGTCCGAGCGAGGCCCGCTTCTCCCGGTTCGCCGGGTCGAACGGAGAGGGCGCTTCGTCGAGCACCCGGCCGACGTCCTCGGGGTCGAGCACCACGACGATCCGGCGGCCGGGCACCACCAGTTCGACCGGTCCGCGGCCGAACTCCGCGCGCAGGGCGCGGATCCGTTCGATCGCGCGTTCGTCGGCACGGAGGCGTTCCAGCAGTCCGAGCATCGGTCGGCGGCGCGCGATCACCCCCGCGGCGATCGCCGGGAAACCCAGATCCACCAGGGCGGTGGCCGCCCGGATTCCGGTGAGCCGGTGTCCGTGCACATCCGCCATGCCGTTCTCCTCCCGTTCCCGTGGCCGGCGTCCGCCGGCGTCCGGCGCGTACCCGGGTGCGGGGCGGTGAAACGGAACACGGCTGCCCCGGTGGCGTGGTGACGCTCGGCGCGTATCGGTAGGACCGGCGGGAGGGGTACGCGGGCCGCTTCTACGATTTCCTCCTCTCGGTCTCCGGCGGTGCGGAGTTCCTGCGCCGGGCCGCACCACGATGAGCGATCTGCTCCGGGTCTGCGTCGACTACACCGGTGATGTCGATACGGTCGCCACCATCACGCTGGCGGCAGCTTCTCTTCCCGCACATCACGCAGGACGTGCCGCGGCCGCTGCTGGAAACGCTGGAGAACGGTCGTTACGGGCGCGACTACCTCGCCGGACTCGACGCCCGGCTACTCGGCTGACCACGGGACGTGGCCACCCACCGGCCTCGCATGATCGGTTCGCGGGTGCGGCGATCGGCCCCGCACACGCGGTAGGGTTCCGGTCGTGGCCGGGTGGCGTTGCAGTTCCCGCTACCGGCCCGCGCTGCTCGCGGACCGTGCGGCGCGACCATCGTCCCCATCGGCATTTGCGGAGGTACATGATGTCTCAGGCCATCGAGGGCATCGACCCGGCCGTGCCGCCCAGCGGTCCGGGATGTGTCGAATGCGAACAGGCGCAGGGCTGGTGGGTGCATCTGCGGCGATGTGCCCAGTGCGGCCATATCGGCTGCTGTGATTCGTCTCCGGCCCAGCACGCCACCGCGCACTTCACCGCGACCGGGCACCCGTTGGTGCAGAGTTACGAACCGGGCGAGGACTGGTTCTGGGACTACCGGTCCGGCGAAATGTACGGGTCGGGGCCGGAACTCGCGCCGCCGCGTGATCATCCGAGCTCGCAGACCGCGCCCGGACCGCGGGATCGGGTACCCGCGGACTGGCAGGACCATATCCACTGAGAACGGCAGGCCCCACCCACGACAATGAGCCGCCGAATCCCATCGGCGACAGTCGATGAACGTGCGCGCTCGCCCGTCCCTCACGAACTGCCGGGCAACCAGCGGCGCACGCGGGCGAGCCCCTTCGGCCGGGGTGGGCGGCGTTGCGGGTCGAACCAGCGGGGCAGGGGTTCCCGCGCGGTGAGCCACTGCCTCGGCACCGCGCCGGCACGGCCGGAGCCGGTGCCGGTATGGGCGGCGACGATGCCGCCGGTGATGGCGCTGGTGGTGTCGATATCGCCGTCCGCCGCGATACAGGTGGTGATCGCGGCCGGGTAATCGTGGAGGGTGGTCGCCGCCACCCATATCGTGAACGGCACCGTGTTCTGCGCGGTGACCAGCGAGCCGTTGCCGAGTTCGTGCGCGGCTTCCGGGGCGGAGACGTCCAGCATGGACCCGGCCCGGCGGATCAGCCGGGTCGTCTCACTGTCGGCCAGTCGGTCGAGAACGGCGGTGACGAACTCCGCCGGGGTGGGCCGGACACCGGTCCGCCGCGTGTGGGCGGCCAGGTCGGCGGCGAGCGCTACCGCGACCGCGCCGGCGATCCCCTCCGGATGAGTATGCGTGACCTCGGCCGATCGGGCGGCCTCGGTGACGATCCGTTGCGGATCGCCCGCGAAGCAGGCACCCAGTGGGGCGACCCGCATGGCCGCCCCGTTACCGCGGGATCCCTGGTTGTCGAACAATCCCCCGGCCGCGTCCCGCCAGTGCGTACCGGCCTCGATCCGGCGCAGCACCGCGACCGTGTTGAAGCCGTAGTCGCGGTGCGGCCGGAACCGGCGCGCGAAAGCGGTGGCGAGCCGATCCTGATCGACCGCCCCGTTGCGCAGGAGTTCGGCGACCACACTGCAGGCCATTTCGGTGTCGTCGGTCCACGTCCAATGCCGCTCGGTGGGCAGTTCACCTGCCCGGAGATCGTCGAGCGACCGGCGCATGACGGGGAACTGCTGCCCCAGTGCGTCTCCCACGGAAAGCCCGTCCAGCGAATCGAGCATCGAGTCGATGTGCATCGCGTCGAATGGTAGCCGGATGGGGTACTCGTCCGATCACCACAGCGAGCGACCTGGAGGCGGCGTGCACGGCGAGGCGGACGAGAACACCAGCGACGGCGTCCACACATTCGCCGAGCTGTATCACTACCGGATGCTGTACAACGCGCTCGTATTCAACGAATGGGCGCGCGGGGACCGATACGACGTGCACAAGAGCATCCGGCACAGCGACGGTGAACTCTGTTTCGGCGGTGGCTGGTTCGTCGTGTACGCGACATTGCCGACCGGACAGATCGCCAACCATTACCGGATGCGGCACTGGGCGCTGTTCCGGATCCCGGAACGTCGGGTGCCCGCCGTATGGGACGGGCACAGCGCGCGCGAGGCCGCCGAGCGGATGCTCCGGTTCCTACGGGAACCCCCACCGCCGGGATGCGGTCGGGTGCCGGTGGCCTGACCGGGGCTGCGCGCAGTATCGTCGGCGCGCACCTGCGAGGCGGTATGCCGAGGTGGGGGCCACCATCGGCGCGGTGAAACGCCCCGGGCCACGACAGTGGCGAAGCCTCTCCGGTTCGGTCGGGACCACCCGTCCGGAGTCGCGGACGCGCTCCGGCTCTGTCGGACGAGAGTCCAAGTGGCTCTTTCTCATTGGTTTCTCAGCGTTTCTGAGGCGGTATTCGAGGGTGGTACCAGTACGGTGTCGCGTGCCGGGTCGGCCGGTGGTGTAGTGAGTGAAGGGATGTGGGTGTGGCGCGCAGGGTAATTGTCACAATGGTCGATGATCTGGACGGCGAATCCGTCGCGGCGGAGACGGTATCGTTCGGCGTCGACGGACTGCTGTACGAAATCGACCTCTCCGAGGAGAATGCGCGGGAATTCCGGGCGGCACTGGACAAGTGGGTGCCGTTCGCGCGCAGAGTCGGCAAACAGCGCCGGGCGAAAGGTCAGGTACCGGACCGTCCGCAATCGGCGAAGACGGTGCGGGAATGGGCTCGGCGCAATGGGCACGAGATCCCTGATCGCGGCCGTATCCCCGGTGCCGTGCTCGCGGCGTATGAGCGTGCCGCGGGCTGACGCCCGGGCACCACGGTAGGTCGTGGTGGTCCCCGGCCGGCGATCAGGTCGCCGGCTCGGGCGGGACGTGGACGGCGATCTCGCCGCTGAGCGTACGGCCGCCGCTGAGCCGCAGGCGGTCTCCGCTCCAGAATCGGCCGGGGTCGTACCAGTCGGGGCTGCGGGTATCCGGGAGCAGACCCATCGCCTGATAGGTGGCCGCCACGATCTCGGCACAGTAGGCGTTCTCCACCTCGCGAGCGGCGGGCGGACGGGAACGGCGGCGCGGCAGCCGGACCCGGCCGCGGAACCAGCGCCCGGCCAGGGCCGCGGTGGATGGGAACGGGGTGCCGTCGAGTCGCGCCACCGTGCGCAGCGCGCCGTCCTCCATCTCCCGGGTGGCGGGCGGTTCGAGCTGGCGCAGCCAGGCCTGCTGACCGTAGCGATTCGCCCAGGTCAGCACCGCGTCGCGCAGATTGTGCAATTGAGCGCCGCGATGCGCGGTGCCCGACCACATATCGGGTAGCGACCGGCCGAGCTCGGCGTGCCAGATCAGCGCGGGGAGATCGTCGATCACCACCGACATGCCCACATGGTTGACCGGGCTGTTCGTCGTCATCCGGATCATCCGGTCGGCCGTGGAATGCCCACGGAACAACCAGATATCGCCTGTCCTGGTGATCTCGACAGCCCGGTCGAGATCGAGATCCGCACCCGCCATGGACGTAGCCTATGCGTTATGAGGTGGTGGAAGGTATTGGGTTTGGCGGGAGCGGCCGGTGTGGTGGCCACCGGTGTGGTGGTGGTGCGCGCCGAACGCCGCCGTCGCGCCTACACTCCCGACGAGATCCGTGAGCAATTGCATGCCCGGTTCGCGCAGGCGGTGGCCGCCGCGCAGGCGGTGGAGCTGCCGGAACCGGAATCCCGCGCTGCCCGGGTCCGCGCCCGGGTGCGCCGGCTCTTCCGCCGCTGACATCCGGGCGCGGCCACCGTTCAGACGACGGTGGCGGCCCGGGCCTGCGCGTAGGTGATGACCTCCTCCGCGAACTCCGACGCCGTGCGCTGGGCGAAGCAGGTCCGCAGCCGGTGGATCGCGGTGTCCAGGTCGGGTCCGGGCCCGCGGTCGGCGAGCAGGACGACGATCGCCTCCCGGGTGCCGATCCGGTCACCGGGCTGCGCCAGGAGTTCGGCCAGATAGCGGTCGGGGTCGGCGAGCTGGATCGCCCGGCGCGCGTAGGCGTGGACCCGGCGGGGGAGTTCAGCGCGGATGGTGTCCAGATCGGTCTGTAGTGCGTGCCCGCCCGGTTGCTCCGGATCGACCCGCAGCGACCACGGCCGGGTGAGTTCTCCCGGCAGGCCGTGGTCGTCGATCAGGTCCGGGCCGGTGGCCTCCTCCAGTGGAACCGGGGGCAGACCCAGCCGTTCGTTGCGCCAGTTACCGAATTCCCACCATGCCCGTGGGGTGGCGTCGAGATGCAGACCGAAGCGCAGCACCTGCTGACCGTCGGCCCAGGTCCGCGACACCCGGGTGCGGCCGACGGACGCGACGCCCTCCGGTTCGACTCGCACCCAGGGCGCATCGGTGCCGTGAAAACCATACGGTTGGAGCAACTTTCCTGCTTCGCGCAGCAGACGCCGCAGTGCCGGATCCGGTCTGACCATTCCGGCAGACTATCGATTCGTCCCGACACCTCGTCGCACCCGGCTCACCCGGCGGGGTCGCGGGACCGTCCCGGCGCCGCCGGAGGGGCGGCGGCACGCGACCGAGCCCCCTCGGCGGACACTCAGGCGGTGGTGGCCCGTTGGAGGTTGCCGATGATGCGTGCCATGACATCCAGCGTCCTCGCGCGGTCCCACGCGCGGCGCCGGGCCGCCTTCGATAGCGACGTGTCCGGCTGTACGGCGGGCGAGCGGGCCGAATCCGCGCGTTGCTCGATCGTTTCGTGCCGGCGATGCCCTGATACCCCGGCGCGTGGAAACGCCGGGCGTCAGTGGGAACCGGGACCGTATTCTGTCCGGCCGCGGTGCGCAGGGTCGGCGCCGCTGTTGGCCTGATCGGCCTGCCAGGCGCGCAGCGACAGCAGGGCGCCGAGCACCGGATCACCCCGGACACTGCGGAGATAGACGGCGCAAGTCCAGCACTGGACCAGCGTGGTGGTCAGTCCGATTATTCGGAGCTGCCGCGAGGCCCACCGGAATCAGGGATATGCGAAAAGCTCCGGCGAAATACCCGAGCGAACAGGGGAGCGGCGCGACAGCCGAGCCGGCGACCGGATCATGACGACCGGATCGACCCGACCGAATTCGGTCGTCCGCTGCTGGGCGATCGGCTGGGGGCCTGGGCATGACCGGAGGAGGCGACGGAGGCGGCGGTTCGCTCGCGAAGGTCGCGGCTGCGCTACCGCCTGCGCGGGCGCCCACCTCGGCAGCCTGAATAGTTGTGATACATAGATATGCGCATCAAACTAGGTCTAGCCCGGATCGGCGGCTGTTCGGCCGCACGATCGAAAGAGCTAAGGAACGGACGGGCCGGAGCCTGTGAGCACCTGGGTCACGGCTTCCGCCATGCGGGCCCGGAACACCGGGGGAGCGAACGTTTCCGCGTGAGCGCGGATCCCGGCCGGGTCCAGATCGGTGGTGGAGGGGTCGCGGAGGGCGGCCGCGAAACCGTCGATCACCTTCTCGTCGGCTCCGCCCGCGATATGTCCGCCGGTGCGCCCGGGAATCACGGTGTCCAGGGCGCCACCCGCCCCGACGGCCAGGACGGGTGCCCCACAAGCCATCGCCTCCACCGGCACGATCCCGAAATCTTCCACCCCGGGCATGAGCAGGGCGCGGCAGCGGCGGTACATAGCGGCCAGGGCGGCATCCGGGGCGGCGCCCAGGAAGGTGGTCTCCGGCCCGGCGATCGCCTCGAGCCGGCGGCGGTACCGGCCGTCACCGACCACCACCAGGCGCAGGCCGGCCCGCTGGGCGGCACGGATGGCGAGGTCGGGTCGTTTGTAGGGGACCAGGCGGCCGGCGAAGAGCAGGAAATCCTCGCGTGGTACCGACGGGTCCGCGGCGAAGCGGTCCAGGTGCACCGGGGGATAGACGACTGTGGCGGGCAGCCCCCACCACGCCCGGACCCGGTCGGCCACCGCCCGGCTGTTCGCGACGATGGCCGCGAGCCGGGGCGCCGCGGCGGTTTCGGTGCGCCGGGCCAGGACACCGAGTGCGGCGAGCGCGGCGCGCCCGGCGGGGCCGTCGGCTTCCCGGGCCCGGAACGCGGGATCCCAGGCCCAGCGGGCGGGGCTGTGCACGTAGGCGATCACGGGTGCGTCGGTCGCGAAGACCGCCTGGGTCGCGAAGGCATGATGGCTGACAACCACCGCGTCGTACCCCGCGCGCAGGGGTAGCCGGCGCAGCGCACGGGGGACCAGCGGCAGCAGTGGGGCGTGGGACCGTTTACCGGTGAGCGCGTAGAGGCGCGACAGCCGGGTGCCGGACACGGTGTCCCATGGTGGATGCGCGATCGCCGGGGCGGCGCCGGGATCGACGATCGGCGCGAACACCCGGGCCTGCGGCCAGGTCCGGCACAGTTCCCCGACGACCGCTTCCGATCCACCGTATTCGGTGAACCGTTCGTGCACGATCGCCAGCCGGGGGCCACCCGGCCGGCCGGTCGCCGTGGGCTGTCCGCCGGGGTCGGCGGGCGTGGCCGGGGCCGGGGTGACGGCGTCCGCAGTCACCGGGCGATCTCCACGAGCAGCCGGCGAGGTGCGGCGTGGGCGCGCAGCGCGGGGGCCACCGGGCGGCCGTCGAGCAGGCCGGTGACCGCGCCCTGGTCGAGGGCTCGCCGGTAGATCGCGGCGGCGTGGCGGCACGCCTCGATGGTGTGGTCGATATCGCGGTCGGTATGCGCGGCCGACGTGACGAACGATTGCCCGAGTACGCCGTGGCGCAGCAGTTCCTGGAGGAACAGTGTGCGGAACTCCTGGGACGGGTGGCCGTCCGGGTCGAGCGTCCGGAACAGCAGGCATGACGGGCGTCCGGCGAGACACAACCGGTTGTCGATACCCAGTTCGGCGGTGATCTCCTCGATCCCCGTCCGCAGTCGCCGGCCGGCGGCCTCCATCCGGCCCACCGGATCGGTGGTGGCGTAAGCGTGGACGACGGCCCGGAAGGCGGCCAGACCACCGGTTTCCGGGCCGTGGGTGGTCGACAACAGGAACACCCGGTCCGCGTCGGTGCGCAAACCGCCGCGTTCGAGGTATTCCCGGCGCCCGGCGAGGGCGGCGATCGGGAAACCGTTGCCCATGGCCTTGCCCCAGCACGACAGATCCGGCACCACGCCGTACAACTGCTGCGCCCCGCCGGCCGCCCACCGGAACCCGGTGATCATCTCGTCGAACACCAGCAGCGTGCCGTAACGGTCACACAACTCCCGCACGCCGAGCAGATACCCGGGTGGCGGTTCCTGTAGCGCGGTAGCGGCTTCCATGACCACGCAGGCGATCTCGCGCCCGGCCAGGAGCTGTTCCAGTGTGGGCAGGTCACCGTACGGGAAGGAGACGGTCGGCTGGGGTGGAATCCCGGCCGGCATGGCGGTGGTCCCGATGAACCAGTCGTCCACGGAGAAGAAGGGCTGCGCGCAGACGGCGACGGTGATCCGGCCGGTCACCGCGCGCGCCAGCCGCACTGCCGCGGTGGTGGCATCGGAGCCGTTCTTGGCGAATTTCACCATATCCGCGCCGGGCACCAGCGCCAGGAAATCCTCGGCGGCGGCCAGTTCGGTGACTGTGGGCCGGGAGAAGCTGACGCCGTCGGCGACGGCGGTGGTCACCGCGTCGACGACGGGTCGGTAGCCGTGTCCGAGCGTGACCGATCGCAGGCCCATCCCGTACTCCACGAATTCGTTGCCGTCACAATCGGTGACCCGGCAACCCTGTCCGCGCACCAGTACCGGTGCCATATGCTCGGGGTACTGGTCGGCGCCGCGGGCATAGGTGTGCGCGCCGCCGGGTATCAGATCGTGCAACCGTGCCTGGGCGGCGGCGCTGCGGCCGAAATCGGTGATCACACTCGCTCCTTCGCGGCTCAGCAGCCGGATTCGGTGAAGGCCTTGAGGTATCCGGCGGTCTGCCGGACATACATCCAGGCCTGGAATACAGGGTCGGCACGGCTCGGGCTGGCGACCATGGTGAGTTCACCGTCGAAGCAGCGGCCGACGATATAGCGGGCCCGGGAGATGTGCGGAGTGAACGTGACGACGATGATGTGCCGCCAGCCGCCCGCCTCCGCCCGGCGGCGGATTTCCTGGGCTTCCCCGCGGGTGGTCCACGGGTGGGGTTCGAAACATGTCACCCGGAACGGGTATCCGGTACGGCAGTAACGGTCCATGCGCGGATCGTCGAGTCCGGTGGACGCGGCGATCAGCAACTCCGGCGCCCACTGTTGCCGGGCCAGCTCTAGTCCGACATCGAATCGTTCGTACGGCGTCCCGCCGAGCACTACGATGGCATCGGCGCGGCGGAGCGGGTCCAGCTGCGGCCGTACGAACACCGGCCATCCCGCGACCGCCGCCAGCGTCGCCAGGACGACGAAGGCGGCCGCGACCCGCCACCGCCGCCGGCGGGTTCCCGGGGTCCGCGCGGTCACCTCAGCGCACCGGGCGGTCACGGCCCAGCGGCGCGGTGCGCAGGGCGCCGTCGGGGGCGACCACGAGGCGCCAGTACCCGCCCTCCGGATCCCGCAGGACGACACCGGCGTCGGCGTGGTCGGACAACCACGCCCCACTGGCCAGCACCGAGGCCAGGCCCGCCCCGTCGGGGGCGACGGCACGCAGGATCTCCTCCGCGCCCTCGGCGCGGGCGGTGACCGGGCCGGTGAACGTCGGCCGGTGGGTCTGGCCGCGGCCCAGGACCTGCCAGTTACTGGGGAACACCCGCGGGCCGATCTCGGTGCCCGCGCCGGAGATCAGGTTCACCGCGATCCCCTCCGGGCACCCGGCCTCGGCGATCCGCAGTTCGACCGGGCTGCCGCCGGGATCGGCGTCGAAGGCGATATTCGCCAGATACGGCTGCCGGCAGTAGATCAGGTCGATATCGCACGAGCGCGCCGCGACCTTGCAGTTCACCATGCCGAACTGGGACGGGCCGCCCTTGCCCGCGGTACCGACCTGCACCGCGATATCGGAACCCTCGAACCACACATTGGTGAGCCACCAGTTGTTGGCGGCGCCGTCGACGAACAGGTGGCGGTCGGTGGTCGCCGGGTCGTTGTCGGAGACGAATTCGACATTGGTGAGCGAGAGTCCGGCGTTGTGATCGTTTCCGGTGCCGAGTACCCCGATGCGGTTACCGGAGAACTTCGAGGAGGTGACGTAGTTCTGGATACAGGAGGTGGCCAGGCCGATACCGAAATTGTTGATATCGCAGTCGATGAACGAGGTGCCGCCGGTGTTCGCCTCCAGCACCACACCCGTCTGCGCGGCGTAGCGGGGATAGTTGTCGGCGAGGTGGTTGCCGCGGATGAGGACGGTATCGAAACTACAGCGGAAGCATTCGGTGAGCCGGACCGCCGTGGCCTGCGGACCCGAGAGATAGAACCCCATGCGGGCGAACCGGACCCGCTGTTTGCCCTCCAGATCGACCAGCGTGACGTCCTGGTCGCAGAACACCGTGGTCACGTCGGCGCCGTCGCCGTAGACGACGGAGTGGTCGGGCAGGTCGGGCCAGGCGGTGACCCGGTAATCCCCCGCGGGGAGATACACCACCGGTGGGGTGCCGTCGGTACGGCACGCGGCGGCCAGCGCATCGGTATCGTCGGCTTTCCCGTCGCCGACCGCGCCGAACGCGCGGATATCGCGCACGGTCGGCGAGGCGGTACCGGTCGCCAGCACGATGGGCGCGGGCGGGCCCGACGCGGCCAACGGGACGGTGACGGCGCCGATTCCGGCGGCGCCCAGGCTCGCCGCGAGCAGATCGCGCCGCTGGATCCGCCGCTTCCCGTCGTTCCGGCGCGCTCGATATTCGCTCACGAGCGCTGCCACCACGTCCGGCGAGGCGCCACCGCAACCACCCCGGATACCGGGGCACCGGTCGCGGTCAGCGCGGTGAGCGCCGCCTGGATCCGGTCGCGCCGGCCGCTACCGAGCCGCACCACCGCGACGGTGCCCGCCGCCTTCGGTGCGACGGCCGGGGCGTCGGCGGCGGCGATATCGACGATCACCCGGTCGAAACGTTTCGCGACCTCGCCGAGAATCGTCTCGAACCGTGCGGAGGCCAGCAGATCCGGTGTCCGTTCGTCGGAGCTGCCCAGGGCCAGCACCACCACCGATCGCTGCGGCCAGGCCACGAAGGCCTCGTCGAGATGGACGTCCTCGCGCAGGACGGCAGCCAGCCCGTCCGCCGCCCGCGCGCCGGTCTCGGTGGGCACCGCCGGTGCGGTCGCGGGCAGCTCATCGACCGCCGCGGCCGGTTTGGCCCGCAGATCGAGTTTGACCGTCGGCGGGTCGAAGATCTCCCCGCGGATCGCCGCGGAGGTGCGGCCGGAGGCGGCGGTCACCAGCTCGCGCGCCTGCCTCCCGTCCCGGACCGGCCAGTCGCCGGTCGTCGCGGGCGACTGGAGTGCGGATTCGGGCAGCAGGGTGGACACACCGTGCCCGGTGGTGTTCGCATCGATCACCAGGACCTGCGCACCGGTGGCGCCGAGTACCGAGGCCGACCCGAGGACAAGGGCGGGTTCGGGGCTCGCGTCCAGTGCCGTGAAGATCAGCGGCTTCGTCTCGGGCAGGCGGGCCCGCAGCGTCCGCAGCTCGGCCGGCTCCCGGTCGGTGCCCGGCGCGACCGTGCCCAGCACCGGCTGTCCCAGCGCCGCGAGTTCCGCGCTGTCGCGGACCCGGGTGTTCAGCCGATTCATCAGGTAGGCGAGGCCCGCGCCGAGCAGCAGGCCGGCGAGGGCACCAACCGCGTACAGCCGGGACCCGCCCGGGCCACTCGCCTCGACGGGTGCCTGCGCCGCGTCCACGACCGCGACTCGTGCGGCGGGGGCGGCGGTGACCTCGATGGTCTCCAGTTCGTCGACCAGCGCGCGGAACTGGGCGACCACCTGGTCGGTGAGGACCCGGCTGGTCTCGGGATCCTCATCGGTCACCGAGACCCGCAGCAGCGAGGTCGCCGGCGGGGTGTCGGCGGTGATCGCGGCGCGGAGTTCGTCACGGTCCAGGTTCAGTCCGAGCTGGCCGATGACCCGGTCCACCACATGGTCGCTGGTGACGAGTTCGAGATAGGACCGCACCCGCTGCTGGGCGGCGAGCCCGCCCTGGTAGGAATCGGCGACCGACGTTCCGGTGGCCATCGATACGTACAGGGTGCTGGTGGCCGTATAGGTGGTCGGCGTCGATTGGACCTGAAACGCCGCCAGTCCCACGCCCAGCGCCACACCCGCCAGCAGCACCGCCCAGTAGCGGCGCAGCAGGCGCAGATAGTCGGGCAGTTCCATCATCGTGTTCCTTCACTTCCCACGCTTGCGCCGACCGGAACCGCGACGGGTCCGGCCGGTGGTTGTCCATCGGGTTCACCGGGCGGTCCGGGCGGCCGGTGTATGCGCCGCCACTGGCCCACGGCCAGCCGGACCAGCCAGGCCAGCACCACGACCTGGAGATATTTTCCGAGAGTTTCGGCGCTGCCGAGCATCCCGCGTTCGAAGACGACCGGCACCTCGATGAGCGCGACACCGAACAGCACCGGCACCAGATGGTGCGCGTACAGCGCCCGCGCCCAGCCCACCAGGACCACCGAGGTGAAGGCGACCCCGACCACGACCCCCGGCAGGCCGCCGATCACATACCCCTCGCTGATATTGCCCTCGGCCAGCGATACCGACACCTGGCTCATATCCACTGAGGCGCCGCGTACCTCGCTCGCCCAGGCGGTTCCGGCGTGCAGCTTCTCCTCGGCCAGCAGTTGCGCCGGCACCATACTGCGCGCCAGGTGCCCGATCACCTCGCCGGGACCCAACCACGAATTCGGTCCCACGTAGTAGGCGTCGGTGGCGGCCTCGAGCAGATCGAACCGGCGCAGCAGACTCAGGAACGGGCGCACCCCCTCGGGGTAGGCCCCGTCCACGGCGGCCGCTTCGGCGCGCAGATACGGTGAGGTCTTCAGCGACTGCAGCCAGTCGAAGCCGGCGATACCGGTCACCGAGACCGCGCCGATGCCGAGTACCTTGCCCCGGGTCCAGCCGGTGAGCGCGAAACGCACCGCGACCGCCAGCGCGGCACCCAGGATCGGCGTTTTCGATTCGGTGGCCGTGGTCCACCACAGTTCGCCTGCCATCAGCACGCCCAGGACCGCGATCGTGCCGGACTGCCGGGGCGGGCGGGCGAAGACGATCAGACCGATCGCGCCCAGGATGGCGGGCATGGTGAGCAGGCTCAGCATCGGTGAGGCACTCTGGACATCGCCGGCCTGCCCGGCGGCGCCGGCGGCCACGCTGAGCAGGCGGGCGAAGGTGCCCAGGACATAGAGGACCCACAGGGTGGCGATCAGATCCGGATCGCCGGCCAGCGGTGCGCGCACCGGCCGGGGGCGGGTCCGGGTCCACAGGGCGAAAACCAGCACGATCAGCGCGTAGACGGTGAGACCGAACGCCACCGGACGCAACGCGGCCTCGATCCCCACGTCGTAGCCGATCTCGGCCAGCCGCGGGTCGGCGACATTGTCACCGAAATGCGGGTCGGGTCGCACGGTCAGCAGTACCACCGGGCGTGCGATATAGGACATCGCCCAGTACACCGCCTGCGCGATCAGCAGCACCCGCAGGACACCGTGGGTGAGCAGGGCGGCGCACACCATGGTCGTCAGCGCCGCGACGACGACCAGCAACGGCCCGTTCGAGGTGATCAGGTCCGGGATCACCATCGGCACCGCCGCGCGGTCCGCGGTTCAGTCCAGCGCACGCAGGATCTCCTTCGCCCGGTCGGTATAGGTGTGACCGCCCTCGACGATCCGGCGGTACCCGGCCTCGGCGGTCTTGGCGGCCTGATCCGGGTACAGCGCACAGCGTTCCAAGACCTCGTCGAGTTCGTCGCGGCTGGAGAACAGGAAGGCTTCGGTGCCATCGTCGAGCAACTCGGCGTGTTCGTCGGTGCGTTCACCGACGAACAACCCGCCCGACGCCGGTACCTCGAAGGTGCGGCAGGTGTGGGTGTCGCGGTTGGCGGAGTTGAGCAGCACCAGGTTCGCCGTCACCGAGGCCACCGCGATCGCGAAATCCTCTCCGTACACCGGTCCCGCGACCGCGGCGCGGGTGGTCTGCAACTGGCGTACCCGCCGCCAGCCCGGCCCGCGCACCAGCAGCTGGGACCCGTAGGTGCGGGCCAGGGACACCATGCCGGGCCGCCGGTCCGGGCGGCAGGCACCGATGAAACCGACCAGGAACTGCCGGGTCCCGCGCCGGGCCGCCGGATGATGCCAGGCCGGATCGTAGGCGCTGCGCACGAACAGCGTCCGGGAGACACCGCGGCCGGGGAGTTCGGGCAGGTTGTGGCGTTTGGTGGTGACCACCATGTCCCATTCGGACTCGTGCGCGAGATAGTCCGCGGTGGTGTTGGCCGGATTCGAGACATCGTCGGGGCTGTAGTGCACGTGATGTGCCGCCGGGATCTCCAGCAGCCGGGCCTGGTCGAGATACACCGATTTGAAACCGAACACCAGGTCCGGATGCAATTCGGCGGCGGCCCGCTCCAGCCGGGTGTGCACCCGGTCCACCGTCCACGGCGCCCGGCGCTCACCCGTTTTCGCGTACAGCCACGACGGTGACAACCGGGGCGGCAGGGTCACCGGGGTGGAGTCGACCACGATCACTTCGTGGCCGAGTCGGCGGAACCCCTCGGCGAGCGAGCGGGCGTTGCTGCCCAGCCAGTCGTCGCCGACGAACAGAATCCTCATCGCGTCCCTCTCCTCTGCGCACCGGCGGGCAGTGCGGCGCCCGCGGTGCGTTCCCGCACGATCAGTGCGCGCATCCGCGCGAGATACCAGATCGCCACCGCGAATTCCGCGGCCACGATCCCGGCCGCCAGCGTCCACACCGAATGGGTGCGCAGGGTGAGCAGCAGTGCGCACCCGGCCACGACGGTGCCGGTGGCCGAACCGATCAGCACTCCGACGGTGTCCTGCCGGACCGGCAGGACCGCGGTGGTGACGAACGAGGTGACGGTGGTGGCCGGCAGGATCAGTGCCTCCAGCCGCAGTACACCGGCCGCGCCGCCGAACTCGTCGCCGAACACCAGCCCGATGACCAGCGGCGCCGCCACCCACAGCGCCGCGGTCGCCACACACGCCGCCGCCACACAGAGGCCGAGCGCGCGCAGCGCGTCCGGCCAGAACCGTTCCTCACCACTACGTTTGGCCATCCGGGGCAGCAGCGCGAAACCGATCGGGTCCAGCAGCGACTGCACCGCCCGCACCAATCGGTCCGCGGCGGAGTACAGCCCGAGCGATGCCGCGTTCAGCACCGCGCCGTAGACGGCGGCCGCGCCCTGGCCGTAGCTGGTGGTCAGCAGCCTTCCCGTCACGACCGGCAATGCCGCGCGGATCAGTTTCCACGCCCCCCGCGGACGACCGGGCGGACCGAACGCACGCCAGGTGTCCCACCAGGTCAGGGCGAGGCCGATCACCGAGGAGGCGAGCAGGCACAGCATCGCCATGGCGGCGGTCGGGAATCGGGGCAGCAGGGTCAGCAGCGCGACGAGATAACCCACTCGGGCGATCGACTGGTACAGCGTGGACGCACCGAAACGGCCCTGGCCGATCAGCACCCAGTCCTCCGACATCGACCAGAAACCGCCGACGAACAATCCCAGCAGCACCATGCCCAGGTAGTCCGGCGCGCCCGCGGGCACCGCCGTCACCAGCGCCACCGCGAGCACCCCGAGGATGCCGCCGCGGATCGCCAGGTAGGTGCCGCGGGTGTGGTTCACCGCCTCCCGGTCGGTACCCGACTCCTGGATACGGGCGGCCAGATAGGAGGTGATACCCAGGTCCACGATCAGCGAGCCGAGGAAGTACGCCGACATCCCGATGGCCAGCAGTCCCATTCCGGAGGCGCCGAGCAACCGCGCGATCAGCGGCAGCGTCGCCACCGTGACCAGGTACTGGCCGTATTTGCCGAAGCTGACGTAGGCGATATCGCGCAGGACCGTCGCCAGTTCGCGCAGTCGTGCCGCCCTGGTCCGCGGCTCGGCTTCCACCGGCGGGATCGTCGTGATCAGCGGGAGTTTCTCGGTCGGCCAGTCGGCGAAGGCCGGGATGATCTCGGTCGGCAGGTCGTAGTCGGGAATGCGTAGGCCGTCCATCGACACCGGGTAGTGGCGGTGGACGATACGGATCGGGATGGTGTGCGGGTCGGCGGAGTTCATCCTGCGCGCACCGCCCGCCGCCGGGTGACCTGTTCCAATAGTCCGGTGACCGCCCGGGCGGTGGCCGTGATTCCGAAATCGGCGCTGCGTTCCCGAGCCGCCGCGCCCAGCCGGGTGCGCAGTGCCGGGTCGGCGATGAGCCGGTCCAGCGCGGCCGCGAGCGCGGCGGGGTCGCCGGGTGTCGTCAGCAGACCGTCGACCTCGGACCGCACGATTTCGGCCGGACCGCCCGCGTCCGCCGCCAGGATCGCGCATCCGGCGGCCATGGCCTCCACCACCACCTGGCCGAAGGGTTCGGCGAGTACCGAGCAGTGCACCGCGATATCGGCCCGGGCGAAGTGGGGGCCCGGATCGTCGATATGACCGGTGAATTCGACCGGCAGCCCGAGCGCGGCGGCCGTGTGTTCGAGTTGCGCGCGGTAGTCCTGTTCGCCGAAGAACGTGCCGCCCACCAGCTCCACGGCCGCGGGCCGGTGCCGCATCAGGGGCAGTGCGCGCAGCAGGACCTCCTGCCCTTTCCATGGGGTGAGGCGGCCGACCATGGCGATCCGTACCGCGTCCGGTTCGCGCTGGGCCGCCCGGGGCGGGGCCGCGAGCGGCTCGACGCCCGGATGAGCGATCACCGCGACCCGGCCCCTGGTGTAGAGGGTGCGCAGGGTGGACCGGCTGTTGGCGACGAGGCCGCGCGCGACCGTCCAGCCCAGCACCCGCAGCGCGAACGCGAGGACGCGGCCGAAGTATTCGCCGCTGATCCGGTCGTGGACCTGCCAGACCAGTGGCACTCCGGCGCGCCGGGCGGCCACGGCGCCCATCAGCAAGGCCTTGGTGCTCTGCGCGACCACCACATCGGCGCCCTCGGCGCGGACGATCTTCCCGAGTCGGGCGCCGAGCCGCACCAGGCCGGCCGCCCCGGTGAGCAACCGCAGTGGTCCGGAGTCGTCGACGGTCAGCGAGCGGCTGTTGAACGCGGTGCCGCACACCGTGACCGGTATCCGGTGGGCGCGACACCGGTCGACCAGTGGGCCGGGGGCGGTGAGCAGCATCGACGGGTCCACCGCGGCGCCCGCGCGCAGCGCGGTCAGCAGCCGCAGTGTCGCGAGTTCGGCACCGGAGGGCGCGGCGGTATGGGAGAGGAACACCGCGCGGATCATCCGGTCAACTCCCGGTAGAGGGCGATATGCCGGTCGGCGGCCGCTGCCCAGGAGAAGGTTTCGGCATGCGCCCGGCAGCGGGCGGGTTCGGGAACCGCGCCGTCGAGCGCGGCGGCCAGCCGGTCGGCCAGTGCGCCGGCATCGCCCGGGGTGACGATCAGCGACGGGTCCAGGCCCCGGACCGAATCCGGCAGGCCGCCGCACGCGGTGACCACCGGGGCACGGCCCGCCGCCAGCGATTCCAGCGCGATGAGCCCGAAACCCTCCAGCGCCACCGACGGCACCACGGTGACCGAGGCCCGCCCGTACCAGCCGGTGAGTTCGGCGTCGCCGACCCGGCCGGTGAAGGTGACGCTCGGGCCCATACTCCGGGCCTGTTCCCGCAGCGACGCCTCGGCCGTGCCGGTGCCGACCAGTACCAGCCGCGCTTCCGGATGCGCGGCCCGCACCGCGGGCCAGGCCCGCAGCAGGACATCGATACCCATCCGGTGTTCCAGCCGGCGCACGCACAGCACCAGGGGCGCCGTGTCGCCGGGCAGCGGAGCGAGGCGGAACCGGTCCAGGTCGACACCCGGCGCGATCACCGCCACCCGGTCCGGCCGCACTCGGTAGTCGTGCACCAGCAGATCCCGGAAGTGCTCGGACAGGACGACGAACCGGTCGGCCGGTCGGGCCCGCAGCTGTTCCAGGGCGTATTTCGCGCCGGCGGCCAGCACACCGCCGCCGGCCGCCCGGCTCTCCGCCGCCCACGGTCCGTGGAAATGCACCACCAGATGGCGGGTGCGGGCATCGGGTGGTCCGTACAGCGTGAAATGCCGGTCCACTACGGTCGCCCGGCCGGCGGCGGCGGGCCGGGCGTCCCGGAACGCGGTGCACGCGCGACGCCACGTGGATCCACCGACCGGTCCCCACGACAGCCCACCCGCCGGTGCGTCGCCGAACGCGGCGGCCGAGACCTCGACCTCGTGCCGGCCGGCCAGCGCCGCGAACAGATCGGTGAAGTAGCGGTTCAGCCCGCCCGCCGCGGACCCGAACCATTCCGATCCGGTCATATGGACCCGCGTCGGCCCGGCCGTCGCGCTCATCGGCGCGACCCGATCCGCGCACGCGCGAACTGCCCCGCCCGCACCCGCAACCGTTCCAGTGCGGTGCGCGCCAGCCGCAGATCGCCGAGGGTCACATCCAGTGGCGAGACCAGCAGCGGGCAGTCCCGGGCCAGACGGTGGTGGAAACGTAGTGTCTCGCTGAGCTTGCTCACCGTCGAGGTGCGGGCGCAGAGGTTGAACGATGAGGCCCGCCAGGCCGCCGCCACCTCGGTGAGGCCGAAGAACAACCCGAACTGCCCGACCCGCGCGAACAGGTCGACATCCATCGGGAACACCAGGTCCCCGCGCAATCCGCCGACCCGGTCGAAGTGTTCGCGCCGGAACATCGCGGCGGCGGTGGGACCGAAATCGGCGGGGCCGCGACGCACGATGGTGCGGGCCAGCACCCGGGAGGTGCGGACTCCGTCCAGCCCCGGCAGGCCGAGCCCGGTCTCCACCAGCTCACCCTGTTCGTCGATCACCTGGAACCGGCTCGAGCTGATGGCGAACGCCGGATCGGACATCACCTCGAGCTGAGTGGCGAGCGAACCCGGCAGCAGGATATCGTCGGCGCACACCACTTTCACCACCTCTCCGGTGGACAGTGCGATCGCGCGATTCCAGTTGTCGCCGATGGCCAGCGTGGTGGCATTGCGTTCCACCCGGATCCGCGGATCGTGGAAGGACGCGGCGATCTCGCCGGTGGCGTCGGTGCTGGCGTTGTCGAGCACCACCAGTTCGAAGTCGACGTCCTGACTCAGAATCGAACGCAGCGTCTGTTCGAGTGTCCGCGCGGCCTCGTAGGCCGGGACACAGATCGACACGCTGACCACTGGTGATCCTTTCGATGGAATGGAAGGGGGTACGCCGGGGGATGCCGGCGTATCCGGGGCAACGGTTTTCTGTCCGGATCGGTGGGTCCGAGCGCCGGAACGTGTGGTTTCGCGGAACCATCCGGGGTGCGAAGGAGCAGCGGTCCGCACGCCCGCGGGTTGTGGGTACTACCGGATGGGCCACTCCCGCACGGGGTCGGCCGGTTCGTCGGTGAACCAGCGTCCGGCCAACTCCGGAAACCGCTCGGATACCTCGGGGAGCAGGTCGGGCACCGTCAGCAGCACCCGATCGGGCCGGGCGGCGAGGAGGTCGGCCGGGGCGATGATCGGCACATCCGTCCCCGGCATCCGTCGGCCCTGTTTGGCCGGTGCCGCGTCGGCGACCGCCGCCAGCAGGTCCCGCCGCACTCCCGCCCGGCAGAACAGCGCCACCGCGCGCGAGGCCGCCCCGTAGGCGTACAGGCGCTCGCCGCGCGCCGCCGCGAATTCCAGGGTGGCGCGCAGGCTCTCGGAGTGCCGGTCGGCCGATCGTTGCAGACCGCGCAGCGCGTGCGGGTCGGCCGCGGCGATCTCCCGGTCCAGGATCCGCCGTACCGCCGTAGCGGGTTCGGCGCTGCCGTGCACCGCCGCCAGCAGCACCGTGCCCCCGTATAGATCGAAATCCCACGCGTCCACCACCGACATTCCGGCGCCGCGCAGCAGCTCACGCAGTGCGGCCAGGGAGTAGTACGCGAAATGGCCGTGCCGCAGCGCGTTCCACTGACCCTGGGTCAGGATCGTGTGCAGCGGGTGGTATTGCAGCAGCAGCACACCGGTGGGCGCGGTGGCCGCCGCCCGGCCGGCGACGGCCGCCGCCTGATCGCGGTCGTGCATGAGACCGAACGAGTCCAGCACCACATCGGCGGGCCCGCCGGAAACGGCGAAACCGCGTTCGGCCAGCAACTCCAGCCAGCTGCCCCCGTGCGGGCTGGCGAACTCGCGCACGGTACGGCCCCGCAGCAGGCCTGCGGCGCCGACCCGCCGCACCGCGTCGGCGGCCTGTTCCCGCAGTGCGCGCGGTTCGACGCCGCGCGGTTCGGCGGTCACGGTGTCGTCGTGCGCCAATTGCGCCAGTCCACAGTCGCGGCAGACGACCATCGCCAGTGGATGGGCGGCCTCGTCCGGCCGCGGGGCGGTATCGGCCGGCGGGAAGTGGTCCGCCGCCGGCATCGCCCCGAGATCCAGGACGGTCACCAGTTCCAGGCCGCGGCAGGCCCGGCAACCCGGTGGGTCGGCCGGAGGCTCGAGCAGGGCCGCGCGGCCGCCGTACGGTGTATCCGGCCCGCTCATGGCACCATCACCCGGTGCGAATCGAACAGGCGGACCTCGCCGATGTGCTGATCCTGGTGCCCGAGCCCTTCCGCGACGCCCGCGGCCTGTTCACCCGCACCTTCGATACCGAGATCTTCGATTCCCACCTCGGTTCCGGCGCGTCCGCGTCGTTCGTGCAGGATTCGCAGTCGCGGTCGGCGCGCGGGGTGGTACGCGGTATGCACGGCCGCGGCGGGCGCGGTGAGGCGAAACTGGTGCGCTGCGCGCACGGCGCGGTGCACGACATCCTGATCGATATCCGGCCCGATTCGCCCACCTTCGGGCGCAGCCAGGCGTTCCTGCTCGACGACGCGGAGTTCCGGCATCTCTACGTGCCGGCGGGGTTCCTGCACGGCTTCCAGGCGCTCACCGATACCGCGGACGTGTGCTACCGCATCGACCGCCCGCACGATCCGGCCGAGGACCTCGCCGTCGCCTACGATGATCCCGATCTCGCGTTGCGCTGGCCGCAGGAGGTCACGCTGGTCTCCGCGCGCGACCGGGCCGCGGGCAGCTGGCGGGAACTGCTGACAACACACGTCACACACCGGTCCTGACCCGCCGCAGCGTCGCGTCCACCGCACCCGTTTCACCCAGGTGCCGCAACCGCGCCAGGCGCACGAACCGGCCCGAGAAGTCGGCCGCGGTCAGCCCACCGGCGGTGTACTCCGCGTAGAGCTGCGCGGCTCCCTCGGGGATGGTCCAGCGCGCCTCGAACCCCAGTTCCCGGCGCGCCGCGCCGAAATCGACCCGGTAGGACCGCGGATCGGCTCCCGACTCCGCGGTGATCAGCACCTCGGCGCCGGGCACTACCTCCGCGACCGCCTGCGCGATCTCGGCGACCGTGCGGTTGTTGGTCTCGGTGCCGATGTTGTAGGCGCGGGCGTGGATCGCCGCGACCGGCGCCTCCAGGCAGACCGCGAAGGCTTCGGCGATATCCGCGGCGTGCACCAGCGGCCGCCACGGCGTGCCGTCCGACAGGACTTTCACCACGCCCTCGAGCACCGCGTGGCCGACCAGATTGTTGAGCACGATATCGGCGCGCAGCCGCGGCGAGAACCCGAACGCCGTGGCATTGCGCAGGAACACCGGTGCGAAATGGTCGTCCGCCATAGCCACCAGGTCGTCTTCCACTCGCACCTTGCTCTCGGCGTAGGGGGTGAGCGGGCGCAGCGGGGCGCTCTCGTCGACCAGTCCGTCGCCGGCCGCGCCGTAGACCGAGCAGGTGGAGGCGTAGAGGAAGCGGCGCACCCCGGCCTCCTTGGCCAGTCGCGCCAGCCGCACCGACGCGTGATGGTTGATGTCGTGGGTGATCTCGGGGAGCAGGGAGCCCAGCGGATCGTTGGACAGCGCCGCGAGATGTACGACGGCGTCGAAGCCCTCGAGCTGCTCGATCGTCACATCCCGCAGGTCCACGGCCAGCTGCGGCGGGTCCTGCGGTGCGGGACCCAGAACGCAGTCGGCGAACCAGCCGGCGTCCAGTCCGATCACCTCCTGGCCCCGGGCCCGCAGCACCGGGACCATGACGGTGCCGAGATAACCCTGATGACCGGTGACGAGAACGCGCACTCCTACACACCTCCCAGATCGAGGACGGCTTTGATCAGTTCGAAACCCTCCGCGTACTCGCTGTGGCACTGCACGCCACGGATCCGTGCCAGACCGAGGAACGCGGCCTCGTCGAACCAGTCGCGATGCGTTTGCGAGGGATAGCATTCGGCCAGCAGCCGGGCCTTCTCCGCGGCGATCCCCGGTGCCACCGGATGCAGGACGACCGGCCGGGGCGTATCGGTCTCCCATTTGAGGATTTCGTAGCCGAGCACCAGATGGTCACGGAACTCCGTGGTCACGAGTTCGGCGAGCAGGCGGTGGTCCTGATGGGCGTCGCCGCGCTGGGGGGCGAAGACGAGATCCGGGTCGGTGTCGCGCCGGAATTCGGCGAGCGCGCTCTTGACCCGGCCCCAATACGCCGGGGCCCGCCCGTCCGGTACGTCGAGCACCGTCAGGTCCAGATCGGCGTCCGCGCAGAAACGTTGGAGCGCGGCGCTTTCCTCCGCGGCGCGGGCGGTTCCGCCGCCGGACAGCACGAGCGCACGTACGCGTAGCCCCGGATTGCCGCGGGTCAGGGTCAGCAGGGTGGCGCCCATCCCGATGGCGATATCGTCGCAGTGCGCGCCGAGCAGCGCGACCTCGCCGAGTCGCGCGGGGGCGAGAGTGATCACGAAGCGGCCCGCTCCCAGACCATCCACGGGCGGTCGCCCCGGTGATATCCGGCGTCGAGTTCGGCGCGTTCTTTGAACGTATCGGCCGGTTTCCAGAAGCCGTCGTGCCGGTAACCGTAGAGACGGCCCAGCGCGGCCAGTGCCCCGCAGCTGTCCTCCACCAGGTCCCCGCCCTCCGGCAGATGCTCGAAGATCTCCTGGGTGAGTACGAAATAGCCGCCGTTCTCCCAGATCGGCAGCTTGCCGACCGCGGTGATCTGCTTGACCTCGCCGCTGGACAGCACGTCCACGCAGTGGAACGACGACTGCGGCGGCACGATCATCATCGATGCGGCGGCACCGGACGCGGTGAACCGGTCGATCATCAGGTCCATCGGGGCGTCGGTGAGCACATCGGAGTAGTTGGCCAGGAACATGTCATCGCCCTCGAGGTAGGGGCGGACCCGGCGCAACCTTTCCCCGATGGCCGATTCCAGGCCGGTATCGACGAAGGTGATCGTCCAGTCGGCGATATCGGAGTGCAGTAATTCGACCCGGCCGTCGCGGATGACGAAATCGTTGGACATCGTCTCCTGATAGGTCAGGAAAAAGTTTTTGATGTGGTGGGCGCCGTAGCCCAGACAGAGAATGAATTCGGTATGCCCGAAGTGCGCGTAGTAGCGCATGACATGCCAGATCAGCGGACGCGGCCCCACCATCTGCATCGGTTTGGGCGGGCTGTCGTTCTCGCCGCTGCGCATCCGCATTCCGTACCCACCGCAGAACAACACGACCTTCATCGCGCGGCGACCTCCGCCGGGCTCGGGGCGACCACCCGGACGGCGGGCAGCGGGAACACCAGCTGTCCACCCCATTCTCCGATATGACGCAGCTGCGCGGTGAGTTCGCTTTCCAGATTCCAGGGCAGTACCAGCACGAAATCGGGTCGGTCGGCCTCGATCCGCTCCGGGGGATGGATCGGGATGCGGGTGCCCGGGGTGTACCGGCCGTGCTTGTAGGGGTTGCGGTCCACCGTGTACTCGAGCAGGTCGGGGCGGATACCGCAGTAGTTGAGCAGGGTGTTGCCCTTACCGGGCGCGCCGTAGCCGACCACTCGCCGCCCGGCGGCCTTCTGGTCGAGCAGGAAGCGCAGCAGATCCTGGCGTACCCGTTCGGCTTGCTCACGCAGGGACCGATAGCCCTCGACCGCGTGCAGGCCCGTCTCCGCCTCGATCGCCAGCAGTTCCGCCACCCGCGGCGACGGTTCGGCCACCGCCTCGGGACGCGCCCAGATCCGCAGCGATCCGCCGTGGGTCGGCAGTGTTTCCACATCCGCGACCGCCAGCCCGGCCGTCGCCAGCGCCCGCTGCGCCGAGGCGAGGGTGTAGTACTGGAAGTGCTCGTGGTAGATCGTGTCGAACTGACCGTGCCGCACGAGGTTCAGCGCATGGTGCACCTCGATCGAGATCCAGCCGTCCTCGCCGACCAGCGTGCGTAGCGCACGGGTGAAACCGCGCAGATCGGGGATGTGGGCGTACACATTGTTCGCGACCACCAGATCGGCGGCACCGTATTCGGCGCGCACCCGCCGGGCCGATTCCTCGGTCAGGAACTCGGTCAGCGTCGGCACGCCGGCCGTCCGCGCGGCCGCGCCGACATTCGCCGAGGGTTCGATGCCCAGGCAGGGGATACCCGCGGCCACCACATTGCGCAGCAGGTAGCCGTCGTTGCTCGCGACCTCCACCACGAACGCGTCCGGGCCCAGGCCCAGCCGGGTGATCGCCGCGCCGGTGAACTCGCGTGCGTGCCGCATCCAGGACTCGGAGTACGAGGAGAAATAGGCGTATTCGGTGAACGTCTCCTCGGGCGTGATGAGCGCCGGGATCTGCAGCAGCAGACAGTCCGCGCACACCCGGAGGTGCAGCGGATAGGTGGATTCCGGCAGGTTTAGCCGATCCTCGGGGAGGAAACTCTCACAAGGAGGTGTCGCTCCCAGGTCGACGACACTGGACAGCCGGGACGACTCACACAAACGACAATGCACTCGGGCTCCACTCGAACGGTCACGTACATCGGCGGCGCCCCGCAGCCCCGAGAAGCATCTTCTCTCTGCCGATCGACGGAAAAATAGCACCAATCCGGCGCATCTGCGACACGGTTCGAGCGGAGTTTTGCGCAGAAGTGACCTACGGCATATGTTCAGCAAACCATGTAACAATCGGTGCCCGGATAACGATGGTGGACAACCGAAATGGGCCCTTTCCCGGTATTCGGCGGCGGTGCGGAACCGTATTCGGTGGGAATTCCGATTCCGGCACTTGTGCCCGGCGTCGATCGGGGCAATACTTCTGCAACAAGATCGGCCCGGCCTTCCTGTTATGAAGGCCGGGCTTCCTTGAAAAAGCGTGTGATCTGCTGTCGCGCACGACAGCCGGGGGCACGGTCGTTCGAAGTTCAAGCGGGTACGTTTCATGGTTCTGGATCTCCGTGTGGTCGGTGGCGCGGTCGATTTGCACCTGCCGAATCCCGGTGACCGGGACTCTTGGCGCGCCGGATATGTCCGCCGGCTGGCCCGGACCGATATCGCGGTGGTCACCGCGGCAGCCCTGTGCGCGCAACTGTTCAGCATCGCGCCCGGGCACTCCCTCGGCTGGGAATTCGAGCCGCGTACCACCGCGCTCACACTCGGTATCGCGGTCGGCTGGTCGATTCTGCTGGGCTGGAACGGCTCTCGTTCCCCGCATACCGTCGGCGCCGGCGCGGACGAATACCGACGGCTGCTCTCGGCCACCCTCCAACTGTTCGGCACGATCGCGATCGTCTCGCTGATCCTGCGCGTCGATATCGCGCACGCGCACCTGGTGATCGCGCTGCCGCTCGGTCTGCTCGGCCTGATGTCGACCCGGGCACTGTGGCGCGCGCACGCGGTGCGGCGCCGGGCGCTGGGCCGCTATCGCCGGTCGGTCCTGGTCGTCGGCAGTCCAGAGGCGGCCCGTGCCGTCGCGACCGCGCTGTCCGCACAGGAGATGCACGGCTATCACGTCGTCGGGGTCTGTACCCCCACCGGTGACGCGCTCGACGAACCCATCACCCTGCGCGTCGGGCAGCGCGATATCCCGATCGTCGGCAACGATCGGTCGGTGCGCAGCGCGGTCCGCCGCAGTGGCGCCGATACCGTCGTCGTCATGGCCACCGACCGGCTGGGCCCCCGCGATATCCGCCGGTTGGCCTGGGATCTGGACGCGTTCGGCACCGAGCTCATCGTCGCGCCCGGCATCATGGACATCTCCGGCACCCGGATGTCGAGCCAGGTGCTGGCCGGTATTCCGATGCTGCATATCGAACGGCCCCAGTACGACCGGGCGCTCTCGTTCGGCAAGGCAGTGTTCGATCTGGGCTTCTCCGCCCTGGTCCTCATCGCGATCGCGCCGGTACTGCTGGTACTGGCCGCCGCCGTGAAATTCACCAGCGCCGGGCCGGTGTTCTATCTGTCGGAGCGGATCGGGATCGACGGTAAACCGTTCCGGATGATCAAGTTCCGCAGTATGTATGTGCGGGCCGACCGGGAAGCCGCCTCGCTGATCAGCGCGCACGGCGGCAATCCGCTGTTCTTCAAACTGAAGGACGATCCACGGGTGACCCCGGTGGGACGGTTCCTGCGCCGGTGCAGCCTCGATGAGCTGCCGCAGTTCTTCAACGTGCTGTTCCGCGATATGAGCGTCGTGGGCCCGCGGCCGCAGGTTCGCCGCGAGGTCCACTCCTACGACGGCATGATGCGTCGGC
This sequence comes from Nocardia sp. NPDC050193, assembly GCA_040674215.1. Taxonomy (GTDB): domain Bacteria; phylum Actinomycetota; class Actinomycetes; order Mycobacteriales; family Mycobacteriaceae; genus Nocardia. The sequence continues at coordinate 145,297 of JBFARE010000007.1, read as the reverse complement.
GGTTGCTGGTCCGGCCCGGGATCACCGGGCTGTGGCAGGTGAGCGGCCGCTCGGACCTGTCTCCGGAGGACTCGGTCGAACTGGATATTTCCTATGTGGAGAACTGGTCCATGCTGCTGGACCTGCGGATCATCGCCCGCACTCTGCGGGCGGTCGCCAGGGGCGACGGCGCCTACTGACCCCGGCCGCGGGTGCGAGGGGACGGTCAGAGCAGGGCCAGCGCCAGGCTGACGAAGGCCATGAGGGCGATCCAGGCGATCAGTAGTGAGCGCGCGTAACTCGGACGTCCGAACCGGGTCGTCATCATGGTGGCCGGTCGGTGGTTCCTGCGTGTCGTGGCGACGGTGCCCACGGTCCACCTCCTCAAAAGAGTTTGTGTACCTGTCGATCCCGGGCTTCCCTGAATCCGTCCGGTCAATCCGCCGATTCGATCTCCGGTAGCGGGGTTTGTGTCCCGGGGGCCGGGGTAGCCGCTCGACGTACCGAAGCCGACTGTCCGGCCGGCCGGTGCCGCCGAACCGCGGCGGCGGCCGCAGGACCCGAGGGAGGTTGTTGTCCCATGAGCACTGTCACCGCGTCCACCGAGGTCAAGGTACCGATTCGCACCGCGTACAACCAGTGGACGCAGTTCGAGTCGTTCCCGAAGTTCATGGAAGGCGTCGAGCGGGTCGACCAGATCGACGACACGCATACGCATTGGAAGATCAAGATCGGCCCCGCCGATCGGGAATTCGATGCCACCATCACCGAGCAGCATCCGGAGGAGCGGGTCGCCTGGCGCTCGAACAGCGGTCCGGAGCACGCCGGTGTCGTGACCTTCCACCGTATCGATGATTCGACCACCCGGGTGATCACCCAGATGGATATCGATCCGGAGGGATTCGCCGAGAACGTCGCCGACAAGACGGGCCTGCTGGATCGCCGGGTCAAGGGTGATCTGGAGCGGTTCAAGAAGTTCATCGAATCCCGGCCCCAGGAGAGCGGGGGCTGGCGCGGCGATGTACCGCGTCCGGGTAACTGACACCCGCCCGCTCCGCGCATTCTGCGCCGCCCGGACCACCGGTTCGGGCGGCGCAGTGCTGTCGGCGCCGCGACCGCAGCGGGACCGAGGGCGCCGGCGCGCCGGCTCCGGTCACCCGCCGCGCGGCACCAGTGACCGGTCGAGGGCGGTGTGCAGCCAGTCCTGGGTGGCGCCGGTGGTGTGTGGGGTGCCGAGCGCCCGGGCGGTGAGTGCCCAATACCGGGTGACCACGGGATGGCCGGCCGCACCGGCCGCCAACCGGCGTCGGAAGGCCGGCGTGTCCCGGCGGCCCCGGGCCGCGGCGTGCGCGGCGACGAACAGATCCAGTTCCGGGCCGGGCCCGGGGTCGGCACCGGCGCGTACGCGCTGCGCGGCGCCGGTGTGCGCGGCTGCCAGTTCGGCGATCAGCGCGCGCTCGTCGCGGACCGACTCCCGGTCGGACAGCCACAGGTGACGGGATATCTCCCGCCCGAGTTCCGGGCTCCGCGCCAGTTCGGCCAGCTCGGCGACCGCGAGAACATGGCCGGGGGTGGGCGTCGCCGGCACCGCCGGAATATCCATCGCCGCGAACTCGTCGAAGAGCCCCGGTGGCATCGCGGCCAGGACGCGGCGCCAGAAGCCGACGAGGACATCGCGCGCCGCGCCCCGGTCGGCCACCCCGGCGAGCCGCGCGAGCGTCACCGGACGGTCCTCGTCGCGGGTCCCCTCGAGCGCGAGCAACACCGCGTGCCGCCACGACAGCGCGTCGAGTTCGGCTTGCACCGCCATCCGCTCGGCGGCCACGGCGCCGCGGGTGGTGTCCGCGTCGGCGAGTATCGCGGCGATCACAGGCAAACCGAGTCCGACCGCGCGCAACCGTCGGATCAGTGTCAACCGGGTGAGGGCTTCCCCGGTGAACACTCGATGGCCGCCGCTGGTGCGGTGTGCCGGCAGGAGCTCCTCGTCGCAGTAGAACCGGATGGTCCGGACGGGGACACCGGTGCGTCGCGACGCTTCCCCGATGGTCACCGCACCGCGCGAGTCTGTGATGTGGGTCACTATTGCTGGAACCTCCACCCGAGTGGAGTTCCTACCGTAGCGGAGACGATCGAATACAGGAGGTAGTAGGACCGTGAGCACCGAGATCGTTTCCGGGGAACAGGTCTGGGCGGCCGTCGCCGTCGAACGCGGGAGTCTGGCCGAACTGTTGGACGGGCTGACCGAACAGCAGTGGGACCGGCCCTCGTGGTGCGCCGGGTGGCGGATCCGTGACGTCGTCGCCCATATTCTGCTGACCTCACGCGCCGGAGCCGGCGAAATCCTGTGGGAACTGCTCCGTGCCCGCGGCGATCTCGACCGGATGAGCTTCGCGACCGCCGTCCGTTACGCGAACCGCCGCTCATCCGAGGCCCTCCTCGCCGAACTGCGCGCTGTGGTCGAACTGCGCCACACCCCATTGGGTACGACAGCCCTCGATCGGCTGATGGATCTGCTGGTCCACGGACAGGACATCGCGGTACCGCTCGGTATGCGCCGCGAGATGCCGGTGGACGCGGCGCGGTGGTCGGTCGAGCGGGTGTGGCGGATGGGACGGCCGTTCCGCGCGCAGCGCGTACTGGCCGGTCACCGCCTGATCGCGACCGATACGGAGTGGTCGGCCGGAACAGGCGCTGCGCTGGCCGCGCCGATCGCCGAAATACTGCTGCTGGTCACCGGCCGGAAATCGGTGGAGGAGTGTGCAGGATCGGCCTGATCGAGGGTGCGGGCGGGTATGGCGAATGCGGTCCGTGCCCGAGGTGACCGGCGTACGCTTCGCATCGATCGACCCGAGATGTGGAGCCCGCCATGGCCAGTAGTTCACACCCGATGTCTCGAGGAATGACCGCCGGCGAACAGCTGGCGCGGCATGCCCGCAAGATCCCGGACACCCCGGCGCTCCGGTTCGCCGGAACTTCCCGAAGCTACCGAGAACTGGATGAGCGCGTCTCCCGGCTGGCCGGCGCCCTGCGGTCCCGCGGTGTCGGGCCGGGGGACCGGGTCGCCGTTCTCGGCCTCAACTCGATGGAGATCGTGGAAGCGTTCCTGGCCACGAACCGGCTCGGCGCGATCGGCGTGCCCATCAATTTCCGGCTCGTCGCCGGGGAAATCGCCTATCTGTTGACGGATTCCGGCGCGACAGCCGCCGTGGTCGACGCGCGGTTCGCCACTCAGCTGGCCGAGGCCCGCCGGGAGGCGCCGCAGTTGCGGTCCTGTCTGGTGATCGGAGGCGGCGGTGACGAGGACGGTGACGACTACGCAGCGGCGCTGCGCGCCGCGGACCCCGAATTCACCGTACCGGCCGTGGACGAGCGTGACCCGGCGTACATCATGTACACCTCGGGTACCACCGGACGCCCCAAGGGTGCGGTGCTGACCCACGACAACCTGCTGCTGCACGCTTTCAGCGTCGCGCTGCACCAAGGCGTATCGGGTGACGATCGGGTCGCGTTGAACGGTGCGCCACTGTTTCATATCGCGGGTCTGTCGAGTTATCTGATGTGCCTGCTGCCCGGGGGAACCTTCGTGATCACACCCTCGGGCGGTTTCGACCCGGCCGCGTCGGTCGAGCTGCTCGCGCGCGAACGGGTCTCGAGCTGTTTCTTTGTCCCCGCGCAATGGCAGGCGATCTGCGCGCTCCCGGGGATCGCCGACTACGATCTGTCCGCGCTGCGGCAGATCTCCTGGGGCGCGGCCCCGGCCTCGACGACCCTGCTGCGCACCATGATCGAGACCTTCCCGCAGGCCTCGGTGTCGACCGCGTTCGGGCAGACCGAATGCAGTCCGGTCACCTGCACGCTGCGCGGGGAAGACGCCATCCGCAAGATCGGCTCGGTCGGCACCCCCATCCTGAACGTCGAGGTCCGGATCGTCGACGACGAGATGAACGATGTGGCGCCCGGGGAGGTCGGCGAGATCGTCTATCGCGGTCCGACGGTGATGCTGGAGTACTGGAACAAACCCGAGGCGACAGCGGAGGCCTTCGCGGGCGGCTGGTTCCACTCCGGTGATCTGGTGCGCCAGGACGAGGACGGCTACCTGTACGTCGTCGACCGCAAGAAGGACATGATCATCTCCGGTGGCGAGAACATCTACTGCGCCGAGGTGGAGAATATGCTGGCCGGGCATCCCGGGGTCGCCGATATCGCATTGATCGGCATCCCGGATCCGAAATGGGGCGAGACACCGCTGGCGGTTTTGGTGCCGGTCGATCCCGGGGCCCCGCCCACCGCCGCGGATATCGAGGCCTTCGCCCGGACGCGACTGGCCGGTTACAAATGCCCTCGGGAGATCGCGGTGGTCGCCGAGCTAACGCGCAACGCGAGCGGAAAGGTGCTCAAAACCGAACTCCGCGCGAAGTATTCCGCACCCGCCGCGCTGATCTGACAGTTCGCGGCGACCATCACCGCGCGGCTGCCACGACGCCTCGTGTCCGGGCTTGCCGCCAGGTGGATGTCCGGATAGTGTCGGCAACCGATCGTGCTCAGCGAGCGAGGAGGTTGATGAATATGGCCCGCTCAGGCCTGTTTCAGCCTGCCTTCATCCGGTTCGCGCACCACTGATTCGCGCGACCGGATCGCTTCGATCTGGAGTTGTCGTGTCCATTTCTTTTCCTACCGACCACACCGATATCGGTACCCCGCGCCTGATTCTCCGTCTCTGGACGCCGGACGACCTCACCGCCGTACGAACCGGTGCCCGGCAGCAGTCCTGGGCCGCGGATTTCCCGGCCGACGGTGAGCGGGAGATAGTGGAGGCCCTCGCCGTCCGGCCGGAATGGCTGGATCGTTTCGGCCACCGGGTGGTGGCCGAACGCGGTAGCGGACTGGTGGTCGGATCCATCGGATTGTTCTGGCCCCCGGCCGACGGTGTCCTCGAACTCGGCTACGGCATCGTGCCATCGCGCCGCAGACGCGGGTACGCGACCGAGGCCACCCGAGCGCTGGCCGAATACGCCCTCACCGCACCGTATGTGCACACCGTGTCGGCATCGGTGGACCTCGCCAACCCCGCCTCGGTGCGGGTGCTGGAGAAAGCGGGCTTCGCTCGTGTCCACCGGGTCGGGGCGCGTGCGGAGTTCCGGTTGGCCCGTTCCGGCCGCTGACGAACGCCGCGGCGGGATCTCCGGATTCCGCCGCGGCGGTGGGTCAGCCGAGCGCGTCGCGCACCACGCGCTGGATCAGTGCGTCGATATCCACGCCGGGCGCGGCCAGGGTGAGCGCGCCGGTGGTGGACAGGACGGCGATACCGTGCACGCCCACCCACAGCGCGGTGGCGGTGGTGAGCGGGTCCGGGTGGGTGGCACCCACCCGGTTCAGCAGCCGGTCGAACAGGGGTTTGGACACCGAGCGCAGGCCGGCGCCGGAGCCCTCGAGCAGATCATGCCGGAAGATCAGGGTGAACATCGCCGGCCGCGCCGCGGCGAATTCGATATAGGCCCGCGCCCATTCGGCGATATCGGCGGTCGCGTCGGTATCGCCGGCCGCGGTGAGAGTCCGCGCGAGGTCGCGCAATCCGACCTCGGCGATGGCCCCGAGCAGTGCCTTGTGGGTGGGAAACCAGCGCCGGGGCGCACCGTGCGAAACGCCGGCCCGCCGCGCGATCTCCCGTAGCCCGATCTCGGTCGAACCGGTTTCCTCCAGGAGGTCGACACCGGCCTGGACCAGTGCGTCCCGGGTTCCGCTCGCAGTCATGTAGACATTGTCTACCAACTCGGGTAGACAATGTCTATGTCTCTGTGGAGCGCATTCTGCTACCGCCTGTGCCGGTATGTCCTGATCGGTCCGGCGCTCTGGCTGGTCGGCCGGCCGAAAGTGAAAGGGCGTGAACACCTACCGCGCCGCGGGCCCTATATCGTCGCCGCCAACCACTTGGCGGTGCTGGACTCCTTCTACCTCACCCAGGCGCTGCGCCGGCAGGTGTTCTTCCTGGCCAAATCCGAATATTTCGACCGCCCCGGCCTCGCGGGCCTGGCCCAGCGCTGGTTCTTCCGGGGTGTCGGCCAGATCCGGGTGGACCGCCGGGGCGGGCCCGGCGCCGCGCCCGCGCTCACCGCCGCGATCGGCATCATCGAACGCGGCGGGGTCTGGGGTATCCATCCCGAAGGGACCCGATCGCCGGACGGCCGGCTCTACCGCGGGCACACCGGCGCGGCCCGGGTCGCGATGGCCACCGGGGCGCCGCTGGTGCCGGTGGCGATCACCGGCACCGGCCCCGAACCGGGGCGTCCGTGGTGGCGGCGCCGGGTGACGCTGGAGATCCTGCCCCCGCTCGGGATGACCGCATACCGGGCCGCCGGCCCGCACGGGGCCCGGCGGGCGACCGACGCGCTGATGCGGACCCTCGCCCTCCGGTCCGGCCGGCAGTATGTCGACGAGTACGCCCGCCGCCGGCCGGATCACGACCTGGCGGCCTGAGCGCGCCGCACCCGCAATGGTTTTCGCGGCGCGGATTCAGTCCGGTTTCCCCGCTGTGGGCTGTGCCGTTCCGGACTCGTCGGTCTGCACCAACCGGCGCCGCATCAGCTTGCCCGTCGCATTGCGAGGGAGTTCGTCGAGGAAGATCACATCGCGCGGTACCTTGTGGCGCGCCAGGTTCGCCTTGACGTACTCCCGGAGATCCGTCTCGCTCACCGTCACGTCCGCGGCGGGAACCACGAAAGCCCGCAGCCGGGTGCCGAAATCGCGGTCGGGTACGCCCACTACCGCCGCTTCCAGGATGTCGGGTCGCTCGACGAGCAGATTCTCCACCTCCAGCGGGAAGACGTTCTCGCCCCCGGAGACGATCATGTCGTCGTCGCGGCCGTCGATGAACAGCCTGCCCTCGGCGTCGAAATGCCCGACATCGCCGCTGGACAACAGTCCGTCGACGATCTCCTTGTGCCGCCCGTCGGTGTATCCGCCGAAACTCAGCCCGCTGGAGACGAAAATGGTGCCCACGGCCCCGGGTGTGGTGATCCGGTTGCGCTGTTCGTCGTAGAGGGCGACGCGGCAGCCGACGGGCGGCTTACCGACCGTGCCGGGCGCGTCCCGCATATCCTGTGGCGTCGCCACCGCCGCGACGGCGACCTCGGTGGAGGCATACAGGTTGTAGAGCACATCGCCGAACGCTTCCGCCGTGCGGCGGCTCAGGTCCGGTGAGACCGGGGACCCGGCGGAGAAGACGACCCGCAGCGAGGACGTGTCGTACTCGGCGAGCACCTCGGGTCCGAGGTCGATGATGCGCTGGAGCATTGTCGGCACCACGACCAGGCTCGCGGCGCGATGCGCGGCGACCGCGGCGAGTGTGGCGCGCGGATCGAACCGGCCCTGCCGGAACACGATCCGGTTACCGAGTGCCCAGCCGAGGGCGAACTGGGAGAGTCCGGTGCCGTGGAAGATCGGCGCGGCCATCACCATCGTACCGTCGCGGGGAATCGGGATCCGATCCAGGAACTGTGCCGACTGCAGGGGCGAAACCTTGTCCCGGGGAGCGCCTTTGGGCGTTCCGGTGGTGCCGCTGGTCAGGATCACGGTGCTGCCCGGATGGGGTGGCGGCGCCGTCACCGCGGTGGAATGCGCCGCGATCAACGCGTCGATGGTGGGGGTGTCGCCGGATTCGCCCCACGTGAGGAAGCGCGGAGTGGCCGCCGGAATCGCGTCGAGCAGGCCGGTGAACTCGGCGTCCAGCAGCAGTGCGCCGACCTTCTCGCGCCGGGCGACATCGGCGAGTTGCGGCCCGGCGAACCCGGTGTTCATCAGGACCACGCGGGCGCCCAGTTTCCCCGCGCCCAGCAGGGCCAGCACCATACCGCGGTGGTCCCGGCACAGGGCCGCCACCACGGATTCGGCGCCGATACCGCGCGCGGCGAGGCCGCGGGCGAGGGCATTGGACTGTGCGTCGAGCTGGTCGAAGGTGAGCGTGCCGCGGTCGTCGACGATGGCCTCGGCCGCGCCGTCGCGCCGGGCGGCGGCCCGCAGCACCGTCACGAACGGCCCGTGGATCCGCGCGTCGCGGACCGTGCGGAGCAGTTCGCCGGGGCGCTTCGGGTCCAGCATTCCGCGCCGGCGCAGCACACTCACCGCGGCCAGCGATTCGGTCACCGAACGTAGCGCCGCGCGGGGTGCGGGCAGGTTGGTCGGCATGGGTCACCTCCAGAGAATGGGACAGTCCGGCCGGGACGCGGGACTACGCGGCGCCGGGGCGGCCGATTGGTTCGGCCAGGGTAGCTCAGGCGCAGAATGCGCGTTCACTTATTGAGCAATGTCCGTGCGTGCGCGCGATGGCATTCTCCTACCGCTGATTCACATCGACATCCCTTCGGCGTGAGAGAATGGAGTAGAGTTTCTATCAGTCTTGCATGGAGGTTCTATGTCGCGCGCAGCGTCACCGGCATCGAGCGCCGATCTGCCCGACGAGGTCGCCCGCCGCAGATACCTGGCCGGCCCCGCCGCACTGCTCGGCGGCCCGGCCAATGTCGTGCTGCAGCTGAGCCGGGCGCCGGTCGGCCGCGGTGTCGTCGAGAGCACCGTGGACAGCGGCCGGTTCGATCTGCATCCGCGCAAACGCGGCCGCACGACACTGACCTATCTCGCGGTGGCCATGCTGGGCACCGACGAGGAACGCGCCGCCTACCGCGAGGCGACCAACACCTCACATCGCCAGGTCCGGTCCCGGCCGGGCAGTGCGGTGAAGTACAACGCGTTCGACCCGGAACTACAGCTGTGGGTGGCCGCATGTATCTATCGCGGCGTCGTCGATTCACTGGAATACCTGTACGGTCCGCTCGACGCCGACTACGCCGACGAGCTGTACCGCGAGTCGAGCAGATTCGGGACCACGTTGCAGATGCGCCCGGAGATGTGGCCCGCGGATCGGGCCGCGTTCGCCGAGTACTGGGAGCGCATGTCCGCGCAGATCTCGATCGACGACGAGGTGAAACGGTATCTGCGGGAACAGGTTGTGGAGCTCGGGCCGTACGGGCGCGTCGAACGGGTGCTGTTCCGGCCGGTCAACCGGTTCTTCACCACCGGCTTCCTGCCCCAGCGGTACCGGGACGAACTGGGCCTGACCTGGAGCCCGGGGCGGCAACGCGCTTTCGAGCTGATCATGCGCGCGATCGGTACCGTGATGCGGCTCGGGCCCGAACGCTGGCGGATGTACCCGCTGGACAAACATCTGGCCGATATGCGGCGCCGCCGGGCGCTGGGCAAACCACTGGTCTGAATGCCGCGTCTCGGGGAGGGTCGAGTGCCAGGACCCGTGCGGGGCCCGCGCACCCGGATCGAATCTCGGCCGAATCTAAAGGCAGCCTTGGAGGGTCGCCTCGGCCAGTTCGGTGAGAACGCCGCGGATGTCGTGGGGAGCACGTAACGCGCGTCGCTGCCGTACCGCCCCGTTGCCGTACGCCAACACCTCGTCGGTCGTCTCGGTGACGAAGCGGTAGTCGCCCAATTCTTCCAGTGCCGGCCGGATATCACTGATCAGGTCGGAAAGCCAGTTTCGCCCTGCGATCATGCGGCCGTTCACCGGGTCGACGAGCTCGCCGGTGATTCCGTAGTGTGCTGCCCTCCAATAGGCGGCCCGGAGGAGCGCCTCGGGGATGTGCGGCGCCGGTCGCGGCGAGGTCAGCGCTGTTGTCACCGTGGCGCGTACCAGGGTTGCCAGAAGGGCTGTCTCCTGCACGGTGGCCGGGATATCGCTGACCCGTATTTCGACTGTCGGGTAGGTGACCGATGGGCGGACATCCCAGTACACCATCTTCCGGTCGAGAATGATGCCGGTGGACAGCAGCATGTCGACCATGGCGTCGTAGTGGGTTGTCGAGGCGAAATATGGTGGCGGTCCCGCGCTGGGCCAGCGCCCCCACATGATGTGACGCCAACTCGCATAACCGGTGTCCACACCTCGATAGATCGCCGAGTTCGCGGTCAGCGCCAAGAACAGCGGCAGTCGAGGTCGCAGGAAATTGCTCGCGTGGAGGGCTGTATCCCGATCCGGGATGCCGATATGGACATGACAGCCGCACAGTTGCTGTTCGCGCGCCAGCATGCCGAAGCCTGCGGCGATACGCCGGTGACGCGGTGTCTCGGTGATCGATGCCATGCCCGTACCCGTCGGTGGGGCCGCGACGGCGAGCAGCCGGGTTCCGTTCTTCTCGGCGCACGAGGCGACGGTCCGTCGCAGGTCGCGGAGCTCCGCGAGCAGTTGGGCCGGGTCGGAGTGGATGCCGGTGTTGGCTTCGACCTGGCAGCGGGTGAGTTCGAGAGGCAAGTCGAGACCATTGTCTCTGGCTGTCCGAGCCACCTCCGTACTTTTCTCGGCCGGGGCCCCGGTCTCGGGGTTGGTCAGGAGGAATTCTTCCTCCACACCGATGGTCGGGACGGCCACGTTCCTGATCGCCGGTCCATTCATCGCAGCCGTCCGCGCGCGCTGTTCCGGGCACGCAGGAAAACCGACCGGCCCGGCGCCGGGCGGGATGATCGCGGACACGAAGGCGGCGCGGCAAGCCCTGCTGCCCCAGTAGTCATCACACTTCCAGCAGTGAGGACGAACACGACGAACGCAAAAGCCACTTTACCCGCGGTACTGCCCGCGGGTCGTCCTCCTGCCGCCGACATCCCGCCGGGTGGCCGCGGTGGCATTCCCCGGAGGACTCGGGCATGCGGATCCCGCACGCAGAGATCCAACCGGCACTGTTCGGCCGCGGCGCAAGTCGATCGGACCCTGACAAAGCCGCGTGGATCGTCAGCGTCGCCGGGCGGTGACCAGGCCGTTGCGGGCCGCCTCGGCGAAACGTTCGATGATGGTGTCGCCGAGTGTGGGGAGGTCCCGGTGGTAGGTGGCGGCACGTTCGTAGGTGTCGGAAACCTCGGCGTCCCAGCCCTGCCGGGCCAGCCAGGGCCGGGCGGGCTCGGCCACGCCGCCGCCCTGCCACATCGTGGTGATCTCCGAGCCACCTTCGCCGGCCGCCGCGGCGGCCATCAGCGCGACCGAGTCCACATGCAGGTACTCGATCGACAACCGGCTCCCGGCGGCGGACAGGTCGCTGATCCCGGCCAGCAACCGATCGTTGTGCTCAGGGCTCAGATAGCTGAGCAGCCCCTCGACGAGCCAGGCCGCGGGATCGGACGGATCGAATCCGGCCGCGACCAGCCGGGCACCCCAGTCCTCGCGGAGGTCGGCCGGCACCGTCACCCGGCGGCCGGATGGTTGTGCGCCCTGCGCGTCGAGGACCTGCTGTTTGAAGGTAAGCATCTCCGGGGTGTCCAGTTCGTACACCACGACCTCCGGCGGCAGCGGAAGCCGGAAGGCCCGGGTATCGAGTCCGGCGGCGACGATCACGACCTGTTCGACGGTACGGGTGGCGTCGAGGATGTAGTCGTCGAAGTAACGGGTGCGGATGGGCAGGTAGCTGCTGAAGGAGTCCCACATGCGTGCCGCGTCGGCGCCGCCCGAGAACTCCTCGCCCCCGGCGGCGACCAGGAAATCGGCGGCGTAGGGGTCGACGAACAGGGCGTCCGGTCGTGCCGACTCGGCGGCCCGGGCGGCGGCGACCATCAGCGCGGTGCGGCCGACACCCGTGGGGGCGACCGGTCCGGATTCACCGGGCCTGCTGGAGGAGGAACCGGAAGTGGTCACGGCTTCAGCTTAGGGCGCTCCGACCGGCTGTCATGGGACCGGCGCGAGTGTCGCGGCGCCGGGCCGCCAACTAGGGGTCCTCCGGCCGCTTCCCCGGCGACCAGATCGACCTCGGGTGTACCGGTGAGCGCCGACCCCACTGTCGGTCCATCGCCCGGTACGAGGTTGACCACCCCCGGCGGCACCCCCGCCTGCTCCAGCAACCGGACCAGGGCGATCGTGCTCAGCGGAGTGACCTCGCTCGGTTTGGCGACCACCGCGCATCGGCTCGCGGTATTCCCGACGCGGGCGCCACCGCCTACCGGCGCGAATTCGAGTCGAGTTGGGTTGTCCTCGGCGGTCGCGGCGTAGTCGTACAGGTTCGTGTGCCGCGCGCGCAGGTTCTCGGCCGCGACCGCAGCGGTTCGGGCAGCGAGTTGTCCGCGGCGACGGTGGAGGCCCAGGTGGTGGAGCCGCTGTAGCTCGGCAGCACGACCGCGCGCAGAATGGACGCCTTCGGTACCCGGTCGACGACGGTGACCTTTCGCTCGTATCCGGCGATCGACTCGGAGGAAACCAGCGCGGGACCGCTGCGACCAAGGTTTCGGTCACCGGGATCGTAATGGGCAACCGCCCGCCGATTCGGCCGCCGAGCCCGCTCAGCACACCCGCGCACCCGGCCGGAGCGCCTCGTGCCGTTCCGGCCGTGCCGCCGGGGAGGGGTGGTGACCCATAGAACGCGGGCCGCGGCAGCCGCCACCGGCGAGCACCCACCGGCGAACCGGACGAGAGGGAGATAGCGAGATGATCCTCGCCGAGGAGCCGCTACTACACGCGCCCCACCTGTATATCGACGGCGCCTGGGTCGAACCGGCCGTCGGCGGGATCCGGGAGATCCGCGATCCGCCGGACGGCGCGGTGATCGCCGCCGTCGGCGAGGTAGGCGCGGTGGACGCGCGGCGTGCGGTCGCCGCGGCCCGGACCGCGTTCGCCGCCGGCGAGTGGCCGAACGCTCCGGGTCGAGGAGCGGGCCGCACTACTGCTTCGCGCGATTTCCGGTCGGTCGCCGGCGGTCGTCCCGCGCGGGGGCGACGGAACCTATCCATGCCGAATGTCCGCGCGCTCGCCCGCATACTGCCGCAACGGTTGTGGATTCCCGGTGAGCGAAACTCTGGACAGTGGTGCGGTGTGTCGTATTTCCGCCGGTAGCGGTCGTGGACATGCGCGGATGTGGCGGCGGAGTGCCGTATCCGCCGCGTGCCTTCCCTATTCGACCGCGCGGTATCGATTAACCTTTTACAGCTTGCGCGTCCGATGATTCCGTACGAACGGGCGCCGAACGATTTCCGGCCGACGATGGGAATCCCGTGAATCTGTGGAGCTATATCCGAGGTCGGGGGGAGTTGCTGACATTTCTGACCTATCAGCATGCCTCCCTGGCATTCCAGACGGTCCTGGTCGGGACCGTCGTCGCCGTCCTCATCGCGGTCGCGGTCTACCGGTTGCCGCTGCTGTCGGCCCTTTCCCTGACCTCCAGCCGGGTCGCCCTGACGATACCCTCGCTGGCACTGCTGGCATTGCTGCTGGTGCCTTTCGGACTCGGCGTGGTCCCGTCGTTCATCATGCTGGCGTTCTTCGCGGCCCTGCCGGTGATCGGCAACGCCATCGTCGGTTTGCGGTCGGTGCCGGCCTCGGTCGTGGAATCCGCCCGCGGCATCGGCTTTTCGCGGTTGCGCATCCTGCTCACCGTGGAACTGCCCATCGCCTGGCCGGTGATCCTCACCGGGATCAGAGTGTCCACCCAGATGATCGTCGGTGTCGCGGCCATTGTCGCCTACGTGCTCGGTCCCGGGCTCGGCTCGCTGATCTTCAACGGACTGTCCCGGCTCGGTGGCGCAGGCGCCCTCGAGATGGCGCTCACCGGAACAATTCTCATCGTCATCATCGCGTTGGTCTTCGACGCGCTCCTCGTCCTGCTCGGACGCCTCACGATCGCGAAGGGACTGTCATGATGCGGTACCTCCGCCAACGCCGCGGCCTCCGCGGACCGTATGAACTTGCTTCGAAGGAGGCCCTATGACCGGCGATGTGACGAGCAGCGACACGGCCACAGCGACAACCGAGCGCACGGTCACCGGCGCGTCGATCACCCTGGATTCGGTCGTCAAGCGGTTCCGGGGCCAGCGCAGGCCCGCGGTCGAACGCCTGGACCTCGAGATCCCCGCCGGCGAGATCGTCGCCTTCGTCGGCCCTTCGGGCTGCGGGAAGACGACCACTCTCAAGATGATCAACCGGTTGATCGAACCCACCGAGGGCCGGATCTTCATCGACGGTCGCGATGTCACCCGCGAGGACCCGGACAAACTGCGGCAGTCGATCGGCTATGTCATCCAGTCCGGCGGGTTGTTCCCGCACTGGTCGGTCGCCAAGAATGTGGGTGCCATTCCGCGCGTGCTCGGCTGGGACAAGAAGCGGATCGCCGAACGCACCGAGTATCTGCTCGATCTGGTCGGCCTCGACCCCGCCACCTTCGCCGACCGGCTCCCCAAGGATATGTCGGGTGGCCAGCAGCAGCGTGTCGGTGTGGCCCGCGCCCTGGCGGCCGATCCGCCGGTGCTGCTGATGGACGAGCCGTTCGGCGCGGTCGACCCGATCACCCGGGCCCGCCTGCAGGACAGTCTGATCGCCATCCAGCACGAACTCGGCAAGACCATCGTGATCGTCACCCACGATTTCGAAGAGGCCACCAAACTCGGTGACAAGGTGCTCATCCTCTCCGAGGGCGGGCATATCGAGCAGTACGCGAGTCCGGAGGACATCCTCACCGATCCGGCCACCCCCTTCGTCGAGGAGTTCGTCGGTTCCGGTGCGAAATTGGCGTATCTGACCGTCTCCCGTGTCCGTGATGTCCCGTCCGACAAGGTGGTCACCGCCCGGATCGGCGAATCCGCACCGGCGGTGATCGAACGCGCAAAGGCCGCCGGGCACAGCTGGGTGGTCGTGGTGGACGGGGCCGGGCGACCGCGGTCCTGGCCGACGCTGACCGAACTGGCCACCAAGCCGGAGGTCTCCGACTTCCTCGATCGGCGGCTACCGGTGGTCGCGCGGTCCTCGACGCTCAACGACGCACTGGACGCCATGCTCGCGACCAGCCAGGGCGCCGCGCTGGTCACCGACGGCCGCGGGGCGGTGGTCGGTTCGCTGAGCATCGACTCGGTGACCGAGCTCATCCGGGACAAACTCGCCGATGCCCGCGCCGACGAGCCGGACGCGTCCTATGTGACCTACGTCGACGGCACCGATCCGGCGCCGACCCCGGTGGTCGCCGCCGACGACGAACCCGGATCGGCCGAGCGGTCATGAGCCGGCTACGCCGCCTCCCGCTCGATGTGTGGTTCGAACCGCTCATCATCGCGGTCATCGGTATCGGCTATCTGCTGTGGTACCGCTCGACGACGTTCACCGCGACCGAACAGGCTTCGCTGGGCTGGGGGAACCTGCGCAACACCATCGTCGCGCATATCGAACTCACCGTGGTGGCCACGGTGATCGTGGTGGTGATCGCCATTCCGCTGGGTATCGCGCTGACCCGGCCCGCGTTGAAGCGATTCGAGCCGATCGCGGTCAATATCGCCAATATCGGTCAGGCCGCGCCCGCCGTCGGCCTGCTCGTGCTGTTCACGTTCTGGCTGGGCACCGGATTCCGCACGGCGATAGTCGGTCTCGTCGTCTACGCCGTCCTGCCGATTCTGCAGAACACGATCGTCGGTCTGCGGCAGGTGGATCAGCGCACCATCGAGGCCTCGCGGGGGATCGGCTACTCCGGCACCCGGACCCTGCTCCAGGTGGAATTACCGCTGGCGGTGCCCGTGATCCTCAACGGCGTCCGCACCGCATTGGTCATCCTGGTCGGTACCGCCACGCTGAGCACATTCATCGGCGCCACCAGCCTCGGCACGCTGATCACCACCGGTGTCACGCTGTTCCTGCCCAAACTGCTCGTCTCCGGCGCGATCCTGGTCGGATTGCTGGCGTTGACCATCGATTGGCTGGGCCGGCTCGTCGAGCTGGCCGCGACCCCGCGAGGTGTGTCATGAGTCCGGTACCGGCACGACTGGCCGCCACGGTTTCCGTTCTCCTCGCGGCGATCTCG
This sequence comes from Nocardia sp. NPDC050193, assembly GCA_040674215.1. Taxonomy (GTDB): domain Bacteria; phylum Actinomycetota; class Actinomycetes; order Mycobacteriales; family Mycobacteriaceae; genus Nocardia. The sequence goes on along the minus strand of JBFARE010000007.1, from coordinate 129,509 downwards.
CTGCTCGCCGGCTGTGGCCTGGTGAGTTCGTCGGGCACCTTCCACGACGCGCGCCTGCCGGACGGGCAGCTACCACTGGACGGGGCGAAGCTCGTGGTGACCTCGAAGAGCTTCACCGAGGGTGTGCTGCTCGGCAAGATCACCGCGACCTATCTCGCCGCCGCCGGCGCCCAGGTCACCGATCTGACCGGGGCGCCGGGATCGGCCTCCTCCCGGCAGGCCCAGCTCAACGGCGACGCCGATATCCTCTGGGAGTACACCGGCACCGGCTGGGTCAACTACCACAACCAGACCGAAACCCTCTCCGATCCTCAGGAACTGTGGCAGCGCGTGCACGATATCGAGAAGCGCGAATACGACCTGGAGTGGATGCCCCCCGCCAATTTCAACGACACCTACGCGTTCGGCGCGTCGACTCCGACCGCCGAACGGCTGGGCGTGAGATCGCTGTCCGATGTCGCGGCGCTTCCCGTCCGCGATCGAACATTCTGTGTCGACGACGAATTCTTCAGCCGTTCCGACGGTTTCATTCCGATGCTGCAGAAGTACGGGATTCCCTACAACGACCCCAATGGTGTTCCGGCAGGCAATGTCACACGGATGGACGCCGGAGTCGTGTATACCGCCACGGCCAAAAGCGCGCCCTGCAATTTCGGCATGATCTACACCACCGACGGCCGGGTGAAGAACCTGAACCTGGTCGTGCTCGAGGACGACCGGAAATTCTTCCTGCCCTACAGCGGCACAGCGGTCGTACGCGGTGAGATCATCGACCGCTACCCGCAGCTGGCACCGTTGCTCGCCACGATCTCCGAGCGTCTCACCGATGATCTGATGCAGGACCTCAACGGCCGGGTCGATATCGACGGCGAGGATCCCGCCGATGTGGCCTATGACTGGTTGAAGAGCGAGAACCTCGTCGAGTAGACCGGAGGCCTTGCCGGTCTTGTATGTTGGCCACCGAGCACCGGATACCGGCCCGGCCGCGGGCGAGCGGGTCCCTCACCGGATCCCGAGCACCGCCACGGGCGGAGAACGGCCGTGGTCGTTCGGCGCCCACCGATCGGTTACCTGTTCGCCCACTCGCCGAAGGAGATCCCATGATCACCATCCTGGGAAGCGGTATCGCCGGAACCGCGCTGGCCGGCGCGCTGTCGAGAGCCGGGCGGCCGGTGACGGTCTACGAGCAGGCAGAAGGCGGGGGCGGTGGAGCGTTCCTGATCCTCGACGGCCGGGGACACCGCAGTCTGATATCGCTGGGCGTGCCGGAGGAAGAACTGCACGCGGCCTCGTATCCGTTGAGCGAACTGCGATACACCCCCGACGACGGCGTGACGCGGCGGCGGCCCAGTGAAGGGCACCGGTTCTGGTTGCGCAGGGATCTCATCGCGGTGTTGAAGCGGTTCGCGGTGCACGCGGGCGCCGAGATCGCCTACGGCAGCCCGGTCGCCGAGGTCGCGGTCGACGCCACGGCCGGGCACACTACCCTGCGTATCGGCGACCGCACGGTGACCGCGCGGGATCTGGTGATCGGCGCCGACGGAATCGACTCGGTGGCGCGCGCGGGCACCGAACCCGGTCGGACCCCGGAGTACGCGGGAGACGTGGTGGTCTACGGAATGACCGCGACCCCTGTCGAATGCCCCACCGATCCGTTCGTTCTGCACTTCCACGCCGAGTCGGCCTCCGGCACCCGTCCGGCGGCCACCTTCGGCCATATCTGGCGGCCCGGGGCCGATTCGGCGCTGTGGTTCCTGCGTATCGAACGGGAAGCGCTGCCGGTTGCCGAGACCGGGATCGTGCCGGTGCGGAGCTGGGCGGCGACGGTGGTGGAGGCGGCCCCCCGCTCTGTGCGGGAATTGACCGCCACACTGGTCGCGGCCACCGAACAGGTCCATGTGTCCAACGCGCGCAATGTCGCGCTCGCGTCCGCGGCGGTACCGGTGGCGCCGGTGATCCTGGTCGGCGACGCGGACCATGCCATCACTCCCGCGGCGGGCGTGGGAGCGCGCGAAGGTATCGAGGACGTCGAAGCCATACACCACGCGATCATCGGCGGTGGCTCTCCGGCCGAGGCCATGATCGCCCGCCGCCGCGCGATCGCCGAGGAGCGTGACCGGGTGGCCCGCAGAATGCGTGGGTGATCGGAGCCGAGGCCGGTCGGCTGCCGCGCCGCCGGCCACTACGGCGCCGAAGATCATCGGCTCGGGGCGGGATGCGCGGTCGTCACCGAGAGGTTTCTCACCTCGTGGCCGGCGGTGCCCTCGATACGCTGATAACACAGTCTATCGACGGTGAGGAAGCCATGGCGAAGGAGTTTTCGCATCTGGACGGGCAGCTACGGCAGTTCATCGAGGCGCAGGCGATGTTCTTCGTCGCGACGGCGCCCTCGGAGGGCGGGCGGGTCAATCTGTCACCCAAGGGATATCAGGACACCTTCGCCGTCCTCGACGATCACACGGTGGCCTACCTCGATCTGTTCGGCAGCGGCGTCGAAACCATCTCGCATCTGCGCGAGAACGGGCGGATCACCCTCATGTTCTGCTCCTTCACCCGCAACTCCCGAATTCTGCGCCTGTACGGAACCGGCCGGGTCATGCGGCCCGACGATCCGGAATTCGCCGGTCTCCGATCGTATTTCGGTCTCGAACACCCGGGAATCCGGGCGGTGATCGTGGTCGACGTCGACCGTATCGCCGATTCGTGCGGGTACTCGGTCCCGTATTACGAATTTGTCGGCGAACGACCGGTACTGGACGCACACCATGCCCGGCAGCCCGACGAGAAGTTCGCGCGCCGGATCACCGGGGACAACGGGCACAGTATCGACGGACTACCGGCGCTGGAACTCGACCACCCGCTGCCCTCCGAGGTGCGGCGCTGAACCCGGCGCGAACCGCTGCCGACGACGCGCTCGCCGGAGCCCCGCAGGCCCGCTCCTTCGCGGCAATGCGCCGTCGGCAGGAGCCCGCGCCGGTCGAACCGGAAGGCGGCGGGAGGACCTTTCCGCGGTGAGATAGGGCCCCTGTCGCGACGTTCGCCACACCGGCCCGTGCGGAACTCGATCGGTTGCGCGCGGCGGTCGCGGTCGGCGATGGCTGCGACTCACCGCGCGCGGCGGGCCGGGACGGCGTCCGGGAGATCGCTGCGACCGGTGACATCCGGGTCGACCAGGTCACGCGTCCGCTCCTTCTCCGGTTCCCCGGACGCCAGTTCCGGTGCCTGGTACCGGAGGTGCACGGCGGTCAGCGCGCTCACCACCGTCGAGCACACCGGTAGCAGCGCGGTGCGGGTATCGGCCCGGGCGATCCGGGCGAGGGCCGGCTCGGCGGTGACCAGCAAGATCTCGACCCCTCCCCGCCGGTACCGCTGTGCCTCGTCCGACAGCGCGGCGAGGCTGCGCACCGAGAGGAAATCGAGCCGGGTGGCATCGACGACCAGCGCGCCCCGCGGGCCGGTCACCGTATCGGCGGCGGCACGCACCTGCTGCCGCCAGCGCCAGCGTGAAGGCATCCGCCTGCCCCCGTACTGCCAGCAGGATGATGTCCCCGCGGCGGCGGATCCGGAAACTCAGCTGATCGCAGGGCGACCGCCAGGGCGCGGAGGCCGAGGGCGGGGAGCGGCGGGCATAGGGACGGTTCATATTGCACTCGAATCGGTTCGAGACGCGCTGCGCATCCTGATGGGGAGCGGCGGCCCTGTGCTCTCAACGCCGGCTCATAACCCTGTCCGAAGCCTAGGTGCCCCGGGCGGTATCGGCAGGGCCGGCGCCGAACCCTTCGTTTCGTGGACGTACTCGCTGCACGCTACCGGCCGCACCCGCGGCGGCCGGACGCGCACACCGGTCCGGAGGACGGTCGATGGTCCGTTCCGGAGGTGGAAGCCGTTTTTTCGCTTTCCGGCTTGTTTCCCGGCCGCCGGTGGCGGGCGTTACAGGTACCGGCGGATCGGCCACATCGCGGCTTCGCGGACGCGCTGCGCGAGCGAACGGCGCTGCCAGCGTGTTTCCTCGATCGGCTCGCTTACCGTGGCGTCGGCGTCGAAATGCTTGTCGAGCGTCGCGGTGAACTGTTCGTCCAGGACCACGAGCATGATCTCCTCGTCGTGGTCCAGGGAGCGCCGATTGAAGTTCGTCGATCCCACCAAGGCCGCGATTCCGTCCACCGTGATCACCTTGGCGTGCATCATCGTCGGCTGGTATTGCAGGATCTTCACCCCACAGGCGAGCAGGTCGCTGTAGAAATGCTGACCGGCCAGCCGGCATACCCGCTTGTCGGTATGCGGGCCGGGTAGCAGGATCTCGACCTGCACCCCACGTCGTGCGGCGGCGCAGAGCAGTTCGATGAAATAGGCGTCCGGCGAGAAGTAGGCCGTGGCCAGCCGTAGCCGCTGCTCGGCCGATTCGATGACCACCCGCAGCAGGGTCTGCATATCCTGCCAGCCGAGGCTCGCCGACCCCCGGACCACCTGGACGACCGCCGAACCGTGATGCCGCTGCGGTGCGAAGCGGTCGCGCTCGTCGAAGAGCGCGTCGTGGCATTCCGCCCAGTTCTGCGCGAAGGCGGCCGCGACGCCGTCCACCGCCGGACCCTCGATCCGCACATGGGTATCGCGCCATTCGTGCTCGTTGCGCGCGTCGCCGCACCACTCCTCGGCGATACCCACCCCACCGGTGAACGCGGTCCGCTCGTCGACGACCAGCACTTTGCGATGACACCGGTGGTTCTGCTTGAGCGGAGACAGCGACACCGGTCTGCGGAACCAGGCGACCTGGACCCCCGCGCGCTCCATGAGTGTCAGCAGGTCTTTCTCGATCGACCGGCTGCCGAAACCGTCCAGCAGCAGCCGCACCCGGAGGCCGGCCGCGGCGCGCTCGGCGAGCGCGTAGGCGAACTGCCGAGCGATATCGCCCTGCCAGTACACGAAGGTCATCATGTCCACGGTGTGCTCGGCGTCCCGGATGGCGCCCAGCATCGCCGGGAAGATCTCGTCGCCGTTGCGGAGCGCGACCAGCGCGTTCCCCTCGGTGGCGGCGACCCCGAGCAGCCGTTCCAGCCGCCTGCGCATCCGGACCGCCGCGGTGGGGGACTCCGCGGCGGGAGACCCCGGCTCGGCGGGCTCGCGTAGATCTCGGGTACTGGTCACGATGAACTCCTCTGCCTGCACACCGAGCGTCACACCGGCACGGGCGCTTTCTCGGTGTGTTCCGACCATAACCGGCGGTACCGCCTCCGCTACGCGGTGCCCCTGGGGTGATCACAGGTGCGCGGATCCACCTGGCCGGGCGATACCCGATCACTTCGGCAAAGCACCGTCGGCGACGCGAATCACATCGGCGGGAATCGAGCGGGCGCCCCGGCTCCGGCTCGCGCCGGTTCTTGTCCGGCGGTCGTATCCTGGATCGGTTCGGCCCGAGGCCGAGCAGAGAGCGGGGCCGCCCACCCGGTAGTAGTAAAACAGTGATCTATATCGATCTACCGCTCACCGAGGACATCCGGACCGCGGTCGCCGCCTCCTGGGGATACGAAGGCGAGGGCGAACGACTCCACGGCGGTGAGGAATCGGCTGCATATCGGGTGGGTGAGGTGGTCGTGCGGATCGGATCTCCGCGGCGCGACCCGCGGGAGATGGAGTGGTGCCACGGGATCGCCGCCGCCGCGCGCGCCGTACCGGAGGTCGTGGCCCCGCTGCCCCGCGCGGACGGATCGACGGTGGAGGTGGTGGCCGGGCACCCCGTCAGCGTGTGGCCGCTGGTCGACGGCCGATGGACCGACAGCACGGACCGGGTCCAGTTCACCGAGGCGGCCGCTCTGCTGGCCCGGGTCCATCGGGCCCTCGCCGGGCACCGGCCACCGCCGCGGCCCCGGCCCTCATTTCTCGAGATCGGCCTGGACGGTGCGCCCTCGGACGAGCTACCGGATCCGGACCTGGACCGCTGGCTGGCCGCCTTCACCGCGACGGCGCGGGCTCAGCCCCTGCACGGCGACTACTACGAAGGCAACCTGTTGTCGCGCGACGGTCATGTGGTGGCCCTGATCGATTGGGACGAGGCCACGATCGGGCCGCCGGAACTCGAACTGGCCTCGGCCGCGCTCGAGTTCGCCGACGAGTTCGGCCGTGACCTATCCGGTGCCCAGGCATTCGTCGATGCCTATATCGCCGCGGGCGGCACCGCCGGAGAACTCGACGAGATCACGCTCGCTCAGCTCATGCGCCACCGGTTGCGCCGGGAAGCGGTCTACTTCGGCATCGCCGTCGCCCGCGGGGTCAGGCACAACGAGGACGATCTCGAATACCACCGGCAGCGGCTGGCGGCCTTCCATCGGCTCCGGCCGCAGCCTGGCCTCCGGCGGCCCGGCCTGTAGTACTCGCGGGTGAGTAGTCGGCCTGGGCCGATCAGGTCGGCACCGTATCGTTTCGATACCGGCGAATCATCAGCAATCGCCCGGTCGCGTCATATCATGCCTGCATGATATCCAGCGATACGCAGTACGAAGGGCCGTTGCATCGACTGGCCCGCAGCGCGTGGCAGGCGATGTTGGTCATCGGCCTGGTATCGGTGGTCGTCGGTGTCGTGGTGCTGGTCTGGCCCGGTCCGACGATCGTGGTCCTGGCCGTTCTGTTCGGTATCTATCTGCTGGTTTCGGGCGTCTTCCAATTGGTCGCGGCGTTCGGCGGTCATGTATCGGGCGGCTGGCGGGTCATGCTGATCGTCAGCGCTGTGCTGTCGTTCATCCTGGGCTTCTTCGCGCTACGTCATCTCGGCGACGCGGTGCTGCTGATGGCCCTGTGGATCGGTATCGGCTGGATGTTCCGCGGCGTAGCGGTGCTGGTCGCCGCCGCCGACGCGCCCGCGGGTACCTCGGGGCGCGGTTGGAACATCTTCTTCGGCATCGTGCTGCTGATCGGTGGCGGGATGTTGATCGTCTGGCCGTTCAACTCCGTCGCGGTCCTCACCCTGGTGGCCGGTTGGTGGTTGATCTTCATGGGCATCGTGGAGGTCGTCGGCGCCTTCCAGGTGCGTGGCCGGGCGAAGGTCACGCCGAATGCCCTCTGATCACACGCCCGTGGCAATCGGACGGCAATCGCCGCCGCGCCCTGCCGGGTACCGGCCGGTTCGGTGATCACCGGCCGGCTGCCCGTCGCCCGGGCAGCAGCAGGGCGGGGACCAGGGCCAGTCCGATCATGACCGGGGCGATCAGGTAGGTGTGCTGAAAGGCTTCCGCCAAGGCGGGAGTCAGCGCGGCCCGCTGTGCCGGGTCCATGCCGTGCACGGCCTGCAGCCCACCGTCCGCCGGCAGTAACGCGGCCAGCGTCACCGAGGTCGCCGCGGTACCGAGGGCGAGCGCGGTGGTGCTGATCATGTTCAGCACCGTCGATCCCGCGGGCTGCTGGTCCCGGTGCAACGGCCGGGTCGCGGTCGTCAGCACCGGCATCATGGTGCCGCCGCCGCCCGCGCCCATCAGTAGCATCGTGGCCCCAAGTGCCCAGTACGGCGCGTCCGCGTCGAGCTGGATCACGAACAGCACGAAACCGGTGAGCGCCACCGCGATCGAGCCCGGCAGGTATCGACCGGGCGGAATCCGGTCGATCAGCCTGCCCGCCACCTGCATGGTAGCGCCCGACGCCAGCGCGAACGGAATACCCAGCGCACCGGCTACCAGGGCCGATTCGCCCCGCACCACCTGGAAGTACAGAGGCAGCAACAACATCGATCCGAAGTAGCCACTGGCGAACAGCGCCAGCAGCGCGGCCGAGGTGCCGGTGGTCCGATTGCCGAGTACCCGCAGATCCAGCAGCGGCACCGCGGTGGTCAGCGAGCGGCGCACGAACGCGGCCACCAACCCACCGCCCACGAGGATGGGCACCCACACCGTCGGTGTGGCGAAACCGGCGTGTTCACCCGCGGCGGTCACTCCGTAGATCAGCAGCGCCAGTCCCGGCGACATCAGCAGCAGGCCCACGACATCCAGAGCGCGCGGCGGCTCCGGTGCGTCACCGGGCAGCACCTTCGCCGCCAGCAGCAGAACCAGTGCGCCCAGCGGCAGATTGATGAAGAACATCCATCGCCACGACACCTCGTCGATGAGGTAGCCGCCGATCACCGGACCCAGCAGCGGACCGACCAGCACCGCCAATCCCAGCGTGCTCATCGCCCGGCCCAGCCGCTCCGGCCCGGCGGCGCGCAACAGAATCGTCATCGCCACCGGCATCAGCAGCCCGCCGCTCGCGCCCTGCACGACCCGGAACGCGATCAGCGACTGGATGTTCCAGGCCAGCCCGGCCAGCACCGAGCCGGCCGCGAATACGGCGACCGCAGCCAGATACAACCGCTTCGCCCCGAACCGGCCGACCAACCACGCCGAGGCCGGCACCACCGCGCCGAGCGCGAGCGAATACCCGGTGGCCACCCACTGGATGGTGCTCAAACCCGCGTGGAACTGCACGGACAGTTTGTTGATGGCGACGTTCACAATGGTCTGATCGAGTGTCGCCATGATCGTTGCGACCACGAGAACGAGCGCGATGGTGAGCGGATTACGGGCGTCGGCCGGTGGTGCCGGCGTGGTCTCGGTGGTGATCACGGTCCTGGCTTTCGGTGCGGGTGGGGTGGCGCGTCGGTATCGCCGGGTCGGGAGACCCTCCGGAAAGCCTGTTACCTCGAGCAATATTGAGGTCAATGGGGTGTGAGAATAGTGACAGTCGGCAGCAGCGAATGCCGGTGATGGAGTTCGTGCCGGGGTTTCGGAATGTGCAGTAGCTGGTTCGGGCGTCGGCCCCCGCGGTTTCCCGAGCTCCGGCGGCTCGGGACCGCGTCCGGGGGACGATTATCGAGCGGAAGCCGACCAGCCGTAGTGGGTCGCGGTATGCCCCGCCGGGACCGTGGCCACAGGTGCGCCGCTGCAGTCCGGGGAGTTGTATACGCGGAAATCGCGAGTGCTGCGGTTGTCGAACCGGATCTCGCGCTGGAAACCGCTCGCCCAGCAGGCATCGAGATCGGACAATTCCAGGGTGTTGTCGATGATCACCACTTCACGGCCGTCACCGAAACCGGCCGATCCGGTGGGAAACGCGGTCGCGGCGGGGGCCGTCGCGGTTACCGCGGCGACTGCGAGAATGGCTGTGAGAGAGCATTTTTCGAGTTTCACGCGCTGAATAGTAGCTGTATTCCGGTTACGGCCCGGAATTGCCACCGGGGTCGGTTCAATGATGCTCGATTCGACCGAGGAATTTTTCGGCCACGCACACGAATTCGGCCGGCTGGTCATAGGTGACGATATGGCCGGCGCCGGGTAGCGTGACCAGCTCTCCACCGGGTGCTGCCGTTGCGGCGGCGGCGAGTTCGGCGTGGCCGACCAGTGTGTCGTGTTCCCCGCGCATCCAGAGGCTGGGCACCTCGAGCCCGGCCAGTTCGGTGAGGTAGTTCAGCCGCATACGCCGGGGGCCGTACGCGTCGACCATCCAGTCGTCGAGCGCCGGTTCGCCGTACTCGGCCTTGGCGTGCGCTTCGGACCGGACGAGGTCGAGGAGGGTGTCGAAGCCGGGTGTCTCGACTCCGGCGGTGAGGCTGCCGATCATCGACTTCCGGAGTGTTTTCGGGCTGCGGGCGAGGTATTTGCTCGTGAGTTTCAGGAGTCCCGGAGTATTGATCATCGCCCAGGTGGTGAACTGGGCGCGCCGTTTCGCGCCGATGCCGCCCGGTCCGATCGCGAGCAAAGCCGAGACCCGCTCGGGGTGGCGTAGGGCGTATCCGATACCCAGTCCGCCGCCGAGAGACAACCCGATGAGCGCTGTTCGGGGGAGGGTGAGTCGGTCGAGCAGGTCGTCGAGGAAGTCGTCGAAGAACCTGCGGTCCAGGCGGCCGTGCCATGGCCGGCTGGCTCCGTGCCGGGGCAGGTCGATCGCATGGACCTGGTATTTCGTCGCCAGGCGGTGGGCGACATCGCGCCAGACGCCCGCAGCGGTATCGAGCATGCCGCCGTGCAGGAGCAGTACGGGCGGGCCGTACTCGCCGGATCGGTAGTGGCGGACCGGGCCGCCGCGGACGACGAGGTCGGTATGGGCGGTGAAAACGGTGGTGGTCACAGAGGGTCCCCCGGTCGGGCGAGTTGATCGGACAGTTGGTCGAGCAGGGTGAGCTGGGCGCGGCGAGCGGCCGCGGCGTCCACCGGCCCGTCGCCGGCCAGTCCGCGACCCGTCAGCTCCGCGAACAGTGTGACGACATCCCCGAACTGTGCTGGGCTCCCGCCGCCGAGGACGCCCGGGGCGTTGATCAGGCCGATGGTGAAGAAGCCGAGCATTCGGGTGATGGTCTCGCTCGGCACGGTGTCCACGACCACTCCGGCTCGTTGCAGTCGTTCGATGTAGTCGGTGAGCCAGCCGAAACGCATCGCGTAACGCTGGTCGGTGACCCCGCGGACGTGTTCGCCCAGAACCGCGTCATCGCCCAGATACAGCGCTGGCATGAGAGGTTCGGCCAGCAATGCCTCCACGCCGAACCGGTACACGGCGGGTAGATCGACCACGCCGTCGGCGTCGAGTACCTGCTGGTGGACCCGTGCGGTCATCCGGCGCATGCTGCGGACGAGGACGGCGTCCAGGATGGCCGCTTTGTCGGCGAACTCGCGGTAGACAGCGCCTTTGCCGATCCCGGCGCGTTCGGCGATATCGGCGACCGTGGTGCGGGGCCATCCGGTTTCGAGGATCAGATCGGCGGCCGCGGTCAGGATCCTTCCGCGCCGGTCGGGGACGAGAGGGCGAGGCATACGGCTCCTGCCGTTGTAGTGACCCGAATTCGAATATTGGTCACTACGGTAGCAGGTGCGTGTGGTGAATCGATATCGAACTGGGCGGAATCGGGATAGCCGACAGGGTGCCGAACGATTCGAAACGGGTCTTCGGGGACCGCCGAAACATGGCTTCGTGGCATGCCGATCACTCGCCGCGGGCGACTGGATGCCGGTAGCCTACTGTGTGCCGGCGACGGGGGGATTTCGAAGAATACAGCGACGAGAGCGATCTCCGAGGCGGATCGCGAGAGGGGTCGCCGATGGCTACGAAAGCGGGGCCGACACCTTCGCGCGTCCGGCGCGGGTGGGTGGACCGCCGTGCCGAGGTGCCGCACTTCGCCGCGCTCGCGGTCGGGGTGTTCGCCGGCGCCGTCGCCCTGTGGAGCCTGTCCCCGATATTGCGCAAGGTGTTGCACGTCCCTCGCGGGTATATCGACCACTACTACTTCGGTGCGCCGGATACCAGTGTCACCTGGGCGCTGGTCCTCGGCCTGCTGGCCGCCGCGCTGGCGCGCCGCAAACGAGTCGCCTGGTGGTTGCTGACGGTGTATCTGGCCGCGTTCACCCTGCTCAATCTGTTCGAGGTGATCACCGACCACAGTGTGCACGCCGGGGTGGCTCTCGGTGTACACCTCGTGACGCTCGCGATCCTGATCGCCGCGCACCGGGAATTCGGCACCCGGGTCCGGCGCGGCGCGGGCCGGCGCGCGCTGCTGGTGCTCGTCGGCCTGCTGTCGGCCGGGACGCTGCTCGGCTGGGGCCTGGTCGAACTCTTCCCGGGGACACTGGCCCCGGGGCAACGGTTTCTCTGGTCCTTGGCGCGGGTCACCGCGCTGGCCGCGGCGATCAGCCGGGAATCCGAAGTGTTCGACGGCCGTCCCGGAGCGGGGCTCAACACACTGCTCGGGCTCTTCGGCGTGGTCGCGGTGCTGGCCGCGGTTTTCGTACTGTTCCGGTCCCAGCGCGCCGACAACGCGATGGCGGGTACCGACGAATCCGCCCTCCGCGGCCTGCTCGCCACCTCCGCCAACCCCGACTCCCTGGACTACTTCGCCACCCGCCGGGACAAGTCGGTGGTTTTCGCGCCCGACGCGACCGCGGCGATCACCTATCGGGTCGAGGCCGGTGTCTGCCTGGCGGGCGGCGACCCGCTCGGCTCCGCTGCCCACTGGACACCGGCGATCGCCGAATGGCGGGGATTGTGCGCGCGATACGGCTGGGAACCCGCGGTGATGGGGGCGAGCGAGGCGGGTGCCCGCGCGCACGCGGCGGCCGGGGCGGCGGTACTGCATCTGGGTGACGAGGCGATCGTCTCCACCCGTGCGCTGCGCACCCTCGGCGGCCAGCAGATGCGGGCCGTACGGCAGGCGGCCACCCGGGCCCGCGGGCACGGCGTGCGGGTCCGGGTGCGCCGGCATCGTGACATCCCAGCCGGCGAGATGGGCGAGCTCATCCGGCTGGCCGACCTGTGGCGCGACACCGGGACCGAACGCGGTTTCTCGATGGCGCTCGGCCGGCTCGGTGACCGCCTCGACGGCGATTGCCTGCTCGTCGAGGCGCTGACTGTGGAAGGGGAGTGCGTCGGACTGCTGTCACTGGTGCCGTGGGGTTCCTCGGGCGCGTCACTGGATCTGATGCGGCGCGGTCCGCACGCGCCGAACGGGTGCGTGGAGCTGATGGTGACCGAACTCGCGGCCGCGGCCGACGGGTTCGGCCTGCGGCGACTGTCGTTGAATTTCGCGGTGATGCGCTCGGTTTTCGAGGAAGGCGCGCGCATCGGTGCCGGGCCGGTCCTACGGCTCTGGCGCTCGCTGCTGGTGTTCTCCTCCCGATGGTGGCAACTGGAGACCCTGTACCGCGCCAATGCGAAGTATCAGCCGCAGTGGGTACCCCGGTTCGTCTGCTACCAGGACAAACGCTCCCTGCCGCGAGTCGGCTGGGCCGCCGCGCTCGCCGAGGGGTTCGTCACCATGCCGTGGCGCAACGATCGCGGGGACACCGTGCGCGAGTACACCGGCACGCGGAGCGCGGTGCCCGCCGCAGTGCTGGAATCGGGTGTACTGCACGCCGACGGCAGTCCACCTCGTCTCGCCGAACGTGCCCCGGCGGTGGATCCACGCCGAAGGCCCGAGCAGGTCCGGGTCCGGATGGCCGAACTCGCCGCGCTCGGTGCCGCCGGTATCGACCCATACCCGGTCGCCGTGGCGCCGACCCATACGATCGCCGCCGCGACGGGGGCGGCACGCGGCACCACGGTGCGCATCGCGGGCCGGATTCTACGGCTGCGCGATTTCGGTGGCGTGGTGTTCGCGGTGCTGCGGGACTGGTCCGGCGATATCCAGGTGCTGGTCGACGCCGAGCGGGTGGGTCGTGGCCGGGTGCGTGAGTTCGCCGGTTTCGACCTCGGGGATCTGGTCGGTGTCCGCGGGACGGTCGGGGCCGGCCGGAACGGAACGGAATCCGTCCTCGCCACCGAGTGGCGGCTGGACGGAAAATGCCTGCACCCGCTACCCGATAAATGGCGCGGGCTGGTGGATCCCGAAGCCCGGGTACGGCAGCGCTATGTCGACCTGGCGGTCAACGGGAGCGCCCGCAGCTTGTTGCGGCGGCGCAGCGCGATCGTCCGGTCGATGCGCGAAACGCTCGGCGCGCGCGGCTACCTCGAGGTGGAGACCCCGATCCTCCAGCAGGTGCACGGGGGCGCGAACGCGGCGCCGTTCCGCACCCACATCAATGCCTACAACCTCGATCTGTACCTTCGGATCGCACCGGAGCTGTATCTCAAACGCCTGTGCGTCGCCGGAATACCCAAGGTTTTCGAACTCGGCCGGGCGTTCCGCAACGAAGGCGCCGACTTCGCGCACAACCCCGAGTTCACGATCCTGGAGGCATACGAGGCCTACAGCGACTACGAGAAGATGATGGAATTGTGCCGCGATCTGATCCAAGCGGCCGCGCTCGCCGCCCACGGCCGGCCGATCGTCCGGCGCCCCGGCCCGGACGGCACGCTGGTCGATATCGATATTTCCGGGGCGTGGCCGGTGCGGACGATGCACGACGCGGTCGGCGAGGCGATCGGGCATCACCTCACTCCGCAGACTCCGGCGCCGGTGCTGCGGCAGTGGTGCGACGAGCAGGGGATCGCGCACCAGTCGAACTGGGACGCCGGCGCCCTGGCACAGAAGATGTACGAGCATCTGGTCGAGGGGCACACGGGGTTCCCCACGTTCTATACGAATTTCCCGACCTCGATGTCACCGCTGACCCGGCCGCATTCGTCCATCGCCGGTGTCGCGGCGAAATGGGATCTGGTGGCGTGGGGCGTCGAACTCGGCACGGCCTACAGCGAGTTGACCGATCCGATCGACCAGCGTCGCCGGCTCACCGCGCAGTCGTTACTGGCCGCTGCCGGTAACGAGGAGGCCATGGAGGTGGACGAGGACTTCCTCCAGGCGCTGGAGCACGCCATGCCACCGACGGGCGGTCTCGGGCTCGGCGTCGACCGTGTCGTCATGCTCCTCACCGGCGGCAGCATCCGGGAATCGCTGGCGTTCCCGCTGGCGAAATCGCACGGGTAACCGACGCGCATCCAGGAAGTCTGCCCGGGTCAGAAGGCACGGACCCGGTGCCGCTGCCACTCGGTGGCCGGGTTCCACTCCGGCGCGGTTCGACCTCGGGTGAGCGGGTAGGCGGCCAGTCCGATCAACAGCGCAGAGAAGTGCCCGATCGCGGTGAAGTGGGGGTCGGTCACCAGCGGAACGGCGAACCACAGGAGACTCGCGCCGAGGTACAGCCACCGCCACGGGCGTGCCACGTGATAGGTGAGGACCCCGACGATGCCGGCGAGGAAATAGCTGACGCCGATATCGCGGACGTCGATCATGCCGGGGTCGGCGTAACCGCGGTGAATGGCAAGGGCGAGTATGCCCTGGCTGATATAGGTCGCCCCGACGTGCGCGGTGAGACCGACGATTGCCCAGCGTAACGAGCCGAGCCACCGTTCGGCCGGAGCATGGAAGACACAGAACAGCAGCAGGTACGGAAACCAGAAGTAGCCGGCGACCCACAGCAGACTGGCCACGAGGACATGCACCGGGTCGGATTCGAGATGACGGAGGTTGGTCGACCGTTCACCCAGGACGCGCTGTAGATCGTCGAGCGGTAGCAGATGTTGGACGATCGTGGTGATCAACAGCAGCGTCAGCCAGGCGAATGTCCACGGAGCGCTGCGCACGTAGTGCCACAGGAATGCTGTGCCACGGTGTACGGCGTGGCCGGTATCAGCGGTGTCACCCATCCGCGGCCTTCCCGGGGGAGTCCTTCGCCACGAGGGCTGCGACAGCCCATCCGAACGCTACCGGTCGAGAGATCCGCGTTTCCCACCTCGGCCGGGTGGCACGACGAGCCATCTGTCACAGCCATCGGCTACGACATTACCCGCAGGTCAGGCCCTCCCCGTAGCCAACCGCAAAGGTGGCCGGGAGGCATACGGCCGAGTGGGCCGACGGGCGGCGGCGCGTCGCATACTGGACGTTATGTCGTGGACCGGGCTCCGCGAAGGGGTGCTCGACCTCCCGGTGACGACGACGGGAGCGGTCTTCGTGTTCGTCATCGTCACGGCGGTGGGCCTGGCGACGCTGCTCACCCGGGTGCAGCGCCGCTGGCTGCTCGCCGGGCTCGCCACGGTGGCGGCGGTGAGCGTGGCGGTGGTGGCGCTCGCCGCGCTGTTCGTCGAGAAGGTGTGGCGGCCTTTTCCCGACCGCCTGCCCGCAGTCGTCTATGTGTGGTCGGGGGTGGCGGTTCTCGCGGTCGCGCTGCTCGTCGGCCGGTATGTCGTCCGGCGGCGGGATCGGTCGCGGCCGCTGGTCGCCGCCGGGCTCCTCGGTGTGGCGGCGGCGGTGGTGCTCTGCGCCGCCGGCGGGATCAACGCGGTCTACGTCGCGTATCCGACGGTGCGGACGGTCCTCGGCATCAGCGACTTCCGCACCGTTCCGTTCGATGCCGCCCTGGCACCCGGTCCGGGACCTGCAGCGGGTCCGCCCCTCGCGAGCTGGATACCTCCCGCCGATCTGCCGAAATCCGGTGCGGTGACCAAAACCGCCATTCCCGGGGACGTCTCCCGGTTCTCCGCCCGTGAGGCGCGGATCTATCTCCCACCCGCCTACTTCGCCACACCACGACCCGACCTGCCGGTGCTCGTGCTCCTGGCAGGTCAACCCGGCAGCACCGACGACTGGCTGGTCGGGGGCAGGCTGACCGCGACCATGGACGCGTACGCGGCCGGGCATCGGGGACTCGCGCCGATTGTCGTCCTCGCCGACGGCACCGGTGGTCAGTTGCGCAACCCGCTGTGTGTCGATTCGCATCTCGGGAATGCCGCGACGTACCTGAGCGTCGATGTGCCGGCGTGGGTGCGCACCCACCTGCAGGTCGACCCGGATCCGCGGGCGTGGGCCGTCGGTGGTCTGTCCTCCGGCGGTACCTGCGCCGTGCAGCTGGCGACCACCCGTCCCGACGTCTATCCCACATTCCTGGACATGTCCGGGCAGGCCGAACCGGCGCTCGGCGACCGGGACACCACGATCCGGCAGGTCTTCGGCGGCGACGCGGCGGCCTTTGCCCGTAACGATCCCGCCGAGCTGCTGGCACACAACAGCTATCCCGGCTCGGCCAGTGGGTTCGTGGTGGGCCTCGAGGACACCGAATATCGCCCTGCAGTGGAGCGGCTCGCCGCCGCGGCACGGGCCGCGGGAATGGACGTCCACCTCACCGAAGTGCCGGGCAGGCACAGCTTCACCGTATGGTCCACGGGCCTCGAGAAGGAGATGCCGTGGCTCGGCCACCGGCTCGGTCTCGATGCGTCGTGACGGCCGGTACGCACAGACCCGGAAGTGGTACCTGGTGCACAAGAACGAGCGTGGCGCGGTAGCGGTCGGGTATCGGCGACACGGCGGATCTGTGCGCCGCCCGCGCCGCCATGCTCGGACGTCTCACCGACCTCGAGGTCGGGTTTCGCCGATCTCGTCGGCCGCTTCCTGCGCGCCGGTCGACGGGCAGCGGTCTCTTCCCGGCCCGGCCCATACCGGTCGGCGCGCCGTCGGATTCAGGCGGCCAACCCACGCAGGGCGAGTTCGACCTGATGCTCGATCGTGTCCGGATTGGGGACGAGCTGTGCGATACGGATGAGGCCGAGCAACTGGTAGGCGATATCGTCGGCCGTCACATCGGGGGCCAGTGTCCGGTCGACGGCGGATCGGTCGACGGCTTCGCGGCCGAGGCCTCTCAGATGGTCGAGGCATCGCGCGAGATCCGGATCTGAGGGGGGTGCGCCGGCCAATAGGTCGATCATGGCCTTGTTGGCGCAGAGCCGAGTCAGTGCGCTGGTGAAGAACTCGCGCAACCCGTCGATCGCGGTGTCCCAGTCCGGGAGGTGAGCTACGGCGAGATCGGCGAGATCGGTCCCGGTAATGGCCTGCACGAGGTCTTCCCTGGTGGGGAAATGCCGGTACAGGGTGCCGATGCCGACTTCCGCCGCGGCCGCGACGGCACGCATGTCGACGGCGAGGCCGTGGCGACGGAACGCGTCCTCGGCCGCGGTCAGGATCCTCTCCCTGTTCGCCGCGGCGTCACGCCGCTGTTTCCGGCCTTCGGGCATACCCCCACTCTAGCAATACGGAACATGTGTTCCGGTTGAGGTAGTCTGTTCCGGAACATGTGTTCCGGAAAGAGTGGGAGTGGCATGCGGACAATCGTGATCACGGGCGGTACGGACGGAATGGGCGCGGCCCTGGCCCGTCACTACCTCGCCGCAGGAGATCGAGTAGTGGTGATCGGGCGCAGCGCCGCCAAGTTCGACGCGCTGGTGGCGATGACGGCGCACCGGTACCCGTCGGCGCCGGACGGGGCCGAGTTCATCGCCGCCGATCTCTCGCTCGTTGCGGCCGGCCACCGCGTGGTCGAGCATCTGCGAGAGCATTACGAACGGATCGACGCGCTGGTGCTCGCCGCGTCGTTCATCCGGCAGCGCCGGCATATGACACCCGAAGGGTACGAAGCGTCCTGGTCGCTGTTCTTCCTCGCCAAATACCTGTTCGTGACGCGACTTGCGGACCTGCTGCGCGCGAGCGACAGCCCGGTCATCGTGAACCTCGCCGTTCCGGGCGCCCATCCGGCCGCCATCGATTTCGACGATCTCGAGATGGTCGAGGGGTTCACCTTCAAACGATCGAACGCTCAGCAGCGCCGAGCCAACGAACTGCTGGGAATCCTCGCCACCGAACAGAATCCCGGCCTCGGCTACATCACCTGGGGACCGGACCGGCTGGTCCGCTCCAGCTTCGCCGGCGAGGTGGGGATGGGCATGAAGGTCGCCGCCGCGGTCCTGGCGCCCCTGCTGGGCCGCAGCCCCGACGACGCGATCCGGCCGATCGTCGACATCATCGACGCCCCGGCCCCGGGCCGCGCCGCCTATCGCGGAGCCAAGGCGCACCCGCTCGTCGTCGGCGCCCACGACGAGAAGGACGCGGGACGCCTCGCGTACACCGTCGAGAAGATTCTTTGACGCCTATCTTTGTGTCCGCTGCCCTCCGCTGCCCTTGCGGCAATACGGCATCCGGTCACGTCGTCGCGCTCTTCCCCTCCGAGTGCCGCCAGCGCTCGACGACCAGGACCATCTGTTTGCCGACGTAGTCGAGGTACCGGCTTATCTCGTCGAGCCGGGCGCCCGTCGGTGTCGTGACGCCCATGAGTTCTGCCCCGTAGCGGGCTGTTCTGACCCGCTCTTCTGCGGCGCGGGCCAGGTTCAATGTGGTGCGGTACCACCGTCTCGAGCTACTGCGCAATTCGGCGGGCCACCTGGGTTTCGGTCACGGTATACATCAGTGTTCGGGTCGGCAACTTGCCCGCATCGAAATTCGGACCGCGTTGACTGCTCTCATTTCCCGGTTTCCGACCTTGCGACTCGCCGAGCCGGCAGACGAAATGGTGATGCACACCGGAAACTCGGGTATCTCTCGCATGCAACGGCTACCGGTGACCTGGTAGCCGGAAGCCGAATCGGCAATCAGCTCGTCCGGGCCGGCTCGGCCACCATGCCCGGTTCGCGTGCCACGACAGTACCCGCAGGTGGGTAGCGCTTCAGCCGGCATCCTCACGGCCTGGTCGACGACTGGAACGCCCGCCTCGGTACGGCGTGGCGGCTGGATGCGGTGGGCGTATTTCGGCTTGAACCTCACGTAAGGTCAGGTTCTACCGTCGGCGATACCGGCGCACGGTGCGCCGGTGGAAGTGGGATGGAACGGATGGACCGGCACGGAACCGAGCGTGTATGGAAGGTCGGTGAACTCGCGGCCGAGGCCGGACTGACGGTGCGGACGCTGCATCACTACGACCGCATCGGGTTGGTACAGCCTGCGGGGCGGACCGGTACCGGTCACCGGCTCTATACCGCCGGTGACGTCGAGCGTCTCTATCAGGTGCTGGCTCTGCGCCAACTGGGCCTGGGGCTGGATCGGATCGCGGACCTGCTCGCGGGCACTGTGGCGATGACGCAGGTGCTCTCCGCTCACCGCGACTTTCTGGCCGCGCAACTGGCCGCGACCCAGGAACTCCATGCCCTTGTCGCGGCGCTGGCCGCCACGGCGGAGAACAGGCCGGACACATCCGCGGATCGCTTCCTGGAATTGATCAGGAGGACCGTCATGGTCGACGACACGTTCAAGGAATATTTCACCGAGGGGCAGTTGACGCAGCTCGCGCAGCGTCGAGAGGATCTGGGTGAAGAGCAGATCCGGCAAGCCGAAGCGGGATGGGCCGAGCTCATCCCGAAGGTCGACGCGGCGATCGCCTCGGGTATGGACCCGTCCACACCCGAGGCGCAGCGGATGGCGGCGCAGTGGATGGAACTCCTGGAAGGGTTCCACGGTGGCGACCCGGGCCTGCGCGACAGCCTGTACCGGATGCAGGCCGGCGAGTCCGACCGGATCGAGAGCGAGTTCTGCGGACCCTCACCGGCCCAGATCGAATTCATCACCGCCGCGAACGCCGCACGCGGGGAAAGGGTTCAAGAGGGGCCGGCGTGGTCGAGTCGAGGGTGGCACCGCTTCCGGTGACGCCGGCGAGCGGGGCGAGGCCGTGTCGCTGGAGGACATCGCGCGTGGCGGGAGTCGGGTCGGCCCGCTGTATCGGCACTTCCCGGACCGGCGCGCCCCGCTCGAGGACATCGCGGTCGACACGCTGCACGAACTGATCGAGGCCACGCGCGCGGAAGTCGGCCGGGTCCCGGCATGACGGGGCGCTGCTGCGGGTGGTGGAAGTATGCATGACTGTGCCGCTGGCACTGATCAAGTCGCTGCTCACCGACGAACCCGAACGCCCCGACCTACCCGAGCTGGAGGCCGAGGCCAACGCGCTGATCGCCGCCATCGCGGCCGCCGCCCAGTGCGAGGGCGACCTGCGCGCCGACGGAGGTGGTGCGGGTACTGAACGTGGCGGTCTGCCGCTGCGGCGCCCGGGTCGACGATCACCTGACCTGCGTCCTGCTGGATGGCCTGCGCGCGCCGAAGAGCTAGAAGCCCCTGCTCTGCGCCAGAGCTGTCCGCACGGCGACCAGCGGGCTGGCCGCCGTGATGGCCGCGTGGATGGGATTGTCGTCGGCGTCGAGGATTTTCCAGCCGCCGAGCGTGATCACCGGAGTATTTCCACGGTGATTGGCAAGCGCGAGTTCGGACAGCGTTCCCCAGGAACCGCCTACGACAATGACCGCGTCGGCGGACCGGACCAGGATGGCGTTACGCGCCTCTCCCATGTTCGTGTACAGAACAGCCGAAAGGCCCTCACAGATCCCGGCCGGCTCGGCATCGGGGCGGACGCCGATGACCAAACCGTTTTCGGCGGAGGCGCCTTCCGCCGCCGCGGCCATGACCCCCCGACCACCACCGCACAGCACGGTGGCCCCGGCTCGGGCCAGTAGTCTGCCGACTTCGCGAGCATTGGCGGCGTCGGTGTCGGTGCAATTACTGGGCCCGCAGACGGCGACCTGAATCGGTGGCAACTCGACTCCTGAGTGGTAAGCGTTGGGCACCGCCGTGGTCGACGTCGGCGCCATCCTGTACCGCCGGATCGGCGAGCACCATCTGCGTGGTCGTTTCACCGAACGGCGCGGCACTCCGTACGGTCCCGTATACGCGACCGGGTTCCACAGCACTGTGACCGAATCCGGCTATCCCGGGTACGAACGGCGGCCGCCGGTCCGGCATCCGGACGGCGTGGCCGCCCGTGCGCAAGAGGATATCGGTCGGCTTCACCGCGGCCGCGTGCACACGGATGCGGACCTCGCCCGGGCCGGCCTGGGGTTCGGGCAATTCCAGCACCCGCAATACGTCGGGACCGCCGAATTCGTGGAAACCGATAGCCTTCATACCCCGGCGCAACCCGGTGCGGCGGTACGGCATTCCCACCGGTGGTCGGCAACCCGAAGAGACCGCATATGGCGCGTTACAGGCCGATTCCGGCCAGCGAGAAGAACTCCTGGCGGGACCGGGCGTCTTCGCGCAATGTGCCGAGCAGCGTGGAAGTGACGGTGGTGGTTCCGACGGCTTGCACTCCGCGCAAGGTCATACAGGTGTGTTCGGCCTCGATTACCACGCCGACGCCCTTGGGTTGCAGATGCCGGTCGAGCCAGTCGGCGACCTGTTTGGTCAGCCGTTCCTGGACCTGCGGCCGGCGCGAGAAGTGTTCGACGATACGGGCCAGTTTCGACAGTCCGAGAATGCGGTCGCCGGGCAGATAGCCGACATGCGCGACACCCACGAACGGCAGCAGGTGATGTTCACACACCGATCGCAGGGGGATCCGGCGGGCCAGCACGAGTTCGTCGTAGCCCTCCTCGTTCGGGAAGGTGGTCAGATCGAATGCGCGCGGTGTGAACAACTCGGCGTAGGCGCGGGCCATCCGTCCCGGCGTGGCCCGTAGATGTTCGCTGTCCAGCCGCACGCCGAGGGCGGTCAGAAAGGTGCGGGCGGCGTCCTCGGCGGCGGTCAGATCGACAGCGCTGCTGTCGTGGACAACATGTAGGGCAGGCTGGGACATGGTCAGCTTCTCCCGACACCGAGCGCGGTGAGCAGCACCAGGACGAGGGTGGCGACCGCGAACACACCGTGCCCGCCGACGATCGCGACCGGGAAATGCCGTTCGGGTGGCGTGCTGCCCACCAGGCCGGTGGTACGGGAGCGGTAGACCGGCAGCCAGCGCGCCAGCATCACGAATCCGAGCAGCGCGACGGGAACCAGCAGCCCGAAGGCGACCCAGGCCAGCGCGTCGTTGTCGACGACGAGATAGACGATCCACACCACCAGCCCGGCCACGGCGAGCAGGAAGTGCCCGAACACCACCGGAACGGGTAGATGGCTGGAATTCGAATCACGTGCACCACCTTTGGCGATCCACGTGCCCAGCAGGACGAAGCCGCCGACCGCGGTGAGCAGCCAGAGGATCAGAGCTGCGATGCCCATGATGACTCCTGATGAAGAGAAGGGACAGGGGAGAGGTCAGCGCCGGAAACCGGTGGCCTGGGTGCGCTCGTCGGCGACCCGGACACCGTAGTGGTAGGCAAGCTTGCCGCCCAGATATCCCGATACCGCAAGCATCACGACGGCGGCGATCGACAGGGCGAGCGGGCCACCCGCGACGGCGACGTCGGCATCGGTGCCGGCGACGCGCCACCAGAAATCGAGCGCGAACGCCACGGTGACCGCCAGATTCAGGCTCATATGCACCAGCCCGGTCCGGAAGGCGGGTGTGCCGGTCGGGATGGCGAACAGGTCCAGGAATCCGACGGTCGCCGCGGCGAGCGCGCCCAGCACGCCGATCGCGATCAGCCACTGCGCACCCCGAGCCAGGAATCCGGGGTCGTCGACCAGGTGCGAGCCGATATCGAACACCACACTGGCCAGCCACGCTCCGATCGGCACGGTGACCAGGATCGGATGGAAGGGGTGTCCGTACGGACCCGCCAGCACGGCGCTGACCGGGCGTTTGGCCTGGTGCCGGTCATCGGTCATGGCATCCTCCGCGCCACCGGGAGTAATTACACCAATAGATTTTGGTTCAATTGGGCGGAGGGGTCAAGACCTATGTCTCCGCTTGCCGTCCGGCAGAATTACGCGCACTATGATCGGCGTTATTGTGGACTGGTGACCAGTGAAGCCGATATCGGCGCCGTTGCCGCACTGGACGACGATCTACGCCGGAACATGTACTGGTTCATCCGGCGCGCCGGACGTCCCACGACCCGTGACGAAGCCGCCGAACATGTCGGGATATCCCGCAAACTCGCCGCGTTCCATCTCGACAAACTCGTCGACACCGGGCTACTGCAAGCCCGCTACGAACGCACCGGCGGGATCCGGCGCGTCGGACGGGCACCGAAGGTGTACGAACCCGCCGACATCGAAGTACATGTCAGCATTCCCGAACGCCGCCACGAGATTCTCGCCGAGATATTGATGCAGGCCGTCCTCACCGAGGCTACCGGGGAATCCGCCCGCGAGGCCACCCTGCGCGTCGCCGCGAACCGGGGTGCCACCACCGGCCGCGAAATGCGCGAACGGTTACGGCCGGGCCGGCTCGGCGCCGAACGCGCCATCACCCTCCTGGCCGCCGCACTCGGCGAACAAGGTTTCGAACCCGCGCGCACCGCCCCCGCCTGCCTGCGACTGCGCAATTGCCCCTTCCATCCGCTGGCGGCTCGAGCGCCCGACCTGGTGTGCTCGCTCAACCACGCCTACCTCACCGGGCTGCTCCACGGTCTGGAAGCCGACGCCGTCCAGGCCCACCTGGCCCCCGCCGCCGGTGAATGCTGCGTCGAAATCCACGCCGCCCCCGACGCCTGATCGGCCGCGGTGAGCACTCCCTCCTGGGATACCGCCTGGTGCCGCGACCGGTGACACACCGGGTGGTCCGACCGCACACCCTCGGCGGAATAGAACCCCCAGCGGTGCCGTTGGAACAGCTGTCGGCGTCCGGACAGCCCCGGGCCTCACCCCTTCAGTCGCTACGAGCGACCACTCGCCGAGAGGCGCTTGTGGGACGTCGACACCCCGACCGAACGCCGCCGGGCCTCGTGCCCGGCGGCGTTTCGTGGTCTTATCCCGGCTGTGTGTGGACGGCGGTGATCCGCACGACTTGGCCGAGTGCTTCGCGGCGGCCGCGTTGCCGCACCGCGAGGGAGAACATGGCGAGGTGGTTCCCGGTGTGCAGCCATGGGTCCGGGAAGACGGATGTAGTCGGGCGACCTCGGTGTCGGTAGTGGCGGAATCAGTCCTCGCAGCAGTCGCAGTCGCGCCGACCCCGGCCGGTGGGCGGCGAGGATTCCCGGGGCGCGACCGGTACGGGGCAGCAAGTGTCGCCCTTCCAGGCGTTGCGCCCCTCCTTGACCGCGACCGCGGCGATGACCAGGGCGGCGAGCGGATCTGTCCACGACCACCCGAACAGGCTGTTGAGCAACAACCCGGCCAGCAGTACCGCCGAGAGGTAGGTGCACAGCAGGGTCTGCTTCGAGTCGGCCACCGCCGAGGCCGATCCCAGTTCGCGCCCGGCGCGACGCTGCGCCGCGGAGAGCACCGGCATGATCACCAGGCTCGCCGCGGCCAATGCGATCCCGACCGTGGAGTGCTGGGCTTCGCCGAGCCCGAACAGGGCCCGGATCGAGTCGACGGTGACGTAGAGGGCCAGGGCGAAGAAGGAGAACGCGATGATCCGCAGCGCGATTTTCTCCCGCGCGTGCGGATCGCGGCCGGTGAACTGCCACGCCACCGCGGCCGCCGAGGACACTTCGATCACCGAATCCAGCCCGAACCCGATCAACGCGGTCGACGAGACCCGGGCGCCTTCGCTGAGTGCGATGATCGCCTCGATGACGTTGTAGGTGATGGTCGCGGCGACGAACCAGCGGATCCGCCGCGCCAGCGCCGCCCTCCGCTCCGGACCCGGTCCGTAGACGGTCACTGCCGACGGAAGCGAGGATATACGGAGCGAAGCCATCAGCAGCAGCCTTCGTCCTCGGCGTCCGGGCAGCACGCCGGATCCACCGCCAACACCAGCCCGAGTAAATCGCCCAGCGCCACGGCGATCCGGCGGTCGGCGAGTTCGTAACGGCTGCGCCGGCCCTCGGGCACCGCGACCACCAGGCCGCAGCCGCGCAGGCACGCCAGATGGTTGGACAGGATCTGGCGGGTCACCCCGATCTGCTCGGCCAACTCGGAGGGATACCCCGGCGCCTGGCGAAGGGACAACAGGATCCGGGTCCGAGTCGGGTCCGACAGGGCGTGCCCGAACCGGGCCAGTGCATCGGTGTGTACAGCGACCTCCACCGCTCAAACAGTACATCAAAATCTGTATTCAGGAAACAATGAACTTTCGACCTCCGGCCAGAGCGGGTCGATCCACGATGCGATCCGGCCCGCCAGGGAGCCGGACGAGGCGGGTCCGGTGGCTTGACCTGGAGGCCGGCCATGTTCTGCTCGACGTCATGGAATCCGGGCGGTGTCATCACCGGGAGGGGCCCCGGCATCCTCCCGGATGCTCCTCCCTGGTGACCGACGGCGCCTTCGGCTGGGCCTCGGCTGTCCCGTGGTGATCGACTGTGAGCACGCTCGTACCCGAACCACGAGCCGTGACCAGCAAAGCTCGGTTCTACGCGACAATGCTGGAGCGGGACCGGCCACCCGGTTGCCGACGCGGCCGGCGCAAGCCACGGAGAGCGTAGGCGCCGGATCTACAGCTGGAGTATCAGGCCCTGACGACGAGCGTCGTCGGGTCCCCCTTCTCCAGGCAAACCTCACGTGTGCACCGAGAACCGAAATTGCCGATGAGTTCGCCCGGGCAGGCTCGTCCACTCCACGAGCGCACCGCCCCAGCATTGCAATGCCGTGCTCGGGGCCGAGTGTGTATGCCGACGAAGAGAGAACCTCGAATGGTCACACATATCCACCCGATGCTCCAGCTCGAAACGATCATCGGCCGGTGGAAGACATCAGGTGTCGCCCTCGATGAGCATGGCCGGCAGACATCGAAAATCGAGAGCACGGACGAACACAAGTGGATGACCGGAGGTCGGTGGATTCTGCACCGCGTCGACGTAATGATGGGTGGCAGCGAGCACACTCGGGCTCTCGAACTGATCGGCGACTTCGATCCGGAGGCAGATACCTACGCGATGCGGGCCTTCGACACCTCCGGTTCGTACAGCACTATGACGGCACGCCCGAACGCCGATGGGTCCTGGCTCTTCGATGGTGAAGCAATGCGCAGCACTCTCCGGCCGGCCGAGGACGGATCGTCGATGTCCGCGCGGTGGGAACGTGACCCCGGCACCGGCACATGGATCCCATGGATTCGCATGGACTTCGCCGCCATCGAATGATCCGCATACGGGCCGTCACCACCCGGTGAGACGCACGAATGGGCTCTTCGCCACATTCGGCTGACCCGATTGTTCACGAGTAGGTGTTTTCCGAACGCTATATTTGGACATCATCGCTGTTCAGTGATGCTCGGACGGCGAGCCCGCAGGCCAGGTGGTTGAACAGGCGCCGGCGGGTAGCCGGGGCGCCTGGCGCAGGGACAGCAGAATCGGGCGCGGCCCGGATCGGACAGGGCGTGACCGAAGCAGGCCGGGGCGTCGGTGTGTCCGGTGATCCCACACCCGGAACGGTGAATCCGAATCTGTATCCAGGAAAGAATGAACTTTCAAGGCAGTGAGATCGGGCGACGAGATCGGAGGTGAGTGCTGATGGCGGAAGCGCGGCGGTGGGCGTGTCCGCGGATGCTGGGCTCCGAGGGATCGCCGGCGGTGATCTGCATCCGGGTGGCGGTGGGGTTGGTGTTCCTCAGTGAGGGGATCCAGAAGTTCCTCTACCCGCACACGCTGGGGCCGGGACGTTTCGAGAAGATCGGAATACCGGCGGCGACGTTCTTCGCCAACCTCGACGGGGTCGTCGAAATCGCCTGCGGCACCATGGTTGTCATCGGCCTGCTGACCCGCTTGGCCGCGATCCCTCTGCTCATCGACATCAGCGGGGCGATCGTGCTCACCAAACTGCCGCAGCTGCGCCCCGGCGGGTTCGGCGGTGTAGAGGGGTTCTGGGGCATGGCCCACGATGCCCGCACCGATTTCGCGATGCTGCTCGGGCTGATCTTCCTGCTGTGGGCCGGCCCCGGCCGCTGGTCACTGGACGCGGTGATAGCCCAGCGTGCTCGGCCGATCCGCGGCGGGGATCGGCGAGGGCAGGATGATCGGTAACCGCGGGGCGTGCCGGCGCACCCGATCCCCGGCTACCGGGACAGTATGGTTTCGTCGTGACCGAAGCCTCTGCCTTGCCCGACGTCGGGGCGGCCTACGACGCCGTCGCTTCCCTCTACGCTGAGCTTTTCGGCGACATGCTCGACGCCTTACCGCTGGAACGTGCACTGCTCGCCGCGTTCGCCGAACTCGTGCAGGCGAACAGCGGCGGACCGGTCGCCGATATCGGATGTGGCCCCGGCCAGGTCACAGCACAGCTGCGCGCGCTCGGATTGAGTGCATTCGGAGTCGACCTTTCCCCCGCGATGGTCGCCTTGGCTCGAGAGGCGTATCCGGCTCTGCGGTTCGAGCAGGGATCGATGACCGCTCTGGATCTCCCCGACGCAGTGCTCGGCGGCATCCTCGCTTTCTACTCGATCATCCACATGCGGCCGGAGCAGCTGCCGGTCGTGTTCGCCGAGCTCGACAGAGTGCTGGCTCCAGGTGGCTATCTATTGCTCGGATTCTTCGCCGGTGTCGATCCGCGACCGCAAGAGTTCGACCACAAGGTCGCGCCGGCCTATCGATGGTCGCCCGACGGTCTCGCGGATCTGTTGGCCTCGGCCGGGTTCGTCGAGGTCGGGCGTTTGCTGCGCGAGCCGCACGAGGGCGAACGGGGCCGGCAGGCCCAGCTGTTGGTTCGCAAGCCACCGAAGTCCTGATCGCCGCCCCGATAAGTGCTGGTCTCTCCTGCGGCCCCCCGACGACTGCTACATGTCATGCTCCCAGCTGCCGCGCGTGTCGACGTCTGCAGCATCCGCCAGCGCCTCCAGCTCCGCGATCTCCTCGTCGGCGAGCTCGATGCCGTGCGCGCGGACCAATCCGTCGATGTAACCCGCCTCGGTGACCCCGATGATCGGGATGGTCCCCTTGGCGATGGCCCAGGCGGTGGCGACGTCGGCGGCGGATGCGCCTCGGCCCTCGCCGATCGCCCCCATCGTGTCCGTCAGCGCCTGTAGCCGGGGCAGGATGCCGTTGTACACGGCCGCCCGGCTACTGCCCTCCGGCAACGGATGGGCCGGGCTGTACCTGCCGGTCAGCGCCCCTTGCTCGAGAACCATGTAGGAAAAGAACCGCACATCGCGCTCGCGGCAGTGATCGAGGATGCCCGCGCGCTCAGAGCTCCGGTACAGGAGACTGTAATGGTTTTGGACCGCCGCCACACGGAAGCCGGCCTCGCCGAGGATTTGATCGGCGAGGGTGATTTCCTTCATGTTGTGGTTCGAGACGCCGACATGTTTGATCCTGCCGCTTTGCAGCAGCGGTATCAGAAGCGGCGTCCAACGGGCCACGTCGGCGGGGTTGTGGATCCAGTACAGATCCACATAATTCGTGCCCAATCGGTCGAGGCTCTGCTCCAGCATGTCCGCGACCGGATCGTCGCCATCGCCGGCGACCTGCGGGGTGAACTTCGTCGACAGCTGGTACTCGCTGCGGGCGTAGCCATTCAGCGCCTGAGCGAGGACCGTCTCCGAGCGGCCCATGCCGTACACCACCGCGGTGTCCCACAGGGTGAACCCATTCGAGTGCGCTTTCTCGACGACCTTTCGCAGGCCGGACTCTGTGAGCCGACTGCCGAAATAGCCGTCGCCCACCTCGCCGCTGTCTCCCCACGCCCACGTGCCCAGCGCCACCGCCGGTGCTGTCAGTGTGTTGCTCGTCATGTCGCTTACCTCGAGGCTCATATCTCATCACCGTTGGGATCGTGTCGGAACATTCGATCTTCAGAAGACCGCGATGACCGGCACCGGAGAAGGTCGCGTTTATAGGGGGTATGACCTCGACCCCCCTCGCGCCGTAACCAGCGGCTACCGTGAATGACGTGGATCAGCAGCCCGGAAACCGCGGCGAAATCCGGCACTTCCTTGCCGGCCGGCGTGCCGGAATCACCCCGGCGCAGGCGGGACTGCCGACCGGCGGCCGTCGCCGGGTCGCCGGGCTGCGGCGCGAGGAGGTCGCCGTCCTTGCCGGCGTGAGCACGGAGTGGTACACGCGGCTGGAGAAGGGGCATATCGGCGGCGTGTCCGAAGATGTCCTGGACGCGGTCGCGCGCGCCCTGCAACTGGACGACGACGAACGCACCTATCTGTTCGACCGGCCCGGTCATCGCGGCCCGCGAGTCGCACGCCGTCGCGTCGCCGGGACGTCGAGATTCCGTCCCAGGTCCAGTGGCTGCTCGACTCCATGACGATGTCCTCGGCGTTCGTACGCAACGGTCGCACGGACATCGTCGCCGGCAACCCCCTGGCCCGAGTCCTGCTCGCGCCGATGTTCGACAGCGCCACCATCGACCGGCGCGGCCGCCCCAACATCGCTCGCTACGTCTTCCTCGACCTCGGCGCACATGACTTCTTCGTCGACTGGGACGCCGCCGGCAATGCCACTGCTGCCCTGCTGCGCGCCGAGGCCGGGCGCGAGCCCCGCGACCGGGCACTACGCGAACTGGTCGGCGAGCTGTCCACTCTCAGCGCCGAGTTCCGCGACTTCTGGGCCGCGCACGACGTCCTGATCCGCCACGACGGCATCAAACGGCTCCAGCACCCCGACGTCGGCCACCTGGAACTGACCTTTCAGGACCTCGACCTATCCCTGCCCGGCCGAGCCGTGCACAACCTGATCACATACACCGCCGAGCCCGGCAGCGTATCCGAAGACCGGCTCGAACTCCTCGCCGGCCGGGCAGCTACGCAATCTCGGGCGACAGAGCCCACCCGCCCCGCTGCTCGGCCCGGGTCGCTCTGATTCGTCGCGGTTCACCCGGCCGGGAATCCCGGATCCGAACTCGACCGGCCGCGCGGAGTTTCCGTATGTCAGGAATGTTTTGGTAGCTGCCGGAATCCCGGAGAGCACATCATCGGGATCCATATTCGTCCGATGGTTCGGCTCCGAAACCATCGGCTTCACCTCGATTGCGCCAGTGGATGGTTGTGGTGGTTGTCGGCATCTCGCTGTCGGTCCGTCACCACCGGATGCGGCCGGTCACACCCTCGTGCCGGTTCACTGCCGTATCCGGTTCAGTCCGCGCGGTGCCGGCGAGCGCTGACAGGGGGCCTGTCGCTGCCGTGTTGTGTCTCCCGGTGACGACTCGTCCGGCTGGGCATCCTCACCATCGCCCACGAGGCCCGACGCGTGGGGTTCGGCTTCCTCCGGACCGCGCTGGACCTGACCACCGGCAACCCCTCCCAACACTTGACCGTGCTGGAAAAAACCGGCCTGGTGCAGATCGTAAAGGGCTACGAGGGCGAACGCGCGGCCGCACCTGGATCCACCTGACCCCGGCCGGCAAAACTGCGTTGCGTGACGAGATCGCCCACCTGAAGCGGATCATCGACCACGTCGAGCAGGCCTCCACAGTGCACCCGCCTCCCGAGCCCTCGTAAGAGCGCAACAGCGGCTCGACTTCGGCGGTATCAAACGCGATCCGTTCGCGTTCACCGGAACCCCTCCCACCGGCCGCGTCACCGGCGCCTGGAGCGGTTGGACGGCGGAGTACTGTTTCCGCACCGGGCACACCCCGGTTCCCAGCCCAGGTACCGATGGGACACCCACCCGCCATCGATGGGCAGGCTGCCGAGCAGGCCGTGCATTACGCACAACTCTCGAAATTGCCCAGGGGTCGCGGAACCGGACGAATCAAGCCCGGTTCGACGCGCCGCACGGGTTATGGCGTCGTCCCGTGATACCGAGCACCGGGAAACGGGGGAGGGGCGCATCCGGTGGCAAGGCCGATTCGGTGAGCGGTGTCGGGCTGTGGGCGATTCAAGTGGCGGTGATCGGTGAGCCGACTACGGCCGAGGAGCGATTGGCAGCGTCCTCGCCACACCCATCCCCAGCTGCCTCCCGGGTAACGCCAGATAGTAGTGGTCGAGGAACACGTGCGTGTGCTTGGTCAGGCGGCGATGGATCGGCTGGTTCGGCTGGATGGGGATAGGTGATCGAGCAGTGAATTCGTGAATCTGGCGGCTGACCCTGGCTGCTCGAGCCTATCGTTGTTCGCTGAAGTAGGCCGCTGCCTGTTCGGGTGTTGCTGAGAGCAACTCGGTAAACGTCCATCGATCAGCGAGTGCATACCTTGTCCTGGCATCATTGAGCAGCTTCATGGCCATGAGGGAGTCGAAGCCCATATCAATGAATGGCTGCTCGATGTCTATGTCGGCTACGGGCACTCCGAGTAAGTCCGCCAGACGGGCAAGGAGCCACTGCAACTCCTGACTCGGAGCGGGAGACTCTGCGTGTTGCTGGTGCACGACGGTACTGGGTTCGTCCAGCACCTGCCGCGCTACCTCGGCGAATCGATCGAGATGAACGCGGGTTTCGCGCCGAAGGTGCGCAACCGTTTCAAAGGCATCATCGAGCTGTAGATGTGCGGGACCCAGCGAAATCTCCGTAGCCCCGCGACGTCGTGTAGTGAGAATCTCTTCCACGAACCTCCGAAAAGTAACGAGATCCTCCTCGACATGTCGGGTGGGCCTGAGGATGAGCTCCGGCCCCTCCACAAACACCTTGGCCCCGCACGCGCGCACATTGTCGGTGAGAGCGCGTGCCGTCGTGAGTCTCCCCGCGAGGGCTTCGAGATCGGAGTCCTCTTTTCGAGTGCTCTGCAGAATGAAGGTGAGCTCATCACGGGCCAGTGCGCCGGCCTCGAGGAACGCTGCGTAGGAATCACGTCGGCGTGTCTCCCGCCGCCACTGTCGCTCCTGACCGGCTTCCTGGGCGGTGCTCTGCCTTCGTGTCGCCCAGGAAGCGATTACTGCCGCAGCAGCCGATCCGACAGCGGCGACCGAGGATCCAACGACAGCGATCCATGCGGCATCCATCTGATTATTCTGCCCGACAACCGATTCCACCGTCGACGGGATGCATTCGCAGAAGGAACCCGGAGCGCAACAGGCAGCTGGTCACGGTCCAGATCCGGGCCCCGCTACGGCTCAGGCGCCGGCGCTGTCGAGTGCACGTCCGCCGATCGCGGCAGGGGCCTCCACGCAGTCCGTCTGATCCTGTGCGCCGGACCTCGGCCACACACGAATCCTCCGGATCACCAGCAACACCTGGACACCGACATCCTGTAATCAGACCCTCGCGGAGTT
This sequence comes from Nocardia sp. NPDC050193, assembly GCA_040674215.1. Classification (GTDB taxonomy): domain Bacteria; phylum Actinomycetota; class Actinomycetes; order Mycobacteriales; family Mycobacteriaceae; genus Nocardia. The sequence goes on along the minus strand of JBFARE010000007.1, from coordinate 97,293 downwards.
GTTCGACACGCTTTCGGCACCGGGTCCGCCGACTACATCACTACCCTGCAACCAGGAGTGGATCCACGCCCGCCCCGCGGCGGGTGAACGCCCGACGTACGACCCACTGTTGTCTGTTGCTCGCGGGTGCTCTGCGTCCGTCTCGGCCGGTGCGGTGCAGTCGGCCGGGTCTCAGTAGGTGCTCGGTGCGCACGGATTCGGCAGGGCCGAGAAGGTGGCGAGGTCGCAGACGCCACCGGTCAGCATCTGGAAGGGTGTGAGGGCCAGGAGCACGATGATCCCGATGATGTCGCCGCGTCGGACGGTTTCGACCGCCGACTGCGCGGCCGCCGACCCCGAGTCCACCATTGCCGAGCCGGTTCCGGTTTCGGCGGCGGCGACCGGTGCGGGGCCCGGGGCGACCAGGGGAGCGGCCGTCGCGCCGGCCGCGGTGCCGATCAGGCCGGCCGCAGCGATCGAAGTGGCGGCCATGCGGAGGGGAGTGCGCATCATGGTATTTCCTTGTGGGGTCGGCGAACGGGTGAGTAGGTCCGGGTCACGGGTACGCAACGATGTCGTCGTCCGGCGGTTTCGACGCATCACGCCCATCGAGTCGGTCCATCGTCTTCAGCTCCTCATCGAGTTGAAACGGCCTCGCCCGGGTATGTCGGCAAGTAGAGAATATCCAGTAACTTATCAGTACCTGTCATCGGGCCGCCCGCCTTCGGCGATCGGCCGGAGATATGCCTGTTACGCCCGATTGCTTGGAGAATATTCATCGCGATTCGGCATACGGGTCGAAGGATATTTTCGATTGGCGTAGGTGGAAAGTGTTGGATCGGGCGTAGATGGTTGAGAATGTTCATCAACATGTACTGAACATCGCGCAGCCTGAGTCGCCTGGGTGCGAACGTCTGTGGCGCGCGCCGGCCGCCGCGAACCGCGAACCGCGGGCGAGTACCGCGATGGCGTGCCGGACCTCCACGGTCACAGCGCAGTCCGGCATTCCCCGCGCCTCCGGCCGGCCGGCGGACCGGCTCCGGCGTCACACCGTGCCACTCGCTGTACGGCCCTACGTGGTCGCCCCGCGGGAACGACTCGCCGTAGCCCGACTCGCCCGCGCGGACCGAGGCCGGATTCCCCTGATATCTCGATAGCCTGTCGGAATGGCAGTGACCGATACCGGTGACGAGGACATTCCGGCCGAGTGTCATCGCCGGCCGGCGGGTGTCGGCGACACTACGGTCGAAGCAGTGGGCAAGTTGTCCGAAGCCTTCGAGATCGCCGAACGCGCCCGGGGGCATCTGTACGCGTTCCATCAACTGACCGGCCGTGCCGACTTCGCCCTCGGGTGGGCGGCGGCATTGCTGCGGGAGGCGGGTCATCACCACCTCGCCGATCGGATGACCACCGACCTGATCGGGCGGAATGTCCTGGAGGGCCGATGGACCTTCCAGATCGTCGAGGAGTACGACGACGGCTACTACAGCCTGTTCCGCGATATCGAACGTGAAGTCCGCGAAGAGTTGCTCCAGGGCCGGCGTCACGTCTACGAGGCGGAGATGAAGGAGGCGCGCCGGACGCACGGCCGGCCCGGCCACGAGGCGCGGCCAAGGCCTTCGGCGAACTCCTGAACAGAGATTCGACCGACAGGTCGCTGATTCACGTCGCCGGTCGGTGCGGTCGGTGGTAGATTCGGCATCGGCTCGTCGCGCCCGCTTCTGATGTGGGCCGCTTGTTCTCACGGCCGAATCCGAGATACATGATCGCGATGCTCGCGATCACCCGGCGCCTGTTTCTTCCGGCAAGCCGATTCCGAATCACCACAGGCATATCGGTCTGTTCGGCATGCGCCGGACCGGCCGTGGAAGGACCCCGATGACTGTTCCGACCCGCACCACCGGCACCGAACGCGAACTGCTCGAGACCATGCTCGACCGGGCGCGTGCCGACCTCGTCGACACGGTGCGCGGACTGTCCGAAACCGATGCCCGGTGCCGGCTCGTCCCGTCCCTGACCACCCCGATAGCCCTGATCAAACACGCCACCTTCGCCGAACGAATGTGGTTCCAGCGCACGCTGGGACGGCTTGCCGATGCCGACTGCGACGGTCCGCTGTGGGAACACGGCGGCTTCCAGGTGGGCGACGCGGAGACCGTGGCCGGGGTGATCGCGGAGTTCGAACGCGCGAGTGCTCGGGCAAGGTCCGTCGCGGCGGGGATTTCCCTGGACGAGACGCGCGAGCACTCGCGCGTGGGAGTTGTCAGCCTTCGCTGGATCTACCTGGCCATGACCGCCGAGTTCGCCCGGCATGCCGGCCACGGTGACATCCTGCGCGAGCAGATCGGGGCCGCGGGCGATTCCCCGGTACGGCTCAGCTGACGGTGACGTCGACGGTGACGGTGATATTGCCGCGGGTGGCGTTGGAGTAGGGGCATACCGCGTGCGCGGCCGCGACGAGCGAGTCGGCGGCGGCCTGCTCGATGCCGCCCATTTCCACATGGAGTGCGGCGGAGAGGCCGAAACCGCCTCCCTCGGTGCGGTGCACGCCGATCTCGGCGACCACGGCCGAATCGGTGAAACCGATCTTCTGTCCGGCGGCGACGGCCTTCAACGCGGAGTGGAAGCAGGAGGCCCACCCGGCGGCGAAGAGCTGCTCGGGGTTCGTCGCGCCACCCGGCCCGCCCATTTCACGTGGGATGGCCAGGGTGACGTCGATCAGCCCGTCGTTGCTGGCCGCGCGTCCTCCGGCGCGGCCGTCGCCGGTCGAGGTGGCGATGGCGGTGTAGACGGGTTCGGACATGGTGTTCTCCTTCGGTGGTGGGGGTGCTGCTGTGTGGTCCGGTGATGATTGGGCGGACATGTCCGCAGGTGCGGCCGGGGCCGGTCGACGGTCGTCAGGTGGGCCTTGTGCCGGAAGCGGCCCGGCGGGGGCTCGGCCAGGTGGTCGGCGGCGGTCACGTCATCACGCCCGTGTCGCACGGCGGTGCAGGCGGACCGCCGAGATGAGGAAGAAGATGCCGCCCAGCGTCGCGTACCCGGCGAGGGCGGTGAGAGACGCATCCGGTGCACCGGCGCCCGCGACAAAGCTCGCGCCGGCCAGGGTGGAGATGCCACCGCTCAGGATCATCGCCCACTGGCCACCGAGCCGGTAGCGCAGGATCGCGACGATCAACTGCACGATGCCCGCGGTGATCGCCCAGCCACCCCATACCCAGAGGACATCGGGAACACCGGAGGTGGCGGCCACGCCCAGTCCGACGGCGGTGAGCAGACTCAGGGCCATGTTGAGATACAGCGGCGCCTTCGGCCGGGCGGCGCCCGAGGTGCGGAAGTCGATGACGGCCGCGGCCACATCGAACAGTGGGTAGAGCACCAAGAGGGCAATGCTGACCGGGGTGAGCGTCGCCGCGGCCTCCAGCATCAGCAGCGCCCACGCGATGGCGAATCCGAAGCGGGCGTAGTACAGGTTCCGCAGCCCCTCGGTGCTGCCGGCGGTATCGGCGCCGGGTCGGGCCACACCGGTCTGGATTGAACTGGACATCAGACTCTCTTTCGGGGATCGAGGCGCTCCAAGTGCTACTGCATCGCGGAGAAAGAACGATCGGTATACCTGGAGTCTGGCGCGCGTCGGTCCGGCTTGTCAATACCGATCGTTCTTTCTGTTAGCCTCGGGGTGAAAGCTCGAGAGAGGAGATTCGGATGTCGGAAGCGCGCAACCGACTGCTCGATACGGCGAGCGGACTGTTCTACTCCGAAGGACTTCATTCGGTCGGCGTCGAGCGCATCATCGCTGCCGCCCAGGTGACGCGGGCGACCATGTACCGGCATTTTCCCGGGAAGGACGACCTCGTCGTCGCCTACCTGACCCGGGCCGATGAAGCGATCCGCGCGCAGGTCGACGCCGCACGCCGCGAGTACTCGTCTCCCGTCGCTGTCGTCTTGGCCGTCGGGCGGGTCATAGCCGACAGCATCCGGGGGCCCGAATTCCGCGGCTGCGCGTTTCTCAACGCGGCGGCCGAATACCCCGACCCCGGCCATCCGGTCCACCGAACCGTGCTCGCGCACCGGCAGTGGTTCCAGGATACGATCACCGAAATCCTTGCCGATATCGGCGATACCGATCCGGAACCGGCGGCCCGGCACTTCGTGATGCTGCGCGACGGCGCGATGGCGGCCGGTTGCCTGACCGACCCGGACCCGATCTGCGAGACGTTGCTGCTCGGAATCGAAGGACTGCTGGATTCCCGCGAACGCACTCGTCGGAAACCGGTCACGTAGTTCTCGTCATCGACATCCGCGAAGCCGGCGACGGGACGCGTGCGACCCGTCCGCACGATCGGCACATCGACGCTTCCCGGCCGCTCGACCGGGGACGTCCCGGCAGGCGGAATCACGGCCGGCCGGAGGTGGTTCGTGGTGGAGAATCGCTCAGCGCAATCCCGATCGTGAACAGGGCATCACCGGCGACGCCGTCTTGCCGCGATTTCGGGCGTGCTGCGGGCGGATGAGGTTTGATCGGCGCATGGTCTGGCCGCGGGTGGTGTGGTTGGTGCTGGCAGCCGCGACGGCGGTATGGGGCAGTGTGTTCGTTGCGGCCGAGCCGCTGTATCAGATCTCGTCGTGTGAAGTGGTCAATGCGGATGCCGCGTGCGGGCGGTCGGTGTTCACCCATTACGGTGCCGTGCTGTGCGTGGTGTCGGCGGCGCCGGTCGTTCTCTGTGTGGTGCCCGCGTTGCGCGGTTTCTCGTGGCCGGTGGCCGTAGCGATTCTGCTGGCTTCGCTGTCTGTCGGCGGTCCCTGCGGTCGGCCGATCTACAGCTCGGGTGAGCGGAGGATAGGTGTGGGACGGACGCCGGACGAGGGGTCCGTGACGAGGCTGTTGTAGAGACCTCTCAGATCCAGTGTGTCGGCCGGCTCGGCCTGGGTGCGCTCGGTACGGTCGACCTGGCGGTGCAGGGCTTCCATTTTCTCGTCCAGAAGGGTGGCGACCTCGGCGGCCTGGGCCAGGTCGCTGCGGAGGTTCGGGGGGACCTCGCCGCGGTATTTGTAGTAGATCTTGTGTTCGAGGCTGGCCCAGAAATCCATCGCGATGGTGCGGATCTGGATTTCGACCGGGATGTGTTCGGTGCCCTGGGAGCGGAAGACAGGGATCGAAACGATCAGGTGCAGGCTCTGGTAGCCATTCGGTTTGCGGTGGGTGATGTAGTCACGTTCCTCCAGGACGGTGATGTCCTCCTGGCCGGCGAGCATATCTCTGATCACGGTGATATCGGAGATGAAGCTGCATACGACCCGGACCCCGGCGATATCGAGAATATTGTCCCGGATGGCTGCCAGGGTCATCGGGTATTTCTTGCGCTGGACCTTCTCCATGACGCTTTCCGGCGTTTTGAGTCGCGATCCGACGTGTTCGATGGGGTTGTACTCGTGGGTACTGTTGAAATCCTCGCGCAGGATATTGATCTTGGTGGTGATCTCGTCGATCGCGAATTTGTAGCCGAGCATGAAGTCGAGGAACTGTTCGCGAAGCGCGCGTACGTCGTCGACGGTAATCGGGTCCGCACCGGGGGAGTCGGTGTCGGCGGACGGGCTCGGCTGCCAAGGTCTCATTGGTTCCATTGTGCCCTTGCCTGCGATTTTGCCGCCACACCGGGTGAGCCACACCGCGATCGTCTCGGCGTTCGATCGGCCGTACCCCACCGCGGCGGAGCCGTCGGGGGGAGTGTTCGTCGGTTGTCGAGGTGACCATGTGGGCGCACGTGAGTTGTATCCCGGGGCGATCTCGGGCCGATCTCGGTGGACCGGTCGAAAAACGAAGAGTTTCCCCGGACGGGCGGTAACGGTTTCATAAATCGAGTGGTGGGGAAGCCTGTCTCTATGACTGCGATTCGGAACCAGCCCGCCCGGGTCGTCGGTGTCGAACGGGGAACGGCGGTCCTGGCCACGTTCACATGCCTGGTGTTCTCCATCGGAATCACCGTCCTCGCCGGCTCGGTGCTCATCGGTGTCGCCGTGACCGCGGCACTGGCCGCGGGAATATGGCTGACCTCGAAGATCCTTCCCACCAACTGAATCCCGCGGCCGAGCCGTCCCGAGACCGGAGTGGGCCGCGCACGGGCGGCACGGCGGTCACAGCGGGGTCGGGGCGGGGGTGCCGGGGCGGCCGTTGCGGCGGGCCCACAGCGCTCGTGCGAGCGCCGAGCCGGCGATATGCGCGCGACGGCCACGACCGACGGTGGCCCGTTCGCTGAATACCGCGAAGTCGAGTTCCTCGATCCGGTCGAGGATCTCGCCGTAGAGGACGGCGGCGGTTGCCACGCAGGGTTGTGAGATGGGGTGCAGCAGGTCGATACCCGGCGTGGCGCGGGCATACCATCGCCGGGTGACGGCATGCTGGGCGGCCAGCGCCGCACGGACGCGGGGATCGGTGCGCCGGTGCATGCGGCACCATTGCAGCAGGCCCCGATCGACGCCGAAAGCGGCCAGTTCATCGGCCGGTAGGTACACCCGCCCGCGGTCGAGGTCTTCGGCGATATCGCGCAGGAAGTTGGTGAGCTGGAACGCTTTACCGAGCGCGGCGGCGTACGGTGCGGCCTCGGACTGGGGGCAGACGGCGCCGAGGACGGGCAGCACCTGCAAACCGATCACTTCGGCCGACCCGTACACATAGCGGTCCAGGGCCGGACGATCGGGGTAGTCGGTGACGGTCAGGTCCATTCTCATGGAGTCCAGGAAAGCGCGGAAGAGACTGTCGTCCAGATCGTATCGGGCCGCGGTGTGACCCACCGCGGCGACGACCGGCTCGCCCTGCCCGGGGGTGGCGAGACCGGTCAGGAGTTGCCGGGTCAGCTCGTCCAGACGTGCCCGCGGCGTTCCGGCGCCGGGATCCGGTAGGTCGACGATATCGTCGGCCCAGCGGGCGAAGCCGTAGAGAGCGTGGATCGCGGGGCGTTGCGCGGGGGCGAGCAGGCGGGTGGCGAGGAAGAAGGTGCGGCCATGGCGGGCATTGAGATCGCGGCAGTACCGGTAGTCCCGGCGCAGTCGCGGGTCGGTGATCGCGGCGGCGTCGAGTTCGCTGCCGATCATGAACGAACACCCCCTGTGTTCATGGGTGCGGCCGATCGGCCGGTGGCGACGGTGCCGGTGATGCGGTCGGCGGCCAGCCGTCCGGAGATCAGCACCGGTGGTACGCCGACTCCGGGGACGGTCGAACTGCCCGCGAGCACGACATTGTCCAGGCCGCGGATCATATTGGCCGGCCGCAACGGCCCGGTCTGGGACAGCGTGTGCGCCAGTGCGAAGGGGCTGCCCGCGAGCATGCCCTGGCGCGCCCAGTCCGCCGGGGTGAGCACGCGCAGGATGTCCACGCCGGTCAGGGGAGTGGGCAGGCGCTGGTTCACCGTGGCGACGAGTTCGTCCGCGTAGGCGGGCCCGAGCCGATCCCAGTCGAGCGGGGCCCGTTGCAGATTGGGTGCCGGCGCGAGGATCGACAGCAACTCGCGCCCGGGCGGGGCCAGCAGAGTGTCGGTGGCGGTGGGGCGCGTGACGAGCAGTGACGGGTCCCGCATGGGCCGGCCTCCGGTGAGGATATCGTCGAAGGTCCGCCGCCACGCGCGACCGAACAGCAGCGAATGGTGTGCGAGGTGCGGGGCGGGATCACTGCCGAGATGCACCACCACGGCCGAGGGCGACGCGATGGGCGGTAGTGGGCGTCGGGAGCGGTGGCCGACCAGCCGGTAGGCGTGGTGTAGTTCGGTGGTGACGACGACCGCGTCGCACTCGATATCTCGTCCGTCATCGGTGGTGACGGCATGGACCCGGGATCCCGCGCGCCGGGTGGATTCCGCGGTGGTCCCGTAGTGGAAACGCACGCCTGCCGTGGTCGCGGCGGCGGCCAGGGCATCGGGGAGCGCGCGCATTCCGCCCAGCGGGAAGAAGACTCCGCCGATGGTGTCCATGTAGGCGATCACGGCGTAGGCGGCCAGCGCGCGCTGCGGTGGAACTCCGGCGTAGAGGGACTGGAAGGTGAAGAGTCTGCGCAGGTCCGGGTCGCGCAGGTGATCGGCGACCGCTCGGTCCCAGCGGCGCAGCCCGCCGGCCAGGACCAGCCGTCCGGCCGCCGGGGTCATCAGCGAGACCGGCGAGTCGACGTTGGCGGCGATGAAGTGATCGAATTCGGTGCGGTACAGCTGGGTCAGCCAGTGCCGTAGTTCCAGGTAGCCCTCCGCCTCCCGGGCACCGGCGAACTCGGCTATCGCCCGGGCCATCGACTCGGCACCGGTGTGCAGGTCGAGGGCGCGGCCATCGGCGAAATGGGCCCGGTAGGCCGGATCGATGGGCACGAGGCGCAGATGATCGTCGGTGTTCGCGCCGACGGCGGCGAACACCTCGTCGATCAGGTCGGGCATGGTGAGCACGGTCGGTCCCAGATCGAGGCGGTAGTCACCGATATCGGCGCGGGCGGCGCGCCCTCCGGGGACCGGTGCACGCTCGAGGACGGTGACCGCCACCCCGCGGCCGGCCAGGTGGGTCGCGGCCGACAGTCCGGCCAATCCCGCGCCGATCACCACGACATGATCACAGCGACCTTCTACCCCGCGCATCGTCTTCCCCTCTCAGAATTCGCGGACAGTACACCGGGCGGCCAGGCCGTCCAGTAGCTGGCGCCGGTCGTCGGGAAGTGGCGCGGCGGCCAGTGCGTGGCGGGCCTCGGTGACCCGGTTGCCGATCATCGCCTCGATGCGCGCCGGAGCGCCGGTGGCGGTGATGAGGGCGCGGGCCCGGGCGACCTCGGACATGCCGAGCGTGGGTGCCTGCAGCAGGGTGCACAGTTCGCGATGCAGGCGTGAGCAGGCCATTTCGATCGCCGCCACGATCACGGTGGAGGCCTTGTGCTGGGCGATATCGTTATCGGGTTTTCCGGTGACCTCCGGGAGGCCGTAGACGCCGAGGATGTCGTCGCGCAGTTGGAAGGCTTCCCCGATCGCCCGGCCGTAATCGGTCAGCGCGGCGGTGATGCGCGGGTCGCAGTCGGCCATCGCCGCACCCAGGACGAGGGGCCACATGACGGTGTAGTTGCCGGATTTGGCGCGTGCGATCGCCAGCACACCATCCAGGGTAGGTGTGCTGCGGATATCGTTGCTCAGGTCGGCGAACTGACCCAGGGCCAGCTCGATCCGCATACGGTCGTAGTGGGGCCCGACCCGCGCCAGCGCGGATTCGTCCATTCCGCTCTCGCGCAGCATCTGCTCGGCCCAGATCAGGCAGATATCACCGAGCAGTGTGGCCGCGGATTCGCCGAAGCGGCGCGGGCACCCGGGCAGTCCGTCCCGCTGGTGCCGGTCGGCGAGCCGCCGGTGCGCGGTGGGTTCACCGCGGCGCCGGGCGGACTCGTCCATCACGTCGTCCTGGAGCAGCGCGAACGCGTGCAACAGTTCCAGTGCCGCGCTGGCCCGCAACGCCGTGTCGTCTTCGGCGGCGCCGCACAGCCACCCCGCGTACATGAATGCCGACCGGACGCATTTGCCGCCGCCGACGTATTGCCACAGCACATGCTGCACCGTCGGCCGTACGGCCGACTCGACGGACCGCCGCTGCACGAACTCGGCCAGCTCGGCCAGCACCCGCGCGCGAACGGTCCGCTGCCACTCGGCTGTCGGCTGCTCGGGTAGCCCGGCCCTACCGTGGGTCCTGGCGCGCTGCGCGCGAGCTGCTCCCACGATCTGTGTGTTCATCACAGCTCCTCGACTCCATTGCATGGTGTGGGTCGCATCCCATCCTAGACCTATTTCGATGCATAAACGATGCGTACTCGGAGACCGTGCGCCGACCGGACGATGTCGCCGAGCGCGTCCTCGAGCGAGTCGACTCGGCGAGCGCCGGTGGATGTGGCGATCACCGGCCGACCGGGCCCGGCCAGTAGCAGGCGGACCGGCCCGGGGCCTCCCGGCGGGATAGGGGCCGGTGTTGCCGTCCGCTCCGTCTGAGGCCACAGCACCACCACCGGTTCGTGCGGCTGTCGGGCGATGGCGGCGGCCAGTGCGTCGGCGGGCAGCGCGGCGCCGAGCGGCAGGGCCGGTATGCCGGCTTCGGTCAGTGCGGCCCGGAGTGCTTCCAGCGGCAAGACGTGGTTCTCGCCGGCGGTGCAGGCCGGCAGTACCGGATCCCGCCGGTGAGGCTCCACGCTAATGATGCGAAGTCGATTCACAAGTACATGGGCGGCCGACGCACAACGTGCTCGTCGGCGACCGGCGGGTCCCGTCCGCGGGTGGCTCGTCGTCGGCACGCCGATTCTGACCCGGTGATGACCGTGGGGGTGCGATGATCTCGGTCGTCGGCCGGTTCGTCACGAGGGTGACCGCCGCCCGTCGCGGCGTCCGGGGCCGGTGGTCTCCGGACGGCGAGAGGGCACCCGAGGAAACGCGCATTCGCTGCCGAAGGTGTTCTCCCGACTGATCGAACGGCGTAGGGAACGAGAGCGTAGTGGGCGGAACAGATCGTTTGTTCGGCATTCTCCGGCCGAGCCTGCCGGTGGTCGATTTCGACGCATGGAGCAGGGGTACCCGGGCGGAGAAGCTCCGGCCGATGGCGCGGCACTGGGCCGAGGTCGGCTTCGGCACGCCGGTGCTGCTGCACCTGTGCTACGTCGTCAAAATCGGTCTCTACGTGCTCGGCGGATGGTTGTTCGCGCTGACGACCGAAGGTATCGACGGGTTCACCGCGGTCGCTACCTGGTGGTCGGAGCCGATCGTCTTCCAGAAGGTCGTGCTGTTCACGATGCTGTTCGAAGTGCTCGGGCTGGGCTGCGGGTTCGGGCCGCTGAACAACCGGTTCTTTCCGCCCATGGGTTCGATCCTGTACTGGTTGCGCCCCGGCACCATCCGCCTGCCACCCTGGCCGGATCGGGTGCCGGGTACCCGCGGCACCCGCCGCACACTGTTCGAAGTGGTGTTGTACGCGGCGTTGCTGATCATGCTGCTGGTGGCGCTGATATCGAACGGAACCGGACCGGACGCGGCGCTCGATACGACCGTCGGCGTCCTGCCGGTGTGGCAGATCGCGGCGGTGCTCGGATTGCTCGCCGTGTTGGGACTACGCGACAAGACCATCTTCCTGGCAGCCCGCGGTGAGGTGTACGCGGCGCTGGCGGTCACGTTCCTCTTCGGCGGCGCGGACCTGATCGTCGGCGCCAAGATCGTCTTCGTCGTCATCTGGATCGGTGCGGCGGTCTCCAAGCTGAACAAACATTTCCCGTTCGTGGTGTCGACGATGATGTCGAACAGCCCGGTGGTGCGGCCGCGGGCCCTCAAGCGGCTCTTCTTCGAACGTTTCCCCGACGATCTGCGGCCGGGACGGTTGTCGCGGTGGTTCGCCCACGGCGGGACCGCGGTCGAGATGGGTGCGCCGCTGGTGCTGTTCTTCGCGCACGGCGGCTGGCCCACGGCCGTCGCCGCCACCGCGCTGATCGGCTTCCATCTGGTGATCCTCACCGCGATACCGATGGGTGTACCGCTGGAGTGGAACGTCTTCATGATCTTCGGTGTGCTGACACTGTTCGTCGCGCACGCCGAGGTGGGCCTCTCCGCGGTGACCAACCCGGTGCCCTTGGTGCTGCTGCTGAGCGTGCTCGCCGGAGTGGTCGCCCTGGGAAACCTGTTTCCGCGCAAGGTATCGTTCCTGCCCGGTATGCGCTACTACGCGGGCAACTGGGATACCACGCTCTGGTGTATCCGGCCCTCGGCCGACGCGAAGATCCGGGAGGGCATCGTCGCCGTCGCGACCATGCCGGCCGCGCAATTGCAGCGGTTCTACGGAAGCCCGGAGGCCGCGCAGATCCCCCTGTACCTCGGCTATGCCTTCCGAGCCTTCAACACCCACGGCAAGGCGCTGTTCACGCTCGCACATCGCGCGATGGCCGATCATGACGAGGCCGATTACGTCCTGACCGACGGCGAGCGCATCTGCTCCACCGCGCTCGGCTGGAACTTCGGTGACGGTCATCTGCACAGCGAGCAACTGATCGTCGCCCTCCAGCAGCGCTGCGGGTTCGAGCCGGGGGAGGTCCGGGTGGTACTGCTGGACGCGCAACCGATCCATCGGCAGAGCCAGCGTTATCGGCTCGTGGACGCCGCGACCGGAGAATTCGAGAGCGGTTCGGTGCGGGTCGCCGATATGGTCGTGCGTCAGCCGTGGGACGACGATGTGCCGGTGTACCCGGATCGCCGGCCCTGACGGGATGTGTTCCGGTTCCTATCGGTCCCTGGTGTCAGGCTGAGCGGATGACCTCCGCTGTCCGCGCGCCGGGAAGCCGAGGAAGAACTCGGCGTCACGGCCGATGTCGGTGTCGACCACCAACCACTGTTCCTCACGATCACCTCCGTCGGGATCGACGGTGGCCAGCGGACGTCTGTCTCTGGTACGTCGTCGTCGCCGATCCGGGCACGGAGTTCGTTCTCGACTCGAGCGAGTGCCACGGCGGCCGGTGGTGGCGGATCGACCAGGTCGCCGATACGGATCCGGCGCTGTTCGATCCACACTTCGCTCGGTTTCTCACCAAATTGCGGCGCGTCCGCGCCGGTGCCGGGGCGCTGCGGCATTCGGTGCGGCCGGACGGGGTTCAGCGGCCACTGTCGTAACCCGGTGTACGAGAACCTCGCACTTCGACAGTTTCCGGACCGGTGCCCGGTCGCGGTCCCGGGGCGAATAGTGAAGTCGTGCGCGGCAGTGGCGACCCGACGACGGGTTCCGCCGTCTGCGTTGTCCAGGCACCGACCTGTCTAGACTGACCTGCGTGGTGGAGGACGGAATGATCCGGTCCCGGGCCGGGGCGGGGCGGCGGCGCACACCGGTGGCGGGCGCGCGAATCGTTCGCGGTGGCACCGGTGGGGTCCGGGCTGCGGAAGCAGGGTACTGATGTCGACGGGATCCGAATCCGAAGGAGTACTTGTGCCGGCAGTACTGGGGCGAGCCCATGACCGGGCCGAGGAGTTGGCCGCCATCGCCGAGCGCACCGGTATCCAGGTGGCGGTGGCGGAATCGCTGACCTCCGGCCAGCTCGCGGCGGCGCTGGGCGCGGCGAGTAATTCGGGGGAGTGGTTCCGTGGCGCGGTGGTGGCCTACAGCCGGGAGGTGAAGCACCGGGTGCTCGCCGTACCGGAGGGGCCCGTGGTCTCCGAGCCGGCGGCCCGGGCGATGGCCGAAGGGGTGCGGACGCTGTTCGACGCCACCCTGTCCGTGGGCGTGACCGGTGCCGGGGGCCCCGATCCGCAGGACGGGCAGGAGCCGGGGTCGGTGTGGTTCGCCGTCGCGGTCGAGGGGCGGGTGACCGCGACGTTCCGGTTGTTCGAGGGGGAACCCGCCGAAATCCTGGACCAGGTGGTCGATCACGCGGTCGAGTTGCTGCTCGACACGGCGAAGGAACTGCGGGCCTGATCCGAGGGTGCGCGAGAGCGGCGCGCCGCTCACCGGAAAAATGTTAGGTAGGGTCACGATCGTGCCGACAGTCGAGATCGAAATGCCCGGTGGATCCGCCGAAGCGTATGCGGCCGGAGCTGCCGGTCCAGGTGTTCTGCTCTATCAGGACGCGATCGGTCTGCGTCCCCAGATCGAGCGGATGGCGGATCGGATCGCCTCCTGGGGCTATGTGGTGCTGGCGCCCAACGTGTTCTGGCGCAGCGGTCGGGCCGTGGAGCTGGCGCCGAGCGGCGATCTGAGCGATCCGGAACGCCGGAAGGCCTTTATGGCCACCGGTGTCATGGAGCGGGTGAACGGGCTGACGCCGGAGATCCTGCGGGCCGACGGCGATGCCTGGCTGGCCGCGCTGCACAGCCTTCCCGGCGTGACCGGGTCGCGCACGCTGCCGCGGTAGCCGGGACGGGCGCGGATCAACCGCCGGTCACGAACACCAGCCCGTGCCCGGTTTCGGCCGGTGCGCTCACTTCGCGCGTCTCGGTCCGGTCCAGCCGGAAACCCAGGCGGCGGGGTACGGCGGCGCTGCGTTCGTTGGCGGCGTCGCAGCGGATCTGCACCTGTTCGATACCGGGCAGCCGCAGCGCGGCGTCGGCGAGCGCGGCGACCGCGCGGGTGATGATCCCCCGGCCGGTATACGCGATATGACACCAGTAGCCGATCTCCAGGACTGCCGGTCCCACGCGATCGTGCAGTCCTACCGCGCCGAGCAGAGTCCCCTCGGAATCGAAGATGCCGTAGCCGAAGTCCCCGTCGGCCGTCGGCCACCCGGTCGCCGCGATGTCGTTGAAGACTCGCTGTTCCGCGGGGGTGCGCGGCGTGGGCAGCCACGGCATCCAGGGATGGAGATGAGCGAACGAGGCGTTGATCGCCTCGCATTGAGCTGTCAGATCGCCGGTTTCCCAGCGCCGTACCACGAGGTCACCGAGGTCGATCCGCTGCGGTGGCACGACTCCGGCGGCCAATGCCGGCGGCTGGGTGGTACTCACCGCGCAATCATCTCGAGCCCGGTGCGCACCGGGCAACCGGTCTGCCCGCGCGTGGTCGTGGTCGCGTCCGGCGACGGGATCCGCAACACCGGAAAGCGGACCATCCGCGTCCGCCGGGAGTGCGGTAGATACAGTCCAAGCGGTGCGTACCGATCAGAAACTCGTCGTCCTTGTGGCCGCCCTGGGTCTGGCGCTGGCCGGTTGTTCTTCCGCGCCGCCCGAGCCCGACACCGTCGCCGAACGCTTCACCGAGGCGCTGAACAGCGACGATATCGGTGCGGCCGCGGCACTCACCGATGACCCGGCGCGGGCCGGTGAAACGCTCGGTGCCCTCTACGACGGATTGGGCAAGGAAGCGACCTTCGCGGTCGCCGGGGTGCGCGAAGACAGCTTCACCCTCGAGGCGACCTGGAAATTGGGGGCCGGCGGCGCCGAGGAATGGAAGTACACGACCACCGGGACCGCCGGCGAGACCGACGACGGCTGGAAAGTGAACTGGAACCCGGCCACCGTCGCGCCGGGGCTCGATACCGGGCCGCTGAGTTACGCACCGGTGTATCCGCGGCCCGCCCGGGTACTGGACGCCGCCGGCGGTGAGCTCATGACCGAGCAGGTGGTGACACTGGTGCAATTGGCGCCCGGCGCCGATACCGCCGCGGCGGCCGCGCTGCTCGCCCCGCTCGCCGCCGGGATCACGCCGGCCTCCCTGGACGCCGAACTGGCTGCCGCGCAAGGCAAACCCGTGACAGCGATCAGCCTCCGTGAAGCCGATATCGCACCGATCCGGAATGCGTTGACCGCGGTCCGCGGCGTGACCCTCGCCCCGCAGACGCGGCTGCTGACCACCGACAAGACGATATCCGCGCCGACCTTGTCGGGGCTGAGCGAACTCTGGCAACAGCAGGCCGACGACGCCGCCGGTTGGGCGGTGCGCGCGCAGACGGCGGACGGCACGGTCCGTATCGCCGGCGCCGACCCGAGGCCCACCACCGATATCCGGTCCACCATCGATATCGGACTGCAACGGGCCGCGGAGACCGCGCTGGATCCGATCGGCACCCCCGCGGCGATCGTCGCGCTACGACCCTCGACCGGCGAGATCCTGGCGGTCGGGCAGAACGCCGCCGCCGACGGCACGGGGGCGATAGCGCTCACCGGTCTGTATCCGCCGGGTTCGACCTTCAAGACGGTCACCGCCGCCGCGGTGCTGGACGCGGGACGCGCCACCCCCGACACTGTGCTGCCCTGTCCCGGTGTCGCCGATATCGAGGGCCGCCGCATACCCAACGACGACAGTTTCGATCTGGGACAGGTCCCGCTGCACACCGCGTTCGCCCACTCCTGCAACACCACCGTGGCCGGGCTCGCCGTCACACTACCTCCGGACGCGCTGCGGGCCGCCGCCGAGCGGCTCGGCCTGGGAGTGGACTATGTGACGCCCGGGCTGACCACGGTGACCGGCAGCGTTCCGGTCGCGCAGAGCCCGGCGGAGCGGGTGGAGGCCAGTATCGGCCAGGGGCAGGTGACGGCCTCACCGTTCGGTATGGCGCTGGTCGCCGCGTCCGTCGCACACGGAACCACACCCGCTCCGGTACTGGTGACCGGTTCACCGGGCGTACCCGACCGGACACCGGCGCCACTGCCCGCCGCGGTCACCGGCGATCTGAAGACCATGATGCGGGAAACCGTGACCGCGGGCACCGCCAACCAGCTGGCCGATATCCCGGGTCTGCTCGGTAAGACCGGCACCGCGGAATACGGTGACAACAGCAGCGCGCACGGCTGGTTCATCGGAGTCCAGGACGATCTGGCGTTCGCGGTGTTCGTCGCCGACGCGGGTAGTTCCGGTCCCGCCGTCGATGCGGCGGGCCGGATGCTGCGGGCACCGCGCTGATCACGGCGGTGGGCGCGGCTATCCGGTGATCAGCGCGCGCTCGCCTTCCGGAGCCGCCGTACACCCTCGTCCAAGGTCTCCGGACGCTTACAGAAGGTGAAGCGGACGAGATGGCGCCACGCGGCCGGATCGTCGGTGAAAACACTGACCGGCACCGCGGCCACCCCGAGTCGTGCGGGCAGGTCCCGGCAGAACCGAATTCCATCGTCCTCGCCCGTGGGGCGGATATCGGCGCAGACAAAGTAACTTCCCGCACTCGGATGCACCCGGAAACCCGTCTCCGTCAGCGCTGCGGACAGGCGCAGTCGCTGCTCGGAGAGTCTGGTGCGCAACCCGGCCACCCAGTCGAGTTCATGGGTGAGCGCGTGCGCGACGGCGGGCTGGAACGGTCCGCCGCCCACGAAGGTGAGGAATTGTTTGGCGGCGAGCACCGCGTCGATCAGGGGAGCTGCCCCGCAGATCCAGCCGATCTTCCAGCCGGTGACGCTGAACGTCTTCGCCGCGCTCGACACCACCAGTGTCCGGTCGGCCATCCCGGGGAACGTCGCGATGCTCAGATGTTCGGCGTCGTCATACACCAGGTGCTCGTACACCTCGTCGGTCAGCACCAGCAGATCGTGTGCGCAGGCGAGCTCGGCGAGGGCGGCCAGATCCGTGCGTCCGAGGACCGTGCCGGTGGGATTGTGCGGTGAGTTCAGGATCAGCATGCGCGTGGCCGGGGTGATCGCGGCGCGCAGACTGTCGTGGTCGAGGACGAAACTGTCCCCGTCGGGAACCAGCCGGGCGGTGCGCCGCCGCGCGCCGGCCAGGGCCACCGCCGCCGGATAGGAGTCGTAGTAGGGCTCGATCAACACCACTTCGGCGCCCGGTTCCACCAGGCCGAGGACCGCGGCGCTGATCGCTTCCGTGGCGCCGACCGTCACCAGTACCTCGGTGTCCGGGTCGTAGTGCGTCCCGTAGCGGCGGGCACGGTCCGTGGCGATCGCGTGGCGCAGCACCGGCATACCGCGGCCGGGCGGATACTGGTTGAGTCCGTCGGCGATCGCGTCGCGGGCGGCCTCGAGCATGCCCGCGGGCCCGTCACTGTCCGGGAAGCCCTGCCCCAGGTTGATCGCCTCGTGCCGGACCGCGAGTTCGGTCATCTCGGCGAAGATGGTGGCGGCGAAAGGCCGCAGCCGGTCGACGGTGGGGGCTCGGTCACGCATGGCCCGAGCCTAGACGGCCTGCACTGCCCCGTCGTGCCCCGATCACACCTCGCCGCTGTGCCGGTCTCCTACCGATGCGTCCAGTTCGGCTAGCGGACTGTGCTCGAACTGCGCGAGCAACCCCGCGGGGTCGTCGTAGACCGCGACCGCGCCCGCCTCGCGCAGTTCCGCGCCGCTGATCCCACCGGACCGGAAGCCGATGAAGTCCACTCCCGCCCGCCGGGCCGCTTCGGCGTCCCATACCGTGTCACCGACGAAGATCGCCGACCCGGCATCGGTACCGGCCCGGTCGAGCGCGGTGCGCACGATATCGGGGTGTGGTTTCGCGGTGCCGACGTCCTCGCTGGAGGTCTGCGCCGAGACCACCTCCGACGCGCCGAGCACCTCGCGTAGTACCGAGAGTTCGTCCTCCGGCGCGGAGGTCGCCAGCACCACGGTGTGCCCGGCCGCCGCGACCCGCTCGAGGAGTTCGCGCGCCCCGTCGACCGGGCGCATGAGTGCCCCCGAATCCAGGTAGTAGCGCAGATGCAGGTCTTTCGCCCGGTCGCGGGTGTCGTCGCCGGCGTCCGGTAGCAGGGTGCTCACCAGCAGTGAGCCGTCCATGCCGATACTCCGGTGTACCCGCCAGGCGTCCACCTCGGCGCCGACTTCCCGGAACGCCCGGGTCCAGGCGTGGACGTGCAGATAATTCGAATCGACCAGGGTTCCGTCGATATCGAACAGCACCGCGCCCGCAGAATCGGTTTCGGGCACGTGCGCTCAGCTCCTGGCGTCGCGGGGAACACCGGTGGACCACAGCGCCCACAGGATCAGGACCGGCTGGAACAGCAGCCGCACGAAGCGTTTCCCGTCCGTATCGAGCCGGAAGGCCGATCGGTGGCCGCGCCACTGGGCGATATTGCCGGGGAAGACCGCGACGAAGAACAGGGCGGCGATCCGCCCCATCCGGACCCGATCCCGGGTCATCGCCGCCAATCCCGCGCCGAGCATGATCTCCACACCGCCGGAGGCCATCACGACGCCGTCCTTGTCCAGCGGTACCCAATCGGGCACTTGGGCCTGGAACTCCCGCCGGGCCCAGAACAGATGGCTCAGACCCGCGAACACCAGCGCCGCCGACAAGAGATAGCGGGCGGTCGTACGAGCCGGTGTGGTGGGCGCACTCTCCGATTCGTGACTGGCCATGTACCGCAGCCTACTCGCCGGTGGTGGTGGCGGTGGCGCTGCGCAGGATCGTGTCCCGACGGTCGCCGGCGCTGCAGTTGCGCCTCTGGACATCGGCCACCGACCGCGAAACCTGTTGCAAACGGGCTATTTCGGACGTTTCGGTCGGGCGTGGGACCCGCTCGGGACCATGTAAGAATCGTCGCGATGCTCACCTATGTTCAAGCCACGGTGATCGGTGTGGTGCAGGGTGTCACCGAACTGTTCCCGGTGTCGAGCCTGGGCCATTCGGTGCTGTTCGCCGCCTGGCTCGGAGGCGACTGGCGGACGCTGATCGGCGCGGAGGAATCCGAAGCGGAAACGCCGTACCTGGCCTTCGTGGTCGCATTGCACGTGGCGACCGCGGTCGCGTTGCTCTGTCATTACCGGCGGGACTGGTACGCCATCGTCGCCGGTTTCCTCACCACGCTGCGGACGCGGCGAGCCGCCACGGTGGCGCAGCGGCTGGCATGGCTGATCGTGATCGCTTCTGTTCCGGTGGCCGTCGTGGGCCCGCTCCTGGTGCACCCGTTACACGCCTTGTTCGCCGCGCCGGTCTGCGCGGGTTTCTTCCTGACACTCAACGGCATCGTGTTGCTTCTCGGCGAGGGGCTGCGGCGGCGTAACGAGCCCACGCTGGCGGAATACGGCCGGCGTTTCGCGCTACAGGGTTCGGGACGGCGGCCACCGGCGGCCGGTAAGGAGAGTGCACGCCGTCATGCCGACCGGCGGCTCGCCGCACTCGATATGCGTGACGCGCTCGGTATCGGTGTCGCGCAGCTCGGTGCCCTGCTGACCGGTTTCAGCCGCGCGGGCCTGACCATGGTCGGCGGGCTGTGGCGCGGCCTCGAACACGCGCACGCCGCCAAATTCGCATTCCTGCTCGCCACCCCGGCGATCCTGGGCGCCGGCCTGGTGGAGCTGCCCGAACTGCTCGGACCGGAGGCCGAGGGTATCCACGGGCCGATCCTGGTGGGCGCGCTGGTCTCGGGCGCTTCGTCGTGGTTCGCCGTCCGGTTCCTGGAGCGATACTTCCAGACCCGCACCCTCTTGCCATTCGCGGTGTACTCGCTGATGGCCGGAATCGCTTCGGTCATCAGGTTCTGCTGACCGCGCGCCCGCCGCGATCCGATCGGTACTTCCGGTCATGGTTGTCGCGGGCTCTCGGGGCGTACGCTCGCACCATCGGGGCTGCGCCGGACCATCGGGTTTCGGCCGACCGCCGTCCGGGCCTCTTCCCGCGGGGTGTGGGCCCACTGTGGTCGGTCACGAACGGAATCGGCGTGTCGCAGTGAGACCGGGACACGTCCGGTAACTCTCCCGCTCCGGTGGAAATTCATGCTACTTTTCGTCACACATATTCCGTTCAGGGTGTGGAGGTGCGGTGCCGGGCGGTACATACGAGTTCCTCGGGTGGTCGGCGGCGCCCGCCGGCGAAGGCGGGGGTGCGGCGCTGGACCAGGTCGCGATCATGACCGGGTCGGCCGGGGTGATCGCACTGGGACTGCTGTGGATCGGATACCTCCACCGCAACCGCCGGATCACCTGGCTACAGCGGCTCGCCGATCGGCTGGGCCGGGTGTTCAACCGGCCCGGCTGGGTGGCGCTGCCGCTGGCGATGTTCCTCGCGACCATCCTGACCGCGCTGCTGGGTTTCATCTGGGATGTGAGCCTGCACATCGGCAACGGGCGCGACGAGGGACCGCTGGCCAATCCGGCGCACTATTTCATCCTCGCGGGGCTGTTCTTCCTCTTCACGGCCGGGATGGCGGCTATCGTGCTGCCCCTGGACGGGAAACCCGGTCCCGCCGCGGTGCGGATCACCCGGACCTGGTATGCCCCCGTCGGGGGCATCCTGCTGGCCGGGGCCGGCCTCTACGCCCTGATCGGATTCCCGCTCGACGATGTGTGGCACCGCATCTTCGGCCAGGACGTCACCCTGTGGGGGCCGACGCATCTGATGCTCATCGGTGGCGCCGGATTCTCGCTGATCGGTGTGCTGCTGCTCGAGTACGAGGGCCGGCACAACCGGCCGGAACCGCGTGAGCAGGAGACGCGCCGGATGTGGTTGCTGCGTACCTTCGCGTTCGGGGGACTGCTCATCGGACTGTCGGTGTTCCAGGTCGAATACGACTTCGGTGTGGAGCAGTTCCGGCTGGTGCTGCAGCCGATGCTGATCGTCGCGGCGGCGACGATCGCCCTGGTCGCCGCACGGCTGGTCCTCGGGCCGGGAAGCACGTTGGTCGTAGTGGGTTTCGCCGCGGTGGTGCGGACAATTGTCGCCGTACTGGTGGGCGGCCCGATCATCGACGCGCCACGTAACGTCTTCCCGCTGTATCTCGGCGTGGCGGCCGTGGTGGAACTGCTTGCCCTGCTGCCCTTGGTCCGCCGCCGGATCGTCTGGGGCGCGGTCTGCGGTCTGGTGGCGGCCACTCTCGGACTCTGGCTCGAATCCCTGTGGGTCGGGGCGATGTTCGTCAATCCGTGGCCGACGGCGATGTGGCCCGAACTGCTGGCCATGGCGGTGCCCACGGGGATCGCGGGCGGTGTCGTCGGCGCCATGCTGGCTACCGTGCTGCGGGGGGAGCCGCTGCCTAAGCCCGCGGTACGCCGGACACTCGTCGTGGCGGCGGTGGCGGTGGTGGCCGCGGCCACCACCAACGGCCTGATGATCGAGGTGCCGGAAGGCACCCGGGCGGCAGTGGCCCTACGGGACGCCCCCGAACAGGGGGGACGGATGGTGTACGCCGATATCCAGATCACACCGGCCGACCTGGTCGGCACGGACCCCGAATGGGTGCAGATCCTGTCCTGGCAGGGCGGTGTGGGCAGCGACAGCCCCGGCCGGGGACTGGTGGTCGACCAGCTCCGACGCGAGGGCCCCGGCCACTACGTCTCCACGAAACCCGTACCGGTCCACGGTTCGTGGAAAACGCTGCTGCGGGTCCAGGACGGCCGGACGTTGACCGCGCTACCGATTTTCATGGCCGCCGACCCCGGTATCGGCGCCGCGGAGATCCCGGCGCTCGACTCGTTCACCCGGCCCTTCGTCTCCGAGATCACCGTGTTGCAGCGGGAACGGTCCTTCGATCATCCGGCATGGCTGTTCGCGGTGGCCTCGCTGGTCGTGCTGGGGTGCAGCCTGGTCCTGGTCGCCGCGCTGTCCTGGGGCGCGGCCCGGATCAACGACCGGTATCTGCGCGATTCACCCACCGGGGAGAAGGAACGGGCACCCGCCCAATGACCGATCGATACGACGGCGTCGACGTCCTCGCCGACCATTCGATCCTGCTCGCGGTACCCGCCTTTCTCCCGGCGTTCCTCATCGCCGCGGTCGTCCTCGTCGTCGCCGTCCGTGATCGCCGGCGCGGCGACGACGAGGACGAGCCACCCGCCGACCCCGATACCGACAAGGAGGACTGATGCTGTCCGTCTCCCGCCTGGGCGTTGCGGTTCTGGCCGCCGGGCTGCTCACCGCCGGCTGCGCGAGCAGCGAACCGGAAGAACCCGCCGCGAGCAGTGCGAGTGCGGCACCCGACGCCGCGGCCGTGGTCGTCGCGGTGCGTATCGCCGGCGGCACGGTGACCCCGGTCGACGCCAGGCTCGAGGCCCGGGTGGGCCAGCCGATCGAGATCGTCGTCGACAGTGACGCCGCCGACGAACTCCACGTGCACGCCGAACCCGACCACACCTTCGCTGTCACACCCGGCACGGGTGAGCGTTTCCGGTTCACCGTCGAGATACCGGGGCGGGTGGAGATCGAATTGCACCACGCCGGTCGTACGGTGGCCACCTTGCTCGTGCGCGAATGACCCTGCTCGCCCACGGTCTGGGCGGGGCCACGGATCTGCCGATTCCGCTGACCTACGCGCTGATCGGCGCGGCCTGGGCCCTCACATTCTCGTTCGCGGTGATTGCCTTCGCCTGGCGGGAACCACGGCTGGACCCGGATTCGCCCGGGATCGGCGTGCCGGAGGTCGTGCGGTGGGTCGTGGACGCGCCGGTCGTGCGCGCGGGGATCACGGCGATGAGCGTGGTGGCCTTCGGCACGGTACTGGCGATCGGGATGTTCGGCCCCGCCGATCCGGCCCGAAATCCGGTCCCCGGTGTCCTCTACATTTTCGTATGGGTCGGGGTGGCCGTCGCCTCGCTCGTGGCCGGGCCGGTGTGGAAGGTGCTGTCCCCGGCGCGGGCGGTATATCGCGGCTACTGTGCGCTCGCGCGCCGCCGGCCCGAAACCGGACTGCTGCGGTACCCCGAAGTGTGGGGGAGGTGGCCGGCGGCACTGGGGCTGTTCACCTTCGTCTGGCTGGAACTCGCCGCACCGGACCCCGGATCGGTCACCGCGGTGACCCTGTGGCTCGCCGGGTATCTGGTCTGCACCGTGGCCGGGCTGCTCGTATTCGGCGCCGCGTGGGCCGAGCGGGCGGACCCGCTCGAGGTGTACAGCAGTCTGCTCGGCCGACTGAGTCCGCTCGGCCGCGGCATGACGGGCGCGCTCGTGCTGCGTGCGCCGCTGGCGAATCTCGCGGGGGCTCCGGTGGGGGCGGGTTCGGTGGCGGTCGCGGCGACCCTGCTGGGTTCCACGGCATTCGACAGCTTCTCGTTGTTCCCCTGGTGGCGCGCACTGGTATCCGACGCCGGGTTCGCACCCACGCTGGTGTCCACCCTGGGGCTGCTGGTGTTCATCGGCGTGGTCGGGGTGAGTTTCCGGTTCGCCGCGACGGCCACCGGCGGCCTCTCCCGGGTCGAGCGCCGCCTGCTACCGGCGAAACTCGCCTATACGCTGACCCCGATCATCGCCGGGTACGTGATCGCCCACTACCTGAGCTTCCTGGTCGAGAAGGGCCAGGCGACGGTGATCTTGTTCGCGGACCCTTTCGGAGTCGGCTGGAACCTCCTCGGATTGGCCGACCGCGACGTCGCGTATGTGCTGTCCGCGCACCCGGCGGTATTGGGAACACTCAAAGTGCTCGCGGTGGTGACCGGCCATGTTCTCGGTGTCGCCGCCGCCCACGATCGCTGCCTGCAACTGCTGCCGCGGGCGCATCGCCTCACCGGGCAGCTCGCGCTCATGCTGCTCATGGTCGGTTTCACCTTCACCGGGCTCTACCTTCTCTTCGATGCCTAGCTGCTGCGCGGCGGTGTGTACCGCCTGCGCGTAGGGAGGAAGGTCGCGTGTCACTCGTGTCGGCGACCGGCCGATTGGTGAGCGTTCCGAAAATTCCGGCGGACGGCGATGAGTCCGGCGGCGGTGCACCGTCGTATCGGTTGAACGCGCTACCAACCCGGCGCGACCGACTCGAAGGACCGGAAATGACCACCACCAGCCCCGCCGCCTACTCCGCCGATGTCGCCGCCCGTCCCGGCACGATCCGCAACCGGGTCCTGTGGACCCTGCAGATCCTGCTCGGCCTGTTCTTCGTCATCGCCTCCGGCGGCCCGAAGCTCGTGATACCGAACGCTCTGGCCGACAACGCTCCCGAGAATCTGACCTTCCCGTTCGCGCTGCTCGTTTTCATCGGGCTGGTCGAGGTCGCCGGCGGTATCGGTCTGCTGGTGCCGCGGCTGACCGCGCTTGCCGCCGTGGGTCTTTCGGTGCTCACCGTGCTCGCCGCCGGGACGCAGGCATTCATCGCCGGCCAGCCCGCGATGGCGATCTTCCCGCTGGTACTCGCAGCGATCTTCGCCTGGATCGCCTACGAGCGCCGCGCCGGTGTGGCCGCGCTGCGTGACTCGCTGCCGCGATGACGAGTTCATAGCTACGACCGGCGATCGGTGGCCGAGCCACCGGTCGCCGGTCGTGCGTGTTCGGGTCGATCGCCTGTCGGGTTGGCGGCGATCTCTCCGGCAGCCGAACCCTCTTAACGTCTGCCGCCGGCCCGAGGGGCCGGGCTCACCTCAGGTGCCGGGCGAAGAACCGGTTCCCGGCGTCCCCCTCGAACTGCGGGACGCCGGTGTGCCCGCCCATATTGGCGTGCAGCGTCTTCTCCGCGGAGCCGAAGGCATCGAACAGGTCCAAGGCCTGTTTCCGGTCGTTCCCTTCATCATCCCACTGCAGCAGTACATGCAGCGGAATGGTGACCTGCCGGGCCTCCTCGACTATTTCGCGGGGAACGAAACTGCCGGCGAACAGCAGGGCGGCCGAGATGCGCGGTTCGACCACCGCCAGCCGGACACCGATGGAGATCACCCCGCCCGAGTACCCGACCGGGCCACCGATCTCGGGCAGCGCGAGAAGGGCGTCCAGGGTGGCTTGCCATTCCGGGACCGCCTTGTCGACCAGGGGGAGGATGAGCCGGTCGACGATCTCGTCGTCGACCGGACCGCCGGCTGCCAGCGCCCGGTGCAGGTCGGCGAGAGCCTGGTCGGCGGTGGCGATGCGGGGCCGTTCACCGTTGCCGAGGAGTTCGATGGTGGCTGCGGCGTAGCCCTCGGCCACGGTCGCCCGGGCCCGGGCCAGCAGTCGCGGGTACACCTTGCGAAGCCCGAGGGGAGGGGGGCTGACCAGGATCAGCGGCACCGGTGTGGACGCGGACGCGGGCGTCCACAGGATGCCGGGGATCTCGCCCAGGGTGAACTCGCGTTCGATGACGCCGTCGTCGAGGCGCTGTTCGGAAGTGAAGTGCATTGTCGTGCCTTTCGGGAGTGCTCTAGCGCGGCGCTCCCGGACGACCTATCGCCCGACCGTGACCCCGGAGGGGAGCACCCATGTCGATACTGCGTTCACGGGTACCACCTCCTCGTTCTCTTGCACGGTCTCCGGAAAGGTAGCAGTGGTTGCCGTGGTCCGCCAACAGTTTTCTGCGGAGGCTGCGGGGCCGGATGCCACCGGGTTCGAAGCACCGACACGTCGTGGCCGTCGTGCCCGGCCACAGTGCCCGGGCGTCGGCTCCACTGCGCGCACCGATCACGACCTGGCCCGCTGGGGGTGCCCTTTCGGCACTCACCGCCTGGGCCCTGTATGAAATCGGCTTCCACCGTTTGGAACTGAAGCACTCGGCACACAACCATGCCCCTGTGTCAGGTCGCCATGCGGTCCGGTTATCGCCTGGAGGGCACCGAGCGCAGTGCTGCCGTGCACGACGACGGCCGGCACGATATGCACCTGCATGCCCGGATCCGCGGCGACCGAGCGTGGTGATCTGTGTCCTCGGGTCGGGCACGACCCGGAAGCCGGGGGCCGATACCCGGAGCACCATCCGGCAGGGTTCGACGACGGTGGTGGGAGGTCGCCGGCGGGTCAGATCCCGATCGAGCCGGCAATGTTGGTGTTGTGCACCGAGCAGGCCCACCACGACCCGTTGCGTTGGAGCAAGACCCAGGTGCCTCGGTTGGCGACGGTGAACTCAGCGGTGTGCAGTGTCTGCTCGACGTTGACGACTGCGTGTTCGGGTGTCAGGAGACGGAGGGCGAGTATTTCGAAGCGGGCTCGTGCGTCCGGGCCGTCGCCGAGGCGTTTGCGGTGGTAACTGTGCAGCTCATCCCAGCTCCGGAAGATTGCGCCCGCCGGCGTGACGAAAACGATGTCTTCGGTGAAGGGCTGGTCGAAGGCTGCTGCGTCTTTCGCCTCCAACGCGGATTCCAGTGTCCGGAACAGGGCTTCTATTGCGACGGTCGTGGCTTTGTCCGGGGTGGAGATTCCGGCCGTGGGGCGGGCGTCGGAGGGGGCGTGCTCGCAAGGACTCACTCCCGCACGCTACGCCGCCATACTTCCTGGCCGATGCGGGATACCGGCTCGATCGGCAGCACACATCTCCTGCCATCGCGCGGAAGTACGGACCGGGCATGCCGAGCACCTACGAAGAGGCGGAGGCGTACCGGCCGCAGTCCAGGTGATACGCGCCGGTCGGGGACCGTTGCCCGGGCGGCGTAGAGAACTCGGCTCCGGCGACGCGGCCGGGGTCCTACGGCTCAGTCCGGTTTGCCGATACCGGCCAGTACCTTTTCGTGCCACTCGATCTCGGTCCGTATCCGCAGGCGGGCGTGTTCGGCGATGAGATCGTCGGCGGTGCTCTGGTCGGGCCAGCGGCGGTCGAGCTGATGTTCCATCCGCGAGCCGATCGCGCGGAGCGCGGCGATCCGGTCTTCGAGGTAGCCGCGCAGCAACTCCGGGTGGAGATCGTCGCCGACGGCCAGGGCGAGATCGACCGGGTCGGGCCGGATATCGACCTCGGTGAAGGCCTCGTCGCGTAACGCCCGCAGTTCCCGCAGACCCTCGTCGGTGATCTCGTAGATCGTGCGGGCGGGGAGCGCGCCCTGCTGTTCGGTACGCAGCGGGCGGACCAGGCCTTCACTCTCCATGCGGTGCAGCGCGCCGTACAGCGAGCCCGGTTTGACGCGCGACCACAGATCGGCCCGGTCCAGGCGGGCGTCCCGGCGCAGTTGGTGGCCGTGCATCGGTCCGCGCCGGGCCAGGGCGGCCAGGACGAACAAGCGGGTCTCGTTCACCGAATCAGTCTGACACGAGTACTCGTATTTGAGTAGTCTGCCCGCATGACTGTGCGACCGATCCTCATTGCCGGTGACCCGCGGCTCACCACCCCCGCGGTTCCGGTGACCGTGTTCGATCACGAGCTCGCCGCTTTTGTCGGCGACCTGTTCGACACCAACACCGCCGCCGCCGGGGCGGGATTGGCGGCCAACCAGATCGGCGACCCACGCGCGGTGTTCGTCTACGACCTCACCGCTTCCGGGACCCGCTACCGTGGCCACGTGGTGAATCCGGTGCTGCGGACCTCCACGCTGCCGGAGGGCATGCCCCACCCGGAGGACGATCTCGAAGGGTGTCTTTCCGTTCCGGAGGAGTGGTTTCCCACGGGCCGAGCGCACCGGGCCGAGGTGACCGGGGTGGATATGACAGGAGCCCCCGTTACAGTGGCGACCACCGGATACCTGGCCCGCTGTTTGCAACACGAGACCGACCACCTCGCGGGAACCCTGTATCTGGACCGGCTGATCGGCCGAAACCGGCGCGCGGCCCACAGGATGATCAAGGACCGGCGGTGGACCGTGCCCGGCAACAGCTGGCTTCCCGGCGCGCCGGACCGCGCCGCCGGTGCTCAGTAGTCCGTCGCCTCGATGAGGCGCTGCCGCAGCCAGGTCAGGGCGGTGGCGCCCGTGGGGTCGATGACGTAGGCGGGATAACTCTGGTGCGCGCCGGACTTCAGGAAATCGTCGATCTGTTTCCGGCGCTGCTCGTAGGCGGAGGCATCGAATTCCTCGGCCAGCAGGCCGAGGCCGCCGGCCGCCAGCGCATCACCGAACAGTGCGGCCGCCTGCGGCAGGTAACTGCCGATATCGGCCGGATCGGGATTCGACATCTGGACCACCAGCCCGGCCAGGCGCCCGGCGAGATCGCCGTCGGGCATCGCGCAGTACAGATCGCCGTCGACACAGAACGTGTACGTGCGCGGGCCGAGCGCGCCGAAACCGCCCGGCCGCGCGCCGACCGCTCCGGCGCCGGGCACCGCCGGGCCGATGAGGGTGTCCGCGGGCGAACGCCGGGGGTCGGCGATCAGTCCCACCAGCGCGATTCGTTCCGCCGGCACGGTGGCGGATCCGGCGCCGATCTCGGCCGCGAGATCCCCGGCCGCGTGCGCGCCCTGGCTGTAGCCGAGTATCGCGATACTTGTTGCCGGGCAGGCGCGTACGGCGGCCGCGACCATATCGCGCGCTCGATCGGTGGCCTCCTGCTTGGAGCGGCCGTACACTTCCCCTTCCCAGGGGAAGGCTGTCGCGGCGTAGGCGACATAGTCGACCGCCACATTTCCCGGCAGCCGGTCGACGGTCGCCGCGAGCATGCCCGTACCGGGCTCGGTATCGGAGGTCTCCCAGGTTCCGGGGATCGCGACGATGTACAGATCGGGGCACGGGTTCGGTGTACCCGCCGCCACCGGGGTTCCACCGGCCTGGACAGCTGCGGCCACGAGCGCGAAGACGCAGGCGGCGACGCCGGATTTCCATCGTGTGGGCATGACTGCTCCATCTGGTCACACCGAGGGTGTAGCTGATCGAATGAGGCGGGAGATCGCGTCGGCGCAACTCCCGTGAAACGGGGCCGGCCCGGGGGTCGGACGACGGGGCGGCGCACACGCCCGCTCGCCCACACGGACAGGGTCCGCGCGGGCTCGACCGGGCTGAGGGTCAGCGCGGTGGTCGGCTCATATCCCGGTTCATCATCGGGAGTTCGATACTGATGGGCATCCGGAGTTCGGCCAGATACCACAGGGCGAACTGGCGCAGGAACTCGTCGAACAGCCAGTACGCTTCCTGCGTCAGCGGGGCGACGGTGAGTATGCCTTCCCGGACCGCGATGAACGGGCCCCAGCTGAACCGCAGTAGCGGATCCCAGACCGGTTCGCGGGCGATGGCCAGGTCGTCGGCGATCTTGTCGCCGAGCAGGAAGCGCGTGAAGGAGCCGAGGACCCCCTTGCTCAGAATGGCGAGGTCGAGATTGGTCCCCAGGCGCAGCAGCCGGTCGGCCAGTTTCACACCCTCCGGAGTCGGCGCGATGATCGGATCCAGTACCTGCGCCGCCTGGGAGTTGGCCTGATCCCAGGAATTCGGGATGTACTCGTCGCGGACGCCGAGCAGATGTGCGGCGACCTGCCAGGAATGCAGGAACGCGTCCGATTCGTGCACGGGGATCGGCACCTTCCACGCCGCGAGGTGACGCATCACCGTGGTGGGCAGGCTGTGCCAGGTCACCATGATGTCGTTCTGGCTGATGGGGATGTCCTCGTCGGCCGAGTGCACCCAGTGCGGCGACTGGGGCAGCAGATGTCGCACCGCGGCATGCACCAGACGCGTTTTGACGCAGGTGACGACCATCTGCCCGTCCGGGCCGTAGGCGTTGCCGCTGCCGATGTCGTAGCCGAGTTTCGCGGTCTTGGAGATACGGTCCTTGAGGTCGTGGCCGCCCTTGGAGTAATAGACCGCTCGCGCCTCCTTGGGGATGACCGTGCTCATCATGCCGCTCGCGAGGCCATACAACACGCCGAGGTAGAGACCGCGTTTCTTGTTGAAATCGACGGCGGTGGCGAGCTTTCCGGGATCGGTCCACTGGGGAAGCTGTCGCGCGTATTCCATGAAGTCCCGCAGGTCCGGGGGTAGCCCATCGGGTAACGGCTGACCGTTACGGGTCCAGGTGCGCAGCAGATCGTTGACGGCGGGTACCGCACCGCGGTCGAGCAGGGAGGCGACCAGTTCATCGGCTTCGGGGTCCCAGACGCCGAGCGGGTCGACCCCGGCGCCGCTCCCCGCCACCGACCCCTGCGGCGACCATGTCCACGGTTGCGCTCTGGCCGGGGTCGCGATGGCGAGTGCGCCGAACGCGCCCAGCACCCCGCCCGCTTTCAACGCATCCCGCCTGTTGAGTCGGTCCATGT
Source organism: Nocardia sp. NPDC050193 (assembly GCA_040674215.1). Classification (GTDB taxonomy): domain Bacteria; phylum Actinomycetota; class Actinomycetes; order Mycobacteriales; family Mycobacteriaceae; genus Nocardia. The sequence goes on along the minus strand of JBFARE010000007.1, from coordinate 67,163 downwards.
CGCCACTCCTCGTCGAGTTCGAGCATCGCGGTGGCGCAGATGCGTCACCGGGTTGATGTGGAAGAATACTCAATAACTTAACAGCCGTACAAGGGTCATGTCCGATGAATCTGCGATTTGCGTGGACCGAAGCCGTCTACCGTCATTGGCGCGGAGGATCGCTCGATATCTGCCGAAGTACTGGGGAAATGGTGCGGCGGGTCTCGGCGCGTGGGGTGCGGGTGTGTCCGAGCGGGGTGGTCTAGTCGGGTTTTTCCTCCTTCGATCAATGTGAGAATTCTCGATAACCGCAGGTCACTGACCCAGACAGGTGGGTGAAATTGCGTGTCCCACCCACTCGGGCGCTGTTTGGCAATCGGCAGAGGAGGGAAACAGCCGAGTTCTTCCTGCGCGTTTCGTAGTTGCGTGATTCGGATCGTCCGCGCTCTCGGCCGACAACCGACCCAGCCAGTGCGTGTGGTGCCGCCGATCCGCTCGTGCGTATGGGCCATGCCCGCGCATCACCGGCCGGGGTCCGGCCCGGCTCATGGGCGGGTACTCGGCCGGCCCCGGTTCTCAGGGCGACGGTTACATGTACATGCGCCGAATCGGCTGCTAGTCGTGGAGTATGACCACACCCGGTGATTTCGAATTCGAATCCGTCTATCGCGGTACCGGTCCGTTCGGGCCGGACGTGGCGCCGCCGTGGAGTATCGGGGAACCGCAGCCCGAACTCGCCGCGCTCATCGATCAGGGCAGGTTCCACGGCGACGTACTGGACGCCGGCTGCGGTGAGGGTGCCATCTCGCTGTATCTGGCCGAGCGCGGTTTCACCACCGTGGGTCTGGACCTCGCGCCGACCGCGATCGAATCGGCCCGGGCCGAAGCCGACCGGCGCGGCCTGGGCACCGCCACCTTCGAGGTCGCCGACATCACCTCGTTCACCGGCTACGACGGCCGCTTCGGCACCGTGGTGGACAGCACGCTGTTCCATTCGATTCCGGTGGCGTCGCGGGAGGGTTATCTGCGGTCCATCGCGCGGGCCGCCGCGCCGGGTGCGGCCTATTTCGCGTTGGTGTTCGACCGGGCCGGTTTTCCCCAGCTTCCCGATGCGGGCCCCGCGCCGGTCACCGCCGACGAACTCCGCGACGCGGTGTCGAAGTACTGGGTGATCGATGAGATCGCCCCGGCGCGGATCCACGCGAATCTGCCGGAGCGCCTCGATTCCCCGGCCGGCGAACCACTGCTGCGGTTCGAGGACCTGCGCGACGAACCGAAGGGCCGCAAATCCGTTCCGGCCTGGTTGCTCTCGGCGCATCTGGGCTGAGCGGCCGGCCGGTGCGTGATCCGGTGGCGCCGGGCAGGGCGCCACCGGATATGGCCGACCCGACCGCGGCCGGCGGGTTGTGGCTCAAAGCCCTTGCGGTCCCTCCGAACGGAGGTCCTCCACCTTGCGCATGGCGGTGCGCAATTCCTCCAGCCAGCTCTGCGTGTGCTCGCCCGCCAATTTCACTGTCCATGCCAGCGCGTCGGCCCGGGACCGCGCGACGCCCGCGTCGACGAGCGTGTCGAGAACCTTGCGTTCCGGCTGGCGCAGTCGCGTCATCACCGGTACCGCCAGATGGGTGAACAGGATTCGCTCACCGTCGACCGAGACACCCCAGGCCACGCTGCGGCCGTAGCGCTGCTGGGCCTCGTCGGCGATCCGCATCCGCGCGGGCCGGGTGGTTTCCCGGAAGCGTGCCACCGCGCCCTGTTTCGTTGCCTCCGGAACTGTGCGGGTGGTCTCGTCCCCGCCGGCCGTCGGCCCCGCCGCGGGCTTGTCCTCCGTGGTGGGGTCCGGGAGGGGTAGTTCCCCGACCACCACGATCTCGTCCCGGTCTATCTCGATGGCGGGACTGCCGGTGAACCAGTCACCGGGTAGCCGCCCCGCGAACCAGTCCGCTGCATCCGCCGCGTCCGGTAGGTCGGCCTGCTGCCAGCCGCCGGGTCGGCCGAATCCGCGCCCCCGATGTCCATGTCCCATGGTGCACCTTCTCAGCTGTAAGGATTACTTGATTACAAGATTACGCCGTTTCAACCGGTGGTGGTTCCGCTCACAGCGAACCGCACACCGGTCAGTTCTTCGGAGGACGACCAGAGGCTCTCCTGCCGGTGACGGTCGTGCGAAGGGGCGCTGGACCGCACTCGATCCGGATAGCCGCGGATCTCGAAGAGGCCGGTGGGCCCGTAGTAGTCGCCGTTCGCGGCCGATGGATCGGTGGCCGCGCGCAGCGTCGGCAGCGCTCCCATGGCCGGGGTGCGGCCGAAGAGCCGGGCAATGGCGAGATTCGGCAGCCGGAAGGCGGCGGGGGAGTAGCGGAACACCTCGGTGCTCGCACCGCCGGGGTGGGCGGCCAGCGCCTTCGCCCGGGTGCCGGTGAGACGCCGGGCCAGCTCGTAGGTGAACAGCAGATTCGCCAATTTCGATTTACCGTAGGCGTTTCCGCCCGGCGCGGCCGGATCGGCGGGATCGATCCGGCCGAATCGGTGGCCGATACTGCTGACGGTCACCACGCGCGCGGCCGGTGCCGCGACGAGACGGTCGACCAATAGGCCGGTGAGTGCGAAGTGGCCGAGGTGGTTGATGCCGAACTGCGCCTCGAAGCCGTCCTCGGTCACACCGGTCAAGCCGGTCACGCCCGCATTGTTGATCAGCAGGTCGAGATGGGCGTAGCGGTCGCCGATCAGCTCCGCCGCCGTGCGGGCCGACCCGAGCGACGCCAGATCGAGTGGCACGGTATCGATCCGGGCGCCGGGTGCGCTCGCCGTGATCCGGTCGGCGGCCGCGGCGGCGCGGTCGGTGTCGCGGCAGGCCAAGACGACGGTGGCGCCGTGCTCGGCCAGTGCGCGGGCGGTTTCGAATCCCAGTCCGGTATTGGCTCCGGTGACTACGGCGGTCCGGCCGCTCAGGTCGGGGATATCGGCTTCGGTCCAGATGGGCATGGTTGCCTCCTAAGATGAACGAATCGTTCACGTTAAAGTGAACCAGTAGTTCATGTTGTCGGCAAGGTGAGGGAGTTGGTGCGAATGACCGGCAAGGGCAGGCGCGCGGATGCGTTGCGCAACCGCGAGGCGATCATCGCGGCGACGCGGGCGCTGGTGGTCGAGCGCGGACCCGGGATCGGAATGGACGAGATCGCCGCCGCTGCGGGGATCGCGGTGGGCACGCTCTACCGGCACTTTCCATCCAAGAAGGACCTGATCGACGGCGCGGTGGCCGATCTCGCCGAAACGATCGCCCGATCGCTGGACGCGGCGTCGACCCGGGTCGAGACCGGTGCCGCACCCGCCATCGACGAGTTGCTGGCCCTGCTGCGGAGCGTGGCACTCGAAATGAAGCAGGAGCGGCTGTTCCGGTTCGCGGTCGCCGCGCTGGCCGAGGATGCCCTCGGGGAAATCCGGGACCGCGGTCGTCTCGGGGTGGAACGGCTGGTCGCTGCGGCACATCGGGAGGGTGCGCTCTATCCCGATATCACCACCGACGATGTGATTCTGCTGTTGGCCACCGCGCCCGCCGATACGACTCCGGAGCCGGATCAGCTCAGGTGGCTCGCCCTGGTCCGGCGAGCGCTCGCTCCCATCTCCCCGCGAGCAGAGGGATGACGACCCGCCGACGGGCGCGGCGGGTGTCTCCCGGCGGTCCTCGGCAGTGCCGGGAGGCCGGCGGTCATGCGGCGCGTACGAGGCGGTTGGCCAGTGTCGATATCGTGTAGGTGCCGATTCCGAAAACGACTTCCAGTGCGTTGCGTTCGGTGTATCCCTGCGCCAGAAGCGCGGCGACGGATTCGTCTGCCACGCCGCCCGCGGTCGCGAGGATGTCGAGGGTGAATATCCGGATCGCTTCGAGGCGCGCGTCGGGAAGGGGTGTGGCCGCGCGCAGGGCGGTGACGATCTCCGGTGCCGCGCCGAGTGTGCGCAGTTTGCCGGTGTGCATCGCGATGCACACATGACAGTCGTTGCGTACGGCGACGGTCATGATGACGACCTCCCGGGCCAGCGGATCCAGGGTGCATTGCTCGAAACTGGCGCTCATGGCGAGGAAGCCGTTGAGCAGCTCAGGGGATTCCGCCAGCCGGCGGACCGCGTCGGGGATCGTGCCGGTAGTGCTCTGTAGGGCCTGCATGGTCTGGCGGGCGGCGTGCGGAGCGGTCTCCAGGGTGTGAGCGCGGAACATCTCTCTCCTAAGATGGACAACATGGTTGACGACTCTGGAGAGATGGTAAACCAGGTTGACGGTTCCGCCAAGAGTGCTGCGAAGGGCTCGGGAACGGACGGCCCACCGCGCGCGGGTTACGAGCTCGCCCTCCTGCTGTTCGCCGGATTCCGGACGCTGATCGACGAATTGCACGCCGAACTGGCACGACAGGGACATCCGGAAGTGCGGCCTGCCCACGGTTTCGCCATGCAGGCGATCGGTGCCGACGGGGCGTCGGCCAGCGATATCGGTCGCCGGCTGGGGATCTCGAAACAGGCCGCCGGCAAAACGGTGGACCGCCTGGTCGCTCTCGGATACGCCGAACGGGCAGACGATCCGACCGACACCCGGCGGCGGGTCGTCCGGCTCACCGCCCGGGGTTTCGACGCGTTGGCCCGCTCGGCCGAGATCTTCCAGCGACTGCGCGGGAACTGGGCGTGTGAGCGCGGCGAGGACCGAATCCGCGCCATGGAGGACGATCTCCGTGCCCTGGCGCCGCCGGTGGCGTTCCGGCTCGATGCCGCCGGGTGGCTGGGCCGACTGGCCTGACGGCCGGCTCCGATTACCGGGTGACCTCGGCGGCTACATCCACCCGGGTCTGGTGTCACCGTCGCATCCGACCATGATCAGCCGGTGGAACGGCACCGCGGGCGCGTGCCGCTACACCGTGGACCGGTCCGGCCGCTTGAATCCGACCGCCGGGAACAGACCGGGTTTGCGTGCGACGACCCGTGCCGTGGCGAATCCTGGACTCGCTCGGACGCGATCAACCGCGCAGCGCGGAGGCGAAGATCGCGGGCAGGCGTGACCAGCGCGGATCGGCGGCGAAGTCGGTGAGCAGTTGCCCGGTCCGCGCGGCGGTCCGGTTGGATACGAACCACGGCGGCTTCGGGGTGAGCGACCACTCGCCGTGCAGCACCGACCGCGGCGCGGGCCGGAACGGCCCCCGCACGACGGTGCGCTCGATTCCATCGATCAACCAGGCGTTGTGGACCACACCGATCCCGCTCTGCACGTCGTCGAGCGTATGGCCCGGATAGGCGCCCCAGCTCGCGGTCGGCGTCAGATAGCCGACCGCCGTCCACGCGTTCACGGCGACGGTGCCGTAGCGCAACCGCTCGATCATCGTGTCGAATACGGTACCGAGCGCGGCGACGGTGTCGGGGTGCGCCACGATGTTCACGCCGAGGGTTCCGGTGAACTTCTCGTTGGCTGTATCCACCGCGGCGCGGGCGAAGGCGGCCCCGCTGCCGGGCAGTTCCACGATGCCGAGAACAGGTGCGAAGTATTCCGAGCTGAACAGCGCCTCGTCCGTGTCCGGACCCAGCCCGGTCACCAGCAGTCGCTCGCCCCGGCGGCCGAGCCGGCGAGCATCGGGATAGCCGGCCCGCGCCCCGGCGACCCGGTGGTCGCTACCGGGGTAGTAGGCGTGGCGGTGCGGCGCCCGATCGACGGCCGCGGTGAGGGCGGCCAGGAACGCGTCCTTCTGCGGCCAGTCCGCGCCGACGATCACCGCCTGTGTGGCCACACAGTTGTAGCCACCGTTGTGCAGCCGCTGGGTGGCGATGTGCTCGGCCTGGAATTCCAGGTCGGCGGTACTCCATTCGCCGGGTAGCACGATTGTCGGGGACACTCCACCGAGCTCGCTGGTGATGGGTTTGTCCAGCAGCGGGGTGCCGGCCTTCTTCCGTTCCGTCGCCTCCGGCCCAGTGCCCCACACGATGGCGTCGTGCGTCGCGGCGCTGCCGGTCATATGGACGTGCGCGACTCGCTCGTGGCTCACCAGTTGCCCGCCGACCTCGGGGCCGCCGGTGAGGACCCGCACCACTCCCAGCTCGATCAGTGGCGCGAAGATCTTCTCGAGCACCGGCAGCAGTGGATCGGTGACCGGGTTCAGTTTCAGCGCCACCACGCGGTTGTGCGCGATGAGTTCGTAGATCGTGTCCAGCGGTGCGATCGAGGTGATGTTCCCCGCGCCCAGCACCGCGCCGATGCCGTGGGTGCGGGCGGGGTCGAGCTGGGCGAGGCCCGCGCCGGCCCGGGCCGTGGCCGCGTCGACGCCCCGCTGCAACCAGACCTCGGCCCGGAAACCGCTGAGCAGGAGTTCGTCGTAGAGACCCGCGGGAAGCGCGCGTACGGTCACCCGGCCGCCGGCGGTGCCGAATTTCGCGTTCGCCAGCGGGCTCACGCCGCGTTCCAGCGATTCGAGGGTGCGCGACACCGCGGTGAGGCTCGTCGCGAAGACATAGGGTCCGGACAGCCATTCCTCGCCCACCAGCGGGGACTCGGGATCGAGACCCTTGATCCGGATCGCGGCCTCGACCCATTCGCGGGCATGCCGGCCGGTGAGTGTGCGCATCCGCTCGAGGAGCGCCCGTCGCCCGGCCAGCGGCAGGCAAGACCATTTCTGCTCGCCCGCGGCGAGTTCGGCGAGGGCGGTATCGATGATCGAGTCGGCCGTGACGGCCTGTTCTGGCTGCACGTGGGCACACTCCGTAGCTGAGATCCGTGATCCGAGTACCGACCAGTGTGGCTGTGCCGGTGCCCGAAGGGAATGTGTAGGTGTTGCGTCATCCGCCGCCCGGATTTGTGCGCGGGCACAAACGGGCGTGGTGCGGGTCACGGTCGGGTGACTAGACTGTTCCGGTATGAGCACGCCCGCGCCGCCGGCGGCGCCTCTGGCTGCCGCTCTCGCCGATTCCGTCGAGGCGCTGACCGATGTCCTGGTAGGCCGGATCGCGGCGGCCGACCCGTCCTACGGGGAATCCGGGTTGCTGACCGCGGATCAGCTGTACCGCACCTGCCTGGAAAATCTCACCGCGGTGATCGGGGCACTGGCCGGCACCGGCCCGTTGCGGCTCCAGCCGGCCCGCGACGCGGGACGCCTCAAGGCAGAACAGGGGATTCCGGTCGCGAGTCTGTTGCATGCCTACCGGCTGGGTGGCCGGCTCATCTGGGATGAACTGACCCACTGGTCGGCCGGTCCGGGGGATGCCCGGCTGCACGAGCTGGCGACGCGGCTGTGGGAGCTCGTCGATCTGTATTCCGATGCGGCCGTCGAGTCCTACCGGGAAACCGAAGTGCTGCTCGCGCATACCGACGCCCAGATCCAGAGCCGGCTGGTCCGGACCCTGTTCGACGACCATTCCGGCAACCCCGCCCGCGTCCTCGAGGCTCTGCGCACCCTCGGATTCCCGGAACGCGGTGCGTTCGCGGTGGTCGCCATCGATACCGAGCCCACCGCGCCGCTGCCGGGGAGGCTCACCGCGGCGCTGCGCGATATCGGTATCCGATCGGTCTGGGATGCGCAGATCGATGCCTATATCGGGTTGTTGTCGGCGGCCTCCCCGGCGGTGCTCGAACGCGCCGCGGCCACAGTTTCCGCGTGTGTCACCGATCGAGTGGGTCTCAGCGACGCCTTCACGACACCGCGCACCATCCCCGCGGCGCTGGCCGAGGCGCGGCTGGCGTCCCGGTCGGTGCGCCCGGGTTCGGCCGCCACGGTCCGCTTCGGCGACGAACCGGTCGCCCACCTCCTCGTCGCCGTTCCCGAGGCCGGGCGGCGGGCCGTCGCGCAGATCCTCGGTCCGCTGCTCGACCTACCAGTAGCCGAACGGGACGATCTGATCGGTGCGCTCGACGCCTGGTACCGATGCGGCGGATCGGCCGCGGCCGTCGCCGAAGCCCTGCATTGCCATCGGAATACGGTGCGCTATCGGCTGCGTAAGATCCGTGATCTCACCGGCCGCGACACCACCGACCCCCGCCAATCGGCCGAACTGTATCTGGCCCTGGAAGCCTTCGGTCTGCTCGGCGCCGAGACCACCGGCGACCGGAGCCGTGCGGCGGGACCCGGCGCCGCGGTCCGATGACCGCGCGTCCCCCGGCGGCCGTCGCGTGCCGGGGGCGTCGCCGAACTCCATCGATCGCCGCGGGACCGCGCCGGGCGTGCTCGATCACGGATCGAGCACTTGCGAACGGGATGAGGAAACCGGTCGGGCCCGATCGGTGTGGAACGACCCGGGAGCACGTCGGAGGCCATAGGCTCGAGCCGTGACCGTGAACGAAGGAACAGTTATGACCGGCGCACCCGTGAGAATCGAGCGGGACGGGCCGGTATTCACCATCGTCCTGTCCCGGCCGCAGGTCCGTAACGCGGTCGACGGGCCCACCGGTACCGCCCTGCACGACGCGTTCACCGCTTTCGAGAACGACGACTCGGCGGCGGTGGCGGTGCTGTGGGGCGAGGGCGGAAACTTCTGCGCCGGCGCCGATCTCAAAGCCGTCGGGACCGACCGGGCCAATCCGCTGTCGGCGAAGGGCCGCGGGCCCATGGGACCGACCCGTATGCAGCTGAGTAAACCGGTGATCGCCGCGGTCGCCGGTCATGCGGTGGCCGGTGGGCTGGAACTGGCGATCTGGTGTGATCTGCGGGTGGCCGCCGAGGACGCGGTGTTCGGCGTGTTCTGCCGGCGGTGGGGGGTTCCGCTCATAGACGGTGGCACGGTGCGGCTGCCGCGGCTGATCGGTACCGGGCGCGCCATGGACATGGTGCTCACCGGGCGGCCGGTGGACGCGGCCGAGGCGCTCGCGATGGGCCTCGCCGACCGTGTCGTCCCGGTGGGGGAGGAACGGCGGGCCGCGGAAGCGCTCGCCGCCGAGATCGCGCGTTTCCCGCAGACCTGTCAGCGGCACGACCGGCTTTCACTGCGACAGCAGGAGGGAATGGGCGAACAGGAGGCGATCGCCAACGAATGGGAGCACGGGGTGCTCTCCCTGTCCGAAGCGGCTTCGGGTGTCCAGCGATTCACCGCTGGGGCCGGGCGCGGCGGCTCGTTCAACGATCTCGACGCTCCCTCCGACTGAATGCCGCGTGTGGCGAAGCGCCGGACGCATGCAGGGCATCCCGGAACAGTGGGCCCACGATCTCGGTCAGCCGGTCGGTATCGAGAATCGTGACGTGGGCGGCGCTGCCGAAGACCGCGGCGAGATCGCTGTCGCCGGTGCTCGCGCCGATCGTCGGGCACAGGCAGTCCACACCGTCGCGGCGCGCCTCGGCGAGCGCGCGATGGGCGTCGGCCGCCCCGTAGGCGCGTTCGTTACCGTGGTCCTAGGCCAGACCGTCCGGGATCACGACCGGTCTGACCGTCGTTGCCGGACGGCCACCGGACGAATACGGAGCCGAGCCCACCGGACTGCTCGGTGGTCGATCCGCGGGTCACCGATCTCGACGACGACACCTTGCGCGCCAGGCTGATCCAGCTCACCCGGCGGATGCTCGATCTACCTGAGTAGCCGGGGGTGGCGCCGGGCGCCATACCCGTCCCGCGATCGGCCGGACACCGCGGCGACCGCCTCGTTCCCGGCCGGGAACGAGGTCGGCGCGCCGGGGTATGCCGCCGAGATCTCTTCCGGCGGCGCGGAACTCAGTCGAAAGTGCACCCGGAGATCGGTGTGCCGGCCAGGCGATCCAGAAGGTAGGTGATCGCGTTGTCGGGCCCGAAGCCGTCGATCATCTCCGGGCCGAAATGGTTCGGGATGGTGGTTCCGGGCAGTAGCGGCGGTAGTTCGTTGGTGCGGAAGGTGACCGTCGCGCCCTTGGCGCACCAGTCGTCGGCGAGTTGCCGGGCCTGGTTGTAGGGCACGGTGTCGTCGTTGCGGCCGCTGGTGACGAGCACCGGAGAGGCCGGGGTGAGGGTGCCGACCCGAAGTTCCGCCAGGGCGGGTGCTGCCTCCGGAATGGCTTGCAGGTGGGCGCTGAGCGGGCGGCCGTCGGTGGTCAGCGAACTGGTCTTCAGGAACGGGTAGTGGGTGATGACGTCACCGATGCAGGCGTCGCTCAGCGCCGCCAGGGTGTCCCGGCCGTTCTGGTTGGTCACCCGGTCGACCGCCTTCTCCAGGTCGGGGTACCGCACGAGCAGCCCGTTGATGGCGAAGCCGATCGCGCCACCGATCAGTGCGCCGTCGATCCGTTCGAGGATCGCGGCGAGGTCGGCCACCGGCCCGCCGGCCCACGTTCCTTTGAGGTTCAGTTCCGGTGCGTAGGCGGGCTGCATCTCCGCGGCCGCCGCGACCGCGCCGCCGCCCTGGGAATAGCCCCAGAACACCAGCGGGGTCTCGGGGCCGGTCCCCGCCAGGCTGTTGGCCGCCCGCGCACCGTCGAGGACGGCGTGCGCCTCCTCGATCCGGTTCGCGTAGGTATGGATTCCGGGGGTGCCCAATCCGATGTAGTCGGTCACCAGGACGCGGGCGCCCAGGCGGCTCCACACCGCCGAGGACGGGAGCTCCTGATTCGCCGACAGCGACGGCGACGGATCGGTGGTGATGGTGATACCGGTCGAGAAGGCCTTCGACATGGCGCACCGGTCACCCTGGCCCGAAGTGCCGGGCCCGATCACGACGGTCGGCCGCGGACCCGCACCCAGCCACGGCCCCGCGGCATCGATATAGGTTCCGGTGACCGCGACCGGTGAGCCGTCCTGCAGCCGGGTGGTGTACATGATGTGTTCGGCCTTGCCCGGCCACCCCTGATCCGAGGGAAGGGTGGCCAGCAGGGACATCGGCTGGGTCCGGATGACCGTGCCCGGCTCGGCCGGGATCTGCTCGGGCGGGGTGTAGAACGCCTCGGGCGCGGCCGCGGCCTCCGGGCGATCGGTGGCCACCACGGATATCGCGGTGAGGCAGGCCACGGCCACCGCCGCCGCGGTGATACGGCCGGTCCACCCGCGTAGTCCGGGCCGGAAACGCCGTCGTTGTCCGAACATCGATAACTCTCCATGCTGTCCGCCCCGGAACCCTTCTCCGAGTGCTGGGTCACCGCCGCGCCTTCATATGACCTGCGTCATGCAGTGGCTACTGGACAGTAACATGCTTGTGGCGGTGTGGATACCGGTCGGTAGCCGAGTGTGCCCACCTGCTTCACGCGGGCGTGCCGAGAGTCGAAAGACGCTGCCGTGCAGGAGGTCTCATCGGCACGGTGTAGGGGGCTTCGCGAGCGACGTAGCCGTTCGCGAACCCGGCTGTCAAGGGGTGGCGTCGAACGCTCGTGACCCTCCGGTACGTGCTCGCGTGCCGTGTCGGAGGGGCCGGTGGTCGTCGCGGCTCCGCGGTCGTGGGAAACCGGCGCCGTCCGACAGTGAACTCGGACCCATCCGAATCGATGCGCGGATCCGAATGTGAAACGACAGCATCTCTTTCAGGCGGAAGGTGATAGATGGGCACCGGCAAGCACAGAGCAGTCAGCCCGCGTCGAACCCGGATGGGGGCCATGGTGGTGGCGGGCGCCGTTCCCGTTGTGCTCACCCTGGTAGGAACCGGCAGCGCCAACGCCGAACCGGACCGCTACCGGCCGGCCGATTCGAGTGGGCATCTCGCCCCGGTCGCGGACGAGGCGGCCCCGGCCGGTTCCGGGACGGCGGCGCAGACGGCGGACGGGTCCGTGCCGTGGCCGGGTGCCGAAGCGCCCAATGTACGCCCGTACCGGGGCGTCCGGATTCCCGACGACGTCCTGTCCTCACTGCAGTGGGCGCGGCCGGCGCCCGAGAGCGATTATCTGGCGCCGGTGGAGGCCCTGCACGCGCCGGTGCCTGTCGCGCCCGTGCCCCCCATCGCGCCCCCGCCCGGCGCATTGCGTTTCGGCGACGTTCAGGTCGACTCCCCGGAATGGCTGCCCCGCGAACAGGCCATCCAGATCAACGACGGCGCCGCGGCGGCCGAAGCGAACCTGGCCACCTTCCTCGATTCGGTCGGTATGGAACGCACCCGATCCGATCGGGTCGCCGGGCAGACCATGGGTGCCGCGGCGATCGGCGCGGCCGCCGGAGCGGCCTTCGCGAGCCCGTTCGCGCTCATCGGCGCGGGGGTGGGTGGGGCGATGGGACTGGCGATCGGAGCGCCGTTCGCGCCGATCGGACTCGCCGCGGCACCGCTGGGCGCCGCCTATGGGTTCGCCCTCATGGCCGCGCCGCTCGCTGGGATCGGCGCGGGAATCGGGGCGGGGATCGGTGCGGCCGCGGCACTGAGCGCGCCGCCCCGGGCGCTCGGTCCCGCGCCGGAAGCGCTCGCCACGGCACCGGATTCGGGCCCTCCGCAATCGGCTGTGGGTACACCGGTCGCGGGCTGAGCAGCGCGTCCGGCGCAAGCCGGACCTGGCGAGCGGGGCCGCCGTTACCCTGCGCGGTCCGCGCGCTACCGGGTACGTCGGCCCGGCGAGCGGCCCCGCGATACCGGGCCGGGACCGCACGCCGCCCGGTATCGTCAGCCCGCCGCGGGCACCGGTGTGTTGTGCCGGGTGGCCACCCACCAGCGTCCGTGCTCCGCGACCAGGACGTAGAGCGCGACCATCGCCGGACCGCGGTCGAGGAGGACGCCGTCGGCGGTGCGCGCGCGGGCGGCCTTGTGGGCAATCGCGATATCGGGGCGGAGGAAGACGATATCGGTGAGCGCGTAGGCGACGTACTCGTCCTTCAGGAGCCCCGACAGCCCGAGACGCGCGGCCTCCAGCAGTGCCTCGCGGCCGGTGATCACCGTGCCCACGGCGTTACCGGCGGAGGCGTTGGCGAGGAAACCGCTGACCATCAATTCGGCGTCATTGGTGTTGTAGCCGGTTTCGACATCCTTGATCAGCTGCTCGATCGCCGCGATATCGGCGGCGTGGTCGGTCCCGGAATCCGCGACGGCGGGTGCTTCGTCGGTGCTCATCCCACCATCCTCGAACCTGAACAGGACTCGAGGTCAACTCGTGTGGGAGAGGCCGTACGACAGCCGGAGTAGCCGATGCGCCGGCCGCGGACCCGTCTCAGCGAAGCCGGACCACCGCGGTCGCGCGCCCGAAGATCCGGCGGCCGCCGTGCCGGGCGGTGAGCGCGACCGTCGCGGTCCGCCCGACCGGATCCACCGCCTTCACCCGGCCGGAGTATTCGACCTCGGCCCCCTCCTCGGTGACATGTACCGGGCTGGTCAGGCGCACCGCGTATTCCCGGACCGCGCCCGGATCGCCGAGCCACGACGTGACGAATCCGGCACCGATACCGATGGTCAGCATGCCGTGCGCGACCGGGGAGTCCAGCTCCGCCAGCCCGGCCACCTCGCCGCTCCAATGGATCGGGTTCGGATCGCCGGACACGCCGGCGTAGTTCACCAGATCGCCCACGGTCAGCCGCACGGTGCGGGTCGGGAGTTCGGTACCGACGGTGACGGTTTCGAACGCGCGGGTGTAACGGCCCACCGGTGTGGACGGTATCGCGTCGACGGCCAGTTCCTCCCACAGATCACCGGTCACCGGCGGCGGTGCGGGCCGGGCATCCGTCGTGTCGCCCGGCCGGAAACCGTGCATGAGAACCCCGGCGCCGACATCGGCGAATTTCGACTCGACGCCGGCCCGGCCCACGATGCCGGTGTGCGAGACCAGCACCGGTTCGTCGCGATGGTCGGTGACCAGCGTCCGGAATCCCATCAGATCGCCGCCGAAGGCCCGGCGCAACGATTCCAGGCGTACCTCGAAGAACAGCGCATCGGTGTGGCGGATCGGCCGGTAGTAGCGGACCACCTGATCGGTCTGCATGATCTGGCTCAGGTCGTAGCCGGTCATGACGGAGGCGAACATCTCCGATTGGGCGAGGAACCCCGGCACCGAGAAGAACGTCAGCGGTGCGATGAGACCGCCGTATCCGTACTCCGCGCCGGCGTCCTCGGACCAGTGAACCGGGTGATGATCCTGTACCGCGCGGGCGAATTCACGAATCTTCTCCCGGCCGACCACGTAGTGGTCGCGGGCGCGGTACCGATATCCCACCGGCAGCCCCGGCCCCGCTGCTGCGGAAGGGGATTCCCGAGTTTCGGAAACGGCCGTATCGTCAGCACTCACGGCGACTCACTCTACCGATTTTCCCACTGTCCGCAGGGTTCGACAGCGGGTATGCCCGGACCCGAGGCGGTACGGATCGTGTGCTCGGCCAACTGTTCTCGGATACCGACATCTCCGTCAGCCGATATTCGCGGAGAGATCGGGGAGCATACGCAGGGCTTGGTCGGCCCAGTTGTTCCACGCGTGGATTCCGTAGGCGGGAAAGTCGTAGTGCACGTTCTGTGCACCCAGGGTCGCCATCCGGATCTGGAAGGCGCGCGTGTTCACCAGCGCCAGCGCCTCGAGGCCCATACCGTTCACCGTGGTGATGCTCGGGCTGTCGGTCGCGGTGGGCAGACCGCTCGCCGCCGAGACCCAGAGCCGGGTGTTGTTCGCGACGAGCCGGGGCGCGGCCACGAACGGGTCGATCCGCAGCCATTTCGGATCCCAGGGGGCTGCCATCGAGTCCACGTTGTAGCCGCCGGCGTCGATCATGGCGACCCGGATGGCCTCCCGCATCCCGGGGGCGGAGATGTTCAGGTAGCCGGAGTAGGAGCCGGCGAAACTGAACTGGCCGGGATGATCGCCGGCCAGAGTCAAGGCGGCGCTGCCACCCATCGACAGGCCGAAGACACCGTTGCGCTGGGTGGCGAAGCCCAGCCGGTCCCGCAGGGCGGCGGGCAGTTCACGGGTCAGGAAGGTTTCCCATTTATAGGTGTAGGACTTGCCGGGGCCGGCCGACAGGGCCTGCAACCCGCCGGAGCCCGACGACGACCCGGAGGCCGATCCGGCGGCCGAACCCGAACCGGGGGGTACCCCGAGGAAGGAACTCGGCGCATTCCAATCTGTATAGAAACTGGACTGACCACCGACCGGCATCACCACATTGATATTCCACCTGGTGAATTCCCGGGCGATATCGGTATCGATCTCCCAGCCGCTGAGATCTTCGCGGGCGCGCATCCCGTCCAGTGCGTAGACCACCCGCGAGGTATTGCCGTCGGCGGCGCGGAACACCCGCGATTTGATCGGGCCCATACTCGAGTCGACCCAGAAATCCGCTCCGGCGGGGTCGAAGGCGGCCCGGGCGGGCGCGGTGCTGCCGCCGATCAGGAAGAGAGCTTGGGCGACGACCGCGAGCGCGGCGGTGAGCAACCAGAGGGCGCGGCGGTTCGGGGCGTCCACCGGCGCCGGAGACAATCGGGTTCGCATCGCGGAGCAGGGCCTTTCGTCCAGGTGAGCACAGGGTCGAGGTGACCGGCCGGTGCCGGTCACGCGGAACCCGGCCGGTGCCGAACATCTCGCGGCCCCCGCCACGGTCTCGGCATACCGATCGGTCCGTCGTCGACGGAGACGGGTTCGTTACCTATCTGTGATCTGATTCGCGGCGGGGCGGGTCTCGGTATAACCGGCGGCGGCCACGGTGGAACCGGTTGTCGCGGTCCCGATGACTTCCGTATCTACGCAGGTCCGAATGCTCTTCGGCCGGTTTGTTCACGCGGTCGGGCGTCCCGGGGCCGGCGCAAGTGCGCCGGAGGAAGTCCACGCCACCACAAGCCCGCTGCAGCGGTCTTGCCCGGATCCACGCGGGCGCGAGTTACTGCGCCCGGGGCACCCCTACGGTGCGCGGGATGCGATAAGCGCTCAGTGCCCTCGCACATCCTGCGCCGGGATCGGCAGAGACGGGGCCGGGGAAGTGCGAGACAGCCATGACGGACGCGGCCGGCGCAAGCTACCGCCGACCGATCGATCGGGCACGGCTGTGCCGGATCGACCGCCGCTCGCCGTTCATGAAAAGTCCGCGCCGATTCCGGCGGAGCCGTAATGAATCCCAGCAGCCGGAATTCGCCCGCGCGGGGACGGTTACGGGTGGGCCTTCTGATATGCCTCGGCGATCTCCGCCGAGATCCGGCCCCGGCTGGATACTTCCAGCCCGTTCTTGCGGGCCCACTCGCGAATCATCTGGGTCCGGGCATTGCCACCCGTGGCCTGCGGCCGCTGTTTACCCTTTGCCCGGCCGCCGACCCGACGCGCATGCGCTGTCCAGGAAGCGATTGTGTCGCGCAGCTTTTCGGCATTTTCCGCCGACAGGTCGATCTCGTAGGTGACACCGTCCAGAGCGAGCGTGACAGTTTCCTCGGCGATGGAAGTTCCGTCGTAGTCGTCGACCAGCTCGACGATCACCTTGCGCGCCATGCAGTCCTCCGAACAGTGGGCAAACTATCCGGACAATGGTAGCCATAGTGGCCCGCCCGACCGGAACCCGGCAGCGGGGTCCCGTTCCGGCGGCCCGGAAGACCAGGGACGTATCCGGTGTTCCACAGGTGTGGAACTGTCGTTGCTGGATCGATCGCGGACCCGGGTGGGGGAACCCGAATCGGCCGCGTTGGCCCATACCGTCGAACGGGCTGTGGCGGCCGAGAAGTCGGGATATCGGCGCTTCTGGGTGGCCGAGCACCACGCGGTGCCCGGGATCGCCTCCGGGTCGCCGCCGGTTCTGCTGGCGGCGCTGGGTTCCCGGACATCGACGATCCGCATCGGGTCCGGCGGCGTGATGTTGCCGCATCATCAGCCGCTGGTGGTGGCGGAGCAGTTTCTCATGCTGGAGGCGCTGTTTCCGGGGCGTATCGATCTGGGTCTGGGCCGCTCGCCGGCGTTCACCGCCCCGGTGCGCCGGGCCATGCGGCAGGACGAGGCCGCACCCGACCGGTTCCCGGCCGATCTGGCCGAACTGCGCGACTATCTCGACGGCACCGGTCCGGTCACCGCGCATCCGGTGAGCGACCGGACGATTCCCATGTACGTCCTGGCCACCGGGCAGGGACTGACGGTGGCCGCCCGGCTGGGGCTGCCGGCGGTGCTCGGCGGGCCGCTGCTGGACAGCCCGGATCTGGATGCGGCTCTGGCCGGTTACCGCCGGGAGTTCCGGCCGAGCCCGCGGGCCCGGCGGCCGCGCGTGACGCTCGCGCTGGAGGTCACCGTTGCCGAAACCGACGAGCAGGCACACGCACTCGTACTGCCCGAGGCCTGGGCGATGGCGCAGTCCCGGTCCACCGGCGAATTCCCGCCGTTGGCGCCGGTCGGTGACCGCGCGTCGTGGACCGGACAGACGCGGCGCCGCGTCGAGGCGACGGTACGGCATGCGATCGCGGGCGCACCGCAGACGGTGCGGCGCCGGATCGAGCAGCTCACCGACCGGACGGGCGCCGAGGAACTGCTGGCGACCACCTCCACCTACGACCGCGCCGCGCTGGCCGCCTCCGACTCCGCATTGGCGCGGATCATCGCCGGTTGAGCGGTCACGGCCGGACGGGAGCCGATCGAGCTCCGGTGAGACGCCGGATCTCCTCGACCACCAGTTCGGGTTCGGTGATGGGGACATAGTGGCCGGAGGCCGGTGCGAGCACATGGCGACCGGCGGGCGATACCGCGGCCCGGTGGGCGTGGGCGGCGTTCGCCGCGGCCCGGATGCGAGTGGTCATCCCGGCCCCGGCGCGGCCGCCCGAAATCACCGTCACCGGGATGGCGCCGAGATCGGGCGGATCGTCGCGCCAGGGGGCGAGGTCGTCCAGGAAGGTGCGGGCCTGGACCGACTGCGTGCGCAGGACACCCGGGGTGAACGCCTCTCGTTCCATATCGCACCGGACGTCCGCGGGTACCGCGTTCAGCATCGAGCGGTACATCAGCCCGAGCAACCCGAGCCGCGCGAGGGCGCTGTGCACCGCCAGGGTGATGCGCTGCACCCGGCGGATCGCCGCACCGAACAACAGTTCGGCCGCCTCGTCGGTGGGGTCGACCAGCACGAGTCCGCGGATCCGTGCCGGGGTGCGGGACGCGGCGAGCCGGACGATGACACCACCGGCACTGTGTCCGACCAGGACGAACGGGCCGGGTCCGAAGTGATCGAGGACATCCACCAGATCGCCGGCGACCCGGTCCAGGGCGCGGCCCGCGGGGTCGGCCGGGCTCCGGCCCAGCCCGGCCCGGTCGTAGACCACGGCCCGGGCGAACCGGCCGACCGCGGGCTGCACGAGACCCCACGACGAACGGGACGCGGCCGCGCCCGCTTCGAAGACGACGGTGGGTGCTGCCGTCCCCGGCGGACCGGGCAGGACCATGGCGTGCAGTCGTCGGCCGTCCCGCGTGGTGATCCGCTCCGGCACACCCTGGGTGTGCTGATCGGGTCCGGAACCGAAATCCGTCTCGAGCAATTCGGGGGCACCTCATCGATTCGGCACCGCGAGCCGGACGACCCGGAGCGGCGGGCAGCGGAGTCGGAAGCGCCGGTGGGCGCAGAAGCGACGGTATCATTCGCGGGCCGCCGGCCGGGTACCTTCCGCGGCCCCGCCGCGCGTTACCGCACGGGTGACCGGTTGCGGCGCAAGCTTTTCGGTCGGCCGCTCTCGGCCGCGCCCCGCGCCTGCCCGCCGAGCGGGCCACTCCGGACGTCGGGCCCGGCCGCTATCCGACGCGCGACGCGAGGAACTCGCGGAAAGCGCGCAGGGTCTCGGTCGGGGCCTCGAGCTGCGGGTAATGCCCCACATCGGGCAGTTCGACCACATCGGGCTCGGCGACCAGCCGGCGGTACCGGCGCACCATACGCGCTCCCGATACCGGGTCGCGCAGGCCGTCGATCAGCCGGACCGGGACCTGCGGGCGGATCAGCGCCCCGACCCACCGCTGCCGGTGGGCCCGCCGTTCGGCCATATAGCCCATCAATTTGTGGCCGTTGCGCTTCCCGTGCTTACTGCACCACAGCATCCAGAACTGGTGCATCTGCTCCTCGTCCGGCCGCGACTCGGCGGCGAACACCGCGCTCAGGCTGTGGGCGAAGGTCTTCTCGTTCCCGAAGCGGCCGACCAGCGGCCCCAGCGGGCTCGCGAGCAGATTCTGGATGGGCCGGGGCCGATGGGCCTCGGGGAAGAGGCCGCCGTTGAGCAGGCAGACCGATTCGATCACCAGGGACCGATCGCCGGCCGCCCGGCGTTCGGCGTCCCGGGCCAGCATTTCCTGGGCCACCGTATCGCCGTAGTCGTGGGCCAGGATGTGGAACCCCTGCACATCTTGTTCCCGGAGCAGCTGTTCGGCCAGATCGGCCTGATCGGCGATCGTGTAGTCGTAGTGCTGTGGTTTGGCCGACCAGCCGAACCCGATCAGATCCGGGGCGAGGACCCGCTCGAACTGCTCGCACAGCTCCGGCCACAGGGCGTGCCAGTCCCAGGACGCGGTGGGAAAACCGTGTAGGCACAGTAGCGTCCCGGACGATCCGGTACCGCCCGCGCGCCAGAAGATCTGGTGTCCGCGATGGGTGAAACGCGCTCCGCTCGACCGCCAGCTCGCAAACTCGTCCATGGACCCAGCATGCCCCGCCGCGGGGCGCCGGTCGAGTAGGTCGCGGGCGCGTCGGCGCGACGTCGCCACGTGCGGAACCCGCGGGGATACGCAGGTAGGCTCGACGCCCGGAGCAGCCGCCGGCTCGGCCGGAGATCCGGCCCGGTCACTCGACGAGGAGGCACACCGTGCGTATCGGAATTCTGCTCAGTGAACGGTCCGGAGCCGACGCGCTGCGCCTGCTCACCGACGATCTCCGCCGGGTCGCCGATGAGGGGTTCGCCTCGGCCTGGCTCTCGCATATCTTCGGCGTGGACGCGCTCACCGCGCTCGCGGTCGCGGGTGGTCAGGTGCCCGGGATCGAACTCGGTACCGCGGTGGTGCCCACCTACCCGCGCCATCCCGGGGCGCTGGCCCAGCAGGCGCGGACCACGGCCCTCGCGGTGGGTCCGGACCGGCTCACCCTCGGTATCGGCCTGTCGCACCAGGTGGTCATCGAGAACATGTACGGGTACGGGTTCGCGCGGCCGGCTCGTCATATGCGCGAGTACCTCGCCGTGCTGGGCCCGCTGCTGGAGCGGCAGCCGGTTTCATACACGGGCGAAACCCTGAGCGGGAATCTGGAACTCGGGATCCCGGACGAGGGCCGGATCCCGGTACTGCTCGCCGCACTCGGGACCCAGATGCTGCGGCTGGCGGGCCGTCACGCCGACGGCACCGTGCTGTGGATGACCGGCCCGGCCACCATTCGCGACCATATCGCGCCGACGATCGGCACTGCTGCCGCCGACGCGGGCCGGTCGCCGGCGCGTATCGTCTGCACCCTTCCGGTACTGGTGACCGATGATGTCGACGGCGCCCGGGAACGGGCGGCCACCACCTTCGCGATGTACGGAACACTGCCGTCGTATCGAGCGATGATGGACCGCGAAGGCGCGGCCGGGCCCGCGGATCTGGCAATCATCGGATCCGAGGAACAGGTCGCGGCCCGTATCCGTGATGTCTTCGACGCCGGAGCCACCGAATTCGTCGCCTCCGTCTTCGCCGGCGGGGCGGAGGCGAATCGTACTCGCGCACTGCTGTCGGGGCTTACGGGCTGACCGCTGCGCCGCCGTCCGGGTTACGGTGTCGCGTCAGGCCGACCGGGTGATCATGACCGGGCACGCGGAGTGCTGGATGAGCGACTGACTGGTCGAACCGAGCAGCAGTCCGCGGAAGCCACCCCGCCCCCGGCTGCCGACCACGACGAGTTGCGCGCGTTCGGACCATTCGCGTAGATGCTGGGCCGGTGTGGACGGGTACACCTCGCGCTGCACGGTGACGTCCGGATAGCGCTGCTGCCAGCCCGCCAGCCGTTCGGCCAGCACCGCCTGTTCGGCGGTCTGCAGATCCTCGGCCGGGATCTCGATCAAACCGGTACTCGCGAATTCGGTGAAGGTCAGATCGCTCCAGGTGTGGACGGCGACCAGGTCGGTTCCGCGTTCGGCGGCTTCGGCGAAGGCGGCGGCGACCGCGGTATCACTGACCGGGCTGCCGTCGACACCGACGACCACCGGGCCGCTGGTGATCTCCTCCCCGTTCTCACGGACCGCGACGATCGTGCCGCAGCCGTGCGCGGCGACCGCCAGGATCGTCGAGCCCAGATGGGAAACCGCACCACCGCGCCGCGAGCCGAGGACCACCATATGCGCGGATTCGGACAGTCCGATCAGCATCTTCGCGGGACTCTGTTCGGAGAGCAACGTATCTGCTTCCACCCCCGGCGCGGCCTCCCGAGCGATTTGCGTGCCGGTCGCCAGTACCTGTTCACCGTGGGTTTTCAGTGTCTGCACGGCTTCGTCCACCATGGGCTGGTAGGCGACCAGCCACGTCTTGGCCGGGGTCGAGTTCATGCCGTAGGCCAGGATCAGGCGGCGGCCGCGCCGGGCCGCGACCGCCGCTGCCCAGCGGATGGCCGAATGCGCGGCGGGAGTACCGTCCACACCCACTACGACGGCAGCTGATACGAGCCGGTGCGGATCGTCTTCGTGTGCGGTCATAGGCCGAGTATCCCTCCGGCGGACAACCGCGGCGAGATCCGCCGGGCGTGTCCGGTGAAATCGGTTATCGCACCGTATGTGCGCGGTCACAATTGCGGTACCAGGGTTTCGTCCGCGGCGCGCCGTAGCCGAGGCTTGTCGAACGCGGCGTGATGTGCAGATCATGATCGCGTGCTGATATCGGATGGGGTGATCGGGCTACGGCCGATCGAGGTGGCCGATACCGCCGCGCATCTGGCGGCTCAGGACCGGGAATCGATGCGCCGCGCCCCGGGACCGGGAACCCCGAATGTCGTGGCCGATTTCGAACGCTGCGCCGACCAGTGGGCGCAGGACGGCCCGTGCAAGACCTTCGGTGTGGTGGACGCGCTGACCCATGCGCTGGCGGGGACCCTGGACCTGGCGGTGGAACAGGAATTCCTCGCCAAACGTCAGGCCGATATCGCCTTCGGCATCTACGCGCCGTGGCGGGGCCGAGGTGTCGCCGGCCGCAGTGTCGTGCTGGCATGCCGATATCTGGCTCGGCACGATCTGGCCGACGAGGCGGTGCTGCGGATCGATCCGGACAACAAGGCAGCGATGGCGCTGGCGCACCGGCTCGGATTCCACTATGACCACACCAGCGTAGGCACCGAGGGCCGCCTCGACTGGTTCATCCAAGCGGTCTGACCCGGTTCACGCGCCCTTACGGGTCCGCTTCTGGGTGGTTTTCCGGGCTTTCGGCTCCGCGGTCTTGCGGGGTTGCGCTTTCCTGGCCGGCGACTTCCGCGCTTTCTTCGGGACCGCGGATTCCGTGCCCCCGCCCGCGCCGCTGGCCTCCAGGCTGCGCTGCAACGCGGCCACCAGATCGACCACCTCGGCATCGGACTCCGCGGCGGCCGCCTCGGGGCGTTCGGGTGCCTTGCCGCCACCGCTGGCGACGGCCTCGTCCAGCAGGCGCTGCAACTCGACCTGGTATTCGTCGGTGTACTGGTCGGGGTCGAAATCGTCGGACATGGACTCGACCAGCGTTTCGGCCATCTTGATCTCCTGGGGCCGCGGGGTGCCGGCTTCCTCCAGCGATTCGAAGGAGACCGCGCGCACCTCGTCGGGCCACAGCAGGGTCTGCAGCACCAGCATGCCGTCCCGGACCCGCATGGCCGCGAGTCTGGTCTTCTGGCGCAGGGTGAAGTGCACGAGCGCGGTGCGGTCGATACGTTCGAGGGTGGCGGCGAGCAGCACGTACGCCTTGGGGGTATTCGAATCCGGTTCCAGATAGTAGGTCTTGTCGTACAGGATGGGATCGATCTGATCCGACGGGACGAATTGCAGAACCGGGATCTCGTGTTTCTCGGCCACCGGCAGTTTGGCGAAATCATCGTCGGTGAGGACGACTTTCTCCCCTTCCGGCGACTCGTATTGTTTATCGATATCGGCGAATGCGACCGATTTTCCGCATATCGTGCACACGCGGTCGTATTTGATCCGCCCGCCGTCCGCGGCGTGGACCTGATGGAATTTGATGTCGTGGTCCTCGGTGGCGGTGTAGACCTTCACAGGGACGTTCACCAGCCCGAACGCGATCGAGCCTTTCCAGATTGACCGCATCACTCCATGATGACCGAACCGGACCCCCGGGGCGAGATCGGTCGTAGTCCGAGTGTCGCCGCCGCGAGCCGGGCCCGCACGGGACCCGGAAGCCCGAAAAAGAGCTCGGACATGGCGGTGAGCGTGCCGACCGGGTCGTCGCGCCGCGAGAGATAGGCGCGTTGCAGTTCGATATCGAGGTCGAAGAACGCGTCGAAGAATCGCGGGATCTCGGTCGGCGGCAACGCCAGCAATGCCCGCAGCCCGGCCTGCCGGAGCCGGTAAACCGCGCGCGCCGCGGCGGTCCACCCCGAGCCGCCGGCGGCGACGGACTCGGCGGCCGCCAGTGCGGCCGCGACGCTGTAGCCGGTGGCGGGATGCAGATACCCGCCTGCCGCGCCGAAGCGGCCCGCGCCCGGCCTGCCGCCGGCCACCGGGAAGCGCACCCGCTCCACCGATTCGTCGCCCGCTGTCGCGATGCGGCGCGCCCGCAGCCGACGGTGCAGGCGGCGCGCGAGTTCGTGCTGGGTGAGGGCGGGTGCGCCCACGAGGCAGGTTTCCTCGTACAGCACGGTGTCGGTCCCCAGCGGTACCGCGTAGAGGAACGAAGGGGGAGCGCCCGGCGCGGCACCGTTGTCCGATCGCCAGTCCATGAACAGGGCGGGGTCCGACGTGGCGTCGCGGGGCAGTTTCAGGCCGTAGGCGGTCTGCTCGGCACGGCCCGGGCGGCGCCGCAGTCCGCGTGCGTCGACGACCCGGCCGGCGCGCAGGACCCGGCCACTGTCGAGTGTCACCGTGCGGCGGTCGAGTGCCACCGCCCGCCCCGGCACCACCGTGGCCCCGGTGAGGTCGAGGGACTGCTGGAGCCGGGGGGTGTCCAATACGGAGTACGCCCGCGAGATGCTGTGATCGCGCAGGCCGTGCGCCCGTGGTCGCGCGACGGTGGTGGCGACGACGGAGTCGTCGAGCCAGGCCGGGAGTTCGTCGGACCAGGCGGCGTAGGTGGCCCGCCAGACCCGCCGCGGATTCGGGTCCACGACGAGCACGGTCATCCCGCGGGCCAGGCAGCGGTGGGCGAGCGCGCGCCCGGCCGGCCCGAGCCCGCAGATGGCGATATCGGCGCTCACCGTCGGATCGAAACACGGCCACCACGGGCCGCGCCCGCCGGGGTGGTGGTGATCATCGCCGCTCGGCGCCGTGGCCCGGAACAGCCGCCGCGGTCGCGCGTGTTACGACTGGGTGAACCGACGACCGGGAAGGAACAGCGATGACGAACGCGGAGGCGGCGCGGGCCGCACCGGATACGAGCGGCGGGCGGCGTGCCTGGTTCGGTCTGGCCGTACTCCTGCTGCCGGTGCTGCTGGTGTCCATGGATATGTCGGTGCTGTTCCTGGCGTTGCCCACCCTCACCGCCGACCTCGACCCGTCTGCCGCCCAGCAATTGTGGATCCTGGATATCTACGGGTTCCTCATCGCCGGTCTGCTGATCACCATGGGCAATCTGGGTGACCGCATCGGCCGCCGGACCGTCCTGCTGGTGGGCGCCACCGTGTTCGGCGCCGCCTCGGCGATCGCGGCCTTCGCGCCCAGCGCCGCGGGGCTGATCGCGGCCCGCGCGCTGATGGGAATCGGCGGGGCCACCCTGCTCCCGTCGAGTCTGGCGCTCATCTCCGACCTTTTCCCGGATCACCGGCAACGTTCGCGGGCGATCGGTATCTGGACGGCGTTCTTCGCCGGGGGCTCGGCCGTCGGGCCGATCATCGGCGGCGTCCTGCTGCACCATTTCTCGTGGGGGTCGGTGTTCCTGATCAATGTGCCGGTCCTGCTGGTGCTGCTGGCGTTCGCGCCGCTGCTGCTGCCCGAGCATCGGACCGCCGCGCTGGGACCGCTCGATCTGCCCAGCGTGGCACTGTCCATCGGCGGCATCCTGCCCGCGGTGTACGCGGTGAAGCACATCGCCGAGCGCGGGCCCGATGTCGAGGCCCTCGTCAGCGCGGTCCTCGGAGCGGCGGTGCTGACCCTGTTCGTAGGTCGGCAGCGGCGACTGACCCACCCCCTGGTCGATCTGTCGCTGTTCACCCGCGCCCGGTTCTCGGTCGCCATCGGGTCGAGTACCGCCGCGATGATGTCGCTGGCCGGGCTCAGCTATCTGAGCAGCATCTGGTTGCAGTCGGTGACCGGGCGAGACCCCCTGCAGGCGGCTGTACTCGGCATCCCCATGGCGATCACCGTATTCATCTTCTCGGTGAACGGATCGGCGGTGGCCCGGCTGCTCGGTGTGCGGTGGGCGTTCGTCACAGCACTGGTGACGGCCGCGGTCGGCAACCTGCTGGTACTCGGTATCGGCGCCGACGGGGGCGCGGGCTGGTACGTGGCCGGCTCGGCGATCGCCGGTATCGGCTACGGCATTGTGTTCACGCTGGTCTCGGAGGTGGCGGTGGCCTCGGTCCCGGCGGAACGGGCCGGTTCGGCGGTCGGCATCTCCGAAACCAGTTTCGAACTCGGCAACGCATTGGGCCTGGCCCTGCTGGGCTCGCTCGCGGCGCTCGTCTTCCGAGCCGGCGGTGAGTTCGCGCCGACCCTCGGGGAGACGATCCAGCGTTACGCGGCCGATTCCGGACTGCTGGCCGCGGCGCGGGAATCGTTTGTCACCGGTGCGCACGCCTCCATCGCGGCCGGCGCCGGGGTGCTGTTGCTGATGGGGGTGATTGCCTTCGTGGTGGGCCGGGGTGAACGCCCGGCCGATTCGCCGGCCGACGACCGGTGAGGGTGGCCGGCGGCCGGTGGACCGCCGGCCACCCCCGATCACTGCGCCGGCGGGCTGCCGTACGGGGCGGCGGCGAAACCGTCTGCCGCGCCGACCGCTCCGCCGATGGCCGCGCCGGCGGCAGCCGCCGGCGCGGCGATCACCGCGTAACCGATGGCCGCGCCCAGGACCGGCCCGATGACGAGCCCGATCGGCAGGAACGGGATCCCGGAGATGAAGCCGGCGACCGCGCCGACCATGGCCGAGGTTCCGGCGAGCGGGGAGGCCAGCGTATTGGCCACCGAGGCGCCGATGGCGGCCGAGCCCAGGGTCTGCGCGGCGATCTTGTCCGAGCGGCTGCGCTCGACGCCGACCGAGTCCAGGAAGGTGGCCAGCTGCGCCTCGGTCTGCGCGGCGCCGGTATTGATCTCGCGCACATCGAACGGCGCGTCCATCTCGAGGTTGCCGATCCGCAGTTTGCCCGGCGGCGCCTCGATCGGCGCGACCGGCGCGACCGCTGTGGGCGCGTGCAATTCACCCTGCGGTGCGAGATAGGCGTGATTCGGTACCGGCCGCGTCGCGGGCATCGGTGCGAGCGGGTCCGCGATGACGGCCGGCCGCAGAACCGCGGGAACCGCAGGCGCGGCGTGGGTGAACGGTGCCGTGGCCGCCGTGATCGTATCGGTGGCCGAACGGATCGCGACCCGCGCGGCCTCCTGCACGGTATCGGTGGCCGCGCCGAACGGGTCCACCGTCGCGATCGGGGCCGGGGGCAGCGCCGGTAACGCGGCGGGGAGCGGGGATGACGCGGGTGGAGCGGGGAGTACCTCGGCATTGGCGGTGCCGGCGCCGATCAGTGTCGCGATGAGCGGGATCGCGCCCGCCGCGACGACCGAGCCGGCAGCACGCCGGGACGGACCGGTTGCCCTGTGCTTACCCATGGTCGCCTTTCTCCGGGAATTTGTCGGTTTGCCAGAAATTCGTTCCGGAGGGCGGCGCGGATGGGTTCGACCTGTTCAGTCGCCTTGCAACAACAGGTAGTGCGAGTTTTCGGTGATAGGGCGATAGTTGGCCGGTGGTTCGCCGGTGTGCTCGGCGAAGTGGTGGTATTCGGAATTCCCGAGCGCCTCGGCGAACGGCGCCGTGCCGGTTCGGCTTCGGCCGCGCGCAACCGACGACGGCCGGAATCGGCGGCGGCACAGCCGTGATCGGCGGTACGCGGTGTGTGGCGGCCCGCGCCCGAACGGGGGCCGGGCCGGTCACCGGAGTCGCCGATGATCGCCGTGCCGCCGTGCCGGCCTGCCGCTGGACCGGTGCCGGGGGCACGGCACGGGTCGTTTTGTCGTTCGGTTTCGCGCAGGAGCCCGTCGAAGGGCCCTGTACCGTCCGTGCGGCGAACTGCCGGACGGTGTGCTCCGGGCGTCCTGGGTGCTCGGTTACAGCGGTGGCAGTGGGCCGAACGGTTGCGTGGTGAAACCGTCGGTCGCTCCGAACGCGGCGCCGAGCGCGGCCCCGGCGATCACGGCCGGTACCGTGACGATCCCATAGGCGAGGGTCGCGCCGAGGACGGGGCCGACGACGAGTCCGGTGGGGAGGAAGGGCAGCCCGACCACGAACCCCGCGGCGGCGCCGAGCATTGCGAACGGAATGGCCACCGGTGCCGCGACCGCGGCTCCGACCCCGGCGCCGATCAGTCCAGAGCTCATGGCCTGGGCGGCGACCCGGTCCGCCCGGCCGCGCTCGATACCGGACGAATCCAGGAAGGCCGTCAATTGTTCCTGGGCCCGGTCGGCCCCGGCATTGAGCTCACGTGTATCGAACGGCAGGCTCATCTCGAGGTCGCCGACCCGCAGGGTGCCGGGCGGAGCCTCGATCGGTGTGGCCGGGCGGGCCGCCCGCGATGGGGTTCCGGCCGCCGGGTAGTCGTCCACGGGCCCCGGGCTGGGAGTCGCCGCCGGTATCGGGACCGCGGGCAGCGGTGCCCCGGGGACCGGGTGGGTGAACCGATCGGTAGCCGAGGTGACGGCATCGGTGACCGACCGGGTGGCCGCCTGGACCGCGCCGGTGACCGCGCCGAGCGGATCCACGGCCGGATCCGGTGCGGGCGGGAGCAGACCGGCGGGCAGCATGGGTAGCGGCGGCAGTAGCGCGGGCAGCGGGGGCGGCGACGGCAGTACTGCCGGAACAGCGGGTGGGTCGAGCGGGGCGGGAAGAACATCGGCGCGGGCCGTCCCGGCGCCGATCAGCGCCGCGATGAGTGGGACGGCTCCTGCCGCGACGACCGAGCCGGCGGCACGCCGGGAACGGGCGGTTGTCCTGTGCTTACCCATAGGCGCCTCTCTGCGGAGATGATCTGATTGCCAGATGTTAGCTCCGAAAGGGCGCTGTATCGGGGAGGTGAGCCCGGTCAGCCGACTTTGCGATCGCCACCCGGTTTCCCGGGCGCGCCGGTGTCGACGGCTTCGGCGGTGACGGCCGGAGTCCCGGGTGAGGGCGCCGGGGGCCGGCGCCCCGCCGCGCCGCGGACGTACTTCTCGCCTGCTTCGCTGTCGCCGTACACCGCTTCCAGGGCCAGGCGCGCGAAGATCCACTGTTCGGTCGCCGCCATCTGGCCGCGGGTACGGCCGAGGAAGGTGACGAACCACTGGATGATCGTGGTGATCCGGCTGCGGTAGCCGACCAGGTAGTACAGGTGCAGGCCCAGCCAGGCCAGCCAGGCGATGAACCCGCCGAACTCCAGTTTGCCCACCTGGCAGACCGCGCTGAAGCGCGAGATCGTCGCCATACTGCCCTTGTTGAAATAGGAGAACGGCCTGCGTTCCGGTGCCGTCTGCTTGCCCGCCAGCTCGGCACGGATCTGTTTCGCGGCATAGGTGGCGCCCTGGATAGCGCCCTGGGCCTGGCCAGGGACTCCCGGCACCGACATCAGATCGCCGACGACGAAGACACTCGGATGCCCCTTGACCGTGAGATCGGGTTCCACCACGACCCGCCCGGCCCGGTCGACCTCGGTGCCGTCGGACTGGTCGGCGACCATCTTGCCCAGCGGGCTGGCCTGCACCCCGGCCGACCAGACCTTGCACGCCGATTCGATGCGGCGGCTGGTGCCGTCGGAATCCTTGACCGTGACCCCGTGCGCGTCCACATCGGTGACCAGGGCGTTCAATTGGATCTCCACACCCATGGATTCCAGGCGCCGCTGCGCTTTACCGCCGAGCTTCGGGCCCATCGGGCCCAGGACCGCGCCTGCGCCTTCGACCAGGATAACCCGGGCGTCGCGGGGATCGATATTGTGGAAGGTGCCCTCGAGCGTGCGGTCGGAGAGTTCGGCGATCTGCCCGGCCAGTTCGACGCCGGTCGGTCCGGCGCCCACGACCACGAAGGTGAGCAGCCGGTCGCGCTCCTCCTGGGTCTGTGCGACCTCGGCCTGTTCGAACGAACCCAGAATGCGACCGCGCAGTTCCAGGGCGTCGTCGATGGTCTTCATGCCTGGCGCGAAGGTGGCGAATTGGTCGTTGCCGAAATACGACTGCTGAGCCCCGGTGGCCAGGATGAGGCTGTCGTAGGGTGTGACCGTCTTCTCGCCGAGCAGCACCGAGGTGACGGTGCGCTTTTCCAGGTCGATCTCGGTCACCTCGCCCAACAGCACTCGGGCGTTCTTCTGTTTGCGCAGCACGAGCCGGGTCGCCGGTGCGATCTCGCCGACCGACAGGATGCCGGTCGCGACCTGGTAGAGCAGCGGCTGGAAGAGGTGGGTGGTGGTTTTGGAGATGAGGGTGACGTCGACGTCGGCGCGTTTGAGGTGCTTGGTGCCGAACAGGCCGCCGAAACCCGATCCGATGACGACGACGCGGTGCCGGCCGTTTCCAACAGGTTGCGTGCTCATGGTCGCTCCTCGCCGGCGGTGGGCCCGGTGCTGCCCTGGTGATCATTTCCTGACAACGCACACGGTAGTAGCAGTACCCGGGTACGACACAGTCAGACGCCCGTTGTTCACTCGCGGTGGTGCGGCAACTCACCACGATAGCCATTGCGACGGGGTCTCGGCGGGAGGCGGGATGATACCGATTCGGTGGAATCGGCTGAGCCGTTGCAACAAAGACAATACGATGGGTACTGTCTCTCAGGAGGTTTCGCCATGGTCACCGTCGACCGTGTCGCCGCGCCCCGCGCGCGTGCGCGCACCGATACCGAGAATTCGGCGCTCATCGAGATCCCACACCGGAGTATGGTCGACCGGCTGCTGTTGAAAGTGCCGGACCGGCAGCGGACGCTGGCCACCCCACCCCGCGGTAGCGACACCGTGGCTGTACGCGGCGACGCGGGCCTGCCGTATCTGGGGCGCACGTTCCACTACATGCGCTGGGGTCCGGCCGAGCTCCTGGACAAGTACCGTCGCTTCGGCCCGGTGAACATCAACAGTTCCATGGGGATGGACCGGGTGTTCGCCGCCGGGCCGGAAGCCATCGACGAGGTGGTCGGGCGCCGCCGCCGCGATTTCGGGCAGGGGTGGGACTACTTCATCGGGCCCTTCTTCCGTCGCGGGCTGTTGCTGCTCGAATTCGACGAGCACATGTTCCACCGCCGGATCATGCAGCAGGCGTTCACCCGGGAACGTCTGGAGGCCCACCTTGCCGAGTTGACCCCGGTGGTGCGCGCCAGTATCGGCCGCTGGGTGCCGGAGGGCAGGGGCGCGAGCCGGACCGTACAACTGTTCCCGGCGATCAAGGAACTGGCCCTCGATATCGCGGGGGAGACCTTCATGGCGGTCGAGGTCGGTGACCGGCGCAAGGATCTCACCGACGCCTTCGTCGCCTGCACCCACGCCGGGCTGGCCCTGATGCGCCACAGTGTGCCCGGCGGGAAATGGCGCGCGGGGTTGCGCGGGCGCGCCGTACTCGAGGAGTACTTCACCGCGATGCTGCCGGAGAAACGACGCAGCGATGCCCCGGATTTCTTCTCGGGCCTGTGTCACGCGCGGGCCGAGGACGGGTCGGTGTTCAGTGACGCCGACGTGGTGAACCATATGATCTTCCTGATCATGGCCGCGCACGATACGACCACGACCACTGCCACGGCCGTTGCCTACTATCTGGGCAAACATCCGGAATGGCAGGATAAGGTGCGCGCGGAGGTGCGGGCGCTGGATCTGGACAACCAGTCGCCGACGATCGCCGATCTGGACACCCTGCGCACGCTGGATCTGGTGGTCAAGGAGAGCCTGCGCCTCATGCCGCCGGTACCCGGGATGGTGCGCCGCGCGGTCCGTGATACCCAGATCCTCGGTCACTACATCCCCGCCGGTACCCCGGTGGACCTCGGGTACCGGGTGAACCATCTGCTCGAGGAGTTGTGGACCGCCCCCGAGGTCTTCGATCCGTTACGGTTCTCCGAGGAGCGGCGCGAGGACAAATCGCACCGGCTGGCCTGGATGCCGTTCGGCGCCGGTTCGCACAAGTGCATCGGGATGCACTTCGGCACCTTCGAGGTCAAGACGATCATCTCGGCGCTCGTCCGCGATTACGAGTGGAGCTTCCCGGACACCTATCGGATGCCGTGGGGCTTCACCACCATCCCGTTCCCCCGCGACGATGCCCCGATGCGGTTGCGCCGGCTCGACTGAGACATCACCCGAGAACGACTTCGGGCCCCCGTTACGGCAACGGGGGCCCGAAGTACGCCGGTCGCGGTGGTCAGCGTCCGGCCAGCAGTTTTTCGGCGATCGTCGTATCGGTTTCGGCGCCTTCCCGGTAGCCGCCCTCACCGTTCATCGCGGTCATGATCGCGAGCGTGTAGCGCTCACCCGGCCCGGCGAAACCGACCGAGTTCACCACCCAGCCGCCCTGCTCCTCCGACCAGCCGTTCTTCAGGCCCGGGCGCATGGCCGCGCCGGCGCCCCACACACCCCAGTGCTGGTTGGAATCGACCCGGCGCATCAGGTCGAGCAGGTAGCCGCGATCGTCGGAGTGCATCCGGTCCAGCACATTGGACATGAGCCGGTCCAGATCGGCCGCGGTGGTCTTCTGGAAACCCCAGTTCGGACGCCCGTTGGGGGACGGTTCGGGCCGCAGGCTGGTCATACCGTTCGCGCGGAACGCATTGTTGAACGCCTGGCCGTCGAGACCGGAGTACTTGTTCCACAGGATATCGGTGGCCTGGTCGTTGGAGGTGGCCATCATCTGCTCCATGAGCTGACGATCCTCCGGCGGCAGGGTGATGGCCCCGACCCGGGCACGGTTGAGCAGATCCGAGGCAATGGCCAGCTTGATGGTGGACGCGGTGAACACCATGTCCTCGGCATGCGGGCTGGCGTAGACCGCGCCGGTCCGACGGTCACGGACGACGTAGCCGGTCACGCCGGGGCGGGAGTCCAGATACGCGTTCACGGATTCGATGCGGGCGGCCAGATCGCAGTCGAAGCCGTTCGCGCAACCCTGGGCATGGGCGTGCGGTACGGCATCGGCCGAGGGTAGGCCGGAGGGCACACCGGCGAACAGGATCGCGGCGGCGGCCAGGACAGTGGCGGGTGCGGCCACGCGGGGAGCCGCACCGGTGAGCAGGGGGTAACGCACGAGGAAACACCTTGTCATATCGGCGCTCTGCGCGCACGTTTTCCCCCGGACCGCTAGCGGACCCGCGCGGTGGCCTTCAGCGCGGCGGCGGCGCGGCCGTTGAGGCGATAGCAGTGCTCGAATGCTTCGGTGTGTTCCTCGCGCGGCCACGAGTGCAGAACGACAGTTCGTCCGTAGTGCCGGGAGTTGACGAGCTCCCACCGGTCACCGGACCGGCGGACGGTGAACCCGTCCTTCGGTATCAGGGGCACAACCAGCGCTTTCATCGACGCGAACCAGCCTTTCGTGCGGTAACCGTTCCTCCCGGGGGTTGCACTGTGACACAGTGCGACCGCGAGATCGCCGCCATACGGCCGCGTGTCGGTGACTCATGTGCGCTAAATCACTGTGCGCCGTGTGTTGATATCCGGTAAAAGCTTTTGGCGCTAGGGACATTCAGGGATGATCTCCTGTCCCGGGGTTGTCCGCTCCGTCGTGGGGTCTTGGCCGGCGGTGTCGGACGGCGGGCGTATAAACAGGTGGACGATGCGCCCGCCCGAGCAGTGCGGACGTGACGAAGGATGGTGATCGGGCCGAGCGGAAGGGCGGAGATGGCGCTGCACATCCACCGTGCCGAACGCGCGGATACGCTGGTCACCGCGCTGGCCGGGCTGCTCGCCGAACCGTTGCCCGATCCGTTCGCCGCCGAGGTTGTCGCGGTGCCCGGTAAGGGCGTGGAACGCTGGCTGACACAGCAACTCTCGGGTGTGCTGGGGGCTTCGGCGGCCTCCGGTGACGGTGTCGCGGCCAATATCCGGTTCCCCGCCCCGGCCGCACTGGTCGAGGAGATATCGGCCGCGATCAGCGGTTTCGGTCCGCATGAGGACCCGTGGTCGCCCGACCGGGTGGTATGGACGCTGCTGCGGGTGATCGACGAATCGGTACGCGAACCGTGGTGCGCCGTCCTCGCCCGCCACCTCGGACTGGACGACCGAGATCCGGTGTCCGCCGGAGCCGAGCCCGGGTCCGTCGCCGGCCCCGAACACCGGCGCGGCCGCCGGTACGCGACCGCCGCCCGGCTGGCCGCGCTCTTCGCGAGTTACACGGTCCAGCGCCCGGGCCTGATCAGCGAATGGTCGCGCGGCGACGATACCGACGGCACCGGCCGGCCGTTGCCCGACGATCTGAGCTGGCAACCGGCGCTGTGGCGGCGACTGCGCGCGGCGGTCGGCACGCCCGACCCGGCCGACCGGCTGGCCACCACCTGCAGTCGACTGCGGGCCGATCCGGGCGCGGTGGATCTACCGCCGCGCCTGTCGCTCTTCGGCGCGACCCGGCTGCCCGCCGCCCACCTGGCGGTGCTCGCTGCGGTGGCCGAGCGGCGCGAGCTGCATCTGTGGCTGGCGCATCCCAGCCCGGCCATGTGGGACGCGCTGGCCGGCACCGACCCGCAACCGCAACGGGCACGCGACGATTCGGTCACCCGGGTGCGGCATCCGCTGCTGGCGGGCCTGAGCCGGGATATCCGGGAACTCCAGGTGCGCCTGCCCGGGGCCGCCACCGATGTGCGGTACCCGGATTCGCCGGGCACGCGGGTCCGAGCCGGTGTCCCGCCAGTGCGCGCGGACGACTTCTCCGGCCGGGACGAGCCGCCGGCGACACTGCTGGGACTGGTTCAGCGGCACATTCGTGACGACCGCTGGCCGCCCGTCCCCGGGGACGCCGGGGCCGACGGCAGCGTGCAGGTGCACGCGTGTCACGGCCCGGTCCGGCAGGTGGAAGTACTCCGGGAGTGCCTGCTCGGCCTCTTCGCCGCCGACCCGACACTCGAACCCCGCGATGTGCTGATCATGTGCCCGGAGGTCGAGGCATTCGCCCCGCTGCTGCGCGCCGCGTTCGGGCATCCCGGTCCGGCGGGCACGGAAAACCGTGCCGATGGCCGGCATCCGGGGCACCGGCTGCGCGTGCGCCTCGCCGACCGCGGCCGGGCGGTCACCAATCCGCTGCTCGGCGTGGTATCGACCCTGCTGGAACTGGCCCGCGGCCGGGTCACCGTCACCGAGGTGCTGGATCTGGCGGCCGCTGAACCGGTGCGCCGCGCCTGCGGTTTCGACGATGACGATATCGAGCGGTTGCGGGAGTGGGCGGTCGAGGCCGGTGCCCGGTGGGGCATCGGCCGGCGGCAGCGGCAGGCCTTCGATCTCGGGGATTTCGAGCAGAACACGGTGAACGCCGCGGTGGACCGGATCCTGCTCGGGGTCACCGCCGACGAGACCTCCGGGAGCTGGCTGGACCGGGTGCTGCCGCTCGACGATGTGGACAGCAACGATATCGACCTGGCCGGCCGGTTCGCCGAATACGTCGACCGGCTGGCCTCGGTCCTGCGCGATCTGCAGGGGTCCGGGCCCGCGGCGCAGTGGACCGCGGTGCTGGACCGGGCCCTGGATCTGCTGACCGATGTGCCGGAGTCGCAGGTGTGGGTCCGCACCGAGGCGCGCCGGGAGCTGACGGCCGCCACCGCCCACGCCGGTGCCGTCGAGCTGCGGCTGGCCGATCTCACCGGTCTGCTACAGGAGCGCCTCGCCGCCGCCCCGGCCCGGGCCAACTTCCGCACCGGCGAACTCACCGTGTGCGGTCTGTCCCCGATGCGCTCGGTGCCGCACCGGGTGGTGGTGCTGCTCGGCGTGGACGACGAGATCTTCCCGCGCGGTGCCGGCATCGACGGTGACGAGGTGCCGGCCCGCGAACCGCTACTGGGTGAACGCGATCCGCGTTCCGAGGATCGGCAGCTGCTACTGGACGCGATCACTGCCGCCCGCGACACCCTGGTGGTTGTACACACCGGCGCCGATCCCGTCACCGGCGCCTACCGGCCGCCCGCCGTGCCGATCGCCGAACTGCTCGATGTGCTGCGTGCCCATGTCGGTGCCGCCGGGATGGCCGAGGTGCTCACCCGTCACCCGCTGCAGGCCCACGATCCGCGTAATTTCGCCGCCGCGCGGCCGTTCGGTTTCGATGCCGTCGCTTTCGCGGGCGCCCGGGCGATGGGCGCGGCACCCACCGCGCCACCGGAACTGCTCACCCGCACCCTACCCGGTGCCGAGACCACCGAGATCGGGCTGGCGGAGCTGATCTCTTTCCTGGAACATCCCGTGCGCGGGTTCCTGTGGCAGCGGCTCGGAGTGCGGGTCCCCGACCAGGACGACGATATCGCCGATCGGTTGCCCATCGAGTTCGGCGGACTCGAGACCTGGGCACTGGGTGAGCGGATGCTCGCCGCGCGCCTGGCCGGTGCCGACCCGGCCGAACTGCGGGCCGCCGAATGGCGGCGCGGTATCCTGCCGCCCGCCGAACTCGGGCGGGCCGTACTGAACGATGTGGAACGCACCGTCGAAACCCTGGTCCGGGCCGCCGGTCCCCACTACACTCAGCCGCCCCGCGATATCGATATCTCGTTCGACCTCGGCGGCGGCCGCCGCCTCACCGGCACGGTCGCCGAAGTACGCGGGGACCTGTTGGTACGCACCACGTATTCGCGGGTCGCGCCCAAACACCGGCTCGCGGCGTGGGTGTCGCTGCTGGCGCTGGCGGTCACCGACGAACGGTCGTGGCGGGCGGCGGTGACCGGCCGGGGCCGCTTCCCGACCCCCGCCTGGCGGGCCGAACTCACCGCGCCCGACGCGACCGAGGCGACAACGATGTTGCGCACCCTGGTCGCGCTGCGCGATGCCGGTCTCACCGAACCGCTGCCCATCTCCACGGCCACCACCGCGGCCTACGCCGAGGCGCGGTACCGGCGGCTGCCCCCGGAAGAGGCGATCGCCGCCGCCGACCGCGAATTCGGCGGCGGGGACAAGACCAGGGATTTCGCCGAACACACCGACCGGAATCTGCGGTACGTCTGGGGTCTGGCACCCGACCTACGCGACCTCACCGCCGCACCGGCACCGGCCGGGGAACCGATCGAGAACACCCGTTTCGGGTCGATCGCCCGCCGCCTGTGGGTGCCGCTGCTGCGCGCCGAACAGCAGGGGGCGCCATGACCGCCGCCTGCCACCGTGGGAGGGAGCAGCTGTGACCACGACCGCGCCCGCGCCACCGGTGGGCAATGCGTTCGCGCTCTGCGGCCCGCTGCCGGACGGCACCACCGTCCTCGAGGCGAGTGCCGGTACCGGTAAGACCTATGCCATCGTCGGGCTCGCCGTCCGCTATGTCGCCGAGGCCGGCGTGGACATCTCACGGTTGCTCCTGGTCACCTTCAGCCGAGCGGCGACCCAGGAACTGCGGATGCGCACCCGCGACCGGTTCGTCGCCGTCGCCGCCGCACTCGCCGACCCCGAAGCGGCCCGGACCGCCTCCGACGAATTGATCCGCCATCTGGCCGACGCGGAACCGGAGGAGGTCCGCGCACGCCGGACCCGATTGCGCGCCGCGCTCTCGGATTTCGACGCCGGGGTCATCGCCACCACCCACAGCTTCTGCCAGCGCATGCTGGCCGAACTCGGCCTGGCCGGTGACCTCGAGCCCGGTGCGCGCCTGGTGGAGGAGGCCGACGACCTCGTCCGCACCGTCGTCGACGATCTGTACCTGAGCCGCTTCGCGCGGACCGCGGCGCCGTTCTCGGTGAAGCAGGCCCAGCGGTTCGCGCTCGCGGCGGTGCGTGACCGGCAGGCCCGGCTCACGCCCGATACCGATGAGACCTCGGCGCAGCGGGTCGCGTTCGCGGCCGCGGTCCGTGCCGAAACCGAACGCCGGAAACGGCTCGCGGGGTTGCGGGACTTCGACGATCTGCTGGGGTTGCTCCGGGATATCCTCGCCGACCCGGCGCGCGGTCCGGCCGCGTGCCGGCGTATCCGGGACCGCTACCAGGTGGTGCTCGTCGACGAATTCCAGGACACCGATCCGCTGCAGTGGGAGATCCTGCGCCGGGCCTTCCACGGCCACAACCCGCTGGTTCTGGTGGGCGATCCGAAACAGGCGATCTACGCGTTCCGCGGCGCCGAGGTACTGAGCTATCTGGACGCGGTCGGGCATGCCGGCACACGCCGCGAGCTCACCACCAACCGGCGCAGCGACGCGGGACTGCTCGCCGCGCTCGAATATCTGCTGGGCGGAGCGGCGCTGGGCCACGACGAGATCGTGGTGCCCATTGTCACGCCCACCCAGCCGTGGAGCCGGCTGCGCGGTCCCGCCGAGTTGACCACCCCGCTGCGGTTGCGGTGCCTGCCGCGGACCGGCGCGGGCCCGCGCGGCGCGTCCGGGTTCCCGAATATCCACCGGCAGCGGGCTCGGGTCGCGGCCGATGTGGCATCCGATATCGTCGCCCTCCTCGAATCCGGAACGGTGGTGACGGATTCGCCGGGCACCCGGGTGGGACGGGCGACCCCGGACGCCGTGGCCGACGGCACCCGGGAACGGGCGGTGGCCCCCGGTGATATCGCGGTGCTGGTCCGCACTCATACCCAGCTCGAGGTGGTGCGGGCCGCGCTGGAACGTGCCGGTGTTCCGGTGGTCCTGACCGGTGGTAGCAGTATCTTCGCGACCCGCAGTGCCACCGACTGGCTGTGGGTGTTACGCGCGCTGGAACAGCCGCATCGCGCGGACCGGGTGCGGCTGGCCGCGCTCACCCCGCTGTTCGGGCACACCGCCGCCGAGATCGATACCGGGGGAGCGGATCTGGTGGGCCGGGTCAGTGCCGATCTCCGGGACGCGGCCCGGCTGTTCGCCCGGGCCGGTTTCGCCGCCGTGTTCGAGGAACTGGCCGGCGGGACCCGGCTGGCGCCGCGGCTGCTCGCGGTCGAACACGGCGAACGCCGGCTCACCGATATCCGGCATCTCGCCCAGCTGCTCGACGAGGTCTCGGTGACCGAGGGCCTCGGTCTCACCGCGCTCACCCGATGGCTGGCCGACCGGATCCGCGAACCCGCGTCGGGGTCGGTACCGGGCCGCAGCCGTCGGCTCGACCGGGATATCGCGGCCGTGCAGATCGCGACCGTGCATGCCAGTAAAGGACTCGAATTCCCGGTCGTCTATCTCCCTTTCGCTTGGGACAGTTCCGCCGACCCCAAGCCCGCCACCCTGCTGATGCACGAGGACGGCGCGCGGGTGCTGGATATCGGTGGGCCGGACGCGCCCGGGTACGCGGCGCGTAAGGAACGGGCCGACAGTGAATCCGCGGGTGAGGAACTGCGTCTGTGCTATGTGGCCCTCACCCGGGCGTGCTGCCAGGTGGTCGCCTGGTGGGCGCCCTCGTTCGGTACCGGCGCCGCGCCGCTGCACCGGTTGCTGTTCGGGCGGGCGCCGGGGGCGGCGCAACCGAGTGCCCGGGCCGCGGTCGCCGAGGACGCCATGGTGGTCGACCGACTCCGGGCCTGGGCGGCCGACGCGGGCGAGTCGATCTCGGTGACCGCCGCCGATCCCGCCGCCGACCCACCCGCCTACCGGCCCCCGGCCGATGTCCGGTCCGGTGCGCTGGCCGTCGCCGCCTTCGATCGGGAGATCGAGGAGTACTGGCGGCGCACCTCCTATTCGGCGCTCACCGCGGGCGCCCATGTGGCGGTCCCGGAATCCGAGCCGGTGGATGCCCTCGGTCCCGGCGACGAACCCGAGGCTCCGGCCCCGTCGATCGAACCCGAGTTCGAGTCCGGTGCACCGTCGCTGATGAACGAGCTGCCCTACGGCGCCGAATTCGGCACCCTGGTGCACGGAGTCCTCGAGCGTGTGGACACCGACACCCCGGATCTGGTTGCCGAGGTACGGGCGCGGTGCGCCGAAGCGATCGGTGAAATGCTGTCCAGCGCGGATCCGGAGTTGCTGACTGCGGCCCTGGTGGAGGTCCTGCGTACGCCGATCGGTTTCGGCGCCCTCGCCGATATCCCGGGCCGGGACCGGTTGTGTGAGCTCGAATTCGAACTACCGCTCGCCGGCGGCGACACTCCGTCCGGTGCGGCCGCCACGCTGGGCCGTATCGCCGCCACCGTGCGCGCGCACCTGGACCCCGGTGACGATTTCCATGCCTACGCCGACGAACTCGACACCCTCGAGGACGTCCCGTTACGCGGGTATCTCACCGGCAGTATCGACGCGGTGCTGCGCACTCCGGACCAGCGTTACGTCATCGTCGACTACAAGACGAACCGGTTGGGCGCCGGCGATCTCACCGTCGCCCATTACACCCGCGACCGGATGGCCGCGGAGATGGTCCGCTCCCACTATCCGCTACAGGCGCTGCTGTACTCGGTGGCGCTGCACCGGTACCTGCGCTGGCGGCTCTCCGGGTATGATCCCGCGGTTCACCTCGGCGGTATCCGTTATCTCTTCGTACGCGGCATGATCGGGCCCGAAACCCCCGCAGGTGCGGGTGTTTTCGACTGGACGCCGCCGCCCGGCCTGATCGTCGCCCTGTCGGACCTACTCGCCGGGGGTGTGGCGTGATCCCCATCCGGGTGGCGCAGCGGGGGACCGGGATCCTGCGCGAGTTCAACGAGGCGGGGGTGCTCTCGGCGGCCGATGTGCACGTGGCCGAACGGCTGGGCAGGTTCGGCGGCGAGGACCGGGAACTGGTCCTGTTCGCCGCCGCGCTGGCGGTGCGCGCCGTCCGGTCGGGGTCGGTATGCCTGGACCTCACCCGGATGCGGGATATCGGTGTGGACGCCGACGAGGAACGGGCGGAGCTGCCGGTCGCGCCCGCGGAGCTGCCGTGGCCCGAGGAGTCCCGAGTCGTCGAGGCATTGCGGGAGAGCCCGCTGGTGCTGGGCGGTCCGGCCGGGCCGCTGCGCCCGTTGCGGCTCACCGAACCGTCCCGCGCGGGAATGGGGCCACTGCTCTACCTGGATCGGTACTACCGGCAGGAGCAGATCATCCGCCGGGTGCTCACCGCCCGCGCCGCCGATCATCCGAGCACCGACCCCGCGGTGGTGCGCCGCGAACTGGATCGGTTGTTCGGCGCCCCGGCCGGCGTGGTGGACCGGCAGCGCATCGCCGCCGCGCTCGCGGCCACCCACTGGACCACCGTCGTCGCCGGCGGGCCCGGTACCGGTAAGACGCACACCATCGCCCGTATCCTCGCGCTGCTCGTCGCGCAGCACGCCGGCGGCGTGCCGCCGCGGATCGCGCTGGCCGCCCCCACCGGGAAGGCGGCTGCCCGGCTGCAGGAGGCCGTCCGGGACCAGGCGTCCGCCCTGGGCCTTCCGGAGCTGTCCGCCGCCACCCTGCACCGGCTGCTCGGCTGGCAACGCGGCCGTAGCACCCGGTTCCGCTATCACGAACACAATCGGCTGCCCTACGACGTGGTGGTGGTGGACGAGACGTCCATGGTCTCGCTGACCATGATGAGCAGGTTGCTCGCCGCGTTGCGGCCCGATACCCGGCTCGTGCTGGCCGGCGATCCGGATCAGCTCGCCTCGGTGGACGCGGGCGCGGTGCTCGCCGATATGGTGGCCGCTCCTTTTCCCGGGACGGCCGACCCGTCGTTCGAGGAGGTACTCGGCGGCGAACTGGCGGCGGCCTGGGCGGCCGGGACCGCGGACGCCGACCCGCCGGACGCCGAGGCGCTCACCGAAACGGAACGGGCCCGGTTGCGCGGCGGTATCGTCCGGTTGACCCGGGGCCGCCGGTTCGGCGGCCGGATCGCCGATCTCGCCGTCGCCGTCCGGGCGGGGGATACCGAGTCCGCGCTGGAGTTGCTGCGGGCGGGCGGCGATATGCTCGAGCTGGTGGGCTCGGAGGAGATCGCCGCCGTCCGAGCCGATGTCGTCACCACCGCGCAGCGGGTCACCACCGCCGCCCGGGCCGGTGACGCGGCGGGCGCGCTCGCGGCTTTCGAATCGCATCGGCTGCTGTGTGCTCACCGCCGCGGTCCGTACGGAGTGGAACACTGGGACCGCACCGCCGCCGAATGGGCCGCGGCGGCGGGTTCGGGTCCCGAGAACCGGTTCGGCACCTGGTATCCGGGGCAGCCCCTGCTGGTGACCGCCAACGACCACGAGGCCCGGATCTACAACGGGGACACCGGAGTGGTGGTGTGCCGCCCGGACGGGTCGTTGCGGGTGGCGTTGCAGCGCGGGGACGAGCCGTTCCTGGTCCACCCCACCCAGTTCCCCGCGGTCGTCACGGTATTCGCCATGACCATCCATCGCAGCCAGGGCAGCCAGTACGACGCGGTGACCATCGTCCTGCCGGAACCGGGTTCGAGCCTGCTCACTCGCGAACTCCTCTATACCGCGATCACCCGGGCCCGCCGGCACGTACGCATTCTGGGCACCGAGGAGGCCATTCGCGCGGCGATCGACCGGCACGTCCTGCGCGCCAGCGGCCTCGGTCCGGACGACGCGAGCGCGGTGCCCGACCCGGAACTCTGACTTCGCCGGCCGGCCGCGTTGTCCACCCGGTCGATGGGGTGGAGCCCATCGACGGCGAAAGGGACCACGGGTGGCAGAGCCGCGGGGGAAGGCGACGAGGCGGGCCGGTATCGGCCGGCCGCGGCAGTGCGAGCGCGCGGGCGCCGGCTGCGCCACGTGCGTGCCTATCGACTCCGCGGGTGGTGCGCGCTGGTCGGTGGCCGTCTCCTGATGTCGCGGTCAGCCGCCGGGGGAGTCCGTCGGCGCCGCCGGGAAGATACCGGGCAGGCTCATCGCATAGTGCACATCGCCGGTGTTGCCGAGGGTGGCGAGTACCACCCTGATCATGGTCAGCCGGGCCGCGGCCACGGTGTCCGGATCCGGCTCGCTGCCCGGCTCGGCCGCGGCCGAGATCCGGTAGACCACGTACTCGCACACATGCAGCGCCGCATCGAGATCCAGGGGCGCGGGAACCGGGCGGCCCAGTTCGGCGAACTTGGTGCCGACGATCGCGCGGATCCCGTCCAGCGCGTTGTTGCGGTACTCCGACACCGGTGACCCGGGGTCGTGGAGTTCGGCGAACAGCGGCCGCAGCATGGGGCCGTGCCCGCGTGCCCAGTCGAGGTAGGCGTCGATGAGCCGGATCCCGAGATCCACGCCCTCGCCGGACGCCTCGAGGGCGGCTCCTATTCCGCCGACCAGTTCGGCGTTGGAGACATCGAGGATCGCGTTGAGCGGTTCGGTGGCGTTGGCGAAGTAGCGGTAGAAGGTCGGTCGCGACAGTCCCGCCTGCTCGATGATCTGCGCGACGCTGGACCCGCGGGAGCCGTTGCGGGTGAACACCTCCGCGGTGGCCCGCACGATCCGAGCGCGCACCTGATCGGCCTGTTCCGGCGTCTGCGGCGGCCGGCCGCGCCGCGGCGTCCGCTCGGTGTCCGAGGTGCTCACGATGCGACCTCCGAAGGGTCTGTGAGATTCCACAGCCTCCGGTGGTTGCGGACTGTTGCGCGGAACGGAGCCCTTGACACGGCGTACGGCACGAGGATTACCCTAACACCGCTGTTCAATTAATCATTTCCGCTGTGGTTCTGCGGCCGCGGCGCGCGAACATCCAGGAGAACGCCGACCATGACGACCGCCCAGCGTCCCACCGCCACCGGTGCGCTGACCCCGGATCTGGTGAAACCGCTGCTCGCGCGGGCCGCCGCCGGCGGCGCCCCGGCCGTCACGGTGCACGCGCCGGCCACCGGGGATCAGATCGCCGAACTACCGCAGTCCTCGATCGCCGATATCGAGACCGCGTTCGACCGCGCGCGTACCGCGCAGCGGCGGTGGGCGCAGGTTCCGGTCCGCGAGCGGGCCGCGGTGCTGCGGCGTTTCCACGATCTGGTACTGGCCGAACAGGACACCATCCTCGATATCGTCCAGACCGAAACGGGTAAGTCCCGGGCGCATGCCTTCGACGAGGTCGGCGATGTCGCGGTCAACTCCCGGTACTACGCCGCCACCGCGCCCAAACTGCTCGCGCGCCGGAATCCGCGCGGCGTGCTGCCGGTGCTCACCGATGTGCAGGTGCATCAGCGGGCCAAGGGCGTGGTCGCGGTGATCTCGCCGTGGAACTACCCGCTCGCGCTGGCCGTCTCCGATGCGCTACCCGCCCTGGTCGCG
Organism: Nocardia sp. NPDC050193; assembly: GCA_040674215.1. Lineage (GTDB taxonomy): Bacteria > Actinomycetota > Actinomycetes > Mycobacteriales > Mycobacteriaceae > Nocardia. The sequence goes on along the minus strand of JBFARE010000007.1, from coordinate 23,864 downwards.
GGGAACGCGGTGGTCGGCCGCCCGGACAACCAGACCGCGCTCACCGCGCTGTGGGCGGTGGACGCGGCGGTCCGCGCCGGGCTCCCGGAAGACCTCTGGCAGATTGTGCTGGGCCGCGGCTCGGTGATCGGCGGCGAGGTGATCGACCGGGCCGACTATGTCGACTACACCGGTTCCAGCGCCACCGGACGCACCATCGGCCGCCAGGCCGGTGAACGTCTCATCGGCTGTTCGCTCGAACTCGGCGGCAAGAACCCGCTGCTGGTGCTGTCGGACGCCGACCCCGTCGCGGCCGCCCGCACCGCGGTCCGGGCCAGTTTCGCCTCCGCCGGTCAGCTCTGCGAATCCATGGAACGCATCTATGTCCACGAGGCCGTGCACGACCGCTTCGTGGACGAATTCGTCACGGCGGTGAAGGCATTGAAGTTGGGCGCGCCGCTGGACTACTCCACCGATATGGGGTCGCTGACCTTCCCGCGGCAACTCGAAACGGTCCGTGCCCACGTCGGCGACGCCGTCGCCAAGGGCGCGACTGTGCTCGCCGGCGGTGTCCACCGCCCCGATCTCGGTCCGTACTTCTACGAGCCCACCGTGCTCACCGATGTCACCGCCGAGATGACGGTCTACCGCGAGGAGACCTTCGGCCCGGTCGTCTCGATCTACAAGGTGGCCACCGATGACGAGGCCGTGACCCAGGCCAACGACACCCCCTACGGCCTCAATGCCAGTGTCTGGACCCGCAGCGCCGCCCGCGGCCGGGAATTCGCCGCACGGATCAACGCGGGCTCGGTGAACGTGAACGAGGGTTTCATCGCCGCGTGGGGTAGCGCCGACGCGCCGTCGGGCGGGATGGGCATCTCCGGAACCGGCCGCCGGCACGGCCCGGAAGGGCTGCTGAAATACGTCGATACCCAGACCATCGCGGTGCAGCGGATGCTGCCGATCGCGCCGTTACCGGGGATGTCGGAGGCGATGTGGGCGAAGACCATGACACTCTACTTCCGGGCGATGAAGACGCTGCGCCAGAAGTAGGCCACTTCCTCAGCACACTGCGACGACAAGGATCCGAAACCGATGAAACTGGATACGGTGGCCGGTAAGAAGGTGCTGATCACCGGCGCCGCGATGGGCCTGGGTAAACTTTTCGCCGCCCGGGCGGTGCGCGAAGGCGCGGCCGCCGTGGTGCTCTGGGATATCAACGACACCGCACTGCGTGAGACCGGGGCCGAACTGACCGCGGCCGGTGGCACCGTACACACCTACACGGTCGACATCTCCGACGGTGACGCGGTCGCCACGGCCGCCGCCGCGGTACGAGCCGATATCGGTGATATCGATGTCCTGGTGAACAATGCCGGGATCGTCCGCGGCAACACCTACTTCTGGGAAACGAAGGACCGCAACGATATCGACAAGACCATGGCGATCAATTCGCTGGCGCCGATGTATGTGACCCTGGAATTCCTGCCGGCGATGGTCGCCGGGACCACCGAGGCCCGGGTGCTCACCATCGCCTCCTCGGCCGGGCTGGTGCACAACCCCCGGATGAGTGTGTACGCGGCATCGAAATGGGCGGCGCTGGGCTGGTCGGATTCGGTGCGTATCGAACTCGAACAGGCCGGTCACGGCCATGTCAAGGTCACCACCGTATGCCCGACCTATATCGATACGGGAATGTTCGAGGGCGCCAAGGGATTCTGGCTCACCCCCATCCTGGACCAGCACAGGGTCGTCGATACCTCCTGGACCGAGATGAAGAAGGGCACGCCGGTGGTGATCCTGCCGTGGACCTCGCGCCTGAACAAGGCGCTGTCCGGCGTGCTGCCGCTGAAACTGCGGGATCTGTTCCTGAACACCGTCGGCGTCTACCACTCGATGGACGAGTTCACCGGCCGGAAGTAGCCGCCGGACGCCGCCCCACGGCCACGGTGGCGTCGAACTCCGGCGAGCGCACGATCCGGGCGGTGAGCCCACCGGCGGTGAGTAGTTCCGTAGCGGCCGGCATCTGATCGATACCTATCTCGATCAGCAGACTCCCGCCCGGTGCCAGCCATCCGGCGGCCGCCGCCGCGATGCGCCGGGCCAGCGCCAGGCCGTCGGGCCCACCGTCGAGGGCGACCTGGGGTTCATGATCGCGTGCCTCCGGTGGCAGCTGCGCGATCAGGCCGGACGGCACATACGGGGTGTTGGCGAGGAGGATATCGATCCGGCCGCGGAGTTCTGCCGGTAACGCGTCGAAGAGATCACCCTGGCGGACCCGGCCGCCGACCGCCGCGAGATTGTCCCGGGCGCAGGCCACCGCGACCGGGTCGATATCGGCGGCCACCAATTCCACCCGCCGCGGGCCGAGCCCGGTGAGCAGGGCCAGGCCCAGGGCTCCCGAGCCGCAGCACAGGTCGACCACCGTGCGTACCGGGTGCGCGGTGGCCAGCTCCAGCGCCTCGTCGACGAGCAGGGCCGAGCGCTGCCGCGGGACGAACACGCCGTCCCGGACGCCGATCCGGAGGCCGCGGAACCGTACCCACCCGAGCAAATGCTCCAACGGAGTGCCCGAGATCCGGCGGTCCAGCAGGCTCGCCAGTTCCACGTCGGAGGTCGCCGCTTCGCTCAGTAACCGCGCTTCCTCCTCCGCGAACACGCAGCCGGCGGCACGCAGCCGGCGGGTGATATCGGCGGTGTCGAAAGCGGTCATGGGCACAGTCTGTCGGCTCCACACGCGGTGTGCATCGGAAATACCGGGCCGCGCGCCGGGCTACCGGTCGGCGGCGAAGGACCAGACGGCGGCCGGCCGGCCGGTGGCCTTGGTACGGCGGCGCTCGTCGGTCTTGCGCAGCCCGGGGATACCGGCGAGCGTGCGGTTGAGATTCGCCGCATCGGGCCGGGCACCCAGCAGGGACGTCGCGAGGTCGACCGCGCGGGTCGCCGGGAACTCGTTGCCGAGCAGGGCCCGGGTCAGTGCCAGGTCCTTCCAGAGCAGGCCCGACAGCAGGCCGCGCGCCGCGACCACGATGCTGTCGTGATCGAAGGCCAGTCCCGGGGCGTCGTCGAACGACGCCCACTGCGCGGGGCCGTCGTGCTGTGCGGTCACCGCCCACATGACGATCGACAGCGTTGGCCCGCGGGGATCGCGATTGGGCTCGTCGAAGGTCACCAGCTGCCCGACCGGGCCGATGGCATCCCCCGGCACGCCGAGTTTTGTGTGTACAGCCCGGCGTGCCGCCTCGGCGAGGCGTTCGCCGCGTCCCAACAGGACACCGGGTAATGCGACGTGCCCGGTAAAGGGCTCGTGCGGGCGTGCCGCAATTCCGAAGGTGACCGCGGCGTCGTCGGCCCAGAACCGCAACGCCACGACATCCACCGATACCGCCGATTGGTCCACGGCACCCATACTGCCGTATCCGCCTCGCGGTCCCGCTCCGGAGTATTATCATTCTTGTAACAGAGAATGATATTCTCTCGATGGTTGGGAAGTGAGTACGCGGATATGGGCGCACCCGGGCCGGATGGAAAAGTAGCTGTGGTGGCCGGTGGCGCCACGGGGCTCGGCGCGGCGACGGCCGTCCGGCTCGGCGCGCAGGGCTGGCGTGTCGTTGTCGGCGACCTGCGTGAAGCCGATGCGGCGGGCACCGCCGAGCGGATCACCGGGGCCGGGGGCGCCGCTGTTGCCGTGGTCTTCGACCTGGCCGATCCGGAGTCGGTCGCCCGCCTGCTCGAGGTCGGGGCAGGGCGCCGGGTACCCGACGCACTCCGGCTCGGTAGTGCCTCGAAGAATGCCGTGGCCCTCCGGGCGCGACGGTCCGGTCCGTCCGCGGTGAGCACCACCGGGACGCCGAGCCGGTCGTGCAACCAACCGGGTACGTCCGCGGGGAGTTCGGTGTACAGCGGGGTGGCGGCCGCGAGAATCTCGGTCAATGCCCGCTGATGGACGAGGTCCCGCCAGGGGCCCGGTTCGAGCGAGGCCCGGGTACCGTCCGGGGTGGCGTAGGCGACGGCCGCCCGTCCGCCGGCGGCCCGGTCCAGATGGGTGACCACGAGCCCGTCGATACCGCCGCAGACGGCGACGGCGTATCGCAGCAGGACCGTATCGAGTGCGCCCTGCCGGAAGGCACCTTGGTATCGGCCGGTGCCGTTGTGTGGTTCGCGGTGCCGCAGCCCCGGATCCTCGGTGGGAAGTGCTGTTGGACGAATGGCGCGGTTCCCCTCCACATACCACCTGGTCGACGGTCGAACCACGCAATGCGCGCAGACTGCTGGCCGGTATCGGCGCCACCGGGACCGTCCTCGGCGTGACCCGCTCCTATACGACCCGGCACGGGGCCGGTCCCTCCCCTGCGCGCCCTCGAACACCAGCCGGCCGCGCCGCGCGAACCGCGCGGCTCCCCGGGGCCGGTGATCCGTACGGCCGCGCCGAAAGCCTGGTACGCGTCCAGAGGAGCTCGATCGGTTCGGGGCGGTGTGCGCTCGCGGCGAGCAGCGGTCGGTAATGCGCGGTGAGTGCCCGCAGTTTCCGTCGGAGTACCGCGGGCCGCCGGCAATCCGCGACCCGGGGCGCGTCGTGCCACAGTGCGTAGGCCGCGGTTTCCCCGCCGCGCGCCTCCTCGCGCGCCCGGTTGGCCGCGATATGGATGGGGGTGGTGAGCAGGGCACGCCCATCGACGGCCAGTAGCGACAGCGGATCCGCCACGCCCAGCCGGGCGAGCCGCTCCGCTTCCGCGGCCAGCGCCAGTGGCTCCACCAGCATGTGCTCGGAGAGCAGCGTCGGCACTCCCGAGAAGGTTCCCGAGCCGAATTGGGCGAAGGTGTGGTGCCGGCCGTGGGCGACCACATTGTGCGCGGCCTGCGCGCCGCCGTTGAAGCGCACCACCGCCGAAACGTCCGGTGCCGCCTCGGGGGAGCACAGCCAGTCGACGGTCGCGCCCTTCCGGCGTCGCCGAATCCCAGATCCACGACGATCAGATGCCCGCCGCCCCGCGCCCGGTCCGGCATATCCGTTCTCTTCCTGTCCGGTGCGCCTCGTTCAGTGGGTGCCACCGGGCAATGCTTTCTGCTGCGCGTGCAATGCCCGGCCGACTACCTCGGCCTCGGCGGCGGAGCCGATATCGCGCAGATCGGCCAGTCCCGTGTGCATGTCCACCCGGTTCTCCGACAGCCCGATCGTCAGCGCGATCAATTCGCAGACCGCCGCCGGGTCGTCGAGGCGAAGGAAGTTCTGGCCCAGCAGGGCCTGCCGGTGCTCCGCGATCTCGGGATCGTGGTAGTACGACGACTGGTTCGGCAGGATGTAGTGCACCTGCCAGCGCTGCGCGAGCTCGCGGTAGATCGACTCGACCGTGACATCGGCGCGGATGTGATCGCCGATCCCAGCCCGGATGTGGCGGGCGGCGAGCCGGGGTTTGTTCAGTTCGTCGCCGATGAGGAACAGGTATCCCTTCTTGCCCCGCTTCTCCCAGGCATCGGTCACCACGTGTTCGGCCATGAAGTACGCCGCCAGTTCGTAACTCTCGGATTTCTGCCCGCCGCCTCCGCCTTCCAGCAGGACGGCCCGCAGCTGTTCGTCCATCCGGTTGTCGGATTCGAACTGACCCACCTGTAGGGGCGCGGGATCGGTGTCGGCGTCGCCGATCCCGCCGGACAGGATCTGCGGATCGTCGGCATAGCCCCTGTCCCGCAGCAGGCCGTGCAGCTTTCCCAGCTTGGCCTGCACGATCATCGGTACCCGCCCCATGGACCCGGTGACGTCGAACAGTACGGCGATCGGCAGCGACTTGCCGTGGTCGGCCGAATCCCGGCACTCGCGGGCCCGGACGCCGAACGGATCCAGGTCCGGATGGACCTTCCAGGTGTCGTAGGGCTGCTCGCGCAGTTGCGCGGTGTAGCCGGAATCGTCCATACCCCGGCGCACTGTGTCGCGCCACCGCGTTCGACCCGCCGATACCGCGGACGGCCGGTCGGTGGGCGGCTCGTTATCGTGAACGGGTGCTCAGCCGCATCGTGAAGCGCACCGCGAAACTGGCCGACGGCCGGGATCTCATCTACTACGACGACGCCGATACCCGGCTCGGTCCCGAACGCCGTATCGACACCCGCCGCCTGGAACCCAGACCGCCCACCGCGGTGATGCGCCAGGATGTGCTCACCGGCGAGTGGATCTCCATCGCCGCGGCCCGGCAGAGCCGGGTGGTGCTACCGCCAGCCGACCGTGACCCGCTCGCCCCGCAGACCCCGGGCAACCCGTCGGAGATACCCGATCAGTACGACGTCGCGGTATTCGAGAACCGATCCCCGTCCTTCGGCCCCGCCCTGGCCGACGAGCCGGCCGGTACTCCGCCGGTCCCGGCCGGACCAGACGATATGGCCGCCCTCGGCTTCGATCGGGAACGCGTGGCGGTCGGACGCTGCGAAGTCGTGTGCTTCAGCCCGGCGCCCGAGGGGTCGTTCGGCGATCTCACCCCCGGCCGGGCCCGTACGGTGATCGAGGCCTGGGCCGATCGCACCGCCGAACTGTCCGCGCTGCCCGGGGTCGAGCAGGTGTTCCCGTTCGAGAACCGCGGCGAAGCCATCGGCGTCACCCTGCCGCATCCCCACGGCCAGATCTACGCCTACCCCTATGTGACACCGCGGACCGTCCGGGTGCTCGATTCCGCGCGACGACTGGGCCCGGACCTGTTCCAGCGCATCCTGGACGGTGAACGCGCGGGCGGCCGCGTCGTCCTGGCCGGGGAACGGTGGACGGCGTTCGTGCCGTTCGCGGCGCGGTGGCCGATCGAGGTACATCTGCTCCCGCACCGGCACATCCCGGATTTCGCGGCCACCGACGAGGCGGAACGCGACGAACTCGCCACCCTGTACCTGCGCCTGCTGCGCGGGATCGACGCCCTCTACGACGATCCGACCCCCTATATCGCCGCGTGGCATCAGGCTCCCGTACACACCGGCCGCGACCCCGTTCGCCTGCATCTACAGTTGACCTCGATCCGGCGCGGCGCGGACAAGATCAAATACCTGGCCGGTTCCGAATCGGCGATGGGCGCGTTCATCGCCGATATCCCGCCCGACGCGGCGGCCGCCCGGATCCGGGCGGCCGTGGCCTCCGTCTGAGTGCAAGCACGGGTTGTCGGGGTTCTGTGTTTTCCGTTTCCCCGCGCCCGGCGGGCCGGGCGCGGGGAAGAGTCAGCGGCTGGTGCTGAGCCGGAAGGTCCGGGTCGCATCGAGATAGATGCTGTACTGGGCCTGCTTGCTCGGCGGCGGCAACTGCGAGACGAGCTGGTTCAGCGACGTGGTGGCACCCACCACCGGGATACCGGCGACGTATAGATCGGCCACCGCGCGCCGGATATGGTTCGGTGAGGTCACCGCGACCGCGCTGTGGACGCCCAAGCCGTGCAGGATATCGGCGCTGAACAGCGCGTTCTGCACCGTCGAACCCGCCCGGTTCTCCACCTGGATCCGGTTGGCCGGGATACCGCGACCCACCAGCCAGTTGGCCATGGCCTGGGCCTCGGTGATGCCGTTGCTCGGGTTGTTGCCGCTGACCACGATCGGTGAGAACGGCGAGGCGATGGCCTGTAGCCAGGCGGCCTGCAGGCGTTCGACCAGTTCAGGACGGGGGCTGCCGTCGGGCAGCAGCCCGAAGCCGAAGACCACGATGCCGGTCTGCGGGCCGACCAGCGCAGGCAGCGGGTTGGGGAGGGTGGCGATGCCCGCGCCGACCGCGTGCAGGACGCCTTCGGTGCCCGCGGCCAGGGCGCCGTCGACGGCGCGCAGGCGGCCCATCGCATCGTGCAGGGCCGGGATATCTCCCGCGTAATGGGACCAGATCGCCTGCAGGGACAGCGCCTCGGCGTCGGTGGGGTCACGCCCGATGAGGTCCTGCAGCGCGGCCCGGCCGGCGATGGAATCCCCGTCGGTGAAATGGCGCTGAGCGGAGTTGTACAGGGCGTCTGTATCAGGGCTGGCCTGGGCCGGCGCGCCGGCGAACCCGGCGAACGCGATACTCGTCGCAGCGGCCGCGGCCGCCACCAGATACTGCAAACCTTTTCGACTGTGCACTACGGCGACACCTTTCCACGGGTGGAGCGGGGTTCTCGCAGATGATTCGTTCGATGAAATTCGGGTGCGGTATGTGGCAACCCACCATAGGTCCGGTGTCGGCCGGAACTCGGTATTTGCGGCTGTCCGATCAAGGACATGTCCCTCGAAACCCCTGGCTACAGCTCTGCGGGGCGTATCGGTGCCATCGACACACTAACGGCCGGCGGCCGGCGGGGTTGCGGGTGGGGGTCTCCCGGGCCACGACCGTTAGGGTGAACATCCGTGGATACCGCAACGCTGACCGGGAAAGATCTCGCCGCCGCCCTCAACGCCGACACCACCGCACGGGCGCGGGCGCTGACCGAGCAGGTGGGCCGGGCCCCGCGGCTGGCGCTGGTCGTCGCCAACGCCGATCCGGCCAGTGCCTGGTACGTGAACTCGCTGAAGAAATCGGCCGCCAATCGTGGAATCGATTGCGAGACCGTGGACCTTGGTGCGGATGCCTCCGCCGACACCCTGCGTACCGAACTCGCCGTGCGTAGCGCCGACCCCGAGACCGACGCCATCATGCTGCAGACGCCGCTGCCGGCCGGTGTGACGCTCGACGGGGTGTCCCCGGCGATCGTGGCCACCAAGGATGTCGACGGGGTGAGCCCGCTGTCGCTCGGACTGCTCACCGCCGGATCGGCCGGGTTCGCGCCGGCCACCGCCGAAGCGGTGGTGGAATTGCTGAAACATCACGGCATCGAACTGGCCGGTCGGCACGTGGCTGTCGTGGGTCGGTCCAACGTCGTCGGCAAACCGCTGGCACAACTGCTGCTGGCGGAGAACGCGACGGTCACGATCTGCCATTCCCGCACCGCGAACCTGCCCCGAGTGACCGCGGCCGCCGATGTGGTCGTCGCCGCCGCGGGCCGGATCGGGCTGGTGACCGGCGCGAACGTGCGGGAGGGGGCGGTAGTGATCGATGTCGGCACCAACGAGGCCGCCGACGGGAAGATCGTGGGCGACGTCGACGCGGAGTCGGTCCGGGGTATCGCGGCCGGGCTGAGCCCGGTGCCGGGCGGGGTGGGCCCGGTGACGACCGCGCTGCTCATGCGCCATGTCGTGCTGGCCGCCGAACGGACGCGGTGATCCGTGCCCTGAACTGCCGCCGGAGGTGCTGCTGCCGCTGTCCGGGTTGGCGTGGAGGTTCGGGGCCGGGCCCGACGGGGTAGCGCTAGTGTGTGTGCGGCTATCGGGCCGCACTCGCAGTCGAGTTAAGGTGACATCGTGAACGTCGAAGTGACACCCTTGCCGGGAATAGGCGTCCGCAAGGATTTTCCGCTTACCGCTGTACGCCGGCGGATCGGGGTCGTCGATCACAAGGACGGGACGATCGATCTGATCTTCACCAGGATCGGCGATCCCGACGCCACCACGCAGATTCCGATGACCGAGGCCGAGGCGGGCACCCTGGCCAATCTGCTGGGCGCCCCGCAGTTGGTGGGTCAGCTGCGCAACGAGCACCGGGATATGGACGGTGTGAACACCCGGCAGTTGCCGGTCAGTGAGAACTCGCCCTACGACGGGCGGACCCTGGGCGAAACACGGATGCGAACCCGGACCAAGGCCTCCATCGTGGCGGTGATGCGGGCCGGCCAGGCGATGCCTGCCCCGGGGCCGGACTTCGTGTTCACCGGTGGTGATGTGTTGATCGTGGTGGGCACCTCGGAGGGGCTGGACAGCGCCGCGGATATCTTGAAAGACGGCTGAACCTATAGCGATGAATGCAACCACGCTGGCGATGATCCAGCTGGGGGCGGTGTTCTTCGGGCTCGGAGTGCTCGGACGCATCGCAGCCCGGATCGGCATGTCCCCCATTCCGTTGTATCTGGTGGGTGGATTGGTGTTCGGGGAAGGAGGTTTCTTCGAACTGCACGAGGCCGACGAGTTCATCCATCTCGCCAGCGAGATCGGCGTGGTCCTGCTGCTGTTGTTGCTCGGCCTGGAATACAGTGCGGCCGAACTGTTCACCGGAATGCGAAGATCCTGGATGGCCGGCCTGCTGGACCTGGTCCTGAACACCACGCCCGGGGTTGTGGTCGCATTACTACTGGGGCTGGGTCCCACCGGGGCGTTGGCAATGGCCGGCGTCACCTATATCTCGTCGTCCGGAATCATCGCGAAGGTACTGAATGATCTGGGCCGGCTCGGTAACCGGGAAACCCCGGTGATCCTGTCGATCCTGGTATTCGAGGATCTCGCGATGGCCGCCTATCTGCCGGTACTGACCGCGGTACTGGCAGGCCTCGGATTCGTGGCGGGCCTGCAATCGCTGGGCATCGCCCTGCTCGCGGTGACCGTCGTCCTCGTGGTCGCGTTCCGCTACGGCAAATACGTTTCCGCGGTGGTGGCCAGCGACGATCGCGAGATCTTCCTGCTCAAACTGCTCGGTTCGGCGCTGCTGGTGGCCGGGGTGGCGTCCGCGCTGCAGGTCTCGGCGGCGGTCGGGGCGTTCCTGCTGGGGATCGCGATCTCCGATACCACCGCGCACAACGCGACCAAGATCCTGGAACCGCTGCGGGATCTGTTCGCCGCCATGTTCTTCGTACTCTTCGGCCTGACCACCGATCCGCGCAGTATCCCGCCGGTGCTCGGGTGGGCCGTGCTGCTCGCGGTGATCACCACGGTCACCAAGATCGCCACCGGTTGGTGGGCCGCCGCGCACGCCGGCTCCTCACGGCTGGGCCGTGCCCGCGCCGGTGCGGCACTGGTGGCGCGCGGCGAATTCTCCATCGTCATCGCCGGTCTGGCAGTGGCCGCGGGTGCGGTACCCGACGAATTCGCCGCTCTCGCCACGACGTACGTGCTGCTGATGGCCTCGGTCGGTCCGATCGTGGCGCGTGTGGTGGAGCCGGTGCTGCGGATCATCACCCGGCAGCCGAAACCGGAACCCGATACCGCCGACGAGTAGACCGGGGATCGGGTCAGAGGACGGTGTAGCCGCCGTCGGAATTGCCTTGTGTCGCCGGGATTTTCGGTGAGCGGGGCGGCGATGACGCCGGGCTCCTCGGTCGTCGACCACCGCGGTCAGCGTCTGACGTGGGCTGATCCGTCCGCAATGAGTGCCTCGACCTCGGCGAGCGAGGCCATGGATGCATCTCCTGGTGTTGTCATGACAAGGGCTCCGTGGGCGGTGCCGTAGGCAAGAGCGCGTTCGATCGAGGCGCCGGTGAGCAGGCCGTGGATCAGTCCGGCAGCGAAGCCGTCGCCGGAGCCGACGCGGTCCAGGATATGCAGTCCGCGCATCCGAGGGCCTGTGACGAAGCCGGCCTCGGCGGACCAGGCTGCCGAGGACCAGTCATTGACATCGGCCGAGGAGACCTCGCGCAGCGTCGTTGCCACGACCGACGCATTGGGGGCCCGGTCCGCCGCCTCCGCCAGCGCGTCCGGCACCTGATCGGCACTGACACGCACATCATCCGGGCGTGTGCCGGCCAGCGCCAGGGCACCCACGATGACGTCGGCGTGCCGGGCCAGTCGCAGGTCGACCTCGCGAGCCCGATCCGGGCCGCCTCTACCTGCCCAGATACTGGGACGGTAGTTGGGGTCATATGAGACGGTGAGGCCGTGGCGGCGGGCGGCCGACATGGCCTCCTCTGCGACATCGACGGTGGTTTCGGACAGGCCGGCGAAGATGCCGCCGGTATGGAACCAACGCGGGCCCGCTCCGAATACGGCGTCCCAGTTGAAGTCACCCTGACGGAGCCGACAGACAGCGGTGTGCGCGCGATCGCTGACGCCGAGCGCGCCACGGATGCCGTAGCCGCGTTCGACGAAGTTCAGCCCGTTGCGGGCGCCGCGGCCGATGCCGTCGCCCGGCACCCAGCGGATCAGCGTGGTGTCGACTCCGCCCTGGAGTATCAGGTCTTCGACCAGTCGGCCGACGGCATTGTCGGCGAGGGCAGTGGCGATGGCGGTTCGCAGTCCGAAGCAACGGCGCAGGCCTCGTACGACGTTGTACTCACCGCCGCCCTCCCAGACCTGGAAGGTGCGGGCGGTGCGGATGCGGCCCTCGCCCGGGTCGAAGCGCAGCATCACTTCGCCCAGGGCCACAACGTCGGTCACGGCCTGCTCCGATCGACGGCCTCGGCAGTCAGCCGGCGGATTTCCGCGTAGTCGCCCCGCCCCAGGTGCGTTGCGGTCGCCATCCAGCTGCCGCCGACGGCAAGGACCGCCGGGTCGGCGAGGTAGGAGGCCAGGTGAGAGTCCTGGATCCCGCCGGTCGGAATGAAGCGGGCCTGTGGGAAGGGTGCCGCGAGTGCCCGGAGCGTTCGCAATCCGCCGAGTGGTTCGGCGGGGAAGAGCTTGACGGTGTGGCAGCCTGTCCGCAGGGCGCGCATCAGCTCGGTGGCGGTGGCTATGCCCGGCACCACGGGCACCCCCAGCTCACGGCACCTTGCTACAACCTCCTCGTCGTAGCCGGGTGAGACGACGAAGCGGGCTCCCGCGGCGACCGCCCGTTCCGCCTGATCCCGGGTGAGTACTGTCCCCGCGCCGACTGTCAGGCCGCCGTGCGCCGCCATGGCCTCGAGCACCTGCTCCGCGCCCAGGGTGCGGAAGGTGACTTCGGCGCATCGGGCGCCGCCCGCCGCAAGCGCCTCGGCCAAGAGATGGGTCGTGGCCGGGTCGGGCACGGTCAGTACCGGCAGGATCCGAGAACCATGCAACACGGAATCGATTTCAGCCGTCATCGACCGAGCCGTTCGTCGTTGACCGTGGAGCCACACCTGGAACATATGCCGCGGAATCAGCAGAGAAAAAGTCGATTGCGCCCGCCGGGTCGTCCGCACCTCTTCGTCGGTCGGCCGGGATGCGCCCGAGGGCAGCAGTGCTGCGCTGTGGATCCAGACCACTCATAGCGCCTCCACGCTCGTTTCGGTTCCTTCCCTCTCGGGCACTTCAACTCCGAGCGCTGTTCCGACCGACACCGGGCGGTAGCTCGTTGACCGGGAATCGTGGCGATTGCCCGGTCAGAACCCGTACGGCCTCTTCAGCGGCGATGGTCCGTACCGTTCTGACAGATTCCTCGGAGTAGTAGGCAGCGTGCGGTGTGACGATGACGTTGGGCAGTTCGAAAAGGGGATTGGTCGGGCGCCATACGCGCTGTTTCGCGGGCTCCTCCTCGAGGTCGTCCAGCGCCGCGCCGGCGATCCAGCCTTCGATGAGTGCCTGCTGGATCGCCGCGTCCTCCACGATGGGGCCGCGTGCGGTGTTGACAAGGATGGCGTTCGGCTTCATCCGGCGCAGCGTCGCACGGTCGAAGGTGTGATGTGTCTGCGGGGTGAGCGGCGTTTGGACTACCACGTAGTCGGCACCTTCCACCAGGTCGTCGAAAGACATCGGCCGGACCTGGGCTGCTCGGATCTCGGACCGGTCGAGGAATGGGTCATGTGCCCACACCTCGACACCGAACGCCTTGGCGCGTTCGGCGATGAGCCGTGCGATCGAGCCGAAAGACAGCAGGCCCAGCACCTGACCCCGCAATCTGTGGATGGGCTCTCCGGTCTTCCAGTGCCATTCGCCCAGCCGCGTCGCCCGGTCGTACCGGCAGATCTTGCGGGCGGCCGCGAGCCAGAGCGCCACGGCATGATCGGCGACCTCTTCGGCACACCAGTCGTTCGGTGCGTTGGTGACCTGGATTCCGTGTCGGGTCGCGGCGTCGACATCGACGATGTCCACGCCGGTGCCGTAGCGGGCGATCACCCGGCAGCGGGTCGACGCGGCGATGGCGCGCGACCCCACCCGTGCGTACTGGGTGAGGATGCCGTCGGCTTCTCGGCCCGCCTCGATCACCTCGTCCTCGCTCTTGCACTGCGCGGCGAGGAGCCGGAATCCGGCGCCCTCGACGATTGCGCGTTCGATATCCACATCGCCGAAGTCGTAGTCGGCGATCAGGATGGCTTCGCGAGTGTCAGTGTGAGTCACGGGGAATCCCCTTGGTGTGGACGAGGTCCTGGTACGACACGGCAAGCTCCAGGCACCCTCCGCTGTCCAGTTGGCCGACCGTGGCGCGGTAGATCTCCTGCCACGGTGTCTGATGCTCCAATGCCGGTGGTGTGTAGTCGGCCCATCGCGCGGCGATCTCCTCATCCGCGAGAAGGACGTCGACGCGCGCGTTGTGCAGGTCGATACGGATTCGATCACCGGTGCGGAGAATGGCCAGGTTCCCGCCGACCGCGGCCTCGGGGCTGGCGTTGAGGATGGACGGTGCGTCCGATGTGCCGCTCTGCCGGCCGTCCCCGAGTGTGGGCAGCGCGGTGACGCCTTGTTGGATCAACGTGACGGGAAGCTCCATGTTCACGACCTCGGCGGAGCCCGGATATCCGACGGGTCCGGTGTAGCGGATGACAAGGAGGCAGTCCTGGTCGATGCCCAGCGCCGGATCCTCGATGCGAGCGTGGTAGTCCTCGGGCCCGTCGAAGACGATGGCGTGAAAGTCCAACGCTGACGGATTGTCGGCGTGTGGCAGGCCGCGGGCCCGGAAGTTGTCGGTGATGACCGAGGTTTTCATGATCGCGGAGTCGAACAGGTTTCCGGTCATGACGAGCAGTCCGCCGTGTGCGGTGACGGGGTTGTGGAGGGGGCGAATGACCACCGGGTCGGCGGGCGGGGCATCCTCCAGATTCTCCGCCACGGTTCGACCCGAGACGGTTACGGCGTCACCATGCAGGTATCCCGCTTCCAGCAGCGACCGCATGACTGCGGGGACACCGCCGGCGCGGTGGAAGTCCTCGCCGAGGAAATCTCCCGCGGGAGCGAGGTTCACCAGCACCGGAATATCGCGTCCGACGCGCTGCCAGTCCTGGTTGGACAGGTCCACCCCGACATGACGTGCGATGGCATTGATGTGGATGGGCGCGTTGGTCGACGCCGCGATGGCCGATGCGACAACGATCGCGTTCTCGAAGGCCCGCGGGGTCATGATCTTGCGGGGTGTGAGGTCCTCTCGGACCATGGTCACCGCCCGGAGGCCGGTAGCGTAGGCCATTTGCGCCCGCTCGTTGTAGGGGGCCGGTATCGCCGCACAACCGGGCAAAGACATGCCCAGAGCCTCGGCCAGGCTGTTCATCGACAACGCAGTGCCCATGGTATTGCAGTGTCCGATGCTGGGCGCGGAGGCGCTCACCCGCGCCACGTACTCGTCGTAGTCGATCTGCCCGCTGGCCAAGAGCCGCTTCGACTGCCAGATCACCAGACCCGATCCGGTCCGCGTGCCCTTATGATAGCCGTTGAGCATCGGTCCTCCGGATAGGACGATCGCCGGGATATTCACTGTCGCCGCGGCTGTCAGGCAGGCGGGCGTGGTCTTGTCGCAGCCCGTCGTCAAAACCACTCCATCGAGCGGATATCCGTAGAGCACCTCGACCAGTCCGAGATAGGCGAGGTTGCGGTCCAGTGCCGCAGTGGGGCGCTTTCCGGTCTCCTGCAACGGATGTACCGGGAACTCGAATGGAATACCGCCACCATCGCGGACCCCGTCCTTGATCCGGTCGGCGAGACCCAGATGGTGCCGATTGCAGGGAACCAGATCGTTACCCGTCTGAGCGATTCCGATGATCGGCCGGCCCGACTGGAGTTCGGCCCGCGTGAGGCCGTAGTTCAGAAACCGCTCGAGATACAGAGCAGTCATCTCTCGGTTTCCCGCATTGTCCCACCATGCCTGACTGCGTAGCTCCCCCGCGGTGCGCTTCGTCGGTGACATAACGTAAAAGGATGTCTTACGTTGGGCATTTCTCGTAGCAGGCCGGAGCGACGGCGAGTTGGAGAAATACTGTGACCGTTTTCGCGGCTCCGGAGTTGTCCATCATCGGCGGGTGCCTGCCGGGCTCAGTGATCCGGGGGATAGTCGTCGAAGGCGTGCTGATCGAGCTGGTCGCGGCCCATTCCCGGAACTATTCGTCGCCGCGGCCCTTGCGGTCGGCGCAGACGACTTCGAACTCCCCGCCGAGGCGCCCGGTCTCGCAGAGGGCGGCCGACCCCGGCCGCAGATGGCGTCCGGCCAGGTCACCTGTGCCGCCGAAAACGACGAGTCGTCGGATCATTGTTCGGCCGTCTTCGCGCGTGCGAGGTTCACGCCACTGGCGATGACGCCGATATGGCTGAACGCCTGCGGGAAGTTGCCCCTGAACGCGCCGGTGGAGGGGTCGATCTGTTCGGAGAACAAGCCCAGGGGGCTGGCGCGGGCACACAGGGAGTCGTAGAGCTGCTCGGCCTCGTCGATACGACCCTGCATAGTCAGATTGTCGATCAGCCAGAAACTGCACAGGACGAACGCACCCTCGTCACCGGGCAGACCGTCGGGCGATTCGTCGTGCAGGTACCGGTAGAGCAGCCCGCCCCCGGCGTCCAGGCGGTCGGCGATCGCCGCGGTCGTCGCCACCATGCGCGGATGGCCGGCGGGGACAACACGACGCAGCGGCAGCGCGAGCAGACTGGCATCCAGCGCGGGGCCGCCGTCGAGATGGGCACTCAATGTCCGAGCCCGCTCGTTCCAGGCGCGTTCCACGATGGACCCGCTGATGTGCGTGGCGGTGGCGCGCCACGTACCGACAGGCCCGGGTAGCCGGAAACGCTCACCGATCGACGCGGCCCGGTCCAGCGCGACCTGGCACAGTCCCGCGCTGTAGGTGAACGCGCGGCCCTCGCTGCGGACCTCCCAGATCCCTTGATCCGGCTGCTCCCACGCGCGGGCGGCCATATCCGCCAAACCGGCCAGACCGGCCCATAGGACAGGCTGTAGCTCGCCACCGGCGCGCAGCCATTGGTCGGCGCAATCGAGGATCTCGCCGTAGAGGTCGTGCTGGCGCTGATCGGCGGCACCGTTGCCCCACCGGACGGGCGCCGAACGCCGGTAGCCCTCCAGCCCGGCATCCGATACTTCGTCGGGTACCGGATTGCCGTCGATGTCGTACATGATCCGCGGCCGGTCACCACGTTCGACGGCGTCGAGGACCCAGCCGAGGAACGCGTCCGCCTCGCCGTGAAAGCCGATGCGGCGTAAAGCGAAAACGGCATAGGCGGCGTCGCGGATCCAGACATACCGGTAATCCCAGTTGCGGACACCGCCGATCGGCGCCGGCAGCGAGGACGACGGTGCGGCGATCACCGACCCGCTCGCCCAGTGATCGCACATCTTGAGCGTGATCGCGGCCCGCCGGACGAGGCGCTGCTGCGGGCCCGCATAGTTGCAGCCCTCCAGCCACGACCGCCAGGCATTCGAGGTGTCACGCAGCAGCGACTCGGCGTCGAATCGATGGTGCCGGTGAAAACGCCCCCACGACAAGGCCAGGTCCAATCGCTCGCCCTGCGCCAAGTCGTACATGCTGTGCAAACCCGACAGTGACCGAGTGCTGCGCAGATGCGCCCGCAGCCGCGGCTGCGACCTCGCGCGGATCTCTATCCCGCTCAGCAGCGGTCGCACCTCGGCCCCACCTCGCGGCGACACCTCGACGGCCAGACGGACCCGGCCTTCGATAACCAAGGCGCTGCGAACGAGTTCCGCTCGATCGGCGGCAGCGTCCTCGCCGAGGTCGGCACCCGAACGCAGGACCATCGCATCGGTCACCCGGACGACTCCGGTGGCGCAGCGCAGCTCGGTTTCCAGTACCCCGGTGTCCGGTCGATAGCGTTGGCGGCCCTCGCGCAGTTCTGTCGGCGCGATGGTGAAAGACCCGCCTCGGGCATGGTCGAGAAGTCCGCAGAACAGAGGTTCGGCGTCGAACCGTGGAATGCACAGCCAAGGAATCGAGCCGTCGACACCGACCAGGGCAGCAGTCGCGCCGTCCCCGATCACCCCGTAATCCTCCAGAGGCAGGTAACCATCGATCCGGCGTATCGGCCGAAACGGTGGATCGGGATCGTGCATCACACCTCCTCCACGGCACGCACGGCGAAGCGGTGGCGGATCAAGCCAACCGGGTCAGCACTGGTACGACATCGTCGAGCTTCTTGTCCGACAGAGCGAATGCACGCTCCATGTCGTCGAACGCGTATCCGTCTGTCGTCATCGGCGTCGGATCCACCCGGTCGGCTTTCACGCCGACGGCTTGACCCGCACCCTCAAAACCGTGCACCTGCATTCATCGCCTTGCCTCTCTCCAACTCGAACGGTCGTAGAACGGCATGCCGGAAGCGGATCACCCCAATCTAACAGCCCCTTACCCACCGGCCGACGATCGTTACCACCACGCGATCCTCCGCCGACCGACACAGCCACCGCACAACTCGAACCGTGCCGGTGGCCGGCGACTCCGATCGGTCCGCATTCGTGGTCGGGGCCGATAAACACGGATCCGCCGATCGGCCTCGCGGCGAGGAGGTCGATCGGCGGATCTGTGGGCGCCCTCAGGCCGCGGCGGCGTGGCGGAGGGAACCGATCGCGGTGCCGACATCGTCGACGTCGACGACCAGGCGGGTGTAATCGTGTCCCCGCAGGTCGATGCGGACGGCGTTACCACCGAAGAGGGTGTCCCAGTATTCTTTCCGGCCCTTGCCGCGGAAGGTGCCCGCCGCGATCGCGCCGGGGAAGAACACGCCCGGAGCGCGCACCCAGGGCGGCCGGCGGTCGATTTCGGCCGGTTCGACGGCCACGATATTGGTGAGGTCGAAGGTGATGTGGTCGCACAGCGACAGCACTCGGTGTGCGCCGCGGACGTGAACAGTGACGGTGGTGCCGGTGATCTCGAAGTCCACCATGGGTTCCTCCCTGATGCCGAGTTCCGCTCGTCCGATTCCAGGATGCCGCCGTGGCCTGGCCGTTGGCTGTGCTGCGGCTGTGAAAATTCTCAGGTTCGCCGGCGGTTCACCGGAGACATCGTCGCCGGAGGCGGTGGCGTTTCGCCGCAGGTGGCGTGCCCGCCCGCGGCGTGTCGAATACTGCGGTGGCGCGGCGCGGCCGCTATCGGTCAGACTCGTCGGTGTGGATCAGAAGTCATACGGGTGGGCGGCCGGGGGCCGGACCATCCGGGAGACGGGCGGGTATCCCGTCCGGTACGTATCAGGCCGGGGTGATACGAGGTGACCGCGCTCGCTTCGGGAGAGAACCGGCCCGCGCCGGGTGACCGGCTGACGGTGACGGTGACCTGTTCCGCGCCGGTGGATGTGTCGGCGCTACTGCTCGCCGCGAATGGAAAGGTCAGATCCGACGGCGATTTCGTGTTCTTCAACCAGCCCGCCGGGCCGGGGGTGACCTACCGGCACGGGCAGGGCGCCGGCGATGTCGTCGACGTGCAGACCCCGGTTCTGCCCGGCGATATCGACCGGGTGGTGGTCACCGCGAGCCTGGACGGCAGTGGGCCGCCCACCTTCGGTTCGGTGGGGTCGCTCACCGCGACGGTGACCGGGCAGCAGGGCACGCTCACGTTCGCGGTGTCGAAGCTGAGCACCGAGACGGCGGTGGTCTGCGTGGAGATCTATCGCCGGGCGGGCGCGTGGAAGGTGCGCGCGGTCGGACAGGGATACGACAACGGCCTGGCGGGTATCGCCACCGATTTCGGGGTGAACGTCGACGACGAGCCGGTTCCACCGGCCCCGCCCGTACCACCCGCGTCCCGTACCGATCCCACCTCGGTCGCCAATCCTGCTGCGGCGCAACCTTATCCGTCTCCGCAGTATCGGGCACCGCAGTATCAGACGCCGCAGTATCCGCAGCACCCCGGGCCGCCGGCGCCGCCGCCCGGATACCCCGTCGCGCCACCGGCCGCCGGATATCCGCCGGCGCCCGGTTATCCGACCCAGCAGCCGTATCCACCCGGGCCGGCCCATCCGGCGCCGCCCGTCCCCGCGCACCAGCCCCCCGCATATTCTTCCCAGCAAGGAGCTCAGCCGATGCACAGCGAGCTGTTCGACCCGCGTCATGCCGAAGTGTCCGGGATGGGCATCCAGAAGCAGGGCAGCAAGATGATCAAGGTCGGCGTGCAGGGCGAAACACTGGTCCGCTCCGGAGCCATGGTCGCCTACCAGGGTGATCTGCATTTCCAGGCGCTCGGTTCCGGGGGGATCGGTCGGGCGATCCAGCAGCGGCTCACCGGCGAGGGCGTGCCGCTGATGAAGGTGTCCGGGCGTGGCGATCTGTTCGTCGCCAACGGGGCGGCCGATGTGCACATCATCGATCTGGACGGCACCGACGGGCTCACCATCAACGGGTCCAATGTGCTCGCCTTCGATCCCACGTTGGGCTACGACATCCGGATGGTGCAGGGCGCGGCCGGGTTCGCCAGTAACGCGGGCCTGTTCAACTGCGTGTTCACCGGCCGCGGCCGGATCGCCATCACCAGCCATGGCGGCCCGGTCGTACTCAATGTCGATCAGCCCACCTATGCCGATCCGCAGGCGGCCATCGCCTGGTCGTCGAGCCTTCAGACGAGCGTGAAACGCAATGACTCCTTCGGACTGGGCCGGCTCATCGGCCGCAGCACCGGGGAGGGCATCACCCTGGCGTTCGCCGGCCGGGGTTTCGTGATCGTGCAGCCCTCGGAGCTACCGCCCGGCGGCATGATCGGTGGGACCGGTGGCGGGCAGGAGGCCGGGCAGAGCGGCGGATTGCTGGGCGGTCTGCTCGGGTAGCCTCAGCGCCGCCGCGGCGCCGGTGTGGTATCGACGTCCTATGGTGATGCGGTCCCGGTACGACGTAGTGATCGTGGGCGGCGGGCACAACGGCCTCGTCGCGGCGGCGTATCTGGCCCGCGCCGGACAATCGGTACTGGTGCTGGAACAGGCGGCGGTGACCGGCGGCGCGGCCGTCTCGGCGCGGGTGTTCGATGGAGTCGATGTCCGGTTGTCCCGGTATTCGTACCTGGTCGGCCTGCTGCCGGACCGGATCGTCGGTGACCTGGGCCTGCGATTCCGGACGCGCAAGCGGCGGATCTCCTCCTACACGCCGGCCGGATCGTCGGGTCTGCTGGTCGACAACCGGTCACCGGCGGCCACCCGGGACAGTTTCGTACGGGTCACCGGATCGGAGCGCGAGTTCACGGCGTGGCGGCGGTTCTACGCGATGACGGGGCAGGTGGCACGGGCGGTTTTCCCGACATTCACCGAACCGCTGCCGACCGCCGACCAGCTCCGACAGCGGGTGGGCGGCCGGGTGTGGGCGGAATTGTTCGAGCGACCTCTCGGCGAGACGATCGAGGAGTATTTCGCCGACGATGTGGTGCGCGGGGTGGTGTTCACCGACGCGCTCATCGGCACGTTCACCCACGCGCACGATCCGTCGCTCGCGCAGAACCGCTGTTTCCTCTATCACGTGATCGGTGGCGGCACCGGCGACTGGGATGTGCCGGTGGGCGGCATGGGTGCGCTGACCGACGCGCTGGCCGACGCGGCCCGGGCCGCCGGGGCGGATCTGGTGACCGGTACAGAGGTGACCGGCGTGGCGACTGACGGGCGAACTGCGGCGGTGGATTTCGCCGGGGCGGTGGCCGGGACCGTGGCGGCGCGGTATGTGCTCGTCAACGCCTCGTCCGCCGAGGCGGCCCGGCTGCTCGGCGAACCGGCCGGCGAGAAACCCGAAGGCGCCCAGCTGAAGATCAATATGGTGCTGGACCGGTTGCCGCGCCTGCGTGACCCCGCGGTGGCCGCACACGATGCATTCGCCGGGACCTTCCATATCGCCGAAAGCTATGAGCAGTTGGCGCAGGCCTACCGGGAAGCGGCGGCCGGGCGGCTGCCCGCGGTCCCGCCCGCGGAGATCTACTGTCACACCCTGACCGATCCCGGTATCGCGGCCGGCTCGTCACGGCACACCCTCACTCTCTTCGGGTTACATGCTCCGGCAAGGCTTTTCGAATCCGATCCGGAGGGCGCGAAGCGGGCCGCCGTCGGTGCGAGCCTCGACGCGCTGGATGCCGTACTGGCCGAACCCGTCCGGGAGTGCCTCGCCCGCGATGCGCACGGTGCGCCGTGTCTGGAGGCCGCCACGCCGGTGGACCTGGAACACGCGCTGCGCCTGCCCCGCGGGCACATATTTCACGGTGATCTGTCGTTTCCCTACCGGAGTGGTCCCGGGGACACACCCGCGCAACGCTGGGGCGTGGCGACCGATCACGCGAATGTGCTGCGCTGTGGGGCGGGTGCGGTGCGCGGCGGCGGAGTGAGCGGAATCGGCGGGCACAATGCGGCCATGGCCGTCCTCGAGGAAACCGCCGCCCAGCGTCCGGGAAATGCCGGGTGAATTCTGGTCGGAGAATCGGAGGTCACGCTCACTGGTGGGAGTATCCGAACACTTTGTGGCGGTAGCGTTGTCGGCTGTGGATCGGCCCGGCGGGTCGTTTCGATTCCATGTCCGGCGCCGAGGAGATATACGTGGCACTTGATACCGTCCCGAAGAGCAGGGCCTCCGAGGACAAAGTGGCTCGTGAGCAGAAAGCGATACGTGAACTCGCGGGCCGGTTGTCCGCCGCCTATTCCGAGGATCACTCGCCCGACGAGGTGGACACCGCCATCCGGACGGCGCACGAACGATTCGCCGGAAGTACGGTGCGCGACTTCGTTCCCATTCTGGTGGAGCGGGTGGTGCGCCGGGAATTCGAATCCGCCGAGGAGACCGGCGCCGTCGCCGCGGTCATCACCCCCGGCGCCGCGACGGTCTCGGTGCACAAGGGCACACCGGCCGCCGCGTCCGAACCGGCCGCCACCGACCGCCCGCTGCGGACCGACCGCCGCGGGCTGTTCGCGCTGGCGGGCGCTGCGGGCGTGGCGGCGGTGGGCGCCACGGCCTGGGCGGTGTCGCGACCCGATCCGGCTCCCGCCCCGGCGGCGCCGGTCGCGGGAGCGCCGCTGACGAAGGTCACCGGGGTGGTCGGTTCGGAGAAGGCGGCCTTCTTCGCCGACGAGCGGGTCACCGGGGTGTTCGCCGCGCACGGCTACGACGTGCTGGTCGAGTCGGCCGGCTCACGGGAGATCTCCACCTCGGTGAATCTGGACGGCCGGGCGTTCGCGTTCCCGTCCAGCCTGCCGGCGGCCGAGCGGCTCAAACGCGAGGTGGGAGTGAGCACCCAGTTCGTACCGTTCTATTCGCCGATGGCGATCGCCACCTTCACTCCCATCGTGCAGCTGCTGGACGCGGCCGGAGTGGTGAAGTTCGACGGCCCGGCACCCAGCCTGGATTTCTCCGCCTACATCGCGCTCGTCCAGCGCGGTGTGCAGTGGGACGAACTGGCCGGTAACACCGCCTACCGGGTGGGGAAGAATATCCTGGTCAGCACCTCCGACGCCCGGACCTCGAATTCGGCGGCCATGTACCTGGCGGTGGCCAGCTATGTCGTCAACGATCACGCGGTGGTGCGTGGCGCCACCGCCGAACAGCATGTGCTGCCCACTCTGCAGCGCCTGTTCCTCGCTCAGGGATACACCGAGGGCTCGAGCGCGGGCCCGTTCGAGGAATACCTCACCGCGGGGATGGGGCCGACCCCGATGACCTGGATCTACGAGGCGCAATATGTGGCGGCCGCGGTCGAGGGACGTCTGCGGCCCGATTCGGTGTTGCTGTACCCGTCGCCCACCGTGCTGTCCCGGCACACCGTCGTCCCGCTCACCTCGGAGGGCGAGGAGATCGGTGCGCTGCTGCACAACGACGCCGAGTTGCAGTCGCTGGCCGCCGAGCACGGTTTCCGGACCGGGGACGTCGCCCGTTTCGACGAAGTGGTCGCCGAACACGAGGTACCGGTGTCCCCGGATCTGGTCGATATTGTCGATGTCCCCGCGTACGAGACCCTCGAGCATCTGATCGACGGGGTGGCCGCCGCGTACCGGTGATCCGGCATCCGGGCGGCCGGGGCCGCGGCCCCGGC
>JBFARE010000006.1:0-210287 GCA_040674215.1 Nocardia sp. NPDC050193 | reverse complement strand
CATCATCTTGAACACCCATGGTGTGCCGCGTCGTATGAATATCGGGCAGATTCTGGAGACCCATCTCGGCTGGATCGGCAAAGCCGGCTGGGAGGCGCGGCTCACCGACGGTACCCGGCCGGAGTGGGCGCAGCGCCTGCCCGACGAGTTGCTCTCGGCGGCACCGGATACCAACCTCGCGACACCGGCATTCGACGGCGCACGAGAAGAAGAACTCGCCGGACTACTGGCCGCCACGCGGCCGAATCGGGACGGCGAGGTCATGGTCGGGGCCGACGGAAAAGCGACCTTGTTCGACGGTCGTTCGGGTGAGCCGTTCCCGTACCCGGTGGCGGTCGGCTATATGTACATCCTGAAGCTGCACCACCTGGTCGACGATAAGATCCACGCCCGCTCGACCGGTCCGTACTCGATGATCACCCAGCAGCCGCTCGGTGGTAAGGCGCAGTTCGGTGGTCAGCGGTTCGGTGAGATGGAGTGCTGGGCCATGCAGGCCTACGGCGCGGCCTACACGCTGCAGGAACTGCTGACCATCAAGTCCGACGATGTGGTGGGCCGGGTGAAGGTCTACGAGGCGATCGTCAAGGGCGAGAACATTCCGGAACCGGGCATCCCGGAATCGTTCAAGGTTCTGCTCAAGGAACTCCAGTCCCTGTGCCTCAATGTCGAGGTGCTGTCGGCCGACGGCGCCGCCATCGACCTGGGGCACGGGGACGACGACGAACTCGAGCGCCGGGCCACGAACCTCGGCATCACGCTGTCCCGGGACGAATCACCCTCGATCGACGAACTCACGAGCTGACCGCCTTGACGGCCGCGCACCAGGTTCGTGGTGCGCGGCCGCGCCGGGCCCCCACGGAAATACCGCGCATTCGCGCCGGTGCAGCGGATTCGAGGCTCAGCCCCGGGGGAGTGCGGCGCGGATCATGGCCACATAGCTGGTCCTCGGCCACCCAGGACGCCGCGACGTAACCGACCGGATTGTTCTCGAACGGCGCCAATGTCGATACGATCGCCGCCTCGAAGGTATCGATACGCAGGAACGTCGCGCCGAGCTCGTCCGCGACAGCACGTGCCAGGGTGGTCTTTCCGCATCCCGGCAGACCGGCGAACACGACCAGACGAGCAGACCCGGCTGCCATACGACCGATCCTGGGCGGCGTACCCGAGCAGTTGTCCGGAGGTGCGCATACACCGGATCGCCTGCACGGTTGTCGCTGTTCCGATCGAGCCGGCCGTGCTAACGACCATCCGGGATGCCACCGGTGAAGGCGTCCCACTCGGCGGCGGTGAAGACGAGTGCCGGGCCGGTGGGGTTCTTGGGCATGTACACACTGAAGTTGGCCGGAATCACATTGCCGAATTCGTGCCACCAGGACTTTGCACCTGTTTCGCGGGCCAGTCCCCGCAACCCCGCCGCTTTGTCCTCGTCGATCTCGTAGATCTCGATCAACCCGTCCAGATCGCGAATGCGGATCCTCTGGTTCTGCCCCGTCTCGATGCGTTGCAGGCTGCTCTTGCCCCACTCCATGAGCGCCGCTGCTTCGGCCATGGTCAGTCCGATCGCTTCGCGTGCCTCGCGCAGATATCGGCCGAGCTGCCGTCTGGTGATACTGCTGTCCCTATCAGTCAAAACCGTCCCCTTTTTGGCTGGATGAGAGCTCCGAATCGCGAGATATGCATACTCGCAGTCCGGCAGCGGCACGCCGGTTTTCGGTTTTCTCGCGGGGTCAGGCTTCGAGGCGGCACTGGCGAACGCGTGAGTGCGGGGGTCTCGGTCACCCGGCCGCTATGGTCTCCCGCATGGCCGCGGCGGTGGTGGCCGGGTCGTAGCCGGGGGCGACGCCGTCGACCAGGATCACGTCGCCGTCGATATGTCGCGAGCGCAGTGGGGCGATCTCCCGATAGGCGGGGGAATCCCACCAGGCCCGAGCCTCCTCGATTCCGGGGAAACCGATCACCACGACGAAACCCGGCCAGCGGCCTTCCTTCACCTCGTGCTGGGCGACATGGACGAGGAACCGGCCGCCGAAGGGCTCGAAAGTCGCGGGGATGCGCTCCAGGTACTCGGCGATCTCGGGATGCGGATCGGCCGGCTGCAGATGGGCGATGGCGTAGGCGGTCATGATGTCGTCCTTTCGATCGGTTCGATGTACCGATCATGGCGGCGAGGCGCCCGCGGCACGATTACCCCGGAGGTAAACGGAACTACTACCTGCGGGGTTATCGGCGCAATGCGGCGGCGAGGGCGGCGATCTGCTCGGCGGGCGGGTCGTATCCGGGGAAGTAGCAGCACACCCGGTCGGTGAAATCGCCGAAGCGGCGGATGATCTCGGCGGCGCAGTCCTCGGGGGTACCGCGGACGGCGAGGGTGTCGACCATATGGTCGGAGATCCGGTCGAACATGGTCATGATGTTGCCGGTTTTGGAGAGTGCGTTGAGTTCCGGTTGCAGCTGTTCCCAGCCCTCGACCTCGAGCACCGGCCGGTACGCCGGGGTCGAACTGTAGAAGGCCAGCAGTCCGCGTACCCCGGTCGAGGCCGCCGCGAGTTCCTCCGCCGCCCGGCCCATCGCCACGATCACCTGCGGATAGATGGGGAATTCGGTACGGCCCGCCTGCTTCATACCCTCCGCCACGGCCGGTAGCGTGCGCTCCCGGAAATGGCGATGGCTGTGGAAGGGCATCACCAGCAGCCCGTCCGCGACCTCCGCGGCGGTCCGGGTCATCAGTGGGCCGAGCGCGCCGAGCAATACCGGTGGGGGCCCGTACGGGTTGGGACCGGGGACGAAAGTGCTCGGCATCAGAGTGTGCCGCGTGTGCTCGCCGCGGAAATCCAAAGGTGAGCCGTCCTGCCAGGAGTGCAGGATCGTGCGCACCGCCAGCACGATCTCACGCATCCGGGCCGCCGGCGCGGACCAGGTGGCGCCGTAGCGCTTCTCGATATGGGGACGGATCTGCGAACCGAGTCCGAGCCGGAACCGTCCACCCGACATCAGTTGCAGGTCCCATGCGGCATGCGCGAGATGCATCGGGCTGCGCGGCATGGCGATCGCGACATTGGTCATCAGATCGGCGTCCACCCGGCCGGCCACGGCAGCCAGGGGGAGCATGACATCGTGCGGGCCTTCGAAAGTGAACAGCCCCGCCGCGCCGGCGTCGACGAGGGCCCGGGCGCGTTCGGCGCTGTGGTCCGGGCGGGCGTCCAACTGGAGATCGAGCAGCATCAGTTCATCCAAGTGCACCCGGGCGATCTCGAACAGGGATTCGGCCCGGCCGGGCCGAACCGGTATCGGAGGCTGAGGTGGACGGACCCGGGCGGCCTTCCATCTCGGCGCGCCGGGCGCCGATGACGACCTCGGGGCGAGGCGCCCGTGCACGGCGCCGAGTCGCCGGACATGACCCTGCGGTCACTGAGCCGAGCCGGCTTCGCGCAGCGCCGTTCACACTATGAAACGACATTCGTATCCTCGTTACGTGACCCGGAAACGTAGCGCGCAAGCCCGGTCCTTCACGGCCGGGTGGGCGCATCGACGGCATCCTGACAGAATCGACTGTTATTTCGTCAGGCATGGCGTCGAAGGGGCCGTTGTAGGCTGCACTGCGGAATCCGCAAGGCGCGTTCGACGTTTCGACTCGGCTGGTGCGCGAGAACCAAGCGATTGCCATCGAGGATCTGAGCGTGCGGAACATGGTCCGCAATCACAGCCTGGCGCGGGCGGTGTCGGATGCGAGCTGGTCGGAGTTCCGGTCGATGCTCGAGTACAAGGCGCAGTGGTACGGGCGGGAGGTTATCGCGGTCGACCGGTTCTATCCGTCGTCGAAGACGTGCTCGGCGTGTGGGCACATCGTCGATGCGCTGCCGCTGAATATTCGGCAGTGGAGCTGCCCGCGATGCGCGGCGGTACACGACCGGGACCACAATGCTGCGAAGAATATTCTGGCCGCCGGACTGGCGGTGTCAGCCTGCGGAGATGGTGTAAGACCTTCCCGCGTATAAGCGCGAGGAGGCGATCTCGATGAAACAGGAAGGCCCTGTCGTGAGTCAGGGAACCCCGGCCCTTCAGGGCCGGGAGGAGGTCAAGGCGGAGTACGACGAGGTCGACGAAAAGATCATGGACGCCGCGCTCGAACGGATCCTGCAACTCGGGATCCGCCGCTCCAGCCTGGAGGACATCGCGCGCCGCGCCGGGATCAACCGGATCACCATCCACCGCAGATTCGCCGGTAAGGACAAACTCGTCGAGGCCGTCATCGAACGCGAAACCCGGCGCATGCTGGGCGAGGTCACCGCGATCGCCGAGGCCGCCGACGGCGTGGACGCGCAGATCGAAGAGACCACGCTGCACGTCCTGCTGCAGACCCGCATCCACCGCTTGGTCACCCACCTGCTGCGGGTCGCCCCGGACGAAGCGCTGAGCTTCTACACCGTGCAGGGCGAGCACCTGGTCGGTCTCGGTATCGACTACATCTCCGGCATGCTCACCCACGCCCAGAACGCCGGCCTGATCGACTGCTACGACCCCCGCCCGGTCGCCGAACTGGTCGCCCGCCTCGCCCATTCACTGATGCTCACCCCGGGCAACAGCGGCGGCACCGATTTCACCGATCCCGGACAAGCTCGCGCCTTCGTCCGCACCACTATCGTGCCGCTGATGAAACACGGCATTCCCGGTTCGTACCGAGGAGAGACCGACGACTCGCACGGGCATTCCGACTCGGCCTCCCGCCCGGCCCCGTAGGGCGGCCGGACCCGTCGTCGCATTGCCGTAGTGCTGCCCGCCCACCGTGACGCGCCCGACCCGCGGCAGTGACCTTCTCGCCCGGGCGGTCAGGTCTGCGCCGAGGATCCGGCGCGGTCGGTGAGCAGCGAGTCGAATTCGGCGGCGTAGGCGAGATGGCGGCGTAGCCGCTCGGCGCTGTCCCGGGTCCGCTCGCGACACTGCCGGAGGAACTCGCGGGCCCGGTCGCGTTGCGCGCCGCCGGTGGCCGGGTCGTCGAGGTCGTCGAAAGCATCGAGCAGCTGCTTCATCTCCGCCAGGCTGAACCCGAGGGGTTTCATACGGCGGATGATCAGCAGCCGGTCGATATCGGCGCCGGTATAGAGGCGGAACCCGCCGGCCGACCGCGCCGACGGGGTGACCAGTCCGACCTCCTCGTAATGACGGATCGTTTTTATCGACAACTCGGTGCGCGCGGCGACCTGACCGATCTGCAGGAACCCGTCCGTGCCCGGCTCGCTCATCGGTCAGTGCGCTCCGGCCAGATAACCGGAGAGGCGGCCGTGGCGGGCCTCGGAGGACGGGTTCAGGCCCACGATCTCCACGGCCTTGCCCTTGGCGGCGTATTTGGTGGTGATCGCGTCCAGAGTGGCGACGGTGGAAGCGTCCCAGATATGGGTTTCGGACATATCGATGACGATATGGTCCGGGTCGCTGGCGTAGTCGAACTGGTGGACCAGGTCATTGCTGGAGGCGAAGAACAGTTCCCCGCGCACCTTGTACACCCGGCGTCCCTCCAGTACACCGTCCTCGCCGATCCGCGGGTCGTTGAAGGCGGTGACCTGGGTGAAATGCGCGACGCGGTGGGCGAAGGCGATCATCGCGGCCAGTACGCCGACAATCACGCCGTATGCGAGATTGTGGGTGGCGACGGTGACCGCGACGGTGACGAGCATGACCGTGGTCTCCGCGATAGGCATGCGGCGCAGGGTTCTCGGCGCGATGGAATGCCAATCCAGGGTGCCCACCGACACCATGATCATCACCGCGACCAGCGCCGCCATCGGGATCTGCGCGACCAGGCCGCCCAGGCCCACGACCAGGATCAACAGGAACACCCCGGCCAGGAAGGTCGAGATACGGGTGCGGGCGCCGGAAACCTTCACATTGATCATCGTCTGCCCGATCATCGCGCAGCCGCCCATGCCGCCGAACATACCGGTGACCAGGTTGGCCACGCCCTGACCCCAGCCTTCGCGGGTCTTGTCGGAGCGGGTGTCGGTGATGTCGTCGACGAGTTTGGCGGTCATCAACGACTCCAGCAGCCCGACCAGCGCCATCGCCAGCGCGTACGGCCCGATGATCCGGAGGGTGTCCAGGGTGAACGGTACGTCCGGGACGACGAACGACGGCAGGCTCGACGGCAGCTCGCCCTCGTCCCCGACGTCCGGCACATCGACCGCGAATACCATTGTCACGGCCGTCAGCGCCACGATGGCCACCAGTGGCGCCGGGACCGCCGTGGTCAGCTTCGGCAGCAGTACGATCACCGCCAGCGCGGCGGCGACCATCGGATACACCAGCCACGGCACACCGAACAGGTGCGGCAGCTGGGCGATGAAGATGAGGATCGCGAGTGCGTTGACGAATCCGACCATCACGCTGCGCGGGATGAACCGCATCAGCTTCGCCACCCCGATCACGCTCAGCACGATCTGCAGCAGCCCCGCCAGCAGCACGGTGGCGACCAGATAGTCGAGCCCGTGCTCGCGCACCACGGGCGCGACCACCAGCGCGACCGCACCGGTGGCCGCGGAGATCATGGCGCGACGCCCGCCCACGACGGCGATGGTGACCGCCATGGTGAACGACGCGAACAACCCGACCCGCGGATCGACGCCGGCGATGATGGAGAACGAGATGGCCTCCGGGATCAGGGCCAGTGCGACCACCAGTCCGGCCAGTACCTCGATCCGCAGTCGTTTCGGGCTGCGCAATGCCGCCCGCACCGAACCCTCGACCACCGCGGGCCGATCGGCCGTGGAAACCATGACAGAGACTCCGTCCAGAATCAGGTGCGCACGATGGCGCCGCCGGACGAGCCACGAGCTCGCCGGCCGGAACAACGAAAAGACAAGGAGGGCGTCGGTTGCGTGACCGCGCCCGGACCATCGGGACGGCCACACTGCCGGATCCGTTGGCGATCGATGCGTGTTCGATCCGGGACGAATCTACCCTCCCGTCAGGGGAGAGTTACAAACCCGCGGGCAAGAAGGTGGGGGAGGTCTCACTCCGCCACGTTCACATCCCGATTGCCCTCGCGCCCGAGGAGCAACCGAGGGACTCGGTCGACGAGGCAGAACCTCGGGATGCGCAGGGTTGCCCGACATCGGCGACCGCACAGCCGGGTGCTGCCCGGGTGCGTCACCCACTGCGGCGCCCGCGGCGAGCGGCTGTCGGACAGGTAGGTTCGACCGGGTGAATGCGCACGTGGGAGGGATCGAACTGGTCGATATCCCGCCGGGGCAGGTGAAGTTGTCGGATCGGCGGACGCAACGCAGTTGGTCGGTGGAAGTCGGTCCGTACCGGCTGGGAGCCGTTCCGGTCACCCGATCGCAGTACGCGCAGGTCACCGGTCGGCCGGGCGGGGACCCGGGAGATCGGCGGCCCGCCGACAGTATCTGCTGGAACGACGCGGTCTTGTTCTGCAATGCGCTGTCCGAACGTGACGATCTGACACCGGCGTACCGCCTCGGCGTCGACGGCGAGGTCACCCGGGTCGCGTCGGCCGACGGATATCGGCTGCCGACCGAGGCGGAGTGGGAACACGCGTGCCGCGCGGGCACCACCGGCCCACGCTACGGCCGGCTCGACGATATCGCCCGGTACCGCGGGAACTCCGAAGACCGACTGCCCGAGGTGGGGACCCGGCGGCCCAACGCGTGGGGGCTCTACGACATGCTCGGCACGGTCTGGGAATGGTGCTGGGATCTCTACGACCCGGAGGTCTACGGCAGCTACCGAGTGCTTCGCGGTGGCGGCTGGTTCGACGAACACTGGAGCTGCCGCGCCTCGGTCCGCCGCCGCAGTCATCCCACGGTCCGGCTCGACGATATCGGGTTCCGTGTCGCGCGGTCGGCGTCACGATGATCGGCCGACCGGCCTGAACGACAGGCGAACCCGCCGCAACGGACTGGCTGCCGCGGCCGCACCGGCTCGGAATCCGGAATCCCGGCCGGCTGCCGTGGCGGTCGGCGGCCTTTCGCCGAGCCCGGTCTCACCTCCGCGACCCGACGCATACAGCCGAAAAATCCTGTCGTCGGGGCGGTGACCGCTCCGGCACACTGGCGGCGTGTCTGTAACGGAGAAGGTGGCGCCGGACCGGGCCCGGGCGGCCGCGCTGAGTTCGCTCTCGTGGGTCCTGTTCGCGAGTTCGGGTCCGCTGGCCGCGGCGGTGATGGCCACGGGCTGGTCTCCGGCGGCGGTGACCTCGGTGCGGCTCGCGGCGGCCGCGGCACTGCTGGTGCCGGTGGTCGCGGTGCTGCGGCCGGGGGCGTTGCGATTCGGCCGCGCCGACCTCTGGTTGCTGCTCGGCTATGGGCTGCTCGGTGTCGGCGGGGTGCAGTTGCTGTTCTTCGTGGCGGTGGCCCGGATTCCGGTGGGCGTGGCGATGGTGCTGGTCAGCGTGGCTCCGGCGCTGGTCGCGCTCTGGGTGCGGGTGGTGCGGGGCACCCGGCTGCCCCGGCCGGTGTGGGCGGGGATCGCGCTGGCCTCGGCGGGATCGGTCCTGGTCGCCCAGGTCTGGCAGGACACCGGGCTCGATCTGCTCGGCGTGGCCGCCGGGTTGGGTGCGGCTCTCTGCTCGGCCGGGTACTTCCTGCTCGGTGAGCACGGTGCGCGCAGGCACGACCCGGCGGGACTCACCGCGGTCGGGCTCGTGATCGGTGCGGTCCTGGTGGCAGCGATCGCTGCGCCGTGGACGCTACCGTCGGATTCGCTCACCGCCGTCGCGGTACTGGGCGGTCTGCGGGTGCCGGTGTGGCCGGTGCTGCTCGCGCTGGCCGTGGCCGGTACCGTGCTGCCCTACCTGACGGGGCTGCGGGCGCTGCGCGACCTCCCCGTGGCCCTGGCCGGTGTGCTGGCACTGCTGGAACCGGTGGTCGCCGCCGTGCTGGCCTGGCTGCTGCTGGGCCAAGCGCTCGGGTCGGCGCAGCTGGCCGGGGCGGCGATCGTGCTCACCGGCGCGATACTGGTGCAACGGGCCGGACCCGGGACGGTTCCGGGAGTGCCGGGCCGGCGCAGCGGGCGCCGGCCGTGATGCGGGTCCGCTCGAATACGCAGCTCTTCCGATCTTTTCCCGGCCGCGGTGAGCCCGCCGCCGCGCCGGTCTCCCGCTACGGATCGGCCGCCGGCCGGTCGGCCCGCCACGACCCGGCCGGCGCCGGGTCGCGGACCCAGGGCAGGCTCCCGGCCCACACTGCCGGGCGACCCCTCAGGGTTGGAGGTCGACCACACCTTTACCGCTGGCGATATCGAGCGGCACCGACACCTGGTCGTGCGCGATCAACCAGGTGCCGTCTACCTTCCGCAGCCCGAACGTGACCCGCACCCACATGCCGCTCATCGCGGCCCCGGTCTTCAAGGTGCCGCCGAGCCGAGCGAAGGCATGCCCGAACGCGACATCGTCACCGATGGTGAAGGCCGGATCGCGAATCTCGTAGGTCACATTGTCGAGGAGCTGGAACACCCTCGCCCAGTTCGCCAGCTTCGCTGCGGCCCCGACATGCTGGAGCGGCGGCTCGACATCGAAGGACACGACATCGGGGGTGTACAGCTGCCGCAGCGCCTCGAGATCTCCGGCCCGGAGTCCGTCGATCACCTTGTCGAGTTGCCGGTGGATCGCGGCCTCGTCGGCCTCGATGTGGTCAGCGTGTGACCGAGAGTCGTGCGGAGTCGTCATGATCAATTCCTTCCGGGTCGATGTTCGGAGTATCGAGGGCGGGCCGGCGTAGCGGCGCCAGGGCGGTACTCCAGGCGAGAACCTGATCCAGCAGCCGGTCCAGGGCGGCGGCGTGGTGATCGCGCGGTGTGAAAGTGGTGAAGTTCTCGAAATCGGTGTGCAGCGAGATCACCACCTGATGGCTCACATCGGCCATGCCCAGCGTGCTGCAGACCGCCCGGAGTTGCACCACCGCGCGGGCTCCGCCACCCGCCCCGTAGGAGACGAATCCGATCGCCTTGTCGGCCCACTCCGCGCACAGGTGGTCGATGGCGTTCTTCAGCACCGCGGGCGGGCCGCCGTTGTACTCCGGGGTCACCACCACGAAGCCGTCGAACGGGGCGATCCGTTCGGCCCAGGCACGGGTATGCGCGTGGATCGACGGGCCGAACATCGGCGCCACGGGCTCGTCCAGATGCGGTAGCGGGTGGTCGCGCAGGTCGATCAGTTCGAACTCGGCGTCGCCGCGCCGGCCTGCCGTGTCCAGAACCCACCGGGCGACCTGCGGGCCGTTGCGGTTGGGCCGGGTACTGCCGAGGATGATGCCGATTCTGATCATTGTCCGAACTCCTGCTCTGCCAAAGGTGTCACGACCTTCCGACGAGACAGTCCCGCGCAATGTCAGGCCGCCTCACAGATCGGGCCGCCGATTCGTCGAGTTCGGTAGGGAACGCAAAGAACTGAGGAGCAGACCATGACCGACCCGCACCTGCCCGCGGTGATCAGCGAACGCCGTCAGCTGATCAATATCGCCTACCGACTGCTCGGCTCGCTGGCCGAGGCCGAGGATGTGGTGCAGGAGACCTATGCGCGCTGGTACGCGCTGTCGGAGCGGCAGCGGCAGGAGGTGGCGGCGCCGGGCGCGTGGTTGACCACGGTCGCCGGCCGGATCTGCTTCGATCTGCTCGGTTCGGCGCGCAGCAGACGGGAACGCTATGTCGGCGACTGGATTCCGGAACCCATACCCGGCAGGTCCGAATGGCTCGATGGTCCCGCACCCGCCGACCCCGCCGACCGGGTCACGCTCGACGAGTCGATCAGCATGGCCTTTCTGGTCGTGCTGGATTCCATGACACCGGCCGAACGGGTGGCGTTCGTACTGCACGACGTCTTCCGCTATTCGTTCGCCGAGGTCGCCGATATCGTCGGACGCACGCCCGCGGCCTGCCGTCAGCTCGCCTCCAGCGCCCGGCGCCGCATCGATACCTCACGGGGGCCGTCGGGCGCCGAGCGCGCCGAGGTGGTCCGGGATTTCAAACGCGCCTGGCAGGCGCGAGACATCGAGGCTCTGATCGGCCTCCTCGATCCGCAGGCGCGGGCCACGGCCGACGGCGGCGGCCTGGCACCGGCCTTCCTCGAGCCGATCGTCGGCGGTGAACGCATCGCCCACAGCTGGCTGGAGATCGCCGCCCGCAACCCTGGGTTCATGCTGTTGGAACACACAGTGAACGGCCAACCCGGACTGGTGGCACAGCTGGACGGCGCCGTCGTCGCGGTGTACGCCTTCGATATCGCCGACGGCCTGATCACGCGTATCTGGGCGATCCGGAATCCGGAAAAACTGCGTCCCTGGACGGCTGTGGACAGCTGAGTGGCAAAGGCCGGAAACGAGAAACGCCGGGCGTGCGTCCTCCCGCGGGAGGATACACGCCCGGCATCGGGTAGGCGCCGGGTACTCACTCGGTGGGCGCGAACGCCTCCTCGATGATCTCGGCCTGCTCCACCGCGTGCACCTTGCTCGAACCCGAGGACGGGGCCGACATGGCACGACGCGAGATACGGCGCAGGCGGCCCAGCCGCTCCGGCAGCAGCTCCGGCAGGTTCAGGCCGAAGAACGGCCACGCGCCCTGGTTCGCCGGCTCCTCCTGGACCCAGGCGATATCGGTGGCGTTGGAGTACCGCTCCAGAGCCTCGTTCAACCGGAACTTGGGCAGCGGGTAGAGCTGCTCGACCCGGACGATGGCGACATCGTCACGCTTGCGCTTGGTCTTCGCGGCGGCCAGCTCGTAGTACAGCTTGCCGCTGGTCAGCAAGATGCGCTTGACGGCGGCGCGGTCGCCGATGCCCTGCTCGTAGGTGGGCTCGTCGAACACCGAGCGGAACTTGGACTCGGTGAAATCCTTCAGATCGCTGACGACGGCCTTGTTACGCAGCATCGACTTCGGGGTGAAGACGATCAGCGGACGCCGGATACCGTCCAGCGCGTGCCGGCGCAGCAGGTGGAAGTAGTTCGCCGGGGTGGACGGCACCGCCACCGTCATCGAACCCTCCGCGCACAACTGCAGGAAGCGTTCGATACGCCCGGAGGTGTGGTCCGGGCCCTGACCCTCGTGCCCGTGCGGCAGCAGCAGCACGACCTCCGACAGCTGGCCCCATTTGGCCTCACCGGAGGAGATGAACTCGTCGATGATCGACTGGGCGCCATTGACGAAATCACCGAACTGGGCCTCCCACAGCACCAGCGCGTCCGGGTTACCCAGCGAATAGCCGTACTCGAAGCCGACGGCGGCGAATTCGCTCAGCGCCGAATCGTGCACCGCGAACCAGCCCGGGTTGGCGCTGTTGATGTTGTGCAGCGGGGTGTATTCGGCCGCGGTCTTACGGTCGATGATCACCGAATGCCGCTGGGTGAAGGTGCCGCGCCGGGAATCCTGACCGGTCAGGCGGACCGCCCGGCCCTCGTCGATCAGGGTGCCGAAGGCGAGCAACTCGGCGAACGCCCAATCGACCTTGCCCTCGTAGGCCATCTCCCGGCGCTTCTCCAGCACCGGCTGCACGCGCGGGTGCACGCTGAAACCGTCGGGCACGTTCAGGAACGCGTCACCGATCCGCTGCAGCACCGATTTGTCTACCGCGGTGAGCACGGTGGATGGGACCTGCTGATCGTCCTCCACCGATTCGCTCGGCCCCGGCGGGTATTTCTCCAGTTCCCGGACTTCGTTGAAGACCCGCTCCAACTGCCCCTGGTAGTCGCGCAGGGCGTCTTCGGCTTCCTTCAGCGAGATATCACCGCGGCCGATCAGGCTCTCGGTGTAGCTCTTGCGCACGCTGCGCTTGGTGTCGATGACGTCGTACATGTACGGCTGGGTCATCGAGGGGTCGTCGCCCTCGTTGTGGCCGCGACGGCGGTAGCAGATCAGGTCGATGACCACGTCCTTGCGGAACTTTTGCCGGAAATCGACCGCCAGGCGGGCCACCCAGTCGCAGGCCTCCGGGTCGTCGCCGTTGACGTGGAAGATCGGGGCGCCGATGAACTTGGCGATATCGGTGGAGTACTCGGTCGAGCGGCTGTTCTCCGGTGCCGTGGTGAAACCGATCTGGTTGTTCACCACGATGTGGATGGTGCCGCCCACGCGGTAGCCGCGCAGACCCGACAGGTTCAGGGTCTCGGCCACCACGCCCTGACCCGCGAACGCGGCATCACCGTGCAGCATCAGCGGTACGACCGAGAAGCCCTCGGGGCCGTCGCCCTTGTCCAGCAGGTCCTGCTTGGCGCGGACCAGACCCTCGAGCACCGGATCGACCGCTTCCAGATGCGACGGGTTGGCGGTCAGCGAGACCTCGATCTCGTTGTCACCGAACATCTGCAGGTAGTTGCCGCGCGCACCGAGGTGGTACTTCACATCGCCCGAGCCGTGGGTGGCGGCCGGGTTCATATTGCCCTCGAACTCGGTGAAGATCTTCGAGTACGGCTTGCCCACGATATTGGCCAGCACATTGAGGCGGCCGCGGTGCGGCATACCGATGACGACCTCGTCGAGCGCGTACTCCGCGCACTGGTCGATCACCGCGTCCATCATCGGGATGACGGCTTCGGCGCCCTCCAGCGAGAAACGCTTCTGGCCGACGTACTTGGTCTGCAGGAAGGTTTCGAACGCCTCGGCCGCATTGAGCCGGTTCAGGATGTACTTCTGCTGGGCGACGGTCGGTTTGACGTGCTTCTGCTCGACCCGCTCCTGCATCCACGCCAGCTGGTCTTCCTCGAGGATGTGGGTGTACTCCACACCGACATGGCGGCAGTAGGAATCGCGCAGCACCGACAGCACATCGCGCAGCTTCATCCGCTCCTGGCCGTGGAAGCCGCCGACATTGAACTCGCGGTCCAGATCCCACAGGGTGAGGCCGTGCTGGGTGACGTCGAGGTCGGGGTGGCTGCGGAACTTGTCCTTGACCAGCCGCAGCGGATCGGTGTCGGCCATCAGGTGACCGCGGTTGCGGTAGGCGGCGATCATCTCGAGCACCCGGGTGCTCTTGTCGACCCCGCGCTCCTTGATGTCCTTGCGCCAGCGGATCGGCTCATACGGCACGCCCAGACCGTGGAAGATCTCGTCGTAGAACTCGTCCGCGATGAGCAGCTTGTGGATGGTGCGCAGGAAATCGCCGGATTCCGCGCCCTGGATGATGCGGTGATCGTAGGTGGAGGTGAGCGTCATGAGCTTGCCGATACCGATTTCGGCGATCCGCTCGTCGCTCATCCCCTGGAATTCCGCGGGGTACTCCATGGCGCCGGCGCCGATGATCGCGCCCTGGCCCTGCATCAGCCGCGGGACGGAATGCACGGTGCCGATGGTGCCCGGGTTGGTCAGCGAGATGGTGACCCCGCTGAAGTCCTCGGCGGTCAGTTTGCCGTCGCGGGCGCGGCGGACGATGTCCTCGTAGGCGGTGTGGAACTGACCGAAGGTCATGTCCTCGGTGCCCTTGATGGCGGCGACGACCAGGGACCGGCTGCCGTCCTTGCCGGGCAGGTCGATGGCCAGACCGAGGTTGGTATGCGCGGGGGTGACCGCGTTCGGCTTACCGTCGACCTCGGCGAAATGCCGGTTCATGTTCGGGAACGCCTTCACCGCCTGCACGATCGCGTAGCCGAGCAGATGGGTGAAGGAGATCTTGCCGCCCCGGGTGCGGGCGAGATGGTTGTTGATGACCAGCCGGTTGTCGATCATCAGCTTGGCCGGCACGGCCCGCACGCTGGTGGCGGTCGGGATACTCAGCGACGCCGACATGTTCTTGGCGACCGCGGCGGCGGCACCGCGCAGCACCTTCTTCTCGTCCGCGGCCGGCGCCGGCTTGGGCGCGCTCGAGGTGGCGGCGGCGTTGGACGTCGGGGCCGGGGTCGTCTGCGGGGCCCGCTGCTGGGCGGCCGCGGTGGTCCGCGCGGCGGTGGTGGCGGCCGGGGCGGACTTCGGCGCAGCGGCCGGCGCGGACGTGGTGGCCGGCGCGGTCGGGGCGGCGGCCCGGGTCCGGACCGAAGAATTTTCGGCGGGCACGGCGGCAGGGGCGGGTTTCACCGCCGAGGTCGGAGCCGCCGGTGCCGGAGCGGACTGGGTGGTGTTACCGGAATCACCGGAGGTCTCGGGGGTGTAGTCGGCGAGGAACTCGTGCCAGCTGGCGTCGACCGAGGATGGATCCTGTTTGAACTTCTGATACATCTCGTCGACCAGCCACTGGTTCTGACCGAACTGGGATTTTGAGCTGCTCACAGCAGGTGTTCGCCTCATTTCGTTCTTCGCGCTGCGACGTTTGTGACGTGCCCGGCACCGGGCCTCGGTGGATGGGTACCGATACGCCCTGAAGACGAGGATATGCCCCCGCGCACATCCACTCGGTCACCGACCACCGGACTATCCCGACCTCATTGTTGACGACTCGTCCTCGACCGAGAATATTCCTTCGCCGCTTCCGGCCGCTGTCCAGAGGCGGGCATAGTGCCCACCGGCCGCCACGAGCTCGGCATGAGTGCCCACTTCGACGATCCGGCCGTGCTCCACCACGGCGATCCGATCGGCCCGCGCGGCCGTGGCCAGCCGGTGCGCGACCACCACGGTCGTGCGATGGCGAGCCAACGATCCGGTCGCGGCCAGCACTTTCTCCTCGGTATCGGGGTCGAGGGTGGCGGTCGCCTCGTCGAGCAGCAACAGATCGGGGTCCACCAGCTGGGCGCGGGCCAGTGCGATGAGCTGACGCTGTCCCGCCGAGAGCCCGCGGCCACGCTCGCCCACCGGCCGCCGGAATCCGCCGGGCAGGCCGGCGATCATCTCCCGCGCACCGACCGCGCGGGCGGCCGCCTCGATCTCCGCCTCGGTCGCGGAAGGTTTCCCGAACGCGATGTTGCTCGCGATATCGCCGGTGAACAGGTGAGCCTCCTGCGGGACCATCCCCAGCCGGGCGCGGTAGCGGTCCAGCCGGTAGTCGCGGATATCGATGCCGTCCACCCGGATGACCCCGGTATCGGTGCCGGAGAGGTCGTAGAGGCGGGCGAGCAGTTTGACGATGGTGGATTTCCCGGCGCCGGTCGCGCCCACCAGCGCCAGCGACTGCCCGGGCGCGACCGCCAGATCCACGTCGTCGAGAGCGAAACGCTCGGTGCCCGGGTAGCGGAAACGTACAGCGTCGAGAGCCAGATCACCCCGCAGGCCCGCGGCGATCGGATCGGCACCCGGCGGGTCGGCGCCGATGGAGGACGGGGTGCGCAGCAGATCGCCGATACGGCGCAGGCCCACGCGCGCCTGCTGGTACCCGTCGAACACCTGCGACAGCTGCTGGACCGGGCCGAACAGCAATTCCAGATACAGCACGAAGGCGACCAGGGTGCCGGTGCTGGTGGTGCCGGCGGCCACCGCGTGCGCCCCGGTGAAAACGACCAGGGCCAGCGCCAGATCGGTCCACGCCGCCACGAACGCGAAGTACAACGCGATGGCGCGCTGGGCCCGCATCCGGCTGCGCCGGTACTTCGTGGAATATTCGGCGAACCGGTGCGCCGCGAGTCGTTCGTGCCGATTGGCCTGGACCGCCCGCAGCCCCGCGATGTTCTCCTGGAAATCGGCGTTGACCGTGGAGACCCGTTCCCGGGAGACGGTGTAGGCCACCGAGGCGACCCGGCGGAACACCACTGTGGCGATGATCAGCGGCGGGAGCACCCCGAGCAGGACCACCAGGGCGAGCCGCAGATCGATCGCCACCAGGGCGACCGCGATACCGCCCAGCGACAGCACGCTCACCAGCGCGGTGGACACTCCGGTCTGCAAGAAGGTGGACAGGGCGTCCACATCGGTGGTCATCCGGGTCATGATCCGGCCGGACAGTTCGCGTTCGTAGTAGTCCAGGCCGAGTCGTTGCAGGTGGGCATAGCTGCGGACACGTAGCCCGTACAGCACCCGTTCGCCGGTGCGGGAGGTGAACAGGGTGGTCGCGGCGGCCACCACCCAGCCCGCCAGCACCAGCCCGGTACCGAGTACGGCCGACCAGGCGAGGGCGCCCGGCTGCCCATCGGTGACCCCGGCATCGATCGCATGGCGGACCAGCGGCGGGAAGCCTATCCCGATCAGCGCGTCGAGTGCCAGCAGGGCCACCGAGGCCAGCACCAGGGTCCGCACCGGCCACAGCAGCCGGCCCAGCCGGAATCCCGGATCCGGTTCGCGTAGCCGGGACTCGTCCAGACCCGGCCGCTCGGTGGCGGCGGGCAGCGCGTCGATGGCGCGGCGCAACTCGGGGGTCGCGCTGAGGTCGGGTGTGGGGCCGAAGCGGTCGGCGGACGCGGGCGCGGGCAGCCGGTCGGGCTGGTAGACCGGGCCGGCGACCGGCACCGTGTCCGGTTCGGGCAGGCGGATCACCCGGTCGGCATGGGCGAGGGTCGACTCGCGATGGGCCAGGATGACGGTGGTGCGGGCGCCCTGATCGGGCAGTGCGCCGAAAATGGCGGCCTCGGTCACCGCGTCCACCGCGGAGGTGGCGTCGTCGAGCACCAGGATGCGCGGCCGGGCCAGTAATGCCCGGGCCAGGGCGATGCGCTGCCGCTGCCCACCGGAGAGGGTGAGTCCGCGTTCCCCGACGACGGTGTCGTAGCCGTCCGGCAGCTGTTCGATGAACTCGTCGGCGGCGGCCTGCCGCGCGGCGGCCCGGATCTCCTCGGGTGTGGCGTCGGGCCTGCCGAGGGCGATATTGGCGGCCACGCTGGAACTGAACAGGAACGGATCGTCGAAGACCACACCCACCGCGGCCCGCAACTGCGCGGCGGACACCTCGGCGATATCCACCGGCTCCGCGGCACCGGTGCCCAGCAAGCGGATCCGCCCGGCATCGGGCGCGTAGAACCGGGGCAGCAGCAATGACAGCGTGGTCTTGCCCGACCCCGCCGGTCCGATGATCGCCACCGTCTCGCCCGGCCGGACCCGCAGGTCCAGGTCGCGCAAGACCGGTTGCGCGGCGTCGAAGCCGAAGCTCACCCCGTCGAGTTCGATCCCCAGCGGGCCCTCCGGTACCGGGACCGGCCGCGGCGGATCGGCCACCGCCGGACCCGCGTCGATCACCTGGTACACCCGTTCGGCCGCGGCCCGGGTGAGCTGGGCCAGGATGAGCACCGAGGCCATGGTGCGGGCGGTGGTGGTCATGGTGGTGACATAGGCGCTGAACGCGAGGAACGTGCCCAGCCCGATCTGGCCGTGCAGCGCGAGCCAGCCGCCGACGGCGATCACCACCACCAGTCCCGCCTGCGGGATCGCCGCCAGGGTGGGGGAGAAGCGGGCGTTGATCCGGGCCGCGCGCATCCGCTCGGCGAACAACCGGCGGCCGTGCTGTTCGAGCACATCCACCATGCGGGCTTCCTGGCCGAACCCCTTCACCACCCGGACCCCGGTGACCGTCTCCTCCACATGCTGGGCGAGTTCGGCCGCCCGCTGCTGGGCCGACCACGTGGCGGCGTGCAGCTTGGGCCGCATCCGGTACACCACCACGATCACCAGCGGCACCATGAGCAGCGCCACCGCTGCCAGCGGCGGCGACAACCACAGCATCACCGCGGCGGCGAGCACGAATTGCAGAAACGACATGCCCGAGAGCGGGGC
Source organism: Nocardia sp. NPDC050193 (assembly GCA_040674215.1). Classification (GTDB taxonomy): domain Bacteria; phylum Actinomycetota; class Actinomycetes; order Mycobacteriales; family Mycobacteriaceae; genus Nocardia. The sequence goes on along the minus strand of JBFARE010000006.1, from coordinate 191,729 downwards.
CATCGCCAGCAGCGACTGCACCAGCTGGAGATCGGTGATCGAACGGGAAACCACCTGGCCGGTGCGCAGCGCGTCCTGACCGGCGCCGTCCAGCCGCTGCAACGATCCCAGCAGCTGCACCCGCAGCCCGTGCTGGACGTCCAGTGACAATTTGCCGGCCAGCATCCGCCGCCCGAAGGATGCCGCGAACCGGCCCGCCGCCAGCACGGCCAGCAGGCCCGCGACGATCCCGATCACCCGGGTGGCACCGCTGGTGGCCGAGTCAACGGCCCATTTGGTGAGCAGCGGTGCCACGATCTCGGCCGCCGCGCCGGCCACCAGGGCCACGGCGATACCGGCCAGCGTGCCCTCGTAACGCCGGCACTCCGACCACAGCCTGCGGAGCCATCCCGGCCGCGCACCGCTACCCATGAGCCCCCCTTCACCTCGACCTGTCATCGACCATAACGACGCCCGGTGACAAGGTCTTGTTCCCGGTGCTCGCGCCGGGACAGGCTCAGCGGGTCACAGTTCGGCCCGGCGCAGGGCCCACCAGCCGGCCGCGCCGACGCCGACGGACCACAGCAGCAGCACCACGATCGCGGCCGGTGCGGGCGCCAGCAGATCGCTGTCGGCGAACGAGCCGACCAGGACGGTGCTCAGCGTCGCCGAACCGGGCAGCAACGTCGCCGCGCCCGGCAGCCCGATCCCGGCGGTCACCACCCACAACAGTGGTTCGGCGAGCAGGACCCAGACCAGCACCGCGCCGACCGCCAATGCCGGTGAGCGCAGCAGCAGCCCGAGCCCGGTGCCGATCACCGCCCAGCACGCCGCGGCCAGCAGACCGCCGCCGAGTACCGCGAACAAGGCGGCCGTGATCTCGAATTTGCCGCGGCCGAACAGCAGCAGGCAGACCATCGCCACGACCTCGACCGCCAGCGCGGCCGCCACCGCGGCGGCGGCGGTCACCAGGTATTTCGACCCGGCCAGCCGGTCGCGGTCCATCGTGAACAGCGCGGTGGTCACCAGCGTGTTGTGCTGGTGCTCACCCGCCGCGCCCGCGGCCCCGAAAGCGCCCGCCGCCAGAACGACCGCGAACAACGCCAGATACAGCCCGATGGTCGCGGTACCGGTCACCGGATCGCTGTCCGGGTCACGCGGGCCGGCCATGATCGCGGTCACCGAAGCGGCGACGATCGATATCGCGACCAGTGCTCCGGCCAGCACCCGGGGGTAGCGCAGGGTCACCGCTTTGCGGTACTCGGACAGGACCGGCGGAATCAGTTCCGCGGGTACGACGTCGATCATCGGGCAACCCCGTACGGCAGAGAGGTGGGCGGTGGCATACCGGGCCCGACCGGCTGCGGCGCGGCCGCATGGGTCAGCGAGGCGAGCACCCGGTCTGGATGGATCCGATCGGCGACTATCCGGTCCAGCCGGACATCGGCGGCGCGGGCGGCGGCCACGATATCGTCCTCGGTCGCGTCCGCCACGGCCAGTTGATCGTCGGGCCGGATCACCGCGTCGGTGAAACCGCGAGCGGCCAGGGCGGTGGCGACGGCGATGGACGAGGACGACGCCACCACCAGACGGTCCGGGTTACGGCGCCGCAGCCGGGCCGGGCTGCCCTGATAGACCACCGACCCGCCGCTGAGCACCACCAGATGGTCCGCGATCGGCAGCGCCGTCACCAGGCTGGGTGTAGTGAACAGCACGGTGCCGCCGCGCCGGGTGTGATTCCGCAGGAAGCCCTGCAACCAGGACAGTTCGCCCAGTTGCATACCGGCGGCGGGATCATCGAGCACCAGCAGTCGCGGGTCGGGCAGCAGGGCTGTCGCCAGCGCGGCGCGGGTCTCCTCGCCGGGACTGAGATCGTCGGGAACGGCGCGGGCACGCTCGGTGAGACCGGTGATCTCCAGCACGGTGCGCACCCGGCGATCCGGGCATCCGGCCGCGGCGGCGTAGACCCGTAGGTGGTCGCGTACCGTGCGGCGCGGATGCAGACCCCGCGGTGCGAGCACGGCGCCCACCACCGGACTGCCGCGGCCGCCGGCCACCGTGGCCGACCCGGCCGTCGGCGGGAGCAGGCCCAGCAGGATCCCGGCCACCGTCGACTTCCCGGAACCGGGTGGACCCACCAGCGCCGCGCAGGTACCCGCCGCGACATCGAAGGAGATGTCCTGAGCCCCGATACTGAAATCCTCGTACCGCTTGGTCAGACCCCGGACCGTGATCGCCGGGCGCGCCGAGGGCGTCACCGCGGCCCGGCCGGTGGCTGGGTCCCCCGCCGACGCACACCGACCTCATCGCGCGGCAGCTCACTCGAAGTGCCCTGCGGCAGCGACTTCTTCGGCTGCTCCAGTGCGGTCGGCACCTGGGCGTCGATCACCATCTCGTCGGGGAAATACGCCGGCGCCGGGCCGAACGCCTTGCGCGCGTTGTTGACGGTCGCCTTGCCCAGCGCCCGGTTACCGACTCCGCCGATCACCGCGCCGATCCCGGCCGGCACCACCTTGCCCGCCATCAACGCGGCACGCTTGGTGATGAAGCGGACGATGAACCGCTTGAGCAGCGAATCGTTCATCCCGGCCAGGCCCGGGATCTTGTTGGCGAATACGGTGCCCCAGTTCTTGGCCGAGGTTCCGACACTCTTCTGCACGATCTCCATGCCGCTGTCACCGAGCACCACCGCGAGCACCAGCGCCCGCCGCTGCTCGGTGTTCTCCGGCCGCACCCCGTGCACCGAGGCCACCGCCAGCGTGAACAACGCCGATGCCTCCATGAAGAACGTGGTCTCCGCGCTCACCGCCGCCAGTGCGGCGATGGTCCCCACCCCGGGAATCGCGGCCGAGGCACCGACCGCGCTACCGCTGCCGGTCACCGCCAGCAGATACTGGCGTTCCAACCGCTCGACGAGTTGCGCGGGCGACTCGTCGGGATGTGCGCGCCGCAAACGCGCGACATACTTGGCGACGGCGGGTGCTTGTAGCCGGGAACCGTGATCCAGTGCCTCGACCACGGCCTTTTCCAATGCCCCGTTACGCACGGCGTCATCCCTCCTCTACGGCCTCTGTGCACTGTAGGGCACGAAGGCCGGACGTTCGCTCTGACTGGTAACGGACTACCCCTTTCCCGGGTTCCGACGCTGTGTTTATCGGCGGCGCCTGCGGCGCCTCGACCCTTTCAGGGCCTCGCTGAACTCGGCACCGAGAGGGCGCCGCTGTTCGTGAAGGCGATCGGGTGCCAGGCGGGCGGGGTGGTCGAGCCGGCCTCCGGTTCGAACGAGTCGGCATCCGATCCGTACATCGAATGCCGACGCAACCCGTATGTGTCGAGTATTGCGAGACACCTCAAAGGGTTGAGGCCCGTCTCGCCGTTTCGGCCTCGAAAGCGCATGAGCCGAAGGCTCGAGTCCCGAGGCCGAAACGGCGAGACCAAGGGGGCCTCGACCCCGCGCGCGCCAGCGCGCCAAAAACACAGTTCGCGCCCCCGGTCGCACCTACGGCGTTCCGGCGATCCCGGCTACCGGGCCCCGTGCTCCTCCGGGACCACCTCGGCCGGGACCGGGGGTGGTGGGGGTGTGCCGTCGCCGAAGGGGCGGCCGCCGAGGGATTCGCGGCCGTGGGGGGTGAGCCAGTTGGTGAGGTTCGGGCCCTTGGGGACGACCTGGGTGGGGTTGATATCGGTGTGGACCTTGTAGTAGTGGTCCTTGATCTGCGTGAAGTCGATGGTGTCGCCGAAACCGGGAGTTTGGAACAGGTCCCGGGCGTAGGCCCACAGGACCGGCATCTCGCTGAGTTTGCTGCGGTTGCATTTGAAATGGCCGTGGTACACGGGATCGAACCGGGCCAATGTGGTGAACAGCCGGATATCGGCTTCGGTGATCGTGTCGCCGACCAGATAGCGCTGCCCGGTCAGCCGGTCCGACAGCCAGTCCAGGGCGGTGAAGAGCCGATCGTAGGCGGCGTCGTAGGCGTCCTGGGCGCCGGCGAAACCACAGCGGTACACGCCGTTGTTCACCTCGCGGAACACGCGGGCGTTCACCTCGTCGATCTCGTTGCGCAACGCTTCCGGATAGAGCTGCGGCGCGCCGTCGCGGTGATACTCGGTCCATTCGAGAGAGAAGTCGAGGGTGATCTGCGCGTAGTCGTTGGTGACGACCTGGCCGGTCGGTACGTCGACGATCGCCGGCACCGTGATGCCGCGCGGATAGTCGGGGAATCGGGCCAGGTAGGCATCGCGCAGACGCGGAATCTTCAGCACCGGGTCCACCCCGCCGGGGTCCAGATCGAAGGTCCAGCTGAGCTTGTCGTGGGTGGGTCCGCACAGGCCCAGCGAGATCGCCGATTCCAGGCCCAGCAGGCGGCGCGCGATCAGGGTGCGGTTGGCCCACGGGCAGGCGCGGGCGGCGACCAGCCGGTACCGGTCCGGTTCGACCGGGTAGCCGTCGCGGCCGTCGGCGGTGATCCGGCTGGTGATGTAGTTGGTGTCGCGTGTGAATTCGCCCGGTTCGACGTAGGTGCCCTGTTCGGTTTCCGAGTCGGTCATGGCACCAGTCTCGCAGGGCCGGCCCATGAGCTGACGGCATGAGCGGGTCAGGCCCGGAGGCGGTAGCGGAGCGTAACCATGTAGGGCCCTCGCTCATGCCCGATGGACACGGCATGAGCGGGTCAGGCCCGGAGGCGGTAGCGGAGCGTAGCCACGGAGGGCCCCGCTCATACCTGATAATCACGGTATGAGCGCTACCGAACCCACCCGGCTGGAACGCACGGTCACCGCCGGCGGTGCCGAAGTCGCCACATTGACGCTGGCGAACCCACCGCTGAACCTGTTCGATCAGGCCATGTTCGACGCCCTGGTCGCCGATCTCGCCGAACTGTCGGCGCGGCCGCCGCGCGCGTTGCTGATCCGCGCCGAGGGCAAAGTGGTCTCGGGCGGGGTGGATGTGCACACTTTCGACGGTCTCACCGCGGCGCAGGGGGCCCGGCTGTGGCAGGACCTGTTCGATCGGATCAGTCATCCGATCGAGGCGCTGCCGTGCCCGGTGCTGTTCGCCGCGCACGGGCTGACCCTCACCGCGGCGTTCGAGATCGCGCTGGCCTGCGATCTGATCCTGGCCGCGCCGAAGGCGAAGTTCGGGCTGGTGGAGATCGTGGTCGGGTTGACGCCATCGATGGGCGGGCCGCAGCGGCTGGCCGAACGGGCCGGGTCGGGACGGGCCCGCGAGCTGGTGATGACCGGTGACCTGTACGACGCGCAGACCATGCGCGAATGGGGTGTGGTGAATCAGATCCACGAGGATCTCGACACCGCGGCGGTCGCGCTGGCCCACCGGCTGGCGGAGGGGCCCACCCGTGCGCATGCCGCCACCAAACGGATCATCGAGGCGTGGCGTTCGGGCGGCGTGGCGCACGCGGATTCGGTGACACCGCAGGTGTCCGGTGACCTGTTCGATACCGAGGACCTGCCGCGCGCGGTGCGCAGCTTCCTGGAGCTGGGACCCGGGAAGGCCACCTACCGGGGGCGTTGACCCACCGGATGACGATTTCGTCATCGATCCGGACGATTCGCCGACTCCGCACCCGAGTTTGTGATCTGCGTCATATAGTCACAGATGCCAGACTGTTCGACTGTGCGGAGGTCCGATGCAAGGCGGTACGACCACGATCACCGGGCCCGCGGCCGGTCCATCCGGCCCGGCGCGGCAGTTCGGCGCCGGGCCGGGCCGGCCGGATCCGGTGGAGTTCCATATCGTCGACGCCGGCGCCGCGGCGCCGCTGTCGCGGGGCGCGGACGGCATCCTGCGCTACGGCAATCTCAGTCCCGCCCTCACCGAACTCCTCGATCTCCAGGTGCACGCGTTCTCCAATCGGGAGGCCGTGGTCGAGATCGGTGGTGGCCGGCTCACCTACCGGGAGCTGTGGCATTCGGCTTCCCGGGTGGCCGGCGGGCTACAGGAGCACGGGATCGGCTACGGGGACCGGGTCGCAGTGCATATGCCACCCGGGGTGCGCTGGGTGCAGGCGTTCCTGGGGGCGCTGCTCAGCGGGGCGGTACCGGTTCTGGTCCATCACGGGCTGGCGCGCGAGGCGGCCGACAAGGTCATTGCCGACAGTGATGCCGATTTCGTCCTGGGCGCGTCCGACCGGGGTTGCGGCGCCACTCGCAGCGACAGCCGGTGGGCCGCCGATCTGCCCGACGGTGCCGCGTTCATCGACGACGGTGCCGCGCTCGGCGATCTGGCGCTGCTCTGCTACACCAGCGTCGCCGGGGCGGGCGGAGCGCCGACGGGGGTGGAACTGACCAACGAGAATCTGCTCTCCGCCATCCGTTCGATGGTCGCCGCCCTCGATCTGCCCACCGACGGGATGCGCAACCTCGTGCTCCAGCCACTGGCCCACGCCAGCGGCTGTGTCGATCAGCTGCTGCCCACCTTCGCGGTGGGTGGCACCGTGGTCCTGGCCCAGGGGGCCGGTGCGGTGGCAGCGGCGATCGCCGAGGAAGGCGTGGATACGCTCGCGGCCAGCACCCATGTTCTGGGCGGCCTGCTGCCCGAGCTGGCCGCGGGGCGGGCCGGCGGATTGCGCACCGAGCGGGTGATCCGGATCAGCACGGCCGGTCATCGTGGCGAGGGCGGGGAGCCCGGGCCGGCGCCCGCCTGTGATCTGGGTGCGGTCTTCCCCTCGGCCCGGCAGTGGGCGGTATGGGGTGCGACCGAGACCAGTGGCATCGGACTCGCGCTGGGGCCGACCGCCGGCCCGGCCTCCGCCGGCGACGGAACCGTGCTCGGGTTCCCGTTCGGCGGTACCGAGCTGGCGCTGTGCGGACCGGAGGCCGCGTCGGGGCGCGGCGAACTGCTGTGCCGCGGCCCCAATGTGACCAGGCGCTACTGGAACGATCCGCAGCGCACCGCCGACCGCTTCACCGGCAGTTGGTTCCACACCGGCGACCATGTGCGCATCGGTACCGACGGTCTGGTCCGGCGCAGCGCCTGAGCGTCAGGCGACGAGTCGTTCCCGCAGCCGCTCGCGCAGGTCGGGTGTGAGCCCGGCGGCGCTCAGGTATGCATCGAAATCACCATGCAGTTCGATACCGGATTCCAGGCCCGCGCGCAGGTACTCCTCCCGCACCTCGAGCACGGCCTGCGGCAGCTCTGCGCCGAACTCGTCCTTCAGCGAGCTGCGCAGTTCGGTGACCGCCTGGTTGCTCAGCAGGTAGTCGGCGAGGACCTCGGATTCGGCGACCCCGACCGCGCGCAGCAATGTGGCGATGGTCCAACCGGTGCGGTCCTTACCCGCGGCGCAGTGCACCAGGACGGCCCCGCGGTCGGCGACGATCGCCTCGGCCAGGGCTGTGATGGCGGCGTGCGCCTCGGGCCGGGCCGGGAAGTTGCGGTACACGTCCATCATGTAGGCGAGCGCGGCGCCGGGTGCGTCCTGCCGGCCGGCGCCCGCTTCGTGCGGTGGCGCGGTGACCGTGCCGTCGTCGAAGGGGGTGATGTTCAGCCGGATCTCCGGGGGCAGGTGGTCGGCGCCGGCGCGTTCGATTTCCAGATGGCCGCGCAGATCGTGGACCGCGCCGACACCCAGTTCCCGGAGGGTGGCGTGGCCGGCGTCGTCGAGCCGGCTGAGCTGAGCCGAACGGAGCAGGACTCCGGGTCGTATCGTCCCGCCGCCGTGCAGACGCAATCCGCCGAGATCCCGAAAGTTGAATGTGCCGCTGATCCGGAGATGCCCGGCGAGGGGAGAGCTTGTCACCGCATCAGGCTAACCGCCGCCCGACCGTGCGCGTTGTGTGATGCCGCACAGCCGTCGAAGATCGCCGGGGCGCAGCCGTAGACTGACCGATGGTCTCTGTCATGAGGCGCTGTGGCGGTACGGGTACGTCTCCCGGAGGGTCGGTCCAGGTTGGGCCGGACGCACGCGTATCGGGTTTCCAGGGATGCGGTTTCGGTTCCGTAGGGGCCGTAAAAACAGTCTTCGGGTACGAGTTTCCCGGTAGAACTGTTCTCAAACCCTGAAAACCTTCTAATATCGAGAAGACGGATTGGATAGGCTGCCACTTCCCGACTGTGCCTACCGATCCGGCCGGCCACTGCGGTGCCGAATTTTCGGACCGGAGTGTGCGAGTTGTTTGCCGAGGGAGCTTGCGTTGGGCGTACGTGGAGAAATAGCGGAGGTCCGGATCCGGTCGGCCGTGCGTGAAGCGGTCGATCATGCAGACGCGGTTATGGATATCACCGGATTACGGGCGCTGCGGGTGTTGCTGCACGCCGGGGTGAGCGCCTACTGGCCGCTCGTGAAGGCGACGCCGGTGCAGCAGATCCACGCCTACTCCAAGACTGTGCAAACCCTGTGCCGGCACTGGGACTCCACCGCGGACTACGTGCCCGACCCGGTGGTCTCCAAGCGGCAGCGTGCCCAGCAGCGGGACGTGATCGAATGGCTCGAACTGTGCGCCGCGCGTTCGGGTACCCGCTGGATCGAGCCGGTCGAATCGGTGGCGTCCTACGTGATCATGGTGGTCCAGGGCTCGGTGCTGCGGTGGCTGGCCGATTGTGACGACGAGGTCGTCCTGGTCGCCTTCGATGATCTGGTCTCCAATCTGGTCACCCGGGCGATCGACGCCGGAAACCCCTCCCGGTAAAGCTGGACGTTCGACCAGTACGGTGGTTGAGTGGTCCGGGTGAGTGCGACCTCGCCCATTGCCCCACTGCACGCGGCCACCGCGGATCTCGATCCCCCGTTGGCCGCGGTGGACCTCACCGCGCTGCGGTCCAATGCCGCCGACCTGGTGCGCCGGGCCGCGGGCCGGCCCATCCGAGTGGCCAGTAAATCCGTACGCTGCCGCGCGGTCCTGGAGGAAGTGCTCGGTACCGGGCTGACCGCCGCGGGCGGCTTCGCCGGCCTCATGTCGTATTCGCCGGCCGAGGCGATCTGGCTGGTCCGGCAGGGCGCTCGTGATGTGTTGCTCGGGTACCCGAGTGCCGATCGCGCGGCGCTGGCCGAACTCGGCGGCGACCCGGTCCTGCTGGAGGCGATCACGCTGATGATCGACGATGTGGCGCAACTCGACCTGGTCCGCGCGGCGGTCGGCAGCGCGACCGTGCATCCCCGGGTCTGCCTGGACGTGGACGCCTCGCTGCGGATCGGCCCGGTGCATCTCGGGGTGCGCCGCTCGCCGATCCGCACCCCGGACCAGGCCGCCGAACTGGCCGAGGCGGCCGCCGGTCGCGGGTTCCGGGTGGTCGGACTGATGACTTACGAGGCGCAGATCGCCGGACTGCCGGATACCTCGCTGCCGGTGCGCCTGGTGAAGAAGGCCTCCGCCCGGGAGATCGGCCGGCGCCGCGGCGCGGTGCTGGATGCCGTACGAGCGGTGACCGGCCCGCTCGAGATCGTCAACAGCGGCGGTACCGGTTCGATCGAATTGTCCGCCGCCGCACCCGGCGTCACCGAGATCACCGCGGGATCGGGTCTGTACGTCCCGACGCTGTTCGACGGATATCGATCGTTCCGGCCAAGGCCCGCACTGTATTTCGCGTTGCCGGTCCTGCGCCGGCCTGCGCCGGGAATGGTCACGGTATTCGCCGGGGGATATATCGCTTCGGGGCCTGCGGGGCCGACTCGCGTACCCGAACCGGTGTGGCCGAAGGGATTACGGCTACTCGGTACGGAAGGGGCGGGCGAGGTGCAGACCCCCCTGGCCGGAGCCGCGGATCTGCCGATCGGGGACCGGGTGTGGTTCCGGCACGCCAAGGCCGGTGAGCTGTGCGAACGGTTCGAGCGGTTGTATCTGGTCGACAGTGACGGCTCGCGCGCGGCGGTACCGACATATCGTGGCGAAGGTAAATGTTTCGGATGAGCGGCCGCCGAAACGAATTGGGCGGTACGCATTTATTTCCGAAGGGGCCGAGTAATTCCGCAAAAAGGCATCGACTGTCCCAGCCGGACAAAACAGCCCGCGAATACCTAGCGGTTGTCCAATCGGAGGAATCGGGAAATATTCGCTAATTCGCCGGGGGTCTCGGGGAGAAATTCGGTGAGTAGTGGGGAGCGTACGATCACCGCTCGCCGGCGGGCCCGGCCCACCGCGTCGTGTACCAGGGCGGGCGACAGCAGCGCACCAACGGGAATCGGCGAATCCTCGGGGCTCGATGCCGCCAGGGAGAGCAGGACCACTGCCGCCTCCCGTCCCCGGAGCAGATCCGGGGTGCCCACCAGCACCTCCTCGAACCGTGCCCGCGCCAGCAGGCTCCGGATCCGGCCCACCTGGGCGCGGTAGGGGGACACCACGACGATGTCGTGCGGCTGCAGGAGCCGGGGTCCGGTGCCGTCGTCCCATCGCTGTCCCAGCAGGTTTCGGATCTGATGCAGGACCTCACGGGCTTCGGCGTCGGAGGCCGTGCTGTTGCCGTGGTGTTCCACCGCCACCGTGGCGATTCCGGGTTCGACGGCATCGGCGAACGACTCGGCGGGCGGCGGACACGCCCGCAACCGGCCGTCGAAATAGAGCGAGGACAGCGCCTCGCTCAGCCGCGGGTGCAGGCGCCGGGTCCGGCCCAGGAAATATCCATGGGTGGCCGGCAGTGTCACATGACCGTAACTCGGCCAGGTGAGGGCCGGTGTGTGCACCGGTTCCGGATGCGGCCCCGGATCGGGCTCGTACCGGGCGGCCGGATCGCCGGTGAGCAGCAGGTTGCGGGCACTGACCGAGACCGCGGCCGTGATCGCCAGTGGGAAGGCGTTCGCGTCGGCGATCACCAGGAGATCCAGCGAATCACGTGGGATCCGCAGCGGGTCGGTGAAATCGGCGGGCGTACCTCCCACGACGCAGCCGCGGATCGCGTTCGCCAGGAACCTGGGGTAGCGGTCGGCCTCGAAGATCAGCCATTCGGGAGCCACGGCCACCGAGTCGCTCTTGGCGACCAGTTCGGGCAGCACACCCGCGCGCACCACCGCGTCGAGCAGGTTCTCGACCGGCGCGGCGGTCGGCGCGACGATACCGATCCGCCAGTTGTCCCCGGTGACCAGCGCGGCCAGCACATCGGCCAGGACGGCGGTCCGGCCGGTCCCGGTGGGAGCCTGCACCGCGAGATACGAACGGTCCAGCTCGCGCAGCGCCGCGGTGATCGCGGCCCGCGGATCGTCCCCGGCCGGCGGTAGTTGTGGCCCAGCGGAATCCGGGGCGGTGGTGAGGCGGGGTGGGCGGCGGGTCAACAGGTCGAACAGCGGCGCCGCGGGAATCGCGGGCAGCGAGACGAGCAACTGCCGGCCGATATCCTCGATCGCGTCCGCCGCGGCGACGGGCGGGTCCGGCAATGCGGGTGCCAGCGCGACCGGTAGTTCGTCGTGCGGTTCGGCCCCGGACGCCAGGGTCTCCTCCAAGCGCACGGTATCGGCGAAATCGGTGTCCACCGCGCAGCCGAGGACGGTGGCGGTCCCGCAGGTGCGGACGGCCCGCGGCGCGCGTCCCGCGGGTTCGTAGACCACGCAGACCGTGGTGCCCGGGGCCAGGCCCGGACCTGCGAGCCGGCCGGTGAGCCGTAGGAAGCGGCGCACCGTATCACCGGGACCGATATGCCATTTGGTATCGACCGCGGCCGAATCGGCCATCATGACCCCGGGTTCGGCGGGCCAGTCGGCCGGCGGATGGGTCAACCGGTCGATATGCGCCCACCAGGCAGTCTGCTGTTCCCGGCGGTGATAACCGAGCAGCGCGGCGGTCAGCGCGGCGACCCGGTGTGGTTCGGCCGGGTCCTCCGCTTCCATGCCCGGGCGCCGGGCGGCGAATTCGGCCAGGGCGGCCTCGGTGGACGAGGGTTGGGCGGCGGGTGTTTCGCGCAGTAGGCGATCCAGCGTCTGGACGTGCCCGGTCGGCGGATCTCCCATCTGCGCGCGTAACCGGTCCGCGAGCCACAGCACGGTACCGGCCCCGGAACCGCCCGGGGTGCCACCGAGCACCGCCGCGACGGCGGGCAGCGCGTAGGTCTGCGAACCGGCGACGAAAGCCCCGCGGAATATCGGATACAGGTCTACCAGGGTCCCCGCCCGCAGCAGCACGTCCACGGTTTCCTCACCGAAGCCGAGCCGGGCGCCGGTATGCGACAGGAAGGTACGGGCGGCGGCGGTGTAGTGGTAGATGTGCAGCTCGGGATCAGCAAGCAGCGGTTCGGTGAGCGCAGCGAGAATATCGGTGAAGGCCCGGCGTCCGGCGGCACGCACTTCGTGCCGTCGCGCGAGCGTCACGCCGGGAGATTCGAGCGGGATCTCCCGGGTCAGGCGGACGGTATCGCGGGCGGCGACCTCGATCCGTAACCGGCCTGGGGCGGTCTCGTCCACATGGAGTGCGAGGTCGCCGGGCGTGGCGGCGGGCAGCATGTCCAGGGCGGACGGGTCGGCGGTGACGTATTCGCCGCGGCCGGAATGTTCCTGGCGCAGTTGGACGACGGCCTGGGCGCGCAATCGGGCCAGCAGGCGCGGGGGTATCTCCGGTGCGGCGACGGTGCGGGTGGTGAGCCGGTCGACGGTGGTGATGCCGGCCGCGCGCAGGGCGGCCCGCGTGCGCAGATCCATGCCGGCCACCAGGAGCAGATCCCGGGCCTCGACGCGGGCGGCGCGACAGACGGTGCACCGGTGGCAGGCGCGGAAGCGCGGATCGCCCCACTGCACCGGCAGCAGTTCGCTGGAATGCTCGGACAGGATTTCGGTGATCCGTTGCCGCCGGGCCGAATACACCGGCCGGGTCTCGGAGAGCCCGACATGGTGGGTCTCGATTTCCGAGTGGACCGAAAGGCGCGGGTCGACCCGGACCGATAGGTGGTCGAACAGCGCGGCGGCGACGGTGATCCGCAGCGCCGTGGCGACCGGCCCCGACCCGTCGGTATCGACGCCGTGCAGCCGGATACCGTCGGCGGTGCGGGTCAGCAGCTCCGCGCGTGCGAACATCTCCCCGTCGAAAACGAGCGGATTGCGCACCGCCGGTGCACCGGCATCGAGGGCGGCCAGGGTCTCGGTGTGGGCGGTGGACAGAGCCGCGAACGTATCGGACGATGCGCCCGGACGGGGGATCTCGACCAGCGCGCCCCCGTAGCGCTGCCGGATATCACCGAGTACCCGGTCGAATGCCGGCACCTCGTGGACGTCGCGCGCGTGACCGGCCGGCGCGCACCCGCTGTCGCCGCCGGGAAGCGGGCCCACGGTCCCCAGTTCGGCGTCGAGCGCACGCAGCAGCGCGAATTCGCAGCGCGCGGCACGCACCAGATCCGCGGCGCCGTACACCACCCGATCACCGACAACGAACAACGACGGCCCTCCTGCGCCCAGTGCCACCCCGGCCGGCGCTCGCGCGCGGGCCGGACGGGCCCCACTGTAGCCACCGGTCCCGACCTGGTGGAACGGGCCGTGGTGTCAGGAACGCGGTTTCCGGCGATCCTGGCGTTTCGGGCCGTCGCGACGAGGGCCGCGGCCGATCGAGCGATGCCCGGGCGGACCCTGATCGAGCTGCAGCTGGATCAGCACACCGCTGATCCGGGTGCTGCGCAATGCCTCCAGCGTTTCCGGCGGCAGCTGGGCGGGCAGTTCCACCAGGCTGTGGTCCGGCCGGATACTGATATGCCCGAAATCGCTGCGCCGCAGGCCGCCCTCGTTGGCGATGGCGCCGACGATCGCGCCGGGCACCACCCGGTGCCGTTTGCCCACGCTGATGCGGTACGTGGCCAGCTCCGCGCCGGTCGCGCGGTGCCGCGAGGGACCGCGACGCTCCTCGAAACCATCCTCCTCGAACCGGCGCGGCGCCCGTTCGCGACGCGGCCGCTCCACCGGCTCCGGTTCGGGTTCGAGGAAGAAGCTCTCCCCGTCGTGCGCCGCCACCGCCAGTGCGGCCGCGATATCGGCCAGCGGGGTGTTGTGCTCCTGCTCGTAGTCCTCGATCAGTTTGCGGAACAGGGCGAGATTGTCCGAGCTGAGGTTCTCGGTGATGGCGTCGCCGAACTTCGCGACCCGCTGGGCGTTCACATCGTCGACACTGGGCAGCTGCATCTCGGTCAGCGGATGCCGGGTGGCGCGTTCGATGGATTTGAGCAGATGGCGTTCGCGTGGGGCGACGAACAGCAGGGCCTCGCCGCTGCGACCCGCGCGGCCGGTGCGGCCGATGCGGTGCACATAGGACTCGGTGTCGTGCGGGATGTCGTAGTTCACGACATGCGAGATCCGGTCCACATCGAGTCCGCGGGCGGCGACATCGGTGGCGACCAGAATGTCGAGGGTGCCCGCCTTCAGCTGACCAATGGTCCGTTCCCGCTGGGCCTGGGCGATATCGCCGTTGATGGCCGCGGCGGAGAAACCGCGGGCGCGCAGCTTCTCGGCCAGTTCCTCGGTGGCCTGTTTGGTGCGCACGAAAATAATCATGGCCTCGAAGGACTCCACCTCGAGGATCCGGGTGAGCGCGTCGAGTTTGCGCTGATGCGATACCAGCACCCAGCGCTGGGCGATATTGGTGGCGGTGCTGGTCTTGGCCTTGACCGTGATCTCGACCGGTTCGTGTAGGTACTGCTTGGAAATCTTGCGGATGGCCGCGGGCATGGTCGCGGAGAACAGCGCCACCTGCTTCTCGGCCGGGGTGTCGGCGAGGATGCGCTCCACATCCTCCTGGAACCCCATCTTCAGCATCTCGTCGGCCTCGTCGAGCACCAGATAGCGCAGCTTCGACAGGTCCAGGGTGCCTTTCTCCAGATGATCGATCACCCGGCCCGGGGTGCCCACCACGACCTGGGCGCCGCGCCGGAGACCGGACAACTGCACCCCGTAGCTCTGGCCACCGTAGATCGGCAGGACATGGGTGCCCGGCATATGTGTGGCGTAGCGGCCGAACGCCTCGGCGACCTGGATCGCCAGTTCCCGGGTGGGCGCGAGCACCAGCGCGGCCGGCTGTTTGCCGGTGGGCTGCTCCTGCAGCAGGCCCATCAGGATCGGGATGGCGAAGGCCGCCGTCTTACCGGTGCCGGTCTGCGCCAGACCGACCACATCCGTGCCCTCCAGCAGCGACGGGATGGTCGCGGCCTGGATGGGGGAGGGCGATTCGTAGCCGACGTCGGCGATGGCCGAAAGGATGCGGTCATCGATACCGAGATCTGCGAAGGACGGTCCGGCGGTTTCGGGTTCGGTCTCGCCGGGGTGCTCGCCCAGGTTGTCGTCGCCCTCATTGGTGCTCATTGACCAGAAGTTTACTGGTACGGCCTGGTCGTCCGGCCCACCGGCCCATACGGTGACAGCATGAACGCCGCCCCCACCGAGCTCCCCGACCCCCCGCGCGACGGCGCGACGGTTCTCGCGGTCGTGCAGTTCGCACCGCATACCGATATCGATGCCAACCTCGCCGCGCTCACCGCGCGGGTGCGGGCCGCGGCCGAGCAGGGCGCCCGGATCGTGGTGGCCCCCGAGTACTCGATGTTCGCGCTCGGCCGGCTCGACGAGCGGGCCGTGGCCGCCGCGCAACCGCTCGACGGCCCGTATGTCACCACATTGGCCGAACTGGCCGCCGAGACGGGGGTGTACCTGGTCGCCGGGATGGTGGAGACGGCCCCACCCGGTGACGAACGGATCCACAACACCCTGGTCGTGCTCGGCCCCGACGGTTCGCTGCGGACGCGCTACCGCAAGGTGCACCTCTACGACGCGTTCGGTCAGCGCGAATCGGAGGTGGTGGCGCCCGGGCCGCTGGACGAACCGGCGCTGTTCACCGCCGACGGCCTCACCTTCGGACTGCAGACCTGTTTCGATCTCCGCTTCCCGGAGGGCTTCCGGCGGCTGGCCGTGGCCGGGGCACAGGTCCTGCTGCTGCCCGCGCAGTGGATTCCCGGACCGGGCAAGGTCGACCAGTGGACCACGCTGCTGCGCGCCCGGGCCATCGAGAACACGGTGTATGTGGCCGGTGCCGACCAATGCGGGCCGCGCGGCGCCGGTGCCTCGATGATCGTCGACCCCGCGGGCCGGGTGCTGGCCGAACTGGCCGACGCGCCCGGTGTCGCCCTCGCGGAGCTCGAGTCCGGCCTGGTGGCCCGGGTCCGGCGGACCAATCCGAGTCTTGCGCTGCGCAGATTCGTGGTCGCCGCGCCGGAAGCGAGTAGCGTCGAAAGGTAATGCTCTACGCCGACCGTCTCACCGCCGGGCGCGCACTGGGAAGCGAACTGACGCACCTGCGTGCGGAGCACCCCCTGGTGCTCGGACTGCCCCGCGGCGGGGTCCCGGTGGCGGCGGCGGTCCGCGATATCGTCGGCGGCGACCTCGACATCCTGCTGGTCCGCAAGCTCGGGGTGCCCTGGCAGCCGGAACTCGCGGCGGGCGCGATCGGTGAGGAGGGCGCGCGGGTACTCAATGCCGATGTACTGCGCCAGACCGGACTGGACCGGGCACGGCTCGAGGCGATCGAGGCGGACGAGCGCGCCGAACTGGACCGCCGCCGCGTCGTATGGCGCGGTGATATCCCGCCGATCCCGCTACGGGACCGGACCGTGGTGATCGTCGACGACGGGGTGGCCACGGGGGCGACCGTGGTCGTGGCCTGCCGGGTGGCCCGGGCCCGGCAACCGCGGCGGATCGTGGTCGCGGTGCCGGTATCGGCGCCCGAGGCGCTCGACCGGATCCGCGCCGAAGCCGACGAGGTGGTGTGCCCCCAGGCGCCGACGGCACTGGCCGGGGTCGGCGGGGCCTACCGCGATTTCCACCAACTCGACGACGCCGAGGTGACCGACCTGCTCCGGCCGGACGCCCGGTGAACGGTGCCGGGCGTCCGGAGCCGGGTGGGCCGGGTTACAGCTCCGGCTGGGCGTAGTCGGCGACCTGCGCGGTCAGTACCCGCAGATGTTCCAGCGAGCTACCGAGGGTGCGCTCGATGGCGGTGAGCCGGGCCACATAGTGACTCACCGGGTACTCGGAGGTGACGCCGATACCGCCGTGCATCTGGATCGCTTCCTGGCCGATATGCTTCGCCGACCGGCTGACCTGCAAACGCGCCCGGGACGCGATGACCGGGTTCCCGGCGTCGTCGACCAGCGACGCGGTCAGGTAGTAGCTCATACTGCGGGCCAGCTCGAGCGAGACATACATATTCGCGGCGCGCTGGGTGAGGGTCTGGAACTTCGACAGCGTGACACCGAACTGTTTACGCGTCTTCAGATAGTCGGTGGTCAGCCGCAGCGACTCCTCCATCGCCCCGATCGCTTCCGCGCACAACCCGGCCTGGGCCCGGGCGAGCACCTCGTCCACGGCGCTCGTGGCGTCGCCGCCGGTACCGAGTAGTTCGGCGGCCACGCCGTCGAGGACGATCTGGGCGCCGCGCAGGCCGTCGACCGTCGCGTAGGAGGTGCGGGTCACCCCGGTGGCGTCGGCGGCGACCAGGAACAGCCCCAGACCGCCGTCCGGCAGGGTCGCGCTGACCACCAGGTCGGCGGCGCAGTCGCCGTGCGGTACCGGGTTCTTGGTTCCGCTGAGCGTGTAACCCTCGCCCTGGGCGGTGGCCGCGGTGGCGATCGCGTGATCGGGCCAGCGGGTGCCGGGCTCACCGTGCGCGAAGGCCAGCAGTTTCGACCCGGCTGCGACCTCGGGCAGGATGCGCTGGCGCTGGTCGGGCGTGCCCAGCGCGCTGATCAGCCCGCCCGGGACCAGGACCGCGTCGAGTAGTGGTTCCGGCGCCAGCCGCCGCCCGATCTCCTCGAGCACCAGCATGGTCTCCACCGGGCCCGCCTCCATACCGCCGTCCTTCTCGGCGAAGCTCAGCCCGAGCACGCCCAATTCGGCGAGCTGATTCCAGACCTGACGGCTCCAGCCGAGGTCGGTATCGATGACCTCCAGCCGGGATTCCGGGGTGTAGTGACGATTCAGCAGGTCACGCACCGTATCGCGGAGCAGGGCCTGTTCATCGGTGAGATCGAAATCCATTACCTGACCTCACAATCCGAGGATCGAGGAGGCGATGATGGTGCGCTGCACCTCGCTGGAACCTCCGTAGATGGTTGTCTTGCGGTAGTTGAGGTAGCTCGGACCCGTGCGCTGCGCCCATTTCGGCGAGGCGATATCCGCGGCGTGTACTGGCAGTGCGTCGGGGCCGGCGATATCGAGCAGCAGCTCGGTGGCGGCCTGCTGCAGTTCCGAACCGCGCATCTTCAGCACCGACGAGGCGGGATTCGGTTTGCCCTCGGTCGAGTTGGACACCACCCGCAACTGGGTGAGTTCCAGCGCGAGCAGCTCGTTCTCCAGTTCGGCGATGCGCGCCGCGAACAGCGGGTCTTCCAGCAGGGTCCCCGAACCCGATCTGGTGGCGGCCGCGTATTCCTTGGCCACGCCGATCCGCACCTTGGTACGGGCTACGGCGGTGATCCCGGTGCGCTCGTTGCCGAGCAGGAACTTGGCGTAGGTCCAGCCCATGTTCTCCTCGCTGACCAGCTGGTCGGCCGGGACACGCACGTTCTCGAAGAAGACCTCGTTGACCTCGTAGCCGCCGTCGATGAGTTTGATCGGCCGGATCGTGACACCGGGCGATTTCACGTCGAACAACAGGAAGGAGATCCCGGCCTGCTTCTTGGGGGCGTTCGGGTCGGTGCGGACCAGGCAGAAGATCCAATCCGCCCACTGGGCGAGGGTGGTCCAGATCTTCTGGCCGTTGACGATGTAGGAGTCACCGTCGCGTACGGCGGTGGTGCGCAGCGAGGCCAGGTCGGAACCGGCGTCGGGTTCGGAGAAGCCCTGGCACCACCAGATGTCGAGGTTGGCGGTGGCCGGCAGGAAGCGCTTCTTGAGTTCCTCGGAGCCGAACTGCGCGATGACCGGGCCGACCATGGTGGCGTTGAAGGTCAGCGGGTCCGGCACGCTGGCCAGCTGCATCTCGTCCTGCCACAGATGCCGCTGCATCGGGGTCCAGTCCTTGCCGCCCCATTCGACCGGCCAGTTCGGTACGGCCAGGCCGTGCTCGTTGAGGATCCGGTGGGAGGTCACTACGTCCTCGCGGGACAGTTCGTGACCGTATTTCACGCGTTCCCGGATCTCGGCCGGGATCGCGGTGGTGTAGATCTTCCGCAGCTCGTCACGGAAGGCGACCTCGTCGGGAGACAGAGTTAATTTCATACACATCTCCAAATATGTCTCGATTGTCCCGCATAGAATTTACACCCCTCCCCGATCCTGCCGTGTCGAGTGCATCACATGTGCCGGGAGCGCAGGGCCGATCACAGCGGACGAGAGCGGAGTGTGACCCGGCGGCGACCGGACGGGCCTGGTACTTTGCTGCGGTGGGCGGGGGGTCGCCGGCCGGATCCGGCACCGTCGCCCCGATCGGATGTAGGGAGTCAGCAGTGCACAACAAAATTGTCGCGCGCACGGCGGCCACGGCAGCCGCCCTCGGAATCAGCGCAGCGCTCGCCTTCACACCGGCGGCCGCCGCACCCGCGCCCACCCCGGCCGAAGCGGCGATGCGGGCGCTCACCGAGCAGACCGCCGGCAAACCGGAAACGCACGCCGGTGTCGAAGCACTGGACCGCTACGCCGACTTCGTCGCGGCCAACCACATCAGCACCATCGGCCTGTACACACCCTTCGTCTACGCGGCGCCCACCTTCGGCTGCGGCAGCAACGGCCCGATCACGACCATCATCGCGGCCGGCACCGCCAACGGCCCCAGCGCCAACATCGGCGGTACCCCCGGCACCCTGACTTTCCACGCCACCCCCGGCCATCCCGGTCTCCCACAGGCCTCCGGCCTCGTGGTCGCCTGGATCAATATCAACAACGGGCGCAGCGGTCTCGATATGCTCGACGATCTGACCGAGTTCGGCACCCCGTCGCTGTCCCGGACCGTGGACAGCGGTCCGGGCACCGTCCTCGCGTCCATGTGGGGCACCATCGACTACCCGGGCGCGCTCTGTGTGATGACGCCCACGGTCGGCATGTTCCCGGTGCCCGAGGCGCCTGCCCCGGCCCCCGCTCCGGCGCCGCAGTCCGCGCCCGCGGAACCGGGCGCCCCGGCCCCCGCACCTGCGCCTGCGCCGGAACCGGCCCCCGCTCCGGCGCCCGCGCCCGCCCCGGCCTGACCCGCCGGCAGAGGCAGCACGGTCCGCGGTAGCGCGGACGAGACGGCCGCGGCCGCCGATCGTGACCCCCGACGGCCTGTCGTTCTTTGCCAGAATCCGGCCATGGGTTTCTTCGACGGCGTGCGCGGCCGCCTGCACTATCGGAACCGGCCGGCCGACAGGGTCGCGATGGGCCTGGTGCTGCTGCCGGGTACCGGCCAGCACAGCGGGCACTATCACGAGTTCGCCCGCCGGCTGAACGAGGCGGGTATCACCGTCTGGACGCTCGACCCGGCGGGCCAGGGGCTCAGTGAAGGCGATCCCGGAGCCCGGCCGGTCCTCTCCGAACTCGTCGCCGACGCGGCCGCGCTCTTCGACCTGGCGCGGACGCAGGCTCCGGGACTCCCGCTCACCTTGATGGGGCATTCGCTCGGGGCGATCACCGCGCTCGCCGCATTGGGTGCCACCCCGCCGGCCCTGGACCCCGCCGTCGCGGCCGACCCGGCGATACCCGCCGACGTGCCGGCCGGACTGGTGCTGTGCGGTACTCCGGCGCGCGCCCTCGACGATCCCGGGCCGCGGCTCCCACCGGTCCTGGCCGTCCACGGGGTGGACGACCGCCGGGCGCCGATCGACCCGGTCCGGGCGTGGGCGCGCCGGCGCGAGGTGGTGGAACTGCGCGAATACCCCGATGCCGGACACGATCTGCTGCACGAGCGCGTGCGCGCCCGGGTGACGGCGGATATCGTGCAGTGGACGCAGGAGATCGTCGCGGGGCCGGTGCGACGACCGTGAAATCCGCTGTGTGACAGCGGAGCAGGAAGGGGGACACGATGCAGCCGAACGCGATCACCACACTCGATTCCGCCGTCGAAGACGGGCAGCTGTGGATCGACGGCGTCCTGGTGGCCGAAGGCACGCCGGAACAATGCGCAGTGCGCTACGAACAACTCGCCGACCGGGTGGACACGCAGATCGATACGTTGTCGGCGGCGGTGTCGCTGCCGGGCTTCGGGGGCTTCGACTCGGGTGCGGCACTGCGCTCCGGATTCGAAGGCAAGGCCACCGAGGCGATCGCGGCGCTGCGCCGGTACTCCGATACCGCCCGGCAGCTCGCGTACACCTTCCGGGCCGCTGCGGCGGCCTACCGCGAATCCGATACCGGTACCGCCGCGGCGCTCGGGGCCGCCGAACCGTCGGGGGTCTCCGGTGCGTGAACTACCCCGCGCCGGGGCGCGCGGTGTGCACTACCGCGTCGATCCCGAGTACGCCCCCACCGTGGAAGTATTCGACAACCTCACCCATCGGCAGATCCACGCCGGGGTGGCCGCCATGAACCCGTCGGTGTTGCAGACCGGCGGCCAGGCCTGGCAGGGCGCGGCGACCGGCCTCACCGACGCGGTGGCGCAGGCGCATACCGAGATCCGCGGCGCCATCGCCGACGGCTGGCGCGGGCCGGCGGCCGGCCTGGCCGCGGCCGCGGTCCGTGATTTCGAGGCCGCCGGGCGGCACCTCGCCGATGTGCTCGCCACCGTCGGGCAGCGGCTCGGCCGGGCCGGGGACGCCGCGGAAACACTGCGCGCGGCGGTCCCCGAACCCTCCGGCGCCGAACCGGATC
Organism: Nocardia sp. NPDC050193; assembly: GCA_040674215.1. Taxonomy (GTDB): domain Bacteria; phylum Actinomycetota; class Actinomycetes; order Mycobacteriales; family Mycobacteriaceae; genus Nocardia. Next base: position 170,073 of record JBFARE010000006.1, on the reverse strand, counting down.
TCGCGGCGGCGCTGCTGGACCCGCATGCCGCCACCGGCAATATCGCCGTGCAGCGGACCGCCGACGACGATCGCGCCGAGGTGGTCCGGGTGATGGACAGTGTCTACACCGGGGTCTTCGTCCCGACCGGCGCCCAGGTCCCCGCGTTTCCGGATCTCCCGGACGCGCTGCCCGGCGCCGGGATGCCGGGTGGGGCGGCCCCGGCCGCGCCCGCGGTACCGAGCCCGGAAACAGCGGTGGGACAGCGGCCGCCCGCCGAACCCGCGGGGACGACCGTCGGGGACCGGCAGCCGGCTCCGGCGTCATCCGGCGCCCCGGGCGAGCCGAGTTCGCCGGCGGTCACGGTCTCCGGTGCCCGCTCCGATACCCCGGACCTCGCTTCGGCCGGTTCCGGCCCCGAGAGCACTGCCGCGGCGGCTACCCGGCAGGTCACCGCACCCGCCATCGCGTCCGCGGCGGCTCCGGCCACCGCCGGGGCCGCGCCGACGGGTCCGGCGACGGGTGTTCCACTGTTCGCCGCCCCGGTCCGCCCGGCGGGTTCGACCGGCGACCAGGAACGTTCCCGGGACGAACAGCAGCGGTCCGCGGGTGGCGAGGCGGTCACCGGGATGGGCGCGGGGGCGATCGGCGGTTTGATGGGCGGTGCCATGGCGGCCGATACGGTCCGATCCGGCAGCCCGGTGGCGCCGCGCGTCGAGCGGACCGCTCCGGCCGAGGACGATCTCCACTTCGCCGACGAGGAACTCACCTATCTGGAACCGGGCGAACCGGCCGGGCAGTTGATCGGCGCTCTGGACCCCACCACCCCGCCGGTGCTGGGTGAGTGGACGGAAGAGGAGTGAACTGGCTCCTCACCCCGGACCAGTTCACGCTGGCATGGGAACGGACCGTCGGCGACCGTATTCCCTATCCGCTGGCGGTACGCCTGTCGGCTCGCGATTCCGTCGAGCGCACCGCCCAGCTACCCGCCCTGCGGCAGTGGTGCGACACCACCCTCGACGCCGACCTGGAGGCCGCGCTACGGGTGCTGGCCGGTCCCGAGGTGAGCGTGGAGACGTTCGGGCAGGACGGTGCCCGGACCCCGGCCGTGCGGATACTCGGCGCGTCGGCGGGCCGGATCGGGGTGGTCGCCACCCAGCGGCCGGGCCCGCAGCCGGACCGGGGTGGCGACCTGCGGATCACCGCCGGCACCGCCACCTCGCTGCCGGTGCGGGTGGTCGCCGCCCTGCCGGGCGTGGCCGCCGGTACCGGCGGGCGGCTGCGCGCACCGCGCGGCGAGGTCGTCGAGGACGGCCGGGACCGGGTCACCGTCCCGGTGTCCGGGCCCACCGCGGCGACCCGGATCCGTAAGCGGCTCAGACTGCCCCGCGACGGTATCGGCCAGATCGTGGTGTCGGTCCACCGGCGCACCGGCCCGGCGCCGTTCGGCGTGCTGTGCTGGGTGGATATCACCGGTGACGGCCGCTACGCGGTCCATACCGGTAAGGATGTCGAGATCGCCCCGGTGGGCGCCGAAGGTTTCACCAATGCCCTGCGGCCCATGGTCGCCGCCGCCCAGCGGTCGGTCGCCTACGCCGAACGCTGAGTATCGAGGAAGGAGCAGCCGGCACTCGTGGTCGTCCGGCGGGTCAGTTACCGGGTGCGACGGTGCCGGGCGGGGTGGGCAGAGGTGGCTCGTCGGCGGAGCCCGGTGTGGTCGCTTCGCCGGTCGTGGGCGCGGCGACCCGGGGCGCCACCGTGACCTGTGTGGGCGTCGGCTCCGCCGGGACGCCTTCCGCTGTACCCGTTTCCGAGGCCCCCGGCTCGTCCACCGCGGCCGGTGGTTCTTCCGGCGCCGCGGCCGGAGGTTCGGCGGACGGCGGACCTTCGCCCTGCGGCGGAACCGGGGCGATCACCGTGGCCGCGCTCGGAGGTGGCGCGGGAAGAGGAGTTTCGGTGTGGGCCGGTTCCAGCGGCGGGCTCGGCAGCGAGGCGGTGGTCCAGCCGGGCTCGCTCGGGTCGGGCGCGGCGGGCAGGGTGGCCCGGCGGGTGGTCTCCCCGGCGGTGGGTTCGGTGCCGGGACCGGTGGATGCGGTGACCGAGATCTGGTACTCCGGCGGGAGGGTACGCCGGGGCGGCGGTTCCGGGGCCATCCGCCACGACGGGGACGGGGGTATCAGTACTCTCGCGACACTCGTGGAGGGCTCGCCGGTGAACCCCGCCGGTTCCGCGGCCTGCGGACCGGAGCGGATCGGGGGCGGCGGCACATAGGTGTCCTCTTGGCCGATACCGCACGCGCCGATGAGCACCAGCCCGAGGGAAACCGCCCCGGCGGCCGCCAGGGGTCCGGCGACCTTCGTTTTGCTCTCCATCGGTGACGCTCCTGTGATATGTCAGTGGCCCAACCTTAATTCAGCGCGCCGAGGAGAACTAGACCCCCATCTGCTGACCCCCTGGTTACCGGGTGTAGAACGGTCGAGAAAGGGTACGGTTCAGGTATCGAATTGATATCAGCCGCGTGTCGCGGGCTTGTGTCGCGTAACAATCTTCGGGTTGTGGTCGTAGCGTATGTTGCTGAAGTGACGCATGAGGCACCGGAGTTCTCGGTGACCGTGCACTGAAGTGGTAGGCGCGCAACGATTTCCGGATCGGCGCCATCGAGGAGTAGATGATGGGAGACCAGACCACCACCGACCTGCCGGGCGCGGCGGAGGGATCCGCGGCGGCGGAGGCTCCGGAGCCGGCGGATCCTGAATCGCGTGGTACGGGTGTGACAGTGGGCAGAGTGCTGGGTTGGCTGGTCTTCGCCGGTGGGCTGGGCGCGGCGGCTTTCGGTATCGGGACTCTGCAGGTGATCATCACCGTGATCGGTCTCATCCTGGCGTGCACTGCCGGACTGACCCTGCTGAAGCTGCGGGCCGATGGGCCCGGTCCCGAACCCGAGGCGGGTATCGCCGGCTGAGCCGGCGGTCGCGGTCCACGCTCCGGCAATATCGGTCCGAGTAGGTCGCGCGCGGGATCCGGGGCTGCGACTGCGCACTGAATGGGACACGTGTCCCATCAGCTTTTCGGTCATTGTCCATACGTCCGCGCGGCCCGTCGCGGGTGGCTTTCCGGTTGATCCGGCGTTTGCTCGACATCGGCTTCGCCGGTATGTTGGGCGCGGGTCGGATCGGAAAGAAGAGAAGAACATGATCGAAGCCGGGTCCGCGGCCCTGAATCTGGCGAATCTCGTCACATCCATCGCCGCCAATGTGACCTATCTCTTGCAGGCCTGGGGAGTTCTCTGAGCGTTTGCCGCCGGTACGGCGGTGCGCCCGGCGGGTGCGCCGCCAGACCGCGCTCCGGCCGCCCGTTGGTTGCCGATCACCCCCTGGAGACGGCCCGCCGGGCGCGGTGGGCACTGCCGTGTGGCGCACGGGCGGATAACGTATGCGCTATCGCGCATCGTCGCATTACCGCCCGAGAGGAGATGCTGTGCCCCAGCAGGTTCGAGGTGTCATCGCCCGTAGTTCCGGTGCCCCGGTCGAGTTGGTCCCGATCGTGATACCCGACCCCGGTCCCCGGGATGTGGTGGTGCGGATCCAGGCGTGCGGGGTCTGCCACACCGATCTCACCTACCGCGAGGGCGGGATCAACGACGAGTTCCCCTTCCTGCTGGGCCATGAGGCCGCGGGTGTGGTGGAAACGGTGGGTTCGGCGGTCACCCATGTGGAACCGGGTGATTTCGTCATCCTGAACTGGCGGGCGGTCTGCGGCCAGTGCCGCGCGTGTAAGCGCGGCCGCCCCTGGTACTGCTTCGACACCTTCAACGCCGGCGTGCCCATGACGCTCGAGGACGGCACCGAACTCACCCCGGCGCTCGGTATCGGCGCCTTCGCCGACAAAACCCTCGTCCACGAAGGACAGTGCACCAAGGTCGATCCGGCGACCGACCCGGCGGTGGCCGGCCTGCTGGGCTGCGGCGTGATGGCGGGTCTGGGCGCGGCAGTGAACACCGGCAATGTCGGCCGCGGCGATTCGGTGGCGGTAATGGGCTGCGGTGGGGTCGGCGACGCGGCGATCGCCGGCGCCCGGCTGGCCGGGGCGGGCACCATCATCGCGGTGGACACCGACGCCCGGAAACTCGACTGGGCGCGTGAACTCGGCGCGACCCACACCATCGACGCGTCCACCACCGACGCGGTCGCCGGAATCCAGGACCTCACCGGAGGATTCGGTGCCGATGTGTTGATCGACGCGGTCGGCCGCCCGGAGACCTGGAAGCAGGCGTTCTACGCACGCGATCTGGCCGGCACGGTGGTGCTGGTCGGGGTGCCGACCCCCGATATGACGCTGGAGATGCCGCTCATCGATTTCTTCAGCCGCGGTGGCGCGCTGAAATCGTCCTGGTACGGGGACTGCCTGCCGGAACGGGATTTCCCGATGCTGATCGACCTGTACCGGCAGGGCCGGTTGCCGCTGGACAAGTTCGTGACCGAGCGGATCGGGCTGGATGCGGTGGAGGAGGCCTTCCACACCATGCACGGTGGACAGGTCCTGCGCTCGGTGGTGGTCCTGTGACGGCCCGGGTCGAACGGATCGTCACCGAGGGGCAGTTCTGCCTCGACGGCGGCTGCTGGGATGTGGCGAACAATATCTGGCTCGTCGGCGACGACGACGAAGTACTGATCATCGATGCCGCGCACGACGCGCGGCCGATTCTCGGCGCCGTGGCCGGGCGCCGGGTGACCGCCGTTGTGTGCACGCACGCGCACAACGACCACGTCACCGTGGCACCTACGCTGTCGGCGGCCACCGGTGCGCCGATCTTCCTGCATCCCGAGGACGATATGCTCTGGCAGCAAACCCATCCCGGCGTGGAGTACCGGCCGCTGGCCGACGGCGAGGTGTTCGGGGTCGGTGGCGCGGAACTGCGGGTCCTGCACACGCCGGGGCATTCACCGGGGTCGTGCTGTCTGTACTTCGCCGAGGGCGGCGAGGTGTTCAGTGGCGATACGTTGTTCGAGGGCGGACCCGGCGCGACCGGCCGGTCCTATTCCGACTATTCGACCATCCTCGCCTCCATCAACGAACGATTGTTCGCATTGCCAGAGCAGACCGTGGTACACACCGGGCACGGTCCCGACACCACCCTCGGCGCCGAGCGGGCCAACGTGCCCGCGCAGGCCTGAGCGGTACGCGCAGCCGTCGAGAGGCGGCATCCGGCCGGGTGCCGCCGTTCGTGTTCGTGGCCTCTCGCGGACCGGCGGCGGTGCGTGCCTGGAGAACGCCGACCGGCTGTTGCGCCGACAAACAGTCGATTCGGCCAAGCCGACTCCGGCGTCGGCGCCTGTGCACTCAGCCGCCGTCTTCGGGGAATCCACGGATACCGCAGCCCTGCCGAGGTCGACGCCGAACACCTGAACAGCGATAACGCACTGCCCCTTTGAGGCCGCCATCAGTAAATGAACAGGAGCGATCGGGGTGGTGCTTGCGAATGCGAGCAGTCGCCTCCTATTCTTTGTCGATCAGCTAAGAATAGGAGGCAGCATGCGCGCTGCGGTGGTAGAGGCGTTGGGGCGCCCTCTGATCGTCCGAGATGTAGCCGACCCCGTGTGCCCGCCGGATGGTGTTGTGGTTCGGGTCGGTGCGAACGGCATTTGCCGGACCGACTGGGCTTTATGGGACGGCATGTTCTGGGACGGCGGCCCCACGCTGAGCCTGCCGTGGGTGCTCGGACATGAGTTCGCCGGGACGATCGTCGAAGTCGGTCCCGCGGTGCGCGGGTGGAAGGTCGGCCAGCGGGTTACTTACCCGATGAATCCGGGCGACGGCACCTGCACGGTGTGTCGGACCGGTCAACAGCAGGTGTGCGAGCATTTCGCGGAGATGGTTCCCGGGGTCTCGTTCTGGGGTTCGTTCGCCGAGTTGGTGGCGGTTCGGCACGCCGATGTCAACCTTGTGGAATTACCGGACACGCTGGATTTCGCTTCAGCAGCCGCGCTGGGCTGCCGTTATATCGCTGCGTTCCATGGAGTTGTCGATCAAGCGCGGGTCCGCGGCGGTGAGTGGGTCGTCGTGCACGGCGCCGGTGGCGGCATGGGGCTGTCGGCGGTGCAGGTCGCGGCCGCTGTCGGTGCGTCGGTAATCGCTGTCGACATCGGCCCTGAGAAGCTCGCTCTCGCTTGCGCCGCCGGCGCTGTCGCGACCATAGACGCAGGCGAGGCCGATGTCGCGGAGGCGGTTGTCGATATGACTCGCGGAGGAGCGCAGGTGTCGATCGACGCTGTCGGCCTGGCGGAGACCTGCCGAACCTCGATCGCATCGCTGCGCATCCGTGGACGGCATCTGCAACTGGGACATACCACTCCCGCCGAAGGCGGGGTCGTAGCGTTGCCGATCGACGTCATGATGATCAAGGAACTCGAGTTCGTCAGCGCCTTCGGCATGGCGGCACACAGTTTCGACACCATGCTGGCGATGATCGCCACCCGCCGGCTGGACCCAGGAGCCCTGATCACCCAACGCGTCCCGCTCGAGCACGCCGGCGGAGTGCTTGCCGACATGCGCGACTTCGGCACCGCAGGACTGGTCGTGATCGACCAGTTCGCAACAATGTAAGCCACGTGAAAGGAGAGACGTATGGCCGGGAGACCGCGGGAGTTCGACCGCGACGTCGCGCTCACCCGAGCGCAAGCCCTGTTCTGGGAACGGGGTTACGAAGGCGTCTCCCTCGCCGACCTCGTAGCCGCGACCGGGCTGGCCTCCGCCCGCCTGTACGCGGCGTTCGGCTCCAAAGAGCAGCTGTTCCGCGAGGCCGTCGTGCTCTACGAACGAGAGGAGGGTGGCTTCGCCGACCGCGCACTGGCATCGGAACCGGACGTGAGGCGTGCTCTCGAGCGCATGTTCCATGAGGCGATCGACGTCTATACCCGGCCGTCGCCTCGCGGCTGCCTGGTCGTCACCGCTGCGACCAACTGCACCGAGAAGCACCACACGATTCAGACGTGGCTCGCCGAACACCGGCGCTCACGCACAGAGTCGATCATCGGACGAGTCGGACAAGCCGTTCGCGAACGCCAACTCAGCGCTAACACCGACGTCGAGGCACTCGGGCAGGCTCTGTCGATCTTTCTCAACGGTCTCTCGGTCCAGGCCAGAGACGGGGTGCCACCAGAGCAGCTCCATGCGAGCATCGCTGTCATGCTCTCGGCCGCGCTTACCGATGCGACGCCCTGCCGGTGAACTCGACGATTGGATCGTCGTGTCCACCGATCCGGTCGAGTCGGTGATCGCCGGCACCGTTCCGGTGTGGCGGGCGGTGACCTCCGGCCCGCCGACGGCGGCATCGCGGGAATCGATCGCGACCGGCGCGCTATCCGAGCGGGACCGCCGGAGCTGTCAGGGCGTACGGGGCTCCAGCACGAACACCGGGATACGGCGTTCGGTCCACGACTGGTAGTTCTCGAAATCCGCGTACAGTTCGAGCAGTTTCGGCCACAGCCGGTCGCGTTCGGCGTTATCGGCGAGGCGCGCCCGCACCAGGATCCGGTCCTTGCCGATCTGCACGGTGGTCTCCGGCTGCGCGACGAGGTTGTAGTACCACTGCGGGTTCTTCGGCAGTCCGCCCTGCGAGGCGACCACGATGATGTTCGCGTCGTCACGCAGGAACAACAGCGGCACCGTGAACTGCTTACCGGATTTGCGGCCGGTGTGTTCCAGCAGCAGCGTGGGCACCGGTTTGCGGAAGCCCGCCCCGACGCGCCAGGTGCCGCCGATCCGGCCACCGGTTTTCCGGTAGGTCCAGGTGTTGACCTTCGACATGTACTTGATGACAGTCGGCACGAAGGACGAGTCGAGCTGTTTCGGGCGGTTGTTCACTTCTCGAAGCTCCGATGCTCAGCGCAGGATCAACAGCGCGGATTTCTCGATGAGGTCGGCGATATCGGCGTAGGAGGCATAGCCCATACCGGCCCGGACGAGTGCGCCCGCGTAGACCAGTTCCAGCGAGACGACCACTTCGGGATCCGGGTCCTGTCCCAGCGCGCGCTCGATACGGGTGCGGATCTCCAGGCCGATGCGGGCGCGCAGATGGGCCACATCGGGATCGCGGCCCAGCATCGCGCTGGTGACCGCGCCGGAGACCTCTTGGTCGTCGGCGACCAGCATGGCGATGGCACGCAGTTCGGCCACCACCCGGACGGTGGGATCGGGATCCTCGCTGACCGGTGAGGGCGCCGCCACCAGCCGCCGCCAGAAGATCTCGGCGACCAGGTGTTCCTTCGACGAGAAATAGGTGTACGCGGTGGCGGTGCCGACCCCGGCCGCGGCGGCGACCATCCGGATGGTCATTCCCGCGAACCCCTCGCGGGTCAGCACCTCCACCGCGGCCTTCGTCAGTTTGTCGACCGTATCGGCCTGTTTCGCGGACAGCCGCCGACGGGTCGCCTCCACGACGACGGGTTCACCTTCGGACATGTGTCTAAAGGTACCGTTCAGTTCTTCGCGGCCGTAATCCCGGCCCGGCGGCCGTAGAAACTGCCGTCACCCAGCGAGGTCCCGCTGGCGTATCCGCCCGCGCAGACACCGGAGGTGCAGCGACCGGCGGCGAACAGTCCGGGAATGGGTTCGCCGTTCACGTGCAGGACCCGGGAATCCAGATCGGTACGCAGACCGCCCAGGGTGAATCCCGCGGTGAATCCGCGCATATCGAACGCGGCGAAGGGGCCTTCCAGCGGCTTGGTCCACTCCGGTTTCTTGCCCAGCAGCGGGTCCTGACCGTTCGTGGCGTGCTTGTTGTACAGCTCGACCGTGGTCTGCAGGGCCAGTTCGGGCAGGCCGATATCGGATTCGAGTTCGGCGATCGTCTCCGCCGCCCAGGTCGGCGGCTGGCGGAAGAACGGGGTGGAGGTCTCGGTGGTCAGCGATTCCTCGTAGGCGGCCTCGCCGATGATCAGGAATGCCTGGTTCTCCTGGTGGAACAGCGTCATCTGCCCGATCCGGCCGGGGTAGGTATCCTCGGGGACGTACCGCTGGCCGCGGCCGTTCACCAGGATGCCGCGCGCCATCATCTGCGGATCGCCGAAGAACGCGACCTCGGTGGCGTCCATATGGGCCAGATCGGCGCCGAGCGCCTGCGCGATCCGGATGGCGATTCCGTCGTGTTCCTCGATGGCGGCGCCCGGGCGGCCGATGAGCCGCGGCGCGAAACCCTCGATCATCTGATCGTGATAGGCGAAACTGCCGGTGGCCAGGACGACGCCGCGTTCGGCCCGGATGGTCAGTTCCTTGCCGTACTGCTTGGCGACCACACCGACGACCCGGTCGCCGTCGACGATCAGGCGCTGGATCCGGGTGTCGTATTCGGCTGCGACACCGAGTTTCTCGGCGGTGTCGGCGAGCGGTTTCATCAGCATGTAGCCGCCGCCCTTGGAACCGGTCCGCTTATTGCTCATCTGCGGGACGTGGCCGCGTGGGGCCGGGTCGGCGACGGTGTTGAACGGGGCGGCGTTCTCCCCGCCGGAGTACATCAGGCCTTCGTCGTGCGGGGGTTCCCAGCCGGGTTCGCCCCAGAATTCCTCTTTGAAGGGCACACCGTTGGCCACCAGCCATTCATAGTGTTCGACGCTGCCGCGGCAGTAGTCGGCGATCTTCGCGCGATCCACCCCCGGACCCAGCGCGGCGACCATGAACTTCTCCATGTTCTCCGGGCTGTCCGCGAAACCGAGCGCCTTCTGCAACGGCGTGCCGCCACCGAGGTAGATGAATCCGCCGGCCAGCGCCGCCGCACCGCCCCAGCCGCTGGTGCGTTCCAGGATCAGCACATTCGCACCGGCCCGCGCCGCCTCGATCGCGGCACAGACACCGGCGATCCCGTAGCCGGCCACGACCACATCGGCGGTGCGGTCCCATTCGGTGACCTCGGCGGCGGGTAACGGTCGGAGAGAGGTGGGATCGGCCATTATTCGGATTCCTTACTGTCGTTCTGCGCGCCGGCTGCCGGGGTCCCCGGGGCGGCCTGCTGTGCGGCGATGGTGGCATGTCCCGACGCGGGGGTGGAGTAGCCGTCCCGCTCAGCGCTGGGGGCGTCTTGCGGCGCGGCGGTGACTCCGTACCGCGCGGCGGCGATCTCGCCTCGCCCGACGCCCAGTCCCTCGCCGAGGCGGGTCAGCGCCAGCGCGGCCAGGGGCAGCTCGGCGTCGACGCGGCCGCCCAGGTCGAGCGCCAGGGACAGATCCTTCTCCCCGAGTTCCCGGACATGGGTGAGGATCGGCAACCAGAAATCGCCCGCCGCGATGGGGGCGGTGGTATCGCGCAGCATGATCGAACCCGCCCCGCCGGTCACCGCGTCGGAGTGGCGGACCACCTTGCCCAGTGCGGTGATATCGAGCCCGGCGGCCTCGGCCAGCCGCTGGGCCTCGGTGGCGGCGGTGAACGAGATGAAGTGCAGCAGGTTACGGGCCAGTTTCATGCGGGTTCCGGCTCCGACCTCACCGGCGTGCACCACCAGATCGGCGAAGCAGCCGAAGGGTTCGCGCACCGCCGCGACCGCGTCGGCGCCGCCGCCGATCATCACGGCCAGCCGGCCGCTGTTCGCGCCCGCGGCCCCGCCACTGATCGGGGCGTCCACCAGGTGCACGCCGCGTTCGGCGCAGAGCCGGGCGAATTCCACCGCGGACTCGTCGCCGATGGTGGAGTGCACGGCCACCACGGTGCCCGGCGCGGCGGTACTCAATACCCCGTTCTCGCCGGTGAGCACGGCGCGGACCTGCCGGTCGTTCACCACCGCGATACTGATGACCCCGCATTTCGCGGCCAGTTCGGCCGCGGTGGCGGCGGCCTCGGCGCCCGCGGCGGTGAACGGTTCCACTGCCTCGGGCCGGGTATCGCAGACGGTGAGACCGCCGGGCCAGTCCAGCAGTTTCTTCGCCATCGGCGCGCCCATATCGCCCAGGCCGATGAAACCGACCCGGGTGCTGTCGGCGGAGTCCGCGCCCACTACCGGATCACCTGGCCGCCGTCGACGCAGAAGATCTGCCCGGTGACCCAGGAGGCGTCGTCGGAGAGCAGGTAGAGCAGGGCGCCGGCCATATCGTCGGGCGTACCCATCCGCTTGAGCGGCAGCCGGTTCACCATATCCTTGACCATGCTCGCGGGCGTGGTGGTCTTGGTGGCTTCGGTATCGGTGGGCCCCGGGGCGATCGCGTTGACCCGGATATTCGATCCGCCGAGTTCGGTGGCCAGCTGCTGGGTGAGACCGTTGATACCCACCTTCGCCAGGCCGTAGAAGCCGGAGTACACCCAGGCCGCGGTGGAGGATTGGTTGACGATCGAACCGCCGCCATGGGCCGCCATGTTCTCCCAGACCGCGCGGGTCATCACCAGCGCGCCGTCCAGATTCACCGACATGAACTTCTTGTAGTAGTCCCACGGCACGGTGAGCAGCAGGTCGAGTTTCATCCCGCCGTAGATGGCGGCGTTGTTCACCAGGTGGTCGATCTTGCCGTACTTCTCGACGGTGAAGTCGGCCAGTGCCTTCGCCGAGTCCGGGTCCGAGACGTCGACCGCGTGGAACGACGCCGTGCCGCCGTCGGCCGCGATCTTCTCGGCGACGGCGGTACCGCCCTCTTCGTTCAGATCCGCGACGACGACCGACGCGCCCTCGGCGGCCAGCGCCTGCGCGTAGACCTCGCCGATACCGCGGGCGGCGCCGGTGACGATGGCGGTCCTACCGGTGAAACGAGCCATGGGATGAGCTCCTCGTTGATCGGGAAAGCTTGGTCGGAAAGGGTTTCCGCTGCTGTGGGGCCGTCCGCGCGCCTATTGCGCGGTGGCGACGAGTTTGGTCTCCAGGTATTCCTCGAACCCGGCGACCCCCATCTCGCGGCCGATACCGGACTGTTTGTAGCCACCGAAGGGCGCGTCGGCGCTGTACCACATACCGCCGTTGACGCCGAGCGTGCCGGTACGCACCCGGTCGGTGACCCGGCGGATCCGCTCGGGGTCCTTACCCCAGACCGCGCCGGACAGACCGTAGGGGGAGTCGTTGGCGATCCGGATGGCATCGTCATCGCCCTCGTAGGGGAGTACCACCAGGACCGGGCCGAAGATCTCCTCCTGGGCGGCCTTGGCACTGTTGTCCAGGTCGGCGATGACGGTGGGTTCGACATAGAAACCACGGTCGTGTTCGGCCGGGCGGCCGCCGCCGGCCACGATTCGGCCGCCGTCGGCGCGGGCGCTGTCGATATAGCCGAGTACCCGGGTGCGCTGGCGGTCGGAGATCACCGGACCGCAGACGGTGCCGGGGTTCGTCGGATCGCCGGGGCGGATTCCGCGCATGGTGTTCGCGGCGGCTTCGAGCGCCTCGTCGTATTTGTGCCGCGGTACCAGCAGGCGCGTGGACAGGGCACAGCCCTGGCCGGCGTGGACACACAGCGAGAACCCGGCGTAGCTCACCGCGGTGGCGAGGTCGGCGTCGTCGAGCACGATGAACGCCGACTTGCCGCCGAGTTCGAGGAAGGTCTTCTTGAGATTGGCCGCGGCCGCGGCCATGACGGCGCGACCGGTGTTGGTGGACCCGGTGAAACTGATCAGGTCGACCCGCGGATCACCGGAGAGCTGGGCGCCCAGGCCGTGATCGGCGGAGGTGACGATATTGACCACTCCGGGCGGGATCTCGGTCTCCTCGGTGATGATCGAGGCCAGCGCAGCGGCGCACCACGGAGTGTCGGGGGCGGGTTTGAGGACGATTGTGTTGCCGGCGGCCAGCGCCGGGCCGAGTTTCGCGAAATTGATCTGGTGCGGGAAGTTCCACGGGGTGATCGCGCCGACCACGCCGATCGCTTCGCGGCGCAGCGCCCGGTGGGTGCTGATACCCATCGGCGCGGCCACGCCCAGTTCGGTTTCCCATTCGTAGTTCGCGGCCAGTTGTGTCGCGAAGCTCAGATCCTCGACGGGGCCCTCGAGCTGGGGTCCGCTGGTGAACATGATCGGCGCGCCCACCTCGGCGACGGTGATCTCGCGCAGTTCCTCCGCGTGCGCCTTCAGACCTGCCTGTAGCTGCTCCAGGCAGCGGACCCGGAACGCGTGGTCACGGGACCATTCGGTGTCGTCGAAGGCGGTGCGGGCGGCGGCGATCGCGGCATTCATATCGGCGGCGTCCGCGTCGGCCGCCGTGCCGATGATCTCTTCGGTCGCCGGGTTCACATTCTCGAACACGCCGTTGCCGCCGGGCACGAGGCTGCCGCCGATCAGCAGTCGAGAACTGTCGCCGGGCAGAAGACTGTTCATGGAAGACCCCAATACTGTCTGGACAGGTGTTTGGAATATAGTCCGGACTCTTTCTGGAGTGCAAGAACGGGTTCTATGGTTCGGCGCCCCGTGCTGATCGTGCCCCGCGCTCGGCGGAATCGGGGGTGGCGGGCGGAATTGCCCTCGATCGCGACGGTGTCCGCGCTGCTGAGCAGTCGATTCCCGTACGGTCATTGTCGCGGGGGCGCGCCGCTGGTACCGTCCAGACACATGTCCAGCTATGTGTCTCTCCCCCGTGGTCGCTCGGTCGCGCCCGGCGAGAACTCGTTATCGAAACAGAGGTGGGTCCGATGACGGCCGCATCGTTGGAGCCGGTGATGTTCGATCCCTACGACTACGTCTTCCACGAAGACCCGTACCCGATCTACGCCCGGCTGCGCGCGGAGGCGCCGCTGTACTACAACGCCGAACTCGACTTCTACGCGCTGTCGCGGCACGCCGATGTCACCGCGGGATTCCGCAACGCCGCCGCGCTGTCCAATGCCAACGGCGTCTCGCTCGACCCCGCGGCCTGGGGGCCGCACGCGCACAAGACCATGTCGTTCCTCGCCATGGACGATCCCCGCCATATGCGGATGCGCAAGCTGGTGTTCAAAGGTTTCACCCCCAAACGGGTGGCCGATATGGAAGCCCGTATCCGGGAGCTGACCCTGGAATACCTGGAACCGGCGCTCGAGCGCGGCGAATTCGACTGGATCCAGGACTTCGCGGGCAAACTGCCGATGGACGTCATCTCCGAGCTGCTGGGGGTACCGGCCGCCGACCGCGACGAGATCCGCCATATGGCCGATATGGTCATGCACCGCGAGGACGGGGTGACCGATGTGCCGGATTCGGCGATCGAGGCCTCGCTGAACCTGGTCGTCTACTACTCGGACATGGTCGCGCAGCGCCGGGAGAGCCCCACCGACGACCTCACCTCCGCGCTGCTCGGGGCCGCGATCGACGGCGACCGGCTCACCGATGACGAGATCATCGGCTTCATGTTCCTGATGGTGGTGGCCGGGAACGAGACCACCACCAAACTGCTGGGCAACGCCCTGTACTGGGCCGGCCGCAACCCCGCGGAATACGCCAAGGTCGCGGCCGACCCGGAGCGGGTCCCGGACTGGGTCGAGGAGACCCTGCGCTACGACACCTCGAGTCAGATCGTCGCGCGGACCGCCACCGAGGATCTGGAGTACCACGGCCGGATCGTCCCGGCGGGGTCGAAGGTGCTGCTGCTGATCGGTTCGGCCAACCGGGACGGCGAGGTCTTCGACAATGCCGACACCTATGACCTGGACCGTGCCGAGAAGGGCAATCTGGCCAGCTTCGGCGCCGGTGTGCACTTCTGCCTCGGCGCCCATCTGGCCCGACTGGAAGCAACGGTCGCGCTGCGCGAATTCGCCGCGCGGGTGATGTCCTACCGGGTGCGTGAGGACGAGTTCGTCCGCGTGCACTCGTCCAATGTGCGGGGCTTCGCCAAGCTCCCGATCTCCGTGGAGGTGCGGTAGATGCCCCGGTTCGAACCCCATCCCGAGAAGCGACCGACCATCGTGGCCGGCGCCTCGTCGGGTATCGGCGCCGCTACCGCCGTGGAATTGGCCGCGCAGGGCCATCCGGTGGCGCTCGGCGCGCGCCGGGTGGAGATCCTGGAAGAACTGGCCGGGAAGATCCGGGCCGACGGTGGCACCGCGTTCGCCCACCGCCTGGATGTGACCGACCAGGCCTCGGTGGACGAATTCGTCACGGCCGCCGAGGCGGCCATCGGACCCACCGAGATCCTGGTCTCCGGGGCCGGCGATATCGAATTCGGCCTGATTCAGGAGATGGACCCGGCCGATTTCGCGCAGCAGGTGCAGATCCATCTGATCGGCGCGCATCGGATGACCCATGCGGTGCTGCCCGGCATGCTGGCCCGCCGGCGTGGCGATGTGGTGCTGATCAGTTCCGATTGCGCGCCGTTGCCACGGCCCTGGAACGGGGCCTACAGCGCCGCCAAGGCCGGAGTCGAGGCGATGGTGCAGCAGCTGCGGATGGAACTCGAGGGCACCGGTATCCGGGCCTCGCTGGTCCGGCCCGGCCCGACCGTCACCGGGATGGGTATGAACGCCTCCCCCGAGGTGGTGGGACCGCTGCTGGAGTCCTGGCAGGCCTGGGGGCTGGCGCGGCATCCGTACATGCTGCGTGCTTCCGATCTGGCTCGGGCGGTATCCGCGGTCGTCGGTACCCCGCGGGGTGCCCATCTGGTGCTGGTCGAGGTGCAACCGGAAGCGCCGCTGCGACCGCTCCCGGAAGAAGGAAAGGACTCCTGATGTCAACGGCACTTCCTCCGGGTTTCGATTTCACCGACCCCGCACTGTGGGCCGATCGCAGTCCGGTCGAGGAATTCGCGCTGCTGCGCCGGACGGCGCCGGTGTGGTGGAACGCCCAGTCCGACGAGACCTCGGGTGGTTTCAACGATGGCGGTTACTGGGTGGTCAGCACCCTGGAGGACGTCAAGGAGCTGTCCCGCAACCCGGAGCTGTACTCCTCACAGCAGAAGGGGTCCATCGTCCGGCTGCCCGGCGATATCACCCCCGACCAGATGCAGCTCACCGAAGCGCTGCTGGTGAACATGGACCCACCGAAGCACTCCAAGGTGCGGCGGATCATCTCCAAAGGTTTCACCCCGCGGGCCGTGGAGGGGTTGCGCGCGGCGCTCACCGAGCGCGCGCACCGGATCGTGCACGAGGCGAAGAAGTCCGGCGGTGGCGATTTCGTCACCCAGATCGCCTGCGAACTGCCCCTGCAGGCGATCGCCGAACTGCTCGGGGTCCCGCAGGAGGACCGGCGCAAGGTGTTCGACTGGTCGAACCAGATGCTCAACTACGACGATCCCGAATACGGCGACCCGACCGTGGCCTCGGCGGAGATTCTCGGCTACGCCTGGAACATGGCCGAACAGCGGCGGTCGTGTCCGGCCGACGATATCGTCACCCAGCTGGTCAACGCTGATCTCGATGGGGAGGGGCTGGCCTCCGACGAGTTCGGGTTCTTCGTCATCCTGCTCGCGGTGGCCGGTAACGAGACCACTCGCAATGCCATCACCCACGGGATGAAGGCGTTCGTGGACAATCCGGAACAGTGGGCGCTGTACCGGGCGCAGCGGCCGCGGACCGCGCCGGACGAGATCGTGCGCTGGGCCACTCCGGTGACCGCGTTCCAGCGCACCGCCACCGCCGATCATGTCCTGGGTGGACAGGAGATCAAGAAGGGGCAGCGCCTCGGATTGTTCTACAGCTCGGCCAATTTCGACGAAGCGGGATTCGACGAACCGTTCACCTTCGATATCCTGCGCGATCCGAATCCACATGTCGGGTTCGGCGGCACCGGCACCCATTACTGTGTGGGCGCCAATCTGGCCCGGCTGGAAATCGATCTGATGTTCAACGCGATAGCCGACGCCATGCCCGCCCTGAAATCCGTTTCCGATCCGGTACGGTTGCGATCGGGGTGGATCAACGGAATCAAGAGTTGGCAGGTGCGGTACGAATGAACGTTCGGGATATTCCGGTGAACACGCTGTCGGGTTCGGCGTCCACGCTCGGTGAGCTGGTCGGCGACCGGGTGGTGCTGCTGGTCAACGTCGCGTCGAAATGTGGTCTCACACCGCAGTACACCGGGCTGGTCGAACTGCAGAAGAACTACGGTGACCGCGGCTTCAGTGTGGTCGGTGTGCCGTGTAACCAGTTCATGGGGCAGGAGCCGGGCAGCGCCGAGGAGATCCAGCAGTTCTGTTCCACCACCTACGGTGTGGATTTTCCCCTGTTGGAGAAGGTCGAGGTGAACGGTGACGGCCGGCATCCGCTGTACCGGGAGATCATCGAAACCCCCGACGCCGAGGGTGCGGCCGGTGATGTGCAGTGGAACTTCGAGAAGTTCCTGATCGACCGGGATGGGAGTGTGGTGGGGCGTTTCCGGCCCACTACCACACCGGATGCGGACACGCTGGTCTCGGCGATCGAGAAAGCGCTGTAACCGTAGCCGTAACGGCTTATGATCGAGGCCCGCTCGCCCAGTGGTGAGTGGGCCTTTTTCACTTTCTACCTGCGAGAACAGCGTGATACGGCGCAATCCGGACGTGATCGGTGAAAACCGCCCGCCCGGATTGAATCGGCCATAACATGGACAACTGTCTGGACATAAATCCGGTTCAGTTCGGCACGCCGGGGTGTCGAACGGCTCGAGGCAGGTGAGTGGTGGTACCGATACACAATCGGTCCGATCGGCCGACGACGACACTGCACAAGGTCTGGGCCGTCGTGCGGTACAAGCTCGCGGCACTGGGAATGGTGCTGGTCATCGCCGCGGCAGTGGTCTTCTCGCTGGTCATGTTCTTCGGCGGGTTCACACCGAAGGAACCCGTGTCGGTCGTGGTACCGCGCAGCGGGCTGGTGATGGATCCCGACGCCAAGGTGAAATTCCGGGGCGCGGAGGTCGGCCGGGTCGGCAGGATCGAATCCGGTAACGGAGAGGTCCGCCTCGAACTCGATATGAACCCGGACCTGATGCGCCTGGTTCCCGGCAACGCCGGGGTCGATATTCGCTCCACCACGGTGTTCGGCGCCAAATACGTGAACTTCGTGGAACCGGCCCAGCCCGCCGGCCGCCTGCAACCGGGCCAGGTCCTGCGCGGCGAATCGGTGACCGTCGAATTCAACACGCTGTTCGAGCGGCTCACCGAAGTCCTGAACATGGTCGAACCGACGAAACTGAACGCCACGCTCACCGCGCTCGGTACCGCGCTCCAGGGGCGCGGCGAACGACTCGGCGATCTGCTGGTGAACGCGGACCGGCTGTTACGCGAGATCAATCCGAGCATCCCCGCCCTCCAGCACGATTTCCAGGCCACCGCCGCGGTGACGAACCTCTACGCCGATACCGCGCCGGATCTGCTGCGCACAGTGGACAACGCCACCTACCTCAGCCACACCCTCACCGATAACGAGCAGAGTTTCGACGCGTTGCTGCTGGATACGATCGGTCTGTCCGACACCACGGGGGCGGTGCTCACCGAGAACGAGCAGAACCTGGCGACCGCGCTCGATCTGCTACGGCCCACCACCGATCTGCTCAACGCCTACAAGCCTTCGCTGGACTGCGTCATCCGCGGTCTCGCCAAAGCGATGCCGCTGGCCGACGACCTGATGGGCGGACGCAACCCGGGCGCCTCGTTCAACGCCAGCTTCATGTACGGGGCCGAGGCCTACCAGTACCCGAACGATCTGCCCAAGGTGAACGCCACCGGCGGGCCGCGCTGTACCGGTGTCCTGGACCGGGTGCCCGGCAGCCACTCCGACTATGTGGTCACCGATACCTCGGAGGTCAATCCGTTCATCCCGTCCACCCGGATCTACCAGAACCATCCGACCGTGTTCGAGTTCCTCTTCGCCGGTATGCCCGGTATGCGCTGAGCGGGGACAGCGGTACTAGGACCCGTTCTCGGGCTGCCCCGGCCCGGGACGCACACACATCACCCCACCGCAGGGCTTGTCACTGAGGCCTGCGGGGTTCGGATGGACGGTCGGCCGCCGGTGCGCGGGAGCGCGCAGTTCGTGACGGTTGCGGCTGCGGGGGCCGCGGGCGGTGCGACGTCGTTTCACCGGGCGACCCCCGAACCGCCGCCGCGGAGGCGGCGCGCGGTGGTCCGGATCCGGTCTGGGACGCCGGCCCCGGAATCGGCCGGGAAGGCCCCGGTAGCGCCCGGTGCCGCCTGGGACGAGCCTGTCGGTGGCCAGTAGTTCATGGCCACCAGTCTGGCGGATGGCCCCTTGGCCGGTCGCACCCGGGTTTCCCGGCGATACCCCGGTGCGGGGCCTACCGGCTCAGGAAGCCAGTGCGCGTGGCGCCTCGACCACCGAGTAGTGACCGGCGTCACCGGTGATGACCGTGCTCGGCCGGCCGTCGACACCCACCGGGATATCACCGGCGAGGGTGATCCGGGTCAGCCGGCGCGGCTGTCCGTCGTAATCGTTGACCGCGTAGTGCTGGGTGGCGCGGTTGTCCCAGATCGCGACATCGCCGAGCTGCCAATCCCAGCGCGCCGTGTGCTCCAGCCGGATCACCCGATCCTGCAGCAGCCGGAACAGCGTCTGCGATTCCGTGGTCGAGAAGCCGGCGAAATTCCGGACGAAATGGCCGAGCAGCAGCGCGCGCTCACCGCTCTCCGGATGGACCCGCACCACCGGGTGCTCGGTTTCGTAGAGTGAGGACTCGAACTCGGCGCGGTGTTCCCGGGTCTTCTCGTCCGGGTGCTCACCGTGGCGGCCCACATAGTCGTAGACATTGGTGTGCACCGCCCGCAGGTTCTCCGCCAGCAGCCGCAGCGGCTCGGGCAGTGATTCGTAGGCGGCCACAGTGGAGGCCCAGGTGGTGGAGCCGCCGTAGGGCGGCAGGGTCACCGCCCGCAGGATCGACGCCTTCGGGATGCGGTCCACGAAGGTGACATCGGTGTGCCAGCTGTTGGCACTGCCGTACTCGGAGTCGATGGCCAGGGTCTTCTCACCGTGCGAGGTGACCGTCGGATGCGGGGTGGTCGGGCTGCCGAGCAGTTCGGCGAATGCGTACTGGCCGTCCTCGGTGAGCTGATCCTGGCCGCGGAAGAAGATCACCTTGTGTTCCACCAGCGCCTTGCGGATGGACTCGACGGCCGCCGGACCGAGGTCGCCGCCCAGCCGCACCCCGTCGAGGCGCGCTCCGATCCTGGATCCGAGCTTGACCACGGTGGGGAGGGTGGCGGGGGTGGCGTTGTCGGATGTCATGAGCACCTCACGGATCGAGAGCGGAATCGTTCGCTTCTCGAGCACACCACCGGGGCCGCGCACCGAACAGGATTGGGGTCGCGCTGATCACAACGATGCGATCGTCCGGGCGCCGCGCCAATCATCGTGATCCCGGGTATGCCCCGGCCGCGACAGCGGCGCGAGCCGGGGAGCCTCGCGCCGCTAGCCGAGATGTTCGCGCAGATAGGCCAGATCGTCGGCGATCCCCTCGGCGGGGGTCTCCAGCACCACCGGCGCGTCGGCGGTCCGGCACACCTCGGTGAGCAGATCCGGATCGATGGTGCCCTCGGCGAAATTGGCGTGCCGGTCGGCGCCCGAATCGAACGCGTCCCGGGAGGAATTGAGGTGCACCAGATCGATCCGGCCGGTGATGCCCCGGATCCGCTCGACCACGCCGACCAGATCCTCCCCACCCGCCCAGGCGTGACAGGTATCGAGGCAGAACCCGGCCCCGTAGTCGCCGACCGCATCCCAGAGGCGGGCGATACTGTCGAAATGCCGGGCCATGGCATGGTTGCCGCCGGCGGTGTTCTCGATCAGGATCGGGACCGCGAAACCGCCCTTGTCCTGCTGGCGCTCGAACAGTTTTCGCCAGTTGTCGAAACCGGCGGTCATCTCGTCGTCGTTGCGCACATGACCGCCGTGCACGACCAGCCCGAACGCGCCGAGATCGGCGGCCGCCCGGGCCTGCTGGGCCACCGCGTTACGCGACGGCATCCGCAGCCGGTTGTTGGTGCTGGCCACATTGATCTGATAGGAGGAATGGACCACCACATCGATCGGACTGGCCAGGATCTGCTCGGTCGCCGGATGCGGTGTGGGTTTGTCCCAGCTCTGCGGATCCACCACAAACAATTGGACGATATCGGCGCCGAGTCGCTCGCCGTACCCGATCGGGTCGCCGTCCGTGCGGACATGTGCTCCAATGCGCATGGCGCCAGACTATCGGCCCGATCCGACAACCGGCCCTCGTGTTGCGCCCGGGCGGTGCGGGAAGATACACCGGAAGACACGCGTACAACCCGACGAGGGGGAATCGGCCATGCTCGAGCCCGGTGACGACTTCGCGGGCTATGCCATCCGGCGGCGGCTGGGCGTCGGCGGTATGGGCATGGTGTTCCTCGCCCGGCACCCACGGCTGCCGCGGCTGGTCGCGCTGAAACTGCTCAACCCGGATCTGTACTCCGACAGGGAGATACGCCTGCGTTTCGAACGGGAATCCGAACTGGCTGGCCGGCTGGAACATCCCAATATCGTCACCGTCTACGATCGCGGCGCCGAGGGCAAACAGCTCTGGATCTCGATGCAGTACGTGCCCGGTTCGGACGCCTCGCTGGTGGATCTGTACGTCCTCGACCCCCGGCGGGCGGTCCAGATCGTCGCCGATACCGGGATCGCCCTGGACTTCGCCCATGCCAACGGGGTGCTGCACCGGGATGTGAAACCGGGCAACATCCTGCTGGCGAAACCGCCCATCGGACAGCCGGAACGAGTCCTGCTCACCGATTTCGGTATCGCGGGCGTGCGCGACGCGGAAACCACCATCGCCGCGGCCGACACCATCACCGCGACCCTGGCCTATGCCGCCCCCGAACAACTGACCGGCGCGAAACTCGACCACCGCGGCGACCAGTACTCGCTTGCCTGCACCCTGTTCTGGCTGCTCACCGGGTCGGGGCCGTATCGCGGCAACAATCCGGCCGAACTCATCCAGGCGCATCTGACCGCTCCGGTGCCCCGGCTCACCCGCATCCGGCCCGGACTGCCGCCGGGGCTCGACGAGGTCCTCGCGCGGGCGCTGGCCAAGAATCCCGCCGACCGTTTTCTCAGCTGTACCGAATTCACGGCCGCCGCCGCGCGGACACTGCGCCCGCCGGGACCGCGCGGCGGGCCGCCGGGGGTCAGATTGCGGCCCGCCCAGCGGTATCCGGCGCCGACCGGGCCCGCTCCGGGGTACGGATCGGGGGAGTTCCGGCAACCCGGTACGCGGGGGCTGCCGGCGTACCCCTCCACCGAACACCGCCGTCCCGGTCCGCCGGCGCCGCGGTATCCGTCCACCGAGTACCCGCATCCGGGCGCGGCCCCGCCCTACCGGTCCGCGGAATACCGGCAGCCAGGTCCGCCTCCGGGTCCCGGTGACCACCGGCCGCCGGCCACTGCCGGGCCGCAACCGGGCTCGGCCGAGTTCCGGCAGCCGGGTCCCGATACCCGGCACACGCCCGACATCGTGTCCCCGGCGGATGAACGGGCCACCCGCCCCGCCCGGCCGCAGCGTTCGAGTCCGGCCGAACCGGCGATGATCGATCTGCCCGGCTTCCGCAACCGCCCCGGGGCGACCCCGCCGGTGGCGCAACCGCACCGGCCGCCCCGGGATCCCGGCGCCGCGCCGTAGCTGTAGGTCCCGCCTATCCGCGGTCGGTCGCTCCGACAGGTGCCCGTGCGCGCCGGTAGCGCGGTATCGGTGTTGCGGCTGCGTATGCGGACCGGTGAGAGCCCTCGGCGCTCCATCGACTGCTGCTATGGTTTCGATGATTTCGCGTGCCCGGAGCGCTACGGTCCGGACACGCTTTTCGTCTACGCCTGTGTACCGGTGGGTCCCGGTCCCGCAGGCGGGAATTGGAGCAGACATGCTGGCCAACGGCGATGTTTTCGCCGGCTATGTCATCGACCGGCAACTCGGCCGGGGTGGGATGGGCTCGGTCTACCTCGCGAAACATCCGCGGCTGCCGCGGATGACAGCGCTCAAGCTGCTGAACCGCGAGATGTTCTTCGACAAGGAGGTGCGCGCCAGGTTCGAACGGGAGGCCGATCTGGTCGCCCGCCTGGACCACCCCAATATCGTCACGGTCTACGACCGCGGTCTCGAAGACGAACAGCTGTGGATCTCGATGCAGTACATCGACGGTATCGACGCCGCCTCGGTGGATCCGCAGAAGTTGCCGCCCGAACGTGCTGTCCAGATCATCGCCGAAACCGCTTCCGCGCTCGACTATGCGCACGGTATGGGCGTGATGCACCGGGACGTGAAACCGGCCAATATCCTGCTGGCCCGCTCGACCGGCGGCCGTGGTGAACGTGTCTACCTGACCGATTTCGGTATCGCGCGGCTGCGCGACGACACCGGACACCTCACCCAGACCGGGACTTTCACGGCCACGCTGGCCTACGCCTCACCCGAACAGCTCACCGGCGCCGATCTCGATCACCGCTCGGACCAGTATTCACTGGCCTGTTCGCTGTACTGGCTGCTCACCGGCAGCGGGCCGTTCACCTCCACGAATCCGGCGGGGGTCATCCAGGGGCATCTGCAGTCGCCGCCGCCGTCGCTGAGTGCGGCCCGGCCGGAACTGCCGCCGTCACTGGACGCGGTCCTGGCCAAGGCGATGGCGAAGCGGCCCGACGACCGGTTCACCTCGTGCACCGAATTCGCCGACGCCGCCAAACAGGCACTCGCCGCGCCGAGCTCCCCGGCGATCCCGCTGGCCGTACCGCCGCCCACCATGGTGAACCCGTCCTACCAGTCCGGGCCGTACAACAGCGGGGCGAATCAGTATCCGAGCACCGCGGCGCCCCAGCCCTACCCCGGGGGCGCGCCGGCGCAACCCTATGCGAGCAATGTCCAGGGTCAGCCCTATGCCAGTGGTGTTCCGGGTCAGCCCTATGCAGGCGGAGCGCCGGGCCAGCAGTACGCGAGCGGATTCCAGCAGGGTCCCGGTGACGGGCAGCAGCAGCCCTACGGCGGCACACTCGGATACACCACCCCGGTCGGTCAGCCCTACGGCGGTGGAACACCGGGCGGATACACCCAGCCCACGAGCTATCCCCAGCCGATGGCGCAGGTCCAGCAGGCGCCGCGCCCGCCCAAGTCCAACACCGGGATCATCGTCGCCATCTGTGTCGGGCTCGTGGTGCTGATCGGTGTCGTGATCGGCGTGGTGGCCCTCGCCGGGAGCAGCGGAGGCGGCGGAACCGATCCCACGGCCGCCGGCACCAGCACCCAGACCACTGTGGCCCCGGTCCCCGCCACCGCGGACTCCATCAGCAAGGAGTTCCCGCGGCTGGTGCCCGCGTCGACCTCCGAAGAGGTCGGATACCACGACGCGAAATGCTGGGAGACCGACAGCAGCTACACACCCAGCCCCGACGACGGCGAACCCGATTTCGGTAAATGGGCCTGGCAGTGGCGCTGCTACGGCGGTAACAACAACGACGACCCGTTCTACCGGATCTACGCCTACGCCTCCGCGGCCGATGTGGAATCGGTGGTCAAGGGACTGCCCGCGACCTCGGAGAAGTCCACCGACGCCAATGGCGGCCAAACCTACACCAACTACAAATGGGACAGCGACGGCCCGAAGATGGTCACGGTGTTCACCAACCATCCCGAACGAGCGCAGTACCTGATGTACACCGACGGCATCGTCGGCACCGTCGATGAGATGCTGACCTGGTGGAAGTCGGCACCGCTGAACTGAGTGACGTAGCGGTAACGGCGGGACCCACGGCAGGTGGGGCCCGCCGTTTCGTCTTCCGCCGGTGGGTGTCATCCCACCCGCGTACCCGGCGCCCCCTCAGGTGTACGAGTGGTCAGGGCGATCCCGGATGGCGCGGCTCGCGGCGGCCCGACACACTGGACCCATGACTGCTCACGCTGTCGACGTGGACCCGGCCGAGCCGGGCGCCTCGTCCACCGTCGCCGCCGGCGCCATCGAATTGACCAAGGTCTACGGGTCCGGGGATACGCGGGTCACCGCGCTGGACGCGGTAACGGTCGATTTCGCCCGGGGCGAGTTCACCGCGATCATGGGGCCGTCCGGCTCCGGGAAATCGACCCTCATGCACTGTCTGGCGGGGCTGGACGAGGCCAGTTCCGGCCGGGTGCGGATCGGTGACACCGAGCTCACCGACCTGTCCGACAAACAGATGACCGCCCTGCGCCGGGACCGCGTCGGGTTCGTGTTCCAGGCGTTCAACCTGGTCCCGACGCTGACCGCGCTGGAGAACATCACCCTGCCGCTCGATATCGCCGGCCGGGCCCCGGACTCGGAATGGATCGACACCGTGCTGAAGCGGCTCGGTCTGGAGGACCGGCTCGGCCACCGGCCCAGCGAACTGTCCGGCGGCCAGCAGCAGCGGGTTGCCTGCGCGCGGGCACTGGCGGGTAAACCGCAGATCATCTTCGGTGACGAACCGACCGGCAACCTGGACTCCCATTCCTCCGGCGAAGTGCTGTCGATCCTGCGGGCAGCGGTGGACGAATTCGGTCAGACGGTTGTCATCGTCACCCACGAACCCACCGCCGCGGCCTACGCGGACCGCGTGGTTTTCCTGGCCGACGGCCGGATCGTGGACGAGATGCGGGATCCGACCGCCGACTCGGTACTGGACCGGATGAAAGCCCTGGAGGTCCGGTGACGCATCCCGGAATGCGCGAGCGTCCCAGGCCGGCGCAGGCGGTCCGGTAGTGGCCGCCCACCCCATGCGCAGGGTGGCGCTGCGCAATCTCGCCGCGCACAAGGTGCGGCTCGTTCTGACGCTGCTGTCGGTGGTGCTCGGGACCGCGTTCATCGCGGGATCGTTCGTTTTCACCGATACACTGCAGCGCACCTTCGACGGAATCTTCGCAGGCGAGGCCAAGGGCGTCGATGTGCGGGTGAGCCCGGAGGAGCGGCAGTCCGCGGGTATCCCCCAGGACGTGGTCGACCGGATCGCCGCCATGGACGGGGTCCGCACCGTGGCCCCCGGTATCCAGGGATCGGTGGTGCTGCTCGATCCCTCCGGGAAGAAGGCGGTGCAGACCGGGGGCGCGCCCAGCACAGGACAGGCCTATATTCCGTCGCAGCAGGCGGTCGCCGAACCCGATCCGTTCGTCGCCGGTGCGCCCCCTGCCGAACCCGGCCAGATCGCCCTCAACACCGGCGCCGCGGAACGAGCCGGACTGAAGGTCGGGGACCACACCAAGGTGCTGGTCCCCTCCCACGGCGGGCCGATCGACGTCACCGTCACCGGCATCTACGCGCCGCCCGCCGATACCGGCGGAATGATCGGATTGCAGTTCACCGAGGCCCAGGCCCGGGAACTGTTCACCGACGGGACCCACGTCGCCTACGTCGATATCGCGGCCCAGGGCATACCCGGGGACACCCTGCGTGACCGGCTGTCCATGCTGTACCCGGACTACAAGGTGCAGAACGGCGACCAGGTGCGCGCCGATATGCGGGCCCAGCTCTCCGAGGCGCTGAACTTCCTGAACTACTTCCTGCTGGCCTTCGGTGCCATCGCGCTGATCGTCGGCACCTTCATCATCTACAACACCTTCTCGATGCTGGTGGCGCAGCGGTTGCGTGAACTCGCGCTGCTGCGGGCCGTCGGCGCGAGCCGCGGTCAGGTGGGCCGGTCGGTGGTCGGGGAGGCGCTGATCGTCGGCGTGCTCGGGAGCCTGCTCGGCCTGCTCGCCGGTATCGCGCTCGCCTACGGGCTCGCCGGTTTGCTGAACGCGTTCGATCTCGGGTTGCCGACGGGCCGGATGACCGTCCTGCCCCGGACCGTGGCGGTCGCCTTCGTGGTCGGCCTGCTGGTGACGGTGGTGAGCGCGTACGCGCCGGCCCGCCGTGCCTCCCGGATCCCGCCGGTCCAGGCAATGCGCGAGGAGTTCGCCTCCGCCGGTGACACGCTGCGGGTGCGCACGGTGACCGGCGTGGTACTGGCGGTCGCCGGAATCGTCCTGGTGGTGCTGGGTGCCCGCTACACCGGTGGCGGAGCGGCCGCCGTGGTGGGTGTCGGCGCGCTCGGCCTGATCCTGGCCGTGCTGTTCGCCTCGCCCGCGCTGTCGCGGCCGGTGCTGGCCGGACTGGGCGTGCTCATCCGGCCGTTCGGGTCGATCGGGCGGATGGCGCGCAACAACGCGACCCGCAATCCCCGCCGCACCGCTGCCACCGCTTTCGCGCTGACCCTGGGACTCATGCTGGTCACCGCCATCGGCATGCTCGGCGAATCGGCGAAGGTCAGCATCTCCCGGGTGGTGGACCAGGGCATCGAGGCCGATTACGTCCTCACCGGGCCGCAGATGATGGGCGTGCCGACCGGCGCCGCCGACGCGGTGCGGGCGAAGGTACCCGAGGCGGCGCAGACCGTGGGCCTGCGCGGACTCGCGCTGAAGATCGGTGACGACGACGAATTCGGCACCTCGCCCGACGGACCCCTGGACCAGGTCGTGAACCTCGACATGGTGAGCGGTTCGTCGGCCCTCGGCGACTCCGAGATCCTGCTCGGCCAGGACGAGGCGACCCAGCACGGTGTGACCACCGGTGACCGGCTACCGGTGAAAACCCTCGACGGGACCGAGATTCCGTTGACGGTCGCCGGGGTCTACACGGATTCGCAGGTGCTGGGGCCGCTGATGGTGCCGTCCACGGTCTACGAGCGGGCGGTCCCGGTTGCCCTGCGGGCGGATGTGGCGGTACTGATCAAGGCGCGGCCGGGGACCGACCTCGCGTCCATGCGCACCGATCTGGAGCACGCCACCGAGGAATTCGTGATCGTGCAGGTGCAGAACCGCGAGGAATTCAAGGGCGAGAACGCCAAGCAGATCAACAACCTGCTGGCCATCCTGTACGGCCTGCTCGCACTGGCGGTGGTGATCGCGGTACTGGGCATCGTGAACACCCTGGCGCTGTCGGTGGTGGAGCGCCGCCGGGAGATCGGCATGCTACGCGCGGTGGGCACCCAGCGGGCGCAGGTACGCCGCACGATCTACCTGGAATCCATGTTGATCGCGGTCTTCGGTGCCCTCGTGGGGGCGATCCTGGGCCTGGGTCTGGGCGTCGGATTCCTGCGCACCCTGCGCGATCTCGGGCTGGACCAGATCGCGGTGCCGTGGGATCAGCTGGTGTACATGCTGATCGGCTCCGCGGTCGTGGGAGTGCTGGCCGCGCTCTGGCCGGCGATCCGGGCCGCGCGCACTCCGCCGCTGGCCGCGATCGCCGACCTGTGAGTCCGGCCCGTGGTCCGGTCCGCTCGGGCCGGACCACGGAGTGCGCGCCGGGCTCAGCGGTGCTCGGCTCCCCAGCGCATGAGATCCCCCCGGTTCAGCGCCTGGGCCAGCAGCTCCGGGAACCGGTCGGGGGTGCAGGCGAAGGCCGGCACGCCGAGTGCTGCCAGCGCCGCGGCGTTCTCGCGATCGTAGGACGGCGCGCCGTCATCGGAGAGCGCCAGCAGTACCACCACCTGGACACCCGATTCCTTCATGGCGTGCACGCGGCGCAGCATCTCCTCCCGCACCCCGCCCTCGTACAGGTCGGAGATCAGGAAGAACAGGCTGTCGGTGGGACGGGTGATGAGTGACTGGCAGTAGGCGATGGCCCGGTTGATGTAGGTCCCGCCGCCGAGCTGGGTGCCGAACAGCACATCGACCGGGTCGGACAGCTTTTCGGTGAGGTCCACGACCTCGGTGTCGAAAACCACCAGTGAGGTGCGCAGCGACCGCATCGACGCCAGAACCGCGCCGAAGACCGAGGAGTACACCACGCTGGAGGCCATGGAACCGGATTGGTCGATCGCCAGGATGACATCACGGTGCACCGCCTGGGCCCGACGGCCGTAACCCACCAGGCGTTCGGCGATGATGGTGCGCTGCTCGGGCAGGTAATTGGCGAGGTTCTTGCGGATGGTGCGGTCGAAATCGATATCGCGCGGTTTGGGCCGGGAGGTCCGGGCGGACCGGTTGAGCGCCCCGCTCACCGCGGCCACGGTACGGGTCGCGATCCGTTCCTCGATCTCCTTGACCACCTTCGACACCACCATCCGGGCGGTGGCCTTCGTGGTTTCCGGGATGACCCGGTTCAGGCTCAGCAGCGTGCCGACCAGGTGCACATCGGGTTCGACCGCCTCCATGAGCTCCGGTTCCAGCAGCAGCTGGGTGAGGTTCAGCCGCTCCACCGCGTCCCGCTGCACCACCTCCACCACGGTCGACGGGAAGTAGGTACGGATATCACCGAGCCACCGGGCGACCCGCGGCGCCGACCCGCCCAGGCCGCCGGCCCGATCACCGCGCGAGCGGCCCGTGGCGCTACCGCTGTCGTAGACCGCGCCGAGGGCTTTGTCGATGGCCTTGTCGTCGGCGGTGCCGAGTGCGCCGAGCGCCGGTTCGGCGGCCGCGCCGAGAACGAGGCGCCAGCGGCGCAGCCGGGCCTCGTCGGTGATACCGGAGGTGGTGTTCATGCGGGCACTCCCAGAATGTCGGCGACGGTGCGCAGGACGAGCAGGCCGCGAGCCGGGTCGGTTTGGGCGGCGCCGGGCGCGGTCGCGGCCGGGCGGCCGTCGCGGACGGCTTCGCCGATCGCGCGGCGCTCCCCGGATTCGAAGGCGCCGAAGGTCCGGCGCAGCAGTGGTACGACCTCGACGAACTGCGCCTCGGACAGACCGGCGAGCCAGCCGTCGATGAGCCGTAACAGGGCGCGATCGTGGACCAGTACCAGTCCGCGGCCGCCGACGAAACCGTCGACCCAGGCGGCCTTCGCGGCGGCGGTGTTGCCGACCGACAGCGCCGCCGCCAGCCGGCGGGCCGCCTCCTCGGTATCCATCCGATCGGCGTCGCAGAGCAGGCGTACCGTCCGGCCGACCAGCAGGCCGTGCACATCGGGCCGGTCGGCCAGTCGGGCCAGCACCGACAGCCACTGTTCGGTGGATTCGGCGTGGTCCCGGGTGTGGATCGCGGTGGTGGCGGTATCGAGCTGATCGCGCAGCGCCGCGGCGGTGTCGTCGCCGAGTCCGGTGACCGCGGCGGGCAGGCCGGCACAGATGCGGACCAGCATGCTGTCGGCGACATGGGTCAGCGCCGAGGTGTCGGTGCCGCGGACGTCGCCGTATCGCAGTGTGCGCAGCAGGCCGGGCAGCGCGGCCAGCAGGTGGGTCATATCGTGATCCACCGCGGCCGCCGAACCGAGCCGGGCGATGAGGCCGTCGAGCGCACCCGGCAGCTCGGCGAGTAACGCGAATTCCAGCGCCTCGGTGAGTTCGGTGACCCCGCTGCCCGACCGCGCGGCCGTATCGAGGATCTTCGCCTCGGCCGCCGCCTGCACGGTGGTGCCCCACCGGGACGCTTCGATCACCCGGACCGCGAACTCCGGTTCCCAGCGCAGCTCCCAGGTCTCCCGGAACGTGCCCTTCGACTGCACGGTGCCGCCGCCGGGGGTGCCCCAGTGCACGCCGAGCAGCCGGAGCCGGTGCAGCAGCCGCGACCTGCCGATATCGCGTTCTTTACGCAGGTCGAGGTCCAGCGTGCGGGCCAGCGCTTCCTGTTTCAGTCGCAGGGTACGGGCGGTGGCCCGCAGATCGGCTTCCAGCGGTACGGTCGGCGCCTCGGGCGGGACCGCGCCGAGTGCCTCACCCACCACGAGTTCCGTACCGACCAGACGCAGCGCCGTATCGTCGCCCTCGCACAGCACCGCGCGGGTCGCCTCGGTGACCTCGGAGAGGCCGGCCAGCGGCCGGGCCCGCAGGGCCGCCAGGGTTTCCGCCAGCCGCACGGCCTCGATGATGTGGGCACTGGAAACCGGTAGATCGTGGCCGCGCAGTACGCCCGCGACCTTGGTGAGCCAGGAGGCGATGGGGCGCTCGGTCTCGGTGAACAGATGGTGGTACCACCCGGGCGAGGTGACGCCCGCCCCGTACCCGGAGGCGGCGGCGAGCCGCGAATGCGTCCACGGCACCCAGGTCAGGGTCGCCTTGACCTTGGGCAGCCCTTTCAACAGGCGGAGATCCGCGGCGGCGGGTCCGAGCGGCTTCTGGAGCGCGGGGGCGTGCCAGGCACCGCAGACCACCGCGATCCGGCGGGCGCCGTCCTTGCGCGCCTTGCGCAGTACCTGCCGCATATGAGCTTCGCGGATCAGGGTGTGCCGGTCGAGGATCAACGGTTCGGGTAAGGGTGGAGCCGGATCGCCGACCTCATCGGAAGCCGGGAACTCGCCGGGGAGTGCCGCGGCCGGCGGGGCACCAGGAGCGCCATCGCCGACCTCGTCGACGGAAGCGGCCTGGAACTCGCCGGCAGCTGGGTCCTCCGGAACGCCGGCGCCGAACCCGGATTCGGGCATGCCGGTCGTGCCGGCGCCGGGATCGGTCTCCGGTTCGATGATCGCTGTTTCGCGGAGGGCGGCCATGGCCTCGGTGATGGCCTCGAACGTCCCGATGTCCGAGGTCGATTCGACCACCGCGTCCCACCAGCGTTCGGCATCGTCGTAGCCGCCCGCGGCCGCCAGTTCGGCCAGCGCGTCGGGGCCGCCGGTGCGGTCGTCCACGGCCAGGACCTGGGCGGCGGGCAGATCGCAGAAGCGGACGGGTACTTCGTTGTCGACCGCGTAGCACAGGGCCTGCCATTCCGGGGAGAACACCGCATAGGGCCAGAAGGCGGCCCGGGCCGGTTCGTCGGAGACATAACCGAGCAGCGCGACCGGCGGTGCCATCGACGCGGCGGCGGTATGGACCACCAGGGGATCGGCGTCCGCCGGGCCCTCGATCAGTATGGTGTCGGGCCGGAACTCCTCCAGCGCCAGGCGCAACGACCGCGCCGATCCGGGGCCGTGATGCCGGATTCCGAAGACCCGGGTCTCTCCGGTTTCGCCCGCCTGCGCGGGGCTCATCCGTTGATCTCCCGGCAGGCCCGGTAGAAATCGGCCCATTCGCGGCGTTCGCGCACCACGGCCTCGAGGTACTCGGTCCACACCACCGAATCGGCCACCGGATCTTTGACGACCGAACCGATCACCGCGCCCGCGATATCGGCGGCCCGCAGGACACCGTCACCGAAATGCGCCGACAGGGCCATACCGTTGGTGATCACGGAGATGGCCTCGGCCGTGGAGAGCGTGCCCGACGGGGACTTCAGCTTGGTCCGGCCGTCGGCGGTGAGGCCCGCGCGCAGCTCCCGGAAGATCCGGACCACCCGGCGTACCTCCTCGGCCGCGGCCGGGACCTCGGGCAGTTCCAGCGCCGAACCCAGCTGCTCGACCCGGCGGGTCACGATATCGATCTCCTCGGCCTCGCTGCCCGGCAGCGGGAGGACGACGGTGTTGAACCGGCGGCGCAGCGCCGAGGACAGTTCGTTCACGCCGCGGTCACGGTCGTTGGCGGTCGCGATGATGTTGAAACCCTTGGCGGCCTGCACTTCCATCCCGAGCTCGGGAACCGGCAGGGTCTTTTCCGACAGGATGGTGATCAACGCGTCCTGGACATCCGACGGGATGCGGGTGAGTTCCTCGAGCCGGGCGATCGCGCCGGTGCGCATCGCGTTCAGAATCGGCGAGGGCACCAGCGCGGCATCGCTGGGACCCTCGGCGAGCAGCCGGGCGTAGTTCCATCCGTAGCGGATGGCTTCCTCGGCGGTCCCCGAGGTGCCCTGGACCAGCAGGGTGGACGACCCGCTGATGGCGGCCGAGAGATGTTCGGAGACCCAGGTCTTCGCGGTGCCGGGGACGCCGAGCAACAGCAGGGCGCGATCGGTGGCCAGGGTCGCGACGGCGACCTCCATCAGCCGTCGCGGTCCCACGTATTTGGGGCTGATCACGGTGCCGTCGGGGAGTGCGCCGCCCAGCAGATAGGTGACCACCGCCCACGGTGACATGGTCCAGGACGGCGGGCGCGGGCGGTCGTCCACGGCGATCAGGGCGCGCAGTTCGTGGGCGTTGGCCTGTTCGGCGTGCGGGCGCAGCAGCGCCGGGGCGGGTTCGGTGACGGTAGTGGTCATTCCAGCTCCTCGAGCATCGCGGATCGTTGGTGGAGGTCGTGGGCGAGCAGTCCGAGGGCCGCGGCCCAGTCGTCGGCTTCGCAGCGGCCCGCCAGCGCGGTGACCTCGCCCGCGCATTCGGGTGGTAGATGGAGGGTGGCGGTGTGCAGCAGCGAACGGTGCGCGCTGGGGTGGGTGCCCGGTGCGCCCCGCCGGGCCGCGGCGGTCCGGGCCCGTTCCTCGAAGAGGCGCAGGAGATGCCGGGCCAGTTCCGGTGGCCAGGGGTGGGCCACCGCGGGCAACAGGGATTCCAGCTCGGAGAGCCAGGAGGTACCGAGCCGCAGCAGATGACGCAGCTGCTCGCCCGGCGGGAGCAGCGCGAACAGTTCACGCCGGCGCAGGATCGCCAGGTTCGAGGGCATTCCGGCGGTGAACAGCGCTTCCCCCCAGTCGATATCGCGCTGGGCGAGGGCGGCGTCCATCCAGCCGTCGAACAGCGGCTGCCGGAAACGGTCGTCCACCTGTGTCACGACGGCGCGGGCCGGGGCGCCCAGGGGACCGGCCCAATAGCTCAGCGGTAGCGCGGCCACCAGTTTCCGCAGCCGGGTCGCCGCGAGATCGGGCTGCCCGCTCCAGCGATAACCGAATTCCGTGGTGCCGTCGGTGAAACCGTCGCGGATCGCCGATTCGTCCAGCGTCTCCGGAATGCCGACGAAGAGCTCGGATCCCTGACCCGTACCGGCCTCGCCGCATTTGATCCAGTCGGCGGCGCGCGCGGCCATCCGCTCGGCGAACGCCGAGGCGGGCAGCCGGGCCAGCAGTTTCGCGGCGGTACGGCGCACATCACCGCGGCGATCGCCCAGCGCGCGTTCGAGCAGCTCCTCATCCGCGGGACCCAGGCCATCGGCGAGCACCCCGAGCAGTTCCGCCTTGGGCGCACCCGATTCCCGCGGCCATGTCTCGGTCAGGGCCGCGCGGGCGGCAGCCGGATCCCGGTGCCGCAGCGCGGTCAGCCAGGCGAGCCGTTCCGGCGGCCGGCCCAGGTGCCAGGTCTCCTCGGTGGGTTCGGGCTCGGCGATATCCCGCCGGGCCAGATCGTGCCAGCGCGGAATCCACCCGGCCAGCCAGCGGCCGCGGGCGCCGGCCAGCCGCAGGGCCGCCTCGCGCGACTCGCTGTTGCCCGCCGCGAATTCGAGCAGTGGTCCGACCAGCCGGTGTGGGGCGCGGTACTCGTGCGGTGCGGCGGCGGCGAACCATTCGGGCAGGAATTCGGGCCGGGATTCGATCAGCAGGGCGAGCCGGTCGGCGGCCGCGCGGGGGAGTTCCGGCCGTGGGTCGCCGGCGGCCGGCTCACCGGCTGTCTCCACCCGGCGGGGCAGATAGCCGCCGCGCGCCCAGGCCATCTCCAGCGCGGTGGTCGCGAGCAGGCGCTGCGCGGCATCGCGCTCCGGAAGCGCCGCGACGGCCGCGGCGACCTGTTCATCGATCCCGGACGGTGTGCCCGCACCGCGTGCGGTACCCAGCAGGGCGATCGACGCCGCCTCGGGTGTGGCGGTGACGGCGGAACCGGCGGAGTCCGCGGCGGGTCCCGCATCGTGGAACTCCCCGTCGGCCAGGACGGAGATCAGCTCCAGCCACCGGCCCGTCCAGAGACCGAAGACGGTGACCGGGCGGCCACCGGACAGCGCGAGCAGCCGCCACGGTTGTGCGGGCTCTGCCAGCGGCAGCGCGGTACCGCCGGATTCGCCGATCAGCCAGTCCTCACCCTGCCGGACGGGTGTCACCCTATGCAGCAGTACGGGCCAGGACTCCAGCCACGGATCGGCGGCCGCCGCCGTCGCGAAATCCGTCAGCGCCGCGGCGACGGTCCACGCCCCGGCGGTCTCCGGCGGTTCCGCGGCGGTGGGTGCCGCCTCGTCGCGGACCGAGCCGACCACCGCGCGCAGCGGCGCCGCGACCGGATAGAAGTGCACCGCGTACTCCGCCGCGAGGCCGATCGGCGGGGTGTTCGCGGCGAACACCGGGGAGCCGAACGAATGATCAACCAGCAGTGCCCACCGGCCGGTACGCATACCGTGGAGCCAGGTCCGGCGTGTGTGCAGCCGGTCTTCTTCCTCGGTGCGCATGCCGACGGTCAGCCAGCGGTCGGTCACCGCGGGTTCGGCCTGCACCGTTTCCGCCGGAACCGGATAGCCGATATGGCCGCGGGCGGCGGCCGCCAGTGGCGCGGGCAGTGCGTCCGGTCGGGTATGGGCGGTGATGAGCAGATGTAGCCACGCGAACCGCCCCAGCAGCACCTCCGGCCAGTTCGCTCGGCGCACCACCGCGTCGGGCAGGCGGCGCACCGCGGCGGCCGGGCCGGGTGCCTGGGCGTCCACCAGCCGCGCCGCCACCGCCTCGAACGCCGCATGGGAGCGATCTGTCTGGGCCAGGCCGGTGCGGATCTGGTCGGCGAGCCAGGTATCGAGTTCGGCCAGGCCGGCTTTCACCCGTTCCTGCCGCTGCTGCGCGATAGCCGGATCACCGCCGCGCGGCTGCTTCGGCGGCGCGGCCGCCTTCGCGGCGCGCCGGCCGATCCACTCGGCGGCGAAATCGGCGGTTTCGGCCGACTCCGCCACTGTGCCCGCAGACCAGATCAGCAGCAGTGACAAGGCGTGCTTACACGGGAATTTGCGGCTCGGGCAGGAGCAGCGGAAAGCGGGCCCGGCCAGATCGACGATCGTCTGGTACGGGGTTTTCCCGCTGCCCTTGCACAATCCCCACAGCGTGGTCCCGGACCAGCCCGTGCCGGACCACTTTCCGGCCAGTTTGCGGGCGGCGGTGAGGGAACTCGTATCGGGCGCGAGCGCTGTCACCTGGCTCTCGCTCCACCGTTGTGTCATCCGGCGGACTCGTTTCGGTCGGTCATGATGCCCCCGTCTCTCGGTCGAAAGATTTCTATCGCACCGCACCGACAGAATCTCTCCGCGGCATGGTCACCGATGGAAGCGCTTGGCGCCGAACCATATTCGAGGCTCCCGGCAATACCGTAAATGTTGCGGGATCCGATCGAGTCTGGCATTCTGTCCTGTTCGGCCAGACCGAGCCACCCCTGAAGGGTGACACACCGACGAGCTGCCCGACGGGGTTGGCGAGGGGTGGCCATCGGCAGCCGGTCGGGTCGGCCGATGACCAGATCCCATCCCCGCGGGCACGTTCGAGCCGCCGGCCGTGCGTACTTCCCCGCGCCCGGTTCCGGCGCGGTGTATCGCAACCGTCCGAGACGGAGCCGGGAACCGGCTCTGTCCGGAACGGCCGCTATCGGGTAGCGTTTCGCACAGCTTTCGACCGTACGACCACACATGGGGGCTCGACAGGCGTGTGGCCACGAGGGGGGTGGAGAACTTCCGTGAACTCTGTGCGTGAGGAATCCGGGGCGACATTCGTCCGGCCCGCCGACGTGATAGCGCGTCGCATCGATGCGGATCCGGATATTCCCGCCGCGGTGGCCGCGCTCGTTCGCGCGGCCCTCGATCCGCCACCCGGCTCCGCCGAATCGGCGGTCGACGCAACGAGTTCCGGCCTCGACGGCGTCTTCCTGCGCACCATCCGGGTCCGGGGATTCCGGGGTATCGGCCCGGAGACCACGCTCGAACTGCCCACCGGCCCGGGGCTGACGCTGGTCACCGGCCGCAACGGCAGCGGGAAATCGAGTTTCGCCGAAGCCGCGGAACTCGCGTTGACCGGCGGGAATCGCCGCTGGGACGGCCGTTCGACCGCGTGGCGCGAGGGCTGGCGAAACCTGCACCGGTCCGACCCGGTCCGGGTGGAACTGGAACTGCGTACCGACGGGCCGGAGCCCGCGCTGACCGTCGCCCGGGAATGGGACGCCGAGGAACCGCTGCCGGGCGGCACCTGGACCCAGCGGCGCGGGGACGGGCCCGAACAGGTGTTCGCGAGCGGTGACTGGGCGCTGCCCATGGAGTTGTACCGGCCGTTCCTGTCCTACAGCGAACTCGGCGCGCTGGTGGACGGGAAACCCAGCGAACTGTTCGACGCGTTGCACCAGTTACTCGGTCTGGACGACCTGATCGTCGCGCACGAGCGGATCCGGGTCCGCCGTCTGGACCTCGAGCGCGCGGCCCGGACCGCGCGCCGGGACAGGCAGACCCTGCTGGCCGAACTCGCCGAGGTCGCCGATCAGCGCGCGCGGCGCGCGGTCGCGCTGTTGCGCGAGCCGGCCGCCGATATCGCCGCGCTCGAGGCGCTGGTGGGTGATACCGCCGGGGGACCGGAACCGGCCGCGTTACGCGCGGTACTGGCCCTGGAGCTGCCGCCGGCCGAGCGGATTGCGGCGCTGGCGGCCCGCCTCGCCACCGCGACTGCCGCGGTCGCCGCGGCGTCCGCACCCGAGGTGAGCGCCGATCTGCGCGTCCTCGACGTGTTGCGCGCCGCGTACGCGCACGTCACCGCGCACGGACAGCCCGGGGCGCCTGCCGCGCATTCCGCCGCGCCGCCGTCCGCCGCGCCCGAGTCACCGACAGGCCCGGATACCGGCGACCACGACACCACGCCGTGCCCCGTATGCGGTGGCGGCACGCTGGATCGGCAGTGGTTGCGTGATACCGCGGCCGCGATCGACGGCCTGTCGGCGCGGACGGCGGATCTAGTCTCCGCGCGCGACGAGCTCACCCGGGCATTGGCAGAACTCCGGGTGCTCACGGGCGAACTTCCGCCGGCACTGGCCGCGGCGGATACGGCAGGACTCGACACCGTGACGCTGGGTGAGGCCTGGGCCCGCTGGGTCGGGTTGCCAGACTTCGACGATCCACACGAACTGCCCGACCGGTTACGTGCCGTGCACGAGCATCTGTCCGCGGAACTGGATTTCGTCCAGCAGTGCGCCGGTAAAGAACTGGATCGGCTCGACGAGGCCTGGGCGCCGTTCGCGCCGCGCCTGCGGGCGTGGCTCGAACTCACCGGCACGGTCACGGCGCAGGCTGCCGAACGACAGACGGCCCGCGCGGCCGAGGAGTGGTTGAAAGCGGCGACCGCACGGGTGCGCGACGAGCGGCTGGCCCCGCTGGCCGGGACGGCCCGGTGGGTGTGGCAGACCCTGCGCCAGCAGAGCAGCGTCGAACTCGGCGGCATCCATCTGCAGGGCAACGCGAACAGTGCGCGCCGGGTGCAGCTGGAGGTCACCGTGGACGATGTGGACGGCGCCGCGCTCGGGGTGATGAGCCAGGGTGAGCTGCACGCGCTCGGTCTGGCCCTGTTCCTGCCGCGCGCGACTGTCGCGGCGAGCCCGTTCCGGTTCGTGGTGATCGACGATCCGGTCCAGGCGATGGATCCCGCGAAGGTGGACGGGCTGGCCCGGGTGCTGGCCACCGTCGCCTGGGAACGGCAGGTGGTGGTGTTCACCCACGACGACCGGCTCGGTGAGGCGGTGCGCCGGATGCAGATCGACGCCCGGATCGTCGAGGTGCAGCGCCGGGAACGTTCGGTGGTGGAGGTCCGGCTGTCCAGCGACCCCGTCCACCGCTACCTCGACGACGCGCGTGCTCTGCTGCGCACTCCGCAGCTGCCCCGGACCATCGCCGACGAGCTCGTCGCGACCTGCTGCCGTTCCGCGCTGGAGGCGGCGAGTCTGGCCCGGGCCAAGCGGGTGCTGCTGGCCGGCGGTATGGATCACCGGGAGG
Organism: Nocardia sp. NPDC050193; assembly: GCA_040674215.1. GTDB lineage: Bacteria > Actinomycetota > Actinomycetes > Mycobacteriales > Mycobacteriaceae > Nocardia. The sequence goes on along the minus strand of JBFARE010000006.1, from coordinate 131,599 downwards.
TACAGCGGCGGATCGATCGGGCCCAATCGACCCGGGCCATGGTCACCCTCGCGGTGCTGGGGCCCGGGCACCGGATCGAGGATCTGAACAAACAGCTGGCCAAGGAGGGTCGCTGGGCGGTCGAGGTCGTGCGCGACGCCACCGCCGGTGCCCATGTGCCGATCGACCGCGATCTCGCCGAGCTGATCGCCGATACCGAACGTTTCGCCGAGTGGTTGGCGGGGTGAGCGGACAGCGGGGCTCGGGGCGGCGGCGCGGGCGTGTCGCCCGAACCGACGGCCGGCCGGTGCGGCTCCGCCCCGCCGGTGACGGTGGGCCGCGGCCAGGGATCGGGGAAAGGCTGGCGGTGGTGGATCGGCTGCTGGACGGATCGGTGCCCGCCGCCGGTGGCGTCTGGTCGCGCGCGACCGCGTGGATTCTGCGGATCGCGCTCGAACAGGCGGTGGACGAGCTGTGGTCGCGGACCGAGCCCGACCTTGCACGCTGTCCGATGCGGGCCCAGCTCCTGGCATTGCGGGTGGTGGCCGACCCGCTCACCGCCGCCCGGATCGCCGCTCTGTGGACCGCGCTGTCGCATGCCACCCATCACCACGATTACGAACTCGCGCCCGGTGTCACCGAGTTGCGCCGCTGGCGCGACGACACCGCCCGGATCGCCACCGAACTGGCCGCCGTACCCGGATGAGCGGACGGTATCCGAACCGGTCGGCGTCCGCCGGGCACAATCGGGAGGTGGACGATACGAAGCCGTGCCCGTGCCGCCGCGGCGATATTTTCGGTGAATGCTGCGGACCGCTGCTGGCCGGCCGCCCGGCGCCCACCGCCGAAGCGCTGATGCGGTCCCGGTTCACCGCCTTCGCGGTGGGCGATACCGGCTATCTGCGGCGTACCTGGCACGCCGGTACGCGCCCCCGCGAGCTCGATCTCGACCCGGCCCGGCGCTGGCTGTTCGTGGAGATCCTGCACACGGCCGGGGGCGGACCGTTCGACGAATCCGGGACCGTCGAATTCACCGCGCACTATCGGGATCCGGATGGCCGGGGCCGGTTACACGAGACCAGCCGGTTTCTGCGGGTCGGCGGCTGCTGGCAGTACGTGGACGGGGAGGTCGAGCAGTGGTGACCGGCGGGGCCGGTCACCCGTCTCCTCCGCCGGTAATGTGCGTGTCGTGTCGCGTATCGCCATCGAATACTGCACCCAGTGCCGCTGGCTGCTGCGCGCGAGCTGGATGGCCCAGGAACTGCTGACCACTTTCACCACCGATATCGGTGAGGTCGCGTTGATCCCCGGGGAGGGCGGCATCTTCCGCATCACGGTCGACGACACGCAGGTGTGGGAGCGTCGGGCCGACGGGGGATTTCCGGATATCGCGGTCCTCAAACAGCGGGTCCGCGATCGGATCGCCCCGCAGCGCGATCTCGGCCATATCGACCGCGACCGTGGCGGCGCGGCTCCCGGTGCCGCGGAATGATCCGTGCACCGGGGCCGCAGCAGTGGAGACGCATCGCCGTCCCGCGGACCCGCCGGGCCGGGTGGCGGGGCGGCGGTCCGGCCCGGGATGCGGATCAGGCGCAGCAACCTCCGCCGCAGCAGCCACCGCCGGTAGGCGCGGCAGGCGCGGTGACGGCCGGTGCGGCCGCGCGGCCGGTGGTCGCGAAGGTGGTCAGCAATTTCACCGTGTCGTCGTGGCCGTGCGGGCAACGGGCCGGATCCGACGCCTGCGCCATCGGGCGGTTGATCTCGAAAGTGTCGCCGCAGCTGCGGCAGCGGAACTCGTAACTCGGCATGGCCGAATTCTAGAGCGGGCCGCCGGAGCATTTTCGCGATGCAACGCGACATTTCTGGAACCGAAGTGTAACCACTTCGGTCGTACCCTCGAATGCACAGGTAGAGGAGGTCTGTGATGAACGTCCAGTGCTTCGAGGTGACGCGTGGGGTGGGCGACGAGCGCGCCCCGGTGGCGCGGACCGAGTTCGGCGCGGTCCGGGGTAGCCGGGAGGGCGCGGTATCGGTTTGGCGGGGTGTTCCCTACGCTGCCGCAGCCGCCGGACCTCGCAGGTTCCGGCCGCCGCGGGCCCCGGAGCGCTGGGACGGCGTCCGCGACTGCCTGGTCGCCGGGCAGATCGCGCCGCAGGATATGGCCAACACCGTGCCCATGGACCGCTCGCTGGCCATGGGCGAGGACTGCCTGTGGCTCAATATCTGGGCGCCGGCCACCGCGTCGGAGGAGCCACGGCCGGTGATGGTGTGGCTGCACGGCGGCGCGTACTGCCTCGGCTCCGCGGCCCAGGGCGTCTACGACGGTCGCCACCTGGCCGAGATGGGCGACGTGGTGGTGGTGACGGTGAACTACCGGGTGGGCGCGTTCGGGTTCCTGGATCTGTCGTCGCTGTCCGATGACTTCGTTCCCAATCTGGGCCTGCTCGACCAGCTCGCGGCACTGGAATGGGTGCGCGACAATATCGGCGCCTTCGGTGGCGATCCGGGCAATGTGACCCTCTTCGGGGAATCCTCCGGGGCCGGCTGTGTCACCGCGCTGCTCACCGCGCCGCGGGCCGCCGGCCTGTTCCAGCGCGCCATCGCGCAGAGCCCGCCCGCCACCACCGTGTATGGGCAGGAACGCGCGGCCGGGGTGGCCGAACGTTTCCGTGAACTGATCGACCTGCCCCGCGCCCGGATCGGCGAATTGCTCGAATGCCCGCTCGAGCGGATCGTGCGGGCCGCCGCGGTCCTGATCGACGAGGTGCCGCTACAGGCGCCCGGCACCCTGGCCGCTGCCCCGGTCGTCGACGAGGATCTGCTCCCCGGCTATCCCACCGACCGTTTCCGGGATGGGCGGTCACATCGGGTTCCCCTCATCATCGGCACCAACAAGGACGAGGCGTCGCTGTTCCGGCTGTTCCGGTCGCCGATCATGCCGGTGACCCCGCAAGCGGTGAACACGATGCTCGAACAGGTCCAGGCCGGACATCCCGGTCTGACGGCGGAACGGCTCGCGGAAATCACCGCGGTGTACCCCGATCTGGCGAAACCACGGGGCGCGCTGGCCATGTCCACCGATGCCGCGTTCCGGATGCCGGCCCTGTGGGTGGCCGACGGCCACGCCCAGCACTCACGGACCTGGATGTACCGGTTCGACCACGCCACGCCCATGCTGCGAGCCGCCCGTGTCGGCGCCGGTCACGCCACCGAACTGCCGTACGTGTTCGGCAACTTCGGCACCTTCGACCACGATCCCACCTTCTGGCTCGGCGGCCGTAAACAGGCCGCCGAGGTCTCGGGTCGGATGATGCGCCGCTGGCTGGCCTTCGCCGCACACGGCGTACCGGCCGCGCTGGACGGATCGAAACATTGGCCGCCCTATCATCCGGAGTCGCGGGACACGCTGCTGATCGACTCGATCGACCGAGTGGTACCGGACCCGGAGGGCGACCTGCTCACCGCCTGGGGAGAGCGCGCCGTCGGCTTCGCCTGACTCTTATACGTCGGTGGAGAAGCGGATGCCGCCGTCGGGGATTTCCACTCCAGGCCACACCCGGGCGCCGCGCAGCAGTTCGCAGCGGGCACCCACGCTGGCACCGTCGCCGATCACTCCGTCGCGGACCAGGGCGCGGGGGCCGATGCGGGCGCCGAAACCGATGATGGAGCGTTCCACCGTGGCGCCGGCCTCCACCTTGGCGCCGTCGAACAGGATGGCGCCGTCGAGGCGGGCACCGGCGCCCACTTCCGCGCCGCGGCCCACGACGGTGCCGCCGATGAGCAGGGCGCCCGGGGCGATTCCGGCCCCTTCGTGCACGAGGGATTCACCGCGCTGACCGGGGAGTGCGGGGGAGGGGGCGATGCCGCGGACCAGGTCGGCGGAGCCCCGGACGAAATCTTCCGGAGTGCCCATATCCCGCCAGTACGAGGTGTCGACGTGACCCTGGACACGGGCGCCTTCGGTCAGCAGAGCGGGGAAGACTTCGCGCTCCACCGAGACCGGGCGCCCGGCCGGGATCTTCTCGATGTATTCGCGCCGGAAGACGTAGCAGCCGGCGTTGATCTGATCGGTCGGCGGATCCTGGGTCTTTTCCAGGAAGGCCGTGACCCGGCCGTCGGCGTCGGTCGGCACGCAGCCGAAGGCGCGCGGATCGCTGACCCGTACCAGGTGCAGGGTGACGTCGGCCCGGGTCTTCTCGTGGGTCTCCAGGATGGACGTCAGGTCGGTGCCGCCCAGGACGTCACCGTTGAACACCATGACATTGTCGGCGGTGAGCCGGGACAGCACATTGCGGATACCGCCGCCGGTGCCCAGCGGTTCGGTTTCGGTGACGAATTCGAGCTCGAGGCCGAATTCGGCGCCGTCCCCGAAGTACTCCTCGAAGACCTCGGCCTTGTAGGAGGTGCTGAGCACCACATGGGTGATGCCCGCACTCGCGATCCGGGTCAGCAGATGGGTCAGGAACGGTAGCCCGGCCGTCGGGAGCATCGGCTTGGGCGCCGACAGGGTCAGCGGCCGCAGCCGTGTCCCTTGTCCGCCGACCAGAATCACTGCGTCCGCGCCTGCTTGTGATGCCATGGAGCTCCCTTGTTCCCATCCGATCATCGACCCGGCCCGGCGGCGGTCGGCCGGCTATCCGGCCTGTTCCCGCTCCCGTGCACGCAGAGCGGATCGAACCGCAATCCGGCAGCGCACCGCAAGTCCGGCCTTCAGTGCCCAGCGCAGCGGGGCCTGCCACCAGTGCGGATGCCGGTCGGCCTGGAAGCGATAGGCGCTGGCGTGGTGGGCGGGCAGCATCGTCTCGGGGTGGCGCCCCGCCGCGTGCCCCTTGGCGTGGGTAACCTCGGCGTCGGGTACGAAGACGTTGTGCCAGCCGGCCCGGCCCATCCGGTCGCCGAAGTCCACGTCCTCCATGTACATGAAGTAGCGGGAATCGAAACCTTCGATCGAATCGAACGCCGCGCGCCGTACCAGCAGGCACGATCCGGACAGCCAGCCGACGGTGCGTTCGGAGATCTCCTCGTTCTCCTGACGGTAGCGCCGGGTCCACGGGTTGGTCTTCCAGACGGCACCGAGGATCGCGTGTCCCGCGCCGTCCAGGATCCCGGGAACCGAACGGGCCGAAGGGTAGACGCTGCCGTCGGGTTCACGGACCATGGGCCCGATCGCGCCGGCCCGGGGCCAGCGCTGGGCCGCCTCGAGCATGATGTCGATGGAATCGTTGCCCCACCGGATATCCGGGTTGGCGATCAGCACGTATTCGAGTTCGGGGTCGAGTTCGGCGACGGCCCGGTTGATGGCGGCGCCGTACCCGATATTGCCGCCGGTCGGTAGGAAACGCACATGGGCGCATGCGTCGGCCACGAGTTCGGGGACGCCGTCGGTGGAGCCGTTGTCGGCCAGGATGACCTGCGGCTTTTCCGCCGTGGCCGTGGCCAGGGTGCTGATGAAATGCTCGAGATGTTCGCCCGGCGAATAGGTGACCGTGACCACGGCCAGACGTGGCCGGTCGTGCGGGGTATCGGAAGCGTTCACAGCGCACCACCCTAACGGGCGGCCCGGGTCAGTGCCTCGGTCAGCGCGGATTCCCAGGGACGCAAAGGAGTCAGCCCGGCCTCGCGCCAGGCGGCTCCGGACAACACCGAGAAAGCGGGCCGGGCGGCGGGCCGGGGAAATTCCGCGGTGGTGCACGGCCGGACCCGCTCGGGGTCGGCGCCGATGCCTGCGAATACCGCGCGGGCCAGCTCGTACCAGCTGGCCCGGCCGGAGTTCGTGGCGTGCAGGACAGCGGGTGCCGTGGGTGTCGCGGCCAGTTCCAGCAGTCCGGCGGCGAGGTCGGCGGCGAAGGTGGGGGAGCCGATCTGATCGTTCACCACGGATACGGTGTCGCGTTCTTTCTCCAGCCGGCGCATGGTGGCGACGAAATCGGTGCCGGTCCCGGCGTACACCCAGGCCGTCCGCACGATATGGGCCCCCGGGCACAGTTCACGCACCGCGTGTTCCCCGGCGAGTTTGGAGCGGCCGTACACCGTGGTGGGTCCGGTGGGATCGGACGGTTCGTAGGGGCGGTCGGCGGTGCCGGGAAAGACGTAGTCGGTGGAGAGGTGGATCAGCCGGGCGCCGGCGCGCGCGCAGGCCGCGGCCAGTACCGCCGGTCCGGTCTCGTTACCGGCGAAAGCGGCTCCGGGCTCCGATTCGGCAAGGTCGACCGCGGTGAACGCGGCACAATTGAGGACGATATCGCCGGGACGGACGACTGATTCCACCGCGGCCCGATCGGTGATGTCGAGCCGGGATCGGGTGAAGGCACGGAGAGCGGGTATCAGCCGGAGTAGTTCACCACCCAGCTGACCGCCCGCCCCGGTGACGAGGAGACGGTCGGCTACTTCGGTCGCGGGCGGTAGAGCGGCGTTCACCGGCCCAGTCTGGCACGCCGTCGGTCGCCGAATCGGGGTCACCTGGGCTGCTGTTGGTTAGCCTGCGTGGTGCGGAAGGTGTTTCGACGGCATACGCGAAGTGGGTCGGGGTCCTCGACCGATCCGTAAGGGGAGAGGAAGTCCTAGGTGGCGCAGCGTGGGGAGCCGACGTTGTGGAGCCCGGTGCGGGTGCTGGTCGCATCGGTTGCTCTGATGGTGCTGGTGGCGACCGGGTTCGCCTGGCGCGGGGTGGATTCCCTGGTCTCGAATATCGAGCGGATCAGTGATCTGGGCCTGGGCGGGCATACCGACGGGGCGGTCGACATCCTGCTCGTCGGCGTGGATTCGCGCACCGACGCCAAGGGCAACCCGCTCACCGATGCCGAACGGGCCATGCTGCACGCCGGTGACGAGATAGGTACCAATACCGACACCATCGTGCTGGTACGCGTTCCCAACGACGGTCGCTCGGCCACGGCAATCTCGATTCCCCGCGACGCCTACGTCGATATTCCGGGCCTGGGCAAGGGCAAGATCAATTCTGCCTACGGGGTGACAAAGCAGAATGTCCAGGACGATCTGCTCGCCGAAGGGGTCGCGGCGGACGACGCCGAGGCACAGTCGACCCAGCGTGGGCGGCAGGCACTCATCGAATCGGTGGCCGGGCTCACCGGGATCACCGTCGATCACTACGCCGAGGTCTCCCTGCTCGGTTTCGTCCTGCTCACCGATGCGGTCGGCGGGGTGGACGTCTGCCTGCGCCATGCGGTGGACGAACCGCTCTCGGGGGCGTATTTCCCGGGTGGGCGGCAGAAGCTCGACGGCCCCCAGGCGCTGAGCTTCGTGCGGCAGCGCCACAATCTCGAACGCGGTGACCTGGACCGCATCGTGCGCCAGCAGGTGTTCATGGCCCAGCTGGTCCATCAGGTCGTGAGCGCGGACACCTTGAGCAATCCGAGTCGGTTGCGGGAACTCAGCGACGCGGTGGGGCGCACCGTCGTACTCGACGAGGGCTGGGATCTCATCGGTTTCCTGAACCAGCTCCAGGATCTCACCGCCGGGGAGGTCACCTTCGAGACCGTGCCGGTGGCCGACCTCAACGGCACCACCACCAGCGGGGAATCGGTCGTCCGTGTCGATCCCGACGAGGTGCACGACTATGTCGCGGCGCTGGTCGGGGAGGAACCCACCAGCCGGCCCGCGACCGAGACCACCACCCCGGCCGTGAACCCGGGGAATGTGGAGGTATCGGTGTACAACTCCAGCACGATCTCGGGTCTGGCGAATTCGGTCGCCCAGGAATTGCTCGGACTCGGTTACACCCGGGGGGCTGTGGGTAACTATTCCGGTGGGCCGGTGTCGCAGAGTCAGGTGCGCGCTCCCTCGGCGTCGGATCCGGGCGCGAAGGCGGTCGCGGCCGCGCTGGGCGGGGTTCCCGTCGTATCGGATCCGTCGATTGCGATGGGAGCGGTGAGCGTGGTGCTGACGAGCGACTACGCTGGCCCCGGATCCGGTAACGGAGACGTGATCGATTTCGGCTCGACGTCGACCTCGGCCACTCCGGTGCCGCCCGCACCGCCGATCGCGGCGGCCGAAGATGGACCCACCTGTGTGAATTGAGCGCCGAAAGCAGACGATGCGTGACATAGACCAGGCAACGACCCTTCCCGAAGCGGTGCTCGAGCCGATTCTGGACCGCGAACCGGCCGCCCCCCGCGTCACCTGGTACGACGACGCGACCGGCGCCCGGATCGAGCTGTCCGGGCTCACCCTCGCCAACTGGGCCGCCAAGACCGGCAATCTGATCCGCGACGAGTTCGGGCTCACCCCGGGCGCGCGGGTCGCGGTGCTGCTGCCCGCGCACTGGCAGACCGCGGCGGTCCTGCTCGGCTGCTGGTGGGCGGGAACCGAAGTGGTGCTGCACGCCGACCCCGACGCGGAACTCGTTTTCGCCGCGGCCGGCCGGCTGGCCGAGACCGAGGACGCACCCGAGGTGGCGGCGTTGTCGCTGGACCCGATGGGTGGTCCGGTCCGTGATCTGCCGATCGGGGTCACCGACTACGCAACCGCGGTCCGCGTGCACGGGGATCAGTTCCTGCCCGGCGGTACGGGGGCGGCCCTCGACGGTATGCCGGTATCGGCGGTGCTCACCGAGGCCCGTAAATCCGCTGCCCGGCAGGGTTTCACCGAAGGCGACCGGGTGCTCTCCAGCGCCTCCTGGGATACACCCGCCGAATTGATCGACGGCTACCTCGCGGTGCTCACGGCGGGCGCCTCCCTGGTACAGGTGGCCAATCCGGACCCGGCGCTGCGGGAGCGGCGGGTGGAAACCGAACGGGTCACCTGCATCCTGTGAGGGCTCCTCTCCTACCACGGTAGGGCCGGAGTTTCCGACTCCGGCAGGTTCCCCGGCCGCCGCGCGGTCCGTAACGTTCGTAGCGGTGGTTCTCCGGTGCCGGTGGACGTCGAACGCGACCGGTCCGGCCGGCCGCCACCTGCCGCCCGCCCGGCCCGCCGGGCGGGCGAGGCACCGGGAAGCCGTCGGTACGACAGGAGTGGGTGGGATGAAACCGGAATATGTGTTCCGCTGGGTGAATCAGCACGGGCTGATCCGCGTCGCGAAGAAGGCGCAGCTGCGCCGGGGGGATCTGTTCGCCCGCCTCAACGGCGGGCCCGAGGGGATCACGAACCCGTACCCGTTGCTCGAGGAACTCCGCGGGGACGGCGGAGTGTACCGCGCCGGCCCCCTGTGGATCACCATGGATCACGCGGTGGTGCGGGAGGTTCTGCGGGACAACCGCTTCGGGGTGGGCATGCCCGCGCTCGTCCGTCTGCCCGGCTTGGCCCGCCGTGCCCTGGCGCGACGCCCGATCCCGGCCAATCCCGTCGATCCGCCCTCCATGCTGTTGATCGACGAGCCCGAACACACCCGGATGCGCAAACCGGTCGCGGCGGCCTTCACTCCGCGGGCCATCGGCCGTCTGCGGGACCGGGTCGTCACGGTCACCGACGAACTGCTCGCCGCCCTGCCCGAGGACGGCCCCGCCGACCTGGTCGGCCGGTTCGCGTCGCAGGTGCCGATCGCCATCATCTCCGAAATGCTCGGGTTCCCCGACCGCGATCGACAGATGTTCCTGAGCTGGGGTGATGCCATCAGCCCGCTGCTGGATATCGGGATCTCCTGGCGCGCCCACGACCGCGCCATGCGCTCCTCGGAAGCGGTACAGGACTATCTGCTCGACCATATCGACCGGCTGCGCGCCGAACCCGGCGACGATATCCTCAGCAGTCTGGTCCGCAAGGGCGAACTGTCCACCTACGAACTGTGCGCGTCGGCGACCCTGCTGATGGGCGCGGGTTTCGAGACCACGGTCAACCTCATCTCCAAGGGCATCGTGCTGCTGCTCGAACATCCGGAGCAACTCGCCCGCCTTCGGGCCGAACCGGAGCTGTGGCCCGGCGCGGTGGAGGAGATCCTGCGTTTCGATCCCCCGGTGCAGACCACCGCGCGGCTGGCCCACGCCGACGTGGATATCGCGGGTAAGCGGTTGCGCAGGGGCGCCACCCTGGTGCTGTCGCTGGCCGGCGCCAACCGCGATCCGGCGATGTTCCCCGACCCTGCCCGCTTCGACATCACCCGCCCCAACGCCAAGGAACACCTCGGCTTCAGCAGCGGTATCCACGCTTGCCTCGGTGCCGGCCTCGCCCGGATGGAGGCGGCCCACGCCTTGCGCGCGCTCTTCGAACAGTTCCCCGACCTCCGGCTCGACGGCACACCGCGGCGGCGGCAGCTGTACACCCTGCACGGCTACGAGACCCTGCCGGTCCACACCGGTCCCCGCGCCCGGGTCGGGCAGTCCATCGCCTGATCCGCGACGGTGAGGTCACACTCGGCGCGCGTGAATCGTCGGATCGCTGCCGAAGAGTCGTCACATCGAGGAGATCCCGTATGTCCATCGAGATCAGTAATCCGGCCGCCCTGCACGATCCGGTCCCGTTCGGCTACAGCCATGTGGCCGTCACCAGCGGCGAACTGGTGTTCATCGCCGGTCAATACGATTCCGACGCACAGGGCTCCACCACGACCGGTGATTTCGCCGGTCAAGTGGAACGGGCGTTCGCCAACCTGGGCACCGCGCTGCGTTCGGTGGGCCTCGACTTCGCCGATATCGTCCAGCTGCGCACCCATATCGTCGACCACGGCCCGGACAAACTGGCCGTGGTCGGCGCGAAGATCGCCGAGATCTGGGGCGGCCGGCCGCCGGTCCAGACGCTGACCGGCGTCGCGGCTCTCGCGCTACCGACAATGCTGTTCGAGGTGGACGCGGTGGCTGTCCGACCCTGAGCGGTCCGAGAAGGCAGAATCGGGGGATGGCGGATGTCGTAGTGGTAGGTTCCGGCCCCAACGGCCTCGCGGCGGCGGTCACTATGGCCGCCGCGGGGCTCGAGGTCGAAGTGTACGAGGCCGCGGACACCCTGGGCGGCGGTTGCCGGACCGCGGAAACCACCCTGCCCGGGTTCCGGCACGACGAATGCGCGGGCGCCCACCCCATGGCCCTGGCCTCCCCCTTCTTCCAGGCATTCGATCTTGCCGCGCACGGGGTCGAACTGCTCACCCCGGCGGCCTCCTACGCCCATCCACTGGACGGCGGTATCGCCGGGATCGCGTGGCAGGATCTGGAGCGGACAGCCGACGAGCTGGGGGCCGACGGTACGGCGTGGCGCTCGCTGTTCGGACCGCTGGTCCGGGACTGGCAGGACGTCGTACGCACGGCGATGTCGGATATGCGGCGCATCCCCTTCAGCACCGCCACCATCCGGTTCGGTCTGCGCATGCTCGAACAAGGCTCCCCGCTGTGGAACACCCGTTTCCACGACAGGGTCGCCCCCGCGCTGTTCACCGGGGTCGCCGAACACGTCATCATCCCGCCCCGGCAGCTGCCCGCGGTGGGCGCGGGCCTGCTGTTGGCCACCCTCGCCCACGCGGGGGGCTGGCCCGTACCGCGGGGCGGCAGTCAAGCGATCATGGACGCGCTCGCCGCCGACCTGCGCCGGCGCGGCGGGCAGCTGCACACCGGCCGCCGGGTGGATTCCCTGGCGGAATTCCCCACCGCTCGCGCGGTGCTCTGCGATATCGCGCCGGCCGAACTGGTCCGGGTAGCCGGTGACCGGCTACCCGCCGGATATCGCCGCCGGCTCGACCGCTACCGCTACGGCGGCGGCTCCTGCAAAGTGGACTTCGCGCTCTCGGGGCCGGTGCCGTGGCAGGCCCCCGGATGCGCCGAAGCCGGCACCCTGCACCTGGTCGGCAGCCGGGCCGAGGCGATGGCCGCCGAACACGCGGTAGCCGCCGGAATCCACACCGACCGCCCCTTCACCCTGGTCATCCAGCCCGGCGTGGTCGACCCGACCCGGGCCCCCGCCGGACAGCACACCCTCTACGCCTACGCCCACGTACCGCACGGCTCCGACCGGGACGTCAGCGAACTCGTCGCCGACCAGATCGAACGATTCGCCCCCGGCTTCCGCGACCTCGTCCTCGCGAAACATGTGCGGACGGCCGCCGAAATGCCCGCCTACAACGCGAACTACGTCGGCGGTGATATCAACGCGGGAGCGATGACCCTCGCCCAGACCGTTTTCCGCCCGGTACCGCGCTGGAACCCGTACAGCACCGGGCTGCCCGGCGTCTATCTGTGTTCCTCGGCGACCCCGCCCGGCGGTGGCGTCCACGGTATGAGCGGGGTACACGCCGCCCGGCACGCACTGCGCACGGTCTTCGGCAACCGCACCGACCCCTACCGGCTGCTCACCGCGGACACCGCACCGCACCCGGCGTCCTAGGCCTCGCGTGCGGTCTCGCGATACAGATCCGGTTCCAGATAGATGATCCGCGCCGCCGGAACCGCCGCCCGCACCCGGCTCTCCGCCGCATCGATACCCGCCGCGATCCGGGCGATATCCAGCCCCGGCGTCACCGCGACCTTCGCCGCCACCAACAGCTCCTCCGGGCCCAGATACTGGGTCTTGATATGGATCAGGCGGTCGATCGTGGTCCCGTCCACCAGGCTCTCCCGAATCGCCCGGTCCTCCCCGGGAGTCGCGCCCTCACCGATCAGCAGACTCTGCATCTCGATGATCAACACGATCGCGATCACACCCAGCAGGCCACCGATCGCCAGCGTGCCGACCCCGTCCCACACCGGATCACCGGTCACCATCGTGAGCCCCACACCACCGAGCGCGAAAATCAGACCGATCAACGCGCCGGTGTCCTCCAGCAGCACCACCGGCAACTCCGGGCTCCGCGAATTACGAATGAACTGCCACCAGCTCGCCCGCCCCTTCAGCGGCGCCGACTCCATCACCGCGGTGCGGAAACTGTAGCTCTCCAACGCGATAGCGATCACCAGGATCACCACCGCCACAATCGGTGAACTCAACTCCTCGGGATGCTGGATCTTGTGCACACCCTCGTACAGGGCATACACCGAACCCAGCGTGAACAGCACCAGCGCCACCACGAACGAATAGAAATAACGGCTACGCCCGTACCCGAACGGATGCAGTTCATCGGCCTGCTGCTCGGCCCGATTCTGCCCGAACAACAACAAACCCTGGTTGGCGGTATCGGCGACCGAGTGCACACCCTCCGCCAGCATCGACGCCGACCCGGTGATCGCGGCACCCACGAACTTGGCCACCGCGATCCCGGCATTCGCCGACAACGCGGCAAGAATCGCCCTCTTACTTCCACCAGCCGACATCCGCCACCCTCCTGCTACTCCGATGCCCGAACCATTGGTCCGATCCGACAGCCGCGCAACAGCCTATGCTGTGTTCGATTGCGCCGCCTCCGGCGGCGCCTTCGGCGCCGCCAAAAAACACAGCACCTTTGCGAGTAGGCCCACTTCTCGCCTTTGCGAGCAGGTCCACCTGTCACCTTTGCCGGCTGGGTTGACGCCGATCACCGCAGTAACACTGGGCAGACACCATGTCCCCGTCAAACACTCCGGCGCCCGAGTTCGTCCCCCGGACGGGCACGATCCGGTGGACCGGCTCCCCTGATTCACGCGGCGCCGACGCAGGCGCAGAACAAGGTGGCCGGTTCATCGGTGGCCTGCGCGCGGATGTCCTTGTCCGTCGCCGAAATCCACGCGGCCGAGCCGCGGGTCAGCGTGACCTGGGAATCGCCGTCGAGTAAGCGGGCCGAACCGGCTGTACACAGCACGATGCCCGGGCCCGCGTCGGTCAGGGGTACCAGGGCGGATCCGGCAGTGAGGTCGAATCGGCGCAGCGCGAATTCGGGGGCGGGGGTGGGATAGCGGACCGATCCGTCGCCGGCGGGTTCGGAGAGTACCAGGGGCAGGTCGATCGGTTCGAAATCCAGGACCTTCAACAGTTCCGGGACATCGACGTGTTTGGGAGTGAGACCGCCGCGCAGCACGTTGTCGGAGTTGGCCATGATCTCCACGGCCACGCCGTGCAGGTAGGCGTGCAGATTCCCGGCGGCGAGGAACAGGCCCTGACCGGGGTGCAGGGTGATCCGGTTCAGCAGCATCGCGGCCAGCACGCCGGCGTCGCCGGGATAGGCTTCGGCCAGTTCCAGGGTGGTGCGGGCCTCGGCGGCGAATTCGCGTTCGGAATTGGACAGGTACCGCACACAGCCGTCGAGCACGGTCGGCAGCAGGGTGTCCAGTACGGTCGGCGGGAGAGTGATCCAGCTGGTGAACAGGGTCCGCAGGCCGTCGGAATCGGGTTGCGCGGCGAGCAGGTCGGCGTACTGCGCGAGTTCGGCGACACCCAGAGCTCGGAACAGGTCCACCGTGCGCAGTGGGTCGCGGAACCCGGCGAGTGCCTCGAACCTTTCCAGCGCGACCACCAGTTCGGGTTTGTGGCTGTCATCGCGGTAGTTGCGCATCGGGGAGTCGAGCGGCACCTGGGTCCGGTTCTCCCGGGCGAACCCGGACCGTGCCTGTTCCGCGCTCGGATGGGCCTGTAGCGACAGCGGTTCCTCGGCGGCCAGGATCTTCAGCAGGAACGGCAGCCGGTCACCGAACCGCGCGGCGGCCGCGCCGAGTTCCTCGCCGGGATTCTCCGACACCACCTCCAGCAGCGACCGGGTGCCGTTGTCGATACGCAGGTAGGCGGGATCGGCGGGATGGGCACCGAACCACAGTTCCGCTTCCGGATGCGCCGACGGGACCTGGCGACCGCAGAGTTCGGCGAGCGCGGTGCGTGAGCCCCAGGCGTACGAGCGCAGCGCACCCACGAGTTCGTGCACTAGTAGTGTCCCCCGTCGTAGCTGTCCGGATCGCTCGCCGCGATCGCCCGGCCGCCGATGAGCCGCAGATAGGCCGCCGTCATCTCCCAGCGCAGCGCGAGCACCGCGAGACGTTCCAGTTCACCGCCGATCGGTGCGGGTACCGGCTGGGGGTCGGCCGATCCGGCGCGGGCGGAGTCGGCGGGAATCGCTTCGAGTTCCGCGGTGATCAGGTCGGCGTCCACGGTGCCGCCGCCCGCCCCACCGAACACTGCGATCCGGCGGCGCGCCGCGACGAGATCGGAATCGGTGCTGCACACGAAGACCCGCTTCTTCTCCACCGGCGGCGGCCCATCGAGTTGCTCGTCGTGGAACAGTGGATCGTAGTCGGGTGCTGCCGCGGTGGCGGCGTTCACCAGGCGGGGTAGTGCGGTCACGGCGACGGCGAGGTCCACCGCGGTCGCGGTGCGGCCCGCCGATTGCAGCAGCACCTCGGCCGCGTGCACCGCGAGCGCGGTGGTGGCTTCGGTGTCACCGGCGAGGATGAGTCCGCGCTGCTGGGTCCGCGCGGCCAGATTCTTGGCGGGATTGTGGAAGACCTCGTGCTGTGGGCCGTCGCGCAGTGCCTCGGTGTCGAGGACATCGGCCAGCTCGGCCAGTTCGGGTAGGAAGGCGGCGCTGCGATGCCCGTCGATGGCCCGCAGGACCGCGATGCCGACGCCGAGATAGCGCAGCAGCCGGTTCTCGTCGAGTACCGGGACGCGGGGCGCTAGCAGCGCGGCCCGCCCGGCCGCGGCGGCGCGCAGCGGACCTTCGTCCGGGGCCGCCACGACCACCTCCGCGCCGCGGCGCAGCGCACGGTCGATCGCATCGATGAGTCGTGGATCGCCGGCATCGTCGCCGGCCACCAGCACCACATCCAGCGGGCCGGCCCAGGAGGGCACGGTGGTGACCTGGACCAGCGGCAGACCGGTCCGGTCGCCGATCGCCGCGACGAGCAGCGCTGCGGCCCGGGCGGCCCGCCCGGGACCGGAGACCAGCAGCAGACTGCGCGGGCGCAAACCGTCGAGCCGGGTGAGCGCGCCCTCTGCCACGGCTGCCGCGGTGGCACGCACCTGGGCACCACCGGACGCGGCCGAACGGAGGGCGCCACCGGTATCGGCGGCTTCGAGCATTGCGGCATCGTCCAGATCGAGTACCGGGGTATCAGCGATCATCGGGCGTGGCACCTCCCCTCATCGCGCTGTTGTCGGTCTCGGCCGCGACCGCCCGCGTTGTGGACACCGGGTCTGGAACGGGCGAATCCACGGTGTGTGTTTCCACTATTCCAGTCAGGCGCGGACGATGCGCAGGATCTCGGTCACGAGTGCGTCTACTTCCTCCTGCGACCTGGCTTCGACGTTGAGTCGTAGCAGCGGTTCGGTATTGGAAGCGCGCAGGTTGAACCAGGCATGGTCCGGTAGTTGCACGGTGACGCCGTCCAGCCGGTCCACCGAGACCGCGCGTCCGGCGAACGCGTCGAGTACGGCGCCGGTCCGTGCGGCCGCGTCGTCGACGGTCGAGTTGATCTCGCCGGAGGCGGCGTAGGCGGTGTAGGAGGACATGAGTTCGGAAACCGGCCGCTTGTCCTCGCCGAGGGCCGCCAGGACGTGCAGAGCGGCCAGCATGCCGGAATCGGCGCCCCAGAAATCCCGGAAATAATAGTGCGCGGAGTGCTCCCCGCCGAAGACGGCGCCGGAACTGGCCATCAGTTGTTTGATGAACGAGTGGCCCACTCGCGACCGCACCGCGTTGCCGCCCAGTTCGGTCACCAGCTCCGGTACCGATCGGGAAGTGATCAGGTTGTGGATGATGGTGGCCCCGGGCTCCTTGGCGAGCTCCCGTTCGGCGACCAGCGCGGTGATGGCCGACGGGGAGACGGGATCCCCTTGTTCGTCGACCACGAAACAGCGGTCGGCGTCGCCGTCGAAGGCCAGACCGATATCGGCCCCCGAGTCGCGGACCAGGGCCTGCAGATCCACCAGGTTCTTCGGATCGAGCGGGTTGGCCTCGTGGTTGGGGAAGCTGCCGTCCAGCTCGAAGTACAGCGGTACGAGCGTGACCTGCGGCAGCGCGCCGAGTACGGCGGGTACGGTATGCCCGCCCATCCCGTTTCCGGCGTCCACCGCTACGGTCAGTGGCCGGATACCGCCCAAATCCACCAGGTCACGCAGGAAGACGGCGTAGTCGTCGAGCAGATCGACCTCGGTGGCCGTACCGCGTTCGCCGTCGTAGCCCGGCACCCCGGACACCAACTCCTCGGCGATGGCCGCCAGACCGGTGTCCTGGCCGACCGGCAGCGCCCGCGGACGGCACAGCTTGATGCCGTTGTAGCGGGCCGGATTGTGGCTGGCGGTGAACATGGCGCCCGGGCAGT
Source organism: Nocardia sp. NPDC050193 (assembly GCA_040674215.1). Classification (GTDB taxonomy): domain Bacteria; phylum Actinomycetota; class Actinomycetes; order Mycobacteriales; family Mycobacteriaceae; genus Nocardia. The sequence goes on along the minus strand of JBFARE010000006.1, from coordinate 114,524 downwards.
CGAGCCGGCCGGAGGCGAAATACAGCTCGTCGGTGGACGCCAGTCCGATATGGACCACATCCAGTCCCTGGGCGAGCACCCCGTCGGCGAAAGCCGCCCCCAGCTCGGGAGACGAGGCGCGCATATCGTGCCCGACGACAACACGCCGTGCCTGCTCACCTCGCATCAACCGGGCGAACGCGGCACCGGTGTCCCGGACGAAATCGGCGTCGAGCTGGTCGGAGACCACACCGCGAATGTCGTAGGCCTTGATCACCGCGTTCACGGACTCGGCAGGGCGGGCGACTGTCATGGCGACTACCCTAATGCTTGTGATTTCGGCGCCGGAGTCGCCGCCGGTATGCGCAGCTCAGCCGGGCGGATCGGGGAGGACCCGGAGGTGGCCGCGACGACCGGTGCGGGTGGGCCGGGGCGGCGGGGTGTGGTCGCGGTAGCCGCGCTGGTCGGGCTCCGGTGGGCGGCGGCGTAACCCGGCCTCGCGGACGGCCTCGGCGAGCGCGGTCAGATCGTCGTCGTCGGGGCTGGTGGAGAAGCCACCTTCGTGCCGGACCATATCCCAGCCCTTGGGGGCGGTGATCCGGGAGGCGTGGGTCCCGCAGAGGTCCCAGGAATGAGGTTCGGCCACCGTCGCCAGCGGGCCCACCACCGCGGTGGAGTCCGAGTAGACATAGGTGAGCGTCGCGACGGCCGGATTCTTGCAGCCGGGTCGGCAGCAACGACGCATGGAGATCACGTCGATGAGCGTAACCCGCCGCACCCACGTGAGTGGGGTAGACACGCTCATGGATTGGCTCGCATACGGCGCGTCGCAGTGTGATTCGTGTCTAATCGCGGCGCCTCGACCCTTTCAGGGCCTCAACCCCGCCCGCGCCGACGCGCTGAAAACACAGCACCTTTGCGAGCGGGCCTGCACTCTTCTCGCGTTCGTGGGCGGGCCTGCACCCTCCCCGTCTTCCCGAGCGAGCCCGCCCCTCACCTTCGTGGCTCGGCCCGATGCGACTCGCTCGGCCGACCGAACCACCGTTACCAAAGCCGGGACGCCGTCGACAGGCCTATTCCGGTTCCGGGTCTATGACGTCCGGGTCGACCCCGAGATAGGTCGCGATCTGCTGGACCAGTACTTCGCGCAGCAGTTCCACCAGGTCGTCCGGATCACCGGCGCGCAGTTCCAGGGGCTTGCGGAACAGCACCACCCGGGCGCGGATGGGGGTGCCGTGCCGGTCGACGCCGGCGGGGATCAGCCGTGACAGCGGGACCGGGCCGTCGGCGACGACCTCGTCCGGCCAGGTCACCGAATCCGGGTGCAGTGGACGAATTTTGGGCACATCGTCGACAGCGATATCGAGTTTGGTGAGTCGATCGTGCCAGCGGGTGTCCAGGGGTGCGAAGGCTTCCAGCACCAGTCGGTCGAATTTCTGGCCCCGGGTGCGCCAGGCCGGGACGGTCGGCGGCAGCATCGGTCCGCGGACACCGCGGCCGCGACGGCTGACCGACCGGGCGGTCGGGGGTCTGCGGTTGCGGGATCGTGCCATGACCGTCAACGTTAGTCAGTGATCGCCGATCGCGACGGCCCGCCCCGGCCACATGCTCCGGGGCGCACCGACGCGAGCGGTATCGTCAGCCGATGCCGCGCTTGAGGCGCCGGCGCTCCCGCTCCGACAGGCCGCCCCAGATTCCGAAGCGCTCATCGTGTGCGAGCGCGTATTCCAGGCATTCGTCACGGACCTCGCATCCCATGCAGATGCGCTTGGCCTCGCGGGTGGAGCCACCCTTCTCCGGGAAGAAGGCCTCCGGGTCTGTCTCCGCGCACAGCGCGCGTTCTTGCCACTGTTCTTCGATGGAGCCGAACATCTCGTCGAAACCGGTCACGACCAGGCTGAGCCGGGGTGTCGAATCACGCTCACTCCGATCAGGGCCGAACCAGCCGTTGTCAACAGCGACGCTTCGTGCTGCGCCTGCTGTGGAATCGGTTCGCGATACACCCACCGGAATGCCGGCCGGGGCCAGATCATCGGCCATCGCTCCGCCTCCTCACTGTGTGTTAGCGCAGAAAGAATTCATTTCCGTCGATCAACGCGTATACCGACGGCCAAACTCCGCGACGTTGTCTCGCGGACTTCCCCGAGCCTGCCATTCCAATTCGAACATCCGTTCGAGTTTCCGTACGCGCCTTGCACTTCCCGCGCGACCCGGAATGACATGTCTGTGATTAGACACGCCGCCCGTAGTGATGGTCAAGCCACCGTCACTATTCCGTTACTATCCCGCGCGGCATTCCGAGTCGATCTTGTGACCCGAATAGCAAATGACCGGCAAATATAGCGGAAGCCGCACCATTTCCCACCCGGCATAGTGTGTACAGATGTGACTTCACAACAAGCGGACAGCGCACCCGCCAAAGATCCCCGTATCGTCGTCCTGGTCGGCGGAGTCGGTGGCGCGCGGTTCCTGCTGGGCGTCCGGGAGCTCCTGCCCGAGGCGGAGGTTTCCGCCATCGTCAATGTGGGCGACGATGTCTGGATGCACGGGCTGAGAATTTGTCCCGACCTCGATACCTGCATGTATACGCTCGGTGGCGGAATCGACCCGGAACGCGGCTGGGGCCGCCTGGGGGAAACGTGGCACGCCAAGGAGGAGCTCGCGAAATATCACGCCCAGCCCGACTGGTTCGGACTGGGGGACCGGGATATCGCGACGCACCTGGTTCGGACCGAAATGCTGCGCGCCGGGTATCCCCTCTCGGCGGTTACCGAAGCCCTCTGCAATCGGTGGCAACCGGGCGTGAAACTCCTCCCGGCAACCGACGATCGCTGTGAAACGCATGTTGTTATCAGCGACCCGGAGAGCCCTGGCGAACGCCGCGCGATCCATTTCCAGGAGTGGTGGGTTCGCCACCGCGCCGCCGTCGAAACCCACGGATTCGCCACAATCGGGGCGGATGACGCCAAACCGGCACCGAATGTGACTGAACTCATAGCCGATGCCGATGTCGTATTACTCGCTCCCTCGAACCCTGTTGTGAGCGTCGGATCGATCCTCGCCGTGCCCGGAATTCGGGGCGCACTGCGCACCACAAAGGCCCCGGTGATCGGGGTCTCGCCGGTGATCGACGGCAAACCGTTGCGCGGAATGGCCGACGAGTGCCTGTCGGTGATCGGTGTGGCGACGACGGCGGAGGCGGTCGGGCGCCACTACGGATCCCGTTCGGCTACCGGCGTTCTGGACGGCTGGCTCGTCCATACGACCGATACCGCCGAGATCCCGGACGTGCAGGTGCGCAGTGTCCCCCTTTTGATGACCGACCCCCCCACCACCGCCGAAATGGTGCGTGAGGCCCTCGATTTGGCAGGAGTCAAGCCGTGACCAGCGCAAACCCGTTGGCCGAGACAGTGGCTGCGGACCACGCCGCCGCACAATTGCAGATCCTGCCGATCACCGGACTACCGGAATTCCGGCCCGGCGACGATCTCGCCGAACATATCGCCGCCCGGGCGCCGTGGCTGGCCGACGGTGATGTCCTCGTGGTCACCAGCAAGATCGTCGCCAAGGCCGAGGGCCGGATCGTGCCGGCCCCGGCCGATCCGGAGGAACGCGACGCCGCGCGGCGGCGGCTGGTCGAACAGGAGGCGGTGCGGGTGGTGGCGCGCCGCGGCCGAACCCTGATCACCGAGAACCGTCTCGGTATCGTGCAGGCCGCGTCCGGGGTGGACGGATCCAATGTGGAGCACGGTGAATTGGTGCTGCTTCCCGCCGATCCCGACGGCAGCGCAAAAGGACTGCGTTCGGCGCTGAGCGCGCGGCTCGGCGTGGATATCGCCGTGGTCGTCACCGACACCATGGGCCGCGCCTGGCGTAACGGGCAGACCGATGTCGCGATCGGTTCGGCGGGACTGCCGGTGCTGCACGACTACGCGGGGGCCGTCGACGGCCAGGGCAACGAACTACAGGTCACCCAGGTGGCGATCGCGGACGAACTGGCCGCCGCGGCGGACCTGGTGAAGGGGAAGCTGGGCGGGGTACCGATCGCGGTGGTGCGCGGCCTGTCCGTGGCCGACAACGGTTCCAGCGCAGCCGATCTGGTGCGTGCGGGTACCGACGACCTGTTCTGGCTCGGCACCGCCGAGGCGATCACGCGCGGACGCGGGGAAGCGGTGCTGATGCGCCGCTCGGTCCGCAGCTTCGCACCCGACCCGGTCGACCCCGGGCAGATCCGCGCCGCGGTCGCGGTGGCGCTCACCGCACCGGCTCCGCACCACACCCGCCCGGTGCGTTTCGTCTGGTTGCGCGACCGGGACCGGCGGCGGCAGTTGCTCGAGGCGATGGCCGGCAAGTGGCGGGCCGATCTCGCGGCGGACGGTCTGGATGCCGAGCGGGTCGAACGGCGAGTGAAGCGCGGCCGCATCCTGTTCGACGCCCCCGAGGTGATCATCCCGTTCTGCGTGCCCGACGGCGCCCACGACTATCCGGACGACCGTCGCCGAGCCGCCGAACGGACCATGTTCACCGTCGCGGTCGGGGCCGCGGTCCAGGGGCTGCTGGTCGCCCTGGCGACCGAGGGGCTTGGCAGCTGCTGGATCGGGTCGACCATCTTCGCCCCGGAGACGACCCGGGAAGTGCTCGGCCTGGACGACGAATGGATCCCGCTGGGCGCCGTCGCGGTCGGGCATCCTACCGAGGAACTCCTGCCGCGTCCCCCGCGCGACCCGGCCGCGGGTCTGGTGGAACTGTGACCGCCGGATCGCTGCGCGCGTCGGCGACCGAACTGCTGACCGCGTGGCGGCCGGATTCGGGCGCCGACGCCGGGCTGCGGGAGGCGATGCTGGCCTTCCTCGGCTCGGCGCCGCGCGGTTGCCTGCGGGAGCACGCACCCGGGCATATCACCGCTTCGGCGGTGGTGTTCTCCGACGACGGCCGCGAGGTATTGCTGACTCTGCATCCGCGGGTCGGGCGCTGGATTCAGCTCGGCGGGCACTGCGAGCCCGAGGACGACACCGTGGCCGCCGCCGCGCTGCGCGAGGCCACCGAGGAATCGGGGATTCCCGGGCTCCGGCTGGAGCCCGAACTCTACGGCGCCCAGGCGCATCCGATCACGTGTTCGCTCGGTGCCCCGACCCGGCATCTGGATCTACTGTTCCGGATCACCGCGCCCCCGGGAGCTGTTCCGGTGCGCAGCGCGGAGTCCGCCGATCTGCGATGGTGGCCCGTCGACGGGCTGCCCGCGGACGCCGATGTACTGATCCGCTGAGGTCCCGCTGCTCGTCCGGTCACGGCCGAGCAGCGGTTTCGCTCGCGGTTGACCTCGGAAACAGGTCGCTACATAACGTATGCGTCAACCCCCGATCCGTTCTTTACCGAACTCATAAACGTCTCCGCTTCGAGCCTTCTTCGCGCTTACCGTGTCAGGAGTGTGTGTGGTGCGCCCCGTGCGCCCGGCGTGCGGAAGTCGGACAGCAGGCCGAGCCTGCCCATGCCCCTATCAGAAGTGAGACGGAGATGTCTGCCGAGCCCTTCGAATCCACTCCGCCCGAATCCTGGCGCGACCCCAAGCGCTACCTGTGGCTGTGGGGTCTGCTGGCGCCCACCGGTCTGTTCGTCATCGGAATCCCGGCGGTCTGGGCCCTGACCGCCATGGGCCGTCCGGGGTTGATCCATATCGTCTTCTGGCTCGGGCCCATCCTGCTCTATCTGGTCATCCCGATAGCCGATCGGATGGTCGGGACGGACGGATCCAACCCACCCGATGCGATCGTGGCCGCGCTGGAGCGGGACAGGTACTACCGCTATCTCACCTATCTGTATCTGCCGTTCCAGTACGCGACCCTGCTCGCGGGTGCGTACCTGATCACCGCCGACAGCGCGTATCTGCCGGTGGCGGGCGGGCTGTACCTGATCGACAAGATCGGCCTGGCCGTCACCATGGGGGTGATCGGCGGCATCGGCATCAATACCGCGCACGAGCTCGGGCACAAGAAGGTGGGTCTGGAGCGGCGGTTGTCCAGGATCGCGCTCGCGCAGAGCGCGTACGGCCATTTCTACATCGAACACAATCGCGGACATCATGTGCGGGTAGCCACCCCCGAGGACCCGGCCAGCGCCCGGTTCGGCGAGAGCTTCTGGGTCTTCCTTCCCCGGTCGGTCCGGGGCGGCCTGCGCTCGGCGTGGTCGCTCGAACGCACCCGGTTACAGCGGCTCGGGTTCGGGCCCTGGAACCGGCGTAACGATGTGCTGACCGCCTGGCTGCTGACCGTGGTGCTGTTCACCGCGCTCGTTGTCGTGTTCGGGCTGGAACTGCTGCCGTATCTGCTCCTGCAGGCGGTGGTGGGATTCGGCTTGCTCGAGGCCGTGAACTACACGGAGCACTACGGCCTGGCGCGGCAGCGTACTTCTTCCGGGCGCTATGAGCGCCCCACTCCCGCACACAGCTGGAACAGCGATTTCCTGGTCACCAATATCTTCTTGTACCACCTACAGCGGCACAGCGATCACCACGCGTTCCCGACCCGGCGATACCAGGCACTGCGCACCTGGCAGCAGGCCCCCGCGCTGCCCGCCGGATACGCGGGAATGATCACCCTCGCCTATGTGCCGCCGCTGTGGCGGCGCGTGATGGACAAACGGGTGCTCGCGCACTACGGCGGCGATATCACCCGCGCGAATATCCATCCTCCGGCGCGGGACCGGGTGCTTGCACGCTACGGCAGGACTGCCATGGAGGCCCCGGAATGAGCGAATACCGCTGCCCGGTGTGCGACTACGTCTACGATGAGCGCGCGGGCGCTCCGCGCGAGGGTTTCCCGCCGGGTACGCCCTGGTCGGAGGTGCCCGACGATTGGTGCTGTCCGGACTGCGCGGTCCGGGAGAAGATCGATTTCGAGCCGTTGCCCGCCCGGCCCGGCGGCCGGTGGTAGCCCGATCGACCGAAAGGCCGGTGTGCTCCATGACCGATTACAAGCTCTATCAGTGCGCCCAGTGTGGTTTCGAATACGACGAGGCTCTCGGGTGGCCGGAGGACGGGATCGCGGCCGGTACCCGCTGGGACGATATTCCCGACGATTGGACGTGCCCGGACTGCGGTGCGGCCAAGTCCGATTTCTTCATGATCGAAATCGAGCGAACTTGAAACTTTGACTCACACGGTGAGTTCGTGCCAGTGTCGCTGATATGCCGAGCACCGGAGCCCGGAACACCACCCAGGGGTCTGCGCGTGAGCTGCTGCGCACCACCGTCCTCGACGCGATGCGCGACCTGCTGGTGCAGCGTGACTGGTCCAAGGTCACGCTCACCGATGTGGCAGCCGGTGCCGGAGTGAGTCGCCAGACCCTCTACAACGAATTCGGCTCGCGCGGCGGGCTGGCCGAGGCATACGCCGTCCGGCTCGCCGACCACCTCGTGGACCATGTGGAAACCGCGCTGGCCGCCAATGTGGGAGACGCCCAGGCGTCCATCCGGGACGGTCTGGCGAGTTATTTCCACGATTCCGCCCAGGACCCGCTCGTACACTCGCTGCTGCTGGGTGAGGTGAAACTCGACCTGCTCCGGCTCATCACCCTCGATGCCGGGACGCTGATCGCCCATGCCACCGACCGGCTGTCGACGGTGATGCAGCACAGCTGGATCGCCCTGACGCAGGCCCAGGCCCGCACCTTCGCCCATGCGCTGGTGCGGTTGGCGATCAGCTACATTCCCACCCCGCCGCCGCCCGGTCACGACGCGCCGGTCGAGCTCGGCCGAGTTTTTGGCCCTTACGTCGTCGCCGTGCTCGCCGAACGTGGGTTGCGGTGAATTCGCTGGATTCGCCGAAGTGACACTTCTGTGCGCTTCTGCTCCCGATTTCTCGATAGCGGAGATTTTGCTGTACCGCGCTGACGTGGGGTGACCCGGACCCCGGTACGGTACCTGCGTGTAACGGTGCCCACGTTCGGAACGAACAAGGACGCATCGGTGACGCAGATTCTGTAAATATGTAGGCCGCTGTCGGTACGGGTTCTCAATAGCGGGGCAAAAAGTGCAATTGGTTGGTAAGTCGGCTGGATCGGCCGATCCCAAACGCCATCTGTGGGCTCTCGGACTGATCGCCCCGGCATGTGCGCTGCTGCCGTCACAGCTGGTGCTGCACACCGGTCTCGAGGTGTTCTGGTGGCTCGGGCCGATCGTGGTACTGGTGATCATTCCGCTGCTCGACGTGCTCGTCGGTGACGACGGCACCAACCCGCGCGACGAGGATTACGACACTCTCTCCAATGATCGCTTCTACCGCTGGTGCACCTATCTCTTCCTGCCCATCCAGCTGATCGGACTCACCCTGGCCGGTTACCTGTGGGCCGGTTCCGAGCTGAGCGTCGTCGACAAGATCGGCCTCGCCACCACCCTGGGACTGGTCTCGGGGATCGGTATCAATGCCGCGCACGAACTCGGACACCGGGTGGAACGCCTGGAACGCCGGCTGGCCAAGATCGCGCTGGCGCAATCCGGGTACGGGCATTTCTTCGTCGAACACAACCGTGGCCACCATGCTCGGGTCGCGACCCCCGAGGATCCGGCCAGCGCCCGGCTCGGCGAGAGCCTGTGGACCTTCCTGCCGCGCAGTGCGGTCGGCGGGTTCCGCTCCGCGATCACCCTCGAACGTGAACGATTGCAGCGGGCCGGGAGCGGCTGGTGGAGCCCCCGCAACCACATTCTGCAGGCATGGTCGATGACCGTGGTGCTCTTCGGTGCCCTCATGCTGGTCTTCGGCTGGCAGATCCTGCCGTACCTGCTGTTGCAGGCGGTGCTCGGCGCCGGACTGCTGGAAACAGTGAACTACATCGAGCACTACGGGCTGCTCCGTGAACGCCGGGCCAACGGCCGCTATCGCCGGTGTACCCCGCGTGACAGCTGGAACAGCGACCGGCTGGTCACCAATATCTTCCTGTTCCATCTCCAGCGGCACAGCGACCATCACGCCAACCCCGGGCGCCGCTACCAGACCCTGCGCAGTTCGGACGAGGCCCCGCAACTGCCCGCCGGCTACGCGGCGATGGTGGTGCTGGCCGTCGTTCCGCCGCTGTGGCGGCGGGTGATGGACAAACGGGTCCTCGCCCACTACGACGGCGATATCACCCGGGCCAATCTCTCGCCCGCCAGACGCCGCCGCCTGCCGGCGCCGGCTCAGGGGACCGTCGCGGCCTGATCACCGGGCCTGCCGAGAGCGTTACCGATCGGCTATCGCGCCGACCGGCACACCCGCGCCACAGTGCGCGGCAACCGGCTAGCCTTGCGGTCGAGACCGTGTTTATCGGGCATGAGCGAGGGCCCTGCGTGGTGACGCTCCGCTACCGCCTCCGGGCCTGACTCGCTCATGCCCTAACCGAGAGAAGGCTGATCCACGCTGATGACGACCTCCGAACTGCCTCGAACCTCGCTGAGCACCGATACCCGCAACGGTGTCGAATACAAGGTCGCGGACCTGGCGCTGGCCGATTTCGGCCGCAAGGAGATCCGGCTGGCCGAGCACGAGATGCCCGGATTGATGGCCCTGCGCCGCGAGTACGCCGATGTCGCCCCGCTGCAGGGTGCCCGGATCTCCGGTTCGCTGCATATGACGGTGCAGACGGCTGTGCTGATCGAGACCCTCACCGCGCTGGGCGCGCAGGTGCGGTGGGCCTCCTGCAATATCTTCTCCACCCAGGACCATGCGGCCGCGGCCGTGGTGGTGGGCCCGCACGGCACGGTCGACGCGCCGCAGGGCACTCCTGTCTTCGCCTGGAAGGGCGAGACGCTGGAGGAGTACTGGTGGGCGGCCGAGCAGATGCTCACCTGGCCCGGCGAGCCGGCCAATATGATCCTCGACGACGGTGGCGACGCCACCATGCTGGTCCTGCGCGGCGCCCAGTTCGAGAAGGCGGGAGTCGTTCCGCCGGCCGACGAGGAGCATTCCGCCGAGTACACCGTGTTCCTGAACCTGCTGCGTGAGCGCTTCGAAAGCGATAAGGGCAAATGGAGCGCGATCGCCGAGAGCGTCAAGGGTGTCACCGAGGAGACCACCACCGGCGTCCTGCGGCTCTACCAGTTCGCCGCCGCCGGTGAGCTGAGCTTCCCGGCGATCAATGTCAACGACTCGGTCACCAAGTCGAAGTTCGACAACAAGTACGGCACCCGGCATTCGCTGATCGACGGCATCAACCGCGGCACCGATGTCCTCATCGGCGGCAAGAAGGTGCTGATCTGCGGTTACGGCGATGTGGGCAAGGGCTGCGCGGAATCGCTGGCGGGCCAGGGCGCCCGCGTCCAGGTCACCGAGATCGACCCCATCAATGCCCTGCAGGCTCTCATGGACGGGTTCGACGTGGTCACCGTGGAGCAGGCCATCGCCGATGCCGATATCGTCGTCACCTCCACCGGCAACAAGGACATCATCACCCTCGACCATATGAAGGCGATGAAGGACCAGGCCATTCTCGGCAATATCGGCCATTTCGACAACGAGATCGATATGGCGGGCCTGGAACGATCCGGCGCGACGAAGTTGAATATCAAACCCCAGGTCGACCTGTGGACGTTCGGTGATTCCGGTAAGTCCATCATCGTGCTGTCGGAGGGGCGTCTGCTCAACCTCGGCAACGCCACCGGCCACCCCTCGTTCGTGATGAGCAACAGCTTCTCCAACCAGGTGATCGCGCAGATCGAGCTGTGGACCAAGCCGCAGGAGTACGACAACGAGGTCTACCGCCTGCCCAAGGTGCTCGACGAGAAGGTCGCCCGGATCCACGTGGAGGCGCTCGGCGGCACGCTGACCAAGCTCACCAAGGAACAGGCCGAGTACATCAACGTCGATGTCGAGGGCCCGTTCAAGCCCGAGCACTACCGGTACTGATCGAGTAGTGCGTGAGAGGCCGCCGGTGCCGCGAGGCGTCGGCGGCCTCCGCTGTTTCCACCGATTCCGGAGTCCACCGACCTCCGGTCGGTTCCGTTACCGCCGGAATGGGACCTGTTCGTGCTAGTGTCCTGTTGGGCCCGTTGGTAATTGGGCTCCCAAACAGGTTACGAGGGGGGATGATGAAGGCTTTTCTTCGCATTGCTGTCGCCGTCGCGGTGGCCGGTATCGGAGGCGCTGTTGCGGCCGGGCCGGTGCACGCCGACGAGCCCTGGGTGAAGGACGTGGTGTGCGGCCACGGCTACCAGTACGGCAAGGTCGTCGACCTGCACGGCCAGAAGTGGAAGATCGTCGGTGTGACCGGCAACGGGCAGGCGTATGTCTTGACCGATGACTACGACCGGACACGGCAGGTCTCCTGCGCATAGGCACATAGGCCGTGTCGTCGCGGGCGAGGCGGCACGGTTTCGGTCCGGCTGTTCGTGCCGTTTCGCAACGGACGGCCGGATCATTCGCTGCGCGAAGTAGTGGCCGGGCCGAGCGTGATCCGCGTTCGGGCCCGTCGGTGCGACCGGGGCGAACCGGCGAGGGAATCCGCGTGCTACGGGAGTATCCTGCCTGGATATGGGAGTGTTGATAGCCATCGAGGGCCTCGACGGTGCGGGTAAACGTACGTTGATCGGCCATCTCATGGGGGCACTCGAACAACGCGGACTCCGTGTGGACACCCTGGCCTTTCCGCGATACGGCCGGTCCGCGCACGCCGACCTGGCTGCCGAAGCCCTACGCGGTGAACACGGCGATCTGGCCGCATCGGTGAACGCCATGGCGGCCCTGTTCGCATTGGACCGGGCCGGAGCCGCCGACGAACTCGCAAAACTACTTGCCGGCAACGATGTGGTCCTGCTGGACCGCTATGTAGCTTCCAATGCCGCCTACAACGCCGCGCGGCTGTGTCAATCCGCGGACGGGGAAATTGTGCGCTGGGTCGGAGAATTGGAATTCGGCCGTTTCCAGCTTCCGGTGCCGCGGGTACAGGTGCTCCTCGACGTACCGACGCAAGTGGCGGCCCTGCGCGCCCGCCGCCGGGGCGAGCTCGACGAGTCCCGTGCCCTCGACGCCTACGAACGCGATGGCGGATTACAGGAACGTACCGCCGAGGTGTACCGTGATCTTGCTCGGCATGATTGGTATGGCACCTGGTGGGTTTTCCGATCCACCGAAGAAGACGGTTCCGGCCGGCTCGCCGGGGAAATGAACTCATTGGCCGCGCGGCTCGCCGCATTGGTCGCGAATTAGTGTTGGATATCCGGCGGGAACGCGCCACTGTGTGGCGTGGCGGCCCGTTACGAGCGCGGGAGATGACAACATAGTAACTATGAAGCCGAAGATTCTGGTCGTCGACGACGATATGGCGCTCGCGGAGATGCTCACCATCGTCCTGCGGGGCGAGGGTTTCGATCCGCATGTGGTCGGCGACGGCACCCAGGCCCTGTCGGCAGTTCGTGAGATCCGGCCCGATCTGGTGCTGCTCGATCTCATGCTGCCCGGGATGAACGGCATCGATGTGTGCCGGGTGCTGCGCGCCGATTCGGGTGTGCCGATCGTGATGCTCACCGCCAAGACGGACACGGTCGATGTGGTGCTCGGCCTCGAATCCGGAGCCGACGACTACATTGTCAAACCGTTCAAACCGAAGGAACTGGTGGCCCGGGTCCGGGCCCGGCTGCGCCGCACCGAGGAAGAACCGGCCGAGCTGCTGAATATCGCCGATATCGTGATCGATGTCCCGGCGCACAAGGTCACCCGCGAGGGCGCGCAGATCTCGCTCACGCCGCTGGAATTCGATCTGCTGGTGGCGCTGGCCCGCAAACCGCGTCAGGTGTTCACCCGTGAGGTACTGCTGGAACAGGTCTGGGGTTACCGGCACGCCGCCGACACCCGCCTGGTGAACGTGCATGTGCAGCGACTACGAGCGAAGGTCGAAAAAGATCCGGAGAATCCCGAGATCGTGCTGACCGTCCGCGGTGTGGGGTACAAGGCCGGTCCGCCGTGATCCGGCTCGCGGGCCCGGGTCCGGAGGCGCTACCTTGCGTGACCACGTAGGGTCGGACGCCGGTCGGAAAGTCGGACAGAACGGGCGTCTCGCCGACGTGCGGGAAGCGCTGGCACCGGTCAACGAATGGTTCCAGCACGTCGGTCGATCGCTGGGCCTGCTGTGGCGGCGTTCGCTGCAGTTGCGTGTCATCGTTTCGACGCTCACGCTGTCGCTGATCGTCATCACGGTGCTCGGTGTCGTGCTGACCAGCCAGATCACCGACCGGCTGCTCGACGCGAAGATCAATGCCGGGGTCGAGGAGATGGACCGGGTTCGCAATACGGTCGAAACCCAGCTGGCCGGGGTCCACGACATCACCAGCCAGGAGCAGCGGCTGACCGATGCCCGGGATTCGCTGTCCAACCGGCGCGATTCGAACCGAACCGGCGGCGCGGCGGGTAGTTTCGACTCGGCGCTGAGCATGATCGGCGGGACTCCGCAGCAGGTGATCACCGCCGGACCCATCAAAGAGGTGCCCGACGCGCTGCGCCGGTTCGTCCAGCGCAACCAGGTCAGCTACCAGTTCGCCACGGTCGCGGACCCGGACGGATACCGCGGTCGTGCGCTCATCATCGGCAGCCCCAGCGCCGAGGTGCCCACCCTGGAGATCTATCTGATCTTCCCGCTGGGCAACGAGGAACGCAGTCTGGCGCTCATGCGCGGGACCATGCTGGTCGGCGGTGTGGTGCTGCTGATCCTGCTGGCCGCCATCACGGCGCTGGTGACCCGGCAGGTGGTGCTGCCGATCCGGTCGGCCGCCCGGATCGCGGGCCGGTTCGCCGACGGCCGGCTCAAGGAACGCATGCTGGTGCGCGGCGACGACGATATCGCCCGGCTGGCGAAAGCGTTCAACGAAATGGCCGAGAGCCTGTCCAACCAGATCAACCAGCTGGAGGAATTCGGCAATCTGCAACGGCGCTTCACCTCCGATGTCAGCCACGAGTTGCGCACCCCGCTGACCACGGTGCGGATGGCCGCGGATCTCATTCACGGCAGCAGCGACGATCTCGATCCCGCGCTGGCCCGCAGCGCCGAACTACTGGTCACCGAATTGGACCGGTTCGAAGGCCTGCTCAACGATCTGCTGGAGATCTCGCGTCACGATGCCGGTGTCGCCGAACTCCAGGTGGAATCGCTGGATGTGCGGATGTGCGTCCGCGCGGCCATTTCCACGGTGCGGCATCTGGCCCGGGACACCGGGATCGAGGTGGTCATCGATCTGCCCGAGGAGCCGGTGGTCGCCGAGGTCGATCCGCGCCGGGTGGAGCGGGTGCTGCGCAATCTGCTCGCCAACGCGATCGACCACAGCGAGGGCAAACCCGTCCTGATCCGGATGCGCGGCGACACCGAAGCCAACGCCCTCGCCGTGGTGGTGCGGGATCAGGGTGTCGGTCTGCGGCCGGGGGAGGAGAAACTCGTGTTCAGCAGGTTCTGGCGATCCGACCCTTCGCGGATGCGCCGGTCCGGTGGGACCGGGCTCGGTTTGTCGATCAGCGTCGAGGACGCCAACCTGCACGACGGCAAACTCGAGGCGTGGGGACGGCCCGGGGTCGGTGCGAGTTTCCGGCTGACCCTGCCGCTGGTCCGCGGCCAGAAGCTGGGCAAGAGCCCGCTGCCGCTGGAACCCGGGATGCGCCGGGCGCCGCGACGGCCGCACGCCGAGAGCGAGCGGGCCGGGGGCGAACGGGTGGAACTCGGTCCGCCGGTCACCGAAACCGAACCGTGGGCCCCCCTGCCCGCGGCACCCGCCGAGCCGGATACGGGTGGTAGTGCGGCGGAAACCCCGGTGCCGGGAGCATCTGCGACCAAGACGCAGGACACCGGTCCGGATTCGGGGCCGTCCGCCCAGGAACCGGGCTCCGAACCGCGCGATACCGCGAACCCGGAGCCATCCGGCCCGGTCGGCGGCGCGGTGCCCACCGACCGCGAGGACGAGAAGTCATGAGTGCGCGCAGGCGGTGGTTCCGGCAATTGATGGTGGCGGCGGCGGTGATCGGCCTGGCCGCCACGGGCGGTTGTGCGAATCTGCCCGATTCCTCGCAGCCCCAGGCGCTCGGCACGATCAATCAGGAACCAGTCGCCGCGGGGCCCCCGCTGCCCACCAAGGATCGGGACCCGGATCTGCTGCTGCGCGATTTCCTGCAGGCCACCGCCGACCCCGCCGACGGTCATCTCGCCGCCCGCCAGTACATGACCCCCGCCGCATCGACCCAGTGGAACGACACCGAATCGACCGTGATCGTGGAGCGCGCGGACACTCTGCGCGAATCACGCAACGAGAACGAGGCGACCTACGTGCTGCGCGCGCGCAAGGTCGGCGAACTCTCCGCGAATGGGTCGTACCACGTGGTGGACGGGATCATCGAGAACAAGATCGAGATGACCCGGGTCGACGGCCAATGGCGTATCGACGAACTGCCCGACGGCGTGGTGATGGAGTACAGCGCCTTCACCCAGTCCTACCGGCGGCACGCCCTGTACTTCGTCACCGCCGACGGCCAGCATGTGGCGCCGGATCTGCGCTGGGTCGCGGGGCGCCCGGACGAGCTGGCGCAGCAACTGGTGGCCAAACTGATCTCGGGCCCGCAGCCGTATATCGCTCCGGTTGTCCGTAACTACCTGGCCCCGCCCGTCGCGGTGCGCGGGACCGTCACCAAGGCCAACGGTGATCCGGTCGGCGTCGGCGTGGGCCTGGGCGGGGTGCGGATCGACTTCACCGGGATCGGCGAGCTGAGCCCGCGCGACCGGGAACTGTTCGCGGCCCAGGTGGTGCTCACCCTCGCGGGTGCCGATGTGCTCGGCCCTTAC
This sequence comes from Nocardia sp. NPDC050193, assembly GCA_040674215.1. Lineage (GTDB taxonomy): Bacteria > Actinomycetota > Actinomycetes > Mycobacteriales > Mycobacteriaceae > Nocardia. The sequence continues at coordinate 98,766 of JBFARE010000006.1, read as the reverse complement.
CTGCTGCTCGACGACGGCCGGCCGCTGGACGAACGGTTCGCCGGGAACGGTTGGTCGGTCGACGATCTGGGGCCGCTCGCCGATTCCGTGCAGCCCGACGCCCTGATCGGATTGCACGCACTGCGCGAAGGCACACTGGTCAAGGTCGAGGAGAATCGTGCCCCGTTGCCCGCCCCGGGCTACTTCGGGGAGGTACAGAACCTGCAATCCGTGGGTCTGTCACCGGACGGGAAACTGGTGGCCGCTGTCGCCGACGCGGGCCGGGAGCCGCCGCAGCCGCAGCGCACGTTGATGGTGGGCAGCTACGGGGGCAACGCGTTCCCGGTCGCGGAGGGCGGGGCCATCACCCGCCCGTCCTGGACCGCCGACGGTAGCGCGGCCTGGGCGGTCATCGACGGGAATCGGGTGATCCGCGCGGTCACCAACCGCGATACCGGCACCGTCTCGGTCCAGGAGGTGGACACCGCCCAGCTGTTCGCCCCGGATTCCGGCCCGACCTTCGAACTGCCGATCACCGAACTGCGGATCTCCCGCAACGGCGTCGGCGCGGTGTTGATCGCCGACGGCAAGGTGTACGTCTCCATGGTGCTGCGCCGGCCGGATGGTACCTTCGCGCTCACCGCACCGCGACAGATCGCCATGGAACTCAGTACCGACGCGACCTCGGTCGACTGGTTCAGCGACGATACGGTCATCCTGGCCACCGCGGGCAATGTGGACCCGGTGCGGACGGTGAAGATCGACGGCTCCGGAATGGCTTCGCTGGGCGGCCGCAACCTCACTCCGCCGGTCCGCCAGGTCACCGCCTCCATCGAACGCCAGTACGCCGCCGATTCCCGCGCGGTACTGGAATTCACCCGCACACCCGAAGGCGGCGACCCCTACTGGCGTGAGGTCCCCGGTCTCGGCGCGGACGCCGTACCGGTGCTGCCGGGCTGACCACGGGCCCCGTGTCGGTGCCCACCGGCACACTGCGTTCATGCGGACCCTGCTGGATCTGGTCGTACCGTCGGAATGCGGCGGCTGCCGCCTGCCCGGGACACCGTGGTGTGCCGAATGTGCGCGCAGCGTCTCCGGTCCGCCGATCCGCGTGTATCCCAGGGCCGATCCGGGAGTGCCGTGCTGGGCGCTGAGCCGCTACCGCGGCCCGGCGCGGCAGGCCGTACTGGCGGCCAAGGAACGTCACCGTCGTGATCTCGCGCGCCCGCTGGGACTCGCCCTCGCCGCGGGACTCGCCGAGTTGCGGGCGCCGGACCGGCCCCTGATACTTGTACCCTCGCCGAGCCGGCGGGCCGCGACGCGGCGGCGCGGCGGCGACCCGGTACTGCGGTGCGCGCGGATCGCGGCCCGATCGCTGGGCAGTTGCCAGGTTCTGCCGTGTCTGCGAGTCTGGTGGGGAGTCCGCGATTCGGCCGGTCTGTCGGCGCGCGAGCGCGACCGCAATCTACGCGGGCGGGTGAGTGCTGTGCCGCTACCGCCCCACGCGGTGAACGCGCAGGTCGTCCTGGTCGACGACGTATTGACGACAGGTGCCACGGTCTCCGCGTGCACCCGGGCGCTCATTGCCACAGGAACACGGCCGGACGGCGTGTTCGTGACGTGCGCTGGGTGAATCCGGGAAATTTGCGTGAACAGTGGCGAACCTTCGATCCTCGTACTAGCGTCGCGTGCACACACCCGATCCGGGAGTTTGGAGGTGGGCCTCGTACATCACGTGCCGGCCGACTGGATCCGACATGGCCGGCACCGTTTCATCCCGCCGCATGCGACGACAAGTGTGCGGCCGAATCCGGGAGGTACGCGTGACGACTACTTCACGACCTTCAGTTCAGGACACAGCCCAGACACAGCTGGACGACCAGTTGGACCGACCGCGGGACACCCGGGCGGATATCGTCGTCAAAGGCCGCAATGTCGAGGTTCCCGACCATTTCCGAATCTATGTGTCGGAGAAGGTGTCCCGGCTGGAACGCTTCGATCCATCGATCTTCCTCTTCGACGTGGAACTCTTCCACGAGCGCAACCGTCGTCAACGCAAGAACTGCCAGCGGGTGGAGATCACCGCGCGCGGTAAGGGGCCGATCGTTCGCGCCGAGGCCTGCGCGGACAGTTTCTACGCCGCGTTCGAGGCCGTGACCGCCAAGCTGGAGAGTCGGCTGCGTCGCACGAAGGATCGCCGCCGCGTCCACTACGGCGAGAAGACTCCGGTCTCGGTACACGACGCCACCGCCGAGCTGGCCGATGACGCGCTGCTCGGCGACCTCTCCGGAATTCCCCACGACCACTCTCCGCACAGCCGGAAAAGGTCCGATTTCGCGGCCGATTACCCCGAATACGAGGGGCCCGGCCATATCGTGCGCACCAAGGTGCACTCCGCGATACCGATGACGGTCGACGACGCCCTCTACCAAATGGAGTTGGTGGGCCACGATTTCTTCCTGTTCCAGGACAAGGAAACCGATCGGCCGTCGGTGGTCTATCGCCGGCATGCCTTCGACTACGGCCTGATCAGGCTCGCCTAGCCGACACTGCAGCCGACCGGTCCGCACGATGGGCCGGTCGGCTTTATCGTTCCCTGCTCGCCGGGGTGTACCGCTCTTCGTGTATGGCGGCGCGCAGCGGACGCCGCTCCCGCCAACCGAATCGTTCCAGGTCCGGCACCTGCTGGAATTCGGCCACCGGGCCGATACAGAGCCAGGCGACCGGCCGGACGCCCGCGGGCAGATCCATCAGGTCGATGAGGAAGGCCTCGTCGTAGAACGACACCCAGCCCACCCCCACCCGCTCGGCGGTAGCCGCCAGCCACAGGTTCTGGATGGCGAGAATGGTGGAGTACACACCGGTTTCGGGTACGGTCGCCCGGCCCAGTACCTGCGGCCCGCCCCGCGCGTCGTCGTGGACGACCACGATGCCGGTGCCGCTCTCCTCGATCCCGTCGATCTTGATGGGGGCGAAGGTCCGTGCCCGATCCGCGGGCAGCGAATGCGCGAAGTCACGCCGCCGCTCGGCCACATGGGCAGCGAATGTCCGCAAGGTCGCCCGATTACGGATGATCACGAAATCCCAGGGCTGCGAATTACCGACGCTGGGGGCGCAGTGCGCCGCCCCCAGGATCCGCCACAGTGTGGTGTCGTCGATGGGTTCCCCGGTGAACTCCGCCCGCACATCCCGGCGGGTCCGGATCGCTTCGTAAACGCTCATCTCCGCTGCACACACAGCACTATTGTTCTATCCGGTCTCAGGTAGCGCCGGGCCGGGCTGTGTTCATCGGCGCCGCCTTCGGCGTCGCGGCCCCCTCGGTCCCGCCGTTCAGGCCTCGGGACTCGAGCCTTCGGCTCCTGCGATGTGCGGTGGGCCGCCCATGGTGTGCGACCGTTGAGCACTGTCGGCAAAGGGCGGGACGGGCCTCGACCCTCTATGGGCCCCGCTGACCTCGGCACCGAAGTGGGTGTGGCTGTTGGCGGTCCCGGTCAGGTGGAGATCGACCGAGTGTCCGAGTCTCGCGACAGCCATGGCAGTGTTGTGCCCGGTCGGAAGTGGGTGCGGCGGGATCGTAGGTCCGACTTCTGACCTATGATCCCGCCGCCGGGAAATCAGCCCGCCAGGGCGACCGAGCGGCGGCGCAGCCGGCGCCGGCCTTCGGCGATCGCCGTGCGCAGGCCCCGGCGCTTTCCGGTGAGGGGATCGAACGTGGAGACCGCCTGCCCGTTGAATTTCCGCTCCGAGGCCGTTTCGGGGGCGTCGTCGGCGGTGTGGCGGAGATATTTGTTGGGCAGCGACAGTTTCAGGATGGTGCGCCAAGCCTTGAAGTACTGCACCGGCAGCGATCCGGTGGTGTACGGCAGGTCGTATTTGTCGCACAGCTCGCGCACCCGCACCGCGACGTCGGCGTAGCGGTTACTGGGCAGATCGGGGAAGAGATGGTGCTCGATCTGGTGGCTGAGATTGCCGGTCATGAAATGCATGAGCTTGCCGCCGGAGATATTGGCGCTACCCAGCATCTGCCGCAGGTACCACTGGGCCTGGGACTCGTTGTCGATATCGGCCTTGGTGAATTTCTCCGCGCCGTCGGGGAAGTGGCCGCAGAAGATGACCGCATTGGACCAGATATTGCGGATCACGTTCGCCGTGAGATTGGCGGTGAGAGTGTGGAAGAACGAGGGACCGGTCAGTAACGGGTAGACGACGTAGTCCTTGAGTGCCTGCTTTTTGACCTTGGCCAGGACCTCGTCGACCTTGCGGTCGAATTCCGCTCGCTCCGGGCTGCCCGGCGTGAACTTTCCGGCGGCCAGTTTCCCGAGTTCGAGGTGCTGGATCGCGACGCCGTATTCGAACAGCGACTGCAGCACCAGGTTGTAGACCGGGTTACCGATGTTGAACGGCTTCCAGCGCTGATCGCGCGTGACCCGGAGCAGGCCATAGCCGATATCGTCGTCCATTCCCAGGACGTTGGTGTACTTGTGGTGCAGGTAGTTGTGGGTGTGCTTCCAGTGCTTGGACGGGCCCGCGTTGTCCCATTCCCAGTGGGTGGAGTGGATCTCCGGATCGTTCATCCAGTCCCACTGACCGTGCATCACATTGTGCCCGATCTCCATGTTCTCGATGATTTTGGCGGTGCCCAGTAGCGCCACGCCGGCCAGCCAGGCCGGGGGCAGGAAACTGGCGAACAGGACCGTCCGGCCGCTGAGCTCGAGCGCCCGCTGCAGCCTGATGACATTGCGAATGTAGCGGGCATCGCGCTCGCCCCGGGTCGATTCGATGTCCCGGCGAATCGCGTCGAACTCGGCTCCGAGAGCCTCCACATCCGCCTCGGTGAGATGCGCGTATTCCTTGACATCCGAGATAGCCATGGCGGCTACCCTACCGTAAGTTACGACACCGTAGGTTTGGAGATTTACGCAAAAAATGTGGTGTGCGCCCTATTGCGGGTACCAAAGGCGAATGATAGACCCGACCTAACAGCGCGATCGTGCGTCACACTCGGGCCTCGGTGGGGATGATCGCCTGCGGCGGCGGTCGTGTTACACCCGCACTCGATTGTTTTTTCCGGAATCGGGCGCGCCCGCTCAGGCCGGGTGGGAACGCTGCGATTTGCCTAGCGCGTGCCGGGCCCGTCGCAGCAGATCCTTCTCCTGCCGGGCCTTGGCCCGCAGGGTGCGCTCGGCGCTGCGCAGCATTTCCTTCTCCTGCTCGGCTTTGGCACGCAGCGCGATTTTCGCCTCGTGCAATGCCCAGCGCAGGCCGCGGCGCTTTCCGGTTGCCGGGTCGATACTCCACGGCCGGTTTTCCGGCCCCGCGTGCACGGTGACCCCGGCGAACTTGCGTTCGGAGGAGGTCTCCGGCGCATCGTCGGCGGTGCGCCGCAGGAATCGGTCGGGCAGGGCCAGCTTGTGAATGGTGCGGAAGGCGAGCAGATATTGCTTGCCCAGCGATCCGGTGGTGTAGGGCAGATCGTATTTCTCACAGAGCTCCCGCACACCGACCGCGACCTCGGGGTAGCGGTTGCTGGGCAGATCGGGGAAGAGATGATGTTCGATCTGGTAGCTCAGATTGCCACTCATGAAACCCATGACCGGACCGGCGGAGAAGTTCGCGCTGCCCAGCATCTGCCGCAGATACCATTCACCGGGCGTCTCGCCCGCGAGCTGCTCCTCGGTGAACTTTTCCGCGCCATCGGGGAAATGGCCGCAGAAGATCACCGCGTAGGCCCACAGATTGCGGATCAGGTTCGCGGTGGCGTTCGCCTTCAAAGTCGACAGGAAGGCCGGCCCGGTGACCGCAGGATAGAGCAGGAAATCTTTGGCTACCTGCCGGGCGATCTTGCGGCCGAACAGTTTGTTGGGTTCGGAGAAGAGCTGGGTCCGCGGTGTGCCGGTGAGCTCTTTCTCGATCGCCCAATCATGCAGAGCGATGCCCCATTCGAACGCCGCGGCCAAGATGATATTGGCGACCGGCTGTACCAGGTGCACCGGCCGCCACGGTTCGTCTCGGGTCATCCTCAAGATGCCGAAGCCGAGATCCTCATCCTTGCCCAGCACGTTGGTGTAGGTGTGGTGGGAATAGTTGTGCGCCCGCCGCCACTGCGCCGACGGACCGGTCATATCCCATTCCCAGTTGGTCGAGTGGATCTCCGGATCGTTCATCCAGTCCCACTGACCGTGACTGATGTTGTGACCGAGTTCCATGTTCTCGATGATCTTGGCGACCGAGAGCATGGCGGTACCGGCCAGCCAGGCCCACCGGTTCCGGCTACCGAAAAGCACGGCGCGGGCGGCCAGTTCCAGGCCGCGCTGGGCGGCGATGGTGCGCCGGATGTACCGGGCATCACGCTCGCCCAAGGACTGTTCGACCGAACGGCGGATGGTGTCGAGTTCCTGCCCCAGCGTCTCGACATCCTCGGCCGTGAGGTGGGCAAAGGCTCTGATGTCGGTGATTGCCACCGGCGTCCCTTCTGTAGGCGCTGTCTGCGAAGGCTAGCGGGCGTATTTCCACCCTCGCTCCGGCCGTGCGCGTCCGTGTGCTCGGCAGTCGGTTCACACGGCTGGTCTTGTGTCGGACCGCGGTGCTTCCGCCGACGCTCCGGCTGTGCGAACGCTCCGGCTGTGCGGTGTCGTGTGCTGGCACATATCCACACTGCCGGCCCGGGTCGGAAACGCGGCACGCGTTCCCGTGATCTTCCCGGACCCGGGAAGCTACCTGCGGTGCCTCCGAGAGTACCCGCAGGTGCCGATCGCCGGGTGAACGTCTCCGGTCACACGTCGAGTGTGCAGTCACCCGCCGCGGCGGAGATGCACGTCTGTACCTTTTCTCCTTCGAACCGCTCCGTGCCGTTGCGCAGATCGCGGGCATGCCCCGAACTCAAGGTGACCACACAGGTCTGGCAGATACCCATCCGGCAGCCGAACGGCAACTGAACACCGGCGGACTCACCGGCTTCCAGCAGAGTGGTCGCGCCGTCCACGGTGACCGTGCGGCCACTCCTGCCGAAGGTGACGGTGCCGCCCTCGGTGGTCGCCGACCGCTCCACCTCGAACCGCTCCACGTGCAGCGCCGATTCGAGACCGGCGTCTTGCCAGTGCTTCTCGACCTCGTCGAGCATGCCCAGGGGGCCGCACGCCCAGGTCTGGCGCTCCCGCCAGTCGGGATAGAGCTCGTCGAGGGCGGCGGTGGCGAACTTGCCCTTCTCGCCGGTGAGGTGGATATGGGAGACGAATCCGGGATGCCGCGCGTGCAGCGCATCGAGTTCGGCGGCGAACAGCACGTCCTGGGCGGTCCGCGCCGAATGGATGTGCACCACATCGGTCACCACGTCACGGCGATCGAGGGCGCGCAGCATCGACATGACCGGGGTGATGCCGGACCCGGCGGTCAGGAACAGCACCTTGGGCGGCGGCGGGGACGGCAGCACGAACGCGCCCTGCGGAGCGGCCAGCCGCACAATCGTCCCGGCCGACACCCCGTTGACCAGGTGGCTGGACAGGAAACCCTCCGGCATGGCCTTCACCGTGATGGCGATGACCTTCTTGCCGTAGCGGGGGTCGTCCCAGTCGGGCGGACTGGTGAGCGAATAGGACCGCCAGTGCCAGCGTCCCTCCACCAGGATCCCGATGCCGATGTATTGCCCGGGTTCGTACCGGAAGTCGAAGCCCCAACCGGGTTTGATCACCAGGGTCGCCGAATCGGCGGTTTCCTTACGGACGTCGACCACCCGGCCGCGCAGTTCGCGGGCCGACCACAGCGGGTTGGCCAGATGTAGATAGTCATCGGGGAGCAGGGGCGTGGTGACCCGCGCCACCGCGCCTCGCAGCAGATTCAGTTTGCCGCCGCGTTCGGCGATACCGGCCGCCGGTGCCTCCAGCCAATTCTTGACACCGCGCACCGTCATCGCGTTCGGTTTCCTGCCCATTTGCGCTGTTCTTCTCCTGTATTTGTCCGCGCCCAGAGCGCGCCGTGGCACCAGGTTACGGCATCGTAGGTTGTCGCGGGGGCGCAGGTGAAGGGCCTCCGCGCACCCGGTTGTGGCTCACAGTGAGCGGTCGCGCCGGCCGTCCCCGGTCACAAGCGCGGATTCAGAGCAGTTCGACGAGGAACGGCAGTTCCTGGGTGGCGTACCAGGCCAGCTGATGGTCCTCGGCGTCGCCCAGTACGAACTCGGCGTCCTCGTCACCGAGGTCGGCGGCATCGACATTGTCGACCGCCTCGGCCACCGCCGGTTCGGCTTCGGCGAGGTCCAGATGAACCGACGCTACCCGCTCGTACTCGATCGGCCCGTCCAGTTTCACCACCGCGTCATCGAGGTCCGGGCGCAGGGTCGCGCCCTCCACATCCACCGCGATCACCGCGCGGCGGTACATCGGGGTGGTGGAACCGTGGACCTCCTCGGCCAGCAGCCGCAGCGCCGCGCGCGCGGCCTCGGCCATGGCGACCTCGGCCAGTTCCTCGTCGTCGCCCGACGCATAGGCCTCGCGCAGCGCGGGCGTGAGCGCGAAAGCCGTCCCGCCGACCGCGTGCAGGACTCGTTTGTCCACGAGCTCGCGCAGCATCGGCACGGTGGCCGGCACGTACACGCGCATGGTCCGGTCAGAGGCAGGCACCGAGTAACTCCTCCATCGATTCGGGCACCGACGCGGCCAGGACTCCGATATCGGCCATCGCCTCGCGGTCGGCATTGAGTCCGTAGCAGACCCGCCCGTCATAGGACGTGATCCCGATACTCGTCGCCTGGTTGCGCAGCAGTGGCGAAACCGGGTACATCTCCAGCATCCGCGCACCGCCGACGAACATCGGAGTCTGCGGGCCCGGCGCGTTGGTGATCACCAGATTGAACGTATGGTCTGCGAACGTACTCGCCGCCCGCACGCTCATCGCGTGCAGGCTGGCCGGAGCGAACCCGGCGAGGTGCACCAGGGTCGAGGCCCGGACGCCGTGCCGGCCGCGCGCGTCCTCGGCGGTGGCATGGGCGATATGGGACAGCCGCATGACCGGGCTGGGCTCGCCGACCGGCAGGTCGATCAGGAACGGCGAGATCCCGCTGGGCAGGGTACGTCCGGTACCCGGCTCCCCGGCGTAGCCCGACATCGGCACGACCGCGCGCAGTACGCTCGATTCGGTCAGGCCCTTGTTCCGCGACAGCAGCCAGTTGCGCAGCGCGCCGGTGACCACGGCCAGCATGGCATCGTTGATCGTGCAGCCGACCTGTTGGTGCACCCGTTTGTAGTCGTCGAGCTCGGTGACTGCGACGGTGAACCTGCGCTGCCGGGAGGTGCGCGCATTTATGGGGCTGTTCGGCATGCTGCTGGTCGCGGACCGCACTGCGGACACCGCGCCGCCCAGCGTGCGGCTCGCCGTGCCGATCAGCCCGGCGGTACCCGCTGCGACCTCCTGTAAGACCTCCACTGCTGAACCGGGCTGGGCCGCCAGATGGCCGAGTGCGCCCAGCAGAAGATTCGCATCGCTGGGTTCTCGGCCCGGTAACCAGGCGTCGTCGGCGACTTCTCGCGGGGACTCGGTATCATCCGCGATGACGTGCCCTATCTCCAGCGCGCCCTGCCCATCCACCAGGGCGGCGTGGGATTTGGTGTAGATCGCGCACCGCCCGCCGCCCAATCCCTCGATCAGGTACATCTCCCACAGTGGGCGGCCGGGGTCCAGCTGCCGCGAACCGAGCCGAGCGACCAGTTCGAAGAGTTGCTCGTCGCTGCCCGGCGACGGTAGCGCGGAACGCCGTATGTGGTAGGTGATGTCGAAATGACTGTGCTCGACCCATACCGGGCGCCCCAGCGACAAGGGGATCTCGCGCACTTTGCGGCGATACCGGGGCACCAGCGGCAGGCGCGACTCGACCAGATCGACCAGCCCCTGGTAGTCGAGGATCGGCTCGCCGTCGTCGCCGGTGTTGTCGAGAACGGCCAGTGACCCGATGTGTACCGGGTGGGTGGTCGATTCCAGCCGGAAGAAGTCCGCGTCCTGCGGTGTCAGCTTCGCTATCACCCTGGTGTCTGCCCCTTCGGAGTCCGGAATCCGGTCTCCATTGTGACCAGGTAGTACCTGTTCCCGCACCATTGTGTGTGATATTCCGATATGTAATTCGAAGGCTTGCGCGCGGGCTCGAGGTGATATAGCCGGCGCGGCCTCCGACCGCCGGCGAATGTCGAACGAGGCACACTGGCCGGGTACGCGGCGGCGCTTACCATGGAAGCCGCATTACCATGAAGCAAGCTGCGGCTTCGTGGCCCCTCGTCGGGCCGCGTGCCGCCGACATCGGAGCCGTAACCGACCCAGAGGACTGACGAGACTCGTGCCTGCGCTGACACTGACGAGGTTGCTACGTTTTGGTGAGGGTCGCATGGTCAAGCGCCTCTCCCATCTCGCCGACGAGGTGATCGGGCTCGAGGGCGACTACTCCGACCTCACCGATACCGAGCTGCGCGCCAAGACCGATGAATTCCGCGAGCGCTATGCCGACGGGGAATCGCTGGACGACCTGCTGCTCGAGGCATTCGCGGTGGCGCGTGAGGCCTCGTGGCGGGTGCTGCAACAGAAGCACTACAGAGTGCAGATCATGGGTGGCGCGGCGCTGCATCTGGGCAATATCGCCGAGATGAAGACCGGTGAGGGCAAAACCCTGACCTCGGTGCTGCCGGCCTACCTGAACGCGATCGGCGGCGACGGCGTGCATATCGTCACCACCAACGACTACCTGGCCAAACGTGACTCCGAGTGGATGGGCCGGGTGCACCGCTTCCTGGGCCTCGAGGTGGGCGCGATCCTGTCGGGTATGACGCCGCCGCAGCGGCGCGAGGCCTACGGCGCCGATATCACCTACGGCACCAACAACGAATTCGGCTTCGACTATCTGCGCGACAATATGACCCATTCGCTGGACGATCTGGTTCAGCGCGGCCACAATTTCGCGGTGGTCGACGAGGTCGACTCGATTCTGATCGATGAGGCGCGTACTCCGCTCATCATCTCCGGCCCGGCGGACGCCTCCAGCAAGTGGTATGCCGAATTCGCCCGAATTGCACCGCTTCTGAAAAAAGATCTCCACTACGAGGTCGATATCAAGAAACGCACCATCGGCGTGCACGAAGCGGGCGTGGAATTCGTCGAGGACCAGCTCGGTATCGACAATCTCTACGAGGCCGCCAACTCTCCACTGGTGAGTTACCTGAACAATGCGGTCAAGGCCAAGGAGCTCTACACCCGCGACAAGGACTACATCGTCCGCGACGGTGAGGTGATCATCGTCGACGAGTTCACCGGGCGCATCCTGGTCGGCCGCCGCTACAACGAGGGCATGCACCAGGCGATCGAGGCCAAGGAGGGGGTCGAGATCCAGCCGGAGAACCAGACCCTGGCCACGATCACGCTGCAGAACTACTTCCGCCTCTACGACAAGCTCTCCGGTATGACCGGTACCGCGGAGACCGAGGCGGCCGAACTGCACCAGATCTACAGCCTGGGCGTCATCCCGATCCCGACCAACAAGCCGCCGATCCGGATCGACCAGGCCGACCTGATCTACAAGACCGAAGAGGCGAAGTTCAACGCCGTGGTCGACGACGTGGTGGAGCGCCACCAGGCGGGCCAGCCGGTGCTGATCGGTACCACCAGCGTGGACCGCTCGGAGTATCTGTCCAAACAGCTCACCAAGCGCGGTGTCCCGCACAATGTGCTGAACGCGAAGTTCCACGAGAAGGAAGCGCAGATCATCGCGGAGGCGGGCCGCCCCGGCACGGTGACCGTCGCGACGAATATGGCCGGCCGCGGTACCGACATCGTGCTCGGCGGCAACCCCGACATCATCACCGACACCCTGCTGCGCCAGCAGGGCCTGGACCCGGTGAACACCCCCGAGGAATATCAGGCCAACTGGTTCCACGCGCTGGAGAAGGTGAAGAAGCAGGTCGCCGAGGACGCCGAGGCGGTGAAGGAGGCCGGCGGTCTCTACGTGCTCGGTACCGAGCGCCACGACTCCCGGCGTATCGACAACCAGCTGCGCGGCCGGTCCGGGCGCCAGGGCGATCCGGGTGAATCGCGGTTCTACCTGTCGCTCGGCGACGAGCTGATGCGTCGTTTCAACGGTGCGGCGCTGGAGTCGATCATGACCCGGCTCAACCTGCCCGACGATGTGCCGATCGAGGCGAAGATGGTCTCCAAGGCCATCAAGAGCGCGCAGACCCAGGTCGAGCAGCAGAACTTCGAGATCCGCAAGAACGTGCTCAAGTACGACGAGGTGATGAACCAGCAGCGCACCGTCATCTACAACGAGCGCAACCAGATCCTGCGCGGCGAGGATATGGAGGGCCAGGTCCAGAGCATGATCACCGATGTGATCACCGCCTATGTGGACGGGGCCACCGCCGAGGGTTACGTGGAGGACTGGGATCTCGACAAGCTGTGGGGCGCGCTGAAAACGCTCTACCCGGTGAGCCTGAACCACCGCGACATCACCGGTGAGACCGAGGTCGGTGAGGCCGGGGAGATCACCCGCGAGGATCTGCTCGAAACCCTCCTCGACGACGCGCACGCCGCCTACGCGCAGCGCGAGTCCGAGATCGACGGCCTGGCCGGCGAGGGCAGTATGCGCACCCTGGAACGCCAGGTGCTGCTGTCGGTGCTGGACCGGAAGTGGCGTGAGCACCTCTACGAGATGGACTACCTGAAGGAAGGTATCGGCCTGCGGGCGATGGCCCAGCGCGATCCGCTGGTGGAATACCAGCGCGAGGGTTTCGATATGTTCTCCAACATGCTGGAGGGGTTGAAGGAGGACGCCGTCGGCATCCTGTTCAACGTCCAGGTGGAGGTCCAGCAGCCGCAACCCGACGGTGTCCAGGTGGGCCAGGGTCTACGTTCCCCGATCGGCTCGCAGCCGGTGCCGCCGGAGAGCCAGTACCCCACGGAGAAGCTGCCGATCCTCAACGGAGCGCCGCCGGCGCTGCGTGCCCGCGGTATCGACGATTCGGGCCCGCGGGGCCTGAGCTACTCGGGGCCGGACGAGGGCGGCCGCACCGCGGTGCACAGCGACGCGGAGGAGTACGGCTCCGATGGGCAGACGCAGGGCACCCGGCGGGAACGCCGCGAGGCGGCCCGGGCGCAGACGAAACAGACCCGCGGCCCCAAGACCCGGCGTAAGCACTGAGCTCGTAACAGACGGTGCCGCTCCCGGATACCGGGAGCGGCACCGTCGTATCGGAGGGGCGGCCGGAAGGCCGCGTGGGGTCGCCGTTCAGTCCAGCACGGTGTGCTGCGGGCAGTAGATGCCGACCGCGGCTTCCAGGAACAAGTAGGGGTACTCCACGAACGGCCGGGCTTCCTCGGCGAGATAGGTGCGGTTCGCCGGGGTGTTACCGGAGGTGCCGAGGTAATCGCACTGGGCGTGGGCGAGGGCGATCGCCGCGTCCTGGAGTTGCCGGGTTTCGTCGTCGAACGCACTGGCGCGGAGGAATTCTCGGTCGGTGAAGGGTAGCTGCGCGACGGAATCGTCCTTGCCCGCCGGGCTGTGCACACCCGCCGACCCCGGCCGCGAGGCGCCGGTAGGGTGTGCCGAGGCACTGGAGAAGCTGCCGAACACGAGCGCGGCCGTGACCGCGCCGATGGCCAGAATTTTGAGCATCGTTCCTTCTGTGTTCGTTGGTGCGGGACGGGATGTGGGCAGCGGGCCCGCCACGATGGCTCGGGCCCGGCTCGCGCCGACGTCTCGGTGCCGTCTCGGCCGAATAACTTCGGTGCGCGCCGCATATTAACGCGGCGTGAAGCCGGCGGTTTGCTGATTCGCCGTGCGTCGCCGAACATCCCATCAATTTGTCTGATCGATTTTCGGGAATATGTGTTGACCAGGTGTTGCGGTGTCCGCAGGCGCCTCGGCCGCCCGTGGTAGCGGGCGCATGTTTGTATCCGGCTCGAGGCAAAGGTTGGCAGCCGCGCTCGCGGAGCGCCCGATAAGGTCCCGATTCTGCGGCCGGGCAGACCGAACTCGCCGCGATCGACACCATTGCCGTCGACCTCTCCGACGGCGAGGTCGAGGGTGTCCGGCGGATCCGCGCGCTACTCCTCGTGTTCCAGGTTCCGGTCCAATCGCAGGAGCACCTCGGCGACCTGTTCCTGGGTCCATTCGATCATTCGTTTCGTACCCATCCCGGTCGCTACCTCCAGGTCCTGGTTCATCGGGATCACATAGCGCCCGTCGTCGGGCAGATCCCGCCAGCGCATCCCCATATCGACCCGACCGCGGGGCCCGAACATCGAGCGGCCCTGGAAGACCTGGATCGTGCCGGCCGCGGTCGCGGGTGCCGCGAGAAAGGCCGCGCTACGGTAGGCCTCGTCGTCCTCGGCTTCGTCATCATCGGAGATCAGCGGAACGTACGGCCGGGTCTCCGGCGCGGTCGCCGGATCGACCAGCGTGACCTGCGGCATCCGGCCTGCCGTCGCCTCCGGCAGTTCGGCCAGCACCGCTTCGGCGAGGGCGTGCGGATCGCAGGCGGTCACATCGAAACCGCCGCTGTGCCAGACAGTTTCACCAGGACGCTGGGAGACCACAAAACCACGCGCCCGCTGCCGGACCGCGTGCAGCCGGACCCAGCCGGTGGGCTCCTCGGCGTCCTGATCGTTCCAGGACTTCGCCGTGATCGTGACATCCGGACGCGAGATGGCATCGGCCATTGCGTAGAGATCGGAATCGTCGCGGGCGCGCAGCGCGCGTAACGCTTCGGCCTTCTCGAGGCGGTAGTCCGCGGCGAGCCGGGTCCGGCTGGTGTAGGTGAACGGCTCCGGTAAACCGCCCTGGCGGAATTCCTCACACAGCACGACGAATTCCAGATCGGTCAATTCCCAGGTACGGATCACTGTTCGATCACCGGGCGCACCTTGGACGGCGTGTCCTCGAAGACCTCATCCAGATTCTCGCGGGAGGTGAGGAACTCGGCCGGGGTGTGGTTACCGTTCTGCCCGGGCGTACTGGCCGCGCCGGCCCCCGCGCCCGGGGCGCCCATCATCGGCATCCCCGGTGTTCCGCCAGGATTCGAGCCGACCGGCGTCCCCGCGTATCCGGCGAGTTCGAGACCCGGGCCGGGGAGGGCGGCCCGGGGGAAGGTGCTGTGGCCGGATTCGGATCCCGGATACGTGGCGAGCGCCGGGGGCCCCGAATCGGCGGCCGGCAGACCGGCGCCGCCGGGAACCCCGCCCATCGCCGGTTGGGTCGGATCCGGCTCCAGCATCCCACTCAAATGCTCCTGCAGCTGCGCCGGATCGAGCAGCTGGGCGAACTCCGCCATGCCCGGCATGGTGCCGGCGCCGCTCATGGGGAATGCCTGGATTCCCTGGGTCAGCATATTGATCAACCGGTCCAGGGCGTTCTGGCTCTGCCCGGTGGGATCGCCGGCCGGTAGCGCATCGGTGTCCGTGCCGAGCAGGGCGGAAAGCGCCGATTCCGGATCGGTTCCGCTCCCGTCCCCGGCGGGCACCACCCGGTCCACTCCGGATGGCACTGCCTCGAACAGGGTGGAGTCCGATCCGTACGGCGAGTCCTCCGAGTACAACTCCTCCAGCAGGGTGTCCTGCAATTCCTGCGGCATCTCGTCGACGGGGATGCCGGTGATCTTCGACAAGGCGTCGGCGAGGGTCGGGGGTTTGCCGTTCTGGCCGGTGATCGGGATGTTCTTCAGGGCGTCGGGCAATAGCGATTTGGGGATGCCGGTGAGCTTGCCGAGGACATCGGCGGCTGTGGGGTTCTTCGGCATGGTGGCACCGGTGACCGGCGCCAGGATGCCCGTGACGGGTTCGCCGCCGTTTTCGCCCTCGGTGGGTTCCTGGGAGGTATCACCGGCCGGCCGGCCGCCGGTGCCGTACTCGGCTTCGTCGTAGCTGGGGACATGAGGTGCTTCTTCGCCGCCGCCCGGGTTGTTTCCGCCCTGGTGACCACCTTGGCCTTGATCGCCACCTCGGCCACTGCCCTGGCCCTGGTCGCCACCTTGTCCTCGGCTCTGGCTGCTGCCCTCGCCTCGGCCTTGACCGGTGCCTTCGCCCTGACCCCGACCCTGACCAGCGTTTTGGCCCTGACCGGTGCCTTCGCCCGGGCCCTGGCGGGAACCGTCCTCGAAACCTTGCTCGTACCCGTCGTCGTAGCCCTCGTCGTACGCCTGTTCGGGGGTTTGTTCGTTGCCGCTGCCGTTGCCGTTGCCGTTGCCGTTTCCGTCGCCGCTGCCATGGCCACTGCTGTTGCCCTTGCCGCTATTGGGTGGCGGTTCGGGTTCGGCGATCGGCCCTTCGATCACCGGCATCTCCGCCAGGGTGTTCGTCATGCCGTTCGCGTAGTGCTTGACCCACTCCTCGCGATACCGCGTGAGCACTGTCTGCTCGACCGACAGACTGCGGAATGTGAAATCCTCCTGTGGCATCGACAATTGGGTGCGGCGCAGCCATTCCGAGGTGTAGTGCAGGTTCTCGCTCATCGAGAACATCGAATTCCACAGTGGGCCGATGGAATCCACATAGTTCTCGGTCGCCGTCCGCGCTCGGTCCGCGGCCGGACCGAGCCATTTGTCCTGTATACCCTCGATCGCGCCGTCGAACTTCTCCAGTTCGGATTTCACATGGCCGGCCAGCCGCCACCACGCGAGGGCCGCGTTGTAGGTATTCGCCACATCGCCGGGCAGGTCACGGGCGAGTCCCCGGAACGTGGTGAAGCCGAGCGAGGTACTCTCCTCCAGCCCGACGGTGTCCGGTGAGATCGACTCCTGGCGGCCCGCGTAATTCGTGAGCTCACCGGGCAGGCCGTAAGCGGACTGCACATGGATATCGTCGGCTGTTCCATCGAAGCCCGCGTCCTGCAATTCACCCATGGGCCGGGGCAGATCGTCGTACCGGGTATCGCCGGTGTCCAGGCTCAGATCCGGCGACGTGGGCTCGTACGGAATGTGGAAGCCGGCGAGCTCGTCGAGCGCGAGGTTGTCCGCGTTCTCCGCCTCCGTTCTGCGGTAATACAGGCCGGCCTGAACAAACGCCTCACCCATTTCCCGGGCGATATTGATGTGATCCTGTAGCACCGTGTACAAGCGTTCGCCGCGCTGTTCGTATATTCCGGTGAGGTTGATACCCGAGGTCAGGAAGTTCCCGGCGATGTTCACCATATCGTCGAGCTTTTCGTTCTGGATCGCCTCTCGCGCCCGCAACAACTGGTCGACCAGACGTTTGGCGGCGTCGGCGCCGGTGACCGCGGCAGCGGGATCGAAATACAGCAGGTCTTGGGAGGCCTCCTGTTTCAGTCCGGCCCAGGTGCCGGGCTCTTGAACCATCGGAACTGACCTTCCCCTCGGAAACCGGACCGCCGCGAAGCGCTCCACGGGTGTGTCCGGCGAGCGCGCCGAACACACCTCGGTATTACATCGGGGGACCGTGAATATGCCGTGGCGCACAGGTGAATTCGATGCCATCTGGGACTTGCGTACCCCTGCGGGGGTGTTGCGGGCGATACCGGCGGCGCACCGGGCGCCGGGCCGGCCGTTCGACTCGCGCTGACGCAAATGGTTCAGACTTCGGAGCCACGGCCGCACCATGACGTGAGCCCAGCACCTGACGGACAAGCATTGGCCGGTGACAAATGAGCAGCACACCCAAACTTCGCCTGGCTCAGGTGAGTAAGAGATTCCCGATCCGGGGCCGGCAGACCGAGCTGACCGCGATCGAGGACATCACCCTCGACCTCGCCGCGGGTGAGTTCCTGGTTCTCGTCGGCCCCAGCGGTTGCGGTAAATCCACGCTGCTCGACCTGCTGGGCGGCCTGACCACCCCCACCTCCGGGCAGATCCTGCTCGACGGCACGCCGATCACCGGGCCCGGCCTGGACCGCGGGATCGTCTTCCAGCAGTACGCGTTGCTGCCCTGGCGCAGCGCCCGCCGCAATATCGAATTCGGGCTCGAGGCCAAAGGCGTGCCGCGCGCGGAGCGGCGCGAGCGGGCCGAGCACTACCTCGAACTCGTCGGACTGGCCGGTTTCGCCGACCGCTACCCGCACGAACTGTCCGGCGGTATGAAACAGCGCGTGGCGATCGCCCGCAGCCTGGCCTTCGATCCCGAAGTGCTGCTGATGGACGAGCCGTTTGCCGCGCTGGACGCGCAGACCCGGGAATCGCTGCAGGACGAACTGCTGCGTATCCAGGAGCGCACCGGTAAGACGATCCTGTTCATCACCCACGGCATCGACGAAGCGATTTACCTGGGGCAGCGGGTCGCGGTGCTCACCTCCCGGCCCGGCCGGATCAAAACGGTGGTCGACGTCGAATTCGACCGCACCGCCGAGGACGTCCGCTCCGGTGCGGAGTTCCGTGCGCTGCGCCACCGTATCTGGTCCCTGCTGCACGACGAGGTCGAACGCGCCCACTCGCTCGAACTCGCCGATATCTCGACGACCGAAGAGGTTCAGCATGTCTAGCGCACTCGCCACCGGCACCCTCGACGCGCCGCGCACCGCCGGGCCCGAGCCCGCGCTCGCCCGGTCCACCGCACCGGCGAGCCGCCGACCGGTGCAGTGGCTGGTCGCGCTGGCCTGGCGGGTGACGAAACCGTCGGTCGCGATCCTGGCCTTCCTGGCGCTGTGGGAGGTCGCGCCCCGGGTGGGTCTGGTCGACAAGGTCTTCCTGCCGCCGTTCACCGAGGTCGCCGGGACCTTCTTCGAGCTGATCGGTAACGGGCAGCTCTGGGAGCACGTATCGGCCAGTCTGTCCCGCGCGCTCACCGGGTTCGTGATCGCGGTGGCGATCGCGGTTCCGCTGGGCGTCGTGATCGCCTGGTACCGGCCGGTGGCCGATTTCCTCAACCCGGTCCTCGAACTGTTCCGCAATACCGCGGCGCTGGCGTTGCTGCCGGTCTTCATTCTCGTGCTGGGTATCGGCGAGACCTCGAAGGTGGCGTTGGTGATCTACGCCTGCACCTTCCCGATCCTGCTCAACACCATCTCCGGGGTGCGCACGGTCGATCCGCTGCTCGTCAAATCCGCGCGTTCGCTGGGCTTCTCGCAGATCGCGCTGGTGTACAAGGTGGTGCTGCCGGCGGCGGTACCGACCATATTCACCGGCCTGCGGATGGCCGCGGCGTCCTCGATCCTGGTGCTCATCGCGGCCGAGATGGTCGGGGCGAAGGCCGGGCTCGGGTACCTGATCACCGCCGCCCAGCTGAACTTCCAGATTCCCGATATGTACGCGGGGATCATCGCCATCGCGCTGGTCGGCCTGATCTTCAACGCGATCCTCGTGTTCGTCGAGCGTCGGCTGTCCAGCTGGCGCGTAGCTCTCTAGACAGGTAGTGATGTCGCACCAACTCCATCTCAACGCGTTCCTCATGGGTGTCGGCCACCACGAAGCGGCCTGGCGGCATCCGTGGACCGAGGCGCGCAATGTGCTGCGGGTCGGCCATTTCCAGGAACTCGCGCGGATCGCCGAACGGGGCAAACTCGATTCGGTGTTCTTCGCCGACGGCCTCGCGGTGGGCCCGCGGATCGAACGCAACACCCAGGCGGTATTCGAGCCGATCACCCTGCTGTCGGCGATGGCGGTGGTGACCGAGCGGATCGGTCTCATCGCCACCGCCTCCACCGGCTACAACGAGCCCTACAACCTCGCCCGCAAATTCGCCTCGCTCGATCAGATCAGCGGCGGGCGGGCCGGATGGAACATCGTCACCTCCGGGACCGCCGACGAAGCCGCCAATTTCGGCTACGACCAGGTGCCCGATCACGACGGCCGGTACGTGCGGGCGGCGGAGTTCGTCGACGCCGCGACAGCGCTGTGGGACTCCTGGGAGGACGACGCCGTCGTGCTCGACGCCGTGACAGGGATCTTCGCCGATCCGTCGAAAGTGCACACGATCGACCATCACGGGGACCGCTTCAAGGTGCGCGGCCCGCTCAATGTGCCGCGGTCGGCGCAGGGACGCCCGCTGCTCGTCCAGGCCGGTTCCTCGACCAGTGGTAAGGATTTCGCCGGACGCTACGCGGAGGCCGTTTTCACCGCACAACGCTCCATTCCGGAGGGCCGGGAGTTCTATCGCGAGGTGAAGGCGCTGGCCGCCGGCCACGGACGCGATCCCGGTGACGTGGTGATCCTGCCCGGGATCGTGCCGTTCATCGCCGAGACCGAGGCGGCTGCCGAACGGCTCGAGCAGGAGTTCACCGATTTGATCTCCCCGGAGTACTCGCTGCGCCAGCTCTCCCAGATGCTCGGCCTGGATCTGACCGGCCATCCGCTCGACGCGCCGCTGCCGCCATTGCCCCCGATCGATCAGATCCAAGGCAACAAGAGCCGATACCAGCTGGTCAAGGACCTGGCCGGCCGGGAGTCGCTGACGGTGCGCGCACTCATCGCCGCGCTGGGCGGTGGCCGCGGACATCGCACCATCGCCGGGACCCCCGAACAGATCGCCGACGATCTGCAGGCGTGGTTCGAGGCGGGCGCCGCGGACGGGTTCAATGTGATGCCCCCGTACCTGCCCGGCGGCCTGATCGATTTCGTCGACCGGGTGGTCCCGATCCTTCGGGCGCGAGGTCTGTTCCGGACGGAGTACACCGAGACGACGCTGCGCGGGCATTACGGGCTCAGCCGCCATACAGGCCGGTTCGCGCCGGTCACGGCCGCGGCGGGCGCCTGACAGCGCGGTGGCGGGTGTCCGAGCCCGCTGTACCCGCGCTGTGCCCGGCCGCCGGAGACACAGCGCGGGTGCGGTCAGCGCGCCGCGGTGCGGACGAGTTCGAGCAGTTCGGTCTCGTCGAGGTCGATGCGGCGGGCGGCTGCCACGAGTTGCCGGGCGAGTTCGATCACCGCCGCCCGCCCGTCCGGTGTCCCGGCCCGGACGGTGGCACCGCGCCCGCGGCGCAGTTCGATCAGCCCTTCGTCGCGCAACCGCTGATAGCCCGCGAGCACGGTGTGGATACTGACGTCCAGTGACGCCGCGAGTTCCCGGGCGCCGGGCAGCCGGGTGCCGGCGGGCGCGGCACCGTCGGCGATCGCGCGCCGGACACAGGCGGCGATCTGGTCGGCCAGCGGTTCGGGCCGCGCCGGATCGACACGAATCAGCACTGGTTCAGTCCGCCCGTGCGACGACACCGGCCAGGACACCCGCACCCGTGCCGGCGTCGTCGACCGAGACCACGAACCGGCGCCCCGAGCGGCGGGTGACCACGATGCCGGGTCCGGCGCGTAGTACTACGGCCGTGGCGCCCGGGATCACCCGGATGCCGTATCCGCCGTACTGAAGGGGGGAGATGTCGTCGGCCGATACCTCCGTGATGTCGCCGGGCCGCAGCCGCCACCGGGGCCAGCCCAGCACGCCGGTCCCCACGGTGAGGCCGCGCTGGTCCACCACCACCCGCAGCAGCGCCAGTTGCGCGAGCAGCACCCCGGTGAGCGCGAGCAGTACCCCGGTCAGGGGCTGGGCGACGAATCCGACCACCACTCCCATGAGCACGGCGACCACACCGGTCAACAGCATCCAGGGTGACACCGCTCGCCGTGACCAGCTGACGCGTTCGGTGCGGCCGAGAGGGAGGGGTGCGGCCGGTGCCGGACCGGGTGTCACCGGGCTCGCCGGGGCGGCGAGCCAGCCCGCCGCCCCGAACAGCAACCCGGCGACCGCCGCTGCGGCGAACGCCCAGCCCGAGAGTGTGACCTGCGCGGGATCGGCGGCGTCCAGGTTGGCGATGGTGCCCGCCAGCACGATCGCGCCGACGAATCCGCCCACCCCCCAGGACACGGCGACCAGTGACTTGATCGGGTCCACCGGGCTATCGGCCCGGCGCGCGTTGGTGCGTACCCCCACCACGAGGATCGCGGCGAACAGGACTCCCAGGCCGAGGCCCAGACCGGCGGAGACGAACATCGTCGGTACCCGCCCGGTGAAGCCGTCGGCGCCGTCGGCGGTGAAATGGGTGGCCAGGGGATCGGGCAGCCGGTCGGCCGCCGCGGCCAGCAACACGATGTTGGGGACGGCGGACAGGATCGGTGGGAGTCCGGCGAGTAGGCAGAGCCGGAGCGAACTCTGGGTGTTCATGGGCACCTCCTTGTTATGATTGAACTATAACAAACGGAGAAATTGACCAGTGGGCCCGCCCTCTGACGTCAGCGCGCGGTCGGCCGGTGTACGCCCGGCCGCCGGTGGAGACCGAGCCGTCGAGGGCGTGCCGCATCGACTCACCGAGGGGTGCCGAGGTGCACGTGGGTGTGGTGGGCCGGGTACCGAAGGCCCCGGCCGAGTTCCGGCGGCCGGCGTGACCGCGGGCGTGGCGGAGTAGGCCGAGCGCCGGAATCAGCGCCGGTGCCCGACCGCGGGAAGAATGGCCTGGTCGACGATATCTGCGAGGATCCGGTCGCCGGGGAGTTCGCCCGAGTCGAGGGAGAACTTGAGCACGAGGGCCTCGCCGATATCGACGACAACCGGGGTGAGCAGGTGCGGGTCGATGCAGCCGGCGTCCGCGTAGTGTCGCAATACGGTACTGGTGAAGCGGCCGCCCTTCGCCTCGAACACCTGGACGTAGATGGACTCGGCCAGTTCCGGATAGCGCTCGCGCTCGGCGAGAATCGCGCCGGTGGCGCGCGCGGTGGGCGTCGCCAGCCAGGACACCATCAGCCGCAGGGCCTCGATCAGATCATGGCGCAGATCGTCGGTCGGGGCGGGGGTGGGCCGCTCCTGTGGAAACTCGTTGCGCAGCGCATCGAGTAGTACTGCGTGCGGGCTGTCCCAGCGCCGGTACAGCGAGGTTTTCGCGATACCGGCGCGCTGCGCGATCCCGTCCATGGTGAGCTTGCCCAAGCCGACCTCGATCAGCTCCTCGACGACCGCGGCACGCACCGCCGCCACCACTTCGGCGTCGCTTCGGCGGCCACGTGTGCCGGGCATGGAACCTGTCTTTCCGGTGATCGCGCGGGACCTGTCCCGTGCAGACTAGTCGGCGGCGGAACCGACGACCGCGACGGCGGTGGCGAACGCACCGAGTTCGACCTCCCCGTTCGTCACCTGTTTCCGCAGCGCCGGACCGGATCCGGTCGTGGTGTCGACCATATCGATCGCCGCCACCGGGTCGGTGAAGTACACCGGGACCGGGCGCGGATTCTTGTTGACGAGCAGGATGCGGCGCCGGCCGTCCGGGGATTCGAAGGCCTGGCTGTGCACCGTGGTCTCCGGGGCATCCGGCACGGGAGAGGTCGTGGCCGGGTGCACGATGTCGCCCGGGCCGAAACTGTCGAGCAGCAGTTGCAGCGCACGATAGCGGGCATTGGGCTCGCCGGTGTTCCAGTCGAGCAGGGAGGCGCCGTGAATCATCCCGGGATAGTCGATGAATTCGGCCACGCCCACCAGGTCGATGCCGAGTGCGGTCAGCCGCGACCACAGGTACGCGATGACAGCTCCGCTGAGCGCCCAGTAGTCCTCGGGTGCCTCCGGTTCCGGATTCATCACATCAGGGGTGAAGGTGCCGAGTTCGTTGATATGTGTCTCGGTTCCGGGGGACAAGCGCTGCTTGATCGATTCGACCAGTCGCACCTGACGGAGGAAACCGTCCGCCTGCGCGAAGAACAGGCCTGGCCATTCCTCGAACGGTGCGTTCCCGGCCGGCGACATCGGGTTGACGATCTGCGGTGTCGCGTAGAAATGGTAGGAGAACGCGTCCAGGGGGATGCCGTCCTTGTGGTTGGCCGGGTCGAGGAAGTGCCAGAAGTATTCCGGATCGGTGCTGATCGGGCTGAGTGAGAGCCCGATGAACTTCATCTCCGGATCGAGCGGACGCAGTCGTTCGACGACCGCGTCGTAGAGCCGGGTGTAGACCTCGGGTGCGAGTTGGTGGCCGATATCGGGTTCGCACAGCACCTCCCAGTAGGCGAAGCGGTGGTCGCGGCCGGATTCGTGCCGTACTCCGAACTGATCGGTGAATCCGCCATCGATGTACCAGCGGCCGATCCGCTCGAAATGTCCGGCCACTTCGGCGAGGGATGGGTCCCGCAATTGCGTGCCTTGTTCGTAGTCCCAATGGATCGCGGACGGATCCTCCTGTACCACAACCGGTTCCGGCGTATCGAACATCCAGGTGGGGATGGTGGCAAAATTCGCCACCACCGGTCGCCCGGCGGTGGCGTCCAGGAAGTCATCCACGAATTCGTCGAGCTGCCGGAAATCCCAGGAGGTCCGGCCGTCGGCGGGCGCGTCGAGTTCGGGTACGGCCAATTTGGGAGAGGACCACCAGGGCAGGAATCGCGTGTAGTCGGTCCGGAGTGCACGCAGCGCGTCGAATGCCTGGTCGTGGATCTGCGAACCGCGCCGCAGCGGCGGCGCGGTCCACAGGTGCGTGGTCAGTGTGGTTTTCGACGTGATGGTCGGTGTCGTCCAGCCGACCGTGACGGGCAGCGAGAAGTTCATGGGCGCTTCTTTCGCCGTAACTAGGTTCACAAATGTAGCTACGAATCAATAGCTACACAAGTGTAGCTATTATGTATCCGGTGATGCCGGAACCTCGGGTCGACGGGGTGGCGGGCAATGTTGGAATTCGCTCGCCGTCGGCGAAGGCCGGCGGGTCTTCCGAGGGCGGACGGGGAATCGGACAGGGGGTCCGGCGGTCCAGGCCTGCGACGCTTTCACCGGGCGAGAGCGCCGCGGTCCCCCGGCGCGGAACGAATCCTTTCGGATCGAGCCACCGTGTTCGCTGTGTCCTGGCCGTGGTCGGAAGAATCTGTCGGCGCGAGGGCGGACACTGAGCCCATGGCATACGACGAAGAACTGGCGGAGCGGGTCCGGGCCGTGCTGGCCGCCGGCACCGCTGTCTCCGAGCGCCGGATGTTCGGCGGACTGGCCTTCCTGATCGGCGGCCATATGGGGGTGGCGGTCAGCCGGGAGGGCGGGTTGATGGTGCGAATGGAACCCGCGGCGGCCGCCGCGCTGGTCGACGACGTCTCGGTGACGCCCATGGTGATGCAGGGCCGGGAACTGGACGGGTGGTTACGGGTGACGGCGGCGGCGGTCCGCGACGACCGTGACCTCACCACCTGGGTCGAACGCGGCGTCCGATTCGCCGGGTCACTACCGCCCAAGGCGCCGAAACCCCGGGTGCCGAAGCCGAAGAACGCCGGCTTGCGGTAACCGCCGTGCTCACCACTGGTCGTTGGAGTTCAGCGCGACCAGCAGGCGGCGGATCGCGGCCACTCGCCGCGCTTTGCCCGGGAGTTCGTCCAGCGCGCATTCCGGATCGGCGGGCGGGCCCAGATGCGTACAACCGCGCGGACAGTCCTCGATCGCCGCGGCGAGATCGGCGAAGGCCGCGATCACATCGTCGGGCGTGATGTGTGCGAGGCCGAACGACCGGACACCCGGAGTGTCGATGACCCAGCCGCCACCCGGCAGCGCCAGCGCGACCGACTGCGTGGAGGTGTGCTTACCCTTGCCGACCCCGGATACCTCGCCGACCGCGCGCGCCGCGTCGGGGACCAGCCGGTTGACCAGGGTGGATTTGCCCACCCCGGAATGCCCCAGGAAACAGGTGAGATGGCCGGTGAGCAGGGCCAGCGTCGCGTCGAGCGGGTCGTCGATACCCGCGTAGACGATGGTCAGGTCGAGATCGTCGAACGCGGCCGCGAATTCCGAGTCGCCGGCCAGATCGTGCTTGGTGAGGCACAGGACCGGTTCCAGGCCGCCCGCGTAGGCGGCCACCATGGCCCGCTCCACGAACCCGGTACGCGGCGGCGGATCGGCCAGCGCCACCACGATGAACAACTTCTCCGCATTACCGACCACCACCCGCTCGAACGGATCGGTGTCGTCGGCGGTGCGCCGCAGCACGGTGGTGCGCTCGGTGACCCGGACGATCCGCGCGAGGGTGTCGGGCCGGCCGGACAGGTCGCCGACCACGTCGACCCGATCACCGACGACGATGGGCGTGCGGCCGAGTTCCCGGGCCCGCATGGCCACCAGCGGACGCTGCGGATCGCCGTCGAGCACGCACCCCCAGCGCCCTCGGTCCACCGAGACCACCATCGCCGACTGCGCATCGCGGTGTTCCGGGCGGGTCTTGGTCCGCGGCCGCGAACTCCGCCCGGGACGTACCCGGACATCGGATTCGTCGTAGGAGGCGGTGCTGCGGCCGCGCCGGCTCAGTGAGCCGCTCCCGGTTCGGCCGACTGCGGGTCGAGCATCGATTCCCACAGGGCGACGAAATCGGGCAGGGTCTTGGCCGTCGTCCCGATATCCTCGATCTCGATTCCCGGTACGGCGAGCCCGAGAATTGCGCCGGCCGTGGCCATGCGGTGGTCGGCGTAGGAATGCCAGCGGCCGCCGTGCAGTGGGGCGGGGACGATCTCCAGGCCGTCCTCGGTTTCGGACACCCGCCCGCCGAGCCGGTTGATCTCGGTGGACAGTGCCGCCAGCCGATCGGTTTCGTGCCCGCGCAGATGCGCGATGCCCCGCAGCCGCGACTCCGAATCGGCCAGCGCCGCGAGTGCCGCGACGGTCGGGGTCAGCTCGCCCACATCGTGCAGATCGATATCGATACCGGCCAGCCGGTCCGGGCCGGTCACCGTGAGGGCGCCGTCACTGAAACCGGCTTCGGCACCCATCCGCACCAGGATCTCCCGGATGACGTCACCGGCCTGGGTGGTCAGCCGCGGCCAGTGCGGGATCCTGACGCTGCCGCCGGTGACCGCGGCCGCGGCCAGGAACGGGGTGGCATTGGACAGGTCCGGCTCGACCGTCCAGTCGACCGCGCGGATCGGGCCCGGGGATACGGTCCAGGTCTGTTCGGCCCGGACGTCGGCGGGCGCCTCGACCACGACATCGGCGCGGCGCAGCATCTCGACCGTCATCTCGATATGCGGCATGGAGGGCAGCGCGCCCCCGGAATGGCGCACCACCACGCCCTCGTCGAAACGCGCGCCCGACAGCAGCAGACCGGAGACGAACTGCGACGAACCGGAGGCGTCGATGGTGATGGCGCCACCGCGCAGGGCGCCGGTCCCGCGCACGGTGAACGGCAGGGCGTCGCCCTCGATATCCGCCCCGAGTCCGCGCAGGGCGTCGAGGATGGTGCGCAGCGGGCGGACCCGGGCGGCGATATCGCCGTCGAAGGCCGTCTCGCCCACCGCGAGGGTCGCGACCGGGGGGACGAAACGCATCACGGTTCCGGCCAGGCCGCAGTCGACCCGGCCACCCCGTAGTGGCGTGGGGGTGACGGCGAGGGTGTCGGCGTCACCGATGATCTGGGTGCCCAGGGCACGTAGCGCGGCGATCATCAGACCGGTGTCACGGCTGCGCAGGGCTCCGGTGATGGTCGAGGGGCCATCGGCGAGCGCGGCCAGTACCAGCGCTCTGTTCGTGATCGATTTGGAGCCGGGCAGGGTGACGGTCGCATGCACTGGGGCATCGACATGGGGCGCTGGCCAGAAACTCACCAGTCCATCTTGGCGCATCGGGCCGACAGGCGTATCGGTGGTGCTCGTCAGTGTGTCGCCGAGCACCACCGATCGCGTCCGCATCTGTGGTGGCCGGACTACTTGTTCCGGCCGTGCAGCAGTGGAACCATCCGGCGCAGCATCTTCATATTCGCCTGGGTGCGGCGGTAGCTCTGCAACGCCATTCCGGGAATCGTGAAGCGCTGCACCGCGATCGAATGGGGCCGGACGAATTCGCGCATACCCGGCTCACCGTGGATACGACCGATACCGGAATCGGCGCTGCCGCCGAAGGGCAGTCCGGGGATGGCGGCGAAGCCCAGTACCGAGTTCACCGAGGTCGCGCCGACCTTCAGCCGCCGGGCGATCTCGAGTCCCTGCTTCTTCGAGTAGACCGCCGAGGCCAGGCCGAAGGTGGTGTTGTTGGCGAGATCCACGGCCTCGTCGATGCTGTTCACCGTGGTGACGGTGACGGTCGGGCCGAAGGTCTCCTCCTTGACCGCCGCCGAGTCCTCGTCCACGTCCACCAGCACGACGGGTTCGATGAAAGGGCCCTTGATCGATTCGGGGCCGCCCAGCAGGGCTTTGCCGCCGCTGGCCAGGGCCGCGTCGATATGCTTCTTGACGACGTCGATCTGGCTCGGCATGGTCATCGGGCCGTAGGCGGCGTCCTTGTCCGAACCCGGTTTCACATCCTCGAGAATGCGGGTCAGCTCGGCGAGGAATTCCTCCTTGACCGACTTGTCCACGTAGACGCGTTCCACGCCGGCGCAGGTTTGGCCGCTGTTCGAGGTTGCGCCCCAGGCGATGGCGTCGGCGGCGGCCTTCACATCCGCGTCCGCCGCCACGATCACGGGGTCTTTACCGCCGCACTCCAGCAGCACGGGGGTGAGGTTTTCGGCGGCCGAGGCCATGATCTTGCGTCCGGTGGCGGCCGAACCGGTGAACGCGACCTTGTCTACTCCGGATTTCACCAGCGCGGCACCGGTCGCGCCGAAACCGTTGATCGCGACGAAAACGCCCTCGGGCAGCTCCGGATTGGCCTCGGAGAAGGCCTCCGCGAGGAAGTTACCGATTCCGGTGGAGAATTCCGACGGCTTGAACACCACGGTGTTACCGGCGGCCAGGGCGTAGGCCAGCGACCCGTTAGGGGTGTAGACGGGATAGTTCCACGGCCCGATCACGCCGATGACACCCAGCGGCCGGTATTCGATCCGGGCCGAGAAGTTCGCCATCAGCGGGCCCGCGGGGACCTTCTGGGGGGACAGCACCTTCTTGGCGTGCTTGGCCGCCCAGGCGATGTGCTCGAGCGCGAGCATCAGTTCCAGAAAGGCGTCGTCGAGCGGTTTGCCGTTCTCGGCGTGGATGAGCGCGCAGAATTCGTCGGATTTGGCCACCAGCCGGCTGGACCAGCGCAGCAGGGCCTTCTTCCGGCCGTCGAAACCGAGATCCTCCCAGACCGGAGCGGCGGCGCGCGCCTTCGCGACAGCCTCGCCGACCGCCTTCTCGTCGGCGATCGGGTACGTGGCCAGGGTCGCTCCTGTGGCCGGATCGACCGAGGTGAGCACCGATTCTTTCTCGGTGGCGTTTTCGGTGGTTGTCACAGGTTCTCCTCTGTGGAAAGTAGGGCGGTAGCTGCGCGCGTGAACGGGCAGTCGGTGACCGCCGCGTCCCGGTGAGAGAATGCTAAGACATAACTCTCAACACGTCACCAAGTACTGCCATCATTGTGGCGGACGGGCCCGGGATTGTCTTGATCTGTCGGTATTCGGTGTAAGTATCGGAATATGTGCGGACGGTATGCGACTACGACGGATCCCGGCCGGCTCGCGGTCGAGTTGGACGCCATCGACGAAACCGGGGCCTCCGGGGGTCTCGGAGCGCCGGGCGGTGGCGGGCCGGCGGCCGGAAAGGCCGCGGACACCGGCGGCGGCCGGGCGCCCGGCGTCAACTACAACGTCGCGCCGACGACGCAGATCGTCACGGTCGTGGATCGGCATACCCACGAACACCCCGACGACACACCGAGCCGCCGGATCCGGCGGATGCGCTGGGGGTTGATTCCGCACTGGAGCAAAGCGGCCGAACCGGGGGTTCCGGTGAAGGGGAAACCGCTGTTCAATGCCCGGGCAGACCGGGCGGCGACGCTACCGTCCTTCCGGGACGCGGTGAAATACCGGCGCTGCCTGGTCCCGATGGACGGCTGGTACGAATGGCTCGTCGAACCCGATCCGGCGGATCCGGGCAACGGGAAGAAGCCCAAGGTGGTCAAGCACCCGTACTTCATGTCGCGTCCGGACGGTGAGCGGCTGTACATGGCGGGGCTGTGGTCGGTCTGGCGGGACCGGTCGCTCGACGATCCGGAACCGCTGCTGTCGTGCACGATCCTCACCACCGACGCCGTCGGTGACCTCACCCGAATCCACGACCGGATGCCGCTGCCCATGCCCCGCGAACACTGGGACGCCTGGCTCGACCCCGATCACCGCGCTCCCGCCGACCTGCTCGGGCCGCCCAGCGAGGCCCTGGTGGCCGAGATCGCGGCCCGGCCGGTGTCGACCCTGGTGAACAGTGTGAAGAACAACGGGCCGGAACTACTGGCGTCCGCCCCGGATACGGCCGAGCAGACCACCCTGCTGTGAGGTCGCGTCGGCCCGGGACGGTGCGCTGTCCCGGGCCGACGCGAGGCTCAGCTGCCCAGGGGGCATTCGATCGCCGGAGTGGCGATATGCAAGCCGCATTTCAAAATATCGCCGCTCAGATCGATGACCTCGGTCACCACTCCGCCGCCGGCTTCCTCGGCGCGCTCGCCCGCTTCCTCGGCGCGCTTACCGAGATCGTTCTCCGGGGTGCGGCTCTCCGGTTCCTGCTCCGAATCACCCTGCTTCGAACCACCCTGCTCCGAACCATCCTGGCCATCGAACGGGAACTCGGCCGGCGCCGCCGCCGACGCCGCCGGCGCCCACAGCACCGCCGGGCCGACGGACAGGGCCACGGCCGCGGACACGGCGAAGAACACGGTGCGCACAGATTTGCGCGGGGACATATCGCATCACATCCTCGGGTCGGACGATCGGTCGTACCAAGTAACGCATACGAAAGGGTCTGACCTGGGGAATTACCCCTCGGCACGCGGGGAGCGGGCCGATCCGGCGCTCGCGCCGCCGGTCTCAGGCGGTGACCGGGGCGGTGACCGCGCCGGTCAACCGGACCAGATCGGCGGGTGCGACCTCGATCTCCAGGCCCCGCCGCCCCGCACTGCACAGCACCCGGTCCCAGCCGAGCGCGGAGTCGTCGATCACCGTGGGATGGCGTTTGCGCTGTCCCAGCGGGGAGATTCCGCCCAGAACGTAACCGGTGCCGCGCTCGGCCCGGGTCCGGTCGGCCAGCGCCGCCTTGGGCACCCCCAGCGCCGCCGCCGCGGCCTTCAACGACAGCGTGCCGGGAACCGGCAGCACCGCGACCGCCAGCGCCCCGGTGGACAACTCCAGCACCAGCGTCTTGAAGACCTGCCCCGCTTCGATACCGAGCCGGGCGACCAGCACATCGACCGCCTCGCCACCATAGGTGCCGGCGCGCGGATCGTGGTCGTAGCTGTGCACGGTGTGGGCGGCACCAGCGGTGACCAGTGCCCGGATCGCCAGAGTGGCGGCTGCTGCCATGGGCCGGACCCTACCCGGGCGGCGGCGGGCCGGTCTGTGAGGTGACTTTCCCATGGTCGGGGAACACTTCGCGGGCGCAGTGAGTTGTACGCGGCAGAAACAGCGCATCGGATGGAACCGACGGTTCCGCTGGTGCGGCCCCGCGCACGAGTGAAGGAGTGACGGTGCCCGTTCTCGTCGAACCACGCCCGGTCCACCATGATCCGGCTCCGGCGCGCACGCGGTTCTTCCCGCAGTTCACGCTCCCGGTAGATTTGGCAGGTAAGCCGATCGAAGGGACACGTGTGACGAGCGAGGACGACGTGGCGACCGACACCGGCGCCGACGCGCGGCCTGCCGGGCAGCCGGAGACCGACGCCGAACTGGCCCAGCGGTTCGAGCGGGACGCGCTACCGATGCTGGACCAGCTCTACGGCGCTGCCCTGCGGATGACGCGTAACCCCGCCGATGCCGAGGACCTGGTCCAGGAGACCTACGTCAAGGCCTATGCCGGTTTCAAGTCCTTCAAAGAGGGCACCAACCTGCGGGCCTGGCTCTACCGGATCCTCACCAACACCTACATCAACTCGTATCGGAAGAAACAGCGCCAGCCCGCGCAGTACCCCACCGACGAGATCACCGACTGGCAGCTCGCCGCCACCGCCGAGCACAGTTCCACCGGCCTGCGCTCGGCCGAGGTCGAGGCCCTCGACGCGCTTCCCGACGACGACATCAAAGCCGCCCTCGTGCAACTGCCCGAGGAGTTCCGGATGGCGGTGTACTACGCCGATGTCGAAGGGTTCCCGTACAAGGAAATCGCCGACATCATGGGCACCCCTATCGGTACGGTGATGTCCCGGCTGCATCGCGGACGGAAACAACTGAAGGGTTTGCTCGCCGATGTGGCGCGCGAACGCGGGTTCAACCGCACCGCGTCCGGCGATGCCGATACCGCCGCGGCGGTGCGCCAGGAGGTCAAGCAGTGAGCACCGAGCACGACCCCGATATGGAGCTCGACTGCACGGCGGTACTGGCCGACGTCTGGCTCATGCTCGACGGCGAATGCGACGACCGCACCCGCGAACGGCTCCAGCACCATATGGACCACTGCGCGCCCTGCATCGAGGCCTACGGCATCGAAGAGAAGATCAAGAGCATGCTGCACCGCAAATGCGGCGGCGACAAGGCCCCCGATTCGCTGCGCGAACGGCTCACCGTGGAGATCCGGTCGGTGACCTTCCGCAGCGGCGATCTTCCCGCCGATCCGAACCGGGCCTGATACCGGTCCACCCTCCGCACACCGAGCGGCCCGCACTTCGACGAAGTGCGGGCCGCTCGTGGTCTGTGCCCGGCCTCGGCCGGACGGCTCAGGCGTTGGGACGCTTGCCGTGATTGGCGGCATTTCCCTTACGGCTGCGCTTCTTGCGGCCACGCTTACCCATCGGTAGCTCCCTCCTGGGGACATATCCCGCGATTGCGGGGAGTACATGTTGATCCCGGCCATTCTTCCATGTGTGGTTGGCTGTACCGACGGCGGTACAGCGGGCTGGACCCCGATACAGGAACGAACCGAGCGAACGGGGTGTCATGGCGGAAGAAGTGCGGGCGGAGATGGTGTCCACAGTGCTCACCGTCGAGGTCGAAGTAGGGGACCGGGTGGCGATCGACCAGACCCTCGTCCTGCTCGAATCCATGAAGATGGAGATCCCGGTGATCACCGAGGTCGGCGGCGAAGTCGCCTCCATCGCGGTCACCCCGGGCCAGGTCCTCCAGCAGGGCGACCTCATCGCCGTCGTGCAGTAGTTCCGGCGCTGCCGAGGGCGGTGCGGGTAGCGGCTCGTGAGAGTTCGCAGTGGTGAGACACGGTTCGCGAAGGTGACGTTGCGAGCTTACTTGTGAAGGTGCTGTGTTTTTGGCGCCGCCTGCGGCGTCGCGGGGTCGAGGCCCCCTTGTGTCTCGCCGTTTCGGCCTCGAAGCGCGAGTCTCGAGGCCTGAACGGCGGGACCGAGGGGCCCTCGACCCCGCACGCCGAAGGCGCGCCAAAATTACAGTATGTCGACACTGAGTGATCTGCTGGCCGAGCACACCGATCTACCCGGGGTGGGGGTGGATCATCTGCAGCGGGTGGTCGGGGACTGGCAGTTGCTCGCCGACCTGTCGTTTTCGGATCTGCTGCTGTGGGTTGGGGCGGGGCCGGTCGACGACGGCGCCGATATCGTGTGTGTCGCCCAGTGCCGGCCGACCACCGCGCCGACGGTGCACCTGGAGGACCTGGTCGGGACCACGGCCCGGTATTCCGAGCATTCTCAGGTGTTCGAGGCGCTCACCCGCGGGGAGATCGTGCGCACCGATACCGAGGGGGAGGCGCAGGGGGTTTACCACCCGCATCCGGTGCACGCGATCCGGGAAGCGATTCCGGTGCGGTGCGGCGACGATGTGATTGCGGTGCTCAGCCGGGATACCGACCGGCAGCGGTCGCGGGTGCGCAGTGGGCTGGAGATCGCCTATGTCGCCTGCGCCGACGATCTGTGCCAGATGATCGCCGACGGGACGTTCCCGACCACAGAGGACCGCGCTGCCACCCATTCCAGTCCGCGGGCGGGTGACGGGTTCATCAGGCTCGACACCGAGGGGATCGTCACCTATGCCAGCCCGAACGCGCTGTCGGCGTATCACCGCATGGGGTTGCAGGCCGATCTGGCGGGCCAGGATCTGGCCGTCACCACTCGGTCGCTGATCACCGACCCATTCGACGCGCAGGAGGTGGTGGGGGATATCCAGGCCGCGCTGGCGGGGCGTACCGGGCGCCGGATGGAGGTGGAGGCGCGGGGGGCCACCGTGCTGCTGCGCACCCTGGTGTTGCGGCCGCACGGGCAGTTGGCGGGGGCGGCGGTGCTGGTCCGCGATGTCACCGAGGTCAAACGCCGGGACCGGGCGTTGCTCAGCAAGGACGCCACCATCCGCGAGATCCACCACCGGGTGAAGAACAACCTGCAGACGGTGGCCGCGCTGCTGCGGCTGCAGGCCCGGCGTACCGAGAACGAGGAGGCGCGGGGGGCGCTCACCGAATCGGTGCGCCGGGTCACTTCCATCGCGTCGGTGCACGAGATGCTGTCCATGTCCGTCGACGAGGAAGTCGATCTGGACGAGGTAGTCGACCGGCTGCTGCCGATCATGGCCGATGTCGCCACGGTGCACACGGCCCGGATCACGGTGCGCCGCGCCGGTTCTCTGGGTGTCTTCTCCGCGGAGCGGGCCACCCCGCTGGTCATGGTGCTCACCGAATTGGTGCAGAACGCCATCGAGCATGCCTTCGACGGCGGCCAGAACGGTACGGTGACCATCCGCGCGGAGCGTTCGGCACGCTGGCTGGACGTGATCATCGGCGATGACGGGCGGGGGCTTCCGGAAGGATTCAATCTGCAATCCTCGGACAGTCTCGGCCTGCAGATCGTGCGCACGCTGGTGACGGCGGAACTGGGTGGCACGATCGGCTTGCACCCGGGAGCCGATATCGGCACCGACGCGGTACTGCGCGTGCCGCTGGGGCGCCGCTCGGCACGTTGATACCCGACGGAAACTCGCCGGTATCAATTATGCACGCCCGGGATCGCCTGTGGTCGAAAACACCCCGAGGATTTCCGGGGCTGTATTCCGGCAAAGTCCGTTGCCCGCGCCGACGGGCCGTAGAAAAGATTCAGCCCGGCACCAGAATGCTGGTGCCGGGCACTCGCGACTCCCCGGACCGGGCTGGGTCCGGTAATCGCTTCCTGCGCTCTAGACGGCGGTCCGAGTGCGGGTGCGCGCATTGCGGCGCTTGAGCGCACGCCGCTCGTCTTCACTCATTCCGCCCCATACGCCGGCGTCCTGCCCGGATCCCAGAGCCCAGGACAGGCATTCGGCGGTCACGGGGCAGCGAGCGCAGACCAGCTTGGCATCGGCAATCTGCGCGAGCGCAGGACCACTGTTGCCCACCGGGAAAAACAGCTCAGGGTCCTCGTCGCGACAGATGGCCTTATGGCGCCAGTCCATTCCTTCTGCTCCTTAGTAGGGCGCCGCTACGGGGCGCCGATTCGGTTGGTGGGTCGTTCACTTGTGCGAACTGAATGTTTCCGCACGGTTGCTTGTGAATGCTTTCACGAACACCGTAGATGTCAATAGGTATCCGATGCACCGTGGGGAAGCTCACGCACTGAAGTCCCGCATCGGGGACCTGCCGCAGTCCTTTGTACTCGCCTACGCCGATTTCTGCAGCACAACGAGATGTATTTCCCGAATGTGTCAGTTCAAACCGGTCGCGGGGCGACCACGTCCAGGACGTTGGGTACAGCGGTGAAATCCACCACGTCGCGTTCGCCGATGAAGTCGCCGTCGATTTGCAGACCGATGGGATCGGCGCTGGTGATGCGCACCGACGGGACGTCGTCGTCACGGAACAATTTCCGCGACTTCGGCTCGGAGTGCGGCGACAGCAGCTGTGTCGCCAGGCGCAGTGTAGGCAGTAACGCCATGGTTCGCACGGCGAACACACCGAGTCCGGTTTCGAACCGGGTACCCGGATTGGTACACACCGGAGTGGCGTTCAGATAAGTCCAGGGACTGGTATTGGTCACAAAGGCGTAATGAACACCGGAAACGGGTTCGTGTCCGGGAACGTGGACCGTGACTTCGGGCCGGTCCTGTTTGACGCGGAAGAATTGGCGGACGGTCGTGCGCACATAGCGCGCCGGGGTCGCGGCATGCCCCTTGGCCCGGGCCGTATCGATCGCGGCACACACATCGGCGTCCAAACCGACGCCCGCGCTGAAACAGAACCAGCGATCATCGGTGAGCCCCAATCCGATTCGGCGGTCGGCGTCACCGGCCTTGAGCAGATCGATCAGCTGATTGGTTGCCGCCACCGGGTCGGGCCGGATATCGAGCGACCGCGCGAACACATTGGCCGAACCACCCGGGATTATGCCGAGCCGCGGCCGCCACACCTGCCCGTCGTCCACCTGCGGCAGCGGTACGAAACCGTTGATGGTCTCGTTGACCGTCCCATCCCCGCCGTGTACCACGATCAGATCCATCTCATTGGTCGCCGCCCACTGCGCCAGCTCCGCGGCATGCCCGCGATGCTGGGTGTGCGCCACCGTCAGCTGGGTCCGGCTCTCGAGCGCGTGCGCGAGCAGATCTCGCGTGGCCGCCGTGGTAGAGGTCGCATTGGGGTTGACGATCAACAACGTCCGCACCTACGCACCTTAATGGAATGAAGGGACGGCCCGGCTGCAGGAGGTATCGATCACGTGACGCTGCGGGTGGGGGTTGAGAGGGTGGCCACCTAAGCTGGCCGGGTGGTCGAGCGAAAAGACGTCGGTGGTGTGCCCGGGACGGTCCGTGGGGCCGGGGGGCTGGTGACGCTGGAGGGCGCGGTCGCGGTGACCGTGGCGGCGGTGCTGATCGTGCGGGCTCTGCTGGGGCACCGGGAGGACGAGATCAGCGGCTACGGCACGGCCATGTGGTTCGGAATTCTGGGCGGCGCGGTGCTTGCGTCCGGGATCGGCCTGCTGTTCGGGCAGCGCTGGGGGCGGGCGATCGCGGTGATCACCCAGCTGCTGCTCTTGCCGGTGGTGTGGTCGCTGTTGTTCGGGTCGGGGCAGCCGCTGTACGGCACCGTGCTGGGAGTGGTGGCGCTGGGCGCGCTGGGCCTGTTGTTCGCGCCGCCGACCTCGCGCTGGGCAGCGCAGGAGTACGGGGTGACGGACGAGGAATGACCGGCGCCGCGATTCACTCCGCCGCAGCGGTCGGCGCGGTCTCGGCCAGGGCGGTGAGTGCCTCGCCGGAGAGCCGGTAGCCCACCCAGTCGTCCTGGACACGTGCGCCGAGGGATTCGTAGAACCCGATCGAGGGCGTGTTCCAGGTGAGCACCGACCAGCTCACCCTGCTGTAGCCGTGGATCCGTGCCTCCTGGGCGAGCGCCGCGAGCAGCGCCCGGCCGAGACCGCTACCGCGGGCCGCGGGGGCGACGTACAGATCCTCGAGGTAGATCCCGTGCACGCCGTCCCAGGTGGAGAAGTTCCGGAACCAGATGGCGCAGCCGCTGACCACACCGTCCAGCAGCGCCACACGGGCGAACACCGCGGGCTCGGGACCGAAGAGCGCGGTACGCAGTTGTTCGGCCGTGAGCGTGCATTCGTGCCGGGCCTTCTCGTATTCGGCCAGGCCGTACACCAGATCGACGAGGGCGGGTACATCGGCGGGAGTGGCGCGGCGGATGAGCGGGGCGGAGGTCACGGGCGTGGAATCCTTGTCTGGTCGCGGGCCGCGGCCCGGATGCGGAGCGTGGCGGGCGGGCCGCCCGCGCGGGATCAGTCGAGGGTGTCGGCGTGCAGGTTGTGTGCCCACAGCGTCGGGTCCTCGTGTTCGTGGCCCAGCACGCTCACCGCGGCGGTGGTGAGCGCGAACCGGCGGCCCTCCCGGACCTCGAACCCCAGCCAGCGGGCGATCAGGGCCCGGGAGAAATGCCCGTGCCCGACCAGGACCACATCCCGGGTGTCGAGGGCGGCGGCCGCCCGGCGTAGCACGCGGTCGGCGCGGGCGCCGATCTGCTCGGCGGATTCGCCACCGGGGATCGCGCCGGTCCACACCGTCCAGCCGGGGTCCCGGGTGCGGATCTCGGCGGTGGTGCGGCCCTCGTAGTCGCCGTAGTCCCATTCGGCTAGGTCGGAATCTATCTGCGGGTCGGGTAGCCCGGCCAATTCGGCGGTGTGCCGGGCGCGCACGCGGGGGCTGACGTAGACCAGCGGATCGCGCAACCGCAGCGCGGCCAGCACCCGGCCGGCTGCGGTGGCCTGCCGGGCGCCGGTATCGGTGAGCGGTAGCTCGGTGCGGCCGGTGTGGCGGTGCCGCATCGACCAATCGGTTTCACCGTGGCGGACCAGTACCACACGGGCGTCGTCGGGGCCGGGCATACGGTCCATCATGCCCGGCCGCCGGACCCTCGCGGCCATTCGGGACCCTGCCGGTGTGCTCGACGTCAGGTGGCGAGGGCGAGCACCACCAGCGGCACCGGGCAGTCGGTGGTGGCCTGGAAGTCGGCGAGCAACGGATTGTTCGCCAGCACCCAGGCCGCGAATTCGTCGTATTCGGCGCCGGTGAGCACCCGGGCGGTGCCGTGGTATATGTGGTCGCCCAGTTCCACGATCACCGCCGGATCCGCGCGCACATTGTGATACCAGGAGGGATAGCCACCTTCGACGAAGGAACTGATGTACAGGGTTTCGCCGCGGTACAGCGCACCCAGCGGGACCACATGTCGTTTACCGGTCCGCGCGCCGGTGGTGGTGAGCAGCAGCAGTTCGGCCGCCGCGTAGGCGCCGCCGACCCGTCCGCCGTTGGCCCGGAACTCCCGGATCACCTCGATGTTCCAGTCGGCCGGGCCCTGCTCGGCGTACTGGTTCCACGGGGCGTCGGGATCGTCGTAACGGAGACGGCCGGCGACGGGGGCCGTGTCGAGAGGTCGTGCTGCTTCGGTCATGGCGCGCAGTCTGCCGGAGGACACCGACAGAAAATGGTTCACCGCAACGGTTTTGCGGGTCGCTCGGTATCGCTGCGCGGTGCGTCGACGGTGGCGGGGTCGGCGAGGGCCACGAGTTGACCGTCGCGATGCTCGAGCACCGTGGTGCCGAGTACGCCGAGCGAGATCGGGCCACCGCCGTAATCGGGCCGCGCCACCGGAATACGGTTCGTCTGGGCGCCGGTCGCCGGATCGAGGGCGGCGATCGCGCCCGGCACCGGTAGCAACAGTTTCCCCGCCATCGGCACCGGGGTGCCGAGCGCGTCGGCCGCGGTCCACATCGGCTCGAACGTACCGGAATTCAAAGCGATGACACTGTTACCGGTGAACACCAGGAACGCCGAGTTGGTGCGTACCGTGGCGGCGGTCCGGTCGAGCGGGGCCGAGAGTTCCTGCACCACGACGGGATTGCCCTTGGCATCGAGGATCGTCAGTCGTGGCGCCTCGGATCCGGGTCCGTCGGTGCCGGGCTGGTATACCGCGATCCGATTGTCCGACACCGCGATCACGCGCGCGTCGGCGGATGCGGCGCCCGCGCCTTCCAGCAGTCGTGACCCGTACTCCTCGGGCACATTGTCGTCCTTGGGGGCCGGTGCCAGCACGGTGATCCGGTCCGCCGGCTCACCCGGGCAGCGTTCCACGACCGCCAGCCGAGACGGGCTGGAGGCGGCCGACAGCAGTGCGCAACCCTTCCGTGGCTGGGTCTTCCAGTTCTCCTTGGCGTCCACGTAGCCGTATTCGAGGGTGCGCACCAGGTCCGACCGCCAGACCTCCAGCCGATCGGGACCCTGGGCGAGGACGTAGGTGCCGTCGACCGAAAGCCGCACCTGATCGTCCATATAGCTGCTGCGGGCCGTCCGGCGTTGCCCGTCGGCACCGGAGACCATGGACGTCTCGCTACAGCCGCGGTCGGTGCGGTAGACCGCGACCACCATGCCGAACTGGGATTCCACTCCGCACAGCGGCAGCTCCCGGGTGTAACGCCAGACCTGTTCGCCGGTCCGCGGATCGTGCCCGATCACGGTGCCGCCGGCCCCGGTGACCGCGACGCCCTCGGCCGTGAGCGCCCGGCCGGTCGCCGTATCGGGCGCGCGCCACATCTCCTGGAGCTTCGCCGGTAATTTCGCGGCGGGCTGTGGCGGCCGGGCCGGCTCGCCGGCAACGATCGACTCGGTGTTCGCCACCCCGCTGGTTGCCCACGCCACAATCACCGCGACCACCACGAATACGGCGATCGCGGCTGCGGTGACGACGTCGGCGCGCGTTCGCCGCTCGGGTGCGAGCACGTAGGCGAGCGTAACGGATGGCCGGTATCGCACCCGACGGTGCTCAGGAGCCCCGTGCGGGTGTCCCGGCTCCGGATACACCACGAGCGCCGGTGGTATCGACTACCGCCGGCGCCCGTAGTTCGTTTGTCAGGCCTGCGCCGCCGCGTTCTCGGTCACCGGCGCCGGGCTGTCGGCGGTTTCACCGCCGTTCTCGGCATCGGCCGGTTTGCGGCGCCGCCGGCGGCGGGCGGGTTTGTCGGCCTTGTCCCCGCCGCTCTCCCCGGACTCGGCCGGCGCGTCATCGGACCCGGCTGCCGGGGTATCGGATGCCCCCGAACCGTTGTCCTCGGTTCCACCGGACTCGGTATCGGCCGATCGCCGCCGGCGGCGGCGGCGCCGCGCGGGTGCCTCGGCGGGCTGCGCCTCGTCGTCCGGACCGGTTCCGGTGGGCGTGTCGGTCGTGGTCGTGGTCGCGTCCGCCTCGACCGGTTTGCCGCCGCGGGTGCGCCGGCGGTTGCGCTTGCGCGGTGCCCGCTCGGGCCGCTCCACCACCACGGCGTCGGGGTCACGCTGGGGTTTGCGCGCGCCGACCGTGCCGGTGGCGTCCTCCGGGATGCCCAGATCGGCGAACAGGTGCGGGGAGCGTGAATAGGTTTCCACGGGGTCGGGAATGCCCAGCCCGAGCGCGGCGTCGATGGACGCCCAGCGGGTCAGTTCGTCCCAGTCGATCAGGGTGACCGCGACACCTGTGCGTCCGGCCCGGCCGGTGCGGCCGATCCGGTGCACATAGGTCTTCTCGTCCTCCGGGCACTGGTAGTTCACGACATGGGTCACATCGTCGATATCGATACCGCGCGCCGCGACATCGGTCGCGACCAGCACATCGATAGTGCCCTTCCGGAACTTCGTCAGGGCTTTCTCGCGTGCGATCTGCCCGAGATCACCGTGGACCGCGCCGACCGCGAAACCGCGTTCGGCCAGTTCGTCGGCGACCTTCTGCGCGGTGCGTTTGGTACGGGTGAAGATCATGGTGGCGCCCCGGCTCTCGGCCTGCAGCACCCGGGCGACCAGTTCGCCCTTGTCCAGCGCGTGCGCCCGGTACACGAATTGCGCGGTGCGATCGTGTACCGCCGAATCATGGGGTTCCTCGGCGCGGATATGGGTTGGCCGGGTGAGGAAAGTGCGGGCCAGGGTGATGATCGGGCCGGGCATGGTCGCCGAGAACAGCATGGTCTGCCGTTTGTCCGGCACCATGCCGAGAATGCGTTCGATATCGGGCAGGAAGCCCAGATCGAGCATTTCGTCGGCCTCGTCCAATACCAGGACGCCCACTTTGCCGAGGATCAGGTGCTGCTGATCGGCCAGGTCGAGCAGCCGGCCCGGGGTACCGACCACGACATCGACGCCCGCGCGCAACGCCCCGATCTGCGCTTCGTAGGGGCGGCCGCCGTAGATCGAGGTGACCCGCAGCG
The DNA here is from genome assembly GCA_040674215.1 of Nocardia sp. NPDC050193. GTDB lineage: Bacteria > Actinomycetota > Actinomycetes > Mycobacteriales > Mycobacteriaceae > Nocardia. The sequence continues at coordinate 57,414 of JBFARE010000006.1, read as the reverse complement.
GACCCTTCTGGTTGGTCAGGTATTTCGCCGCGTTCTCCAGGTCCTGGGTCACCTGGATGCACAATTCGCGCGTCGGCACGATGATCAGTGCGCGCGGCGTACCGTCCAGCGGCGTGGTACCGGATTCGGCGGTGCTGATCCGGTGCAGCAACGGAACTCCGAAACCGAAGGTTTTACCCATTCCGGTACGGGCCTGACCGATGAGATCCTCGCCGGCCAGGGCCAGGGGCAGGGTGAGTTCCTGGATTGCGAAAGTACGTTCGATACCGATCTCACCGAGCGCGCGCACGATTTCGTCGCGTACTCCCAATTCGGTGAAAGTCGGTGCGGTGTGTGCGGAGTCCAACTCGGCTGTCAGCAGCGTCTCCGCCAGACCGGGTTCCGGTTCAACTGTGATCTTGCTCAGGTTCGTGCCTTCCCTCGTTATCGCGCTACACGCGCACGAGGCGTGGGGCGGACCGGCCGGTCCGCGACGACCACGGATCCGCCCTGCGATACTCACCCGGGCCGCCGCCGGATGTCGGCAGGTGCCCGGATGAGGGCAGCGAAGCTCGGACATCGGCGCAGCGCATCGGTGATGCGGATCTGGTGCGCGCACATTTTCCGTGGACCCCGGAGAATTCTTCGCCACCGCACGGCGCACCCGGGGTGCGCGACTTTCGGCGCTGCCGGTTCTCATGGATCGGCTGAATTCTTCCGTTGTCCGTCGCGATTGTAGCGTGCTATTGTTCCGCGCTCCGAAAGGCGCTCGCGCAAATCCGCTGGACGTTGTTCTTTTCGGCGGCCTCTTCCGCTCGGCCGTCCTGCGCGGCAGAGTGTTTCGCCCGGTGCGGCAGGTGTTCGCGCGCACCCGGAAATCCGCGCCGGGGTGAAGTGATTCGGCACACACTCGACCGGCCGGCCACCGGTATAACTGGTACCGCCGTATACATCTATGAGAGATTCGTGCCGTGAGCATCGCAGACCGAGGTATCGCCCTGGCCGATCGCGCCGTCCGGGCGGTGGATCCGGACGGCGAGCTGTCCCGGACCGTCGAGCGGGCCGCGCGTAACGTCTGGGCGCTGACGTTCGGTGACGGCGTGGAGGGGCGACGGCCGACTCCCGCGTCGGTGCTGTGGGACGAACCGCATCGCCTGCTCCGGCGTTTCGAACCGGCCCTGCTCGCCGGTACGACCGAACCGTCGGCGGCCGCGGTACTGCTGGTGCCGCCGCTCGCCGCGCCCGCGAGCTGCTTCGATCTACGCCCGGGCCAGAGTCTCGCGGAATTCCTGCTGGAGACCGGTCGCGCGCCGTATGTGATCGACTACGGCGCGATCACCTACGCCGACCGCCGGATGGGCTTCGACGACTGGGTCTACGACATCCTGCCCGAGGCGATCCGCCGCACCGCCGCCGATCGGGTCGCCGCCGGCGGCGACCCGGAGGTGGATCTGGTCGGTTGGTCGCTGGGCGGCACCATGGCGCTGCTGGCCGCGGCCGCGGACGGGGATCTGCCGGTGCGGTCGATCACCGCGGTCGGGGCCCCGCTGAACTACCGCGCGATGCCGATGACACCGCAGCTCGCCGCGGCCGCCCGGCTCACCGGCACGGGCGACGCCGTGGGCGCGGCGCTGCGTGCGGTGGGCGGTGTCCCGGCGCCCCTGACCAGGCTCGCCTACCGCATCACCGCATGGGACCGGGAGGTGAAGCGGCCCTGGTTCGTGGCCAACAATCTCGCCCGCACCGAATCCCTGGCCCGGATGGAGGCCATCGACCGCTTCATGGCCGATATGCCCGGCTATCCGGGCCGCATGTACCAGCAGCTGTGGAATCGGCTGGTGTTGCGTGACGAAATCGGCCGCGGTGTGGTCGATTTCGGTCGCGGACCGATCCGGCTGGCCGATATCACCGCCCCGGTGCTGCTGGTCGGCGGGCCCGCCGATGTCATCACCCCCGCCCGTGCGGTCGAGCACGGCCTGCGCACGCTCACCGGAGCGAAGGCCGTCCACTACGAAACCGCGCCCGGCGGGCATCTGGGCATCCTCGCCGGCGCCACCGCCCGCGCGACGACCTGGACCTATCTCGACAAGTTCCTCACCACACCGGTGTGAGCGCGGCGTCGCGCAACGGTGGCGTACTACGCTGGAGTTCCATGGGAGCACAGTCACCCGCCGGGCCGGTTGTTACACCGAGCGATTCGTCCACTTCGCCGATTCCCGCCGATCATGCTGGCGTGACCGACCTGTTCGCGGTACTCGCCTACGGCGAGATATCCGCGTTCTACCGGTTGAGCGAGGAAGCCACGCTGTCACCCACACTGCGCGGTAAGGTCGCGGTGGCCCGGATGGCGGCGGCCGAACTCGCGCATTTCGAACGGCTCGACGCGGCCCTGACCGCGCGCGGCGCCGATGTGTACGCGGCCATGGCCCCGTTCACCCGCGCGCTCGACGACTACCACCGCTCCACCGACCCCTCCACCTGGCTGGAGTCGATGGTCAAATTCCATGTCGGTGACGGTATCGCCGCCGATTTCTACCGCGAGATCGCCGGTGCGCTGAGCCCGGACGTGGCGGCCGTGGTGCGCGATGTGCTCGCCGATACCGGCCACTCGGAATTCGTCGTGGAAGAAGTCCGGCGGGCGGTCGCGGTCAGCAGATCCGAACGCGATCGGCTCACCCTGTGGGGCCGCCGGTTGCTCGGCGAAGCGATCACCCAGGCCCAGTACGTGATGGCGCAGCGCGATGAGCTCACCGAACTGGTACTGGCGGCCACCGGGGATCTCAACGGGATCGCCACGCTGTTCGAACATATGCAGACCGCCCACGCCGAACGGATGGCGGTACTGGGTCTCTGACCCTTCGCGGCGCCCCCGAAAATTTATTTCGGCGATGGTGTCGAGAACGCGTGTGCGGTTCCGTCCCCGGGGTGAATGCGACCAGGATGGTTCGCACCGCACCCGAGGAGAACACCATGGCCAAGTACCTGTTGCTCAAGCACTACCGTGGCGCCCCGGCTTCGGTCAACGACGTACCCATGGACCAGTGGACGCCGGAGGAGATCTCGGCCCACATCCAATACATGAACGAGTTCGCGGCCCGGCTCGAGGGGACCGGTGAATACGTCGACAGTCAGGCGCTCGCCCCGGAGGGAACCTTCGTGCGGTACGACGGTGCGGGACGCCCGCCGGTCACCGACGGTCCGTTCGCCGAGACCAAGGACCTCATCGCCGGGTGGATGGTGATCGATGTGGACAACTACCAGCGTGCCCTCGAACTGGCCGCCGAACTGTCGGCCGCGCCCGGGGCCGGGGGGAAACCGATCCACGAGTGGCTCGAACTGCGGCCTTTCCTCACCACCCCGCCCACCATCACAGAGTGACCACGCTGGTGAACGGTCCCGGGACGGCCCGGTGAACGAGGCACTGATCCGGAGCCTCACGCCGAGCGTGCTCGGCATCCTCGTCCGCCGCGGAGCCGATTTCACGGCAGCCGAGGACGCCGTCCAGGATGGGCTGGTCGAAGCCCTTCGCGTCTGGCCCGGTGATCCACCGCGGGACCCGAAGGGCTGGCTGGTCACCGTGGCCTGGCGCAAATTCCTCGATGGCACCCGCGCCGACACCGCCCGGCGCCGGCGCGAGAACCTTGTAGACGAGGAACCGGCGGCCGGGCCCACGACCGCGGTGGACGACACTCTCCAGCTCTATTTTCTGTGCGCCCACCCATCGCTGACCCCGTCGTCCGCGGTCGCCCTCACCCTGCGCGCGGTGGGCGGGCTGACCACCCGCCAGATCGCCGAGGCATATCTGGTGCCCGAGGCGACCATGGCGCAGCGCATCAGCCGGGCCAAACGCACCATCGCCGGTGCGCGGTTCGACCGGCCCGGGGATGTCGCCACCGTGCTGCGGGTGCTGTACCTGATCTTCAACGAGGGCTACTCGGGCGATATCGACCTCGCGGCCGAGGCCATCCGGCTCGCCCGGCAGCTCGCGGGTGTGGTGGACCACCCCGAGATGGCCGGCCTGCTGGCCCTGATGCTGCTGCACCATGCCCGGCGCGCCTCCCGCACCGCCGCCGACGGCAGTCTGGTACCGCTCGCCGACCAGGATCGCGCCCGGTGGGACACCCGGATGATCGCCGAGGGGGTGCAGATCCTGCAGGCGGCCCTGGCCCGCGACCGGCTCGGCGAATTCCAGGCCCAGGCCGCCATCGCGGCCCTGCACGCCGACGCCCCCACTGCCGCGAAGACCGACTGGATCCAGATCGTGGAGTGGTACGACGAACTCGTCCGGCTGACCGACAGCCCGATCGTCCGGCTCAACCGCGCGGTGGCCGTCGGTGAGGCCGACGGTGCTCGCGCCGGCCTGGCGGCGCTCACGACACTGGACGACACCCTGCCCCGCTACACCGCGGTATCCGCCTACCTGCACGAACGGGACGGCGATCCGGTGACGGCGGCCCGGCTGTACGCCGAAGCGGCCCGCCGTGCCCCCAACCTGGCCGAACGGGACTACCTCACCCGGTGCGCCGCGAGACTGAACGCCACCCGCAACGACTGACCAGCCCTGTTCGCTGACAGCGCACCCCCGTCGGGTGTCCGGGCCCCGGCGGCTCAACTAGCCTTACTGGGACAGCACAGGACTCTAGGTTCGGAGGTTGGCCGTGGAGGTCAAGATCGGTATTTCGGATAGCCCGCGGGAACTCGTCATCGCCAGCGCGCAGAGCCCGGACGAGGTCGAGGCTCTGGTTTCCGAGGCGCTGGCCGCTACCGGCGGGGTCCTGGCACTGGCCGACGAGAAGGGCCGCAAGTACCTGATCCAGGCCGGTAAGGTCGCCTATGTGGAGATCGGGGCCGTGACCGGCGGCCGGGTGGGTTTCGCCGCGGTCTGAGTACCGGGCCGGACGAACGGAAGCCCCTGCCGGTTCGGCAGGGGCTTCGTCGTGTTCCGGTCGGTGGCGGGTCAGCCGATCGGGTGCAGGGGGACGTGTTTGAGGCCGCCCCAGGCCAGCGCGACGGTGGTGTCCACGGCTTCGTCCTTGGGAATGGGACGGTCGGCTTCCAGCCAGTACCGGGCGGTGAACTGGCTGGCGCCCACCAGGCCGACCGCGAGAATGCGGGCCCGATACGGGTCGAGGCCGGAATCGTGGGCGACGAGGTCGTAGACCGCGTCCACACAGGCTTCGGTGGCCTGTTCGACGCGACGCTGGACCTGGGGTTCGTTGGTGAGATCGGATTCGAAGACCAGCCGGAAGCCCTGCATCTCGTTGTCCACGAAGTCGTAGTAGGCCGCGACCGCGGCCCGCACACGCTGCTTGTTGTCGGTGGTGGAGCGCAGCGCCTGGCGCACACTCGACACCAGCATGTCGACATAGTTCTGCAGGACGGCCAGATACAGCTCCAGCTTGCTGGTGAAGTGCTGGTACAGGACCGGCTTGCTGACACCGGCGCACTGGGAGATCTCGTCCATGCCGGCGGCGTGATAGCCGCGTAGGACGAAGATCTCGCTTGCGGCCGCGAGTAGTTGCTGGCGCCGCTCGTCACGGGGAAGCCGGGTGCCACGTTTGGGGGCGGTGCCGGACGACGAGCGGGACGTCATCCGGTCCACGAGGTCGGTCATATTCGGATCTCCCAGTCGATTCCCCGGCAAAGGGGTGTGTACCGGGTCTTTCGAGCACCATACTCGCTTACGCTGCTGTTGCCGACCCGGGTTGGCGAACCCGGGTCCGGCCCCGAACCGCGTGGTGCTCTTCGGGAATGCTCGAAAGTGGCTCGCGCGGCACCGGTGTGCGGCTGCCGGGGATACTTCCATTGTGGCCGTTACGGCGGATTGTGAGAGTGTGGAGCCGTGACCGACCGACCGGAAAACCCCTCCGGCGGCGGGCGCAGCGCGCACCGCCCCCAGGATTCACACCTCGCGGTCGCCGCGCAGGCGACCGCGAGGTCGCACGGCGACGGATCGCGGGAGCCGTTGCGCGCGCGCCGGGATCCGGAGGGTGATCTGCCGCCCGCGGCCCGGCTCGCGGCCGGACAGCGACGGCGGCGGCTGCGTTTCGTCGTGTCCAGATACGGGTGGCGGGTGTACGCGTTGCCGGTCCTGCTGGTGCTGACGGCATTCGTGGTGGTCGACGCGGTACGCACCGGTCGCGGGGGTCCGGTGGAGCCGATCGATCCCGGTTTCGGCGCGCTCGGTCCGCCGCCGGCCAGTGCGGGGGTCATCGGCGCACCCCCGGGCGACGGGACCTTTCCGGAGGATCTGCCGATCGGGGCGCTGCCCGCGGGCGGGAAGTTCACCGAGACCGGTAAGGGCACCTGGCGGATCGTGCCGGGCGCCTCGGCCCGGGTCGGCGCGGGTGAGCAGTACACCTTCACCTACACCGTCGAGATCGAGAACGGGATAGACACGCGTAATTTCGGTGGTGACGAATCGGTGGCCCGGATGGTGGAGTCCACGCTCGGTAATCCGAAGAGCTGGGTTCACGACCGCAAGTTCGCGTTCCAGCGTATCGATCGCGGGGAACCGGATTTCCGGATCTCGCTCACCGCCCGGGCGACTACCCGCGAGGCCTGTGGTTTCGATATCCCCATCGATTCCTCGTGCTACAACTCCGATCAGGCCCGGGTGGTGCTGTCGGAGGCGCGCTGGGTCCGCGGGGCTCCGGCGTTCGACGGCGATATCGGCTCCTACCGGCAGTACCTGGTCAACCACGAGGTCGGGCACGCCATCGGCTACCACGAGCATCAGCCGTGTGAGAGCGAGGGCGGGCTGGCCCCGGTGATGATGCAGCAGACCTTTGGCACCGCCAACAACGAGATCGCCGCGCTGGATCCGCACGGGGTCGTGCCGATGGACGGCAAGACCTGCCGCTTCAACCCCTGGCCGTATCCGCGCGGTTGAGCGCGCGCCCTGGGCGCCCGAGCCGGTCCGGCGGTGGGGTCCGGCGCCGGACCGGGAAGAATGACCCTCGCGCCGGCGTTGTACAGGGAACCTACGCCGGTGTGGGTGCGGGTCACAGCGGCCACGGGTCACCGGCTGTACGCACCCGCACACCACATCCGGCTATTTCGATACGAGGAGTTCGAAGACGTGTCAACACCGCAGTCCCTGCCCCCACTTGTGGAGCCCGCCGCCGAGCTGACCAGGGACGAGGTCGCCCGTTACAGCCGTCACCTGATCATTCCCGACCTCGGGATGGACGGGCAGAAACGGCTGAAGAACGCGAAGGTGCTCGTGATCGGCGCCGGCGGGCTGGGTTCTCCGGCGCTGCTGTACCTGGCCGCCGCCGGTGTGGGCACCCTGGGCATCGTCGAGTTCGACGAGGTCGATGCCTCGAATCTGCAACGGCAGGTCATCCACGGTGAATCCGATATCGGCCGGCCCAAGGCCGACAGTGCCCGGGATTCCATCCTGGAGATCAATTCCGGGATCGACGTGCGGCTGCACAAAATCCGGCTGGAGCCGGAGAACGCGGTACAGCTGTTCGCCGAATACGACCTGATCCTGGACGGTACCGACAACTTCGCGACCCGCTACCTGGTCAACGATGCCGCGGTGCTGGCCGGCAAACCGTATGTCTGGGGTTCGATCTACCGGTTCGAGGGTCAGGTCTCGGTGTTCTGGGAGGACGCCCCGGACGGTCGCGGTATCAACTACCGCGATCTGTACCCGGAGGCCCCGCCGCCGGGGATGGTGCCCTCCTGCGCCGAGGGTGGCGTGCTGGGCGTGCTGTGCGCGTCCATCGGCTCGGTCATGGTGACCGAGGCCATCAAGCTGATCACCGGTATCGGTGATCCGCTGCTGGGTCGGCTCATGGTGTACGACGCACTCGATATGAGCTACCGGACCATCAAACTGCGCCGCGATCCCGCGCGGCAGCCGATCACCGAGCTGATCGACTACGAGGCGTTCTGCGGTGTGGTGTCCGAGGAGGGGCAGGCCGCGGCCGCCGGCTCCACGGTGACCGCGCGGGAGCTCAAGGAGCTGCTGGACGCCGGTGATGTGGAGTTGATCGATGTACGTGAACCGGTGGAATGGGACATCGTGCACATCGAGGGTGCGACGCTGATCCCGAAGGACCGTATCCTCTCGGGGGAGGCGCTGGCCGAGCTGCCGCAGAACCGCAAGATCGTGCTGCACTGCAAGACGGGTGTCCGGTCGGCCGAGGCGCTGGCCGCGCTCAAGCGGGCGGGTTTCGCCGACGCCACCCATCTGCAGGGCGGCGTGATCGCCTGGGCGCACCAGGTCGACCCCTCCCTGCCGGTGTACTGAGCCGCCGCGCGGTAGGCCGCTGACCTGCGCGTGAACGGCGCGCGGCCGGCGGCCCCGACTCGCGCGCACGGTGTGCGACCGGGGGTGGTCACGGTGTGTCGCGGCACTGCTACGACACGGTGTGGCGCGATACCGGGGCCTGGTGGCGGGAGTACGGTACGGCCGTGACCACCACTGTCGAACCCCCCGAACATGTGCGGGCCACGTACGGTCTGCGGGAGATGACCCCGGTCCCCCTCGGCGACTGGGAGGGTGGCTGGCGCCTGGGCGATGTGGTGCTCAGCCCTGTCGCCGATCATGCGCGTGCGGCCTGGTCGGCGAAGGTCCGGGAGAGCCTGCGGGTGGACGGGCTGCGCCTGGCCCGCCCGGTGCGGGCCACCGACGGCCGGTACGTGGTGTCGGGCTGGCGGTGCGACACCTTCATGACGGGCTGCCCGGAACCACGCCACGACGAGGTGGTCTCGGTCTCGCTGCGCCTGCACAAGGCCACCGCCACCCTCGAGCGGCCCCGATTCCTGTCGCAGCCGCCGGTCACGCCCTGGCTGGACGTGGATGTCTTCGTCGCCGCGGACCGGGCGGCGTGGGAGGCGGTGCCGTTGCGGACGCTGCGCGCGGCGGGCGCGGTGATGGAGAACTCGCCCGACGGACGGCACAGCCTGGACCTGATCGGTCAGCTGGCCACACTGCGCAAACCCGTGCGGACGCCACCGCAGCTGGTCCACGGTGACCTGTTCGGCACCGTGCTGTTCGCCGGAGCGCAGACGCCCGCGCTCACCGATCTGACTCCGTATTGGCGCCCACCGGCGTGGGCGGCGGGCGTGGTGGTGGTGGACGCGCTGTCGTGGGGCGGAGCCGATGACGGGCTGCTGGAGCGCTGGTCCGATCTGCCGGAATGGCCGCAGATGCTGTTGCGGGCGGTGATGTTCCGGCTGGCGGTGCATGTGCTGCATCCGCGGTCCACGCCGGAAGCGCTGCCGGGGTTGGTCCGGACGGCGGATATGGTGCGATTCCTGCTGTGAGCCCGGTGGGTTCCCTGTCGCGGTCATCGGCGCCCCTCTCGTCGTTACTCGACGCCCCCCGGACCGGGGTGCCCGGCCGCGGCGGCCGGGCGGTCGAGTGTGGTGTCGTGACGTGAGAAAACGCTAGGAGCCGGGTGTTTCCACCAGGTGGCGCGCAATGACGATCGCCACAAATCCCGCTCACGGCGGAGCTACGCCCCAGTGATCGGTCCGTAACTTCGAGGGAACCCGGCCGAGGTCGGCTTCGGTCGGTGTTGTGTTCGCAGTGGTGGTATGTGGACGCGCACGCGAATGCGGAGGTACGCCTAGTGGTCGCGGTAATCGGCCAGCAGGGTGTCCAGGAAACATCGGGTGGTGCGGGCCGCCTTTTCGGCGTCGCCGTCGATGATGGCCTGTACCAGTTCGCGATGTTCGGCGGCGTACCAGCTGTCGATACGGTCGGTGCGCGAACGGATCGCGGATTCGATGTAGCCCAGCACCGAGTCGTAGAACTCGATGTACACGGCATTGCCGCTGGCGAGCACGATCGCCCGGTGTAGTTGCACATCCGCCTCGATGGCCGCGGCTCGATCCACCCGCCACAGCCGGTTGCGGTCGTCGAGTAACCGGCGCAGGGTGGCGATATCGGTGTCGTCGCGCCGGTGGGCGGCCAGCGCGGCGGCGGTGGCCTCGAGTCCGTGGCGTAATTCCAGGACATCGCGTTCGGCGGCTTCGGCGAAGAATTTGCTCAGGGTCCCGCCCACTTCGGAGGTGGCGATGACGTAGGTACCGGAACCCTGCCGCCGTTCCAGCATGCCGGCATGGACCAGCGCCTGGACGGCCTCGCGTAGGGTGTTACGGCCGGTGCCGGTCAGTTCGGCCAATTCGGGCTCGGTGGGGATCCGCGTTCCTATCGGCCAGCGTCCCGAGCGGATATCCTCTTTGAGTTGCTCGGTGACCTGGGCGATGAGACTGGTGCGGCGCACGCTTTGCACGGCAACAGAGTACCGCCCATCACAAAATTATTGCCCCTGTCATAGGGTCATCCTATGATTTCTCGGTGACTGCTGCGCTGCCCGAGACCACCCAAGCGGCCGATCAACCTCTCGAGCAGCGGAAACGCACACTGATCGAGGGCCGGTTACTGGTACTCGCGGCAATAGTCATGTCCGCGCTCGTGCTCCGCGTGGCGGTCACCGCGTTCACACCGCTCGCCGAGGACATCGGGCGCGATATCGGCTATTCCACCGCCATCGTCGGCGTCTTCGGGATGATCCCGACCCTCATGTTCTCGGTGACCGGGCTACTGGCGCCGCTCCTGGCCCGCAGACTCGGTCTGGAACGGACCGTGCTGCTCGCGATGGTGGCCGCCGGGACCGGCATGCTGGTGCGCGTCCTCGTCTCGGGGACGGTCGAACTGCTGCTGTTCTCCGCGCTCGCGCTGGGCGGTATGGGGATCGGCAATATCGTGGTGCCGCCACTGGTCAAACGCTATTTCCCGGATCGGCTCGCCACGGTGAGCGCGCTCTACATCACCATGGTGCAGATCGGCACCGTGCTGCCTGCGCTGGTCGCGGTGCCGCTGGCGGAAGCGCACGGCTGGCGCGTCTCCCTGGGAGTATGGGCCCTGCTGGGCTTCGCCGCGGCCGTTCCCTGGATCGGAGTGCTGCGCGCCCGGCGCGGCCGGGCGGGCGCGGACACCACGGGTCTGCCGGATCCCGGGAGCGCGCCGGCACCCAAGGTGTGGCGTTCGCCCCTGGCCTGGGGGATGGCGGCCACCTTCGGGATGACCTCGCTGACCACCTACTCGGTGTTCACCTGGCTGCCGACGATCCTCGCCGACGCCGGCGCCGACGCGGCCTTCGGCGGTTCCATGGTCGCTCTGTTCGCGCTCGTGGGACTGGTCGCCGCGCTCACCGCGCCCACGGTTGCCGCCCGGCTCACCAACCCGTATCCGGTGGTGGTGGGATGTGCCGCTTGCTTCTTCGTGGCCTTCGCCGGGCTGCTCTTCGCGCCCATGAGCGCGCCCGTCCTGTGGGTGGCGATCCTCGGCCTGGGCCCGAGTACCTTCCCGATGACACTCACCCTCATCAACCTGCGCACCCGGACCCCGGCCGGTTCGGCCGCGCTGTCGGGTTTCACCCAGGGCGTCGGTTACGCGCTGGCCTGTGTGGGACCGCTGGTGTTCGGCATGCTGCACACGCTCACCGACGGGTGGACCGCGCCGTTCGCGCTGCTGTGCGTCTCGGTGCTGGTGCTGCTGACCGGCGCCTGGCAGGCGTGTAAACCGCGGATGCTCGAGGACTCGGTCTCCCCGCGCTGAACCGGCCCCGCAGGACCGCTACCCGGCGCCCGGGGTTGCGGCGGCGGGTGACGCGGGTCATGATCGGCTCATCCCGCACCGCTCTTCGCGGCGGATATGGGCATTTCGTCACCGGCAGAAATGCCGAGGACACAACGAATTAACATCGGCGGCGTGCTCACCTGGGTGCCGTGAACCGCGTGAGAAACCGTTGATTCGACGGTCATCTCGGGCAGCATTTCCGCAATACCGGTTTCCTACCGTGGGGTCGAACCACGTTGGGAGGCCTTGTGAGCACGCAGACCGAAAGCCGTAGCAACGCCCTGGCGGCGCTATTGCGGCGGCCGAAACTGGAGCGCTGGGACGCCGAGGACACCGCGGCTTGGGAGGCCGGCGGTAAGAAGATCGCCACACGCAATCTGATCTGGTCGGTCGTCGCCGAGCACATCGGATTCTCCATCTGGTCCATCTGGTCGGTCATGGTGCTGTTCATGCCGGCCCAGACCTATGGGATCGACGCGGCGGGCAAATTCTTCCTGGTCGCCGTGCCGACACTGGTCGGCGCGATCCTGCGGATTCCGTACACGGTCGCCACGGCCCGGTTCGGCGGTCGCAACTGGACGGTGTTCAGCGCCGCCGCACTGCTGGTGCCGGCCGTTCTCACCCTGTACTTCGTGAACCAGCCCGGGACCTCCTATACGACCTTCCTGATCGTCGCGGCTTTCGCCGGGCTGGGCGGCGGCAATTTCGCCTCCTCGATGACCAATATCAACGCCTTCTACCCGCAGCGGCTCAAGGGCTGGGCCCTGGGATTGAACGCGGGCGGCGGCAATATCGGTGTCCCGGTCATCCAATTGTCTGGCCTGCTGGTCATCGCGACCCTCGGTGACGAATACGCCTCGGTCATCTGCGCGGCCTACCTGGTACTGGTGGTGCTCGCCGGCCTCGGCGCCGCGCTGTTCATGGACAATCTGCCGAATCAGAAGGCCGATCTGTCCTTCATGCTCACCGCGTTGAAGGTGCCGCAGTCGTGGGCGGTGTCGTTCCTCTACATCGGGACTTTCGGCTCCTTCATCGGCTACAGCTTCGCCTTCGGCCAGATCCTGCAGATCGGCTTTGCCGCCGGGGGTGACACCGCGGCCCAGGCCGCGCTGCACGCGGCGCAGATCGCCTTCATCGGACCACTGCTCGGGTCGATCGCCCGCCCCTACGGCGGCAAACTCGCCGACCGGATCGGCGGTAGCCGGGTCACCGTGTTCACCTTCGGGGCCATGATGATCGCGGCGGTCGCGGTGGCGGCGGCCTCGACGGTCGCCGACGGCTCGGACAGGGGGTTCTCCGGTCCGGTGCTCGCCGCGCTGGTGGCCGGTTTCGTGGCGCTGTTCATCCTGTCCGGGCTGGGCAACGGATCGGTCACCAAGATCATCCCGTCGATTTTCGACGCCAAATCGCGCAGCCTGGACGCCGGCTCCGCCGAACGTGCCGCGTGGGCGCAGAACACCTCGGGCGCGCTCATCGGTTTCGTCGGCGCCATCGGTGCCCTCGGCGGCGTCGGCATCAACCTGGTGCTGCGGTCGTCGTACTCCTCGACCCAATCCGCGACCACCGCCTTCTGGGTGTTCACGGTGTTCTACATCGCCTGCGCCCTGGTCACCTGGTCGGTGTTCCTGCGCCGCCCCGGCGCCCCGGTCCGCGACGGCGAGGTCGTCGCGGCGGCCGAGGCCCTGGTCCGGCGGGCCGAATCCGATTCCCGCAATTCCCGGCCCACCGAATCCCGGTCTGCCCGGTCGTCGGCGACCCGCTGACCCCGGATCCCCACGGAGGACACCATGAACGCACAGCGCAGAACAGTCGTCGTCGCCGGTCACGGCATGGTCGGGCACCGGTTCGTCGAGGCCGTCCGCGCCCGGGACGAGGCGGGGCAGTGGCAGGTCGTCGTCCTCGGCGAGGAGAAACTGGCCGCCTACGACCGGGTCGGTCTGTCCTCCTACGTCGGCAACTGGGACGCCGCCTCGCTGGCGCTACCGGGGAACGAGTACGCCGGTGACGAACTGGTCGACCTGCGCCTCGGCGAGCGTGCCGAAGCCATCGACAAGGACGCCCAGAAGGTCACCACCACCTCCGGTGCGGTGCTCGACTACGACGCGCTGGTCCTGGCGACTGGTTCCTACCCGTTCGTACCGCCCGTGCCGGGGCACGAACACCGGGAATGCTTCGTCTACCGGACCATCGAGGACCTCGACGGGATCCGGGCCGCGGCCGAGGCGGCCGGACCGGGCGCGCACGGCGTGGTCGTGGGCGGTGGCCTGCTCGGGCTGGAAGCCGCCAACGCACTGCGCCTGCTCGGGCTCACCCCGCACGTGATCGAGTACAACGACCGCCTGATGCCTGCCCAGGTCGACGAGGGCGGCGGTGCGATCCTGGAGAAACTGGTCACCGACCTGGGGCTGCGGGTGCACACCGGCGTGGGCACCGCGGGGATCGCACGCGACGAGGCCGCCGTTGCGGCCGAACGGCTGCGGGTCACCCTGTCCGACGACACCGTGATCGACGCCGCGCTGGTGGTGTTCTCCGCGGGGGTCCGGCCGCGGGACCAGATCGCTCGCGACGCCGGGCTCGAAGTCGGCGCCCGCGGTGGCGTGATCACCGATCTGGGTCTGGCCACCTCCGATCCGAATATCTACGCCATCGGTGAATGCGCCGCGATCGAAGGGGTCTGCTACGGGCTGGTGGCGCCCGGCTACAGCACCGCCGAGATCGTGGCCGACCGGCTGCTGGGTGGTGCCGGTGAGTTCCCCGGCGCCGATATGTCCACCAAACTCAAACTGCTCGGGGTGGATGTGGCGAGCTTCGGCGACGCGCACGGCGCCACCGAGGGCGCGCTGGCGGTGGTACTGCACGACGCGGCCCGCGGCACCTACGCGAAACTGGTGATCTCCGACGACGCGCAGACCCTGCTGGGCGGCATCCTGGTGGGCGATGCCACCCAGTACGCCGCGCTGCGCCCGCTGGTCGGCAGGCCGCTGCCGGCCGAACCCGCCGCGCTCATCTCCCCGGCCGGGGCGGAACTGGGCGCCGACGCGCTGCCCGACGAGGCCCAGATCTGCTCCTGCAACGATGTGAGCAAGGGAGCCATCTGCGGTGCCATCGCCGAGGGCGCCTGCGATATCCCGGCCATCAAGGCCTGCACCAAGGCCGGCACCTCCTGTGGCGGCTGTGTGCCGATGATCAAGAAGGTGCTCGAACAGACCGGCGTCGAGATGTCCAAGGCACTGTGCGAGCACTTCGAGCAGTCGCGCGCCGAACTGTTCCAGATCGTGCAGGCCACCGGTATCCGCACCTTCTCCGAGCTCATCGCCCGGCACGGACGGGGGACCGGTTGCGATATCTGCAAGCCGACAGTCGCCTCGATTCTGGCCTCCACATCCAGCGAGCACATCCTGGAGGGCGAACAGGCCGCGCTGCAGGACACCAACGACCACTTCCTGGCCAATATGCAGAAGAACGGCACCTACTCGGTGGTGCCGCGGATGCCGGGCGGCGAGGTCACCCCGGAACAGCTGATCGTGATCGGTGAGGTCGCGAAGGAGTTCGGTCTCTACACCAAGATCACCGGCGGGCAGCGGATCGACCTGTTCGGCGCGCGGGTGGAACAGCTGCCGCTCATCTGGCAGCGCCTGGTGGACGCCGGTATGGAATCGGGCCATGCGTACGGCAAATCGCTGCGTACGGTGAAGAGTTGCGTCGGTTCCACCTGGTGCCGGTACGGCCAGCAGGATTCGGTCGGCATGGCCGTGCTGCTGGAGAAGCGTTACCGTGGGTTGCGTTCGCCGCACAAATTGAAACTGGCCGTATCCGGTTGCGCCCGGGAATGCGCCGAGGCCCGCGGCAAGGATGTGGGCGTCATCGCCACCGAGAACGGGTGGAATCTGTATGTGGGCGGTAACGGCGGTCTGACCCCCAAACACGCGGTCCTGCTCGCGGGTGACCTCGACGACGAGACCCTCATCGCCTATATAGACCGCTACCTGATGTTCTACATCCGCACCGCGGACCGGCTGCAACGCACCGCACCGTGGCAGGAGGATCTCGGTATCGATTATGTGCGTGAGGTGGTGTGTGCGGACAGCCTCGGGATCGCCGCCGATCTGGAGCAGGCGATGGCCGACCATGTGGCCGGTTACCGCGACGAATGGGCCGCGGTCCTCGATGACGAGGAGAAGCTGTCGCGGTTCGTCTCGTTCGTCAACGCCCCTGCCGAGGCCGACCCGACCATCGCCTTCGACGACAGTGGTGAGCGCAAGGTCCCGGTTCTGCTCGGCCTGCCCGGTATGCCCGGAGGCGGTAGCGGAGCGTGACCACGCAGGGCGTGGCGGGCGGGCCGTAATGGGCACGGCCTGCCCGGTATGCCCGGAGGCGGTAGCGGAGCGTGACCACGCAGGGCGTGGCGGGCGGGCCGTAATGCGGACAGCCTGCCCGGCATGCGGGCGCCCGTTGCTACGAGTGGGAAATGACGGCTTAACCGTCAAGAAACAGGCCGCCGGTACCAATGGGTAACGGCGTGTGGAGGAGGCACCAATGACCGTGATCGATACCCCAGTAGTTGTTCCGGCCACCACCGGATGGACCCGGGCGTGTCCGCTCGAATACCTGATCCCCGGCCGCGGTGTGGCAGTGCTGCTGCCCGGCGGCGGCCAGGCGGCCCTGTTCCTGCTGCCCGAGGGCACGTTGTACGCGGTCGGCAATATCGATCCGTTCGGGCGGGCGGCGGTGATGTCGCGCGGTATCGTCGGCGACCGCGGCGGTGAGCCGGTGGTCGCGTCACCGCTGCTGAAGCAGGCCTTCTCCCTGTTGGACGGCCGATGCCTGGACAACGCGACGACGCGCCTGCCGGTATATTCCGTGCGCGTGGACGACGGACAGGTGTCGATCTCGGACCGGCCCGTGACGATGGCCTCGGACGGCTGCCCGGTATGACGGTTCCGGAGACGAACGCCGCGCTGGCCGGTTTCACGATCGGTATCACCGCGGCCCGGCGGGCCGAGGAATTCGCCACCCTGCTCACCCGCCGGGGTGCGTCGGTCGTATCCGCACCGGCCATCCGCATCATCCCGCTCGCCGACGACACCGAACTGGAACGGGTGACCGGCGAACTGGTCGCCGATCCCCCGCAGATCGCGGTGGCCACCACCGGCATCGGTTTCCGTGGCTGGATGGAGGCCGCCGAGGGCTGGGGCCTGGCCGAACAGTTGCGGGCCACCCTGGGCAACACCCGGATGCTGGCACGGGGCCCGAAGGCAAAAGGCGCGATCCGGGCCGCGGAACTGCGCGAGGAGTGGTCGCCGGCGTCGGAGTCCTCGGCCGAAGTGCTGGATCATCTGCTCGCCGAGGGTGTCGAGGGTGTGCGGATCGCGGTTCAGTTGCACGGCGCCACCACCGAATGGGAGCCGATCCCCGACTTCTGCGAAGTACTGCGGTGTGCGGGCGCCGATGTGGTGCCCGTACCGGTATACCGGTGGGAGCCGCCCGCCGACCGCGGTCCGATGGATCAGCTGATCGAGGCCGTCGTGACCTCCGCGATCGACTGTGTGACCTTCACCAGCGCTCCGGCCGTGGCCTCGATGCTGATGCGCGCCAAGGAGACCGGGGTCCTCGAAGGGGTGCTGCACGCGTTGCGCAGCAGGGTGCCGGCGGCCTGTGTCGGCCCGATCACCGCGGCCCCACTCGAGGAACTCGGGGTGCCCACCACGATGCCCGGCCGGGCCCGCCTGGGCGCGCTGGCCCGCCATGTCGCCGAAGAACTTCCGCGCCGGGCCGGCCGGATCAATGCCGCCGGCCACACCATCAGCGTGCGAGGCGCGTGCGTGGTGGTGGACGGCACGGTGAAACAGCTCGCCCCGGCGCCCATGGCGCTGATGCGCGCACTGGCCCGCCAGCCGGGCCGGGTGGTCTCCCGCGAGGATCTGCTGGCGGCGCTGCCCGGCGGGGGCGACGATACGCACGCGGTGGAGACCGCGATCGCGCGGCTGCGGGCGGGTCTGGGCACCCCCAAAGCGATCCAGACCGTGGTCAAGCGCGGGTACCGGCTGGCCATGGATCCGGCCGAATGCACCGACAACAATGCTGATCCGGCGCCCCCGGCCGCGGCCCCGGCGCGCAACGCGCGCTATGTCCGGACGGTGGTGCCGGGGTGAGGCGGCCGCCGCCCGCGCTGGTGCTGGTCGCGCACGGCACCCGTAGCGCGAAGGGCGTCCAGATGATCGCGGCGCTGGCCGAAGCGGTCGGGCACGAACTGAACCGGCGGCCCGGTACGCCGGCCGCCCGGTGCGCCCACCCCGGTGCGTCCGGCCGCCGCGCCACCGTGCCCGGCTACGTGAACTGCGGTTGCCTGCCCGAGCCGACAGCGGGACCCGATGCGGACAACTGTGCGAACCCGGCCGTACGCACTGCGTTCGTCGATGTGCTCGGGCCCTCGCCGGCCGAGGTGCTGCGCGATCTGGCCACCCGGGCCGTGGTGGCCGGCGAATCCGTTCCGGCTGTGCTGGTGCCGGCCTTCCTGGCCTCCGGGTATCACGTCTACCAGGATGCACCCCGCGAGGTGGGCGGCAGCGGGCATCCCGCGGTGAGCGTCACCGCGGCAATGGGTCCCGACCCCGCACTGGCCCGCGTCATGGCTGTTCGGTTGCGGGCGGCCGGGTGGCGCCCGGGTGACGCCGTGGTTTTCGCGGCCGCGGGATCCTCGGACGCCCGCGCCCGCGCCGATGTGCGTCGCGCCGCCGCCATGCTCACCGCACAGCTCACGACACCGGTGCGCACCGCCTACGTCGCCACCGGGGCGCCCCGTGTACCCGAAGTCGTGGCGCAGCTGCGGGAGGCCGGTCAGGAGCGGGTGTTCATCGCCTCCTATCTGCTCGCGCACGGGCTGTTCCACGAGCGGTTGCACCAGGCGGGTGCGACCGGAGTGGCCGAGCCGATCGGAGTCCATCCGGCCGTGGTCCGGCTGATCACGGACCGCTACCGCGGTGCGGTCCGGGACGCGGACCGGGCGCGAGTGCGCTGAGCACTTCGCGGCCTGCTCGCCGGGCGGCGCCTCAGCGCGCGTTCCGCAACGGGATGCCGCTGAACCCGGCGCCGGTGGTCAGTGCCTGTCAGGCGTCGTAAGTCCGGGGAGTGCCCGCACCCGGATACCGGCTTGCCGGTGGAGCGGCAGGAGGTCGCCGACCGGTTGGGGGCGCGAGTGGCTCGACAGTTCCGGTGGCGGATCAGACCCGGTACCAGACGAACGGGTCGTCGCGGGTCGGGCCGTACCGGTCGATCTGCTCGAACAGCAGGGCGGCCGGTTCGACGACCGCGCTGCGGCCCTGGGCGTCGTCGTAGGCCACCAGAATCCCGACGAACGCGGCATGCCCGTCGGAGGTCTGGCGGTAGACCACCGCACCGGAGTCGCCGGCCTCGGCGCCGAGCGCGTTGGTCGCGTAGAGCCACTCCTCGTTTGCCTCGGTGATCGATCCGCAACTCCAGCCGGTGGTCGCGCCGATCTTGCAGATCTCCTGCCCCAGTTGCGGTTTCATATCCACCGTGGACAGCCCGAACCGGCCCATGGAGGCGGCGACGCCTATCCCGTCGTACAGGCGGATCAACCCGAAACCGAACTTCAGGCCCTCGTCCGGGCGATGGAATTCGAACCAGCCGATCGGGTTGCCGACTTTGTCGGTGACGATTCCCTGGTGGTAGCAGTGACCGGCGGTCACCGCGTACTGGGCTGAGCCGATCGAACCGGTGAGTCCCACGGTGCAGCGGGTGGTGACCGCCTTCCCGTCGGCTATCTCGGTGTGCCGTATCTCCATGCCCGGGTAGACCGTCACGGCAGGAGCGGCCGCGGTGGGCGCGGCCACAGCGGTGTATGCGGGGAACAGCGCCGTACCGGCGGCGGCGAGCACCGCGCACACGGTGACAGATAGGGGACGCCGGCTCCGCCCCTGCCGGAAAACGCTGAACATCGCGTACCTCGAATTTGCTCGAGCGACCGCCGACGCGGTCGGATCGGGCAGTCAGCGTAGGCGATCGGGCGCCACTCCGCTCGCCGCATGCTTCCCAGCCGGTGGAAGTGCGGATCTGTGTATGCGAAACCGATGGAGTGTAGGGGGCCACGGCCACTCCCGTATGTGTAAACAAATGTAAAGCGCTGGAGAAGCGGCGATTTCCGAAATTTCACCGCCGCTGCCCCACCGGTCCTCCGGGGAGCCGGATCCGGCGCGTGCGCCCGTGTTTTCCCAGGAGATGGGCCGCGGCGGGGGCCGGGCGTTCCCGACCACCGTGACAACCGGATTGCGGCGACCTCACAGCTCACCGACCTGCGCTTTTCAATGTGAGAACGGCGTTTGGCCAGGTCGGGCGGCGTCCCTACAGTCGGAGCATCAACTCGATTTCACCGCTTGCAGGAAAGGGGGCGTCGTGGTCGTCTCACGTACTCCGGGCTCGGCGCACACCACTGCGGAACAGCACCCCGGGGCACCGGGGGCCGGGGACGCACTGCTGCGACTGGGCAAGTATTTCCAGCGCGGCGAGGTCTCCGCCGACCACCGCACGGTGCACAGGGTGGGCGGCCGCGGCGCCGACGAGTTCTATCGGGACCGCTGGTCACACGACAAGGTGGTGCGCTCCACCCACGGGGTGAACTGCACGGGTTCGTGCTCCTGGAAGATCTATGTGAAGGACGGGGTGATCACCTGGGAGTCCCAGCAGACCGACTATCCGTCGGTCGGTTCGGACAAACCCGAATACGAACCCCGCGGCTGCCCGCGCGGCGCCTCCTTCTCCTGGTACACCTACTCACCGGCCCGGGTGCGCTACCCCTACGTCCGCGCCACGCTGCTGGAGTTGTACCGGGAAGCCAAGACCAGGCTGAAGGACCCGGTACTGGCCTGGGCCGATCTGGTCGAGGACCCCGAACGCGCCCGCCGGTACAAGGCCGCGCGCGGCAAGGGCGGTTTCGTGCGTGCCGAATGGTGGGAGGCCGCCGAGATCGCGGCCGCGGCCCACGTCCACACCATCAAGAAGTACGGACCCGACCGCGTCGCCGGATTCTCCCCGATCCCGGCCATGTCGATGGTCAGTCACGCGGTCGGCGCCCGGTTCATCTCGCTGCTGGGTGGGTCGATGCTGTCGTTCTACGACTGGTACGCCGACCTGCCGGTGGCCTCGCCCCAGGTGTTCGGCGACCAGACCGATGTCCCGGAGTCGGCGGACTGGTTCGACGCCGGCTACCTCATCATGTGGGGTTCCAACGTCCCGGTGACCCGTACTCCGGACGCCCACTACATGACCGAGGCCCGCTATCGCGGCCAGAAGGTCGTGGTGGTCTCCCCGGATTACGCCGACAACACCAAGTTCGCCGACGAATGGGTCGCCGCCCGGCCGGGAACCGACGCCGCGCTGGCCATGGCCATGGGGCATGTGGTGCTGCGGGAGTTCTTCGTCGACCGGGAGACGCCCCGGTTCCTGGACTACGTCCGCAAGTACACCGATCTGCCCTTCCTGATCACCCTGGACGACGGCGCGGGCGGGGTGGCGGTGCCCGGGAAGTTCCTGACCGCCGCCGATCTGGGTAACTCCGATGAGGGCGCGGAGTTCCGGACCGTTCTGCTCGACGGTGCGGGTGTGCCGGTGGTGCCGAACGGTTCGTTGGGGGACCGGTTCGGTGAGAACGGCACCGGACGCTGGAATCTGGATCTCGGGGGTGTCGAGCCACTCCTGACGCTGTACGGCCGCACCGACGATGCTGCGGCCGTACAGTTCCCCCGTTTCGATACCGACACCCCGGGCGTCGTGACCCGCGGCGTGCCGACCGCGACGATCGCCGGGAAACGGGTCACCACGGTGTTCGATCTGCTGCTCGCGCAATACGCGGTGGGCCGTCCGGGCCTGCCCGGCACCTGGCCGGCCGGTTACGACGACGCCACCGAGCCCTACACCCCGGCCTGGCAGGAAGCCGTCACCGGTGTCCCGGCCGCGCAGGCTCGCCGGATCGCGCGGGAATTCGCCGACAACGCCGACCGGTCCGGGGGCCGGTCCATGATCCTGATGGGCGCCGGGACCAATCACTGGTTCCACTCCGACCAGATCTACCGGTCCTTCTTCACCCTGACCCTGCTCACCGGCTGCCAGGGCGTGAACGGCGGCGGCTGGGCGCATTACGTGGGCCAGGAGAAATGCCGTCCGGTGACCGGCTGGTCCACCCTCGCGTTCGGGCTGGACTGGCAGCGCCCGCCACGCCAGATGCAGGGCACGGTGTTCTGGTATCTGACCAACGACCAGTGGCGCTACGACCCGTTCACCGCCGAGGCCTTCTCCTCCCCGCTGGGGAAAGGGAAGTTCGCGGGCCGGACGGCGGCGGACAATATCGCGCTGGCGACCCGGCTGGGCTGGATGCCCTCGTACCCGACGTTCGATCGCAACCCGCTCGATCTGGCCGACGAGGCCGCGGCGGCCGGCCGGACCGCGGCCGAGCATGTGGTGGACGGACTGAAATCCGGGGAGTTGCGCTTCGCCTGTGAAGACCCCGACGCCCCGGAGAACTTCCCGCGCGTGCTCACCGTCTGGCGGGCCAATCTGCTCGGCTCCTCCGGTAAGGGCAACGAGTACTTCCACCGGCATCTCCTCGGCGCGGATTCCAATCTGCAGACCACCGACGCCACCGGGGTGCGGCCGGAGGAACTGGTCTGGCGCGAGGAAGCCGCCACCGGAAAGCTCGACCTGCTGCTCTCGCTGGATTTCCGGATGACCAGTACCACGCTGTTCTCCGATATCGTGCTCCCGGCCGCCACCTGGTACGAGAAATACGATCTGTCCTCGACGGATATGCATCCGTTCGTGCACGCCTTCACCCCGGCCATCTCGCCGCCGTGGGAGGCGAAAACCGATTTCGAGGCGTTCCACCGGATCGCCCGTGGCTTCTCCTGGCTCGCCGAGAAACATCTCGGGGTGCGCAAGGACATCGTCGCGGTGCCGTTGCAGCACGATTCACCGGATGCCATGGCCCAGGCCGGGGGACGGGTGCTGGACTGGAAGGCCGGGGAATGCGAACCGGTCCCGGGCAAGACCATGCCGAAACTGGTGGTCGTCGAACGGGATTATGCGAAGATCGCGGAGAAGATGGCCGCGCTGGGGCCGCTCGTGGAAACCCTCGGACTCACCGTCAAGGGCGTCACCACCCATCCCGGCGCCGAGGTGGAATACCTGGCCGGAGTGAACGGGACCGTGGTGTCGGGGGTGGCGCAGGGCCGGCCGTCGCTGGCCGCGGACAAACACGCCGCCGAGGCGATTCTGGCGCTGTCCGGTACCACCAACGGGCGGCTCGCGGTGGAGGGCTTCCAGGCACTGGAACGTCGCACCGGCACCGAACTCGCCGATCTGGCCGCCGAACACGAGGGCAAGCGGATCACTTTCGCCGATACGCAGGCCCGGCCGGTGCCGGTGATCACCTCACCGGAGTGGTCGGGCAGCGAAACCGGCGGGCGCCGCTATTCGCCGTTCACCATCAACACCGAACGGCTCAAGCCGTGGCATACGCTCACCGGCCGCCAGCACTTCTACCTCGACCACGACTGGATGATCGAACTCGGCGAACAGCTGCCGACCTTCCGGCCGCCCCTGGATATGACCGCGCTGTTCGCCGAACCGGCCGTCGGCGATATCAGTGACAGCGGCGTCACCGTGCGATACCTGACCCCGCACTCCAAATGGTCGATCCATTCGGCCTACCAGGACAACCTGCACATGCTGACCCTCTCGCGTGGCGGCCAGACCATCTGGATGTCGGAGAAGGACGCCGCCAAGATCGGGGTGGCCGACAACGATTGGATCGAGGCGATCAACCGCAACGGTGTGGTGGTGGCCCGGGCCGTCGTCTCGCACCGGATGCCCGAGGGCACCGTGTTCATGTACCACGCGCAGGACCGGGCCGTGGACGTGCCGCGGATCGAGGGCACCGCGGCGGCGGGCAAAACCTTCACCGGCAAGGGCAAACGCGGCGGTATCCACAACGCGCTCACCCGGATCATGATCAAACCCACGCATCTGATCGGCGGTTACGCCCAGCAGTCGTTCGCGCTGAACTATCACGGCCCGACCGGTAATCAGCGCGACGAGATCACCACCATCCGCCGCCGCGGCCAGCAGGTGGAGTACTGACGTGATCGGGTCGAGCGCGGAGGCGGTAGCGCAGCGTAACCACGTAGCGCTCCCGATCACGTCGAAAGAAACACTGATGCCGCCGTCACCACGAGCTACCCGCGATCCCGGAGGACTGATATGCGCGTGATGGCGCAACTGGCCATGGTCATGAACCTCGACAAGTGCATCGGCTGCCACACCTGTTCGGTCACCTGTAAACAGGCGTGGACCAACCGCGGCGGGACCGAGTACGTCTGGTTCAACAATGTGGAAACCCGGCCCGGCCAGGGTTATCCGCGGCAGTACGAGGACCAGGAGAAATGGAAGGGCGGCTGGACACTCGACCGACGCGGCCGGCTCACCCTGAAATCGGGCTCGCGGGTCAAACGGCTGCTGAACATCTTCGCCAATCCCGACCTGCCGACCCTCGAGGACTACTACGAGCCCTGGAGCTACGAGTACGACAATCTGCTGTCCTCCCCGGCCATCGACACCACCCCGGTGGCGCGGCCGAAATCGCTGATCACCGGGGACGATACAAAGGTCACCTGGGGTGCCAACTGGGACGACGACCTGGGGTCGGGGCCCGATCAGGTCGGCCGGGACCCGCTGCTGGCCCGGGTCTCCGAACAGGTGAAGCTCGAATTCGACAAGACCTTCATGTTCTATCTGCCGCGGATCTGCGAGCACTGTCTCAACCCGTCGTGCGCGGCGTCCTGCCCGTCCGGGGCGATCTACAAACGATCCGAGGACGGGATCGTCCTGGTGGACCAGGACAAATGCCGTGGCTGGCGGCAGTGCACGACCGGCTGCCCGTACAAGAAGATCTACTTCAACCACAAGACCGGCAAAGCGGAGAAATGCACCTTCTGCTATCCGCGGGTGGAGGTCGGTATCCCGACGGTGTGCTCGGAAACCTGTGTCGGGCGGCTGCGGTATATCGGCGTGATGCTCTACGACGCCGACGCGGTACTCGCGGCGGCCTCGGTCACCGAGGACAAGGACCTGTATCCCGGCCAGCTCGGCGTCTTCCTGAACCCGCACGACCCGCGGGTCGTCGCCGAAGCCGAACGCGCCGGTATCTCCCCGGAATGGATCCAGGCCGCGCAGGATTCGCCGGTCTACAAACTCATCGTCGACTACCAGATCGCGCTGCCGCTGCACCCGGAATACCGCACCATGCCGATGGTCTGGTACATCCCCCCGCTGTCGCCGGTGGTGGACGTGCTGTCGGAGACCGGGCACGACGGTGAGGATCACGCCAACCTCTTCGGCGCCATCGATGCGCTGCGGATCCCGGTGGAGTACCTGGCCGAACTGTTCACCGCCGGCGAGATAGGCCCGGTGCGGGCGGCACTGCGACGACTGGCCGGGATGCGCGCGTTCATGCGCTCGATCAACCTCGGTCAGGAACCCGATCCGGCCATCGCGCCGTCGGTCCGGTTGGCGCCCGAGGAGATCGAAGCCATGTACCGGCTGCTGGCCATCGCGAAATACGAGCACCGCTACGTGATCCCGACCGGCGCGAGTGCGCGAGCCCACGAACTGGATTCGCTGGCGACAGGATGCAGTCTGGACAACGACGGTGGTCCGGGGATGACAGCGTTCGACCAGATGGTGGAGAAATTCCATCTCACCGATACCAACGACGCCGCACCCGAGGCGAAAACCGGCCGGATCAACCTGCTGAACTGGGACGGGCAGAGCACCGACGGGCTGGTGCCCGTCGGTGCGAAAGGCGTGAACGGCGCGGACGAGGTCGGTGCGGGCGGCTCCGGCATGGGCCGAGGTACGAACGGATACGGCGCGAGCGTCCCGGCGGCGAACGGAGTCGGCTCGGATGGACGGGCGGCAAACGGCATCGGCGGAAGTGATCGCAACGCCACCCCCAGCTCCGGCGGACCGAAGGAGAACCATCCCGGTGTATCGGCGAACGGTGACGCGGCGGCCCCCGAAGCGGCGGAGGTCCGGTGATGATGCGATACCGCCGCATTCGCTTCGGACTCCGCGGACCACGCAAACCTGCTCCGAGGGGTAACCGATGGGGCTGCTGAAACTCCGCCGCCGGCCCGAACCTGCACTGGCGATGAGCGAACGGAACCGCCGGATCGTCTGGCGCACGGCCGCGCTGCTGCTGGACTATCCCGGCCCCGGCCTCCGCACGACGCTGGCCGGGATCGAGGCGGCGATTGCGGAACTACCGGAGCCGGTGTGCGCGCAGCTGCTGGAATTCTGCGACCACCTGCGCGCCACACCCGAACTCGAACTGGCCGCCCGCTACGTCGAAACCTTCGATATGCGGCGGCGTACCGGCCTGCACCTGACCTTCTACGCCTACGGCGACACCCGGAAGCGGGGTATGGCGCTGCTGCGTTTCAAACACGCCTACCGGCACGCCGGGGTGGAACTCGGCGATACCGAACTGCCCGACCATCTGCCCGTTCTGCTCGAATTCGCGGCCACCGTCGATCCGATCGGCGGCGAACGTCTGCTCGGCGAACACGTGCCGGTGCTGGAACTGCTGCGCTTGTCGCTGGCGGACAGTGCTTCCCCCTACGCGGGAGTCATGGCCGCGGTGGTCGCCACCCTGGCCCCACCCACCACGGCGGATTGGCGCCGGATCGCCGAACTCGCCGCGCAGGGACCGCCGGAGGAAGAGGTCGGGCTCGAACCCTTCGCCCTGGATCCGGCGATGCCCGAACACTCGGAAGGCCGCCGATGAGGCGATACCTCCGCCAACGCTTCGGCCTCCGCCGACGGTGTAGACCTGCCCCGAGGAGAATCCGATGAACTCCACCCTGTGGCTGACCCTGCCCTATGTGGCGTTCACCTCCTTTGCGCTCGGCCATAGCTGGCGGTACCGCACCGACCAGTTCGGCTGGACCACCCGGTCCTCGCAGATCTACGAATCACGCCTGCTGCGGCTGGGTAGCCCGCTGTTCCATTTCGGCATGCTCGGGGTGTTCTTCGGCCATGTGCTCGGTGTGCTGATCCCCGCATCGTGGACCGAAGCGGTGGGTATCGGTGAGCACACGTACCACCTGGTGGCGGTGAGCGCGGGCACCGTGGCCGGACTGATGGTCCTCACCGGTATCGGCATCTTGCTCTACCGCCGGTTCACCGTTCCCGCGGTGCGCAAGGCGACGACGGCCAACGACAAGTTCATGTACTTCCTGCTCGGCGGCGCCCTGGTCACCGGTCTGCTCAACACCGTGGGCAGCAACCTGCTGTGGGGTACCTACAACTACCGGGAAACGGTGTCCCCGTGGTTCCGCAGCCTGTTCACCGCGAACCCGCAGCCCGAGCTGATGGTCGGCACCCCGTGGACGTTCCAGGCGCACGGCCTGTTCGTACTCGCGCTGCTCGCGGTATGGCCGTACACCCGGTTGGTGCACATGTTCTCCGCCCCGGTCGGCTACCTGGTCCGGCCGTATGTGGTGTATCGCAGCAAGGAGGTCGCGGGGCCGGACACACGCCGCTACGCCCGTGCCTGGGACGCCCCGGTCACCCCGGACCGCTGGAGCTGAACTACACCAGGGCGATGAACTCGACGTGGTCGTCGTCGCGGGCCCCCGCGGGCACGATGACCAGGCCGTCACGGTCGATGAGGCCGCCGAGATGGGCGGTACGGATCGCCGGATCGCCCACCCAGCCGCCGCCGGGCTGTGCCGCGTACCGGGCGGGCACGATCCGCGCCACCGGGCCGGAGATCTCGCCCGCGTTGCGCAGGGGGCCGCGGGCCCGGCGGGGAGCGGGGGCGCCGGTACGGCCGCCGACGATCGCGGGTACCAGGGCGAGCAGGGTCGCGATCGCCGCGTAAGGGTTGCCGGGGAGGCCGAGAACCGTTGTCGTGGCGGCTAGTTCGGCGACGACGCTGGAACCGCCCGGCCGCAGGGCGAGCCGGGACACCAGGAGGCGGGCCCCACAGCGGTCGAGAGCGCCGCGGAGCTGATCGGCGGCACCCCCACCGGTCGCACCGACCACGACCAGGAGATCGCAGTCGGCCGCGGTGGCCAGCACCTGGTCGAAACCGTGGGCGGTATCGCGCAGATGCACCTGGTCGAGCACCGGGACGCCGTGGGCGGCGAGCAGATCGGGCAGGATCGGGCCGATCGAATCACGGGTTTGCCCGGCCTGCAGGGGTCCGCTGCTGCGGATTTCGTCACCGGTCATGACGATACGAGCATGCACCGGGCCGCGGACCGGGGCGGTGGTGACCTCCACGGCCGCGGCGGCCGAGACGAGCGCGGGCGTCACCGCGGCGCCGGCCGGTGCGATCTCGTCGCCGGGCGTGCGGTCGTCGCCGCGCCGGCGGATATCGGAGCGCAGCGGGGTGTCCGGGAGTCGGTCCAGAGAAGCGCGATCGCCGCTGATCCGGGCGAATTCGTCGCGCAGTACCCCGGTGGTGCCCTCCGGGACCTGGGCGCCGGTGGCGATCCGCACCGCTTCGCCCGGGCGCAGCCCGTCGGGGCGCTGCCCGCCGGCGAAACCGATATCGGCGCGCAGCTCCCACGGGCCGTCCCCGGCGACGGCGTACCCGTCCATGGCCGAGACATCGAAGCGGGGCAGGGCCTCGGCGGCGGTGAGTGGTGCGGCCAGGGCGGCACCGCGCACCACGTGTAGATCCGCCTCTCGTTCGGGGAGCCGGGACAGGCCGGTACGCAGCAGCTCCCGGGCCTCGTCGAGTGATACCGCCGCGGTGTCGGTCCGGGGAGCGGCGGGCACGGAGTCGCCGGTGCCCTGGTCGCCGAGTGCGCTGCGGGCGGCGGCGATCTCGCCAGGGGTATCGCAGTCGTCGATCCCGGGCAGTTCCACGATATTCGCGCGCCGCGGGACCAGGGCTTTCATCGGCTGGTTGAGCACGCTGTCGAGTTCGGCGAGCCGGGCCGCGAGCGGTTCGGTCCGCCACACACCGATCAGGTACTGGGGGCGCCCGGAGGCGTCGGCGGCGAACACCGCATCGAAACCCGCACTGTGCCGGATCAATTCACTGATCGCGGTATCGGTGAGGAACGGGAGGTCCGCGGCGAGAACGACGATCCGGGGCGCGGGTTCGGCACCGAGCGCGGCCAGGCCCGCGGCGACCGCCGCGACGGGGCCGGAGCCGGGCTCCGGCTCCCGGGTCTGCACGATATGCGCGGCGAGCTCCGGGCGCGGCGGCCCCACCACGACCGTCCGCCCCAGTGAGGCCACCGCGGCCAGCGCCGTCTGCAGCATGGACCGCCCGCCGACCACGAGGCCCGGTTTGTCGACGCCGCCCATCCGGCTGGCCCGCCCCCCGGCGAGCACGATCACATCCGGGGCCAGCGGAGAATTCGGCATACCGTCATGCTATTCGCCGTCTGGGACGATGGGCGGTCCGGAGGTGCCGATCGCCGAGCTTTCCGGGCCGTTGGGACGATCGCGCGCCATCGGTCCGTCCGGTGCCGGGTCCCGGGGCGCACTACTCTCCCTCCGGAGGGCCGGATTCCGGTTCCGTCCGATATGAGGGGGTCGCCGATGCGACAAGTGCTCAGGGGGATGGCACTGTCCCTGCTGCTGGTGCTCGCCGCGGCCACGCAGGTGGGCGTGGCGAGGGCGCAGGATCCCGACCGGCCGGTGGTCCGGGTCGGCACCGAGGGCACCTATCCGCCGTTCTCCTTCCACGATCCACGCAGCCGGCAGCTGACCGGTTACGACATCGAGGTGATCGAGGCGATCGCCGGCCGGGCCGGCTGGGATATCGAATTCGTCGAGACCCAGTGGGACGCGATATTTCCCGCGCTGGACTCCGGCCGGATCGATGTCATCGCCAATCAGGTCTCGGTCAACGACGAACGCCGGGCGAAATACGGTCTGTCCGATACCTACACCTACTCCCACGGTGTGATCGTCCGGCGCACGGGCGATGAGCGCATCCGGACCCTGGACGATCTGGCCGGCCGCACCACCGCGCAGTCGAGCACCAGCAACTGGGCCCGGGTGGCGCGCGACGCCGGCGCCGACGTCGAAGCAATCGAAGGGTTCACGCAGGCGGCCGCGCTGCTCACCCAGGGCCGGGTCGACGCGATCGTCAACGACAACATCGCCGTGCTCGACTACCTGGCCAGCACCGGGTCCACGGATATCGAGATCGTCGGGGACGCCGGCGCGGAGAGCAGCGAACAGGTCCTCGCCTTCCGCAAGAACGACTCGGCACTGCTCGATCAGGCGAACCGGGCGATCGCCGCGCTGGCCGCGGACGGGACGCTCACCGCCATCTCGCAGAAATACTTCCGGGCCGATGTGTCGGTACCCGACGGCGGCAGCGCCGACCTGTCGGAGGGGCGCGGCCACCGCGACACCTGGGAGGTGCTGCGCGGGGCGGCGTGGCCGATGTTCGTCGGGCTGGTGAAGGTGACGATCCCGCTGACCGCACTGAGTTTCGCGATCGGGCTCGTGCTCGCACTGCTGGTCGCGCTCGCGCGGATCTCCTCCTACCGGATTCTGGCCGGACCGGCCCGCGCGTTCATCTCGATCATTCGCGGAACACCGCTGCTGGTCCAGCTGTTCATCGTCTTCTACGGGCTGCCCCAGATCGGGTTGAAGTTCGATCCGTTCCTGGCGGCCGTGATCGCTTTCAGTCTCAATGTGGCCGGCTATGCGGCCGAGGTGATCCGGTCGGCGATCCTGTCCGTGCCGAAGGGGCAGTTCGAGGCGGCGGCCACCGTCGGCCTCGGCTATGCGCAGACGCTGCGCCGCATCGTCCTCCCGCAGGCGGCCCGGACCGCGGTACCGCCGCTGTCCAACACCCTGCTCTCGCTGCTCAAGGACACCTCGCTGGGCTCGGTGGTGCTGCTGACCGAACTGTTTCGCGAGGCTCAGCTCGCGGCGGCCGAGAGCAACGAATTCCTCGCGCTCTACACGTTCGCCGCGCTGTACTACTGGGTGATCTGCGTGGCTCTGTCCGCCGGTCAGAAACGACTGGAGACCCGACTCGACAGGTATGTGGCGAAATGACCGACACCGCTGACCAGAACACCGGACCTGCCCGGATCCGGGTACACGGTCTGGAGAAGTCGTTCGGCGACCGGCAGGTGCTGCGCGGTATCGACTTCGAGTCCCGGCGGGGGACCGCGACGGTCCTGCTGGGCCCCTCGGGGTCGGGCAAAACCACTGTGCTGCGCTCACTGAATGCGCTGGACATTCCGGAACGAGGCGTGGTCGGCATCGACGATGTGGAGATCGACTTCGCCCGGCTGCCCCGCGGCCGGGCGGGGCGCCGGGAGACGAACCGGTTGCGTGCCCAGAGCGGAATGGTCTTCCAGTCGCACAACATCTTCCCGCATCGCACGGTGCTGGAGAACATCGTCGAAGGTCCGGTCGTCGCTCAGCGGCGGCCCCGGGAGGAGACGGTCGCCGAGGCGCGGACCCTGTTGGCGCAGGTGGGTCTGGCCGACCGCGCGGACGCCTATCCGTTCGAGCTCTCGGGTGGCCAGCAGCAGCGGGTCGGCATCGCGCGGGCCCTGGCACTGAAACCGCGAGTGGTGCTGTTCGACGAACCGACCTCGGCACTGGACCCCGAACTGGTCGGTGAGGTGCTCGCCGTGATCAAGGAGCTGGCCACCCAGGACTGGACGATGGTGATCGTCACCCACGAGATCCGGTTCGCCCGGCAGGTGGCCGATCAGGTCCTGTTCCTCGACGAGGGCGTCATCGTCGAGCGCGGCCCGGCGGACCAGGTGATCGGTGAGCCCCGGGAAGAGCGGACGCGGCGCTTCCTGCACCGCGTGCTCGAGCCCGGCTGATCGTCCCGGCCGGCCGGTTCAGTCGAACCGATGACGGGCGGTACGCAGCGTGACCCGGCCGTCGGTGACGGGCACGCCCTCGGCCGCGAGCAGCCGCAGCTGCCGGTCGGCGAGATGGGCGGCCGGCCGGCCCGAGGCGCCCAGCACCCGGTGCCAGGGCAGATCGGCGGCATCAGTGCGCATGATCCAGCCCACGGTCCGCGGGGTCGACAGTCCGGCCGCGGCGGCGATATCGCCGTAGGTCGCGACCCGGCCCGGCGGAATCGCGGCGACCAGTTCGCGGACGCGTTCGATCTGTTCGTCGCTGGTGACCATCAGAACGCCGCCCGGATCAGCGCCGCGGTTTCGTGCGGCAGGATTTGGGCGACCATATGCTCGCAATCCCATTCGTGCACAGTCAGCGACTCGCCGAGCCGGTCGGCCAGTGCGGTGTGGAGTTCGGGTGTGACGAACGGCGGATCCACCTTCGTGGCCCGGACCAGCACGGTCGGCAGGCCGGGCTCGGGAAGTACCAGGTCACGCGCGAGCTGACCCCAATACGCGATGAGCGCCGCCGTATCCACCCGCCAGCGCATCCGCCCGCCCGCGGCGGGCACCAGGTGCTCGTCGAGTTCGGCGCGCAGCAGTTCTGGTGCGACCGCGCCCCAACCCGTCGCCAGTTTGTCCATCCGGGCTTCGTCCACATCGGTGTAATCGGGCGAGCCGAGGGTGGCCTCGGCGATCTCGTGCAACCACGCCGGGTCCAGTGCGACGGCCGGATCGAGCAGCACCAGGCCGCGGACCAGCTCCGGGTGCCGCCGGGCCAGCTGCAGGGCGCACGCACCGCCGAAGGAATGGGCGGCCACCACCACCGGCTCGTCGGTTTCGGCGGTGATCAACGCCACCAGATCGGCGACGATCGTTTCGAGATCCCAGGGCGGCAGTGCGGTCGAACGGCCGTGTCCACGCAGGTCGGGGGCGATCACCCGGAGATCGGGCAGGAACTCGGTGGCCAGCGCCTCCCAGCGTTTCCCGTGGCCGGTCAGGCCGTGCAGGGCCAGCAGCACCGGCCCGGTCGCCGGGCCGAAACGGTGAACATGCAGTGTGGACACAATGACATTCTTATCCGAGCGCTCCGACACCGTGGCGGGTGCGGTGCCGACGTGGTACCGGCGGTGTCGGCCCCGTCTGTTGCAATAGCCGTCGTGGTGCGTTCGGATAAGCCGGTGCGGCTGGTGCGCCGGAAAGCGGCGGCTCCCCGGGCTCGGACCTGGGGAGCCGATATCGGCGCGCTGTTCGCCGCCCCGCTGCCGGTTACCGCCGCGCAACCGGCCCCGGACCGGATCTGGCGGGTGCTCGGGGGGCCCGGCACCGGGAAGACCGCCCTGCTGATCGATCTGGCCGCGACGCGGATCGCCGCGGGCGCGGACCCGGAGTCGGTGCTGCTGCTCACCCATTCCAAACAGGCGGCGGCGGCAGCCCGCGACGCGCTCACCGAACGGCTGGACAACTGGCCTGTGTGTGCCCCCGTGATCGCGGACCCTCCGTCCGTGGACGGAACGGCACGCGCCGCCGAGCCGGCGGCCGACCCGCTGTTCGCGCTCGCCGAGCCGGTTCGCCCGCCGGTCGGGGCGCCCGGTGTCGTCGGCGCGACCCGGGAGCCGCTGGCCCGCACGATCCACTCCTACGCCTTCGGCATCCTGCGCCGGCAGGCCGCCCGGCACGGGAATCCGCCACCGCGGCTGCTCACCGGCGCCGAACAGGACGCCGTGCTGCGCGAGATGTTGCGCGGCGATATGGCCGATATCGCCGCCGGTGCCGGTGACCTGTGGCCGCGGCGGTTACAGCCCGCCCTGGGCCTCACCGGGTTCGCCGACGAACTGCGCGACCTCATGCTGCGGGCCACCGAACGCGGTGTGGGCCCGGAGGATCTGATCGACCTCGGCCGGCGCCGGGACCGTCCCGACTGGATCGCGGCCGGAGGTTTCGCGCTCCGCTACGAACAGGCGATGCTGCTGCGCTGGTCGGTCGGGGTAGCCGCGCCCGAGGCGTCGGCGCCCGCCCTGAACGCGGCCGAACTCGTCGGCGCCGCCCTGGACGCGCTGGCCGGGGATCCCGAACTGCTGGCAGCCGAACGGGCCCGGTTGCGCTGTCTGCTGGTCGACGACGCCCAGCATCTGGACCCGCAGGCGGCGCTGCTGGTGCGGGTGCTGGCGGCCGGGGCCGGGGCCACGGTGATCACCGGTGATCCCGACCAGGCCGTGTACGCCTTCCGCGGCGCCGATTCGCGATTCCTCACCGACGACTCCCCGCCGGGGCGGCGCATCGTCCTCTACGACAACCACCGGTCCGGTCCGGCGATCACCACCGGCACGGCCCGGATCGCGTCGCGGCTACCCGGGCACGTCCCGCATCGCATCACCCGGGCCGACCTGGGGCCCGCGGAACGCGGTGAGCTGCCCCCGGATACCGGCACCGCAGCGCCCATTCCGGCCGAGGTCCGGGTGCGGGTACTCGGTAGCCCCGCCAAGGAAGCGTCACTGATCGCCGACCATCTGCGCCGCGCGCATCTCACCGAGGGCGTGCCCTGGTCGCAGATGGCGGTGATCGTGCGCTCGGTGCCACTGCTGCTGCCGCCCCTGCGCCGGGCCCTGCTGGCGGCCGGGGTCCCGATCGCGCAACCCGCGAACGATATCCCACTGGCCCGCCGTCGTGGTGCCGCCTGGATGCTGCTGGCGCTGC
The DNA here is from genome assembly GCA_040674215.1 of Nocardia sp. NPDC050193. Lineage (GTDB taxonomy): Bacteria > Actinomycetota > Actinomycetes > Mycobacteriales > Mycobacteriaceae > Nocardia. Next base: position 23,211 of record JBFARE010000006.1, on the reverse strand, counting down.
GGGCCGTGCTCGCCGGCGAGGCCACGCGACGCGGTACCGGGTCCACCGAATCCCTGTTCGGTCCCGACGAGGCACTCGACCTCCTGGCCGGACCGCTCGGCGGGGCCGACGCGATCAGTCTGCGGCGCCTGCGTCGCGGTATCCGTCGCGCCGCGGTGGAACTCGCGCGCACCCCGAACGCCGCCGGTGCCCCGGGGCCGAGCCCGGCCGGTGCGCCGGACCCGAGTGTGGCCGGCGCACCGGATCAGGACCTCGAGGCTGCGCCGGGCCCGAACGCTGCCGCTACGCCGGAACCAAACCTTGCCGGTGCCTCGGATCCGGACCTCGAGGCTGCGCCCGGCCCGCACGCTGCCGGCGCGCCGGGACCCGACCCTGCCCGCGCCCCGGACTCCGGCCCGGCCGATATCCCGGACTTCGCCGTGCCGCCGGACTTCCCGCCCGAGCCGGTGCGCGAACCGCCCGTCTTCGACACCCACCGGCCCGAGTTCCACCTCGACGAACTCCCGCCGCGGGACCTTTTCGCCGATGTCAGCCGGCACCGCGCCGACGCGGACTGGTACGGGATCGAGGAGGAGAACTCCGGCGACGATCCGTGGGACGGTCTGCCACCGGAACCTCCGGTGGACGAAGAGGATTTCCCGTTGGAGCCGTACCCCGGTACCGGCGAGGAGCCCGAGGTGGCCCTCGGTGCGGAAGCGTCCGGACCCGCCCCAACCGATAGCGCTCGAGTCGAGTCGTGGAGCCGCGCGGGCGGGCCGGGTACCGGGTCCGACAGACGAGAACCGGCCGACTCCGGCCGTATGTCCGATCCCGGCGCCTTCCAGCGAGAACCAGGGGACTCGGCCCGCGCCCCGGGCCCCGGCACTGTTCCCGGGGAACCGGTCGGGTCGATCGGCGAATCCGGTCCGGAGGCAGTCGGGCCGGCACCGCGTGGGACCGTCGACGAACCCCGCGCTCCCCGAACAGGTCCGCGGACCACGGCCGGCGGGCCGGATGCCGGCCCTCGGCGACCGGGCCCGCGCGGCTCCGGTCCGGACCGGCCTTCGGTGGAGGTGCTGCGGGAGCTGCTGCTCGGCGCGGGCGACGAGCGGATCGTGGCGGGACTCACCGAGGTCGAGATCGCCCCGCTCGAGCGGGCGGCCCGCGCATTGGACCGTGCCCGCCGGGTCCGGCGCGAGGGCGGCGGTCTCGAGGATGTGCTGTGGGCGCTGTGGACCGGGTCGCGGCTGGAGCGGCGCTGGCTGGCGCAGTCCCGGCGCGGGGGAGCGGCGGGTATGCAGGCCGACCGCGATCTCGACGCCGCGGTCGCGCTGTTCGACGCCGCGGCCGCCTACACCGACCGGCTCCCGGGTGCGACCATCGAGGGTTTCGTCGAATACCTGCTCCAGCAGCAGATCCCGCAGGACCGGGCGGTGCGAACGCAGCGGGAGGAGGCGGTGGATCTCCTGAGCGCCCACGCGGCGGCCGGCCGGGAGTGGGAGGTCGTCGCGGTCGCCGGAGTACAGGAGGGGATCTGGCCGGACCCCCGCCCGCGGGGGACACTGCTGCACTCCGAGGATCTGGTGGACGAGGTCGCCGGTATCACCGAACGGGTCAGCCGTGCCGCGCCGATCCTGGCCGAGGAGCGGCGGCTGTTGTTCGTCGCGTGTAGCCGGGCCCGCCGGTCGCTGCTGGTGACGGCGGTGGAATCGGTGACCGGAGACCGTGATCTGGTGCCGTCCCGGTTCCTGGCCGAATTGCTGGGCGGTGATACCGGCGGGGAACCGGGTGCGCTGCCGGTCGCCGAACCCGGCCGGGTGCTCGCCCTGCACGCCCTGATCGCCGAACTCCGCGCGGTGGTCTGTGATCCCGGCGCCGGGGACGAGCGCCGCCGCCGCGCCGCCCGGCAACTGGCCCGGCTCGCGCTGGCCGGGATTCCCGGGACCGCGCCCGACGACTGGTACGGGGTCCCCGAACTCAGCTCCACCGAGACCCTGTGGGACGATGACGCCCCGATCGCGCTGTCGCCCTCGACGGTGGAGCTGCTGCGGACTTGTCCGCTGCGGTGGGCGCTGGAACGTAACGGCGGATCCGACGGCGAGAATCCCTACGCGGTCAAGGGAACCCTGGTGCACACCCTGGTCCAGGCGCTGGCCGGCCGGGTGCCGCTGGATCAGGTGCGCGCCGAACTCGCCCGGAGTTGGTCCAGTATCGATCCGGAGACCAGCTGGTACTCCCGGCAGGAACTGCGCCGCACCGAGGCCATGCTGGACGCGTTCGTCGCCTGGGTGCGCACCACCCGCGGCGAACTCACCCAGGCCGGGATCGAGGTACCCGTCGACTGTGTGCTGCCCGCGTCCGCCGCCGATACGCCCGAGGTCCGCATCCGTGGTCGCATCGACCGGCTGGAACGGGACGCCGCGGGCCGGTTCGTCATCGTCGATGTGAAAACGGGGAAGAATCCGGTCAGCGAAGCCGACGCCGCCCAGCACGCCCAGCTGGCGACCTATCAGGTCGCCGCCGCGGCGGGCGCCCTGGAGGAGAGCACCGATGATCCCGAACCCGGTGGCGCACGGCTGGTGTACGTCGGATTGCCGGCGGCCGGAGGGGTGGCCAAGGAGCGGGTCCAGCCCGCCCTGGACGCCGAGGCACTGAAGACCTGGCGCGAGACCATCCACGCCGCGGCCGCGAGCACCGAGGGCCCCGGTTTCCTGGCGATCCGTAACGAGGGCTGCCGGCACTGCGCCGTGAAGAACAGCTGCCCGGTGCAGGACGCCGGGCGCCAGGTGACCGACGAGTGAGCGCCCGGGTCTCGCCGGGACAGCTGGCCGACGCACTCGGGCTCCCCCCGCCGACCGCGGAACAGGCCGCAGTGATCGCCGCCCCGCCCGGTCCGGCGCTGGTGGTGGCCGGAGCGGGTGCGGGCAAAACCGAGACCATGGCGGCCCGGGTGGTCTGGATGGTGGCCAACCGGTTGGTCACGCCGGAGGAGGTGCTCGGGCTGACCTTCACCCGCAAGGCCGCCCAGCAGCTCACCGCCCGGATCCGTACGCGGCTGGCCCGGCTGGCCGGGGCCCGGTTGCTGCGCGACCTCGATCCCGCCGGCGAACTGCGCGCCACCCTCGCCGGTGCGGAACCCGAGATCAGTACCTACCACTCCTATGCCGGCCGTCTGCTGAGCGAACACGGCCTGCTGCTTCCGGTGGAGCCGTCGGCGGCGCTGCTCACCGAAACCCAGCTGTGGCAGGTCGCCCACCAGGTGGTGCGCGGCTGGGACGGCGACCTGGATACCGACCGTTCGCCGCTGACGGTCACCGAGGCGGTCCTCGCGCTGTCCGGCCAACTGGCCGAACATCTGGTGGAACCGGAGGAACTCGCCGAGGCGCATACCGAACTCGAGAAACTCGTGCACACCCTGCCGCCCGGTCCGCGGCAGCGCGGCGGGCCGAACAAGGATCTGCTGTCGATCCTGCGTGCCCAGCGCGAGCGAGTGGCGCTGCTGCCGCTGGTCCAGCAACTGCGGGAGACCCTGCACCAGCGCGGCGCCCTGGATTTCGGGGCCCAGATGTCGCTGGCGGCACGTTTGGCCGCCGAGCACCCCGATGTCGCCACCGCCGAACGTGCCCGCTTCCGGCTGGTGCTGCTGGACGAATACCAGGACACCGGCCACGCCCAGCGCATCCTGCTGTCCGCGCTGTTCGGTGCCGGCTACCCGCAACAGCGCGACCCGCGGTCCCGCGGTGCGCGGCCGCGCGAGCTCGCGGTGACGGCGGTCGGCGACCCCATGCAGTCCATCTACGGCTGGCGTGGCGCCTCGGCCGCCAATCTCCCGCGCTTCACCACCGATTTCCCGGTCGCGCCCGGCGTCCCGGCGCCGGTGTTGCCGCTGCTCACCAGCTGGCGCAACCCGCCCGAGGCGCTCGATCTGGCGAATATGGTCGTGGAACCGCTGCGCGCGGCGGCCCGGGACAGCGGCGGCGTCACCGTCGACCCGTTGCGCGCGAAACCCGGTGCGGAACCGGGCGTCGTCGCGCTCGCGCTCACCGATACCGTCGCGAGCGAACGCCGGTGGATCGCCGAACGGATCGCGGCGCACTGGGCCGAGGCCCGGGCTGCCGACCGGCCCCCGCCCACCTCCGCGGTCCTGATCCGCCGCAACGCCGACGCCGCCGAACTCGCCGAGGAGTTGCGGGCGCAGGGATTACCGGTCGAGATCGTCGGCCTGGGCGGCCTCCTGTCGACCCCGGAGGTCGCCGATATCGTCGCCACCCTGCGCCTCATCGCCGACCCCGCCGCCGGTAGCGCCGCCGTGCGGGTCCTCACCGGCGCCCGCTGGCGGATCGGGAGTGCCGATCTGGCCGCGCTGGCCCGGCGGGCCCGGGAACTGTCCATCACCCGCGAGCCCGGCGCCGATATCACCGACTCCACGACCCTGGCGGCGGCCCTGCACGAGGTGGCCCCCGAACCCGCCGAACGGGCCGGCCTGGCCGACGCCATCGCCGATCCCGGTCCGCCGGAACGCTATTCGGCGGCCGGATACCGGCGGGTGACCGCGCTGGGGCGGGAACTGGCGACGTTGCGCGAACGGGCGGCGCAACCACTCACCGAACTGGTCGCCGATGTGGAACGCACCATCGGTGTCGGCGTCGAGAGCCAGGCCCGGCGTGCGCTCGCTGGTTCCGGCGCCGGCCGCGAACATCTGGACGCCTTCGCCGAAGTGGTCGCCGGCTTCGCCAACGACACCGGGGCCACCCTCGGTGGTCTGCTCGCTTTCCTCGCTGCCGCCGAATCGGTCGAGAACGGTCTGGAACCCGGCGAGGTGGAGGTCGCCCCGGACCGGGTCCAGGTGCTCACCGTGCACGCCGCGAAAGGACTGGAATGGGAGGTGGTCGCGGTTCCGCACGTCACCCGGGATGTGTTCCCGTCCACCCGGGGCGTGAACACCTGGCTCGGTGCCCTGGCCGAACTACCCACTTCGCTGCGCGGTGACCGGGCCACCGCGGAATCCCCGGAAGGTGTCCCCGTTCTCGATCTGTCCGAGGTCACCGACCGCGCGGAATTGCAGCGCGGCCTCACCGCGCACAAGGAAGCGCTGGCGCGGCGCCGGCTCGATGAGGACCGCCGGCTGTTCTATGTCGCGCTCACCCGGACCGAACGCGTTCTGCTGGTCTCCGCGCACCACTGGCCCGAAACCGGCGATAAGCCGAAGGGGCCGTCGGAATTCCTGCTCGAGGTGAGAACCGCCGCCGAGCAGCCCGGCAGTGGGGTCGAGATCGCCTGGTGGGCCGACGGACCCGGACCCGGCGAACCGAATCCGCTGGCGGCCACCCCGGTGACGGCAGCCTGGCCCGGCGATCCGCTCGGTGCCCGTCGCGACGATATCGAAGAAGGTGCCGCGCTGGTTCACGCGGCGCTGGCGGAATTCGCCGCCGGCGCGGAAGTGCCCGAACCCGGTGACGATCCCGACGGCTGGATCGCCGATGTGGACGCGCTGCTCGCCGAATACCGGGCCGGTGCGGATGTGGCGACCGAGGTCGAATTGCCCACCCAACTCCCCGCGACGGCGCTGGTCGAGCTGCGCGCCGATCCGGGCCGGCTCGCCGCCCGGCTGCGCCGCCCGCTGCCTTATCCACCCAATCCGCTGGCCCGCCGCGGCACCGCCTTCCATGCCTGGGTGCAGCGCTGGTTCGCCACCGATCAGTTGCCCGGCCTCGACGATCTGCCCGGCGCGGCCGACGCGGGGGCGGCCGCCGACGCCGAACTGGCCCGGATGCAGGACGCGTTCCTGTCCTCGCCCTGGTCGGCGCGTCGCCCGGTGGAGATCGAAGTGCCGTTCGAGACCACAATCGCCGGGGTGGTGATCCGCGGCCGGATGGACGCGGTGTTCGCCGAACCCGGCGGCGGCTGGACCGTTGTCGACTGGAAGACCGGCGCCGAACCGGGCCCGGCCGACGAGGCCGCGGTGGCGGTGCAGCTGGCGGTCTACCGGCTGGCGTGGGCGCGGCTGGTGGCGGCGCGTACCGGCGAAACGGAACAGCTTGTGCTGCACCGGATCGGCGCCGCATTCCACTATGTGCGCAGCGGTCGCACGGTCGCCCCCGAACGCCTACCGGGCCCGGAGGAACTGGTCACGCTGCTCACCGATTCGGCCCGCCGGAACGAGGGCGAGAGCTAGGGTCCGGCAGCCCGCCGGATCCGAGGCCGCTCGCCGGTGCTCCTGCCGGCAGTGAGCCGGGTGGTCGTCGGGCAGCGCATCGGCCACCCACCGCGGCGCCGGTCGCTAGTCCTGGGGGCGCCGGCGGCTCACCGCCAGCGCGCTGGTGATCATCGGCCATTGCAGCGGCAGCCGCAGCACCGAGACCGCTTTCAGGATCGACGGTGCCTTCGGGTTACGCACCGAATCCGCGGCGAACTGGATATTGGCCGGGAACACCGCGAGGAACAGCAGTGCGGCCAACCGGCCGCCGAGCCGCCGGGTGCGGGGAACCAACAGCGCGGTTGCCACGCCGATTTCGGCCACTCCGGACCAGTAGGTGTAGGAGCGGGCTTTTCCGGGCAACTGCGGAGGGACGATCGAATCGAACGGTTTGGGAGCCACGAAATGCAGGACGCCGGCGCCGAGGAGCAGCGCGGCCAGTCGAAGCGCCGGAGTGCGACCGGAATCCGGTGCGCCCGCCGGAGTGATATCTGCCATGGCACCACCATAGATACCCGCCGTGACCACGTGCCCGACGTGACGGCGGGCGAGCGGGTAGGCTCCCGAGCTGTGTCGGAGGGACTGACAGTGACCGGTGTGCGTGATGACCGGACCGGCGAAAGGCGTCGCCGGTGAGTTCGCGGTTCGCCGATCTCGGGATCCGGGCCCGCGGCGCGGCCGAACCACCGGATTTCGCGTTGGTCGGGCTGCTCCGTATCCCGGAGGTCCAGAACAGCCCGTGGATCTCACTGACCCGGCGGGTGTTGTTCGCGATCGGGTTGCTGTGCGCCGCCTCGATCGTGGTGTATCTCGGCCGGGACGGCTACCGGGACGGCGCCGACGATTCGGTGAGTCTGCTGGACGCGTTCTATTACGCGACCGTATCGCTGTCCACCACCGGGTACGGCGATATCACCCCGGTCACCCCGTCGGCCCGGCTGGTGAACATCTTCGTCATCACCCCGCTGCGCGTGCTGTTCCTCATCGTCCTGGTCGGCACCACACTGGCGGTACTCACCGAACGTTCCCGCCAGGCTCTGAAGATCCAGCGTTGGAGGCGCACCGTGCGTAATCACACCGTCGTCGTCGGGTACGGCACCAAGGGCCGCACCGCCATCGACGCCATGCTCGGTGACGGCGTGCAGCCCGCCGATATCGTCGTCGTCGATATGGACGCGGTGAGTCTGGAGGCGGCCTCGACCGCCGGGCTGGTCACCGTGCACGGGTCGGCCACCCAGTCCGATGTGCTGCGGCTGGCGGGTGTGCAGAACGCGGCCTCGGTCATCGTCGCCACCAACCGCGACGACACCGCGGTCCTGGTCACCCTGACCGCCCGGGAACTCACCAAGAAGGCCAAGATCGTCGCCTCCATCCGCGAATCGGAGAACACCCATCTGCTGCGGCAGTCCGGTGCCGACTCGGTGGTGGTGTCCTCGGAGACCACGGGCCGGCTGCTCGGGATCGCCACCACCACGCCCAGCGTCGTGGAGATGATGGAGGATCTGCTCACCCCGGAGCACGGTTTCGCGGTCGCCGAACGCGAGGTCGAACCCGGTGAGGTCGGCGGGTCACCGCGGCACCTCAGCGATATCGTGCTCGGGGTGGTCCGGGCCGGTGAACTGGTGCGCGTCGGCGAGCCGGCGGTCGACGCGCTGGAGTCCGGGGACAAACTCCTCTATATCCGTCGCGCCCGCTGACCCCGCCACGGCCGTTATCGGGTCGCGATATTCTCGAAATGTGGCCGTTTTCCAGCTCAACCAGATCCCCCTGCTGTCCCGTTCGGCGCTCGACCGAGCCGATCATCTGCGCACCGACGAGCAATCGCTGAAGGAAGGCTGGGCCACGGCCCGGCTGCTCCGGGTGGGGCCGCGTGGTGCGGTGCGCTACGAGTCGGGAGCGCTGGTCTGGGAATCCGCCCTCGAGTTGGCGGCCGAGCCGAGTCCGGACGCCGTGTTCCTGGGGGTTCAGGACGGAATACACCTGTGGGCGGCGCACGACCCTGCGCTCACCGGCAACCTGAAGGATCTGCGCCGACTCGCCGACGCCTCGATCGACGATTTCACCGCCGGGGTGCTGTCCACCGCGCTCGCGCTGATCAACTGGCATGCCAGTGCTGCCTACCACGGGCTGGACGGCACGCCGACGATGCCGGCCAAGGGCGGCTGGTCCCGGGTGGCAGCGGACGGGCGCGAGGATTTCCCGCGGACCGACCCCGCCGTGATCTGTCTCATCCACGACGGCGGCGACCGGGTGCTGCTGGGCCGGCAGGCGACGTGGCCGGAGACGATGTTCTCCCTGCTCGCCGGGTTCGTGGAGGCGGGGGAGTCGTTGGAGCGGTGTGTCGAGCGGGAGATGCGCGAGGAGGTCGGGCTCGACGTGCGCGATATCGAATATCTCGGCAGCCAGCCGTGGCCGTTCCCGCGCTCGCTCATGCTCGGTTTCTGTGCGCAGGCCGACCCGGAACAGCCGCTGGTCTTCACCGACGGTGAGATCGCCGAGGCGCACTGGTTCACCCGCGACGAGGTGCGCACGGCGCTGGCGGCGGGTGGGTGGCGGACCCGGCCCGAGGAGGGCGAGGCCGCCCCGGCCGGCGGAGCGCGGCTGCTGCTGCCCGGCTCGATCTCCATCGCCCGGACGATTGTGGAATCCTGGGTCGCCGCCGGGTAAGGGTTCGGCGGGATTCCGGGGACCGGTACCCGGTCCGCCCGGCACCGCGATGTTCACCCAGCGCGAAGACCGTCCGGGGAGGCGGACCGGGCGGTTCGTCGCGCCTACTATGGACGACATGCAGCTTCACGAAGCGCCCGACAACGGTGCGCGCGCGCTCCCCGGACACCACCCGGACGCTACGCCGGCGGGTGAGGCGGAATGAGTGACCTCCCGTTCGGCTTCTCGCACGGCGACGACGACGATCGCGGCCGCGGCGACAAACCGGGCGGCGGCGGTAACGACCCCTTCGGTTTCGGTGCCGGCGGCGCCGGGTTCGACCCGGCGGCCCTGGGCCAGATGCTGTCCTCGCTGGGCCAGATGCTGAGCGGTATGGGACAGGGGGTGTCCGGCGGGGGCGGTAGCGGCCCGGTCAACTACGACGTGGCCAAGCGACTGGCCCGCCAGCAGCTCGGGAAAACCGTCCCGCCCGTGTCCAGCGGTACCGCCGCCGCGGTCGCCGATGCCGCGCGCCTGGCCGAACTGTGGCTCGACGACGCCACCACCTTCCCGGCCGGTGCGACGAGCACCGTCGCCTGGACCGCCAACGACTGGATCGAGAAGACCCTGCCCACCTGGCAGCGGCTGTGTGATCCGGTGGCCCAGCAGATCTCCGGTATGTGGACCGCCGGACTGCCCGAGGAGGCCCGCGAGATGGCCGGCCCCATGATGGGGATGCTCGGGCAGATGGGCGGGCTGGCGTTCGGCTCCCAGCTCGGCCAAGCGCTGGGCCAGCTGGCCAAGGAGGTGCTCACCGGCACCGATATCGGCCTGCCGCTGGGCCCGGCCGGTACCGCCGCCTTGCTTCCCACCGCCATCTCGGAGTTCAGCGAGGGACTCGAACAGCCGGAGAGCGAGATCATGGTGTTCCTCGCCGCCCGCGAGGTCGCCCACCAGCGGCTTTTCGTTCATGTGCCCTGGTTGCGCCAGCAGGTCCTCGGCGCCGTCGAGGACTACGCGCGCGGGATCACCATGGACTTCTCCGCTCTCGAGGACGCCGCCCGCAATCTCGATCCGACCGCGCTCACCGATCCTTCCAAGCTCGAGGAGATCCTCGCCCAGGGCAGTTTCGAACCGCAGACCACGCCCGAGCAGAAACAGGCGCTGGACCGGCTGGAAACCCTGCTCGCCCTGATCGAGGGCTGGGTACAGGTGGTGGTGGCCGCGGCGGTGGGCGATCGGCTGCCGGGTGCGGGCGCGCTCGCCGAAACACTGCGCCGTCGCCGGGCCACCGGTGGTCCCGCCGAGCAGACCTTCGCCACGCTGGTCGGTCTGGAATTGCGTCCGCGCAAACTGCGCGAGGCGGCCACCCTGTGGCAGCGACTCACCGACGACGCCGGTATCGAGGCGCGTGACGGGGTATGGGCGCATCCGGATCTACTCCCCGACTCCGCCGATCTCGACGCGCCCGCCGGGTTCATCGATTCGGTGATCGGTGGCGGCGCGGGCGCGTTCGACGACCCGCTCGCGCAGTTGGCCGCCACCGAGGCCGCCGAACGTGCGGCGGCCGGCACCGAGGACGAAGGCGGCAAGGGCGGCGAGCAGCGTCCCGAGTCCGATCCGGAGGATCCGGAATCCGGTAAGAAGTAGCGGTGCGACAGGCCCCGGCGGTACGTCCCGGGGCCTGTTCTGTACGACTTTCCGTGGGCGCCCGCGCGCCTGGCATGGACACCCGCTCACCTCGGGAAACGGGGTTGTCCACAGGGCGAAAGCCTGTGGACAACCCGGTGCGTGGACTCGTTGCGCCGCAACGGCGCTCGCATACTTCCGGCATGACGATGCTCCGGCCACGCGCTCCACTGCTGCATCCCCGGGTGCCGATCCTGGTCCGATCCACCGGGCAGGTCCAATTGGGCTGGGATCCCGATACCGCGGTGCTCTGTGTGGCGCCGGGTCTGGAAACCCAGCAGGTGCTGGGTTTTCTCCGGCTGATCGACGGCCTGAACAGCAAACCCGCGATCATCTGGCGGTCTCGCTCGCTCGGAGTGGACCCCGCGCAGGCCACGGCGCTGTTCGAAATGATCGATTCCGCGGGTCTGCTGGTCCACCCGCCCCGCCCGGCCGGTCGGGTGCGGTCGATCCGGGTGCACGGCATCGGTCCGCTCACCGACGCGATCACCGCGGGTCTGCGTGATCTGGGAGTCCGCCCACAGCGCTCGCGCGACTACCGCGGTGAGATCGACGGGCGGGCCCGGCCCGCCGATCTCGTGGTGCTCGCCGACGCCCTGATCCCGGATCCCCGGCTGGTGCGCGATCTGTCCCATGCCCGGACCGCCCATCTGGTTGTGCGGCTGCGGGACGGAAAGGGGATCGTCGGCCCGCTGGTCCAGCCGGGACGGACCAGCTGCCTGCGCTGCGCGGACCTGACCAGAGTCGACCACGACGCCGAATGGCCGCGACTGGCCGCGCAACTGCTCGGACGGACCGGTCACGCCAGCCCCGCCGGGATCGCGGCGGTGGCCGCACTCGCGCTCGGCGAACTCGAGACGATCATCGCCTGCGAGCCGCGTTTTCCACCGGAAACACTGAACAGAACCCTCGAACTCGATCTCGACACCCGGTCTCTCGATCGCCGGTCGTGGGTGCCGCACCCCCGCTGTGGTTGTCTCGGAAGCACAGTCGGCGAGAGCGTGTGATGACATTCACAATCGGTGCCGAGGGTAATTCTCTCCGGTTTTCCGTGGCAGTGAAGCGGGGTTGTCGGCCATTATGGGGGAGTGTCTGAGATCGTGCGTCGGCCCATGTCCCGTAATGCGAAGTTGGCAAAGATCCCGCTGGGAGTAGCGGGGCGCGCCGCGGTCGGTTTCGGCAAGAAGCTCGCGGGTGGCGATCGCAAAGAGATCAACACCGAGCTGAACCAGAAGGCCGCCGAACAGCTGTTCGCCGTACTCGGGGAGCTCAAGGGCGGCGCCATGAAATTCGGCCAGGCGCTCAGTGTGATGGAGGCCGCAGTACCGGAGGAGTTCGGCGAGCACTATCGCGAGGCGCTCACCAAACTGCAGGCCGCCGCGCCGCCGATGCCCGCCGCCACCGTGCACCGCGTCCTCGGCCAGCAGCTCGGTACCGATTGGCGTAAGCGGTTCCAGTCGTTCGAGGACACTCCGGCCGCGTCGGCGAGTATCGGCCAGGTGCACCGGGCGGTGTGGTCGGACGGGCGGCCGGTCGCGGTGAAGGTGCAGTACCCGGGGGCCGACGAGGCGCTGCGCGCGGACCTACGCACCCTGAACCGGATGACCGGCCTGTTCGCCAAGGTCATTCCCGGTGCCGATGTGAAACCGCTGCTCGCCGAGATCACCGAGCGCACCGAAGAAGAACTGGACTATCGCAACGAGGCCGCGAATCAGCGGGCCTTCGGTAAGGCCTACGACGGGCATCCCGAATTCGTGGTGCCCAAAGTGGTCGCGAGTGCGCCGAAGGTGATCGTGAGCGAATGGCTCGACGGCACACCGGTTTCCACGATCATCAGCGCCGGTCAGGCGGACCCGGAGGGGACCCGGGCCCTGCGCAACCGGGTGGCCGGGCTGATGGGCCGGTTCCATTTCTCCGCTCCGGAAACGGTGGGACTGCTGCACGCCGACCCGCACCCCGGCAACTTCATGATCACCCCGGAGGGCAAGCTCGCGGTGATCGACTACGGCGCCTGCGCGCCGCTGCCGGGCGGATTCCCGGAGCTGCTGGGCCGGATCCTCGCGCTGGCGGTCGCCGAGGAGTACGGCGAGCTCACCGAGATCCTGCACGCCAACGGCTGGGTGCAGCCGGGCCGGACGCTCACCGAAACCGAGATCGAGGAGTACCTGCGCCCGTTCACCGACCCGATCCGCAACGAATCGTTCCACTTCACCCGGCGCTGGATGCAGCGGGTGGCGGGTAAGGCGACCGATTATTCCTCGCCGGAGATGAAGACCGCGCGGGCGATGATGTTGCCCGCCGAGTACGTGATGATCTTCCGGGTGCTGGGCGGATCCATCGGTATCTGTGCCCAGCTCGATGCCGAGGTACCGTTCATGCAGTTGGCCGCCACCTGGCTGCCCGGTTTTCGGGAGCAGCGGGACAGCGCCTGAAAAGTACTACAGCGCAGGCGTTCTGCGGGCCCCGGTGATCGTCGCGCGCAAATCGATACCGGTACAGAAGCGAACGAGCCGCTCATCGGCGAAGCGATGAGCGGCTCGTTTCCGGTGTGGGTGGATGTCCGCGAGGGACACGGGGTGCCGGTCAGACACAGCTGGCGACCTTGCGCGGCCGGCCCCGCGGGCGCTTACGGGCGATGACGACCCCCTGGTCGAAGATCTCGCCGCCCCAGACGCCCCACGGCTCCCGCCGATCGATGGCCGCGGTCAGGCAGCCCTTACGGATCGGGCAGGAAGCGCACAGCGCCTTGGCCTCTTCCAGCTGGACCGGGCTCTCGGCGAACCACAGGTCGGGGTCGCCCGCTCGGCAGGGCAGGACGCGCTGCCGCTGGCCCCCCGGGTCGGTTGCCACGGTGCTACACGCCACATCAGTGGTGGCCGACGGCCAGCTCTGGGTGGTGGTGACCACGTCGTTCTCCTTCAGCTTGTTGTGCAGCGGTTCGGTGTTCGTGCTGCGAAACCGGTGCCTTGTGGGCTGAAGGCCAAAAAAATCTGGCCACGGTTTCGCATCTGCGTCCCGTGGCCAGGAGGTGTGGGTTGATCCCTACCTTGGTCGGCTGTGGGGCCGCCTGTTCACGGTCGCTCGGTGTCCTTTGCGAAGGCTTTCCGGTCGCTTATCTGCCACCGCGGGTGCTGCGGCGGGATCGATAGCGACGGAGCCGACGGCTGCCAGTGCAGCCCCCGGGTGCCAGTTCACGACGGACTGGTCCTGCGATTCGACGATGTTCGGCTGATGCGAATAGCGGATACGCGCCTGCTCACCGGCAATATCGAGGCAGGACAGGCCGGTCCCCTGCAAAGCGAGGAACCCCCGGGAAGCAGCGGACGACCGCATATTCGGCGCTACGGTGACGAAGCCGTAGTTCGTTGTGCCGTTCATCTGACTGCCTCCCTCCTGTACTCGTGGTCGTGATCTCAACTGTGTGTCAACTGTGCGCGTGGATGTACCCTCCCGAGCGCGATTTCCACCTTAAGCAATCTCGCCGGAGTCGACAACCTATTTTCTACCTGCAGTTTTGCCGGATTCGGTGGCGAATGTGGCTACCGGCCGGCGATCGAACGGCGCCGAGACCGGATGATGGACAGGACCTCGGCCCCGTACTTGCGCATCTTGCTCTCGCCGATACCCAGTGCGGCCAGCGCGGCTTCGTCCTCGGGTAGTTGTTCGGCGATCGCGGTGAGCGTGTTCACACCGAGGATCCCCCGCGGGTCCACGGCGAGTTCGGCCGCCTTCTCCCGGCGCCAATCCTGGAGTGCGCCGAGCAATTCCGTATCCGGTTGTCCCACACAGTTCTTGCACCGGCGCAGCAGCAGTGTCTCCGAATCGAGCAGCGCCCGGCCGCATATCCGGCACACCGGCCGGTGACCGTCCGCGGCGGGGCGCGCCGGGGCGGCGATCCGGGACGCGGGGGAGCCGTCGGGCACCAGCCCGGCGAGGAAACGCGATCGCCGCCGTGGCCGCCGGTCACGGTCGCCCCGGCTCAGCGCCCAGGACAACCGCAGATGGACCCGGGCGCGGGTCACCCCCACATAGAGCAGCCGGCGCTCCTCCTCCAGCGCCGCCATATCGGCGACCGACCCGTCGCCGTTGAGTGTGTAGGAGATCGGCAGGGTGCCGTCGGTGAGCCCTGCCAGGAACACCGCGTCCCACTCCAGGCCCTTGGCCGCGTGCAACGAGGCCAGGGTCACGCCCTGCACGGTCGGTGGATGCCGGGCTTCGGCCCGCGCGGCGAGTTCACGCAGCAGTCCGGCCTGTTCCAGACCCGGTTCGTGCTCGACGAGTTCCTCGGTCAGGCGGACCAGCGCCGTCAGTGACTCCCAGCGCTGGCGGGCCTGTGCCCCCGCCGGCGCGGATGCGGTGAGACCGATCGGCGCCAGCGCGGCCCGTACAAGGCTCACCAGGTTCTTTCCGGACCGTGCCGTCTCGGGCAGATCGTCGCGGGCCGCCGCCTTACGCAGCTCCTGCACCGCCTGGCGGACCTCCGGCCGCTGGAAGAAGCCCTCCCCGCCGCGGACCTGATAGGCGATCCCACGTTCGGTCAATGCCTGCTCGTAGGCCTCCGACTGGGCGTTGATCCGGTACAGCACCGCGATCTCGGCGGCCGGGGTGCCGCCGGCCAGGAGCTCCTCGATCCGGCGGGCGATATCGGCCGCCTCCGCGGCGAGCTCGTCGTATTCGGCGAATTCCGGCTCCGGCCCGTCCGGCCGCTGCCCGATCAACTGCAGCCGGGTCCCGGCGATCCGGCCCTGCGCCATCCCGATCACCCGATTGGCGAGATCGACGACCTGCGGAGTCGACCGGTAGTCGCGCTCGAGCCGCACCACGGTCGCGTCCGGGAACCGGCGGGAGAAATCCAGCAACTGGCCGGGGCCGGCTCCGGTGAACGAATAGATGGTCTGGTTGGCGTCCCCGACGACCGTGAGATCGTCGCGGTCGCCCAGCCAGGCGTCCAGGACCCGCTGCTGCAACGGGGTGATGTCCTGGTATTCGTCGACGACGAAGCAGCGATAGCGTTCCCGGAACTCGTCGGCGACCGACGGATAGTCCTCGAGTGCGGCGGCGGTGTGCAGCAGGAGATCGTCGAAATCCAGCAGCAGACCCTCCGGGGTGGTCTTCACCGACTCGTAGGCGGCGTAGACCTCCGCGACCCGAGTGGCCGCGAACGGCGTATCCCGCCGGTGGGCCTCGGCCGCAGCGGCGTAATCCTCCGGCGCCACCAGCGAGGATTTGGCCCATTCGATCTCGCCGAGCAGATCCTTCACACTCTCGGTCCCGGAAGCCAGGCCCACCCGGTTCGCGGCCTGCGCGACCACCGGGAACTTACTGTCCAGCATCCGCCACGGCACCTCCCCGACCACCTGCGGCCAGAAATACCGCAGCTGCCGCAGCGCGGCGGCATGGAAGGTCCGGGCCTGCACGGTCGAGGCGGCCGCCCCCAGCCCGAGCGCCCGCAACCGCGCCCGCAACTCCCCGGCCGCCCGCGCGGTGAATGTGACGGCCAGCACCTGATCCGCCCGCACCTGCCCGGCCGCCACCAGATGCGCGATGCGATAGGTGATGGTGCGGGTCTTCCCGGTACCCGCACCGGCCAGCACACAGACGGGCCCGCGCGGCGCGCGGACGGCGGCGGCCTGCTCCGGGTCCAACTCGGATAGATCGACAGCGCCCACCCGGGGAAGTCTATGCGTGCGCACTTGTGCCCGGTCCGTCGCGCCGGGAAGAACGGAGATGACCCTGCAATAAACGTGACCCGCCTGGTGTTGCCTTGTTCGTGACTGACGTGACTCCTGATCTGACCATGTACTCGACCACCTGGTGCGGTTACTGCCGGCGGTTGAAGACCCAGTTGAAAGAGGCCGGGATCAGCTATGTGGAGATCGATATCGAGCAGGATCCGGCGTCGGCGGAGTTCGTCGGCAGCGTGAACAACGGAAACCATGTAGTGCCGACTCTGAAGTTCGCCGACGGGTCGACCGCCACCAATCCGTCCTTGGCCGAGGTGAAGCAGGCGCTCGCGCGTCAGGCGTGATCCGCGCGGGCGCGGTGGGTGATCTCCTCGGCCGCGCTCGCGTGCCTGTCCCGCATTGTGCGGGCGCGGATGGCTAGTGTTGGCCGGGTGAATCGTCGGATCATCACGCTCCTGGTCGCCCTTGTCCCGGTTGTGCTGTTCGGTGTGGTGGGCAGTGTGTTCACCGTGCCTTTCGTGGCGCTGGGGCCGGGACCCACCGTCGATACGCTGGGCAAAGTGGACGGCCTCGAGGTCGTGCAGGTGTCGGGGGCGGAGGTCGATCGGACCTCCGGGCATCTGAACATGACTACGGTCGCGGTGCGGGACGGGCTGACGATCTTCGAGGCGCTCGGTTTCTGGGTCAGCGGCCGGCACGGGATCGTGCCGCGCGCCGAGGTGTATCCACCCGGGGTATCCCGGGAGGAGGTCGACAAATCGAACGAGCAGGAGTTCACGACCTCGGAGAGCAATGCCGAGGTCGCGGCGATGCGTCAGCTGAACCTGCCGACCGCGGTGTTCGTGCACAAGGTCACCGAGGGCGCTCCGGCCCAGGACGTGCTGCGCGCCGGGGATCAGCTCGTCAGCGTGAACGGTAAACCGATGGCGACCAGCCAGGATGTGCTCAACGAGGCCTCGAGCCGGGCGCCCGGGACCGTGGTCCCGGTGGTGTACCGCCGCGACGGTGCCGAGCAGACCGCGAATATCACGCTGGGCGCCCGGCCCGACGACCCGACCAAGGGGTTCTTCGGGTTGACGCCTACCGAGTCCGCGGCGCCGCCCATGCAGATCGATTTCAATCTGGCCGATATCGGCGGCCCGTCGGCCGGTTTGATGTTCAGCCTGGCGCTGGTGGAGAAACTGAGTCCCGGCGACCTCGACGGCGGGTCGTTCGTGGCGGGGACCGGCAGCATCGACGAGGACGGCAAGGTCGGCGCTATCGGCGGAATCCAGTACAAGATGATGGCGGCCCGGGAGGCGGGCGCGGAAACGTTCCTGGTCCCGGCGGGTAACTGCAACGAGGCGAGTCAGCGGGTCCCCGACGGTCTGCGACTGGTCCGGGTGGAGACGCTGGCGGGTGCGGTGCAGGCGCTCGAGGATCTGTCGGCGGGACAGGAAGTGGCCGGCTGCGGCTGAGGAGTCCTGGAACGGCGCAGTCACCTACGCCCGGGCCCGCGGGCCCGGGCGTTCTCCGTTCAGTCGGCGGCTTCCTCGAGCGTGTGCCGCAGGGCTTCCACCAGGTTCGGCGCGAGGTTCGGGTAGGTACGCAGGTCGAGGTCGGCACCGTCGTCTTCGCCCTCTTCGGGCCGTAGCTGCAACAGGCACAGACTGTTTCCCGAACGCAGCACAGCCGCGAAGAGCCGGGCCTGGCGCCGTCCCGGGTGCGCCTGGGCGGCGGCCCGGCCGGCCGCGTCGGCGGCGTCCGCATCGGCCAGCAGCGGAGTGAGGGCCTCGTCGAGATCTTCCTCGGCGTCCGGTGGGAGTACCACGATCTCCTGCGCCAGGACACAGCCCGCCACCGCGGGGGGCCAACTGGTGGTGGCGAGGAATTCGTCGAGTGCCATCGATCCGCCGGCCACATGATCGGGCAGGGGGTCCTGGGCGATCGGTGTCAGTTCGTCCGCGGCGTCGACCTCATCGATGAGCGCGGGTTCGGCGGCCACCAGATCCGCGGTTCGCACCAGCGCGAACATCTGCGGTGATCTTCCCCAGCCCTCGGCGTCCACGAACTCCGCGACCTCGTGGACGGAACGGGCAAGGACGATTTCGGCATGCAGATCGGCGCTCACCCGACCATCCTCGCATCCGCCGCCGCGACACCGCCCGAACCCTGCGGTCGCGAACATGTCCGTTTTCCGTAGAGTGGGCGCAGAGGGTCCGTACGGGCCCGACCTCAACAATTCGGACTGCGGCGCAGCGGCCGGTGGCGCTACCGGCTCACTCGCCGCCGGACCCTGGAGAGTGGCATCGTGGGCATGCGCCCCCCCGCCGGTTTACCGTCGCTGTCCCGGCGCAGTCGTCTGCTGCTGGTGGCTGCAGTGGTGCTGGCCGCACTGCTGTTGGTAGGGCCCCGGCTCATCGATACCTATACGAACTGGCTGTGGTTCGGGGAGGTCGATTTCCGCGGCGTCTACCTGACCGTACTGCTGACCAGGGTCGCGGTGTTCGCGGTGGTCGCGCTCCTGGTCGGGGTGATCGTCTGGCTGGCCCTGTTGCTGGCCTACCGATCACGCCCGGTCTTCGTGCCGACTTCGGGCGCCGGCGATCCGATCGCCCGGTACCGGACGACGGTGCTCGGCAAGCTGAAACTGTTCGGGCTCGGTATCCCGGCCTTGCTCGGTGTGCTGTCCGGGCTGGTCGCCCAGTCGAACTGGGTCACCGTGCAGTTGTTCCTGCACGGCGGCTCGTTCGGCCGCACCGATCCGCAGTTCGGTCTCGATGTGGGTTTCTACGCCTTCGACCTGCCGTTCTACCGGATGGTGCTGAACTGGTTGTTCGTCGCCGTGGTGATCGCGTTCTTCGCGAGTCTGGTGACCCACTACATCTTCGGCGGTCTGCGGCTGACCGGGCGCGAGGGCGTGCTCACCACTCCGGCGCGGGTCCAGCTCGCGGTCCTGGCCGGGATCTTCGTGCTGCTCAAGGCCGTCGCCTACTGGTTCGATCGCTACCAGTTGTTGATGAGCAACCGGAAGGAACCCACCTTCAACGGTGGCTCGTTCACCGATATCAACGCGGTATTGCCGGCCAAACTGATCCTGATGTCGATCGCGATCATCTGCGCACTGGCCTTCTTCGCCGGGATCGTGCTGCGTGATCTACGGGTGCCCGCGATGGCGGCGGCGCTGCTGGTGCTCTCCTCGGTACTGGTGGGTGCGGTGTGGCCGCTCATGGTCGAGCAGTTCTCGGTGCGCCCGAACGCGGCGGAGAAGGAGAGCGAGTACATCGAGCGCAATATCGCTGCCACCCGGGACGCCTACGGAATCACCGACGACAAGATCGAATACGTCGACTACAAGGGGGAGAGCAGCAAGAATCCGGTGAACGTGCCGGTGGACCATGCCACCATCGCCAACGCCCGGTTGCTGGATCCCAACATCCTGTCCCCGACGTTCACCCAGTTGCGGCAGCTGAAGAACTTCTACGGCTTCCCCGAGGCGCTCGATATCGACCGGTATGCGCTCAACGGTCAGATCCAGGACTACATCGTGGCCGCCCGCGAACTGTCTCCGGCCACCTTGAGCGGTAACCAGACCGACTGGATCAACAAGCACACGGTCTACACGCACGGCAACGGGTTCGTCGCCGCGCCCGCCAACCGCGTCAACCGGCCGCAGTCCGAGGATCCCAACGCCGCGGGTGGCAGTAGCGATTCGGGTTATCCCATCTTCCTGGTGAGTGATCTGTTCACACCGAAGGACCAGCAGCGGATCAAGGTCGACCAGCCGCGTATCTACTACGGCGAGCTGATCTCGCAGTCCGATCCCGACTACGCCATCGTCGGTGCCGAGGAAGGACAGAACCCCCGGGAGTACGACACCGACCAGGCCCGCTTCACCTATGACGGTGCCGGGGGCGTGCCCATCGGCAATTGGTTCAACCGGCTCGCGTTCGCGGCCAAATACGCCGAACGCAATATCCTGTTCTCCTCGGCGATCAGCGGCGATTCGAAGATCATCTACAACCGGTCGCCGCGCGACCGGGTGGAGAAGGTCGCGCCGTGGCTGACTCCGGACGGCAACGCCTATCCGGCGGTGGTGGACGGCCGCATCGTCTGGATCGTGGACGCCTACACGACGCTGGACAGCTACCCCTACGCCCAGACGACCTCGCTCGAGGGCGCGGTCGAGGACAGTGTGGACCAGCGCACAGGCCGGCTGCTGCCGCGTAAAGAGGTCAGCTACATCCGCAATTCGGTGAAGGCTACGGTCGACGCCTACGACGGCACGGTCAAGTTGTACGAGACCGACCCCAGCGACCCGGTCCTGCAGGCCTGGCGGGGTGTGTTCCCGGACGCGGTGATCCCGGAGAGTGAGATCAGCCCCGAGCTGCGCGAGCACTTCCGGTATCCGGAGGATCTGTTCAAGGTGCAGCGCGAGATGCTGACCAAGTACCACGTGGACGATCCGCGCGAGTTCTTCACCAACAACGCCTTCTGGTCGGTGCCCGCCGATCCGACGGTGGAGGGGGTGTCGGCCAGCCAGCCGCCGTACTACGTGCTGCTCGGTGATCCGGAGACCGGTAAGCCGGTGTTCAATCTGACCAGTGCGATGGTCGGGTACAACCGGCAGTTCCTGTCCTCCTATATATCGGTGCGCTCCGATCCGGACGGCTACGGGAAGTTCCGGATCCTGCAGTTGCCGACCGATACGCAGACCCAGGGTCCGCAGCAGACGCAGAACACGATGACGACAGCGCCGCAGGTCTCCCAGGAGAAGACGCTGCTGTCGAACTCGAACAAGATCAGATACGGCAACCTGCTCACCCTGCCGGTGGCCGACGGCGGCATCCTCTATGTGGAGCCGTTCTACAATGAACGCAATACCGGCCAGAACACGGCGACGTTCCCGCAGCTGCTGCGCGTGCTGGTCAGCTACCGCGACCAGGCCGGCAGCGTGAAGGTCGGCTACGGGTCGACACTGGCCGACGCGTTGAATCAGGTGCTGCCCGGCGCCGGTGCGCTGGCCACCCCGTCCGGCGGCGATCCGGCCACCCGGCCGAGTCCCGGCAGCGCGCCGCCGCAGCCCCAGGGCAATGATTCCCAGGATCAGGGCGCCTCGAGTCCCAACGGCTCGACGCCGCCGCCCGCGAGTACCGGCTCGGCCGCGCGGGATGCCGCGGCGACGGAGCTGGGTCGCAAGATCGAAGCGGTACGCGCCGCCATGCGTACCGGCAACTTCGAGGACTTCGGCCGGGCGCTGGACGAGCTGGACGCCGCTGTGAAGGCGTATCAGGACGCCGGCGGAGGTAGGTAACAGCCGGGTCGCGGCGGCGGAGCCGATCTCTGTCGGCTCCGCGCGCTGAGCGGCGGGCCGGACTCCGGGCCGGAGGACCGAGAAGGGGCGCTGCCATCCATACCGATGGCAGCGCCCCTTCGTACGCGCTGGATAGCGACGCGCTCAGTGCGCGCCGGGCTGGGTCACAGGTACTGGCCGCACACCGGCCACGCGCCGGGGCCCTGGGTGGCGAGAACGTTCTCGGCCACGCGGATCTGCTCTTCACGGCTGGCATTGTGTGCGCTGCCACTGCCGCCATTGGCCTCCCAGGTGCTCTGGGTGAACTGCAGGCCGCCGTAGAAGCCGTTGCCGGTGTTGGTGGACCAGTTGCCGCTGCTCTCGCACTCGGCCACGGCGTCCCAGTTGCCCGAGGCGGCCGAAGCGGTGGCAGTGGAAAGACCGAACGGTACGGCAACGAGGGCCCCGGCGATAGCAGTCATGCCGAGAACGCGGGTGCTGAACTTTCGGGTCTTGGACATATGCGAATCCCTCCCTGTGCCCACCGGCAGCGCGTTGGAAGCTTGCGTGCCCCTGTCCCCAGGTGATGTGTCGGGGTTTGATCCGAACCGTGGGACAGGGTTGCCGGCGTTCTCCGGTTCGGTCGGCCCGTCCCGGTCTGGTCGGGGCCTGCGAACGACGGTAACGAAGAAATCTCGTCAGATCACGTATCGATAACTATCAATACGTCGATTGGTGCAAACCCGGAATATGTGCAAAAGTCCAGGTCGTAAATGGATTTTCCCCGTACCCATGACGGTCTGCGACAACACAAAAATGTGACCGGGATCACCGAAAACGAGTAATTCGTGTCACGCGTATAGCGATCGGGACAAGCGGCAATCGCGCCGTTAATGTTCTGAGGCCTGTCGCCGGGTTGCCGCCCCGTGGTCCGGGGCGCCGACGGCCGGGCGATTGCCGATCGGGCCCGGTGTGTCCCCCGCGGCTGCCCGTTCGGCCTGCGGGCTCGTCGGCCGATATGTGGTTTGAGCTGGCGATTTGGCGGTATTCGGAAGCCGTGTGTAATGTTGTGTTCACCCAACGCGGGGTGGAGCAGCTCGGTAGCTCGCTGGGCTCATAACCCAGAGGTCGCAGGTTCAAATCCTGTCCCCGCTACTACAGGAAAGGCCCCGGAACTACGGTTCCGGGGCCTTCTCCGTTTCTGTGGGTCCGGTCAGGTGGTGGCCGGGCCGACCGGATGTCATGAGCCCGCTTTGCGGGCACTATCCATGCCGCCTCGGGCGTCCGGGGCCTGCTCGCGATCGGCGCAAGGCCAGCTCAGCGCCATGTTTTGGTGTTATGAGAGGTAGTGCGTAGTGTTAAGGGCACCCGACGCGGGGTGGAGCAGCTCGGTAGCTCGCTGGGCTCATAACCCAGAGGTCGCAGGTTCAAATCCTGTCCCCGCTACTACCGAAAGGTCCCGGAGAGATCCTCTCCGGGACCTTTCCTTTTGCGGTGCCGCGGCATTGCCCCGGTGGTCGCCTCGTTTGCCGCTGGTGCGGCCGAGCTGCCCGAAGTTGTCGTGGAACGCCGGCGGTCGTGTGTGATTGTCCGTTGTACGGCCCGGCCGGTGGAAGTGGCACCCGCCGAGCCGGGGCGGCGACCGGGTGCGGTCAAGTCCCGGCAGGTGGTGTAACTGGGGCGGTCACCGCTGATCCGGTGTCGGTCAGGCGGTGAGTGCTGCGGGGGCGGTGTCCTCCTGGTCG
>JBFARE010000005.1:24199-244678 GCA_040674215.1 Nocardia sp. NPDC050193 | reverse complement strand
TGGTCGACAAGGATCGCAACCCGCAGTGGCCGCCCGCCGGCCTATCCGATGGGCCCACCGCGCAGGTCGCCGGACGGGACCGCTGGCCGGCCGGTCGGCGGTCCCGCGGGCCGGGGAGTCACCGAGTAACCGGGGTCGTGTCATCGTGGCCGGATGCGGTCCAGGTAGTCCTTTCGCTGTGCCGGGTCGTATCCGCCGTACTCGGTGCCGCCTACGAAGCGTTTGAGCCACCACAGGACCGGGGTGGGCGTCAGCTCTTCGACCAGGCCCATCGGGGCGAGCCAGCGAGGTACGGTCACCTCGCCGCGGCCGTGGCGAGCGCTGTCGGCGATGGCGGTGGCGACCTGCTGGGGGGTGAGTGTGGGCTGTAGGCGCAACCGCACTCCGGAGGCCAGGTCGGTATGGGTGGCGGCGGGCAACACGGTGGTGACGGTGACGCCCGTGCCCGCGAGTTCGGCGCGCAGCGCGCGGGAGAAGGCCACGACACCGAACTTGGACGCGCAGTAGGTCGCGATCCCGGGCGTGGTGATCTTGCCCGCCATGGACGCGACATTGACGATGTGCCCGCGCCGCCGCAGCCGCATTCCGGGCAACACCAGGTGCGCGCCGGTGAGCACGGCGCCGAGGTTCACGGCGAGTTCCCGCTGCATCGCGGCCAGGTCCTGGTCGGCGAAACCGCCCATGAACTGGACGCCGGCATTGTTGACCAGCATGTCGATCGGGCCGTCTGCTTCCGCGGCGGCCAGGAAGGTGCGGAAGCTGCTCTCATCGGTGACATCGAGAACATGGGCGATACCGCCGATCTCGGCGGCGGTCTGTTCGGCGGCCGGAAGATCGCGATCGCCGATCCACACCCGGGCACCACGGGCGATCAGTTCCTCGGCGGTGGCCCGGCCGATCCCGCGTGCCCCGCCGGTGACGCAGACCCGGGCGCCGCGCAGCTCGATCACAGCGGGCTGCCGATCGGCTCGCGCAGCGCGAAGTAGGCGATGAGCCTGATCGCGTCGTTGTTCATCCGTAGCAGTGCGCGGCCGAGGTAGACGCCGGGGACCACCTCTACGATCTCGTCACGGGTCCGCGCGATGGGGAAGGTCCGGATGCCGGGGTTGCGGTATTCGGGTACCGCGTAGTCCAAGGCGCGTACGGTCTTGTCGGGTTCGATCCAGCTCGGGGCGAGCGCGTGCGCGAAGTCGAAACCCTCCATCTCCGCGCCTACGCGGCGCAGACCGCGATAGCCGGCGGTGATGACCGGCATTACGAAACGGGCAATCGGGGAAAGCCTGTTCCAGCCGACCCCGCCTGCCGAATCGAAGGTCTTGCCCCGCCAGGTCGGGTCGATACGCATCAACGGATTAGCGAGCCGCGCTTCGGGAATTCCGAAGAGTTTCCCTACGATCAGGCCCTCCATCTTCCCGTCCGGTCCGTCGGGTGCGCTTCCCGCGGCAAACACTTCCGCGAGTCCGGCGTGATCCGCCCGCGCACCGAGGCCCGCGAGGTAATCCCACGCCTGCGCACGGGCCGACACCGGATGTGCCGTCGCTCGGTCCCGCAACTCCGCGCACATCGCGCGCGGCGCCGATGCCCGTTGTTCCGACTGTGCTGTCATAACCCTCTCCAATCTGGTACGTTTCTGTACCAGTTATATTTGGTACGGGACTGTGCCAGATATATGGAAGGTATGTCAACGGCCCGACAGCGGAAATGGGAGGATGGCGGCGTGTCGAGCGCCGAACGGAAGTACGCAGGAGATTCCGGAGCCACGCGGACCCTGCGTCGGCGCCTCGCCCTGATCGATGTCGCGCTCACCGAGATGGCCGAGAACCGTTGGCGCACGGCGACGGTGGCGGCGCTCTGCCGAGCGGCCGAACTCAACAAGCGCTACTTCTACGAAAGCTTCGACGGTCTCGACGCCCTGGCCGACGCGGTCATCGAATCGATCGCCGCCGAGGTGGCCGAGGCCGCCGTGGGCGGCTACGTCCCGCTGCTCGACCGGCCGGTGCGGGAACAGGCACGCGGTGCCATCGCCGCCGTTGTCGATATCCTCGGTGACGATCCGCGCAAAGCGCTCGTACTTCTCGGCGGGGCCCCCACCACCCCGGTCGCGCACGAGAAACGCACCGCCGTCATTGCGGGACTCACCACCGCGCTGATCGCACACGCCCGTACCACGCACGACCTGTCACTCGAACAGGACTCCCTGGCCGCCACCGCCCCCGCGTTCGTCATCGGTGGCACTGCCCAGGCGATCCTGTCCTGGGCCGGTGGCGATCTATCGATCAGCCGCGACCGCCTCGTCGAGGACATCACTGCACTGTGGATGATCCTGGAACGCGACGCCACCGAGCTGGCTCGCGCACGGCTCTCCGGGACCACCACCGACTGATCGGTATCGGCTCGATCCCACCAGGCCGGCAGTGGTGGTCCGGAAGCCAATTCCCGGTTCGCGGCGCACATGTAGCGTGTTCTATTCCCGTTGCTCAGATCAGGATTCCGAAGGGGGACCGAACCGATGGTGAGTTTCTTCGACAGACAAGGCGATCGGCTGGTCGCGGAGAAGTTGGGGATCAGCCCGTGGTCGCCGGCGAACCTCAGTGGAACGGGAGTGTGTGGTCTGCTCGCCCGGGAGCTCGAGGGCCACTGTCCCGACGACTTCGTTCCGGCCCGGCTCACCGTGGACCTCTATCGGCCGGTGCTCGACGCGCCGTTCGAAATGCGCAGCAGCATGGTCCGCCGCGGGACACGGATCACCGTCGCCGACACCGTACTGGTACAGGACGGCCGGGATCGGGCGCGGGCCTCCGCGGTGTTCTTGACTCCCGGCGCCGAACCGCCGGGGAAGGTGTGGAGCCCCGTCGAGGACCTGCCTGTGCCCGCTGAGGGTTGTATGTCCCCGGAAGGGTCTCGGCCGCTGTTCAAAAGCGGTGATCGCGAATGGACTTCCGATTTCGGCGCGAATCAGAATGCCGACCGCAAGGTCACCTGGCAGAGCCTGCCGCCGCTGATCGCCGGTGAACCGATCACGCCGTTCCAGCGCGCCGCGATCATGGGCGACGCCACCAACCACCTGTGTCACTGGGGATCCGAGGGGGCGGGCTATATCAATGCCGATGTGACGGTGAATCTTTCCCGGCTCCCGATCGGCTACGAACTCGGTCTGCGGGCGGACAATGTCATCGCCTCGGCCGGAATATCCATCGGCGCCGCCACCCTGTACGACCGCACCGGCCCCGTCGGCACCTGTGTGGTGACCACGCTGTCCAACGCCCGGCGTCAGGTCGACTTCTCGACCGAACCCTTCGCGTGAAGGTTTTCGTGACCGAAGGATCGCCGGAAGGGTGCTCTCCCTTCGTCGCAATATCGCGTCGGCCGCGCCCGAGCGCGACAAGCGGCGGATACGGGCCCGTGCCGCGTCGTCATACCGAATTACCGGGCCGTTCGTGATCTTCTGGTGAGCAGCGATGGATTCCGGTCGGAGGTGTCTGGTGAGTTTCCGATTGGCGGCGTATGCCGTGTGTGTCGAAAACGGTCGGGTGCTGCTCGTCCGCCACGTATCTTCGTCGCCGCCACCGTGAGCCTCGCCGCCGCGCTGTGGACGGCGGCCGGGCGCCACCGGAGCGCGGAGCCGGCGGCCACCGCCCCGCGGCACGATGGGATCGAGGACCGGAGGTGAGCGATCCCGATCGACCGAAGGAGGATCTTCGCATCGGTGAGATGTTCGACGGCGCGGCGGTGATCTTGGGCAGATCCATGGAAAGGGCAGGACACGAGTTCGGCGACGACACCGATGTCCCGGCGAGTGACATGGCGGCATTCGCCACGGCGCGAGGAGGCCGGTCAGCTCGTCACATCGATGACCACCTTGCCGACGGCCCGCCCCGTGGCGACTCGTGCGAGGGCGCGGCCGGTGTCCGCGAGCGGGAAGGTGGCGCCGATATGGGGCGCAACCCGGCCGTCGGCGAGCAGGCCCGCCAGTTCCCGCTCATTGCGCTCGAACTCGTCGGGCTCGATATCGCGGAACTGGAAGCCGGCGATCTGCACTCCCTTGACCAGTATCAGGTTCAGCGGGATACGCGGGACCGTCCCGGAGGCGTAGCCGATGGTGACGAAGCGGCCGCCGCGGCCCAGCGCGCGCAGGGCCGGTTCGGACAGGTCGCCGCCGACGGGATCCAGAACTGCGGTGGCCCCCTCGGGGACCGCCCCGCGCAGGGCCGCGCGCATATCGGACCCACGATGGTCGATCAGGTACTTCGCTCCGTAGGACTCCGCGGCGGCGAGCTTTTCGGGCGAAGACGCGACCGCCACCACCTCGGCGCCGAGCGCGCCGGCCAGCTGTACCGCCGCCAATCCCACTCCGCCCCCGGCGCCGAGTACGACGACGATGTCACCCGCGTGCACCCGGGCCACCGACCGCAGTGCGTGGTACGCGGTGCGATAGGCGACCCCGAACGCGGCGGCGGTCCGGTCGTCCACGCCTGGCGGGATCGGCGTCAGATTCGTGGCCGCGAAGACGATCTCCTCGGCGAAGGCGCCGTACAGGCCGGTGCCGGACACGCGGTCCCCGATCGCGAACCCCGGGCAGTCCGGACCGAGCTCGGTGATGTGGCCCGCGAATTCGCTGCCCGGGACGAAGGGTGGCGGCACGGTGACCTGGTATCGTCCGGCGATCAGCAGGACATCGGGGAAGTTCGCCGCGGCCGCGCGCACCCGTATCCGTGCCTGTCCGGGGCCGGGCCGGGGGAGGGGCCGCCGTTCGACCCGCAGTACCTCCGGCGACCCGTACTCGGGGCAGACCACTGCCCGCACCGTGGTCATCTGCCCTGCCACACCGGGGCGCGTTTCTCCATGAACGCCGTCGCGCCCTCCTTGGCGTCCTCGCTGGCGAAGACCACACCCTGCCAGTGTCGCAGCCGGTGCGCCGCCTTCTCGGGATCGGTGATCGACAGGCGCACCAATTCCTTGCAGGCGGCGACCCCCAGCGGTCCGTTGGCGGCGATCCGCTCCGCGAAACCGAGGGCGGTGTCGAGCACGTCACCGGCCGGGACCACGGCATTGATCAGGCCGATCTCGTAACCACGTGCGGCGCTGAACAATTCGCCGGTGAGCGTCAACTGCAGTGCGATCCCGAGCGGAATGCGTTCAGCGATATAGGTGCCACCGCCGCCCGGGAAGAGCCCGCGCTGCACCTCGGGCAGGCCGAATTTCGCGGTGTCGGCGGCGACGATGAGATCGCAGCCCAGCAGCAGTTCCAATCCGCCGCCGACTGCGGTGCCGTTGGCTGCCCCGACCACGGGAACCTCCACGGCCCCGCGGGTGAGGCGCTGGAAGGCCCGGTTCTCCGGAGTATCACCGAACCCGACGTCCGCACCGCCGGAGAAGGCGCGCAGGTCCATTCCCGAGCAGAAAGCGTGGTCCCCGACGGCGGTGAGGACCAGTGCCCGGGTGCCGGAGTCCTGTTCGGCCGCCAGCACGGTGGCGCCGATACCGGCGATCAGGTTGCCGTTGAGCGCATTACGTGCCTGCGGGCGGTTGAGGGTGAGTACGGTGACCGCGCCGCGGTGCTCCACCAGGAATTCTTCATCGCTCGTGCTGTGTCGATCGGTCATGACCGAAGGCCCTTCGTGGTTACGCTTTGCTACCGCCTCGGGGCCTGACTCGTTCATGACGTGTACTCCGTGGTCTCGGTGAGTTCGGCGGCCGAGCGCATGAGGTCGGGCACGATCGGGCCGAAGGATTGCAGTTTCACATCGTCGCCCGCGCGCTGGAAGCCCTGTTCCAGGACGATCGCGAGCTTCCATTTCGCCAGGACCAGGTAGTAGTCGAGGTCGTCGACCTGCCGGCCCGACACCTGTGCGTAATGCCCCACCACCTGATCGCGAGAGGGCATACCGCGCATATCCACGTAGCCCGATTCGGCCGCCTCGGGGGCCGAGGTGTCCGCCGGCCAGCTCTGCACCATCCAGGCCAAATCCAGTTTCGGGTCGCCGACGGTACCCATTTCCCAGTCGACGATGGCGGCCAGGCGGGCCGGCCCGCCGTCGCGATACATGACATTGGCGAACTGGTAATCGCCGTGCATCAGACCGGGGATGTAGTCCAGCGGCCGGTGCTCGCGCAGCCATCGGGTGGCGGTGTCCATCCCCTCGAGGTCGCGGCCCTTGATCCGCTCGAAGAATCCGGTCCACCGGGCGACCTGGCGTTCGTGGAAGCCGTCCGGCCGACCCAGATCGTGCAGGCCCCGCGCCCGCCAATCCACCCTGGACAGCAGCGCGATGCCCTCGGCGAGCTGATAGGCCAGGCCCGCGCGGGCGGTGTGGTCGGTGTCGAAGGGGGCCGGCCAGACCCGGCGATGATCCATCGGTGACCAGCCGTCCACGAACCCCATCAGGTAGAACGTGCGGCCGAGTACCGACGGGTCGGTGCAGACCGCCACGGCGTCGGTGTGCGGAACGTCGGTACCGTCCAGCGCCTCGATGATCCGCCACTCGCGCAGGATGCCGTTGTCGCGGTCGGCCGGTGCCCCGGCCGGTGGTATCCGCAACACACTGCGGTGCTCGCCGCGGGTGATCTCGTAGATCTCGTTCTGTGTGCCGCCCGACAGGAACCGGGTTTCCAGCGGTTCACCCTTGCCCGGTAGCCCGGCCTCGTCCATCCACTGCGCCAGCGGCGCGAAGTCGATCACTGGTTGCCCACCTCGTTCTCCAGGTAGTCGGCGTACTTGGCCCGCGCCGCTTCGAGCTTGCGCGGTATCCATTCCGTGGGCCACTGATCCGCGCTGGGCCGGTGGTCGCGCAGCACCTGTCTGGCGACGGTCATCTTGTGCACCTCGGTCGGGCCGTCGGCCAGGCCCATGACGCCGGCGCCGTGGATCATGGTGAAGAAGGGCAGCTCGTTGGTGGTGCCCAGTGCACCGTGCACCTGCATGGCCCGCCAGGCGATATCGTGCAGCACGGTCGGCATCACGACCTTCACCGCAGCGATATCCTTGCGGACCTTCTTGTAGTCGTTGTACTTGTCGATTTCCCAGGCCGTGTACAGCACCAGCAGCCGGAACTGTTTCAGCTGGGCGTAGGAATCGGCGATATAGCCCTGCACGAACTGTTTGTCGGCGAGCCGGCTGCCTGCGGTCTCCCGGCTAAGCGCGCGTTCGCACATCATGTCCAGGGCCTTCTGTGCGAGCCCGATGGTGCGCATGGCGTGATGGATGCGGCCTCCGCCGAGCCGGGTCTGCGCGATCACGAACGCCTGCCCGGCCTCGCCGAGCAGGGCCTCGGCGGGGACGCGGACATCGTCGTAGTGGATCAGCGCGTGCGAGCCGTCGTTCAGCGGTTCACCGGCCAGGCCGATATTGCGTTCGATGTGGACCCCGGGGGTATCGGCGGGCACCAGGAACATCGACATGCCCTGATAGGGACTCACCTCCGGGTCCGTCACCGCCATCACGATGAGGAACGCGGCGGTGCGGGCGTTGGAGGAGAAGAACTTCCGGCCGCTGATCACCCAATCGTCCCCGTCGCGTACGGCGCGGGTACGGAAGAGAGTGGGATCGGCCCCGGCCTGCGGTTCGGTCATCGAATAGCAGGAGAAGAGTTCACCGTCGAGCAGCGGACGCAGGTACCGCTCCTGCTGGGCCGCCGTGCCGTAGTGCGCGATGATCTCGGCATTGCCGGTATCCGGTGCCTGGCAGCCGAAAACGATCGGTGCCCAGGAGCTGCGGCCCAGGATCTCGTTGAGCAGGGCCAGTTCGAGCTGACCGTAACCCTGCCCGCCCAGGTCCGGGCCGAGGTGGGTCGCCCACAGTCCCTGGTCGCGGACCCGCTGTTTGAGCGGGGCGACGGCCGCCCGCCGAGCGCCCTCCAGAGGCACGAACTGTTCGTGCGGCCAGAGGAGATCCAGTGGTTCGACCTCGTCTCGTACGAACGCATCGGCCCAGTCGAGCTTCGCCTGGAAGTCGGGGTCGGTATCGAAATCCCATGCCATTGCGCCTCCTCTCCTGAGGAGAGAATATACTTCTTGTGAAGAAGAATGCAATTCTTCCGGAGTCGGATCTGGTCGGCCGGATCGCTCGGAAGGCAGTGGCCGAACGGGAGGCCGAATACGCCGGCGAGATCCGCCGGCTGCTGGATGCCGCACTGGACCAGGTGCGGCGGCGCGGGGCGGGCGCGCGTCCCCGGGTGGCCGATATCGTGGCCGCCGCCGGATTGTCCAACGATGCGTTCTACCGGCACTTCCCGTCCAAGGACGCACTGATGGCGGCGGTGCTCGCCGACGGTGCGGAGCGACTGGCGGAGTATGTCGCGCACCGGATGTCCAAGGAAGAGGGGCCGCCCGACCGGGTCCGCTGCTGGGTGGCGGCCATCCTCGCGCAGACCGAGCCGGCGCTCGCCGCGGATACGCGGGCCGTGCTGTGTGATACCGGCGCGCTGGGGGCGGATCTGGTGACCGGGCAGGCCGGCTCGGCGCCGGGGCGGCTCGCGGTTCTGCTTCATGCGCCGTTCGCCGAACTCGGCGTGGCCGAACCGGAATTCGCGGCCGGACTGGTCGCCTACGCGACCGTCGGGAAGTTGTCCGAATACCTGTGGTCGGATACCGAGCCCACCGCGGCGGAGGTCGCGCGGCTGGGGGAATTCTGCCTGGCTGTCGCCGCGGCGGCGGCCGGGCCGTCCGGCTCGCCGCCATGAGGCCGGGTCGGCTGCGAGTGGAACGGCTCGGCCAAACCAGTAAACATTGCAATCCTTAAGAAGATTGCCGTAGGGTACGCCCATGGACTTCACGATGGGTGCGACCGCCGCGAAGCTCCGCGGCGAGCTACGCCGGTTGATCACCGACGAGGTCCCCGCCGACTATCTCGGCGCCTTCACCGACGATCCCGCGGACCTCGCCGTCGCCCAGCGCTTCTGCGCGACCCTGGCCGAACGCGGTCTGCTCTGCCTGGCCTGGCCCGAGGAATTCGGCGGCCGCGGCGCCTCGATCTGGGAGCAGACCGTGGTCCGCGAAGAGATGTGGGCGCAGCACGAACCCCGCGGTGCGCAGTACATGGGCGTCAACTGGGTGGGGCCGACCATCATGCGGCACGGCACCCCGGAACAGCAGCGCAAACACCTGCCGCCGATCGCGCGCGGCGAGGTCGTCTGGTGTCAAGGCTTCAGCGAACCCGAGGCAGGTTCGGACCTGGCGTCGCTGCGCACCACCGCCCGCCGCGACGGCGCCGGGTGGGCCATCTCCGGGCAGAAGATCTGGACCTCCTACGCCTCCATGGCCCAGTGGTGCTTCCTGCTCGCGCGCACCTCGAACGCCGGACGCAAACAGCAGGGACTCACCGTTTTCCTGCTGCCCATGACCGATCCGGGCATCACTGTCCGGCCGATCGCCTCCATGCTGGGTCCGCACCATCTCAACGAAGTCTTCTTCGACGGTGTCCGGGCCACCGAGGCCGATGTGCTCGGCGAGGTGGACCAGGGTTGGTCGGTGGTACAGGAGGTGCTGGCATTCGAACGCGTCGGTATCGCCCGCTATGCCCGCTGCGATCGGTTGCTGCACGCCGCGCCCGAGGTACTCGGCGAGAGCTGGGACGAGATCCCGGAAGCCCTGCGGGGGCGCTGGGCGCGCATGCTCACCCGGTGCCGCCGCGCACGGCTGCTCGCGTACCAGGTGCTGTCGCTCCAGAATTCGGGCACGGTGGCGCCCGGCGACGCCGCCACCTACCGGATCGCGGTGACCCGTCTCGATCAGGAGAGCGCCGAGGTCCTGGTGGAACTCGCGGCGGCGGTGCCCGGCGACTCGGCGACGCGCCGCCGGTTCCGGCGAGCCGTCCACGACCACTGGCGCTACGCGAATGCCGCGACCGTCGCGTCCGGAAGTATCGAGGTGCAACGGATCCTGCTCGCCCGCGAACTGCTTGCGGCTCCCGGGTCGGGGTGGGAGCGACCGGCGATGGAATCCGCGGCCGGAGCGGTGCGGAGCAAGCGGCGGCAGGCCGGACGGGTCGGGTCGTGACCGAGGGGAAATCCGCGGCGGAGCGCCCCCGGTGTGGGCCGGAATCCGTGGTGGCGGCGCGCAACCGCAGGGGTTGTCGCGGTCGGCGGAGGAGGACTGTGTGAGTACGTCGAACGGGTCGGCCGGCGCCGCCCACGAGGTGCGGATCGAACTCACCGCCGAGGCCGCCGAGTTCGGTCGCGAAGTGGTGCGCGCGCTGGGCGCGGCGGGCGGGGACGAATTGGTGCGGCGGGCCGAACAGGACCCGCGCGACCGGCAGCGGGTGGTCGAGCCCGTGCTCGCCGGTCTCGGTGCCTGGGAATTGGCCCCACGACGAGATCCCATCGAACTGGAGGCGGCGGCCGCGCTGTGCCGGGGTGCCGGATATTGGGCCACGCCCTACCCCGTGGCGGAACGGCTGGCGCGGCCGGACGACCCGGACCACGACGGCCTGCTCGTGGTCTCGGGCGCGGAGCCCGCGGGACCGGTCGCGGGGCTGGATTTGCACTGGGCGACCGTGACGCCCAGTGGCGCACGGGGGTCCGCACGACCGGTGCCCGGCGGTTCGGTCCGGGACTCGGCGTTCGTGACCCCGCTCGAGATCCGGCCGCTCGACGGTGACGGCAGCGCAGATCTCGCGCTCGCGCTGACCCTTCCGTGCTGGACGCTGCTGGGGATGCTGGACCGGGCCCTCGAGCTCGCCCGCACCCATGTGTCGATCCGGGAACAGTTCGGGCGGCCGCTGGCCCAGTTCCAGGGGGTGCAGTTCCAGCTCACCGACGCCGAGGTCGAGCGGCGGGGAGTCGACCTGCTGGCCCGGTACGCGCTGTGGAGTATCCAGACCGGGCGCCCGGAGGCGGTCGACGACGCGCTGGCATTGCGGCTGGCGGCGCTGGAGGCCGCCGATATCGTGTTCCGGACCGCGCACCAGTTGCACGGCGCGGTCGGATTCTGCGATGAGGCCGCACTGTCGTGGCTGTCCCGGTACAGCCTGGCACTGCGCCGATTCCCGTTCGGCGCGGTGACCACCGAACAACTGCTGACCGGCCGTATCGGCCGGCGCGGTCTGGCGGGTCTGTTCTCCGATCCGGCGGGAGTGTGAGGCACTGTGCGATACGACCTGCCCGACGTGCTCACCGTTACCGCAGAGGGCCCGGTGCGTACCGTCACCATCGACCGGCCGGCGGAACTCAACGCCGTGAACGCCGACCTGCACCGGGGGCTGGCCCAGGTCTGGCGGCAGCTGGCCGCCGACACCGAGGCCCGGGTGGTGATCCTCACGGGGGCCGGTCGAGCGTTCAGCGCGGGCGGTGATCTGGACTGGATCACCTCATTCGTGGACGACCCGGTGGCCCGGGACGAAAGCATCCGCGAGGGCGCGGAGATCATCGAGGAGTTGCTGCGCTTCCCGCTGCCGGTGATCGCGGCGGTGAACGGCCCGGCCGTGGGTCTGGGCGCCAGTATCGCGATTCTGTGCGATATCGTCCTGATCTCCGAACGCGCCCATCTGGCCGATCCGCATATCGCCGTGGGCCTGGTGGCCGGTGACGGCGGCGCGGCCCTCTGGCCGCTGCTCACCCCGATTCTGAGGTCCCGGGAGTACCTGTACACCGGCGACCGGATCGATGCGGCCACCGCGGTGGACCTCGGGCTGGCCAGCCGGACGGTAGCGGCGGAGGAGTTGCCGACCGCGGCCCGGGCGCTGGCCGAGCGGTTGGCCGGACTGCCGCGGCAAGCGCTCAGCAGTACCAAGCGGGTGGTGAACATGTACCTTTCGCAGGCGCTGGCGGGGCCGCTGCAAGCCGGTTTCGCCGCCGAGGTGGTGACCATGCAGTCGGCCGACCACCGGGCGCGGCTCGCGGCCCTGCGCGGGCGGGCGCGGCGATGACGCGGAGGTGACCGTGACAGACAGCGATCTCGCGGAGTTCCGGGACACCGTGCGGCAGTGGTGCCGGGCGAATATCCCCACGCGATGGCGGGCCACCCAGACCGGTGCCACCGACGCGGAGTTCGTGGCGTTCCAGCAGGAGTGGTTCCAGCGGTTGCGGGCCGCTGGGTACGCGGTGCCGCACTGGCCCCGCGAATACGGCGGGGGTATGCCGATCCCGCAGCAGATCGTGCTCTACCAGGAACTCGCGGCACACGACGCGCCGCGGCTGGCGCTGGCCTTCGTGGCGATCCACCATGCCGCGGCCACCCTGCTCGCCGGAGGTACCGCCGAACAGCAGCAGCGCCATCTGTCCGCGATCCTCGACGGGGAACTGTGGGTGCAGGGATTCTCGGAACCGAATGCGGGTTCGGATCTGGCCGCGCTGCGCACCGCCGCCCGGCGCGACGGTGACGACTATGTGGTGACCGGGCAGAAGGTGTGGGCCAGCGGCGCCCAGTACGCCGACTGGTGCCTGCTGCTGGCGCGGACCGACCCCGTCGCACCCAGACGCCGGGGGATCTCGTACTTCCTGATGGATATGCGTACGCCCGGGATAACGGTGCGGCCGATCCGTCAGGCCACCGGCGAATCGCATTTCTGTGAGATCTTCCTGGACGAGGTGCGGATACCGGCCGCGAATCTGCTCGGTGCCGAGAACCGGGGCTGGCAGCTGGCCCAGCAGACGCTGGGCGCCGAACGCGGCCTGACCATGCTGGAACTCGCGGAGCGGCTGGGCAATGCCGGGTTCGGGTGGCTGGTGCGGGAATGCCGCACACCCGATGCCTTCGGGCGGCGCCCGGTCGACGACGGGGATATCGCCGATCGGCTGGCCCGGCTCGAGATCGAACTGACCGGACTGCGTGCCCTGTGCCGGGACCTCGTCGAACGCCACGACGCGGGCACCGTCGGCCCGGCCGACGCGTCCGTGGTCAAGCTGTATTACAGCGAACTCCTCCAGCGGATGACCGATTTCGGGGCGGAGATCTGTGGCCTGCCGGGGCAGACCGTGCTGCGCAAGCCCATATCGGGCGGCTGGGAATCCGGCGCCTGGGTACTCGATTTCGTCGGCTCGTGGGAGTGGACGGTGCCGGGTGGTAGCAGCGAGATCCAGCGCACCATCATCGGAGAACGGGGCCTGGGCCTGCCCAGAGAACCGGCGGGAGCGTGATGGCCGGCGCATTCACCGAATTCCACGACGAGCTGGGCACCGTGGCCCGGGAACTGCTCGGCAAGAGTGGCGCTGCGGGCCGCATCGACTGGCCGGTGCTCGTGCGGGCCGGTTGGCCGGGCCTGGAGGTGGCGGAGGAGTACGGGGGCGCCGGGGCCGGTCTGGTGGAGCTCGGCATTCTGCTGGAGGAGGTGGGCCGGGCGGTCGCGCGCACCGCGTATCCGAGTGTGGCCGCGGCGGGTATCGGCGCCCTGGCTCTGCTCGAGCCGAACGCCCACCGGGACGCGGTGCTGCGCGAAACCGTCGCCGGCACCGCGAAACCCATTGCGGTGCTGGGAGGAAATATGGTGCCGGCGGCCGGCGGCGAAACGGCTTGTGCCGGCACCGGAGGCATAGTACCCACCTTCCGGCTCACCCAAACCACCGCGGGATTCGAGATTTCCGGAAACGCGGATTTCGTGCCCGACGCCGTGGCGGCCACCCTCCTGCTGATTCCCGCCGAGGCGCCCGACGGGGCCGTGCGGGTGGTCGTGGTCGAGCCCGGTGCGCCCGGTGTGCGCATCGAGGAGCGACCGGTGGTGGACGAAACCCGGTCGCTGGGAAGGGTGGTGGCCCAAGGTGTTGCCCTCGCGCCGGAGGCCGTCCGGCCCTTCCGCGCCGATATCGGCTGCGGACCGGGCGCACTCTACGACCGTGCCGCGCTGGCGGTGGCCTGCGACAGTCTGGGAGTCGGTGCCGCCATGCTGGACGCGACGGTCGAATACGTGCGCGTGCGGGAGCAATTCGGTCGACCGGTCGGCTCCTTCCAGGCGGTCAAACACGCCTGCGCCGATATGCTCGTGGACCTCACCGTCGCGCGCCGGCTGGTGTCGGAGGCCCTGGCCGTCCCGATGGACGGTACCGCGCCCACGCGCCGGGCCGTCTCGGCGGCGAAGGCCTTCGCCGGTGAAGCCGGGGTCCGGATCGCCGGAAAAGCCGTGCAGTTGCACGGCGGTATCGGTTACACCTGGGAGAGCGGCATCCACCGCTATCTCAAACGTGCCACGCTCGACCGTGTGCTGTTCGGTACCCCGGCCGAACACCGCCGCACACTCGCCGACCGCTATCGCGGGGAGCTGTCCGTCCCGGCGGGGGAGTGACCGGGACCGAGCAGGTCGTCGACCACCCGGTGCACCTTCTCGACGCTGCTCGGCTCGTCGAGGCGCAGGGCGATATTGGCCGCGTTGAGTACGGCGTCGATCTGGAAGACCGCCAGATCCGTGTCCCCGGTGCCGTGTCCCCGGGCGGCGGCGGTGAGGTCGAACTCCCGCGCGAGCGTGTGCAGCCAACCACGGCGCTGTTGCCGCAGCGCGTCGCGGACCGGCCCGGGACGGCTGTCGAACACCGGGAGATTCGCGCCCCAGAAACATCCGCCGGGGAACAGCGGTTGTGCGGCGTAGTCGATCCACCGGTCTATGAGCGCGCGCAATCGGGGGGCGCCCGCCGACGCGGCATCGGCCGGGGCCACGACCGCTTCGGTGAACACCTCGCCCGCCGTCGCCACGGTGGCCAGTTGCAGGGCCTCCTTGGTGCGGAACAGGGTCTGGATACCCGCTTTGCTGAGCTCGAGGTCGTCGGCGAGCCGGCCGAAGCTGAGCCCGTCCAGGCCGTCGAGGGAGGCGATGTCGACGGCGCGCCGGGTGACGTTCCGCCGCGACCGTGTCCCTCGCTCCCGGCGGCGGTCGCCGTCGCGCTCACGACCGCGCCGCGGATCCGCGCTGCCGCCGGTCATCGCCGGTACCCCGCCACCGCATGCGTCGCGGGCGTCACAGCACCTGCTCGACGTGGTAGGCGACCCCGCCGTCGACCGGGTAGCCGGACGCGACCGCGACGATGTCGTTGAGCCAGGACAGCCGCGCCGATCCGGTCTCGAACAGCGGGGTGGTGCGGAAGTAGTAGCGGGCCGGGTCGACCCGGAAACGCGTGGCCGGATCGGCCATCTCGGCGCGGACGTCGGCCGGGATCACCCAGCGACCCCGGTAGGTCATGTACACGAGCTCCTCGTCGACGCGCAGGGTCAGCCGGACATCGAGCAGCATGGTGCCGTCGGGGCGATACAGCGCCCAATCGCCGCCGCCGGCCACCACCTCGCCGCGCAACCGGGGTCCTTCGAACGAGCCGCCCGCCGCCCCGTACAGAACTCGGCGGCCGGAGCGGCCCGTCGGTCCCGAAATCCAGTCGCGGATGCAGGTTCACGACCATATCGAACAGCGGCGCGGTACCGACCGCCGCGATCCGCCGCACTCGCGGGTCCATCGTCGTCAGCGCTCGGCCGCCGCGCTCGGCTGCCCGAACAGCCGCGCCCGCACCGTATCCGTGGATACACCCGACTGTGCGCACAACTCGGCCAGATCGAAGACGAAACGTTCGCTCGCGATCAGGTCGTCGGCGAAGGTGAAGCCGAGGAACACCGGTATCGCGGCACGCCGGCCGTTCGGTTCGGCACCCAACCGGTCGCCGGTCATGCTCATTCGCGTGGTGCCCCAGCAGATCAAGGTCTCACCGTCGTCCGCGTGCCCGTCCAGCTCGACGTGATAGTCGGGAAAGGTCGCGAAGAAACGCCGCAGTACCCGCTCGTTGTCCGCGAGCCCGGGCGCGGTCGTCCCGAACGCCGGGGTCTCCAACCGCATATCCGGGTGGAAGAGACGCAGTGCGGCGGGCAGGTCCCGGGCGCTCTTGGCGGCGGCCGGCGGTCGGGCCAGTTCGAACATGCGGTGACCGTCCATCGTGCGTCCTCCGGTCGTGGTAGGCGCCGAGCAGGGCCCGGTCCTGAAAACATGCATACGACCATATGTGAAGGCAAGGTAAGCGGAGCGCCGGCGACGACCACGGATCGAGGCAGGGTGCACGACCTGTCCGGTGATGTACCGGCCGACGAACGCAATTCTCGCCGCCGACAGGGCCGCGGGCGTGGGTGCGCCCTGTCGGAACGGCTGTCCGGGTGTCGGCGTGCGGCGCCGAGACCTTGTGGCTTCGCGGGCTACCGCACCGTGGGTTGGCACGCCGCCCTTCAGGGCGATGGTGAAAAAGTAACCGCTGGAGGCAGCCTTGATCACCGTCACACTCGACGGCTCGGTCGGTATCGACCTGGGCCTCACGAGGTTCGCTGTCCTGTCGAACGGTCAGCAGATCGCCTCTCCGCGTTTCCTGCGACAGGCGGAACGCAGGTTGAAGAAAGCGCAACAGGCCTTTTCCCGCAAGGAGAAG
Source organism: Nocardia sp. NPDC050193 (assembly GCA_040674215.1). GTDB lineage: Bacteria > Actinomycetota > Actinomycetes > Mycobacteriales > Mycobacteriaceae > Nocardia. The sequence continues at coordinate 228,362 of JBFARE010000005.1, read as the reverse complement.
GGGTCGAAGATCGAGCCAAGGTCAGTGTACGGGTGGCTCGTGCTCACGCCAGGGTCGCGGACACGGGGCGGGGCTGGGCGCACAAGCACTCGACACGGATTATCCGCGAGAACCAAGCAATAGCCGTCGAGGACTTGTGCGTGAAAGGTCTCGCCCGTACGCGTATGGCGAAATCGGTCCACGACGCAGGGTGGGGCATGGTCACCCGCATGCTGGAGGAGAAAGCCGCCCGGTATGGGCGGACCTTCGGGGAAGTGGATCGCTGGTTCCCGTCGACCCGAATGTGCTCGGTATGTGGGGCGTTGGGTGGGAAGAGACCCCTGCATGTCCGGGAATGGATGTGCACGTGCGGTACTCGGCACGACCGGGATCTGAATGCCGCAATGAACATTCTCGCCGTTGGACGAGCGGAGAGTTCAAACGCCTGCGAAGGGGCGGGAAGTCCCGCCGCGTAAGCGGATGGATGTGAAACAGGAACCCATCGAGAGCACCCGTCGGGGCGCTGGTAGGAATCCTCGCCCTTCAGGGCGGGGAGGACGTCAACGTGACTCCGCGGCGAGCCGCTGGGCCGCCAACCGGCGCAGATCGCTCGATTTGATCTTGGCGCTCCCGGTCAGCTCGAGATCCTCCTCGGTGAAGAACAGGATCTCGCGCGGCACCTTGTAGCTGGCCAGCCGGGCGCGGAGATGATCCCGGATCGCGCCGGTGTCGAGGGTCCGGCCGGTATGGGGGACCACGCAGGCGACCACCATCTCACCGAGGGTCTCATGCGGGACGCCGACCGTCCGGCCGATCTTGACGCCCGGATACCGGTCGAGCTCCTCGTCGACCTCCAGCGGGGAGACATTCGCGCCGCCGGTCTTGATGATGTCGGTGAGCCGCCCCTCCCAGTACAGGCGGCCCTGCTCGTCGAGGTAACCGCCGTCGCCGGTGTGGAAGTAGCCGGTGTCGTCGAGGGTCTCGTCCAGCGGGGTCCCGAGGTATCCGAGCATCAGGGTCGGTCCCTTGACGCAGATCTCGCCGTGCTCGCCCCGGCGCCGCGCCGCGCCGGTGAGCGGGTCGGCGATCTTCACGGTGACCCCCGGCAGCGGTACTCCGCTGCTTCCGGCGATGGTCTCCTCCGGCGTGCAGGCCGGGAAACAGGTGGTGATGGTGAAGGTTTCGGTATTGCCGTAGGCGTGGCCGGGTTCGGTCCAGTCGGTATCCACGGTGGGGTGGGTGGCCAGCGGAAGGTCGCGGTCCACGAACTTCAGACTGCTCAGATCCGCGGTCTCCCAGTTGGGCGCGCCCTGGAGTTGGGCGTGCTGGTGCGGCCAGGCCACCGGGAAGTTCACCCGCTGCGTCCGGATGAGGTCGAGGGTCGTGGCGGCGTCGAACAGCGATTGCAGGATCAGGGTGCCGCCGGCGGCGAGTGTCGCACCCAGCGCCTGGGCGAAATTACCGGACCAGAAGAAACCGTTCGCGGTCCAGCAGCGAACCTCGTCGCCGGGGCCGAACCCGAACATCCGCCGGAACCGCCACATCTGCAGGGTGACACCGCGGTGTGCGCTGCGGATTCCCTTCGGCTTGCTGGTGGTGCCGGAGGAGAAGAAGAGGACCGCGGTATCGCTGGGCTGCACTGTCGCCGCGGTGGCCTCGATCAGCGCCGGGTCGGTCTCGGTGCCGCGGGCCAGGAAGGCGTCCCAACTTTCCACCGCGCCGCCCGGCCCCGGGCCGCCCACCACTGCGAGATAGCGCAGAAAGGGGTACGCCGCGGAGGCGACCGCGCCGGGTGCGGCAGTGACGAGCCCCGGCTCGAGGTCGGTGAGGATGTCACCGAAATCCGTTTTCGCCACGCCGCGTTCGAAGAGGAGTACCGACACTCCGGAAACCCCGAGCAGATGATCCAGTTCGGGCGCGGTGGAGAAGGTGCTGAACGCGACCGCCACCCCGCCGACCAGCGAGGTGCCGAAAACGGCGGACAGCCATTCGGCACGGTTGGTCATGAGTACACCGACCCGGCTGTCCTTGCCGACCCCACACGCGCGCAGCGCCCGGGCCACCTCGCGGGCCCGTTCCCACAGATCGGCATAGGTCCACTCGATACCTTCGGTAGGGGAGATGAGTGCGGTACGGGCCGCGTACTGTTCGGTGACCTCGCGCAGGAATCCGGGCAGCGTGAGCGTCCCGAGCCCCGGCTCCTCGGTCAACGGCGGGCCGGCGACGATCGCCGCCGCGCGGTCGGGGGTGTGCTGGGGCCCGGTGCTCATCGCCGGTGGTCCTCTCTGACAGTGCTACCGCGCGGCGCGCGATCGGCTCCTACCGCGGCAGTTCGACTTCGGCGGTGCAGTCGACCAGGACACCGCCGTCCTGGTTGGTGAGTTTCAACTTCACCTGGACCAGCGGTACGCCCCAGTTCGATTCCGGGAACTTATCGACGATCTCGCCCTCGAAATAGGTGACATCGCCCTCGAAGGCAGGCAGGCGGAAATCAGCTTTCGTATGCCGGACCAGCCCGTCGTTACCGGCCCAGTAGGCCAGGTGGTCGGTGCACCACGCGCCCATCGTCGCGCCGTAACCGTAGGCCCGGGCCATACCCACGTCACCGGCCTTCTCGGCGTCGATATGACCGCGCGAGGGCCCCACGTAGAGACCGTCGCGCAGACGTGGATCGATCTTGGCGCCTTCTTCATCGAAGCCGAACCCCTCGGTCCAGCCGGGATCCTGATAGACCCAGGGGTCGTCGATACCCGCGGGCGCGGTCCAGCGGAAGGTGCCCCAGATATTGAACAGGAAGGCGCGGTACTCGGTGGTGAAGCTGGCGATACTGTGCGGTCCGATCACCCGCCGCGGTAGTGCGTCGCCGACCTTCACCTCGTCGAAACGCGGGGACACGCCGAGCCGATTGGACATCAGCCATTCGGTGCGCAGCGCGTCCACCTCGGCGAGTTCGGCGGCCGTCCACTTCTTGATCGCCCCGAGCTGGTTCTCGTACATACCGCGCTTGTTCGCCTCCTCGGCGAGATAGCGGATCGCGGTCGACCGTTCCTTGGCGACGAGGGTGCCGTGCTGGTTGCGGTGGACGGTGTCGCCGCGCGAGAACATGGTGGGCCCGGCGAATCTCGTCTGGACCACCTTGTAGTCGTGGAAACGACGTTCCTGGAACAGTTGGTCCCCGGGACGCACCGGGCAACCGTAGAACCACCATTCCTCGCCACCGAAGATGAGGTGGCTGTCGGGGATGCGGCCCACGCAGGCCGGGGCCGCGCCGTGCCCGTAATCCAGCGCCACCGCGATCGACTGCGGCGCGACCAGCCCGCCGTACCGGGACGCCCGCGCGAACTCCTGGTCCCAGTGCAGCGGGTTCGGGTAATCCATCGCCATCACCCAGCGGCGGATATCGGAGGTACTGCACGGATCCCACAACTGGCCGCCGCCGATCGGTTTCCCGACCCGGTGGTCGACATCGCTGAGATCCAGTTCGACGGTGGCGTCGGGTTTCTTGCTCACGAGAACTCCTGCTCAGCGGTTCACATCGACGACTATCCGGCCGCGGACGGTGCCCGCGAGGAAGCCGTTCGCCGCCGCGACGGTCTCACCCAGGGTGATTTCGCGGGCGATCGAATCGGGTACGGCCGGATCCAGGTCCCGGGCGAGCCGGGCCCAGGCGTCGAGCCGTTTCGGCCGCGGCGCCATCACACTGTCCACACCGAGCAGCGAGACGCCGCGCAGGATGAACGGGGCCACCGAAGCCGGGAGATCCATGCCCTGGGCCAGACCGCAGGCCGCCACCGCGCCGCCGTAGCGGGTCTGCGCGCAGGCATTGGCCAGGGTGTGGCTGCCGGCGGTGTCCACGACCCCGGCCCAGCGTTCCTGCTGCAGCGGTTTGCCCTTGTCGGCGAATTCGGCGCGGTCCACGACCGTCGTGGCCCCGAGTTGTTTCAGATAGGCGTGTTCGCCGGACTTGCCGGTCGCGGCGGCGACGGCGAAACCGGCCTTGGTGAGCAGCGCGATGGCCACACTGCCCACGCCGCCGGTCGCGCCGGTGACCAGCACTTCGCCGCGGTCGGGGGCGAGCCCGTGGGCCAGCAGGGCATCGACACAGAGGGCGGCGGTGTAGCCGGCCGTACCGATGGCCATGGCCTGTCGTTCGGTGAACTCGGCGGGCAGGGGGATCAGCCAGTCGCCGTCGAGCCGGGCCCGCTGGGCGAGGCCGCCCCAGTGGGTTTCGCCGACACCCCAGCCGTTGAGGACCACCTTGTCGCCGGGTGACCAGCGGGCGTGGCTGCTGGTGGTGACAGTGCCCGCCAGATCGATGCCCGGGATCATCGGGAACTTACGCACCACGGGGGAGGCACCGGTGATCGCCAGGGCGTCCTTGTAGTTGAGCGTGGACCAGGCCACCTCGATCTCGACGTCGCCTTCGGGCAACCGGGCCTCGTCCACGCTGGTGAGTTCGGCTGTCGTCCTGGATTCACCCTTGTCGATGAGAACTGCGGAGAACATCGGTGATGTGTTTCCTTTCTCGATTCGTTCGGCTGCCGTTCAGCTTGTCGAACGACGGTGCCGAGGACAGGGCGCCGAGCCGGAATACGTGCGAGAATTCGATTCTCGAAATCGAGAATTATATTTCCAGCAGTGCTGGTCGGTGTCAACACCCCGGGGTCAGCGTGCGGTCCACCCGCCGTCGACGACGATGGTCTGCCCGGTTACATATCGGCCGGAATCCCCGGCCAGCCAGATGATCGCGCCCACGATGTCGGCGGCGGTGCCCTCGGTGGGCAGCGGGATATTGCGGCGCAGATAGCCGGCGCCGCGTTCGCTGTCGTAGAGGCTGTCGGTGATATCGCTGCGGAAGAAGCCCGGCGCGACGGTGTTCACGCGGATGGAATGCCGGGCCCACTGCACGGCGAGTTCGGTGGTGAGCCCGGACAATCCGGCCTTGCTGGCGGCATAGGAGGCCTGCGGGATGCCGGGGATACCCACTCGTCCGCTGATCGAGGAGATATTCACGATCGAACCCCGGCCGAGCGCACGCATGGCGGGGAAGACCTGCTGGGCGAGCAGCAGCGGTGCCAGCAGATTCAGTTCCAGGGTGCGCCGGATATCGGTCAGTGATTCCGCTTCCGCGCCCGCGGTGCCGAAGCGGTTACCGGCCGCGTTGACCAGGATCTCCGGCGGGCCCAGTGTGTCGGTGACCGCCGGGACGATTCCGGCGATCCGCTCGGGATCGCCCAGATCGCACCCCACGGCCAGGCCGTCGATCTCACTCGCCAAGGACTCCAACCGGTCCCGGCGCCGCGCCACCACCGCGACCCGTGCGCCGAGTCCGGCCAGGGCCCGGCTCACCGCCGCGCCCAGCCCGGACGATCCGCCGGTCACGATGGCCACTCTGCCGTCGAGCTCGAAGGGGCGCACGGCCGCCGCGCGGTCGCCGCTCACGCCGGGTCCTGCCGCGCGAGCAGACCGGCGAGCTCGGTGCGCACCACCTTGCCCATGGCATTGAGCGGTAGGGCGTCGACCGCGGCCCAGACCTCGGGGATCTTGTACCCGGCGAGTTCACCCCGGCAGTGCTCGGCCAGTTCCGTGAAATCGACCGGCCGGCCGTTCGTCTCGATCACGGCGGCCACCTGCTGCCCGAGTCGTTCGTGCGGCACTCCGCACACCGCCGCCCTGCCGACGGCCGGATGGGCCGCCAGCACCCGCTCCACCTCGAGCGGGTAGATATTCGCGCCACCGCGGAGGATGACCATCTTCTTGCGGTCGAGCACCGTGAGCCAGCCGTCCGCGTCGACGGTGCCGATATCCCCGGTGGCGATCGGGCCGTCCGGTGTGGGCTGTATTTTCCCGTCCGACCAGTACCCGAGCATCGGCCGCCACAGTCCGGCCCACGGCCCGTCCGTGCGGCCCGCCACACGCAACTCCCCGAGTTCGCCCGGTGGAAGCCGGTTTCCGTCGTCATCGTAGGCGGCGACATCGTAGTGCGGCAGGACCCGCCCGGCGGCCCGCGGCCGCCACTGTGGGCCGGGCGGATCGATGGCGACCACGGTCGGTGCTTCGGTGAGGCCGTAGGTCACCCGCGGTATCGGGCCGTGTGCCTGTGCGAAGGCCGCCCGGAGGGTGTCCGGGGTATCGCTGCCGCCGCTCCACACCTCCCGCAGCGAACCCAGGTCGAGGTCCGCGCGGGCGGCCAGATCGTAGAGCTGGGCCGGGGCGCCGTTCCAGACCGTCACCTTGCGGGTGGCGATCCATTCCGCGACCCCCGCGACATCGCGGCGGTCCATGATCACCGCGCATCCGCCGGCCTGGGCGGTGAGCAGGGTGGACAGGACCATGAGATTGAGGACGGTCAGTGGGAAGCTGTCGCCTTTACGCAATGCGGGGCCCCATCCGCGGGTGGCGACCAGTGCGGCCCCGGGTAGCAACAGATTGCGCTGACTGTGTACGACCGCTTTCGGGCGCCCCGAGGTGCCGCTGGTGAACGCGATCGCCGCCGGTGCGTCCGGATCATGCGTGATCCCGGGTGCCGCCGGGGCCCGCAGCGCGTCGGCCCAGTGAGCCGGGTCGACCCGCGCGGGGATATCGAGTGTGCAGCGGGATCCCCCCAGAACCACGCGCGGCTCGATCAGATCGTGTAGATACCGCTGTTCGGCCGGGGCGAGCGCTTCGCCGATACCCGCCCAGATCGCCCCGATCCGCTGCGCGCCGTGGAAGGCGGCCACGATCGGCAGGTCGTTGGGCAGGCAGGCGGCGACCCGGTCGCCGGGGCGGACGCCGAGCGACCACAGCGCTCCGGCGGCGGCGCGGGCTTGTTCGTCGAGTTCACGGTAGGTCCAGGAACCCGATACCGCCTCGACGGCAACCGCTTCGGGGTTCGCCGCGAGGGTGGGTTCGAGTACCTCGGCGACGGACGCCGGAATCGCGGGCACGCCGGCGCCGCTGCCGGGCCCGGCGTTCTCGCCATTGAAACTGGGCACTCATACTTGATATCACTATCCTTACAAAGATTCATCAGATAGCCGTCGATTTGTTCGGCCGGCCCGGTGAAGGTAGGGCGTATGCAGCACACAGGGCCGCTGGCCGGGGTGCGGGTGATCGATCTGACCGCGATGGTGATGGGTCCCTACTGCACCCAGATCATGGCCGATATGGGCGCGGATGTGATCAAGGTGGAGCCACCGGCCGGGGACAACACCCGGCATATCTCGGTGGGTCCGGAACCGGGAATGGCCGGGGTGTTCGTCAATGTCAACCGCGGGAAACGCAGTGTGGTCCTGGATCTGCGCGAGGAGGCGGGCAAAACCGCGCTGCGCGAACTGATCACCGGCGCCGATGTGTTCATCCACTCCATGCGCGGTAAGGCCGTGGCCGCGCTCGGGTTCGACTACGAGCGGGTCGCCGCGCTCGAGCCGTCGATCGTCTACACCAACTGCTACGGCTACGGCCGGCGCGGCCCCGACGCCGACCGCACCGCCTACGACGACACGATCCAGGCCGAATGCGGACTACCGCACGTACAAGAACTACTGACCGGCACACCGGGTTACGTGGGCACCATCATGGCCGACAAGATAGCCGGAATGACCGCCGTCTACGCCACCACGATGGCCCTGTTCCATCGCGAGCGGACCGGGGAGGGGCAGGAGGTGGAGGTCGCCATGTTCGAAACCATGGCCGCCTTCATGCTGGTCGAGCACGCCAACGGCGTCCTGTTCGATCCCCCGCTGGGGTCTGCCGCCTACCCGCGTGCGGTGACTCCCGAGCGCACCCCGTACCGCACCGCCGACGGTTATCTCTCCGCACTCGTCTACAACGACAAACAGTGGGCGGCCTTCGTGAACGCGGTCCGCCCACCCTGGAACGGCCCGGAATTCGCGACCCTGGCGCAGCGTGCGCGCCGGATCGGCACCGTCTACGCCCACCTGCGGGAGACCTTCGCGACCCGCACCACCACCGCCTGGCTCGAACTGCTGAATTCCCTGGATATTCCGGCCGCGCCGGTACGCAGCCTGGACGATCTCTTCGACAATCCGCACCTGAACGAGGCCGGTTTCTTCGAAACCGTCGACAGTCCCGACGGTCCACTGCGCTTTCCCGGCCCGCCGACCTGGTTCTCCCGCACTCCCGGACGCGTATCCGGTCCGGCGCCCCGGCTCGGCGCCCACACCCGGGAAGTACTGGAGGCGGCCGCGCGCGAACCGGAAACCACGGGACCGGCCGGCCACGGCGGGGGAACTCGACGATGAGCGGAACCGATATCGACCTGGGTCGGTGGCTGCGGCCCGGTGACCGGATCGTCATCGGGCAGGCCTGCGGTGAGCCCACCACGCTCCTCGAGGCGCTCATCGACCAGGGGCCCCGGATCGGCGACCTGTCCGCCTTCACCGCGACCAGCTTCTCCGGCCGGTTCGCGCCCGGGGCCGGCCGCTCTTTCGCGCTGTCGAGTATGGGCGCCATCGGCGCGTTGCGCAGTCTCGCCAGGACCCACGAACTCGATATCGTGCCCTGTCATGTGGGCCGGGTCGCCCCGATGATCGAATCCGGCGAACTCGGCTGCGATATCGCCTTCATCCAGGTCAGCCCCGCCGATTCCGCGGGCAGGCACAGCTTCGGACTCATCAGCGACTATGTCCGGGCAGCGGTCACGCGGGCCCGGGTGGTGATCGCGGAGGTCAACGAGCAGGTGCCCTACACTCTCGGCGAATCACTGGCCGCCACCGAGATCGACTGCGCGGTCACCGTCTCGACCCCGCCGGTGGAGGTGGCGCCCGCCGCGATCGGCGCGGTGGACGAGACCCTCGCCCGCCACATCACCGACTACATCGGCGACGGCGCGGTCCTGCAGATCGGTATCGGCGCCGTCCCCGACGCGGTGGTGCGACTACTGCGCGACCGCCGCGACCTCGGGGTCCATTCGGGAATGATGGGGGACGGTCTCGTCGACCTCGTGGAGGCAGGCGTGATCACCAACGCGCGCAAACGGATCGACCCGGGCGTCTCGATCACGGGCGCGCTCATCGGCACCCGGCGGCTCTACGATTTCGCCCACCGCAATCCGGCCCTGCGCATGTGCCCGACCTCCTACACCCACGACGCCGCTGTCCTCGCGCAGCTCGACAATCTCGTCACGCTCAACTCCGCGCTCGAGGTGGACCTGACCGGCCAGGTGAACGCCGAACAATCCGGCGAGAGCTATATCGGCGGCACCGGCGGCCAGGTGGATTTCGTGCGGGCCGGACTTCGCTCGTCCGGTGGCCGGTCGATCATCGCGCTGCCCGCCACCGCCCGCAACGGCACTGTCAGCCGGATCACCGCGGCGCTGTCCGGGCCGGTCACCACCGCGCGGACCGAAGTCGACCTCGTCGTCACCGAATACGGCGCCGCCGAACTGGCCGGTAAATCGCTGGCCGAACGCGCCCGGCGCCTCATCGGTATCGCCCATCCCGGCTTCCGTGACGAGTTGGCCCGGACCGCCCGCCTCATCGAGAAACGAGGATTTTAGATGGAGGACGCCGTACTGTTCGATGCTCGTGACGATGGCATCGTGGTGATCACCCTCAACCGGCCGCAGACCCGCAACTGCCTGTCCGCGCAGGTGCGGGCCGGATTGTTCACGGCCTGGGACCGTTTCGAACACGACCCGGACCTGCGGATCGCGATCCTCACCGGCGCCGGGCCGAAGGCTTTCTGCGCGGGCGGGGATCTGCGGGAGATGGTGGACACCGGGATGACCGAGCCGCCCCGCGAAATGTTCCCTGTCCCCTACGACACGATCGAACTGTCCAAGCCGACCATCGCCGCGGTCAACGGCGCCGCCTTCGCCGGTGGCTGGATGATCGCCCAGGCCTGTGATCTGTGCGTGGCCAGTACAACGGCGACTTTCGCGGTGAGTGAGGTGAAGGTGGGCCGCAGCTCACCGTGGGCCGCGCCGCTGATCCATATGATCCCGCAGCGCATCATGATGGAAATCCTGCTCACCGGTGACCCGATCAGCGCGCACCGCGCGTACGAGATCGGCCTGGTGAACCGGCTGGCCGAACCGGACGATCTGTTGCCGGTGGCGCTCGACCTGGCCACCACGGTGCTCGCCGGTGCCCCGCTGTCGGTGCGCGCGGCCCGCGAAACCGTCATGCTGGCCACGGAAATGGGCCGGTCGGCCGCGCTGGCGGCCGCCCGGCACGCCTCCGCGCGGGCCTACCACAGTGCGGACGCCCAGGAGGGCCCGGCGGCATTCGCGGCCAGGCGGGCGCCGCGGTGGACGGGGGAGTGAGGGCGCGGCGCCGATGTACGCGGTCGATCAGGCGTCTGCCTGGGAGGCCGGCCACCGCGCGCCGATCGCGGCGTGTCGGCCGGGGCACAGGCGGCCGCTTCATCGAGACAATGATCTCGGGCGAATAGCGAACCGTATCGTATTTCGTCGATTATCGATGTGGACTCGCATGCATGTTCACCAGTGATCCGTTTATCACACCGATCCCGCCGCGCGCTCGGGCGCCGGGGCTGTTGCCCGTCCCCGCGGGGCCGCTTTATAGTGGATGCGAATTCGGGTTGCGTGAAATGTACTTCACCCGCTCACAGCTCTACAACCGATCGGGGAGTAAGCTGTCATGGCCGATATTCTATTCGTGGTGACCGGGGCGAGCTATTGGACGCTGAACGACGGCACCCGGCATCCCACCGGGTATTGGGCCGAAGAGTTCGCCGCCCCCTATCGCGCACTGACCGGTGCCGGTCACCGAATCGTGGTGGCCACTCCCGGCGGGGTGGTGCCCCATGTCGATGTGATGAGTCTGCGGCCGTCGATGGCCGGTAGCGAACCGATCGCCCAGGATCTGGCGGAGACCCTGCGCTCGGCCGAAGAGTTACGCCGGCCGATCGAGTTGGCTCACGCCCGCCTGGCCGACTACGACGCCGTCTACTACCCCGGTGGACACGGCCCCATGGAGGACCTGTGGCGGGACGCGGACTCCGGCAGGTTGCTGACCGCGGCCCTCGCTTCGGGCAAGCCGCTGGCCATCGTCTGCCACGCCCCGGTGGCCATCCTGGCGACCAGACGCAACGGTGTATCGCCCTTCGCCGGGTATCGCCTGACCGCGTACACCAATGACGAAGAAGACGCCGTCGGACTGCGCGAGAAAGCGTTGTGGACGGCCGAGGACGAACTGGTGAAGCTCGGCGTCGATTTCACACGTGGCGAAATCTGGAAACCGTACACGGTCGTGGACCGGAATCTGTTCACCGGTCAGAACCCGGCCTCCTCCGGTCCGCTCGCCGAGAAAGTTCTCGAAGTACTCGCCTGACGCGAATTCTCCGCTCGGCCGCATTATCCCGCGTGCAGGAATATCCGCGACGTGCTCCGGACAATTCGAAAACCGGGCAGAAGAACCTCAGGAGACGGTGAACATGCGTGGAGTTGTCATGTACGCCCCCGGCGACATCCGGGTCGAGGATCGGCCGGACCCCGAGATAGTCGAGCCCACCGACGCGGTCATCCGCATCGCCGCCACCTGTATCTGCGGGTCGGACCTGTGGCCCTACCGCGGCGTCGAACAGGTCGAGGGCCCCGCCCCGATGGGGCACGAATACATCGGCGTCGTGGAGGAGGTCGGTACGGAGGTGGCCGATATCGCGGTCGGTGATTTCGTGGTCGGATCGTTCTTCGCCTCCGACAACACCTGCGAGATCTGCCGGGCCGGATACCAGAGCCGCTGCGTGCACAACGTCCCGATGGGCTCCATCGGCACCCAGGCCGAGCGGGCCCGTATCCCGCTCGCCGACGGAACGCTGGTCGCCGTCGCGGGATCTCCGGATCCGGCCCTGTATCCGAGCTTGCTCGCGGCCTCCGATGTACTGGGGACGGGCTGGTTCGCCGCGGTCGCCGCCGAGGCGGGTCCCGGGAAGACGGTGGTGGTTGTCGGTGACGGTGCGGTGGGCCTGCTCGCCGTTCTGGCCGCCAAACAACTCGGCGCCGACCGGGTGATCGCCATGAGCCGCCACGCCGATCGGCAGGCGCTGGCCCTCGAGTTCGGCGCCGACGAGATCGTCGAAGAACGTGGTAAGGCCGGGGTGGCCCGGATCAAGGAACTCACCGACGGGCTCGGCGCGCATTCGGTGATCGAGGCGGTCGGCACCCAGGAATCGATGACGCAGGCCATTCGCGCCACCCGCCCCGGTGGCCATGTCGGCTACGTCGGGGTGGCCCACGGTGTCGAACTCGACGGTATGCGGCTGTTCTTCTCCACCGTCCATCTGCACGGCGGCCCGGCCCCGGTACGCCGTTTCCTGCCCGAGCTGATCGACCTCATCATCCGCGGCGATATCGACCCGGGAGAGGTCTTCGATCTCACCCTGCCGCTGGAGCGGGCCGCGGAGGGCTACCGCGCGATGGACGAGCGTCGCGCCACCAAGGTCCTGCTCACCGTTTAGATCGCGCCCGGTGGTCGGTCCTCCGTCTCGTCGACGATCTTGATCGCCCACTCGGGGCACGCGTCCTTGGCGGTCAGCACCGCCTCGTGCAGATCCTCGGGGATATCCCCGGCGACCGCCTCGGCGTAGCCGTAGTCGTTGAGCGCGAACACTTCCGAGCACAGTGTGGTGCAGATACCGTGCCCCTTGCAGGAGTCCTCGTCGACGATGACCTTCATGCGGCCTACCCTTCCGTCCGGTCGAATTCCAGGTGTAGTGCGGTGATCCCGCGCAGGATGAAGGTCGGCAGATACTGGTATCTGCGCGCGTCGGCCGGGCCGTGGGCGCTCTCGTCGATGCGGATATCGGTGGTGCGCTCGAGCAGGCGTTTGAACGCCACCTTCGCCTCGGTGCGGGCCAGCGGGGCGCCGGGGCAGGTGTGGATACCGCGGCCGAAGGCGATATGGGAGCGGGCATTGGACCGCTTGGCGTCGAAGACGCTCGGGTTCGCGAAGCGCCGCGGGTCGCGGTTGGCACCGCCGTTGGCGAGCATGAGGACCGTACCCGCCGGGACCTCCACCCCACCGACCGTGGTGGTGGTCTTCGCCAGCCGGAAATCGCCCTTCACCGGGCTCTCCATCCGCAGCATCTCTTCGATGAAGTTGTTGATGCGTTCGGGGTCGCCACGCAGCCAGGCCTGCAGTTCCGGGTTCTCGGCGATCAGTTTCAGCCCCGAGGACAGCAACCGGACGGTGGTTTCCTGGCCGGCCGAGAAGAGGTTGGCGGCGACCCGGACCACGTCGATCACCTCCGGTTGGCCGCCGTCGGGGAAGGTGGCCTCCGCGAGGCTGGTCAGCACATCACCGCGCGGGTTCGTGCGACGGTCCTCGATATAGGTGGAGAACTTCCCGTAGAGGAATTCGATCGGGTTGTGCTCCATGGCGTGATCGGAGCTGGTGCTGCCGACCGTGCCGGTGCGGTGCGGGTCACGCTGCAACGCGTTGAGGAATTCCTCTTGGTCCTCCGGCGGCACACCGAGCAGGTCCGCGATCACGTAGAGGGTGAAGGGGCCCGCGAAATCGCGGATGAGCTCCCCTTTTCCGGGCGCCAGGTACTCGTCGAGCATCGTGTCGGCCAGATCCCACATCGCCTCTTCGTTCTCCTTGAGGCGTTTGGGGGTGATCAGCCGCATGAGCAGCCCACGGTGCGCGGTATGGGTCGGCGGGTCCAGGGCCGGGAGCTGATCGCTGAACGGCAGCGAATCGCGGTGTTCGGCGATCAGGGCATCGGCGTCGGAGTTGTCGTCGATGGGGACGGGGAAACCGGGGAAGGGGCCGGTCACCGAGATGCAGGAGGAGAACCGCTCGGCGTCGTTGAGGACTTCCAATGCCTCGTCGTAGCCGGTCACCATCATGACGTTGTGGTGCTTCTCGCGGGTCACCGGGCACTTTTCGCGCAGGGCGTCGAAGTACGGGTAGGGATCGGCGACCAGCTCCTGCCCGAGGAAGAAGTCCAGATCCTCGAAGTTTTTCACGTGACGGGGTCCCTTCGCTCGGCCGGCACCCACCACCACGAGCAGCTCCGCCGGTTGACTTCCGCATTTGAGAATATAACTCTCATCTGTGAATATGAGATTTCCACACGGTGTGCCGTGCGTCAACCGGAGGACCGGCGAACATGACCCTTGATCTCACCGCTGACCAGCGGCTGTTCCAGCAGACAGCCCGGGAATTCCTGGCTGGCACCGTCCCGGTGCCGACAGTACGCGCGCTCGGCGAGGCCGGGATCGGATTCGACGATCGGTGGTGGCGCTCGGCCGCCGAACTGGGCTGGACCGCCATGCTGGTCGCGGAGGAGCACGGCGGTGGCAGTGTATCCGGGCGGCCGATGAGCGAATTGGCTCTGATCGCAACGGAACTCGGCCGGGCCTGCGCACCGGGGCCGTTCGTCACCACCAACGCTGTCCTCGCCGGGCTGGCGACCGCCGGCACGGCACTCGCCGATACGGTCACGGGAATCGCGGCAGGCACCCTGATCGCCTCGTGGGCCGTCTACGAACCCGGGCGTGGTCTCGATATCGTCGACGCGCTCGCCGACCGCGAAGCGCCCACCGACGGGGAATGGGCCCGTGCGGTCCGTGACGGCGCCGGCTACCGGCTGACCGGGGTGAAGGACCGCGTCGAAGCCGGGGACCGCGCCGATATTCTGCTGGTGACCGCGCAGAGCGCGGACGGCCCGGTACAACTGCTGGTGCCCACCGGTGCACCGGGCGTCACCGTCACCCCGACCTGGACCCTGGACCTGGTCCGCCGCACCGCCCGGGTCGAGTTCGCCGAGGTCGCGGTGCCCGCGGAGTTCGTGGTGCACACCGGAGCCGCCGCGGCCGACGCCGTCCGCGCCCAATTACACACCGCCGCGGTACTGACGGCGGCGGAGACGGTGGGCGCCACCGGTAAGGCGATGGAGGCGACCCTGGCCTGGCTCGCCGACCGCTACACCTTCGGCCGCCCGCTGGCCTCGTATCAGGCGCTCAAACATCGGATGGCCGATAACAAGACCTGGTACGAGGCGTGCCGGGCGACCTCCGCCGCGGCCGCGGCGGCCTGTGACGACGATCCGGGGTCCGCTGCGGAGGCGGTGAGTGTCGCGAAATCCTATGTGGGCGCGAAAGCGCCGGTGATCGGCCAGGACTGTGTGCAGTTGCACGGCGGGATCGGGGTCACCTGGGAACACGATCTGCATCTGTATCTGCGGCGGATCGGACTGGGCCGTGCGCTCTACGGCACGCCCGAGGAGCATCGCCGCCGGATCACCGACCTCCTTCTCACCGCCGCGTAGCGCGGCAGAACTTCCCGGAAGGCAGTACCTATGACCACCGAACTCGAACCCGTCGCCGAGTTCCGCGAACGCGCCCGGGTCTGGTTGCGCGCCACCCTTCCCCCCGCGCCGCCGGACCAGGGCCCGCCCGACAGCAAGGAGGAATGGGACCGGGCGCGGGAACTGCAGCGGATGCTCCACGACGGAGGTTTCGCGGGTATCTGCTTTCCGAAGGAGTACGGCGGTCTCGGCCTGACCCCCGCGCATCAGCAGGCGTTCACCAAGGAGTCCTACGCCTACGAGATGCCGGTGATCCTGAATGTGCCGACCCTGGCCATCTGCGCGGCCACCCTGCTGGACCTGGGTACCGAGGAGCAGAAGCGGGAGCATCTGAGCGCGGTGCTGCGCGGGGACGAGGTGCTGGTGCAGCTGCTGTCCGAGCCGCGCGGGGGGTCGGATCTGGCCGGGCTCACCACCCGGGCCGAACGGGACGGCGAACGCTGGATCCTCAACGGCTCCAAGATCTGGAGTTCGGGCGCCTACGCGGCGGACTACGGGTTGTGCCTGGCCCGTACCAACTGGGAGGTGCCCAAACACCGCGGGCTCACCATGTTCCTGGTGCCCATCGAGGCCGCGGGGGTGACCGTGCAGCGCATCAAACAGGTCACCGGGTCCACCGAGTTCTGCCAGGAGTTCTTCGACGATGTGGTGCTCGGCGACGAGGCCGTGATCGGGCGGGTCGACGACGGCTGGGAGGCGGCGTCCCGGCTGCTCTACCACGAGCGTTCGGCCATCGGCGGGACCTCGCCCTATCTCAGCGGCGCCCGGCCGCATATCGGTGGTGAGGAGTCCCCGATCCTGGATATCGCCCGCGCCGGCGGACAGCTCGACGATATCCGGGTCCGCGAGGATGTCGGCGAGGCGCGGGCCATGCAGGTGGTGCGTGATCAGCTCATCGACCACATCACCCGCAGTGTGCTCGCCGGGGAGCTGCCGCCGGCCGCCGGCTCCATCACCCGCCTGTTCAGTGCCGAGAACTCTTGGCTGCAAACGGATCTGGCGGTGAAGGTGGCGGGCGCGGCCGCCGCGACGCACGCCCCGGGCGATCCGGTCGACACCGCGCGTATCGGCACCGATTTCCTGTTCCGCGCCGCCTGGAGCCTGGCGGGCGGCAGCACCGAGATCGCGCGCAATGTGATCAGCGAACGCGTGCTCGGGATGCCGCGGGAATTCGCCGCCGACCGGGATGTGCCGTTCAACGAGGTGAAACGTGGACGGTGACGCCGGAGCGAGGACACGGAGGTAGCAATGCGGTTCATTTTCCACTATCCCGAAACCGGCGGCGTGACGGGCGATGTGCTCGATGCGGGACCGCTGGGCGAGGTCGCGCGGGCGGCCGAGCGGGCCGGTTTCGCCGGATTCTCGCTCAGCGAACATCCGGCACCGGGCGCCCGGTGGCTGGGTGCCGGCGGCCATCAGACCCTGGACCCCTTCGTGTCATTGGGATACGCGGCGGCACTGACCGAACGGATCCGCCTGATCACCTATCTGTCGGTGGCGCCCTACCGCAATCCCATGCTGCTGGCCAAAGCGGCGGCCACCCTGGACAAACTGTCCGGCGGCCGGGCTGTCCTGGGGATCGGCACCGGGTATCTGAAGGGGGAATTCCACGCGGTCGGGGTGGCTTTCGAGGAACGCAACACCCTGTTCGACGAGGCCCTGGACGTGCTGCCGCTGCACTGGAAAGGCGAGCCGTTCAGCTACATCGGAAAACATTTCAGCGCCCGTGAGGTCCAGGCCCGGCCGACCCCGGTGCAGCAGCCCATCCCCATCTGGATCGGGGGTAATTCGGCGCTGAGTCGGCGCCGGGTGGTCCGGGCCGCCCAGGGCTGGATCCCGATGTCCGGTGGTGTCGAGCTCAGCACCACCGCCCGCACCCCGGAACTGGGCACCATCGCGGGTCTGGCCCGCAAGATCGCCGACATACGATCGGCGGCCGCGGACAACGGCCGCACCGGCCATATCGACCTGGTGTACTCCTACAGCCACACCGGGCTCACCGGTCCCGGTACCGATCCGGGACCGCATCGGGAGGCGTTCGCCGAATTGGCGCGGGCCGGGGTCGACTGGATCACCGTCTCCACTCGCGCCGGTGTGCACGACCCGCTCGACCCGGCGGTCACCTTCGATTTCCTGGCGTCTTTCGGCGCGCATTACATCAGTTAGGGAGGCGGATCGGATGGGCTGGTTCGAGGAGCGCGGCGGTCTCGCCGGCAGTGTGGCGGTGGTGACCGGCGGCGCGGGCGGTCTGGGCCGGGCGATCGTGGAGGATCTGGCCGCCAACGGAGTACACGCGGCGGTGGTGGATCTCGATCCCGCGGCGGTGGCGGAGTTGTGCGAGTCGCCGGCCGGGCACGAAGCCGTCGTCCACCACGGCGATGCCCGTGACCCGGCGGTCCTGGCGGCGCTGTTCGAGGCCGCCGACGCGCGGTGGGGACGTCTCGACACTCTGGTGAACGTGGTCGGCGGCACCTTCCGCGCCCCCTTCACCGAGACCGGCCCCAAGGGCTGGGACGCGCTGCTGCGCACCAATCTGACCCATGTCCTGCACGCCTGCCAGCTGGCCGTACCCAGGATGCGGGCGGGGGGTCGCGGCGGCAGCATCATCAATATCACGACCATCGAAGCCCACCGTGCCGCACCCGGTTTCGCGGTGTACGCCGCGGCGAAGGCGGCGGTGGAGCAGTTCGCCCGCACGCTGGCCGTGGAGGTGGCCCCGGACGGGATCCGGGTGAACAATATCGCGCCCGATTTCGTGCCCACGCCGAATCTGGAGCGTATCGGGACCGGTGACAACGCCATGACCGATCCGGAGGGCGTGAAGGTGGCCATCCCCATGGGCCGGGCCGGGCAGCTCACCGATATCTCGCATTGCGCGGTGTTCCTGGCTTCCCGCCTGTCGGCCTATCTCACCGGGACCACCCTGCACCCCGACGGAGGGACATGGGCGTCGGCCGGGTGGTTCAACTGGCCGAAAGAGAGCTGGGCCAATCACATACCGTTGCGGGTGCTACGGGCGAGCGAGGGCGGGGAGCTGCCCGGACCATAGCGGGACTCTTATCGCTTCACCGCAGCGAACGGGCCCGCCACGCCGAGGGGGTATCGCGGTGATGGCGGAATCGTTTGAATGGTCCGGATCCGGCACCGGTGAAATCGCCGAGCGAGGGCCGATCCGGCGGGGCAGTCGGTCCCGCCGACGCACTGATACCGCTGACCCATCCACTCCAATGGGTGGCAACGCCGGTTGCTCATCGGGCGGGACGCGGAGGGGCACGCCGAGTTCGGCGTGACCTGTCCGCGTTTCGTGGTTCAGAAATCGCTGCAGGGAATCGGGAAGGTTCGGACTCGATAGGGCGGTAGGAGGAAATGTGCACCGTCGACGAGGGCGAGACCGTTGTCCCGCAGATCGGTCAACAGCGCTGCCTCCGTGCCGGTCAACTCGTCGATGCGGGTTGCCGCGGCCAGGGCGCGGAACCGGGTGGCATGTGGCTCGTCGAGTGTGGCACGAAAACTCGCCTGCGGCCGGCGGAGGTCTCTGATAGCGACGAAATCCGGGCCGTGCCGGTAGCAACACAGGCCGATCCGATGGCGTTCCCGCCACCGCGCCTGTGTTGCTTTCGCAGTGAGGTCGGACGCGCGCGTGGGTGGCGGCAGATGGACGATATCGTCCAGTTCGCATGCCGGTGCCGAGGCCAGCGCCCAGTCGACCCGGACACCGGCCCGCATCGTCGCGCCGAGCAATCGCAACACTGCGAAGTCTTGTGCGCCGCCCTGTAATCGCACCGGCTCGGCGATGGCGACGAGTTGCCCCAGCTGCCGGGCGGCGGCGACTGTGGCGTCGGGATTCGTGAGGTCGGCGGGGATCGTTTCCGGCCATCGCCGCAGTGGATCGGTCATATCGCTGTGTCCAGGTGCACCAGCGCTGGCTCGGGTTCTTCCGGGCGTACGATCGAGCGCTCGATCCCGCCGGGGGTCGTCGCCAATGCGAGCCATCGCCCACCTTCGGTGAACACCAGCCCGTTGGCCCGCTGTTCGGTGAGCCAGGCCGTCAGTTCCGCTTCGTCCCAGGGAAAACCGGCCGCGGCGAGATTGCGGTGCAATCCGCGGACGGTGCGGCCGTGCTCTAATTCGATCCAGGTCTCCCGCTCTCGCGGGTTGTCGAATATGTAATCGATGGCCGCCCAGCCGAACCGGCGGTCCCGGATGATCAGCACGCCGTCGATATCGTTGCGCAGCAACGAGCTCTGCGGATAACCTCTCTGCCATCGAGCGATCGCGGTATCCAGCGGTGCCACCTGTTCTTCGGTGATCCCCTGATGCGGAGTGTCGAACTCGTAGACGAGATCGGCGAGCACCTGCCGACCGAGATCATAGACCGCCTGGTACCGCCCGGCCGGTTCGCGCTCGGTGAAGCCGATGGCCGGAACATCGAAATTCGGCGAAAAGCGCTGGAGGACGATCCGGGCAGGCGCGCCCGGCGGCTGGAGGTGTACCAGCGCGGGGATCTGCTCGATTACCCGGCGATAGTCGTGCGCGCCTTCGCCGGGAAATCCGTATAGCCAGTTCCATTCGACGGTGAGCCCTTCTGATTCCAGGTCCCGCAATGTGCGCACATTGCGCACTCCATCGATGCCCTTGTTCATCCGCCGCAGCACATCGTCGACCAGGGACTCGATACCGGGCTGCACACACCACACCTTCGCCGCCCGCAGCGTGGCCGCTTGCTCGGCGGTGATGTTCGCCTTGATCTCGTAGTGCAATCGCAGGTCGGCGTCCATCCCGGCGATTTCGGGGAGCGCGCTGCGCAGGTAGGAGACATCGAGGATGTTGTCGACCACGGTGACATCCAGGACGCGATGCCTGCGCACCATATTCTCCAGTTCGGCAACGAACCGCGACGGTTCCTTCGCCCGGTAGGTCATGGTGGAGCCGTTCAAGCCGCAGAAGGTGCAGTGGTGTTTCTCGCCCCACCAGCAGCCCCGCGAACTCTCCAGCACCAACTCCGGTTCAGTGAACTCACTGACCGCACTGGTGTCATAGGTCCGGAACCAGTCGTCGAACACTGGGCCATGCATATCGGCGGGCTCGACCGGGGCGCCGCGGTGAGCGTTCACGCGCTGCGCTCCGTCGACGTCGCGCCAGCACAGTCCGGGAATCGATCCGAGGTCGCCTGTTGAGCCGAGTGCGCCGAGCAATTCCGGAAAGGTCCTATCGGATTCGCCGCGCAGTACCAGGTCGACGAAATGGAATTCGCGGTGGAGCGTGGCACCCATGATGCCCTCGGTGTTGTAGCCCCCGAACAGGGTGCGGATCTCCGGTGCGTATCGCTTGATCCTCTTCGCCACGGCCAGGCTCGCCACGCTCTGGCTGAAGGTGGACGTGAACCCGACCAACGCCGGATCGGTGTTCAATATGTCGTCGGTAACCGAGGCGACGAAATCGTCGGCGAGCTCGCGCATTCGGATGATCGGGCCAAGGTCGATCCGGTGCCGCCGCGCGTAATCCGTCATTTGCTCGATTCCGAAGTTCGGGCCGTTCAGCGCGCCGGCGAACACCCATTCGCCGAGTGCGTGCGAGAACCCGCCGTCGGAGACTTCCCGATAGTCGTCCAATGTCAGCCCGGCGTCCAGTAGCACTTCGGCCCAGCGGATATTGGCAAAGTATGCTGCGGGTTCGGCTACACCATGCGCGAGACAACTCGCCTTCAGTACACCGAGCGCGAGCGACGGGCGGGCCAACTCGTGCCACGGCATGCATACCAGTACGGTGCGCGGGGCATTCTGAGAATTCATCGGTCACCGCCTTGCAGAGCCGCGGCCCGGTGGATCGCGGCGATCGTGTGGTAGCAGTAGCGCTCGACCGCGGGGGAGGGTGCTCGGGGCACATCGCTCATCGCGTCCACCCGATTGCCGGGTGTCGTGGTGTCCAGGTGCCGGGCCGCGGCCACTACCACGAGCGCCACCAGCTCGTAATGCACCCTCAGTCGTCCCGTGCACTCGCCGCCCGCGCCGTTGTGCCGAGGGCAGCGTGTTCCACGGCTGCACACCACGATGCCGGGAACGGCCGCGCTCAGCTGGTCGTCCACATCTTGAGCGATGACGCCGTAATGCCGCTTGCCGAGGCCCCTCAGCAGATGTGGCCTGCGCACCGCTGACCAGAATCGCCACTTCCAGCTGATCGCGCGGATTCCCTGTACCGCGACGAAAGCCTGCCTGTCGGCCAGCGGCCCGAGGAGCGGAAGGGATTGCGCCAGCCAGGGCGGCAGCCCTGATGGTACGGACCCCTCCCGCGGCTCAGCGGACCTCTGTATCAAGCCGTCTCTATGTCTTTCTTCAACCGGACATCCGACTCGAGGATGCGTGTGGTCGGCTTTATGCTGAGCTGCCGGACTTTCTTCACCGACAATGCGGACTCGGCGCGATCCGCACCGTCACGCCGGGTGCCCGAATCGACGTATTCCGAATGGTGTGTCATGGAAATTCCTCTCAATGGGATCAGGCGATCCTAAGGATCCTGCGTCGCTGACCAGCGGGGCCTGTGAGACGATCCTGCTCTGTCCCGCTTTCATCGGTCGCGATCTCATCCGCCCGTCGACATCGCTGACGACGCGCCTTTTGTCCGAACCAGGTTCGAGGAGTTGATCCGCCTGATCCGGCATCGAGAAAGATATCTCGGAGATCGGCCACTTCCCGAGGTTGGCGAGTGCCGGTGTTCTCGGACGTGCGGGCCGTGTCCGGGTTACGGGTCGGTGCGGAGCGAGCGCGCGGCACTGTCCCGAATGGGTACCGCCGGCATGCGAGAGTGCGGACAATGCTCCGGCCTCGGCGCGCCCGAGCTGCCCGGCCAGTCGTACGGCTGCGGTGGCCAGGCCGATCCGGGCGGCGAAAAGGGAATCGGCGACCAGTTTCCTCTGCCGGCGTTGCCGAGTTCACCGACGGGCAGGGCGGGGTGCGCAGGCGGCCAGGACGGGCCGGGCCGGTGCGGTGGCCTCGGGGGGGTCCGCTTTCACCGGGACCACCCTGCACCCCGACGGAGGGACGTGGGCGTGCGCCGGATGGTTCAACTGGCCGGTAGCGGGCCGGGCGAATCACGCACCGCTTCGGGCGAGCGAAGACGGGCGTGACCGGGCGGCAGTTGTCGGCAAGCAGCAGCGGAGAAGCGAGCGGCGCCGTCAGTCGCTGCCGTCCGGTGCCGGATCCCGGGGGAGTTCGGTCAGGATGTGCAGTGCGTTCAGGAAACCGCGGCGGTCGGCCGCGGGTAGCTGCGCGAGGACCTGCTCGTTTTCGCGCGCCTGGATCTCGGCCTGTACCGCGGCCGCGATCCGGTGGCCCTCCGGCGTCAGCTCCAGCAGCCGGGCCCGGCGGTCGGCGGGATCGGGGGTGCGTTCGATGAGGCCGCGGTCCTGCAGGTCGTCGAGGACCGCGATGATCCGGGTCTTGTCCGCGCCGATCTCCTGGGCGAGTACGCCCTGGCCGCGGGCGGCGCCGCGGCTCAGCGCGATCAGGACCGTGTAGGCCCACATGGTCAGCCCGTGGGCTTCGAGAATCGGGCGTTCCAGGGCGATGAGGGTGCGGGTCAGCGGCGCGAGCATCGCGGCCAGATCCGGACGGTCCGTGGTTCCCATGAGTAGAACCTACCCAGTGAGAAATGGTAAGCATTGACCTATGATAAGCGATTGCGTACTGTCTGCGGTATGACCACAGACCTCGTCGAACTCGACCGCCGGGCGGTGCTCACCACGGTGACCACCGCCGAACTCGTAACTCCTGACCGACTCGGCCTGTCCACCCCGTGCACGGGCTGGACAGTGGGCGACCTGCTGGCGCATATGGCCGCGCAGCATCGCGGCTTCGCCGCCAGTGCCCGTGGTGACGGCGCCGACCTCGCCCACTGGCGGGTACGCCCCCCGGGACCGCATACCCCGGCCGAGTACACCGAATCCGCGGCCGAGGTCCTACAGGCCTTCGCCGAGCCGGGTACGACCGACCGCCTCTTCGCGATGCCGGAATTCGGGCCGGACGTTACGGTCCCGGGCCATCAGGCTCTCGGATTCCATTTGGTCGACTACGTCGTCCACGGCTGGGATCTCGCGCGAGCCCTCGGCGTGGGTTACGAACTGGACGCCGCCGCGGCCGAGCCGGTGCTGCGTATCGCCGAATCCGTCCCCGACGGCCCGGAACGCGAACAGCCCGGGTCCCCCTTCGCCCATGCGCTGCCGGGTGGCGACCCGGGCGCGCCGCTGGACCGCATCCTCCGGCTGCTCGGTCGCTCGCCTGCCTGGCCGAAAAGCGAATAGCCGCAATGGAATCGGTCGAACTTCGCGGCGGGCTCGCGGGTGCTCAGGCGCCGGCGAGCTCGTCGCGCCAGACCGGGCTGTCGACGTAGTGGTTGTCGTACCGTTGCGAGCTCGCCCGGATCTCCTCGACACTCGCCTCGCCGCGATGAACCCGCTCGAGCAGTCGGTAGTAGTCGAACCGGTGCAGCCCCGGAGTGAACACCACGAGCAGCTCTGCCTCGGCCTCGGCGGCCGGGGCGAACGCATGGGGAACCGTGGGCGGCACGGTCAGGAAATCACCTCGCTCGAGCCGCACGATCTGCTCGCCCAGCAGGATCCGCACGGAACCGTCGAGCACCAGGAACATCTCGGTCGCGGTGGTGTGGAAATGCGCCGGCGCACCGGGGGAACCCTTGCGCAGGGTCGCCTTGTTGGCGGTCAGCGCGCCCCCGGTCTGTCCGGCGTCGGCGAGCAGGGTGATCAGGCTCAGCGCACCATCCTGAAGGGTCTCGGCCTTCTCGGCACGAACGAGGACGGGGGCGGCGGTCTGCGCGGAAGCGGTCATCGGAACTCCGTAGATCTCGGTGGGTGGGCACCCGTTGTCGTCTGCTGCAGAGTCGACGGAGCAGCCGCGCCGACTGTGACATCCCACCGGAGCGACGTGTCCCGAGCCGCCGACGCCCACTACCGGTACCGCGGCCACGGGCCCGCGGCCGGCCTGTACAGGACAATGAACAGATGTTCACGGCGGCGGAGGCCGCAGCGAGCCGATGACACAGCCGCTCGCCTCGCCGATCCACATCAGAGCCCACGGCGCCCGAAAATTTTCCATGGACAGCCGTTGTCACAGATGCGCGGTCTGCTTCGTCCATCCACAACAACGGAACGGAGCAGGAGCAGGACATGTTGGATACGAAGGAAATCGTGGCGGGTACGGCGTCTGGTGAGCTGCGGACACATATCGACGGCGACGCCGGCAGCGCGGGAGATGCCGACACCCATCCGGCGAAGTGGAAGTTCTGGTTGCTGACCATGGGCGGGCTCTATCCCTTGCTCACAGCCCTGGTGATGGCCACCGCTCCGCTGCTCGAATCTCTCCCGACGCCGCTGCGGCTGGCGTGCATCATGCCGGTCGCGGTGGCGGCCATGGTGTGGGTGATCATGCCCTTCCTGTCCCGGTATTTCGCCGGGTGGCTGGCCCACTGACCACTCCGCGCCCCGCGATCGGCGCGGCCTCCGTGGTCAGTCCGAGCCGACCGCCGCGCGGATGGCGGGATCGAGCAGGCCGAGATCACTGCCGAGCCGGTCGGCGAGTTCGCGGACCACGGCGACATCCTTGCGCAGGAAATCGCCCACCGAGTCCGCGAACGCCGCCACCGAACCCTTGGCCGCCACACTCAGCACCGCGCGCCCCGAACTACTGGCATGCGGCAGTGCGGAAAGGACCTCGGCTTCGGTGAGGCCCAGTTCCCCGCCCAGCCGCACGGCCGCGGTGACCAGGCCGATCTGGGCGGCGAACAGCGAATTGTTGACGAGTTTCACGCGCTGGCCGTTACCGAGTTCCCCGACCGCCACGACCGGATCGGCGTACGCGGCCAGCACCGGGCGCGCCCGCGCGGTCGCGGCGGCCGAGCCGCCCAGGAAGACGGTGAGCGTACCGTCGGCGATATTGTGCGGACCCCCACTCACCGGGGCGTCGACCACATGGCGCCCGGCCGCGGCCCGGGCGGCGGCGATCGTCGTCGCGGTGTCGGGACTACCGGTGGTGTGCAGGATCAGGACCGAGCCGGGTGGTATCGCCTCGAGCAGTCCGCTGTCCAGGCACACCTCGCGGACCTGCTGATCGGTGAAAACACAGACCACCACCGCCTCGGCGTCCTGTCCGGCCTCGATCGCCGAGCCGAGCGCGGTGGCGCCGGTCGCGGTGATCGCGGCTCGGGTGCCGGGATTGCGCCCGAGCG
The DNA here is from genome assembly GCA_040674215.1 of Nocardia sp. NPDC050193. Lineage (GTDB taxonomy): Bacteria > Actinomycetota > Actinomycetes > Mycobacteriales > Mycobacteriaceae > Nocardia. The sequence goes on along the minus strand of JBFARE010000005.1, from coordinate 202,865 downwards.
CGCGGACACTGTGGCCGGCGGCCGTCAGGCGCCGGATCATCGGGATCCCCATGCGGCCGGCGCCGATAAATCCGATACGCACTCGGTTCTCCTTCGTTCGAAAAGTCCCGGCTTGCTCTCGCCTCGTGGTGGGGCGGGCCGGGTCGGCGAGGTGTGGTGCCAAGGGGTCAGCGGGGGCGGCCCATCAGGGCGAGCGTGGCGTCGGCGGTCTCCAGTACCACTCCGGGGGCGATCTGTGCGGCATCGGCCAGTTCGCTGATCAGCCGGACATCCTTGCGCAGTAGATCACCGGCGTGTGCGGCGATCTGGTCGAGAGTTCCACCGCCGGCCAGGACGCGGCCGAGCGCGAAACTGTTCCCGCTGCCGTTGCCGATCACCTCACCGAGCCGGTCGGGGCTCACACCCAGCCGGGCGCCGAGCTCCAAAGTGCTGACCGCGGTGGCCATATGCGCGGTGAACAGGAGATTATTGAGCAGTTTGGTGGTCTGCCCGGCGCCGACACCGCCCAGATGTACGACCGGGTTCGCGTAGGTCTCGAATACCGGGCGGCAGCGCGCGAGGGCGTCCTCGTCGCCCCCGGCCATCACCAGCAGCCGCCCGGCCGCGACGGCGGGAGCCCCGCCGCTGACCGGTGCGTCGATGAGCGAAACATCCTGGAGGGCGGCGATTTCGGCCAGTTCACGGCAGGTGTCGGGATGGACCGTGCTGTGGATCGCGATGACCGGGGCCGCCCGGCGCCCGGCCGCCGAGGCGGCGAATCCCGCCAGGACGCCGTCCGCACGTTCGAGGACCTCGCGCACATCGGCGTCACCGACCACGCACAGACACACCAGATCGCTGTCGGCAGCGAGTTCCGCCGGAGTGCCGGCGACCGTCGCCGCGGTATCGGCATACGGTGCGGTGGTGGCAGGGCGGCGTGCCCACAGGGTGGTCCGGTATCCGGCCTCGACGATACGGCGGGCCATGGGGCCGCCCTGACTGCCCAGTCCGATGAATCCGACACGCATAGATGTTCCTCTCTCGCGCAGCTCAGGAGTCGGCGTCCGCCGAATCCGGTTTCGGGGTGGCCGGCCGCCAGAACACCGCCAGCAGACCGGCAGTGGCGACGACACCGACCGCCAGCGCGACGGCGCCACCGCCCCAGCCGGTGAGCTCGATCCCGGCGGCGTGGTCCACCGACAGCCATCCGGGTCCGAGGATCCCGAGCGCCAGCGAGACGACCGCCAGGACCAGGACGTACTCGTAGCCGTCCTTGAATACGAAGAAGCCGTTCTTCCGGTGCGCGAGCAGGGCGGCGACCAGCATCACCGAGATCACCGCCGCGGCGGCCAGTGGGGTGAGCAGACCGACGACAAGCAATGCTCCCGCGCCGATCTCGGTGATCACACTGAGCCAGGCCTGCAGTACGCCGTGGCGTAATCCGAGGCCGCTGAACCAGCCGGCGGTGCCGGCGATCTTGCCGCCGCCGATCCAGTGGTTGACCCCGTGGGCGATCATGGTGCCGCCCACGACCAGACGGAGCAGCAGCAGTGCGATATCGGTGACGTCCATTCGGCTACCTTTCCGGCCGCGCCGCCGCGCCGCCGTCGAATTGCAGGGCGGGTCCGGAGAACTCTCCGGTCCCGCGGGCGATGATGCACTCCTCGGCGAAGGCCAGCACAGTGAGGTGGTAGGCGGGTGCGGTCCGGCCGAGGCTGACGTTGTGTCCGGTGTTGGGCATCCGGTTCAGCACGACCCGCGGCGACCGGGTGAACAGACCGCCCACCGCGACCATCTCCGCGGGATCGTTACGCCAGACCCGCTCGTGTTCACCGAGGCTGTACCGCACCGGAACACCGATGGCGGGGGCGAGGCCGAGGAATTCCCGCGCGGCCAATCGTGCAGCGCCCGCGACTCCAGGTGCGAGCCCTGCGCGGAAACGGCACTGCCGCCCAGGACGTCGCCGGGGTAGAGCCGGGATGGCTCCCAGATGAGCCGCCCCACCCCACGCGGACGCCGCCCGGCGATCCGGTCGGTGCCCCAGAGCAGGTCGTGTGCGGCCTGCTGGTGCCGGCGCCCGGTGCCGGCGAGTTCGAGTCCGAGCAGGTCGGCGCCGCGTTCGGCGGCCGCCATCCGGACCGCGAGTTCGCAGCCTGCCGAATGCGCGAGCAGGAAGAGGCCCGCGCCGCGGGGCAGTCCGTCGAGGAGGGCGTCGACGGCGCCGTAGACGAGGTCCACCCGGCGCTGTGGCGGGTCCAGGAGGTCGGCATGCGGAGCCGAACTGCGGAATCCGGGGCGGTCCAGTGCGAGCACAGTGTAACCGAGCCGCTGCCCGGTGCGCAGCAGCGAGTACTCCGGATGTCCGGGGCAGTCGAAATACCGGGAGTCCACGGCGCCGCCGTGCAGGGCGACCACGACCGCCCGCGGGTCGGCCGCCTCGGCCAGCAGCCCGGACACCGGGATCCCGTCGACCTCGGGCACTTCGGCGACCACCGGCAACGGGCCGGTGGCGTCGGCGGGTGCCAGATCGGATCCGGTCAGCGTCACCGCGCGCCCCGGCCCATCAGGATTCGCTCCGCAGCAGGACCGCGCCGCCCGGGGTGAGGCCCCCGCTGGACACCACCGCCACCTTCGCGTCGGGCACCTGCCGTTCCCCGGCGGTACCGCGCAATTGGACGATCGCCTCGTGCATCAGCCCCATCCCGTGGGTGCGGCCGTGCGAGAGCTGGCCGCCGTGGGTGTTCAGCGGCAGCAGACCGTCGCGGGCGATGTTCTTCCCGCCGTCCAGGAAATCCTTGGCCTCGCCGATCTTGCAGAAGCCGAGCGCTTCGATCCAGGACAGGCAGTTGATGGTGAACCCGTCGTACAGCTCGGCGACGTCCACATCCTCGGGCCGCAGCTCGGTGCGGGTCCACAGATGGGCGGCGGGGCCGAGAACCTGGGGTTCGTGGGTGAGCGTGCTCTGGTCCCATTCGATCCGTTCGACGATCTGGGTGCCCACCGCTTCCACTCGGATGGCGGGTACGGGTAGATCGGCGGCGGCCTCCCGGGCCGAGACGATCACCGCGACGGCGCCGTCGCACGGGACATCGCAGTCGTAGAGTCCGAACGGTGTGGTGATCGGCCGGGCGTTCAGATAGTCGTGCATCGTCATCGGATCGCGGTATACCGCGCTCGGGTTCAGCGCGGCGTTCGCGCGCTGGTTCAGCGCGATCCAACCGAGCGTTTCGCGGGTGGTGCCGTAGTCGTGGAAATGCCGCTGCGCCTTCTGTGCCAGCGTATGGGCGGCCGAGGTGGAACCGAACGGGTGCATCCAGCTCGCGGTGCGGCCGCCGCCGCCCGCGGGGATCGTGCCCCGTTTCATCAGCTCGTTGAACGTGGCCTCCCAGACCGTGCGGAAACACAGCACATGGGTGGCCAGGCCCGCGTGCACCGCGAGCATGGCCGCGATCACCGACCCGCCGGGCCCGAAGGTCTCTATTCCGCCGTTGTGCCAGGTGGGCCGGATGCCGAGCGCGGACTCCAGCGCGGTGACGCCGCCCTCCCCGAAACCGCCGAGATTGCCGCCGCCCGGATACGAGGACAGTCCGTCGATATCGTCGAGGCCCAATCCCGCGTCGGCGATCGCCTGCTGGCAGGCGTCGACGGTGAGCTCCAGTGGCGGCCGCATGAGCCGCCGCCCGATCCGCGACATTCCGATTCCGGTGAGCGCGACGCTGTCCTCGAACTTGTCGCGGCGCCGCATCGGGGTCACATACCGGCCGAACTGATCCGCGGGGATCTCGTCCACCGGTAGCGGTACCGGGCCCGTTTGCCGCGCGGCGGGCCGGAACAGCGGTAGCCACACATCGTCGTCCTGCCGGAACAGCACCTCCAGTCGCATACCCAGGGTGAGTTCGCCGGGATCGCAGTCGACGATATTGGTGGTCAGCCGGACCCGCGGATCGTCGTCCAGCGCCACCGTCGCCACCACGTACGGTGGGGGGAGGCCCGGTAGCCCGAAGCGGTGGTTGACGGTGAACGACGCGAGGATCGCGGTGCCCGATACGATCCGGGGTGCGAGCTCGCGCCCTCGGCAGTAGCGGCAGATCGGCTGCGGCGGATGGATCAGTGCCGCACACGCCCGGCACTCCTGGATGCGGAGTTTCCCGTCGGCGCCCGACGTCCAGAAGAACTCGGTGTCCAGGGACAGCAGCGGTAGCGGACGCCCCGATCGGGGTGCCGGTTCCTCGCCGGTCGTCGATGACATATTGCCTCCTCGGGCGTCGGTGCCGGGGCCCGGTGCCGCCGGTGGCGACCACGTCCGGTGCTCCGCCCGGACGGTCGCCGTCCGGTTCGGAATTACGTAGTGCTGCTACCGCGTCAGATCTGCGCCGCGTCCTTGCGGACGGTCACCGGCTCGGCGAGCCGCTGTTCATCGCAGATGGTCTGCAGTTTCTCGAGTGTTTCGGTGAGCCCGGGGCCCAGCGGTCCCCCCGGGGTGAAGGTGGCCGGCAGGTGTCGCATGCCCTGGATCACCGCGATGGTCTCGTAGTGCACCGCTTCCTCCGGGATACAGTGGAAGTCCGGTAGCCGATCCAGCACCGCGACCAGCATCCGCTTGTACACCGCGCGGGCCACATTCGATCCGATACACCGGTGGATGCCCAATCCGAAACTGAAGTGCCGGTTGCCTTTACGGTCCAAAACGACCGTATCGGGCCGGTCGAACACGGCCGGGTCACGGTTGGCCATGGCCCAGGACAACCACAGTCGTTCGCCTTCGGCGAAGCGCGCGCCGGCCAGTTCGACATCGGCGTTCACGGTGCGGCCGTCGCCGGGCGCGGGGGTGAAGTAGCGCAGGAACTCCTCGGTCGCCGAGTCCAGCAACTGGTCCCGTTCCCGGCTGAGGGTTTCCCGTTCGCCCGGATGCTCCGACAGCCACTCCAGCGAATGCGCGGTGAGTGCGGTGGTGGTGTCGAAACCCCCGCCGATCAGCAGGCCGAGCATGCCGAGGATCTCGATATCGGACAGGGGTTTCCCGCCCAGCGTCGCCTCGGTCGCTAGTGCGTGGATGAGCCCGGGCCGTGGATTCGCTCGGATCTCGGTGAGATTGGTGTAGAGGTCCAGGCCCATCTCCTGGTGCATCCGGTGTACCCGCTCGAACTCCGGCGAGTCGGGCGGGGTGTACACCGTCGCGTGCGCGGGCTCGCTGTAGACCGCCCAGTTGCGCAGCGGTACGCCCAGCATGGCCAGGGTCAGGACCGCGGGCACGATATTGGCCAGATCGTCGACGAAATCGATCCGGCCCGTGGCGATCTTCTCATCGAGCGCGGCACGGACCAGTTCGTCGACGAACGGTATCCACCGCTGCACCGCGGCGGGCGACAGGTACGGATTGAGCACCGCCCGGAGTTCACGGTGCTCGGGGTCGTCCATCTCCAGGATGCCGTTGCGGATGGCGGCCTGGTTGGTGGAGGGGATGGTGATGCCCTGATATCCGCGCCGCACGCCGTCGACATCACGGTCGTTGGAGACATAGGGACACCGGGCGAGTTCGAAGACCTCCCGGTTTCCCGCGGCCACCCAGTAACCGTCGTGGCGGTCGGTCCAGGCGATCGGGCACTGCCCGTGCATATGCTCGGTGATCGCCTGGAACGATTCCCGGTAGGTGGGCCCGTAGCGGTCGAAATCGAGCCGGGGATGCAGGCGGTCGGTGGGTTCGGTGGCGGACATCGGGTGCCCCCTCGTACTACTCGGTGAGCGAGATGGCGCGCTCGGGGCAGGAGTGCACCGCTTCGCGCACCTGGTCCTCTTGGTCGTGGGCTACATTTTCGTCGACCGGCGAGGAATGCCCGTCGATTTCACTGAGTTCGAACGCTTTCGGCGCGATCATCGAGCACAGGGTGTGCCCCTGGCAGCGTTCCTGATCGACATGGACCTTCACGGTTGTCACTTCCCTTCGGATGCGGTGGGCGGATTCGGAGTGGCTGTCAGGTGTTGCGTCCGCCGTTGACGCCGATGATCTGGCCGGTGATGTAGCCGGCCTCCTCGGAGATCAGGAAAGCGCAGGTGGCGGCGATGTCCTCGGGTTTACCGACGCGTCGCACAGGAGTGCGCTGAATATGGTCCTCGACGGTGCCGCCCAGCAGCCGGCGTTCCTCGGAGCGACGCAGCATGGGGGTGTCGATGAAACCCGGGGGCACCGCGTTCACCGTGATACCCGACGGACCCAATTCCAGCGCAAGGGATTTGGTGAGCCCGTTGACCGCGGACTTCGACGATACGTAGTGCGACATGAACGGCTGGCCCGACTGTGCGCTCGACGAGGAGATGTTCACGATGCGCCCCCAGCCGGCTTCGATCATATCCGGCAGCACGGCCTGGATGGTGTGGAAGACGCCGTGCAGGTTCACCTCGATGACCCGCTGCCATTCCGCGAAGACGATGTTCTGGAAGCGTTTGAATCCGTCGACTCCGGCCGCGTTCACCAGAACGGTAACGGGACCAAGCTTCGCGCGGACCGCTCCGAGTGCTTCGGCGAGGCTGTCCGGATCGGTCACATCGGCCCGGTAGGCGGAGTCGTCCTCCGCGGCGGCGTTGCGGTCCAGGGCGGCGACATGGAAACCGTCGCTGCGCAACCGCTGCGCGATGGCCAGTCCGATGCCCGAGGCGCCGCCGGTGACAACTGCGGTTTTCACGCCTGCCTCTCCTCTCCCGCGTCCATCGACGCAAGAATATTCATTCCGAATATGGAGAACCGTACTCTCGTGCAGTTCGGGTCCGCAAGATCGGCGCAGAGCCGCGTGCGGGCGGTCGACCTGCGAGGTTTCCGGATTGCTCCAGCTCGCCGAATCGGCAGCAGGACCATCCTTGCCAAATGTACTATTCTCCTGAAACGAGAATGCAATTTTCATGAACTTTCGAGGAGGCCGGATGTCAACGCAGGAAGAGGCGGCGACTGCCACCCAGCGGTTGCTCATCGACGGGCAGCTGGTCGAGACCGGGGCGACTCTGGCCTCACTCAACCCCGCGAACGGGGAAGTGGTCGGCCACGCGCCGGAGGCCGGTGTCGCCGAGGTCGACGCCGCGGTGGCCGCCGCCCGTCGTGCGTTCGACACCACCGACTGGTCGACGAACCACGAATTCCGCGCGCGCTGCCTGGAACAGCTCTACCAGGCGCTCCAGGACAATGTGGAGGATCTGCGCGCCCTGATGATCGCCGAGGTCGGCGCGAGCTACATCCTCACCAAGGGCAATCAGCTCGAGACCCCGTTCGAGATCGTCAAGTACTACGCGGGCGTGCTGAAGGACTACACCTGGACCGAGGACCTCGGCCCGGTCGAGATCCGCGGTGCGCAGCATCAGCGCTGGGTGGAGAAGGAGGGCGCGGGCGTCGTCGCGGCCATCGCCGCCTACAACTATCCCTATCAGCTGGCCTTCGCCAAACTCGCGCCGGCGCTGGCCGCGGGCTGCACGGTGGTGCTCAAGGGCGCCCCTGACACCCCGCTCATCACGCTGGCGCTGGGCGAGCTCATCGCGAACCACACCGATATCCCCGCCGGGGTGGTGAACATCCTCGCGAGTTCCGATGTGGCCGTGGGCGAACGGATGACCACGCACCCCGACGTCGACGTCGTGTCCTTCACCGGCTCCACCCCGGTCGGCCGCAAGATCATGGCCGCCGCCAGCGCCACCCTCAAAAAGGTCTTCCTCGAACTCGGCGGAAAATCCGCGGCCATCCTGCTCGACGACGCCGACTACAACCTGGGCGCTATGTTCGCCGCCTTCAGCATCTGCTCGCATGCCGGTCAGGGCTGTGCGATCACCACCCGCCTGCTGGTACCCCGCGCCGACCACGACAAAGTCGCCGAACTGGTCGCCGCCAACCTCGCCAATATCACCTACGGCGATCCGGCCGACCCGAAGATCTACATGGGCCCGCTGATCAGCGAGCGCCAGCGCGACAAGGTGCACGGCCTGGTGGAGCGGGCGGTCGCCGCGGGCGCCACCCTGGTGGCCGGCGGCGAGAAGGTCGATCCGGGGTACTTCTACAAGCCGACGCTGCTGGCGAATGTCGACCCCGACAGCGAGATCGCGCAGGAGGAGGTGTTCGGCCCGGTGCTGGCGCTGATCCCCTATGACGATATCGACGACGCCGTGCAAATCGCCAACAACTCTATCTACGGCCTGTCCGGCGGCGTCTTCGGCGCCGACGCGGAGCGGGCCCGGGCCGTGGCCCGCCGGATCCGCACCGGCACCTTCAGTATCAACGGCGGCAACTATTTCCACCCCGACGCGCCCTTCGGCGGCTACAAACAGTCCGGTGTCGGACGTGAGATGGGCGTGGTGGGCATGGAGGAGTTCATGGAGAGCAAGACCATCGCGGAGGTGGTTTCGGCATGAGCGAGTCAGGCCCGGAGGCGGCAGCGGAGCGTGACCACGCAGGGCCCTCGCTCGTGCCGAATGGGCACAGCATGAGCGAGTCGGGCCCGGAGGCGGCAGCGGAGCGTGACCACGCAGGGCCCTCGCTCGTGCCGGAGGGACACGGGAGTAAACCACTGGAGGGGATCACGGTCCTCGAGGTCGCCATGTATGGGTTCGTCCCCTCGGCGGGCGCGGTGCTCGGCGACTGGGGCGCGAACGTGATCAAGGTCGAGCACGCGGTCACCGGCGATCCGCAGCGGGGGCTACGCCAGATCGGCAAGTTCAAGGTGGAGGGCGATCCGAATCCGAATATCGAGCACGCCAACCGCGGCAAACGCAGTATCGGCGTGGATATGTCGAACCCGGCGGGTCGCGAGGTCATCCATGAACTGGCGCGGCGCGCCGATGTGTTCCTCACCAGTTTCCTGCCCTCGGCGCGGGCGAAGTTCGGGATCGATATCGACGATATCCGTGCGGTGAACCCGAAGGTCGTCTATGCCCGGGGGAGCGCCCTGGGTCCGCGTGGCCAGGAGTCCGACCGCGGCGGCTACGATATGACCGCCTTCTGGTGCCGGGGCGGCGTGGCCGCCACCATCACCCCGGAGGGTACCGACGGAATGATCCAGCCGCCCGGCCCGGCGTTCGGCGACACCATCTCCGGAACGAACCTGGCCGGCGGGATCGCCGCGGCATTGCTGAAACGGGAGCGCACCGGGGAACCGTCCGTCGTGGATGTTTCGCTGCTGGGTAGCGGGCTCTGGTCGCTGGGGCATACGGTCGCGCTGTCGGCGTATCAGGGTGAACCCATGCTGGCGCCCCCACCCGGCACCCACGGCGCGATGGCGAATCCGCTGTCGGGCCTTTATCGCACGGCCGACAACCGCTACCTCTCGTTTGTCATGCTGCAGCCCGGGAAGTTCTGGGCCGACGTCTGCCACCACATCGACCGCCCGGAGCTGGCCGAGGATCCGCGCTTCGCCGACGCTGCGCAGATCGCCGCCAATACCGCGGCCGGGGTGGAGATCCTGCGCGAGGCCATCGCACAACGGACGCTGGCCGAGTGGACGAAGAAATTCGCGACACTGAAGGGCCCCTGGGCCCCGGTCCAGGACTCGTATCAGGTGGGGCAGGACGATCAGATCAGGTCCAACGAATACATTCTCCCGGCCGGTGAGCTGGAACTGGTCTCCAGCCCGGTGCAGTTCGACGTCACGGCTCCCGAGTTGCGGCCAGGACCGGAGTTCGCGGCACAGACCGAGGAGGTCTTGCTCGAACTCGGCTGGGACTGGGAGCGGATCATCGAATTGAAGACCAGCGGCGCGGTGGCCTGAGGTGGACAGGGGGTGGTGCCGGCGAATTTGCGCGCAGGCACCATCTTACTGTTCCGAGTGATCACCAGAATGAAACGGTGATCGTTCACTTCTGCTCCGGGTGTCCGCCGACTTCGTTCTCATACCGGTGTCGAGTACGCCATCAGGCCCGCGTCGAGTGTCCATATCGTCGCAGGTATTCCTGTGCGAGTGTGGTACAGATGGCGTTCGGTTAGTACGCAGAGATCGCCGGTGCCTACCCGGTTCTGCGCATGCTCGACGTAATCGACGGATGTTCCGGCACCCTGGAGGAGATTCTCGAGGAAGTGCCGGTTCCATGGGACGTCGTGTAGTACCCGGGGAGACCGCCCCTCACAGATGAAACGGAGTATTGCTTCGAGCTGCTGTGCAGTAGATCGACGCAGACCGCCGTCGTCCAGCTGGGCGATGAAGTTGCCTGTCTCGACTACTGCGGTGATCGGCAGGATGAACTGCTCGTCCTTTGAAAGACGCTGCCTCATCTCTTTCTGGACGTCGTCCCGCTGCTGGTCTCGGCCGGGTACAGGGACCAGGTTGCATAGAACGCTGTATCGATGAAGGCGACAGCACGCATCAACGGAGCCCCAGCAGTCGTTCGAATTCGCTGTAGTCGGGCGGGGCTTCACTCTCCGTGCCCGATAGCTTTCCAGCGATAACCGCGTCCCCGAGTGAACCTTCCGCGAGGGCGGCGCTGTACCCCGGGACCTTCATCAGCGGCGTCAGCACGCCGTAGCCGGTCTCCTGGCTGCGGTGGCAGGCAATGACGTTCCTGTTCAAGGATCCTTCCGCCGCATTGAGGATGGCAGGGCTGTGGGTTGTGACGAGCACGCTGGTTCCTGGCGTCTCGCTGCTCGTACGGACAAGGTCCAATACCTGACGGGCCTGTGAAGGGTGCAAACCGTTCTCGAGTTCTTCGATGACGATGAGCACGCCCCCTCTGACGTCCTCTTCTTCGTCTCTCTCGATGCGGGTGCCTACCGATGCGTCTACATCCAGTCCGTATTGAGAAGAAAGCAGAGCTGTGGCTATGGCTGTGAACCGCAGGAGGCCTTCGCTCATCTCCCGCGCGGGTGTGCGTTCGATTTCTTCGGCTCGGCCGTGCGTCTCTTCCAGGGCCAGCATTACATCACCGAGGTCGGAGGATACGAATCCGATATTCTGCACGCGGTCGTCCGCCACCGATCGAACGAGTTCCTGAACTCTGTCGAAGGCGCGCGGATCGTTCTTCTGTAGCCTTTGCAGTGCTGCGGAGACGTTTTCACCCGCCCGGCGTAGCTCGGCATCGCGGTGCGGGACGAAACCGCGCATCAGGTGCGGCACCGGATCGAGGTGGAAGATCCCCCGAAGCGCGAGAAGGACAGCCGATGCGCCCCTGATCACCGATGTTTCGGCGCGATTGACACCGCCCAAGGCAAGTGGTACCTGGCTGATGATCAAACGGCTGTCGCGGAATGTATACGGTGTGTTGGAGCCGCGTTTTCCGTTGTGGATATCGGCCACAATTCCGGTGCCAGGGGCACCTGGCTCGCGTGTTCGACCAAGGGTCCAAAACTCACTCTGCCGCTCTTGACGGCCTGGCCGGGCCCATGGAGCCGTTCGGAAACCACTCGTAGGTCCGGACGAACTTCGACAGTGAGGTCGTAGTCATATCGGTCCTCGTCCACCTTTACAGAGCAGCCGAGTTCGAACCTGGACTTTCCGTGTGGCGGACAACCGGCCGACCCTCCTCGTACAGTCCCTCCTTCTCTGCGGCGACCGTCGAGGGCATCGGCAAGGTCTTCGCCCTCCGCCGGCCGAGCCAGGACCTCCAAGCCATCGAAGGCATTGGATTTGCCTACGCTGTTACGTCCGATCAGTATCGTTGTTCCGCCCAGTGGCAAGATTTCGCCGTGGAACGACTTGAAGGCGGTAAGGCGTAGTTCGACCAGGCGGGATGGCTTCACGGTTCGAGCATATTCGCTTGTCGATGTCGCAGCGATCAGTGACGTCGCGTAGACCGCAGGGTGGGGCCGGGCACCGTCGACCACCTAGTGACCGACCGAGACCGATGGCTCGTGTTTCCCGGCCCCCAAACGTTCAGCTACTCTCGCAACCGATTCCGTTGCCGTCGCGATCCAGGTCGTACTCGTCGGGTCCGATCACCCGCACTCGCCCGGTGTACGCGGGTCCGTTACCACTGCCACCCTCGCAGTCGACATCACTGGTGATGGGCACGCAGGGGTCGTAGGAGGCGTGGCATCCGGCCGGTGCGGCACCGGCCGGGGCGGCGGCCATCAGGCCGAACGAGCCGGCGGCGAGGGCGGCGGTGCCCAGGATGGACAGGGTTTTCATCAAGGCTTCTTTCCGCGGGAAGGACGAATCGCTGAAGTTTTGCACGACCCCGGCCGGACGGGCCCGGATTTAATGGAAAAGTGACCTATAAAAATAGTTACCGGATACTTACCGGAACGCAGGGCAACCGCGTTCTCGGACGGGAATCCTCGCGTGGGCCCGGATGTTGTTCCGGGCGCATCCCGCCCGCCCATCCTCCGGAGGCCGCTCATGACAACACCGCGCGCGCATGAATTGATCGATCCCGCAACGGAGTTCGGCGCCCGTGTGGCCGAGCGGCTGGACCGCGAGCAGATCGTCTGGCTGACCACCGTGGGCCCCACCGGCACCCCGCAGCCCAACCCGGTGTGGTTCCGCTGGGACGGGCGCAGCTTCCTGATATTCAGTCAGCCCGACCGTCCCAAGCTGCGCAATATCGCCCGCAACCCACGGGTGGCGCTGCATTTCAACAGCACCGAGAGCGGGGGAGAAGTGGTGGTCTTCGGCGGTGCGGCCCAGCTGGAGCCCGACGTCGACGCGGACGAGATCGCGGCATATCTGGACAAGTACGAGTCAGGGCTGGCCGGGCTGTCCATGACCGGTGATCAGTTCCGCGCCGAGTACTCGGTGCCCTTCCGTGTTGTGCCCGATCGCCTGCGGGGCTTCTGACCCGATCAGAACTCCAGGCCCGACCACGGAATCCGGATCGGGAACGGAAAGTCGATCTCTACCCCGTCGGAATCGCCCGGCGCCCATTTGCCGATCAGCCGATAGTCGGCCGCGTAGAGCGGACGGACACCGGCCGGCAGTTCGTGGGTGGTCTCCCTGGCGAAAGCCCGCATCATCGCGATCTCGCTGCGTTCCGGCCGGAGTGTCACCTCCCAGTACCACGGTATGCCCCCTTGGGCATAGCGCGCTCGTTTCACATCCATATCCGTCTGTGTGTTCGAGGGGGACAGCACTTCACCGGCCAGCAGCACATCGTCGGCACGCAGGTCCTGATAGGGCTCCGGGAGACACCGGGCCACCAAGAAATCCGGTGTCACGAAGTCGGATTTCCCCGATCTCCCGAAAAAGATGTTCGTCTCTGTGTGCACTCGCCAGCACTGCTCGGGTCGTGCGCGCATTTCACGGCGCGCGCAGCCACGCAGGCCGCTCCACAGCAGATTCGTGAACTCCTGGTGCTCGGCGGGCCCGCGGCGCAACCAGACGACCCGGCCCTCCCAGAGCTCTATCTGCCGGGCGATCTCCTCGGGCAACTGCTCCAGTTCCTCCCAGGTCAGAAACTCCGGCAGGTCGGGGCGCTGGACCGATGGGGTGGGCATGGGCCAATAATAGACCCGATATCAGCAGCTCATCGCGGGGTTCGAGGGAGCCCGCCCGGGCCGTGTCCACCGCCGCGGGCCCAGCTCTCCGCATAATGGATCGCGTGGTCAGGAGCGGCCCCGATGCCGGAGTCCCACTCCCGCAGTCGCCGATCGACAGGCACAGCCGGGCAGCAGGTTCCAAGGTCTGCACGGCATGTAGGTACGGGCTGGCGGCTCGCTACTCATCGGATTCCGGAACCGGGTCAATCGCTGAACACCACGCTCTCGAACGCCGACTTCTTCTCCGGGGTGGTAGGGGCTCCCTCGCAGTTCGGCCCGGGGAACGCGGCTACCCGCAACCGGGTGTCGTTGGCGACCATTCCGGCGGCGCCCGGTGTGTTGTGGCATCGATCGGGCACCGGGTCGCTCAATACTGCCGGGCCACCCTTCTGTGACAAGTAGACGAAGTCGCCGGGATCGGCGTGTGCGGTGAGCGGGACGGTCAGCGTGATCGCCGCACCGGTGGCGACGACGCCCAGCGTATTCGCGATGTAGCGCACTCTCGCTGCTCCTCTCGTCCAGGGAACGGCTGTACGCGTTCGCAGTATTCACCTTCGGTCCGCCGGATGCAGGGTTGCGGTCGAGAGCGCCGGTCATCGCCCCTTTTTCGGAGTGTCGCGGCGGTATCGGCGGGTATCGATGCTGCGTCGCGGCCGCGCTACCTTCATGCGGCCGCGGGTGAGAACCGTGCGCCGCAGGGTATGAACCTTTTTCCGCCGGGTCCCGGTCCGTGGCGTGAGCAGTGAGTCGCCGTTGCTCGCGGCGGGCACACGCAGCGCCTCGACTGTCATGAAGGGCAGATCGGTGCGCGGTCCGGTATCGACGGTCGCCACGCAGTACACCCCAGTCGCCGCGCAACCGGCGGCCCGCACGGTAGCGGACGAGTAGGCATCATCCCGGCCGCTCCCAGTCCTCGGGCGGGAGATGGCGGAGGTAGTCGCCGAGCCGGCCCGCCGCCTGCAACATGGCCAGTCCCTGGGCGGTGAGCCGGCGCTGCCAGGCGGCGAGTGCGGTGGCCAGGGCGTCGGTGCCGCCGGCCGTCCGGACCTGTTCGACCACGGTGGCGATACGGTCCAGCCTGTAGCCTCCGCGCCGGAGCAGGTGGGCCAGTTCGGCGTCACGGATATCGGGCGCGCGGTAGATCCGGTAGCCGGTGGCCGGGTCGCGCTCGGGGGTGAGGATGCCCGCGGCTTCCCACGCGCGCAGGGTGGCCGGGGTGATGCGGAGGTGGTGGGCGAGCTCGCCCACGGTGCGGTCGGTGGTCGCGCGCGGAGTGTCGGAGACGGGGTTGTGCCCGGTGGGGAGGTGCGCGATGGCCTGCCGGACAGTGTGCAGGGTTTCGCGGTCCCGGAGCAGTTGTCGGTGGCCGTGGTCGATGAGTTTCAGGGCGTTGTCCAGGTCGCCGGTGTGGATTTCGGTCATGATCCGGCCGGCGAGCGGGTGCCCGTATGCCGCGACCAGGGCGAGAAAGGCACGCAGGGCGGCCGCGTGGACCTCGGTGTAGAGCCGGTAGCCGGTCGCCGTGCGTTCGGCGGCCGGGAGGTATCCGTCTCGTTCGTAGTTACGCACCGCCTGGGTCGAGAGTCCATGCTCGCGCGCGAGGTCGGCCGGTCTCAGGGTGATCATCGGTTTGAAACTTTACCGCTGTATCATGGCGTCGATTCACAATAAGTCTCAACCGGGCCTTCAAAGATACGATCGAAGAAATGAACTTCGACATCGACATCCTCCTCGGCGCCTCCCCTCAGCTGCTGGCATTCGGTGAACCCACTCATCTCGAACCCGCCTTCGCCTGGACTCGCAACGAGCTGTTCGCCGGACTGGCCGGCCGCGGCTATCGCTCGATCGCCCTGGAAACCGACCGGGTGGCCGCCATCGCCGTGAACGACTACGTCCAGCAGGGTGTGGGCTCCCTCGATACGGTCATGGCGGAGGGTTTCTCGCATGGGTTCGGTGGTCTGGCCGCCAACCGGCAGTTGGTCACCTGGATGCGGGAATACAACGAGGGGCGCCCCGCCGCCGAACAACTGTCGTTCCACGGTTTCGATATCTCCGCGGAGACCATGAGCGCGTTCAGTCCGCGCCGCTACCTCGAATACGCCCGCGACTACCTGGGCCTCGACCTCGATCTGGCCGGCCTGCTCGGGGCGGACGAACGATGGCACCGCACGGAGGCGGTCATGGATCCGGAGGAATCGATCGGTGCGACCGCGGCGGCCGGCGCCCTCCGGGTGCACGCCGACGATATGCTCACCGAACTCTATCTGCGGGCGCCGGAGCTGATGGAGAAGACCTCACGTGCCGAATGGTTCCGGGCCGAAACGTATCTCACCGCCGGACTCGGTCTGCTGCGGTACCACGGGCTGGCGGCCCGACGCGTCGAACAGGCTGTCCGCTGGACCCGTATGTGCGCCGCCCGGGACGCGCTGATGGCGCAGAACCTTCTCGATATCCGCCGCTTCGAGGCCGACCGGGGCCCGACGCTGGTATTCGCCCAGAACGCGCATCTGCAACGGAATCCGAGCCATATGACCATGGGGCCCATGGAACTCGACTGGCACAGCGCCGGCGCCGTCGTGCACTCCCTGGTGGGCACGGACTATGCCCTGATCCTCGGCAGCCTGGGTCGTGACGAGACCTTCGGCCTGCCCGAACCCGGACCCGACACCTACGAGGGCTTCCTGCAGACCCGTATCCCGGACCGGGGGCTGATCGCACCCGCCGAGATCCCCACCGCCCGCACCCGCGACGACCACACCGCGGCGCACGGCTACTTCCCGCTCGACCGCGCTTCGGTGGACGGTGCCGATGCGATCCTGCACATCCACGACGGCGCCGGCTACCGCGGGGCCGGGGAGGGTGATCCGCGACCGTGGGTGCCCGCGAACCCGGCGTGATCGCCGGCCGGCAGGCGTGACCGCGACCGCCTCCCGGACTCCATTCCACGGGGTCCGGGAGGCGGTGTACCGGCGATCGTGGCGGGCTCATGAGGGAACGCCCGGCCCCGACCGGGGCTCAGCTCGCGTGCTTGGCCGCGAAGCGCTCCGCGTACTCGGCGCGGGTCGTGGTCGACAGGTCCACATCGGTGGCCTGGGCGCGCAGCGCGCCGACCGTCGCCTGCTCCCGGGGGGTATGGGCGAACGGGTCCCAGTTCAGGAAGCGGCAGGCGTTCTGCCAGGTGATCTTGTCGATATCGGAATCGTCGGCACCGGCCCCCTCGAGCTCGTTGAGCACGAACTCCGGGGCACCCGGCCACAGTGAATCCGAATGCGGGTAGTCGCATTCCCACGCGATATTGTCGATGCCGATCTCGTGCCGCAGTTTCAACGAGGTGGGGTCGGTGACGTAGCAGGCGAGGACGTGCTCCCGGAACACCTCGCTGGGCATCTTGCCGCCGAAATCGCGGCGCAGCCAGCGCTGATTGGTGTAGTGCCGGTCGGAACGGTCCAGGAAGAACGGAATCCAGCCCACACCGCCCTCGGACAGCGCGACCTTGAGTTTCGGGAAGCTGCGGAAGGCCGGTCCCCACAGCAGATCCTGGGTGCCGATCAGGGAGATACTGGGCGCGAGGACCATGAGATTGTCGATCGGCGCGTCCGGCGCCAGCTTGAGGACGCCGAAGCCCTGGCCGATGTGCAGATTCATCACGGTGTCGTTATCGCTGAGCGCCTGGAACACCGGGGCCCAGTAGTCGATGTCGTGGTAGCTGGGCAGGCCGTCGATATGCGGCAGTTCGGGCATGGTCACCGAATGGCAGCCCCTGGCGGCGACACGATTGATCTCGTCGACGGCCAGCTGAGGTTCCCACAGCGGCAGGATCGCGATCGGGATGAAGCGGCCCGGGTAGGCGCCCGCCCACTCCTCGATATGCCAGTCGTTGTAGGCGGAGATCATCGCGACGGTGATCTCGTCCATCCCGCCGCGGCTCAGATGTCCAGCGCTGAAACCGGTGAAGGTGGGGAAACACATGGAGCCGAGGACGCCGTTGGCGTCCATATCGCGTACCCGGTCGTGGATGTCGTATACCGCGGGCCGCATCTCGGCGTATCCGGCGGGGTCGTAGCCCCATTCCTCGGCCGGCCAGGACACGACCGCGTTGAGTCCGGTGACACCGGTGGGCCGGTCCCGGTAGATCCAGCGGTCGATGCCGGTGTCGTCGACGACGACCTTGGGAACGTACTCGGCGTACTTCTTCGGCACATGGTTGTCGAACATATTGCGCGGCTCGACCACATGGTCGTCGATGCTCACCAGAATCATGTCGTCGATATTCATCGGACTCCTCGCTGTTCATGGTCGACGCCGGGCGCGGCCCGGACCAGGAGATCGAAAATCTCTTCATATGAGAATGTCACTCTCATCGGTGTTCGACGATACACCGTGGGCGTTGTTCCGGTCGAGATCGTTACCAGGCGGAGCAGCGCCGAAGTCGCGGGGTGCCCGCCACTGTCGGGCATGCCGATGTGCCGGGCTCCGCGAGGGAACCCGGCACGCGCGCCGGAGATACCGCACCGGGGTCCGATGCGCTATGGGGCGGGGCGGAGTGGAACCTCACCGCACCGATTCCTCGGCAGTAGGCCGGTTCGAGCCGGCGGCGCCGCTGTTCTCAGCGCAGCCGATCCTTCACGACCTTTCCGGTGGCGTTGAGCGGTAGCTCGTCGAGGAAGACCACCGATCGCGGCACCTTGTACCCCGCCATGCGTTCCTTTGCCCAGGTGATGAGCTCCGCTTCGCCGAGTTGCCCGCGCGCCACCACGAACGCCTTCCCGACCTGGCCCATCCGCTCGTCCGGGACACCGATCACCGCGGCCTGCACGACCGCCGGATGTTCCAGTAGGAACCCTTCGATCTCGGCGGGATAGGCGTTGAACCCGCCGACGATGTACATATCCTTCTTCCGGCCGATCACCTTCAGCCGGCCGTCCGCGTCCAGGCTCCCCAGATCGCCGGTGTGCAGCCAGCCGTCGGTATCGACGGCCGCGGCGGTGGCCTCCGGGTCGTCGAGGTAACCCTGCATCACGCTGTAACCGCGAATGAGCACTTCACCGTCGTCGGCGATGCGCAATTCGATTCCCTCGCAGGCGCTACCCGCGGTGGTCGCGATCTGCTCGAAGGTGTCCCCGGGCCGGGAGGCCGTGGCCGTACCGGCTTCGGTGAGGCCGTAACCGGTCATGATCGACCGGAACGGCAATTCCTCCCGGATCCGGCGGATCAGGTCGACCGGAATATCGGCCGCCCCGGTCACCGCCGCGCGCAACGAGGAGATATCGCGCGCGCCGCGGTATTCCAGCAACGAGTGGTACAGCGTCGGCGGCCCCGGCAGCATGGTGATCCGTTCGGCCTCTACGAGTTCGATCATCCGATCCACGTCGAACACCGGCACCGGCAGCATGGTCGCGCCCCGGACCAGCGAGGACACAATGCCCGCCTTCAACCCGAAGGTGTGGAAGAACGGGTTGACCATCAGATAGCGGTCGCCCCGGCGCAGATCGGCCAGATCACACCATTCCGAGTACAACCGCAGGGTTTGCCGGTGGTTCATCATCACGCCCTTGGGGCGCCCGGTGGTCCCCGAGGTGTAGATGATGTCGGCGATATCGGTCCCTGCGACGTGACGTTCGAAAGGTTCACCGCCGGTGAGGAAATCGGACTTCAAGTCGTAGACCGGCACGCCCGGTGGTGCCGGGTAGTCCGCGCCGAGGAAACCCTTCTGCACCAGCAACGCCCGGGCGCCGCTGCGGCGGATGACATCGGCGGCTTCTTCGGCCCTGAACCGGGTGTTAACCGGTACCAGCACGCCACCCGCGGTCATCAGGCCGAGGGCGGCGACAATCCATTCCGCCGAATTGGGCGCCCAGACGGCCACTCGGTCACCCTTACCGATCCCGGATTCGGCGAACGATCCCGCGGCCCGGCGGATCCGGTCCACCAGTTCGCGGTAACTCCACCGCAGTTCCCCGGCGACGACCGCTTCGGCATCGCCGAAACGGTCCGCCGTCGACAGGGCCAACTGGGGGATGGTTTCCCAGCTCATACTGAGTCCGTTACCGCCCTGCTCAAACCTTGAGCAGTCGTGCCAGGTTGCCGCCCATGATCTTGGCCTGGTGCTCCAGCGGCATGTCCTTGATCTCGTGGATGTAGCGTGCCGGCTCGGCCAGGCCCTCCGGATGCGGCCAGTCGGACCCGAACAGCACATGGTCGGCGCCCATGACCAGCGACAGTCGTTCCAGATCCTCCTCCCAGAACGGGCTCACGTAGAGACTCTGTTTGATGGCCTCGATCGGATCGCGGAAACCGAAACCCTCCGGCGCCTTCTTGTAGACGTCGGACAGCTGCTGCAGCAGCGGCTCGAGCCAGGCCGAACCGTTCTCGATCACCGCGATCTTGAGGTCGGGGAAGCGGTTCAGCGCACCGTGGCACACCCAGGACGCGACCGCGTCGGTGACCGGCCGCCACTGATTGGTCATCGCGAAGGTGTTGGTCTGGAACGGCAGCATCTCCAGGCTGTTGCCGTCCCATTCGGCGTCGAAGCGGGAGTAGCCGCTATCCGAGGAGTGCATGGTGACCAGCACATCGAGTTCGACGACGCGCTTCCAGAACGGATCGAACTCCGGCAGCGCGAATGAGCGCATGCCCTTGAATCCGGGGACCGGCGCCGGCCGCACCAGGATGGCCTTGGCGCCGTGTTCGACGACGGCCCAGTTCAGTTCGGCGATCGCGCGATCGACGATCGGCAGGGTGATCACCGGGACGGTGAAGATTCGGCCGGAGTGTACGAAGCTGCCGTCCTGGCCCCAGTCGTCGAGCATCCAGCGGTTCAGCGATTCGATCACCGTGTGGATGAGCTCGGGGTGGTGGCGCATGCGTTCCTCGACCAGGCTGGCGAGGGTCGGGAACATCAGGGCGCGCTGCAACTGCAGCTCGTCCATAACCTTCAGCCGGGCCTCCGGATTGCGGAAGGCGTCGATCGCCTTCATCGACTTGCCGAAGATCTCGCGCCGGCTCTTGCCCTCGGGATTGCCGTGCTTGAAGTACTCCTCCATGGCGCCGGGGCGTGCCACGACCTCGAAGGTGGGGTTGGGGATGTACTCGCTGATCTGGCCGAGTACCGCGATCTTGGTGCGGCCGTTGATCTCGACGTACTGGATGGCGCCCTCGTACTCCTTGGGGAGATGCCGGGTGAGCGCTTCCTTGGTCTCGTAGAGATGGTTGTCCGCGTCGAAGAGCTGGTACGGCAGCTCGACTTTGCTCATGGAATCCTCCTTGGCTATTTACGAGAATCGTATTCTCATAATGGTTCGGTCGCAACGGCCTCGTCGCGCGTTGCGGTCAGCTCGCGCCGGATAACGAACTTCTGGATCTTTCCGCTGGGGGTTCGCGGGAAGTCGGCGACGATATGCAGTTCCTCCGGCCACTTCTGCTTGGCCAGGCCGGCCCGGGCGAAATGCGCACGCAGCGCCTCGATATCGGGCGCCGGGTGGCCGGGCAGGCAGCGCACCACCGCGGCGGTGCGTTCGCCCAGGCGCGGGTCCGGCACAGCCACCGCGACGCCCTCGGCCACGCCCGGCAGAGTGAGCAGCACCTCCTCGACCTCGAGTGCGCTCACGTTCTCGCCGCCGCGGATGATGATGTCGGACAGGCGATCGGTGATGGTGAGGTAGCCGTCGGCGTCCACGGTGCCGATATCGCCGGTGTGGTACCAGCCGTCGGCGTCGAAGGCGCGGGCGGTGAGTTCGGGATCGGTGTAGCCCAGGCACAGATCGGGGCCGCGGCTGATGATCTCGCCGTCGTCGCCGAGCCGGAATTCGACGCCGGGGAGCGCGTTGCCATCGGTGAACAGGCGTTTGTCGGCCGGCGCGGTGGCCAGTGAACCGGTGATCGACGGATGCTCGGTACTACCGTAGGAGCGGAACACGGTGATGCCGAGGTGTTCGAGCCGGGTACTCACCGCCGCCGGTACGGCCGCGCCGCCGAGGCCGGCGTAGCGCAACTGCGCGAGATGGGCGGGCCGGTAGCCGGGATGGTCGAGCAGGCTCGTGACGAAATAGCTCACACCACCGCCGACGCAGATGTTCTCGCTCGCCATCAGTTCGAGCACCCGGCCGGGATCCCACAGGTCGAGCAGGTGGATGGGCGCGCCGTCGAGAACCGGGATGAGCAGGGCATTGAGCATGCCGATGAAATGCCCGACCGGTGCCGAGGTGAGCTGGTCGCCGCGATCGGCCGGGTACATCCCGGCCAGTTGCCGCACCTCGTAGGCCAGGGTGTTGTGGCTGTGTACGACGCCCTTCGGTGCTCGGGTCGTACCCGAGGTGAAGGCGATACACGCGGGACCGTCCGGGTCGGCGCGCAGGACGCCGTCCATCGGTTCCGGTTCGAGCAATTCGTCGAAATCCCGGTCCACCACGCCCACCACCGGCACCGTGGCGCACAGGTCGGGGTCGAATTCGTGGTGACCGAAGCGTTCGCAGGTGATAAACACCTGTGGGGAGACCGCACCCAGGATGTAGCCGAGTTCCCGGCGTCCGTAGAAGTGCGCGATCGGCACCACGGTGGTGCCGAGCAGGGCCGAGGCCCAGTAGGTGGCCGCCGCCTCCATCCAGTTCGGCAACTGGAACGCGACGATATCCCCGGGGCCTATGTCACGGCGGCGTAGTCCGGCGGCGAGGCGTCGTGTGATCCGTTCGACCTCGGCGAAGGTTCCCGTCCAGGGCCGGATGCGGGAGTGCACCCGGAAGGTCGCGCCGGGTGCCGCCGCCAGGCCGCGGGCCAGGATCTCGCCCAGGGTCTCATCGGTCCACCAGCCCGCCTCGCGATAGCGAAGAGCCAGTTCGGGGGGAACTCTGCGGATGACCGATTCGAGCCCGGGGGCGGTAGCGGAGCGTGGCCCTGTGGGGCCCTCGCTCATGCGCCGTGGATGCTGCATCACGAACTCCCGATCCGACCACCGGAAATCACCGGAAAGTATATGGTTCTCTAAGTAAGAGAATCATATTTCCGTCGAGGAGAACAAGTCGTGATCGAGCTCGAACTGGCGGACGGTCTGGCCGTCGTCACCATCAACCGGCCGCACGCGCGCAACGCCATCGCCCTGGACACCATGGACGAGCTCGGCGAGGCGATCGACGGCGCGGCCGGTGCCCGGGCTCTGGTGATCACCGGGGCCGGGGACCGGGCCTTCGTCTCCGGCGGCGATCTGAAGGAACTGGCGGCATTGCGCACCATGGCGCAGGCGGCCGCCATGGCGAACCGGATGCGGGAGGTCTGTGACAAGCTCGAGCGCTTCCCGGGGCCGGTGATCGCGGCGCTGAACGGTCATGCGCTGGGTGGCGGCGCCGAAGTCGCGGTCGCGGCCGATATCCGGATCGCCGCGGCCGATATCAAGATCGGTTTCAATCAGGTGGCACTGGCGATCATGCCGGCCTGGGGTGGCGCGGAACGATTGTCACGCCTGATCGGCCGCAGCCGCGCGCTACTCCTGGCGGGCTCGGGTGAGATCCTGTCCGCCCCCGATGCCGAACGTCTCGGCCTGGTCGACCGGGTGCTGCCGCGCGCGGACTTCGACGCGGGCTGGCGCGCCCTGGCCCGGGCCCTGGCCAATCCCTCCGCGGGTGCGATCAAACGAGTCGTCGACGGTGCGAGTCCGCAGGAGGCGGTGGCGGCCTTCGCCGAACTCTGGGTGGCCGACGCGCACTGGGCAGCGGCCGATCGGGTGATGAACCGCGGGAAATGAGGCCCGGATGAGCCGTCGGCTACGACCCGTCCTCGAGGAAACCGATCTCGCGTTCGGCGAAGGCGAAGGTTTCGGCGTGTCCCGCCGTCATCCCGAGGGCCTGCTCCAGGACGACCATGCGCGCCGCGCTGGTCATCAGCACCGAGAGCACATCGGCGGGGAACCGGCCGGTGTCCACGCCGTAGCCGTTGAGCAGCCGGGCCAGCGCCTCGGTCTGCGCCGCGCGGAACTGCTCGGAATAGCGCACCACCTCGGCGCGGATCGCCGGTTTGTGATTGGCCAGGCCGACGAACTCCATGGTGAACCGGGCCGCGGTGGTATCGGTGCTGAACTCCCACAGCGCGTGCAGTGGCCGGTCGGATTTCAGGACCTGCGCGAGGGTCTCCAGGCCCTCTTCGGCGCGCCGTCGGAAAACCGCCAGGAACAGGTCGTCCATCGACCGGAAGTAGTAGTGCACCAATTGTGGTTTGAGCCCGGCGTGCTCGGCGAGTCGTCGCGAGGTCACCGCGGCCCAGCCCTGTTCCAGCATCAGCTGTTCCGCCGCGTCCATCAGAACGCCGCGGTTCTTGGCCTCGGGTGCGCCGAGCCGGCGGGGTGATGACATGTTCCGGCCTCCTCTGGGTTTTCCGTATTACCACGCCGGTCGCGAGATCACCGGCGATCGTATCCCGCGGCCGACGACTGTTGACGCGCTCCCCCGGCCCATGCTAAGCATGTGCTCAGCATCACGACTGAGCGCCCGCTCAGCGGTCGGGGGCCGGGCCGGTACCGGGTACGGCCGCGGCCTCGGATCGGAATGCGACGGCGCGAGGAGGCGGCTGTGGGCGACCCGGAGCAGCAGCGCGTGCCGAGAACGGCGCCCGGCGGCGACGGCCCGTGCGGGCCGCGGAGCAACCAAGCCGTATCAACCGGTGATCCACGGTTGGCGACAAGATTCTGTTCATATCAGGAGGTTCCCGTGACCGATTTCGATACGGTCGACTACTTCACCGATCCCGCACTGGTACCCGACCCGCATCCGTACTACGACCATCTGCGCGCCAAATGCCCGGTGACCCGGGAACCCAACTACGGTGTCTGGGCGGTGACCGGCTACGAGGAAGCCATCGACGTGCTCCGCGATTCCGACACCTTCTCCTCATGCATCGCCGTCGGCGGTCCCTTCCCGCCGCTGCCCTTCACCCCCGAGGGCGACGACATCACCGGCCAGATCGCCGCGCACCGTGAACAACTGCCGATGCACGAGCACATGGTCACCATGGATCCGCCCGACCACACCGCGGCCCGCTCGCTGCTCAACAAACTGCTCGTGCCCTCCCGGCTGAAGGAGAACGAGGAGTTCATGTGGAAACTCGCCGACAGACAACTCGAGGAATTCATCGATGACGGCAGATGCGAATTCCTGTCCGCCTACGCCAAGGTCTTCACGCTGCTCGTGATCGCCGACCTGCTGGGGGTGCCGGAGGAATATCACGAGGAACTGCGCGTCAATCTGGCCGGCGGGCCGACGGTGGGTTCGATCGACAAGGAGATCGTGCCGGTCAATCCGCTGGAATGGCTGGACAACCTGTTCGGTGAACTCATCTCCGACCGGCGCGCCCACCCGCAGGACGATGTGCTGACCTCGCTGGCCCAGGCGAAATATCCCGACGGGTCCACCCCCGAGGTGATCGAGGTGGTGCGCACCGCGACATTCCTCTTCGGCGCCGGTCAGGAGACCACCGCGAAACTGCTCGGCAGCGCCATGCAGTTCATGGCCACCCGCCCCGACCTGCAGGACGCATTACGCGCCGACCGTAACCGAATCCCGGTGTTCATCGAGGAGACGCTGCGGATGCAGGCGCCGGTGAAGAGCGGTTTCCGGCTGGCGAAGAAACCGGTGGAGATCGGCGACGTCCCGCTCGAGGCGGGCTCGCTGGTGATGGTCTGCCCGGGTGCGGCCAATCGCGACCCGCGGCGGTTCACCAACCCGCACGAATTCGATCTCGACCGCCCGAATTTCCGGGAACACATGGCTTTCGGCCGGGGCGTACACACCTGCCCGGGCAGCCCGCTGGCCCGCGTCGAGGGCCGGGTCTCGCTGGAACGGATCCTGGACCGGATGCTCGATATCCGGATCGACCCGGAAAAACACGGCTCACTGGACAATCCGACCTTCAACTTCGAGCCGACGTTCATCCTGCGCGGCCTGACCGACCTGCACATCACCTACACCCCGAAATCCTGAAAAGCCATTACGGCAGCACAATCCGGGCGGCAACCGCGGCCGGAACGAGGAAAAGAGGAAGTCATGACCGGACGGGTCGAGGGCAAGGTCGCCTTCATCACCGGCGCGGCCCGCGGGCAGGGCCGCAGCCACGCGGTGCGGCTGGCCGAAGAAGGCGCCGACATCATCGCCATCGATATCTGTAAACCGATCGACACCGTGGAGATCCCGCTGGCCACCCCGGACGATCTCGTCGAAACCGAGGAACTGGTCAAGGCCACCGGCCGCAGGGTCGTCACCGCCGAGGTCGACGTGCGCGATTCGGCCGCCCTGAAAGCCGCGCTCGCCGAGGCGGTCGGCACGCTGGGCCGGCTCGACATCATTGTCGCCAACGCCGGTATCGCCAGCGGCGGCGACACGCTGGCCGAGACCGACGAACAGGTCTGGCAGGACATGATCGACGTCAACCTCAGCGGTGTGTGGAAATCGGTGAAGGCCGGCGTCCCCCATATTCTGGAGGGCGGCCGCGGCGGTTCCATCGTGCTCACCAGCTCGGTCGGGGGTCTCAAAGCCTACCCGCAGACGGGTCACTACGTCTCCGCCAAACACGGTGTGGTCGGCCTGATGCGTGCCTTCGCGGTGGAACTCGGACAGCACAATATCCGGGTCAACTCGGTACACCCGACGCACGTGAGCACCGCGATGATCATGAACGAGAAGACCTTCAAGATGTTCCGCCCGGATCTGGAGAACCCGACCGCCGACGATATGGCGCCGATCTGCCAGCTGTTCCACACCCTGCCGGTGCCGTGGGTGGATCCGATCGACATCAGCAACGCGGTGCTGTACCTGTCCTCCGACGAAGCCCGCTACCTCACCGGTGTGACACTGCCCGTGGACTGCGGGTCGATGCTCAAGTAGTCGAGCGGTTCGCGCGGTCGCGGTCCGGACGTGCCACCGTCCGGGCCGCGCCGCCGCGCGCGTCCGCGCCCTCTGCCGATTTCACCCGGTGACGACGCGGAGGACGGCCGACCCGCTCGGGCTGCGACTGCGCGAGGCGAGGAGGGCCCGGCCGGCGGTCGTTCCGCCGGTTCCGGAGTGATCCGGAGCTCGCACGGGTGCTCCCGGAATGCCGGTCCCCGGCCCGGGGATGTGCGATGATCGGCTGCCATGCGCGCCAAGCGAATCGGCCGATGGGCGGTCGTCACCGGGGTACTGGCGGCCGCGGCGGGATGCGATGCGTCGGCCGAGCCGCCTCCTGTCTCCCCGCGACTCGGTACCGAGTTCACGCTGGCACCCGGCGAAGCGGCCCGGCTGGACGACGACCGGCTGATGGTGTCGTTCGACGAGGTGTCCGCCGACGGCCGGTGCCCGGCCGGGACCGCGTGTGTATGGGAAGGCGATGCGACGGTGGTCACCGAAGTGACCGTCGGCGCACAGCGATCCCGGCACGAACTCCATACGAATCAGCGATTCGCCACCGGGGTGACCGTGGGCCGGTACCGGATCGCCCTGGTCGCGCTCCGGCCGTCGCCACCGGCGAGCGAGCCGGTCCCCGCCGCGGACTATCGGGCGGATCTGCTGATCACCGGCGAATGACCCGCGGGTGATCCGCCGCGCGTTCATCCGGTGGGCAGCGCCCGGCGCAACTCGGTCACCGCGATCCGCGCGGCCTCGGCGATCGCCGCGTCCACGGCGGGGAGCGCGGGGTCGGCGCGGGCGGCCCGGGTGAAAACGGCCACCGCGACCGGGTGTTCGCCCGGGAACTCCACCACGGCGACCTCGTTGCGGATGATGCCGATGGTGCCCGTCTTCCCGGCCACCGCCACCCCGCGATGCGGGAAACCGGCCGCGATCCGGTGCGGCCAGACCTGACGGCGCATCACCGCGCGAGCGAAATCCGTTTGTTCGTCCGACAGCACCTCCCCGCGCCAGAGCGCGGCCAGCAGCCGGGTCATCTCCTCCGGTGTGGTCGCGCTCGTGTACGCGGGATCGTAGGCGGACACCGTCCAGGCCTCGTCGTTGTCGGCCAGCGCGGCGAACGCCTCGGCCGTACCGTGGGTGTCGGTATCGCGCACCAGGCTGCGCTGGATATCGGCGGTACCGCCGACCAGCCGGGTCAGCTCCAATCCCAGCGATTCCAGCAACTCGTGGACCGCGGCCAGCCCGATCTCACCGAGCAGCAGGTCCGCGGCCGCATTGTCGGAGACGGTCATCATGGAGGTCGCCAGATCGCGCCGGCTCATGGTGACCGGATCGTGCAGGGCGGAGATCCCGGTGGGACCGGGTGTGCATTCCGCCGGAGTGAGCGTGAGCCGCGCCAGCGGGTCCACGTGACCGGCGTCCACGGCGCGGCAGTACGCGAGCAGCAGCGGGAGTTTGTACACGGAGGCGGTGACCACCCGGTCGGTCCCCCCGACGGAGACCTCCCCGGCGCTGCCGTCGCAGCGGCGGGCGTGCAGCCGTCCGGTGCAGCCGGCGTCGGCGAACACCGCCCGGATCCGTTCGGTCGTGGTCATCGCAGGCGCTCCCGGTAGAGCACCCGGTCGACCGCGTTCGCCTGGTCCTCGGCGCCGGCCCGGTGGATCACCCGGCAGCGCAACGCCACCGCCTGCGGGGCCATCCGCAACCAGGAGACACCCGGGATATCCGAAGGGGGTGTGGTGGTCAGCCCGAAACTCGCCCCGGCGGCGACCGCGGCGAGCACCGCGCGGTCGTCGTGGACGGTGACCGTCTGCGCGTCCAGGCCGCGTTCGCGCAGGAGGTCGCGGACGGTATCGGAGGCCGGGGGATTCGCGGCCCGCGGGTACGCGGCGTGGGTCAGATCGGCGAGCATGGGGAAGGTGGGACGCTCGGTGGCCGCGCTGCGATGGTCGGCCGGTACAACGATCCAGCGCGGAAGTTTCACCACGGACCGGGCCTCCACCCCGTCCACCAGCGCCGGGTGTTCGATCACTGCCAGATCGCACAGCCCGGACCGGACGGCCGCCACCAGATCCACCGTCGTCCCCGTATCGGTGGAAACCGCTTCGCCGGAGGTGTTCCCGGTCCGCAGCGCGGTGACGCAGGCGGTGACGATCCGGTCGGGCAGGGCGGAGGTGGCGCCCCAGTGCACGGTGCCGCGGGTGCGGGCTATCCGCTGTGCTTCGGCGAGCAGCCTTTCCGCGTCGTCGACCAGTAACCGGGCTCGGGGCAGCAGTTGCCGGCCGGCCGCCGTGAGTACCGCTCCCTGCCGGGTGCGGTGCACCAACTCGACGCCCAGCCGGTTCTCCAGTCGCCGCAGGCCCTGGGAGAGCGGCGGCTGCGTCATATCCAGTACGGTGGCGGCCCGCCCGAAATGGCCTTCGTCGGCGATCGCGACGAAATAGCCGAGGTGTCGGATCAGGTCCATAGCGATATTGAACCAGCGGCCGAAAGAACCGCTTCCGAACTGCGTATTCCTGGGCCGTTTCGAGCCTTGAAACCGGATTCCACCTGCGTCTATATCAAATGCGACTGGTATGCGGGAGTGTCGGATATTGGCGGCCGCCCGGCGGCCGGTGTCTGCTGCGGGGGTGAAACCGAACCGATCCGCATACCGCATCCCGTCGAGTCGGCGATCACTGGCCCTCGCCCTGACCGCGGTCGCACTGTCCGCCGCCTGCGGGGGTGCCGATACCGGCACACCGGCTGCTCCCAGCACGGTCGAGCAGAAGACGGTGGACCTGAGCAATACGCTGATGACGCTGCAGGCGAAATACAATGTGCTCTTCGGGATCGCCGCGGTCGATACCCGGGGCGGGCGGACCTTCGAATGGAACGCCGACGATCGATTCGCGCTGTGCTCCACCTTCAAGGTGTACGCGGTGGCCGCGATTCTGCGGCTCGCCGAGCGCAAGGAACTGGATCTCAACGACAAGGTACCGATAACCCGGCAGGACATCGTGATGAGCTCGCCGGTCGTCAGCGATCATGTCGGCGAACTCATGAGCTATTACGAGCTGAGTCGGGCCGCACTGGTGCGCAGCGACAATACGGCGGCCAACCTGCTCCTGCGCCGCCTCGGCGGCCCCCGTGCCGTCACCGAATTCGCGCGCACGGTCAACGACTCGCAGACCCGGTTGGACCGGTGGGAGCCGGAACTCAACGAGGCGCGCGCCGGCGACCCCCGCGACACCGGTACCGCGTCCGCGCTCGCCGCCGGCTACCGCAAGCTGATCCTCGGTGACGGCCTGAGCACCGAGTATCGGCGCATGCTCACCAGTTGGATGCGGTCGAGCGTCACCTCACGCCAGCGCCTGCGCGCGGGACTGCCGGTCGGCTGGGTGGCGGCGGACAAAACCGGCAGCGGCGCCTACGGCACGGCCAACGACGCCGGTGTGGTGTGGAGCCCCACCGGCACCTCTCTGGTGCTGGTCGTCTTCAGTCGTTCCACCACCGGGTATCCGATGGCGGCGGGCGCCGATGCCGCGGTCGCCGACGCCACGGCCGCGGTGCTGGGCACCATGACACAGTGAATCCGCACCCGAAATCCGGGTGCAGGAGCGAATGTCTCGGTCTTCGGCAGGTTCCCGGCGACCCGAGCCGTTGTATGGCCGGCGCGGTCACCCCCCGAAGCGCAGTATCACGTCAGGTGTGACCGGCCGGGCCAGGCACGGGAGTATCCGCCCGGCGTCGCGGTCGGCGGCGGTGAGCGCCGACAGCGGATCGGTATCCATCTCGACCTCTCCGCGCTCGAGCGTGGCGAGGCAGGTGCCGCAGGAGCCGCCGAGACAGGAGTAGGGCAGGTCCTCGCGCCGGGTGAGGGCCGCGTCCAGGATCGTGTGCTCCCGCGGCATCGTGAATTCCAGCGGATCACCGTATCCGGTGAGCGTGACCCGGCTGGACGTCCCGCTCGTCCGAGGTGGCCGGGGTGCCCGGGTTTCGAACAGCTCCGTGCGGATCCGCGACCGGTCGACGCCGCGGGCACGCAGGGCCGTAACCGTAGCGGCCACCAAAGTTTTCGGCCCGCAGAGGAACCACCGGTCGGCGTCGGTGCGGGCGATGTCGACCGGATCGATCCGGCGGTACCGGTGGGCTGGGCCCTGCGGATCCGGCCGTATTCCGGTGCGCTGCCGGGAAAGATGGTGGACGACGTGCAGACGCCCGGGATAGCGGTCGATCAGCTCCCGTATCCGCGCGGCGAGCATGATGTGCGCGTAGTCGCGGCTGCCGTAGTGCAGGGTGACGGTGCTGTCCGGCTCGGCCGCGAGCACGGTGGCGACGATCGAGACGATCGGGGTGATACCGCTGCCCGCCGCGACGGCCGCGTACCGGTGCCGGGCCTTGGGATCCAGGTCGGGAGTGAAGGTACCGGCCGGCTCGGAGACATAGAGCGCGGTACCGGTGATCCGGTGCTCGAACACATGGGAACTGAACGCGCCGCCCTCCCGGCGCCGCAGCGCGATCCGCACCCGGCCCGACCCCGCCTCGTCACACAGCGAATAGCTGCGACGGATCGGCTCGCCGTCGTGGGTGCCGCGGATCACCACATGCTGCCCCGCGGCGAACTCGAACCGGGACCGCAGCCGGGTCGGCACCTCGAATGCGACGATCGCGCTGCCGGGAGTGTCGTGGACCACCGAACGCACGGTCAGCCGATGGAATCCGCGCGCCGGGCCGTGCGGCAGCGGATCGAACCGCGCGGCCGGATCCGGCGCGGCGCGGCGCGGCACCGGCCGGGACGGACCGTGACCGCCGCGGCTGAGTGCGGTCGGGGACGCGCCCGGCCGGGGGAGGCTCCTCAGGCCGAGTCCGCCGAGAGCGAGAGCGATCCGGGCCAGCAGATCCGGGCGCAGCAGCGCGGTGGGCGGGTCCAGCAGGCCGGCGATGCGGGAGATCTGCCGGCCGATGGCCGCGTCGCGTTCGCCGGCCGCCATGGCGAGCCCGGCCACCGGGCCGAGGGCGCGCAGCGCTGGCCGGCCGGTGTCGTCCACGTGCGGCATGGCCAGATCGAACAGGGCGGTGATCGCCCAGGCGTCGTCGATGGCGGCCGCCACGGCCCGGTACCAGCGTCGCGGCAGGTCGTGGTCACCGTCGGCGAGTACCGCGCGCAGTTGCAGCGCCTGCAGGGCCGAAACCGTCATACCCTGGCCGAAGGCCGGACTGAAGCTACAGACAGCGTCGCCGAACACCAGCAGCCCCGCCGGGAACCGGTCGAGCCGCTCGTAACGACGGCGTTGATTGGCGGGGTACCGATAGGTCGCGATCCCGCTCAGGGGTTCGGCGTCGAGCAGCGCCGGCCGCAGGTCGGCGGGCGCGACCGAGGACGCGAATTGCCAGAATCCGTCCGGATCGGTCGGTGGATGGTCTTTCCCGTATCCGATCAGCGTGAGGATGTGTTGCCCGTCCTCGACCGCGAACAGCGCCAGGCCCCGGGCCGGGTTCTGGTTCGCGATCACGATCTCCTTGTCCGCGGGCGCGGAGCCGGCGGGCAGTCGCAGATAGCGGCTCGCGTACTTCATATCGATCCGCACGCCCTCTTCCACCGGGCGCTCGTAGCCCAGGCCGGCCAGCCAATCGTTCACCGGGCCGTGGCGTCCGGTACTGCTCACCACCAGATCCGCCGGGATATCGCGGCCGGTGACCCGCACGCCGGTGACCCGGTCCCGCGTCGTGTCGGTGAGCAGATGCTCCGCGGTGGTGTTGTCGAGCAGCCGGACACCGGGCAATGCGCGGACCCGCTCCCGCACCCGCCATTCGAGAAACGGGCGAGTGGCCTGGAGCAGCGAATACCCGGAATCGGATTGTCGCAGCGTATGTCCGGCGACGGTCATCCGCATCTCGGTCAGTGATCGGCATTCGACCGCGCCGTCGGCGAGCAGTTGCGCGGTGAGGCCCGGGAACAGGTCCTCGAGAATCTGCCTCCCGCGGGCCAGCAACGCGTGGACGTGTCTGCCCTGGGGGACTCCCCGCCGGTCTCCCGGGGCGGACAGATCGTCGCGCTCGATGACCAATACCTCGGCGAAGCTCTCACCGAGCACCCGGGCGGCGAGCAGGCCACCCATACTGGCGCCCAGCACCACGGCCCGCCCACGCGCGGGCGGCCGAGCTGCCGCGGATCCGGTCATATTCGCCTCCGACGTCGTTGTCCAGCCGTCTCGAAGCATCGGGACCCGGCCCCGGTGGTGAGACTAATCGCCAAGTTAGTCTCAGTTCCTGCGGTGTGGCAAGCTGGTACCGCCGCGGGGTAGAAAGAGCCATGACTTACTCGACCCGGTCATCGGACGCGTTGCTGGACGCCGCGGTCGAGCTGATCGGCGAGAGCGGTCTCGACGGACTCACCCACGCCGCGGTCGCCGCCCGGGCCGGTGTCTCCCGAGCCACCGCCTACCGGGAATTCGGGGACAAGGACGGGCTCGTCTCCGCGGTCGGGCGGCATGAGGTGGCGAAAATGGTCGCCGCCGCGTTCACCGAACTCGAACTCGGCACCGGCGTCGATGAGATCACCCGCGCCGCCACGCTGTTCGCGCTGCGCTATCTGCGGGAGCACCGCGCCTTCAACTACCTGCGCGTGCACGAACCCGCATGGTTGCTCACCGTGGCCATCGAACACGGCAGTGCGCAACTGAACCTGGTCGAATCCGTGGCCGCGGTCGCCGAACCGCTGATCGCCGGCCGCGACGAGGGGAGCCTGGCACTACCGCCGCGCCTGGCGGCCGAAGTCGTGGTCCGGACCGTGCTCTCGCACGCGCTCATCCAGGACAGCGGTCTCACCGACACGGAAATCGCCGCGACCGTGGCCCGTGCCGTCACCCGCCCCTCGCGCTGACGGACACGGTCTACTCCGGTTGGACCAGCAGTCCGACGGACGCGGCGAATGCCGGGGCGAGGTCGAGCAATTGGTCCGGCGTGACGATCGCGCCGCGCAGGGCCGTGACCCCCTCGGCGACCCGCAGCGCCTCCGCCCCGCGGAAATCCACTTTCGTCAATCGTGCGTTACGGACCACCAGTGCCGAGATCTCCGACCCCGCGAAATCGACCTCGTTCAGTGTCGCGCCGCCGAAATCGACGTGCCGGAGCACACAGTCGACGAACCGGACCTTCGTCAATGCCGCACCCCGGAAATTGACCGAATCGAGTTTGCAGTTGTGGAACTCCACCCGGCGCAGCTCGGCGCCGCTCGCCTCGACCCCGGACCAGGCGCCCTCCATGACCTCCGCGTCCATTCAGGCCGCGTCCGCCAGTTCGGTTCCGGTGATCCGCACCCCGTGCATCCAGACCTCGGTGAACCGCGCGCCGCGCAGCGAACCTCCGTCCACCTGCATCGACCGGAACGTGCACTGGTCGAACACGGTGTGCGCGGCGTCGGGTGCGGTCAGGTCCGCGTCGTCGAAGCGGCGGCAGTCGTACTCGCCCTCCCGTGCTATCGCACCGGCCGGTTCGAGCAGGTTCGCGAACGGCAGGTCGGTCAGTTCCCGCGGCATGGCACCCTCACGAGATCGCAATAGACGGAGGCGGTGGACCTCCGAGACGCTACACCTGCGGGCGCGGCCCGCAGCGCCGTGCCGCGGTCGCCGCCGGCGCGTGATCGGGTCGTGCGGACGCGAAATGGCCGCGCAGTGTGCTCGATTCGTACCCGTCGCGGTACAGCCCCCGGGCGCGCAGCAGCGGGATCACCTCGTCGGCGATCACCTCCAGGGCTGTCGAGCCGCACATCGGGCTGCAGATCGAAACCGTCGCAGGCGTATTCGAGGTACCACTGCTCCATCCGGTCGGCCGGCTGCTCGGGGGTGCCGACACAACCGCCGTGTCCGGACCCGTAGTAGCGGGTCCGGCGCAGGTGCTCGCGCACGGTGGGCCGGGTCCGGCGGATCTGTTCGAGAATGGATTCGCGGAAGCCGATACTGCCGGTGAACACCGGGTGGCGGCCGGTCGGTGCAGGGGCGGCTGGGCGTTGCCGACTCCGCGATACCTCGCCCGACCTGCGGAATAAGGGTTGGCCGACCTCCCGGGGAGGCGCTCATTTCCCGCACAGAGAATGGTATTCTCCGGGAAGGGAGCGAGACGCCGGATTGCTGGGTCGAAGCGGCGGGAGTGGCCGGCCGACTGGATATCTGCCTGCCCAGGCCTATCCTTACAAAGATTGCAATACTTATTGCGCTTGTCCGGATGGGACGTTAGATTCCTTACAAGTCCTCGACATCGAGGCGGATCAGCGCTATCGGCCGGGTCGGTTGGGAGTCAGTCGGAATGTTGCAGCAAGAGGGGCGCTTTCAAAGCGGCCGGTCGATCGGGCTCGCGGCGGGATGGCAACAGCGGCGAATCACCCCGCCGAGCCGGCTGTTCGGCGCCAACGGACTGCGGACCGGCCCCGACGGCCGGATCTACATCGCCCAGGTGACCGGTAGCCAGATCAGCGCCCTCGATATCGATACCGGCGCAATCGAAACCATCAGCGCCAAGGGCGGCGATATCGTCGCGCCCGACGACTGCGCTTTCCATCCGGACGGCACCCTCTACGCCACCGAGGTGATGGACGGCCGTGTCAGTGCCCGGGCCGCCGACGGCACCACCCGATTGCTGCGCGCGGATCTGCCGAGCGCCAACGGCATCACCATGCATCAAGGCCGATTGTTCGTCAACGAGTGCCGCCCGGGTGGTCGGCTGATGGAACTCCCGCTCGACGGGGGCACGCCCCGCATTCTGTTGGCGAACATCGAACAGCCCAACGCGATGGAGGTCGGGCCCGACGGACTTCTCTACTACCCGGTGATGGGCACGAACGAGATCTGGCGTATCCACCCCGACGGGGGTGAGCCCGAACGGGTCGCGGGTGATCTCGGGGTACCCGATTCGGTGAAGTTCGACCCCGACGGCTACATCGTCTCCACCCAGGTGGCGTCGGGTCAGGTGCTGCGGATCAACCCGCGCAACGGCGAGAAGACCATGCTCGCCCAGCTGAATCCCGGGCTGGACAACTGCACACTGGTGAACGGGCGGCTGTTCGTCTCCAACTTCACCGGCGAGATCACCGAGATCCTGGCCGGGGGCGAGGCCCGCACGACGCTGCCCGGTGGGCTGAACTGGCCGCTGGACCTGACCGTGGGCCCGGACGGCACGCTGTTCATCGCCGATGGCACCTACTTCTACGCGGTCCGCGACGGCGGGCTCGAAAACGTCGGCATGCTGTTCCATCCGGGATATCCGGGATTCGTCCGCGGGGTGACCGCCACCGGCCCCGGCGAATTCGTCGTCGCCACCTCCGGCGGGCAGATCACCCGGTGGCTGCCCGGCGCCGCGGAGAGCGAAATCCTGGCCGGTGGCGAGGCGCCGTTCGATCAGCTCTACGGTATCGATATAGGGCCCGGCGGGATCGTCGCCACCGCGGAGTTCGGTACCGGCCGGGTGCTCGGGGTGACGACCGGTGGCGGCGGGGTCGAGGTGCTCGCCTCTGGGCTGGACGAGCCGATCGGGCTGGCCTTCACCGGTGGGGGCACCTGCCTGGTCTCCGAATCCGGTGCCGGGCGGATCGTGGCGGTGACCCCCAGTGGAGTGGATACCGTGGTCGACGGTCTGGACACCCCACAGGGCCTGCTGATCCGCGGTTCCGAACTGCTGGTCGTCGACTCCGGCGCCAAAACGCTCGTCGCCGTCGATCTGAAGACCGAAGGCCGCGAGGTCATTGCGTCGAACCTGCCGGTAGGGGCGCCTCCGGGGGTGACACCGAAACCGTTGCTCGGTATGCCGCCGTTCTCGGGTCCGCAGGGTCCGTTCGCCGGCATCACCGCGGGTGCCGACGGCACCGTCTATATCGCCGCCGATGCCGAGGGCAGTGTGCTCGCGTTCCGGAAGGACGGGTGAGGATTCCATGACGACCGACTTCTTCGGCCTCGACGGACGCGTGGTGATCGTGTCCGGTGCGGGCGGCGGCGGTATCGGCACCGCGGTCACCCGGCTGGTCGCCGCGGCCGGGGCCACCGTGCTGGGGGTGAGCCGCGGGGCGGAGAACCTCGCGAAGTATGTGGAACCCCTGGCGGGGGAGGGACTGAAGGTGATACCGGTGCAGGCCGACGCCGGTACCGACGACGGTGTCGCCGCCGTCCTGGCCGCGGCTCGGCGCGCCGAGGGCGACCTCTACGGTCTGGTGAACATCGCCGGCGGCGCCGCGCCCGCCACCTGGATGCCCGCCACCCGGGTGACACGCGAGGACTGGCGGGCCCTGTTCCACCAGAACCTCGAATCCATGTTCTTCATGAGCCAGGCCGTGGCCGGGGAGATCAAAGGAGAAGGCCGGCCGGGATCGATCGTCTCGCTGTCGTCCATCAGCGGGATGAACACCGCGCCCTTCCATATCGCCTACGGCACCGCCAAAGCGGCAGTGGTGGCGGCCACCCGGACACTGGCGGTCGAGCTGGCGCTCAGCGATATCCGGGTGAACGCAATCGCCCCCGGCGTCACCGAGACCCCGGCCTCGGGCACCTACGTGGACGAGGACCCGGAACGGGACCGCACGGCCATCGCCATGGGCCGGCGCGGCCGGCCCGCGGAGCAGGCCGGCGCCGTGCTGTTCCTGCTCTCACAGCTGTCGTCCTATATCACCGGCCAGACGCTGCTGGTCGACGGCGGACTGAACCTCAAATGGACCCATCTGGGCGCCGACAACACCTCGCTGTTTTTGAAGGACGAGGGATTCCGCGCCGCGATCACCAGCTGACCACCGAAATGCACCGCACCGACACCGACTGTCCCCGGACCCGGGGTGGGAGAACGCCATGAGCGAGCGTAGCGAGCGATCAATCGACACAGCCGAGCGTAGCGAGCGATCAATCGACACAGCCGAGACCGTCGACGATATCGCCACCGACACCGAACCGCTGTCCGCGCCGATGACGATCGGGGTAGAGGCCTACCTCAGCCCCGAGTACGTGCACGCCGAACGCGACAAACTGTGGCGCAAGGTGTGGCAGCAGGTGGGACGGGTCGAGGAGATCCCGAAGGTCGGCGACTACCTGACCTACGAGATCCTCGACGATTCGCTCATCGTTGTCCGTACCGCCGAGGATACGATCCGCGCCTACCACAATGTGTGCGCGCACCGCGGCCGCCGCCTGGTGGACACCCCGACGGGGGAGCGTAACGCCCAGGGGCGCAAGAAGCAGTTCGTCTGCGGTTTCCACGGCTGGCGCTACGACCTCGAGGGCCGCAACACCTTCGTCCCCGAACGCGAGGACTGGCCGTGCGGACTGACCGAACGCAATGACGGTCTCGTCGACGTGGACGTCGACACCTGGGGCGGCTGGATCTGGATCAACCTGGACCCGAACCCGTCGGAAACACTGCTGGAGTACCTGGAGCCGGCCGTGACCCTGCTCGACCCGTTCCAGTTGCAGAACATGCGGTACCGGTGGCGGCGCTGGCTGGTGTTCGACTGCAACTGGAAGGTCGCGCTGGAGGCCTTCATGGAGACCTACCACGTGCCCTACACCCACCCGGAGTTCATGAACTTCGGCATGTTCCTGGGTTGGGCGCGCGCACAGGGCAAGCACAGCAATATCGGCTACGACGCGCCGAAGGGCCAGGAGGAGAGCCAGGGCAAGCTCCGGCTCGGCCACGGGCCCGACGCCCGCAAGTCCACCATCGAACTGCAGAACTTCACCTGGGAGAACGCCAATACCAACACCACCTGGACCATGGTGGAGGCGGCGCGGCGGCTCACCGACGAACTGCCCGAGGGCACCCCGGCACCGGAGGTGATGGCGCACTGGCTGGCCTCGGCCCGCGCCGACGACGAGAAGCGCGGTGTCGTCTGGCCCACCGTCACCCCGGCCGATGTCGCGGCGGCCGGGACCGCGTGGCAGATCTTCCCGAACTTCCAGATCGGGCACGCGGTGAACAATATGCTCTGCTACAGCGCGCGCCCCTACGGCTACGACCCCGGCAAATGCATTTTCGAGGCCGCGGTGTACGAACTGTTCCCCGAAGGCGAGGCGCCGCAGACGGAGTGGATCCACACTCCGCAGGGCGATCCGGCCTGGCGGACCGTGCTGCCGCAGGATTTCGACAATATGGCCGCGGTCCAGCAGGGCATGAAGACCCTGGGTTTCTCCGGCCCGAAACCGAATCCGTATCGCGAGCGCAGCGTCGTGAACCTGCACCACAACCTCGCGAAGTACATGGGTACCGGCGCACCGCGTGACCTCACCTGACCCCGGCCCCGCCGGCCCGATACACCCCATCGAGGAATCCGAATGAACAACTGCGCACCCACGCAGACCCCCGAGATCGACCAGGCCGCGCTGCGGGCCAAGTACCTGGCCGAACGTGATAAGCGGTTACGGCCGGAGGGGCAGAAGCAGTACGTGGTGACCGAGGACGGGTTCACCGACTTCTTCGAGGGCGACCCCTACACGCCGGTCACCCCGCGGGAACCGCTGTCGGAGGACATCGATGTCGCGGTGCTCGGCGCCGGTTGGGCCGGGCTCACCGCGGGTGCGCGGCTGACCCAGGCCGGGGTGGAGGATTTCCGGATCATCGAACTCGCGGGCGATTTCGGCGGCGCCTGGTACTGGAACCGGTATCCGGGCATCCAATGTGATTCCGACGCCTACTGTTATCTGCCGCTACTGGAGGAAACCGGGTACATCCCGACCCAGAAATACGTTTACGGCGACGAATGTTTCGAGCACGCCCAGCGTATCGGCAAACATTTCGGGCTGTACGAGAAGGCCGTCTTCTCCACGATGGTGAAGTCCCTGGAATGGGACGAGACCCGCGGCCGGTGGCGGATCGGGACGAACCGGGGCGACGATATCCGCGCCCGATTCGTGGTGATGGCGCAGGGACCGTTCAACAAGCCGAAACTGCCGGGAATTCCGGGCCTGAACGACTTCACCGGCCATATGTTCCATTCCGCCCGCTGGGACTACGCCTACACCGGCGGCGATATGCGCGGCGGGCTCACCGGCCTCGAGGACAAGAAGGTCGCGGTGATCGGTACCGGGGCCAGCGGGATCCAGGTGATCCCGCATATCGCCCGATCGGCCGAGCATCTCTATGTGTTCCAGCGGACCCCGTCCTATATCAATGAGCGCGGTAACATCCCCACCGATCCGGAATGGGTGAAAACGCTCCAGCCGGGCTGGCAACTGCAGCGCCGCCGCAATTTCCACACCGCCGCCTTCGAGGCGTTCGCCCCCGGTCAGCCGGATCTGGTGTGCGACGGCTGGACCGAGGTCAGCCGCAATGTGCAGGCCTATCTGGACGAGAACAACCTCTGGGCCGAGGTCACACCGGAGAAATTTGTCGAGATCCGGGAGTACCAGGATTACCGGGCGATGGAACGGGTCCGGCAGCGGGTGGACGAGATCGTCATGGACCCCGCGACCGCCGCGGCGCTCAAACCGTACTACCGGTTCCTCTGCAAGCGGCCGTGCTTCAACGACGAATATCTGCCCACCTTCAATCGCGACAATGTCACCCTGATCGATGTCTCGGCCACCAAGGGCGTCGAACGGATCACCCCGAAGGGAATCGTCGCCGCCGGAGTGGAACACGAGGTCGACTGCATCGTATTCGCCAGCGGTTTCGAGATCACCACCGAACTCGACCGCCGCTACGGTATCCATCCCTTCGCCGGCCGCGACAGGCGCTCGCTCTACGACCACTGGGCGACCGGCTACCGCACCCTGCACGGCCTCACCAGCGATGGTTTTCCGAACATCTTCTTCACCGGGTTCATCCAGGGCGGTGTCACCGCGAGCACCACCGATATGTTCGATCAACAGGCCACCCATGCCGCCTACATCATCGGCGAGGCGCTGAACCGGGGTGCGCGGACGGTGGAACCGACCGCGGAGGCGGTGGCCGGCTGGTGCGCCACCCTCCGGGAAACCGCCGTGGACAACAGCAATTTTCAGCGCGAATGCACCCCGGGCTACTACAACAACGAGGGCGAGCAGAACATCCGTTCGCATCTCGGCGAACCGTACTGGCCGGGCTTCTACGCCCTCGAGGACATCTTGCAGAGCTGGCGCGAAACCGGCCGGCTGGAGGGTCTGGCGCTCGGCGAATGACGGACAGCGGCGAAGGGCTGGGAGAAGCGGTGTCGGAAATGCGGTTCGACGGGCGGGTCGCGGTGATCACCGGGGCGGGTCGCGGTCTGGGCCGGGCGTATGCCCTGTTACTGGCCGCCCGGGGTGCCCGGGTCGTGGTGAACGATGTGGGCGGCGGTATCCCGGGCGGCGACAGCGATATCGGGGTCGCGGCGTCGGTGGCCGAGGAGATCGTCGCCGCCGGTGGGCAGGCGGTCGCCGATGCCGGTTCGGTGGCCACTCCCGACGGCGGCCGATCGATCGCGGACACCGCGCTCGAGACCTACGGACGGATCGATGTGCTCGTGCACAATGCGGGCAATGTGCGTTCCGCGCCGCTCACCGAAATGACCTATGAGGATTTCGATTCGGTCCTTGACGTCCATCTGCGCGGTGCTTTCCATGTCGTGCGCGCCGCGTTTCCGGTAATGCGGGAGGCCGGCTACGGGCGGGTTGTACTGACTTCGTCCATCGGCGGTCTGTACGGAAACCGGAACGTCGCCAACTATGCCGTCGCCAAGGCGGGCGTGATCGGGTTGTCCAATGTGGTGGCGCTCGAGGGCGCCGAATTCGGTGTGAAATCCAATGTGATCGTGCCCGCGGCGGTCACCAGGCTCGCCGACGGCCTGGACACGTCGAAGTATCCGCCGATGGAGCCGGAACTGGTGGCGCCCGCGGTGGGCTGGCTGGCCCACGAATCATGTTCGATCAGCGGCGAAATGCTGGTGGCGCTGGCGGGCCGGGTGGCGCGGGCCT
This sequence comes from Nocardia sp. NPDC050193, assembly GCA_040674215.1. Lineage (GTDB taxonomy): Bacteria > Actinomycetota > Actinomycetes > Mycobacteriales > Mycobacteriaceae > Nocardia. Next base: position 161,709 of record JBFARE010000005.1, on the reverse strand, counting down.
ATATCGCGGAGACATCCGGGGTCCACCAGCCGGAATGGAGTATCGAGGACATCGGGGCCCGGATCGATGAAATACGCGACACCGAGGATTCGTGGCTGCTGCCGGTCGTGCCCTCGGCGCACAACGACCATATCGGCCGGAGTTTCGCAATGGCCATGGGAGGTAAGTGAGTATGGCGGTCAAAGTCTACGAACGGATTCTGGATCTCTTCGAAGCCGAGGGTATCGACACCGTCTTCGGCATCCCGGACCCGAATTTCGTGCACCTGTTCCACCTCGCCGACGAGCGGGGCTGGAACGTGGTGTCCCCGCACCACGAAGAATCGGCGGGGTTCATGGCCGAGGCCGTCTCCCGGATGACCGGAAAAGCCGCCCTGTGCATCGGCACTCTCGGCCCCGGCGTCGCCAACCTCGCAGGTGCCATGATGTGCGCCAAGGTGGAGAATTCGCCGGTGATCTTCCTGGGCGGGCAGCGGGCCCGGATCACCGAACAGCGGGTACGCCGCGGCCGGATCCAGTTCGTGAAACAGTCCGGGCTGTTCGAGCCCTCGGTGAAGTACGCCGCCAGTATCGAATACGCCGACCAGACCGACGAGGTCATCCGGGAAGGTCTGCGCAAGGCGCTCTCCGGAACCCCGGGCCCGGTCTACATCGAATATCCCGCCCATGTGATCCAGGAGGAACTCGACGTCGCCGCTCCGCTGCCACCGCACCGGTACCGCCTGGTGGAACAAACCGCCGGGCAGGACAAGGTGGATGCGGCCGCCGATCTCATCCGGCGGGCGAAGCAACCGATCCTGCTGGTCGGGCACGGTGTGCACACCGCCCGGGCCGGCGCCTCGGCGAAGGCGCTGGCCGATCTCCTGGCCTGCCCCGTCATCCAGACCTCGGGTGGCACCTCGTTCATCGCCGGACTCGAGGACCGCACCTTCCCCTACGGCTTCTCACCCTCGGCGGTGGACGCCGTCGTGAAATCCGATCTGTGTCTGGCCATCGGCACCGAACTCGGCGAACCCGTGCACTACGGGCGCGGCCGGCACTGGGCTGCCGGGGAGGACGAGCGGAAATGGATCCTCGTCGAACAAGATCCCACCGCCATCGGCGTGAACCGGCCTATCGACGTACCCCTGGTCGGTGATCTGCGCGCGGTCGTCCCGCAGCTCATCGAAGCCCTGCGGCACACTCCGCGCACCGCCACCCCCGAACTCGCGCAGTGGATCGAGCAGGATGCCACCCGGCTCGCCGAACTCGCCGAGAACGCGCCGTCGGGTGGTACGCCGGTCCATCCCGCCCGCTTGGTGGTGGAGGCCACCAAGGATTTCCCGGCCGACGGCATCCTGGTCCGTGACGGCGGTGCCACCACGATCTTCGGGTGGACCTACACCCAGTGCAAACCGCACGACGTGATCTGGAATCAGAACTTCGGCCACCTCGGCACCGGCCTGCCCTACGCCGTGGGCGCCTCGGTCGCCGACGGCGGGAAACGCCCGGTGCTGATGATCACCGGCGACTCGTCGTTCCAGTTCCAGATCGCCGAACTGGAAACCGCGGCGCGACTGAGCCTTCCGCTGGTCTGTGTGGTGGCCGTGGACTACGCGTGGGGACTCGAGGTCGGTGTGTACAAGCGCACTTTCGGTCAGGGCTCCCGGGAGACCGCGGTGCACTGGAGCAAGGACACCCGGCTGGACAAGGTCGCCGAGGGCTTCGGCTGCTACGGCGAATACGTCGAAACCGATGCCGAGATCGCGCCCGCCATCAAACGCGCCTTCGCCAGCGGTAAGCCGGGCGTGATCCACGTCGCTGTGGATCCGAAGGCGAACTCCGAGGAAATGCCCAGCTACGACGAGTTCCGCACCTGGTACGCGGAAGGGATGCAGTGATGCGCGAATACCTGAAGTTCTATATCGACGGCCGGTGGGTCGATTCCGTGGGCGAGCAGACCTTCGAGGTGATCAATCCCGCCACCGAGGAGGTGTGCGGAACCGTCGCCCTCGGCTCGGCCGCGGATGTGGACGCCGCCGTCGCCGCGGCCCGCGCCGCGTTCGACGGGTGGGCCGTGAGTACTGTCGGCGAGCGGCTGGACCTGTTCGGTGCCATCGGCGTGGAGTATCAGAAGCGCGCCGGTGAGCTGGCGGCGGCGCTCACCGAGGAGATGGGCGCTCCGTCGGGGCTGGCCAACGGATTCCAGGTGGACCTCGCCGCCGGACATCTACAGACCGCGATCGAGATACTGCGGAACTACCGCTTCGAGGAGCAACGCGGGGCGACCCTTTTCGTCAAGGAACCCATCGGTGTCTGCGGTCTCATCACCCCGTGGAACTGGCCGATGAACCAGATCGCAGTAAAGATCTTCCCTGCTCTGGCCACCGGCTGCACCATGGTGCTGAAGCCCTCCGAACGGTCCCCGTTCACCGGGCAGATCTTCGCCGAGGTGCTGGCCGCGGCCGGTGTTCCGGCAGGGGTGTTCAACCTGGTGCAAGGCGACGGGCCGAGTGTGGGCGTCCCGCTGTCGTCGCATCCGGAGGTCGACATGGTCTCCTTCACCGGGTCCACCCGCGCGGGGATAGATATCGCCCGTAACAGCGCGGTCACCGTGAAGCGGGTCACCCAGGAACTCGGCGGCAAGGGCCCCAACATCATCCTCGACGACGAGGATCTCGCCACCAATGTCGGCCAGGGCGTGGCGAATATGATGGGCAACTCCGGTCAGACCTGTAGCGCACCGTCGCGAATGCTGGTTCCGTCGGCCCGGATGGAAGAAGCCGTGGCCGCCGCGCGGGCCGCGACCGAGGGCATCACCGTCGGTGATCCCACCGGCGATGTCGCGCTCGGCCCGGTGGTCGCGGGGTCCCAGTGGGACCGGATCCAGGCCCTGATCCAGAAGGGGATCGAGGAGGGGGCGACCGTTGTCGCCGGTGGGCCCGGCCGGCCCGAGGGCCTGGAGAAGGGCTTCTTCGTCAAACCGACGGTGTTCGCGGAGGTCACCAACGCGATGACGATCGCCCGTGAGGAGATCTTCGGCCCGGTTCTGGTGATCATCGGCTACCGGGATATCGATGACGCCGTCGCCATCGCCAACGACACCGAGTACGGCCTGGCCGGATTCGTCGCGGGCCGCGATCTGGAACAGGCACGCGCCGTGGCTCGCCGGCTCCGGGCGGGGTCGATCGGCATCAACGGCGGGTTCGATTTCGCCGCTCCCTTCGGCGGCTACAAGAAGAGCGGAAACGGACGCGAATGGGGCGAAGCCGGTTTCGAGGAATACCTCGAGGTCAAGGGCATTCTCGGATACGCGCCCGAAGCGGCCCGGGCGTAGGCCGCGATCACGGTGACGGCCGCTCGGAACCCGGTCGACTCGGCGGCGCACTGCCGCGCACCGGCGTGGCCGGTGACGACAGCCGGTAGGTACTCGCCGCACCGTTCGACCCTGTCGCCGATGACCGTAGACTTCACCGGGGGCGCCTACGCGACGCCCCGGCCCTGCGCTTCTTCGGGCAGGCCTCGAGCCGGACCTTCCGATACCACGGTGAGCATTCGCCGCGCCCCGCGGAACGGGACCGGTGGCCCCCGACAGCGGATATTCGGAGTAGCGAGGATTCGGAGCAGCAATGAGCGAAGTACCGTCCGGCTATCGCCGGCGTCCCGACTACCGAGTGGACATGCTGGCCCGCACCAACTCCTTCACCGCGACCGTCGGTGCGCGGCAACTGGCGTCCAGTGACGCCTGTCTGCTGGTGGACGAGCAGGATCACGGTCTGGTCGTGTACTTCCCGTCCGAGGCGGTGGACACGGCACAGCTCGAACTCGTCGACCTGCACACCGTATGCCCCTTCAAGGGTGAAGCGTCCTACTGGACCCTGCCGGGCAGCGATCGGCCCTGGATCGCCTGGACCTATCCGCGGCCGCATGCACCGGTCGCCCGGCTGGCCGGCTATATCGCGTTCGACCAGAGTGCCGTCGCGGTGACGATCGGCGCCGGGCGCTATACGGGAGTCCGGTCGTGAGCGTGGACCCGGCCGGATCGGCCGGTGCGGACGTTCCGCAATCGTCGATGGCGCGCATGGTCGAGATCTTCGATGTGCGAGCCGATCCCGCCGATCCGGCGCGTTTCCGCGGCGACAGCGACGGCGGCACCAGAAGGGTGGTGGACGGTAGCCAGATACTCGGGCAGAGCATCGTCGCCGCGGCCAGGGCCCTGCCCGGCCGGACGGTGCGCACCGCGCACGCGTTGTTCGTTTCGGCCGCCGACCCCGAGGTGCCGCTGGAGTTCACCGTCACTGCGATCCGGGCGGGCCGGAGTTTTGCCAGTGCCACGGTCGGGGTGCGGCAGGGGGTGAAGGCCCGGACCCACTGCACCGTCCTGCTGGACGCCCCGCAACCGGATCTGGTCCGCCGGGATACGCCCGCCGGACCGCCGGTGGCGGGCCCCGAGTCCGCCGGCCCGGAGGCGAGTCTGGCACTGCCGGGCCGTGAGGTGCGCATCATCGACTGTGCCGATATCAACGACCCGGACGAGGTGGGCCCACCCGCGGTCGACGCGTGGCTGCGCTACGACGAGGTGCCCGCCGCCGACGAACTCCGCCGCGCGATGCTCGCCCATTTCACCGGTCACCTCGGAATCTCCACCGCGTTGCGGCCGCATCCTGGTCTGGGTACCGCGCAGGCACATCACACTCTGTCGACCGCGCCCATGGGTATCGGGATCACCTTCCACGACCCGGTGCGCTGGGACGGCTGGTTGCGGTACCACCACGAAGCGACCTTCATAGGTGCCGGGAGCGCCCATATCCGGGGGCAGATCAGCACCCGTGCCGGATCGCTGCTCGCGTCCTTCACACAGGACGCCATGATTCGTGCGTTCGATACGGGCCCGGTGCACGAGATCCCGAGCGCGGCACGGCTGTAGTCAGCGCCGGCCCGAACCGGACCGGATCGCCTGCTGGGCCGGCGCCGACGACGCGTTGACGATGCCGTCGTCGAACCGCTCCAGCAGCAGTGCCTGCGTGGCGGCCAGATGCGCGCAGGCCATGTGCTCGGCCGCCGACGCCTGCCCGGCGGCGATATCGTCGACGATTTTCTGGTGGGTGCGTACCGCGGCCCGGGCCTGCTCCGGCGACGGATATTCGCCCCGGCCGGTCAGGGCTTCGGCCCAGGCCTCCTCCTGCGCCGACCACAGGGCGACCAGACTGCTCACCACATATCGCACCGTCGCGTTCGGGGTGAAGGACACCACGAGATCGTGGAATTCGCGGGCGGTCTGGGTGAAGGCCACCCCGTCGTCGATCACTTCCGCGGATTTCTCGATATTCGCGGTGAGTGCCGGGACCACGACCTCGAGCCGGTCCTCACGGCGCGCGCATTCCGCGGCGCACATGGGTTCGAGCATCTGCAGGCCGGTGGCCAGATCCCGCAGCGTCACCCGGCCGCCCTGCAGGGCCAGTCCGAGATGGTAGGCGGCCGAGGTCTCGTCGGGCCGGTGGACCTCCGCGCCGCCGACGTTCCCGCGTCGCACGGTGACCAGGCCCTCGGTTTCCAGGATGCGGATGGCCTCCCGGATCGAGGGATAGGAGACACCGAACTCCTGGACCAGTTGATCCTGGGTCGGCAGCCGGTAGTCGTCGGTGCCGTTGAGGATGCGGGTCCGTAGTTCGGCTGCCACGGTCTGGGCCACCCGATGCTGGGTGACCCGTCCCCGCCGTGGGGCCGTCACGAGGATCGCTGCCGGTCGCGAAGATGCACCATGGCGTGAGTTTATCAGTGAACCTATTAGCTCTTAAAAGATTGTAATAGTTGTAAAGATGGAATCGGCCTGCTCAGGTGTTGTCCGCCTTGAACTGGTTCACCGGGCCCTTGTCCATCCGGATCTCCACCCGCCCGTCCGGTTGCAGGACGGCCGCGGGCCGGTGCTCGGAGAAACGGCGGCTGTAGAGTTCGAGCCGCTCGATGAGCACACCCTCCGGCCGGTTGTAGACGATGCCCGGCACACAGGTGAAGATCCAGCTGGATTTCTTGGCCTGGTCGGCGGGAATCGACACACTGTCGGTGCCGTTCTCGATCGACAGCGTCACCCGGTACTTGCGGAACGAGCCGGTGCCGTTGTTGATCGCCGAATACGCCACCGGGATCACCGCCACGATCTCGGGGGCGAGCCGCACCTCGATGATCTCCTCGGTATGGCCACCGCCGCGCTGGATGTCGCCGCGGCCGCGGTCCCCGAGATGGCGCACCAGATCGCCGTACCGGGGGTTCGCCGCAACGCCGGCGGCCGGGAACGTCGCGACGTGCACGATGTTCCCGTCGGCCAGGACGACCAGCGCGTAGGCCTCGTAATCGGCGCCGCTGGCCCAGGCCACCCGCAGCCGGACCAGCGGCGCCTTCTCCAGGAGTACCGGCGGCGCGCCCTTGGTGAGGGTGACAGCGCCTTTGGCGAAGTTCACCCCGGGTGCCGCCGCGGGTGCGGGTGGAGGATATGCGGCGGGGCCCGGCGCCGGGGCGGAGAAATCCGCCGTGGGCGGGGCCGGCGGCTGTGCCGAGGGTGCGGACGGCGGCGGAACCTGCGGCGGTGGGTATCCGGCTGCCGGGCCGTTGCGCGGCGCCACCGGTGGCGGTGCGCCCACCTGCGCGGGCGGCGGGGCCGGTGGATCGTCATCCACGGTGATCCCGAAATCGGTGGCCAGACCGGCCAGGCCGCTGGCGTATCCCTGACCCACATTGCGGATCTTCCAGGCGCCGGTCCGCCGGTACACCTCGGCGAGGACGACCGTCGTCTCGGTGCTGAGCCCGGTGATGGGCAGATCGTATGTCTCGCCGTCGCGCTCGGCGATCGCCACGTGCAGTGCGATCCCGCCGAACGATCCGGAGTCCACCGAAGCGGCGACCACGAGCCGGTCCGTGCTTGCGGCGACCCGCGGCAGATCGATCTCGATCGCCGCACCGGCCAGTCGGACGGCGCCGTCCGGGGAGGCGGGCTGGTTGTAGAAGACGAAATCGTCGTCGCTTCCCACCTTGCCGTCCGCACGCAGGCAGAGCACGGTCAGGTCGATACCGTCCGGCGCCGCGGAGATTCGCAACGGACCGCCCGCGACGGCGACATTGCCGCCCTTACTGATCACCCGGGACATCTGTACTCCGCTCGGCTCGGCTGTCGCGTCCAGCCTAGGTTCCGGCGCCCGCTCCGGCCCGGCTTCGCGGCACCGGCCGCCACGGACCGTTGTGCGCGGGTGCGCATACCGCATCGGAGGGCCCTGCCGACCGCGCCACCTCGACACCGTGAGCGGTTCTGTTCCCGGGCGCCCCACGACAGGGAGGCTCGCCCGGCCCCTCACGCCGTGCCGGGCGGACCTCCACGCCCCGATCAGGAGGCGACGACGCCGCTGATCTCGTTGGGGGTCTCCGCCAGGGTCACCGAGGCGGTCACCGTGCCGGAGGCCAGATCGATCCGGTGGATCTGTTTGGTCGCCGTATCGCTCACATAGGCGATACCGTCCCGGACGAACAGCGCCGGGCGGGGCTGCTGCCAGTCGATGGGTTCCTGCCACGGGTCCAGGACATCGATCGTCCGTACGACCTTGCCCGTCACCGGGTCGATCACCCGCAGACCGCCGTCGGTGCCGAGGACGAGCGCCTCGCCCTCGGGCCCGCGGGCCAGCGACCGGAAGGTGTAGCTGGTGCCGATATCGACCAGGCGGATGGTGCCGGCTTCGGTATCGATCAGCGAGATCTGTTCGGGACGCTCCAGTTCCGCATGCTCGTCCTTCTTGTAGTCCCCGAGCACGATCGGCGACTTGTCGCTACCGGCCTGGTTGCCGATCCGCCCATAGGAGTCCGGACTGGTGACCTTGGTGAGTTTGCCGTCGCGGTAGATCAGTGCCCCGTTCTGGCAGCCGACAACCAGCGTATCGCCGGCCGCGGTGGCCTCGCCGTGCACTCCCGGGCACTTCTCGCTACGGGTGATCTCCTTGCGGTCCGCGTCCAGGATCGCCAGGCCGACCCGCTCCTCCTCGGTGCCGAGGGTGACGGCCAGTTCGCCGGTCTGAAGTTCCACCGCCACACCGTGATGCGCCTCCGCGGCCTGATATTCGGTGGTCTGCGGTGCGCCCTCGGCCAGTTCGGCCGGGTCGAACGAGGTCACGGTGCCGGTACCGTCGGTGAACAGGACGGTGCGACCGGCGTGCCGCACGACGTGTCCCGGTTTCGGCCCCGGGAACTCGATATCGGTGAACTGTCCGCCCACGGCGTCGAATACCCGGAAACCCGCGGAGGTCGACACGATGATGTGCCGGTCGTCGCCCGCCGGATTGACCCGGTTGAATCCCGTGAGTTCGACCCCACCGCCACGTACCAGGGTGTTGCCGTCCAGGAGATGGATACCGCCGTCGTAGGTCACGGCCAGCGGATCGGCGACCGCCGTCTCCTCGGTGGTGCCGGTACTACAGCCGCTCGCGGCGACGACCGCGGTGAGCAGGCCGGTCAGGGCCGCGGCCCGGATCGGGCCGGTCCGAATGTGCATAACGCTCCCTCATTCTTTTCTGCTGGCTGCGGGATATCGCAGCGTTCCCGGTTATGCGGAAGCCAGACCCTCGACCATCGCGGTGGTATTGGCGCGCATCATTTCCAGGTAGGTGGCCGCGCCGGCACCGGGCGCGGTCAGTGATTCCGAGTGCAGACCGACGATGCGCACCTGCACACCCGCCTGCTCGGCGAGGACGCGGGCCAGCCGGTCCGGCCGGGCGGAATCGACGAAGATCGCCGGTACGCCGGTGTTGCGTACGGCCCCGGCCAGGTCCGCGAGATCGGCGGCGCTCGGCGAGGCGAGGGTGGTGCCGCCGGGGATGACGGCGCCCACCACCTCGAAGTCGAACCGGGCGGCGAGATAACCGAACACGTGGTGATTGGTTACCAGTTTGCGGCGCTCGGGTGCGATACCGGCGAACCGATCCGACATCCACTGCCCCAGCCGGTCGAGTTCGGTGAGGTAGCGGTCGGCGTTGGCGCGTACGGTGTCGGCCTCGATCCCGGGAACCGTGTCGATCACCCGGTCGCGGATCACCTCGACCGCGCGATGCACCCGTTGCGGGTCGGTCCAGAAGTGCGGGTCGGGCTGCCCCGCGGCGTCCCCGCCGCGATAGGGGAGGGGATCGATCTCGGCGCCCACCGGCAGGGTCGCGACCCCGGCGTCCGCGGCCGCCGTCACATGACGGGCCAATCCCTCTTCCAGGCCGAGGCCGTTCTCGATGATGAGGTCGGCCTCGTCGAGGACGGCGGCCTCCTGCGCCGAGAGGGCGAAGGAGTGCGGGTCGGAATTCGGCGGCATCAGTACCGTGACCGCTGCCGCGTCGCCGACCACCGTCCGGGTGATATCGCCGAGAATATCGGTGGTGACGACGATTCCGCCGCCACCGGAGTTCGTGACGCCGCATCCGGTGACGGGCAGGATCGCGACGAGCAGTGCTACACAGAGCCGGAGTGCGGTGTTCATCGTCCGGTCTCCACCATCAGGTCGGGGGTGATGTCGAGATCGAAAGTGCGGGCGATTCGCAGTCCGTCGGCGTAGTCGATCTCGTGGATCCGTCGGCCGGCCGGATCGTTGACGTAGGCGCGGTCGGCGTCGACCAGCAGGACCGGTGGCGTCGCGGGGTCCACGGGCCCCGACGGGAGCGCCCGGTGCCCGGTCTCGGCCCCGGTCTCCGGATCGTAGGAGTGCAAGACCCCACCGGCGTCCAGGGTCAGGACATCGGTGCCCGCACCCGCCGTGGTCGCCGCGACGACCGGCCCGGGCCCGATCGGCCGCCAGGCGCGATGGGCGATATCGAGCACCAGCACCCGCGAATCCCGCACGGCCACCACAACATCGCTGCCGCGCCGGTGGAAGAACTGCTCGGCGCTGCCGGTCGTCCCTGCCGGATACGGCACCTTCGCCGCGGTGAACCGGTCGTCGCGCTCGGTGACCAGCAGCGCACCGTCGGCACAGGAGAACACGGCACCGCGCCGGGTCACCGTCTGCCCGCCGGGGTGATCGCACCGCGGCTCCAGGGTCTGCACCGGCGCGTTCTCCCGGTCACGCACCTGGATTCGGCCGGCGTCGGCGACGAGGAGATGACCACCGTAGGGGAGGGCGGGCGCGTCGAGCACCGGGCCGGGGGTGAGAGTGCCCTCGTCGAGTGCCGGCCGATCCGCGAGGGTGGTCGAACCGTCGTCCAGCACCGCCGCGGCGACGGCGGTATCGCTGTGCGCGGACCGGACCGATCCCGGCAGTGTGCCGACCCGGCGCGGTTCGGCCCGGTAGTAGTGCACGTGGTCGCCATGATCGACCACCCAGCTGCCGCTGTCGAGGACCGTGGTCTCCTCGCTCGTCGCGAGGTAGGCGTAGCGGCCGTCGTCGGCGATATGCGCGAGGCCCGGCACCGGGTCCTGGGTGATGACCTCCTCGGTGACGAGATCGAGGATGCGCACCGCGCCCGCGGACCGGTCGGCGAGGACCAGTCGCGGTTGCGCGCTCGCACTCTCCTGCGCGCCCGCGACATAGCCGTGCGGCACCGGTTCGACCGGTGGTTCGCCGGTTTCCCCACCGCAGGCCGCGACCGGAACGAGCAGCAGTGCGGCGGAGGTCACCCCGACCGCCCGGCCGGTCCGGTTCCCCGCGCCACGGAACAGGCCGGTGGCGCGGCCGGTGCCCGGTCCGCCCCGTGACCCACCGCGCAGTGCGGTACGCAGGCGGGCCGCGGCCGCGGCGGCGAAGAAGATCGCCACCGCCGTGGCGGCGATGGTCGCCCCCGCCGCGGTACCCGCGTGCCAGGAGATGACCAGGCCCGCGACGGTGGCCAGGGCGCCGAAAACAGCCGCCAGCAGCATGATTCGCGGAATCCGGTGGGTGCAGTAGGTGGCAGCCGCGGGGGGCGCGACCAGTAATCCGAAGACCAGCAGGGTTCCTACGACATGGAACGACGCGGCGATCGCCAGGGTCAGCAGCGCGAGCAGCGCGATCTGCGCCCGGCGCGGGTGCAATCCGAGCGTGTGCGCGGTGCGCGGATCGAAGGCGAGGGCGAGGAAGGCCCGGTGCCCGAGCACCGTGAGCGCCAGGGCCGCACCCAGGGCCACCAGCAGGAAGAGCAGATCGCGGGGCCGGGTGGCGAGCACATCGCCGAAGAGGAATCCGGTCAGGTCCACCGCGAAGGACCGGGAACGCGATATCAGGATCACCCCGATCGCGAGCATGCCCACGAACAGCAGCCCGATTCCGGTGTCGGTGGACAGCCGCCGGTTGCGGCTCAGCACCGAGACCCCGGCTGCCATGGCGGAGGCGCTGACCACCGCGCCCAGCAGTAGGTTGCCGCCGAGCAGGGCCGCGACGGCGACCCCGGGCAGCATGCCGTGCGCCATGGCCTCGCCGAGAAATGCCATGCCGCGCACCACGACCCAGGTTCCGGCGAGCGCGCACAGGCCGGAGACCAGCAGGCCGCCCCACAGAGCTCGTTGAACGAAGGTGACTTCGAACGGGGCGATCAGCCAATCCATGAAAAGAAACATTAAACTGATAACGATTGTCATTACAAGTTGTTGGCGGGAGTCACAGAATGCGCACGGCGGGAATCGAGATCACCGGGTTATCCGCGGGTTACCAGGGGAACCCGGTATTGCACGAGGTCACCGCGGCAGTGCCGGGCGGCCGGGTCACCGCGCTGATGGGTCCCAACGGCTCCGGGAAATCCACCCTGCTCGGGGTCCTCGCCGGGATCGTCACGCCGACCGCCGGTACGGTGGCCGGTTTCGCGGGGTGCCGCCCGGCGCTGGTCGTCCAGCAACAGGCGGTCCCCGCGACCCTCCCCATCACGGTCGGTGAAACGGTTGCCATGGGCCGCTGGGCGCATCGGGGTCTGTGGCGCCGGATCACCCGGGCGGACCGCGCGATCGTGGCGGACTGCCTGACCCGGATGGATATCGCCGACCTGGCCGGGCGTCGCCTCGACACGCTCTCCGGCGGGCAGCGCCAGCGCGTACTGCTCGCCCGCGCGCTGGCTCAGCAATCCGATCTGCTGCTGCTGGACGAACCGGGTACCGGGCTGGATGCCGCCGCGCGGACGGCGATCGGCGCCGCGATCCGGGAGGTCGCCGATACCGGCGTCACAGTGGTGCATGCCACGCACGATCCGGCCGCGGCTCGCGAAGCCGATCACTGCGTGCTGCTGCGAGATGGCCGTGTGGTGGAAGAGGGAGAACCTGTGGCGGTCCTCGCCGCAGCCGCTTGATCCCCGCCTCCGGGTACCCGGAGGTTCTCGCCTCGGCGTCCGGATTCGGTGCGGCCTCATGTGGGGCGGCTCGGCGGCCGCGAATCAACCCGCGGACAAGACGGTGAACCTGCCGCGCGTACCCCCTCGGTCCCCGGCGCCGTACGCGCACGGGCCGATCCCTGGTGCGACGATGAGAACATCCTCTACTGTTTGTCTCACCGCTCGCCCGTAGCGACGACAAGGAGGTCGGATCGTGGTCGCTCGTCAGCCGTCCGCGCCGCCACCGGCCCTGTCCCGCCGAGCCGCAACCGACCGAGGGGAGCCGTAGTGCAGAACCGCCCGACGGCAGCCGAGCTGCTGGAATCACTCGCCGAACTGCTGGAGGACACGCTGCTGCCGGCGCTCCCGCCCGATCTGCAGCATCGCGCACGGGTCGGGGCGAATCTGGCCCGCATCCTCGGCCGCGAGGCCGAACTCGGGCCCGCGGCGGCGGCCCGGGAACAGGAACTGCTCGCGGCGGTCCCGGTCGGCGACGACGACGCGCTGTGGCGGGCACTCACCGAGGTGGTCCGCGCCGACCTCGCGATCGCCAAACCCGGCTACGACAGCTGGGAGGGCGAATGAGCGCCGATCCGGTCGGCGGACTGACCGGCTATCTGACCGGCGCGCTCGGCGGTCCGGTCCGGATCACCGATTTCCAGTTCCTCTCCGCCGGCGCGCGCCGCCGCAATATCGCCTTCACCGCCACCGTCGCGCAGACGCCGCGGCGGCTGGTGGCGACCATTGTGCCGCCCGCCGTCGAACTCATGCCGGTCGACGGCGAGGCCGGAGTCCGCGAACTGGCCCGCGCGCACGGCGTACCGGTGCCCGCGGTGGTCGCGGTCTGCACCGATACATCCTACGTCGGCGAACCGTTCGTCGTCTCCGAACATATCGACGGAGAAACGGTGCCGCGCAAGGTGTTACGTACGCTCGCCGCGTCCGGTAACGCCGAGCGGACGGCCCGCCAGTGGGGCGCGGCCATGGCCCGGTTGCACGGTATCGATCCCGCCGCCGCGCCGGATTCGGTACCGGCCGCCGGCACCGACCCGGCGGCCGAACACCTGGCCGAGGTCGAGGCCGCCGCCCGTACGCTGCTCGCCGACCGCCCCGTCTTCTCACTGGCCCTGCGCTGGCTGCAGAAGCGGCTGCCCGGACCACCGCCGAGGCCCGCCCTCGTCCACACCGATATGCGCAACGGCAACCTGATCATCGACGCCGACGGACTGCGCGCGGTCCTGGACTGGGAGGGAACCCAGCGATTCGGCGACCCCATGCGCGACGTCGCCTGGCCCGCGCTGCGGATGTGGCGTTTCCGGGAGGACGCGCGGGAGTTCGGCGGTTTCGCCGACCGCGAGACCTTCGTAAGTGCCTACGAGGAGGCCGGCGGGACCTTCGATCTCGACCGGTACCGCTGGTGGAAGGTCATGGGCACGCTGTACTGGGGGGTGGGGCTGGCCCAGCAGGCGGCCGCCCACCTCGACGGCACCGTCCGCGACATCGTCATGGCCGCCAGCGGGCGCCGCGTATCGGAAATCGAATGGGATCTGCTCATGCAGATCCGTCCCCGCGTGAAAGCATAGGAGAAACCGTGGATTTCGAGTTGCCCGCCGACCTGTCTGCCTATCTCACCGAGCTCGACGAGTTCATCGAACGCGAGATCCGGCCGCTCGAACAGGCCGACGACAACATCCGGTTCTTCGACCATCGTCGCGAGGACGCGCGCACCGATTGGGAGCGCGGCGGCCTGCCCACCGAGGACTGGGAGGCGCTGCTGGCCGAATCCCGCCGCCGGGCCGACGCCGCCGGCCATTACCGATACGCCTTCCCGAAGGAGTTCGGCGGCCGGGACGGGACCAATCTGGGGATGGCCGTGATCCGGGAGCATCTGGCCCGCCGCGGCCTCGGTCTGCACTGCGATCTGCAGAATGAGCACGCGATTGTCGCGAACAATGTCGGCCTGCTGCTGATGCTCGAATACGGCACGGCGGAGCAGCAGGCGCAGTGGGTGGACGGCCTGGCCGCCGGCACCCGGTTCTTCGCCTTCGGTATCACCGAACCCGAACACGGCTCCGACGCCACCCATATGGAGACCACCGCCGTCCGCGACGGCGACGAGTGGGTCATCAACGGCACCAAGACCTGGAACACCGGCGTGCACGTCGCCGACGCCGATCTCATCTTCGCCCGCACCTCCGGTGCCGCGGGCGACGGCCGGGGGATCACGGCGTTCCTGGTGCCCACCGATACCGCGGGATTCCGGATCGAGGAATACCTGTGGACCTTCAATATGCCCACCGATCACGCCCGCGTCTCGCTCACCGATGTGCGGGTCCCGGATTCGGCGATCTTCGGGCAGGAGGGTCGCGGGCTGGCCGTGGTCCAGCACTTCTTCAACGAGAACCGCATCCGGCAGGCCGCGTCCAGCCTCGGCGCCGCCCAGTACTGCGTGGATCGCGCGGTGGCCTACGCCAACGAGCGCAAACCGTTCGGCAAACCGCTGTCGTCGAATCAGGCCATCCAGTTCCAGCTGGTGGAACTGCACACCCAGTGCGAGATGCTGCGGGCGCTGGTGCACAAGACTGCGTGGTCCATGGACACCTACGGGACGTTTGCGGTGTCGGAGCAGGTGTCGATGTGCAATTACTGGGCCAACCGGCTGTGCTGTGAGGCCGCCGACCGCGCCATGCAGGTGCACGGCGGTCTGGGCTATTCGCGCTACACCCCGTTCGAGCACATCTATCGTCACCACCGCCGGTACCGCATCACCGAGGGCGCGGAGGAGATCCAGATGCGGCGGGTGGCGGGTTATCTGTTCGGGTTCATGGACCGTGCCGTAGTGAAGGGCGTCGGATCGGGGCAGGCCGAACGGGGATGACGGGGCGGGTAACGCACCGCGGGCGCGGCGGGGCCGGCGACGTAGCGTCGTCCCCGGTCCGCGTGTGAGCCGGGCCGAGTGGAGATAGGAGCACCGATGAGCGCGCCGCCGAAGAAGATTCTGGTCGCCAATCGCGGTGAGGTCGCGGTGCGGGTCTTCCGGGCGGCGCAGGCGCTGGGCGTCGAGACGGTGGGGCTGCGGGCGCGCGACGAGGACGGCGCCCCGCACACGACCCGGTGCGACGAACTCGTGGTGCTGCCCGGTGCCGGCCCGGCGGCGTATCTGGATATCGATGCGATTCTCGCCGCCGCGGGCTCGACCGATGCCACCGCGATCCACCCCGGCTACGGATTCCTTTCCGAACGAGCCGATTTCGCGCGTGCCTGCGCGGCCGCGGAGATCACCTTCGTCGGCCCCGACGCCGCGACGCTGGAACTGTTCGGCGACAAGGGCCGGGCGCGGCAGCTGGCGGCGGAACAGGAGGTACCGGTCCTGCCCGGCACCGGCGGGCCGACCACGCTGGCCCGGATGACCGATTTCCTGGCCGCCCAGAATGCGCCGATCATGGTGAAGGCCCTTGCCGGTGGTGGCGGGCGCGGCACCCGGGTGGTCCGGTCGGCCGCGGAACTGCCGGACGCGTTCGCGCGGTGCCGGGCCGAGGCGCAGGGCGCGTTCGGTGTCGGCGACCTGTACGCCGAGCGGCTGCTCACCGGCGCCCGGCATCTGGAAGTGCAGCTGGTGGGCGACGGTACGGGCGCGGTCTGCCATCTGTGGGACCGGGACTGCACCGTGCAACGCCGCCACCAGAAACTCGTGGAGTTCGCGCCGAGCACGGCGCTACCTCCCGACGCCCGCGCGCGCATGCTGGCCGCCGCGGTCCGGCTGGGCCGCGTCGCCGGGCTGCGCGGAGTGGCGACGGTGGAATTCCTCGCACTGCCCGACGGGACGTTCTACTTCTTGGAGGTCAACCCGCGCCTACAGGTGGAACACACCGTCACCGAACAGATCACCGGGGTGGATCTGGTACTCACCCAGCTCCGCCTGGCGACCGGCGCCACGCTCGCCGACCTCGGCCTCGACCGGATCGCCGAACCGCTCGGGGTCGCGATCCAGATCCGGGTCAACGCGGAAACGCTGCGCGACGACGGCACTCCGGTACCGGCGGCGGGCACCGTCTCCGATTTCGAGCTGCCCAGCGGTGCCGGGGTCCGGGTGGATACGGCCGGACGGCCGGGCGCGCCGGTGGATCCGCGTTTCGACACGCTGTTGGCGAAGGTCGTCGTGCACCACCGCGACGGTTTCCCCGCCGCGCACCGGTTGGCGCTGCGGGCGCTGGCCGAAACCACGATCACCGGCGTGCCGACGAATCTGGTGTTCCAGCGCGCGCTGCTCACCGATCCGGCGTTCGCCGCCGGCGACTACGACACCACGCGGGTCGACCGTGAGCTCGAACGGCTACTCGCCCGCGCCCGGGACCTGGCGCCCGGCGCCACCGGTGAGCCGTCCGCCCGGTCCGGCGCCGCGCGCAGCTCCTTCGCCGGATACACCGGCGGCGAACATGCCACCGACCCCACCGAATCGCTCGGGTTCGCGGGCCGGACCGGGAATGTGGTCCGCGCCGGTACCGCCGGGGTGGTCGTATCGATCGAGGCCGAAGCGGGACAGGTCGTCGCGGCCGGGACGACGGTGGCCGTGGTCGAGGCGATGAAAATGCACTATCCGGTCCGCACCGAGTGGGCGGGGACAGTGGAGGCGATCGCCGTACGGGTCGGTGACCACCTCGCCGAGGGCGCGGCGCTGGTGCTGCTGAGCCCGGCCGCGGGCGATGAAACGACCACCGCGGCCCCCGACGCCGCGCTCGACCCGGACCGTATCCGACCCGATCTCGCCGCACTGCGCGAGCGCCGCGCCCGCCTGTCCGACGACTCGCGACCCGAGGCGGTCGCCAAACGTCACCGGCTCGGCATGCGCACGGCCCGGGAGAACATCGCCGCGCTCACCGACGACGGGCTGCTCGTCGAGTACGGCGGTTTCGCCGTCGCCGCCCAGCGGGCCCGCCGCGACCTCGCCGACCTGGAGGCCCGCACCCCCGCGGACGGTATCGTCACCGGCCTCGGGCGGATCAACGGCGATCTGTTCGACGGCGAGCGCAGCACCTGTGCGGTGCTCGCCTACGACTACACCGTGCTGGCGGGCACCCAGGGCTATTTCAGCCACCAGAAGACCGACCGGCTGCTCGACCTCGCCCGCACTCGGCGCTATCCGGTCGTCCTGTTCGCCGAAGGCGGCGGTGGACGGCCGGGGGACAGTGATCCACCGATGGTGGCGGGTCTGCACTATCCCACCTTCGTCACCATGGGCGCGCTGAGCGGGGTGGTGCCGACCATCGGGATCGCCGCCGGTCGCTGCTTCGCCGGTAACGCGGCCCTGCTGGGCACCTGCGATGTCGTGATCGCCACCGCGAACTCGACCATCGGCATGGCAGGTCCGGCGATGATCGAGGGCGGCGGACTGGGCGTGTACGCGCCGGAGGAGGTCGGCCCGATCGAGGTGCAGCGGGCCAACGGTGTGGTGGATATCGTCGTCGCCGACGAGGCTCAGGCCACCGAGGTCGCCCGCCGCTACCTCACGTACTTCCAGGGGGCGGTGCCCGGATATGAGGTCGCCGACCAACGGCGGCTGCGGCAGCTCGTGCCGGAGGACCGCAAACGCGTCTACGACATCCGGACGGTGATCGACACCCTTTTCGATATCGGCTCCGTACTCGAACTGCGCCGCGATTTCGCGCCGACCGTGATCACCGCCCTCGCCCGGATCGACGGTGCCCCGGTCGCCGTCATGGCCAATAATCCCGCGGTGCTGGGCGGCGCCGTCGACGCGGCCGGCGCCGATAAACTCGCGCGCTTCCTCCAGCTGTGCGATACCTACGGGTTGCCGGTCGTATCACTGTGCGACACACCGGGTTTCATGGTCGGTCCCGATTCGGAACGGCAGGCCGCCGTGCGGCATTTCCCGCGGCTGTTCGTACTCGGCGGGCATCTGAGCGTGCCGCTGGCGACGGTCGTCCTGCGCAAAGGGTACGGTCTCGGCGCCTTGGCGATGGCGGGCGGCGGCTTCCACAACACCGATATGATCGTCGCCTGGCCCACCGGCGAATTCGGCGGTATGGGATTGGAGGGGGCGGTGCACCTGGCGTCCCGGGACGCGCTGGCCGCCATCGCCGATCCGGACCAACGGGCCCGCCGGTTCGACGAACTGGTCGCCCTGGCCTACGCGCAGGGCAGCGCGGTGAACACCGCCGCCCATCTGGAGATCGACGACGTCATCGACCCGGCCGATACACGTGCCGTACTGGCCGCGGCGCTGCTCGCGCAGCCCGGTCCGCCGCGCGACGGCTGGCGGAACAGCAAGCGCAGTACGGGTATCGACACCTGGTGAACGGTGCGCCCGGATCGGGGCGGCACGGAGTTTGTCGCACTGCATCAGCGGCGCTACGGCGCGGTGCCGGAGATATCCCGACCGGTCCGCCGAGTGGGCACGGGCCACGAACAGCCGTGATGTCCGGTGGGTCGCCCGCCGGGGCGGCAGCGGCCGTCGACCCGTGCCGATTGCGCGTCGGTCATATCCCATATCCGCCGTCACTGCTACCCGGGCGCGCCGTCGACGGCTCCGGTGCGTTCCGGGGCGGAGAGGAGTTCGTCGAGCCGCGCGCTCATGGCACGTCCCGCGGCCAGCAATGGTTCGGTGCAGCGCAGGGTGCGGCTCAGGACGAAAGCCCCTTCGAGCGCGGTGACGATACCCAGGATCAGCTCGCGCGCGGTATCCGGCGGCAGTCCGCGCGCGGCGAAATACGCGGTTCCGCCGGTGATCCAGTCGCCGATGATCTCGGCGAGCACCTCCCGTAGTGCGGGCTCGGCATCGGCGATCTCCCCGGCGACCGTTCCGACCGGGCACATATTGATCCACCCGGTCTGCTCGATCTGCTCGGCCGCCGCGGCGAAAGCCGCCGGCACGGCGTCGCGCAGATCCGGGTAGGGGGTGAGCAGTAGCGGGATCAATTCGCCGTACGCGGTGCCGGCCGCCCGTAGCGCGCCGGCGGCCAGTTCGGGCTTACCGCCGGGGAAGTGGTGGTAGAGCGATCCCATCGGCACACCCGCCGACACGGTGATCTGTTTGACGCCGGTTCCGCTGTATCCGCGGGTGCGCAGCAGTTCGACGGTCGCGGTGATCAACCGGTCGCGGGTGCTGGTTGACATCTTCTCGGTCACCGTTCCAGACTAGAGCAATCACTCTAGAGCGATCGCTCGAAAGGGGGCAACGGATGCCGACGGTACAGATTCCCGCAGGTCGGGTGCACTACGTGGAGCAGGGAGAGGGGCCCCGGTGGTGCTCCTGCACGGCCTACTGATGAATCACACCGTGTGGGACCCGGTGCTCGACCTGCTCCCATCCGGTTTCCGGTACATCCGGCCCGATCTACCGCTGGGCGCGCACCCGCTCCCGCTCGAACCGGGGACCGACCTGAGCCTGCACGGGCTGAACCGGCTCGTCGCCGATTTCCTGGCGGCACTGGACCTCGACGATGTGGTCCTGGTGCACAGCGACTGGGGCGGGGCGCTGTTCCTCACCGCCTACGGCCTGGACGACCGGGTCGGCCGGCTCATCGTGCTGCCCTGCGAAGCGTTCGACAACTTCCCGCCCGGCCTGCCGGGCAAGACGGCGACGGTCGCGACCCGCCTGCCCGGTGGCGTCGTTCTCGCACTGCGGCAGTTGCGGGTCCGCCGGCTGCGCGGCCTGCCGCTGCTCTTCGGCTGGATGGCTCGGGAACCGCTGCCGGACGAACTCGTCCGCGGCTGGACCGAGCCCGGCCTGCGGGACCGTCGTATCCGCCGGGACCTGCTCGCCTACACCCGATCCGGTTTCCATACCGGCGAACTGATCGCGAACACCGAGGCGCTGCGCCGGTTCACCGGCGACGCTCTGATCCTCTGGTCGTCGGCGGGCAGGGTCATGCCCCGCGAACACGGCCGCCGCCTCGCCGAACTGATTCCCCGCGCCCGGCTGGTCGAGATATCCGACGCCTATGTGCTATCCATGCTGGACCGGCCCGCGGCCGTCGCGGCCGCAATGGCCGAATTCCTCACCGCCGACCGGGCGGGTAGCGAGCGGTGAACGGTGCCGGGCGGCCCACCCGGCACCACTCAGACCGGGAGTTGCGGAGCCACCTCGGCCGCGAACAGTTCCATCGTCGCCGCGGCCTGTTTCGCACCGACCATGAAGACCACCGCGTCGAAACCCTGCGCGGCGCGTGCGGCGAGCCGGTCGGCCACCATCGCCGGGGTGCCGACGTAGCCCTCGTCGAGCGCGAACGCCTCCGCCCCGAAATGGCGCCGCGCCCGGGCCTCGACCTCGGGCAGCTCGCCGGCGTCCGCAGCCAGGGCCAGGACGGCCTGATGGGAGCGGCGGATCGTGGCCGGGTCGCGACCGATCCGCGTGCATTCGGCGTCCAGCAGCCCGGCCAGCCGCTGCCGGTCCGGCAGACCGTAGGTGGGAATGTTCCAGACATCGGCGTACCGGGCGACCAGCGGCAGGGTGTACTTCGGCCCGGTACCGCCGATATGCACGGGCGGGCGGGGACGCTGCACCGGGCCCGGCACATTGGGCACATCGTCGACCCGGTAATGCTGACCCGCGAAGGTGGTGCGCTCCCGGGCGAACATCGAGGTGATGATCTCCAACGCCTCGGCCAGCCGCCCGGCCCGCTCGGCCGCCGGGCCCCAGGCCAGCCCGGCCTGCGTATGCTCCGCGCGGATCGAACCGCTGCCGAGCCCGAATTCGAGCCGGCCCCCGGAGACGATATCGAGTGTGGTGGCCATCCGCCCCAGCACCACCGGATGCCGGAAATTGTTGCAGAGCACCAGCGCGCCCACCCGCAGGGTGGATGTCGCGGTGAGCAGCGCGGTCGCGGTGGTCCAGGCCTCCAGGGACGGGTGCTCGGGAAGTCCCGGTGACCACAGGTGGTCGAACAGCCACAGGTTGTCGAATCCGGTGCGTTCCGCGGTCCGGGCGATTTCGAGCAGGGGCGAGAACTCCGAGACGATCTGCGGTATATAGACGCCGAACTCCACGCACCGAAGCTAACAGGCCGGTCGCGTGCTCGGCGGCGGTTCGGGCAGGGTCCGGATCACCCGGTTTTCGCGGCGGTCCCGGTCCGGCCGGCCCGCACACCCCCGGCCGACACGGCTGCCGTGCCGGCCGGATCGGTGCCCCGGACCGGCGCGCTGGGGTACCGGCCGGATCGGTTCAGACCCGTTCGGGGCGCCAGGTGGCGATGGCCCAGATGATCACGATATCGATGGCGATGATCAGGATCGACCACAGCGGATACCAGGGGATCCACAGGAAGTTGACGATGATGGACAGAGCCGCCAGGCCGATCGCGACGATCCGCGCCCACAGCGCCCCGGTCAGCAGCGCCAGGCCGGCCAGGATCAGCAGGATGCCGAAGACGATGTGGATCCAACCCCAACTGGTCAGGTCGAGTTCGTAGACATAGTTGGGCCCGGCGACGAACACATCGTCGTTGGCGGCCGCCGAGATGCCCTGGAACAGGGTGATGAACCCGGCGACGAGCAGCAGCGCCGCCGCGGCGATGGAGGTGCCGGTCGCGACGGCCTGTTTAGTGGAACTATCGGCGGTCGAGGCCGCATGGGCCCCGGTGGTCCCTGGTCTTGCGGACGTCGGTGCTGCGGGGTCGGTGGTCATAACAACTCCCTTCGGATGGGAGGGGCCACACCGGACCTCGAGAGCTGATCGCCGGTGACGCCCTCATACGCCACACTTCGATTCCTTTGTCCTGATCGAAAAGTATGCCACCGGCCACCGCGGGCGAGCCGGTTCGACGACGAAACGGATCCGGTTCGACGACGAAACGGAACCGAGTCGCGACTTTCGGCGAAAAAATATCGGGCGGGTTGTCGATGTGCCGGCCGCCCGTTCGACCTATGGGTGAAAGGGTCCAACGGGGGCCCGAGAACAAGGAGACCGGACCGTGAAATACATGCTGATCATGCGCGCCACCGACGAAGCTTTCGCCGCGATGGGTGAGGTCGACTTCACCGAGATGCTGGATACGGTCGGCAAGTACAACGACGAACTGATCCGGGCCGGGGTGCTGCTCGCCGCGGAGGGCCTCGATGACGCGGCCGAGGGGGTTGTCGTCGATTATTCGTCGGCAGATCCGGTGGTGACCGACGGACCGTACGGGGAGACCAAGGAATTGTTCAACGGGTACTACATCCTGAACGTCGCGTCCAAAGAGGAGGCCGTGGAATGGGCCAAACGGATGCCGATGTCGGGCCCGGGTTTCAAAACCGAGATCCGCCGGGTCCCCACCATCGACGAGTTTCCCCAGGACAATGTCTGGATCCAGAAGGAGCGGGCCTGGCGTGAAGCCACCGGCCAGCTCTGACCGACCGCCGTGACAGTGCACGAGGGCCGGGCCGCGGTGGCCGCGGTGTGGCGGATCGAATCGGCGCGGATCGTCGGTGCGCTCGCCCGCTACACCGGCGATTTCGGTCTCGCCGAGGATCTCGCCCAGGAAGCCCTGGCCGAGGCCCTGGTGACCTGGCCGCGGGACGGGGTACCCCGCAATCCTGCGGGCTGGCTTCTCACCGTCGGGCGTCGCCGTGCCGTCGACGGTTTCCGGCGGCGCGCCGCCCTCGACGATCGGTACGCCGCCCTCGCCCGGGACCTGGGTGAGGGCGGCGTCGCCGCGGGCAGCGATCCGGCGGACCCGGCGCGGGCCGCCGAGCAGATGCTGTGGGACCCGGATCGCATCGACGACGATGTGCTCGCTCTGATGTTCGTCGCCTGCCATCCGGTGCTCTCCCCGGAAGCGCGGGTGGCGCTCACCCTCCGGGTGATCGGTGGTCTGACCAGCGACGAGATAGCTCGCGCCTTTCTGGTGCCGACGGCCACGGTCCAGGCGCGGATCACCCGGGCCAAGAAAACCCTGGCCGCGGCGCGGGTGCCGTTCGAGATCCCGCCGGCCGCGGACCGCTCAAGCCGCCTGGTCTCGGTGCTACGGGTGATCTACGTGATCTTCACCGAGGGATCGTCGGCCAGTTCCGGCACCGATCTCATTCGGTTCGATCTGGCCGCCGAGGCCCAGCGGCTGGCCCGCGTGCTGAGCCGGCTGGTCCCGGACGAGCCCGAGGCGCACAGCCTGCTGGCACTCCTGGAGCTGACCGCCGCGCGATTCCCGGCACGCACCGGCCCCGGCGGGGAGCCGGTCCTGCTGGAGGACCAGGATCGCCGGCGCTGGGACCGGTCGGCGATCCGCCGCGGACGGGCCGCGCTGGCCCGGGCCGAGCGGGCCCGACGCGGGCTGGGCTTCTACGGGTTGCAGGCCGCGATCGCCGAGTGCCACGCGGTCGCGCCGTCGGTCGGGGACACCGATTGGGCTCGGATCGTCCTGCTCTACGAAGCACTGGGCCGCCTGGCGCCCTCGCCGGTCGTCGAGGTGAACCGCGCGGTAGCGGTCGCCATGGCGCGGGGGCCGGCGGCCGCCCTCCCGATCGTGGACGAACTGGCGGCGGCGGGTGAACTCGCGAACACTCATCTGCTGTCCAGCGTGCGCGGCGAACTGCTCATGCGGCTGGGCCGCACCACCGAGGCGCGCGCCGAACTCGAGCGGGCGGTCGCGCGGTGCGCCAATGCGGGCGAACGCGCCGTGCTCGAACGCAAGATCGAGTTGCTCGACTCCGGTACGCCGGGGTAGCTCTCCGATCGGGAGCCGGGAGCCGGGAGCCGGGAGCCGGGAGCCGGGAGTGAGTAGTTTCCCGGTTCCGCTGTCCCGCACTGCGCGACGATGATGGACCCGTACCGGCGCGCGGGACGCGGCGACAGTGAGTGGGGTGGATATGGAGAACAGAGCCGGGCGGCCCAGAGGTCTCGGCAAACAGGCCTGGGTGACCACGAAAGTGGTCCGGCGGGTACTGCGAGCACTGGCGTGGTCGAAGTTGGTCCACGTCACCGTGATCGGGCGGGAACTGGTACCCGGCACCGGTCCGGTGATCGTGGCGAGCAACCACATCTCCATGCTGGACGCGGTGTTCCTGTGGGGCGCGCTGCGCCGGCGGGCGGTGGCCATCGCCATGGCCGAGCTGTGGTCGTGGCCGGTCGTCGGTTGGCTGGTACGGAGTCTCGGGCAGATCCCGGTGGTGCGCCGCGACAGCGTGTCCGGGCAGTCCGCGCTGGCCCAGGGCGAGCAGATCCTGCGCCACAAGGGAGTTCTCCTCATCTACCCGGAGGGCCGGCTGGTCGCGCCGGACGAAGTGGAACCGTACAAGCCGGGCGTGGCGAAACTGGCTCTGGCGACCGGAGTTCCGGTCGTGCCGGTGGGTACCGTCGGGACGGACGAGGTCATGCCGAGGCGGCGGCTGCGCGGCGACCGTCCGGCCTTCGACCGGCGCCGCCGGGTGACCGTCCGTTTCGGCACCCCGCTCGATCCCGCGGGATTCACGGACCCGGAGCAGTTCCTCGAGCAGCTGCGGCAGCGGATCGAGGAGTTACGCACCGCACCGAAGTCGGGGTAGTCGGTCGCTGCCGCGTTGCGTACACGACAACGACAGCGCCCGGCCGAGCCGCGCATGTGACACGGCCCGGCCGGGTCACCGGCCCGGTTCAGGCGCGGGCCGCGGGCGACCGGTCGCGGACCTTCTCCGCCAGCTGGGCGGGCATCGGGTCGTGCCGCAGATATTCGCGGGTGAACTGGGCGACACCGTGGGTGAGGGAGCGCAGTTCGGTGGCGTAGCGGAGGAGTTCGGATTCTGGTACCTGCGCGCGGATCAGAGTGCGCCCCGGGTCGGCCGGTTCGGTGCCCAGTATCCGGGCGCGGCGCACCGAAAGATCGGTCAGGGCCGCGCCCAGATGGTCGTCGGGAACCCGGACCTCCACCAGTGCGATGGGTTCGAGCAGCGCCATCCGGCTGCCCGCCGCCGCGTCGCGCAGGGCCAGGGCACCGGCGGTCTGGAAGGCGGCGTCGGAGGAGTCGACCGAATGGGCTTTACCGTCGAGCAGGGTGACCCGCACATCGACCAGCGGATTATCGCTGCTCACCCCGCGTTCGGCCTGGGCGCGCACACCCTTCTCCACCGAGGTGATGAACTGCCGCGGCACCGCGCCACCGATGACCTTGTCCACGAACTCGATTCCCGAACCCTCGGTGAGCGGCTCCACCTGGATCTCGCAGACCGCGTACTGGCCGTGGCCGCCGGACTGTTTCACATGCCGCCCCCGCCCCCCGGCCGTCTCCGCGAACGTTTCCCGTAGTGGGACGCGGGTCTCCTCCACATCGACCTCGACGCCGAATCGGCTGCGCAGCCGTTCCAGTGCGACATCGCGTTGTGCTTCCCCCAGTGACCACAGCACCAGCTGATGGGTGCGTTCGTTGTTCTCCACGCGCAGGGCGGGATCTTCGGCGACCAGCCGCGCGAGGCCCTGCGGGAGCTTGTCCTCGTCGGTCTTGCCGTGGGCGCGGATGGCCGTGGGCAGTAGTGGTTCCGGCATCGGCCAGGGATCGATGAGCAGCGGGTCGCCGATAGCGGAGAGAGTATCGCCGGTCCGGGCGTGGGCGAGTTTGGTCACATAGGCGATATCGCCGGCCACGGCCTCGTTCATCGGCCGCTGCTCCCGGCCGAACGGGGCGGTGATTCCGCCGATCCGTTCGTCGTCGTCGTGGTCGGCGCCCGAGCCGTGCCCGCAGATGTGGACGGTGTCGTCGGCGTGCAGTGTGCCGGAGAAGACGCGGACCAGCGAGACCCGGCCGACATACGGGTCCGACGATGTGCGGACCACCTCGGCGGCCAGATCGGCCTCCGGATCACAGCGCAGCGTGATCGATGCGGATCCGCCGGCACTCCGCCGGGCCGATACCACGTGCTCCGCCGGGCCGGGGAACCCCGCGGTGATCAGATCGAGCAGTTCGAGGGTGCCCAGACCGTGCCGCCCGTCGGCGGTGGCCGGCGCCGCGAACAGTACCGGGTGGAAGCTTCCCCGTGCCACCGCGCGCTCCAGGTCGGTGACCAGGGTGGCGAGCTCGATCGGCTCGCCGTCCAGGTAGCGGTCCATGAGGGTCTCGTCCTCGCTTTCGGCGATGATGCCCTCGATGAGCCGCTCCCGGGCCTGTTCGGCGCGGGCCCGATCGGCGGGCGCGGGGTCGACCCAGGTCCGCTCGCCGGCCGAATAGTCGGCCACCCGCTGTTCGAGAAGTTCCATCAGGCCGGTGGCCGGGCGGTGCCCGTCCGCGCCGGCCGGCCCGTACACGGGCAGATGGAGTGCCAGCACGTTCTCCGCCGACCCGCCGCCGAGCAGCGCCTGGCAGGTGCGCCGCAGCTCCTCGAAATCCGCGCGTGCGGTGTCCAGATGGGTCAGTACGATCGCGCGCGGCATGCCGACGTTTGCGCATTCCTCCCACAGCGCCCGGGTCGCCCCCGCCACGCCTTCCACGCCGTCGGCTGCCGACACCACGAACAGCGCCGCGTCGGCGGCCCGCAATCCGGCGCGCAGTTCGCCGACGAAATCCGCGTATCCGGGCGTATCCAGCAGATTGATCTTGATTCCGTTCCACCGGATCGGCACCACCGATAGCTGCACGGACCGGTGTTTTCGCTGCTCGATCTCGTCGTAGTCCGACAGCGAGTTTCCGTCCTCGACCCGGCCCGCCCGGTTCACCGCGCCGGTGGCCAGCGCCAGCGCTTCCACCAGTGTGGTCTTACCCGCTCCGCTACTTCCGACGAGCACCACGTTCCGGATGTATTCCGGGCTCGTCACCCCGTTCGCTCTGACACCCATGACTCACCGTCCTCGGCAATCGGCATGCGGTCATCTACGAGCTTCCCACCGGTGCTGCCCGTGGTCCACGGTCTTCTTCCGCCCACACCTTTCCGCGCTGTCCGCGTGGGGTGCACGGAGCGGTCGGCAAGGGGTGGCGGAGAGCGCGTCCGGTGGGGCCAAAAGGGGGTTTCGAGCGGCGAAAATAGCTATTCGCTATCAATTCGTCCGAATGTGATCCACCTCTGGGTGGTGCGCCGGTCGTGTCCCCGGCCCCGCGGAGTTCATATCAATCGGCCTACCCCGCAAGCACCCGCACCGCTCCGGGAAATCCCCGGCACCCGGGCATCGGCAGCACCCGTACACCGGGCCTTCGCCCGCTCCCGGCGCACGCCGGGACGGACCCGATGGCCGTGGGTCGCCGCCGATGTCTCGATCACCTATCTCGGCCCCGACCTCGGCATGGCCCGGGAAACGGCGGCCGGACTGCCGTGGCGGCGGGATGTGCTTCGCGAGAGCTTGCCGGGAGTCCGGCACGTGCGATGGGTCAGCAGCGCGGCTGGAACGGGTAGCAGACCGGCGTCGGTGGCGGTGCGGGGCGCGGTGGCGGTGGCGGAGTCCCCGCCACGGGCTGCGGCGGGGCGGCGGGGACCTCCGCGACCGAGCTGGTCTGTTGCTGATTCCCGATGTCCCGGGGTGCGGGAGCGTCGCCGCCGCGGGCCACCAGCCACAATCCGCCGCCGAGCACCGCGATCACCGCGAAGGCCGCGGCGGTCTGCCAGTGGGCCCGGCGTCGCTCGGCGGAGTCCGGATCCGGTGGTGATTCGATCGCCGGGCGCGGCGCCGGGCGCGGTTCGGGTGGCGGCGGGGCCGCCGGCTGCTCCGGCGGTCGGACGGGGTGGTCCGGGACGTCGGCGGCCGAGCGGCCTTCCGTGTCCGCTGGCGGCGGCGGAACCGGTTCGCGGGCCGGCGCCGACGGCGGCGGCGCGACGGCGCGGGGAGGGGCCGGTACCGGGTCGGGTGCGGAAGACGGCAGCGGAATCGGTTCGACCGCGGGAAGCGACGAATCCAGCGGGAAACCCGCGTCGGCCAGTTCGGCGATGGTGGTCCGGTCACCGTATTCCAGTGCGTCGATCACCGCGTAGGCCTGCTCCGCGGTCCAGACCACGGCGCTGCGGTGATGGGCGCGATGGAACCAGGCGCGCAGCGGATTCTGGGTATTGCACAGCAGCACATCACAACCCGGCGGCGGTGCCGACTTCTTCTCGAGCCGCATGGTCGATCCGCGCGGCGGGAGCACGACCACGAGACCGGTCACGAACGCGCTGCCGCCCACCTGCCCGGCGGCGGCCTTCAGTTTGAACACCCCGTCGCGCACCTGATCGTAGGGGGTGGTGTCGTTGTCCCGCACGCTGACCGGGTCGCCCGTGGAGCCCGGAACCCGCCAGCGGCTGTTGGTGGTGCACTGCAGGACGCTGCCGGTGACCTCGGGGTCGATACCTTTGATCTCCCCGACCACGGTCGTGTACGGGGTGATGATGACCAGGTCCACCTCCTGGCCGGAGATGAAGCAGTTCGTGATCGCGACTCCGGGAACCCGGTAGTCCCCCTCCCATTTCCGGAGCCAGCCGACAACCCGTTTCTCCGCGCCCGATCTGAGCTTGTCGGCGATGACGAGCATCCCGATACCCCTCCCTGTCGCCGGTGATGTGGACACGATATCGGTAGTCGCCCCGCCGGATGCGAAACCCTTTGCCCCAGAGAGTCTTCATCTCCGGCGGGCCGGCTCCGCCGGGGCTTCTACCTGCGATATCCGCGCCGGCTATTGCGGGAGCGGTCTCCCGTGCGGTAATCGAATTGGGGGAGCGCCGACGGTGGCGGCACCGAATCATCGGCCGCTCGTCGTCGCGGTGCTCGTCGTACCGCAGCCGACACGAGGCCGCACGGAGGACCGCATGCTGTTCGATACGACCCCTGAACAGGAGTTCTTCCGTTCCACCACCGCGAAGTTCCTGGCCACCCGGGCGCCGGTGGATCGGCTTCGCCGGCTCCGCGGCGACGGCCACGGGTTCACCGCCGATTACTGGCGCCGCGGCGCCGAACTCGGCTGGACCTCGCTGCTGGTGGGCGAGAATCACGGCGGCGGCACGATCAGCGGCCGGCCGGTCACCGATCTCACCCTGGTGGCCTACGAATTCGGCCGCCACGCCGCGCCCGGGCCGTTGGTGCCGGTGAACATCGTGGCCGCCGCGCTGTCCGATACCGGCGCCCATCCGGCGGTCCTGGACGAACTGCTGGCCGGTGCATCCGTCGCGACCTGGTGTCATGCCGAACCCACGCCGCGGCACGATCTCGGCGCGACCGCGCTCGAGATCCGCGTGGACGGCACCGATCTGGTGCTCGACGGCGTGAAGCAACCGGTGGAATCGGCCGCGTCCGCGCGCCGGCTCCTGGTCACCGGACGCCGCGACGGCCGCCTGGCGCAGGTCCTCGTGCCGGTGGAGACGCCGGGCGTTTCGGTTGCCCCGCTGCGCTCACCCGACCTGACCCGCCGGTTCTCCCGGGTGACCTTCGACAATGTCCAGGTGCCGCGGACCGCGCTGGTGGGCGAGGTCGAGGCCGCCGCCGGCCGGATCGAACGGCAACTGGCCATCGCGCTCGTTCTCCAGTGCGCCGAAACGGTCGGCGCGATGCAGACGGGTTTCGAGATGACCCTCGACTGGGTGGCCGACCGCTATTCCTTCGGCCGGCCGCTGGCGTCCTACCAGGCGCTGAAACACCGCATCGCGGACCTGAAATCGTGGCTGGAGGCCGCGCATGCCATCGCCGACAGCGCCGCCGCCGCGATCGATGCGCATAGTCCGGAGTCGGGCATGCTGGTGGATGTCGCGCAGGCGTTCATCGGCCACCACGGTCCGGAACTGCTCCAGGATTGCGTACAGCTGCACGGGGGAATCGGGCTGACCTTCGAACACGACCTGCACCTGTTCCTGCGCCGGGCCACGGTCAACGGCACTCTCCACGGCACGCCGGCCGAACACCGCCGCCGGATCGCCGCCCGCCTCATCGAACAGGAGTTCCCGGTATGACCGGCGCGATCGAAGACGTCGAGAGCTTCCGCCTGCGGGCCCGGGCCTGGATCCGGGCCGAACTCGGACCCTACCGCGCCGAGGCCACCGCCGGGCTGCGCAAGGTTGCGCGGGCGGCGGAACTCGCGGCCGTCGCCTACGACCGGCAACTCCAGCGCGCGTTCTACGAGGCCGGGTTCGCCGGTATCGCGATCCCGGTCGAATACGGCGGCCGCGGCCTCACCGCTGAACACCAGCGGGCGTTCACCGCCGAACTGGCCGGATACGAATACCCCTCCCGGTGCCAGGTGCCGACTCTCTCACCCTGCGCGGCGGTCCTGCTCGATTTCGGCACCGAGGAGCAGAAGCGCCGCCATATCCCGGCGATGCTGCGGGGCGAGGAGATCTGGATGCAGTTCCTCTCCGAACCCAGCGCCGGCTCCGATGTCGCGGGCGCGGTGACGACCGCCGTACGCGACGGCGACGACTGGATCCTCAACGGCGCCAAGATCTGGACCACCGGCGCCTGGTACTCCGATTGGGCCCTGTGCCTGGCCCGGACCAACTGGGACGTACCCAAACACCGCGGTCTGACGGTGTTCATACTGCCGATCCACCAGCCCGGTATCGAGGTGCACCAGATCGAGATGCTCAACGGCGCCCGCGAGTTCTGCCAGGAATTCCTCACCGACGTCCGGGTGCCCGACACCGACCGGATCGGCGCGGTGGACGGCGGCTGGACGGTCGGGACCCGCTGGATGTATCACGAACGGCTGCTGTCGGAATCGCCGTATGTCACCGTGCCCGAGAAACCCGCCATCTCCGATCGGTCCCCGGCGGAGATCGCCTACCGGGCCGGAACGGTCGACGAGCCGGGAGTCCGTGATCTGATCGGGGAGGCCCATATGCTCGAGGTCGTCGGCACCGAACTCCAGCGGCGGCTGGGGGCCGGTATGGCTTCCGGCCGGATCTCCGACCAGTCGGCCGCCATCGGCCGGTTGTTCCGCGGTATCGCCGAATCACGCCGGGCCACCATCGAATACGAGATCGCCACCGCGGGTGGCGCGATCTGGACCGACGAGTTCGGCGATATCGGCGATGTGTTCCTGATGCGGCAGGTGAGCTGTATCGGCGGCGGGACCACCGAGATGGCCCGCAATGTGATCAGCGAACGCGTGCTCGGTATGCCCCGCGAAGCGCGATCGGACCACGATGTCCCCTTCCGGGACGTCCCGCGCGGCGGCCGCCGCCCCGGCGCGTGACCAACCCGGCAGCGCATCCCGGTAGCGCGGCACGTCGGCGGCGTCTCGAAGTGCACCGCCGATTCGGTCTGCTCCCGCGGACGGCTCGATCGCTTGATGCACCGTATGTCCCCTGTGTCTCCCGTCCGCGGACGCGTGGGCCGGCGCGGTGTCATCGGTCGTACCGGGCGGCGGAATGGGTGGTCTGCGGGGCGGGGACGGGCACCTTAGGCTCGACCCATGGGACTCGATGTGTACGCCGTCCGGCCCGGCCAGAGCCGGGTCACCGATGACGCGGCCTTCCGCCGGTCGCAGGAGACGCCGCCGGAGGAGCGCGGCGAGTTCGGCTGGCTGCATCCGGCGGAACTCGAACCCTTCCGCGAGCTGCCACGCGACTTCGCGACCGGTGGACTGTTCTGGCCCTCCGACGGTGACCCGACCGGTTTCCGGGGACAGGTGTACAACGAGTGGGTCTCCGACGAATTCGGCGTCGGTCTGTACGACCTGTTCGATCCCGGGGAAGTGCGGGACCTGCTGAAACGGCTCGACGAATGGCTCGTCCGGGCGGAGGGCGGCGCAGTGCCGGTGCCGCTGTTCGGCCACGACGGCGATGACGGGTACGCGCTGACCCGGGTGCGGTCGCTGGCCGCGTTCCTGCGGGCGGCCGCGGCGCAGGATCTCTGGCTCTTCCCGGATTACTGACCGGCCACGGCGACCGGTGTGCCGCCGATCTCCGGTAGCAGCGCCAGGCGGCTGGCCGTGCGGTGGATATCGGGCGGCAGGTGATCACCGGTCAGGCATTCTGCCGGCGGCGCGGCGGCGACCAGATGCAGGCGGCGGTCCCGGTCGCACAGTACATCCACCAGATTGGCGAAACGCTGCGCGGCGTCGCGGCCGGTGGTGGCCGGCAGGGGCAGGCCCGACAGCGTCCAGTCCCGGAACCGATCGGCCAGGGCGAGGTAGTCGATGGTCGAGTACGAGCCCTCGCAGAGATCGGTGAAATCGAACCAGACCGCGTCGCCGCGCACCGCCCGGGCGTTCACCGCGCGCGCACCGATCCGGACGCGCTGCCGTTCGGCCGGGGCCGGCGACACCAGACCGGCCCGCGCCAGCTGAGCGTCGGTACCCGGCCAGAGGTAGCCGCCGCGCTCGAATTCCGCGGTGGGTGTTCCGGGCGGGCGGCTCCGCCGGTAGTCGCGGGGCCCGGCGACCTCGACGATATCCAGCGCCGTCTGCAGGGCCGTGGCGAGTGGTTCGATCAGATGATGGAACAGCGGGTTCGGCAGCAGGCCCGCGGGCGGATAGTTCGAGGTGGCGACCAGGGTGATCCGCTGGGCGAGCAATGATTGCACGACCCTGGCCATGATCGTGGCGTCGCCGGGATCATGGACATGGAATTCGTCGAAACACACCAGCCGGGAGTCGCCCAGTAGTTCACGGACCGCCTGGTCACCAGCGTTCTTCTCGTGGCGGTGGGCGGCGTAGCGGGTGTGGAATTCGCGGAAGAACTCGTGGAAGTGCATGCGCCGTTTCCCAGGGACGGGCACCGCGGCGTAGAAGGTGTCGGTCAGCCAGCTCTTACCGCGCCCCACCGGCCCCCAGACGTACACGCCGCGTGGCGTCGCGCCGCCGAAGAGCCCACGCCGGCGCGACAACTCGTCACCGAGCCGCACCAGCCGTGCGGCGGCCGCGTGCTGGGACGCGTCCAGTTCGAAACCGGCCATCCGGGCGGCCGCCTCGAAAACCTCCGGCGTCCAACCGCGTTGCGCTCCGGCCACCTTCGCCACCTCCTCGGTTCCGGAGGCAAGCCTGGCAGATCTATGCCGCCGAGCCCAGAGAGCGGGAGCACATGTGAGGATGATCCCGCGGGGGTCAGGCGGCGGGTGTCAGCGTGTAGTCCCGGGGGGCGAGTTTGCGGACGCGGCGGCGGTACCGGGTGACCGTACCCGGCCAGTTGTTGGTGATCTTGCCGGCCGCGTTGCGGTACCAGCTCGAACAGAAGTTCCACGGCGTGCGTTCGAGGCGTTTCTGCAGGGCATCGTTGAACGCGCGTTCGGTGTCGGCGCGCACCTCGAGGATATGGCCGGGTGTGCCGGCGAGCAGTTCGACCGCCTGCCGGATGTAGCGGGACTGCGATTCGATCATGTAGATGATCGACCCGACGCCCAGATTCGTATTGGGGCCGTAGACCAGGAACAGATTCGGGAATTCGGGCACCGTCATCCCGTAGTAGGCGTGCGCGCCCGCGGACCACACCTCGGCCAGGTCGCGCCCGTCGCGGCCGGTGATACGCATGGGCCACAGGAACTCGGTGCCCTTGAACCCGGTGCCGTAGATGATCACCTCGGCTTCGTGCAGGGTGCCGTCGGCGGTCCGCACCCCCCGCGGGGTGATCTCGGTGATCCCCGAGGTGGTCACTTCCACATTGGGCCGGGTGAGCGCCGGATAGTAGTCGCTGGAGAACAGGACGCGTTTACAGGCGATCGGATAGTCGGGGGTGAGGGCGGCCCGCAGGTCGGGATCGTCCACGTTCTTCGCCAGGTTCCGGGTGGCGATCCGCGAGACGAGACGGCTGATGATCGGCAGTTCCACCAGACCCAGCGAGGAGATCTCGGCGATGAGCCACCAGCCGAACCGCTCCACCAGCAGCATGCCGGGGATTTTGGCGAAGAGCTTGTGCTGGATCGGGGAGTAGTCGGTATCGAACTTGGGCAGCACCCAGGCCGCGGTGCGCTGGAACAGGGTCAGCTGCTCGACCACCGGCTGGATCTGCGGAACGTACTGGATGGCACTCGCGCCGGTGCCGATACAGGCCACCCGTTTCCCGGTGAGGTCGACCTGGTGATCCCACAGGGCCGAATGGAAGGCGGGGCCGGCGAAACTGTCGATGCCCGGGATGGCGGGCAGTTGCGGCCGCGACAGCTGGCCGACGGCGGGGATCAGCACCTGCGCGGTCCGCCGGCCGCCGTCGGCGGTGTGCACCGTCCAGCTGCCGGCCTGCTCGTCGAATACCGTGTCGGTGACCTCGACGCCGAACTCGATCCGGTCCAGCAGGCCGTACCGGCGGGTCACGCCGCGCAGATAGTCGTGTATGGCGGCCTGTCCGGAGTAGCGCTGTGGCCAATCGGGCTTCTGCTCGAAAGAGTATGAGTACAGCGGCGACGGCACATCGCAGGCCGCGCCGGGATAGGTGTTCTCCCGCCACACGCCACCGAGGTCCGCGGCCTTTTCGAGGATGGTGATGTCGTCGAATCCGTGCCGGCGCAGCTCGATCGCCACACCTATACCTCCGAATCCGGCACCGATGATCAGGATCGACACCGGGCGTCGCGCACTCATACCAACTCCTGTCGCCGCTGTGTTCTTCCTCACTCTAGGACGGTGCCCGTGGTCGGGATCGGCACTTTCGGCCAAACGTTTCCCGGGTCGGTATCGGGCCGCGTGCGGCCGCCGGGAGCCGCCCCACGCGGCGTCGGACTCCGGGCGGTGCGCATCGGCTACTGCCGGAAAACCGATTGCCCGCCGACCGTACGGCCGATAAATTGTCGCGGTTTGTCCCTCCGAACTGCCGAAGGAGATGCAGTGTCATGGAACCCCTGACCGAACGCGAGATCAGAGCGTCGTTCGTCAATTGCTCGAAGGGTGACGCCAAACGTCTGTCGATACCCACCGACCTGGCCGACCGGCCCTGGGACGACCTGGACTTCCTGGGCTGGTCCGAGCCCGGCGCCGCCGGGCGCGCCTACCTCGTGCTACCCGGGGAGCACGGCCCGGCCGGTATCGCATTGCGCTACGAAACCGGCGGACCACGGCGTTCGCAGATGTGCACGATCTGCTCGACCACGCACACCAACGGGGGCGTGGCGCTGATGACGGCACGGAAGGCGGGCGAGGCCGGTCGCCGCGGCAACTCGACCGGGACCTATATGTGTGAGGACCTGGCGTGCTCGCTGTACGTCCGCCGGAAGAAAACGCCCGCGATGGGCCGTGCCTATCGCGATGATTTCGATATCGAATACCGGATCGAACAGATCCGGGAGAACATCACCGCGTTCCTGACCCGGGTCCGCGGCTGATCATTGCGGTGGATACCGCTCTACGAGAAAGAGGTAGTGGCCGTGCGCCGATACTCGAGACCCCGCCCGGGAAGCGTTCCGGATCCCGCATCACGACAGCGGAATCCGGAGCCTTCCGCATCCTCCCCGGCCGAGGCGGCCCGGCCGCGCCGGACCGCGCCGGTCGGGGAGGATGCACCCGGGGACATCACCCCGGCCCGCTGGTTTCCTGCCGTTCGCCGATTAGAGCCGCTGGGGCAACAACCGGATATCGCGGCTCGAGTCGGCCCAGGGATCGCTACCGGTCGCGGACGGTGACGGTTTAGCCTGGGCGGTATGGCCGATCGACGCCGAGGAGTGTTCCGCGCGACCGGACGCTTCACCCACGACCTGTGACCGGCCCCGGCGCGGCGGTGCCCGCCCGGTCGATCCCGGGCGACATCGGGCCGTATCTCGACGAACTGGTCCGGCGGACCCGCGCCGTCTACGGTGATCGGCTCGTCAGCGTGTTCGCGGTGGGGTCTCTGGCGCTCGGGGACTATCGGCACGGTCGCAGCGATATCGATATCTCGGTGATCGTGGCCCCCGGCGGGCCCGGGCAGTTGGTCCACGACCTCGCCGGAGTATTGGTCCATCCCGGTTTCGAGTGCCCCGCCGCCGGGCTCGAGCTGGTGGTCTACGACGCGGAGTTCGCCGCGTCCGGGGCGCTCGAACCCGGATATCTGCTGAACCTCAACACCGGCCCGCGGCTGCCCGCGGTCGCGGACTTCGATCCCGCCGGGGCACCGGCGTTCTGGTATGTGATCGATCGCGCGGTCGCCCACCAGAGCGGGTTGCCGCTGTTCGGGCAGCCGGTGCGCGCGGTTCTCGCCGCGCCGCGCCGGCTCGATCTGCTCGCCGCGGTGGCGGCGTCCGTCGACGAGCACGCCTCCGGCGCCGGGCATCTCGCCGACAACCGGGTGCTCAACGGTTGCCGGGCCGTGTACTTCTGCCGCACCGGCCGCTGGGTCGCCAAGCGGGAAGCCGGCCGGGCGATCGTGGCGGCCGGGGACGGGTTCGGTGGGCTCGTGGACGAGGCGCTGCGCAGTTTCGAGCGGCCGCGGGCGCGGTCGGCGGAGCTGCCCGCGGCGCACGTGGGCGAATTCTCGGCCTGGGTGGGCCGGATGGTGGCCGCGACGGTGCGACGCGAGGTTACCGAGGCGTCCGCGGGACATTGATTCCCAATATGCCTTGACGGGCATATTCCTCTAGGGCAATATGGATCGCGTGGTACGCGATGTCTTCGAGGTACTGGCCGACCCCACCCGTCGGCGGATTCTCGATCTGCTGCGCGACGGTGAGCACACCGTCGGCGAGTTGGTGGATGCGCTCGGCGCGGCCCAGCCCAATGTGTCGAAACATCTGCGCATGCTCGACGCGGCGGCGCTGGTGCGCGTCCGGGTGGACGGTCCGCGGCGGCACTACGGGCTCGCGCCCGCCCGGCTGCGGGAGATCGATACGTGGCTGGCACCGTTCCGGGAGATCTGGGCCGACCGCCTCGACGAACTCGAGCGGTATCTGGACACGGTGCCCGACGGCGAAGGACCCGACGAACCCAGAGGAGTGAAATGACCGACGCGACAAGGCGTCTCGGTGAGATCCTGCGCGACGGCGATCGTGTGGGCACCCGCTACGAACGCACCCTGGCGCACCCGCCGGAGAAGGTCTGGCGGGCGCTCACCGAATCCGAGCATCTGCGGCATTGGTTCCCCGCGGACATCATCGGTGAGCGCCGCCCGGGTGCCGAGGTGCGGTTCCGCTTCTGGCCGGAGGCGGTCGAGCGGGCGAGCGAAGAACTGACCGAAGCGGGAGTCCCCCCGGAGGACCCGGTACTGCCTGGCCGCATCCTGGCCTGGGAGCCGCCGCGTCTCTTCGAATTCCGCTGGGACGACGAATATCTGCTGTTCGAGATCGTGCCCGACGGTGCCGGGTCCCGGCTGCTGTGTACGGTCTGGTTCGGCACCCCGGGCCCGCACGGGATATCGGGGAGCGCCGCCGGATACCACGTCTGCCTGGACGCACTGGTGGATTCGCTCGATACCGGCTCGGGTGGCGAGCCGGACCGGGCCCTGATCCTCGCGCTCGAGCGCCGATACGCCGAGATCATCGGCTGAATCGGCAACGGCCGCAGGGTATCCGGCGGCGGGAGCTCAGACCCGCAGCATAGTGCGGCCGAGCGCGGAGCGGTTCTCGATGGCGGCGTGGGCCGCGGCGGCGTCGGCCAGCGGGAAGGTCTGTCCGATGACGACCTCGAGCTGCTCGGTGGCGAGCAGTTCGAGTATCCGGGTGGCGTAGCGGTCCCGGCTGTCGTTACCGACGTTCAAGTCGTACAGGCGCAGGACCTCCACCCCTCGCTCGCGGGCGCTGTCGACTCCCGCGGCGGCGAATCCACCGGCAGCGGCTCCGTATCCGATGAAGAGACCGCCGCCGGGCACGACCCGCAGCGCGGCGTCGCCCGGGTCGCCGCCCGCGCCGTCGAACACCACATCGGGGCCCCGGCCGCCGGTCGCGGCCAGGACCCGGTCTGTCCAGCCGGGTTCGGAGTAATCGATCGCGGCCTCGGCCCCCAGGCGCCGGGTGAGCGCGAGTTTCGCTTCCCCGCGGGCCGCGGCGATCACCTGTGCTCCCGCCCGGTGGGCGAACTGGGTGAGCAGGGTGCCGAGACCGCCGGCCGCGGCGGTGATCAGCACCCGCTGCCCCGGCCGGATACCGGCGCGTTCGAAGGCCGCAAGTGCGGTGTGGCCGTCGTGGACCACCGCCGTCGCCCGGTCGATGCCCACGCCGTCCGGTATCCGGTTCAGCTGCTCGGCACCGGCGAGCGCGTATTCGGCATAGCCGCCGATGGGCAGCCCACCGCCGACGCCGCTGGCCACGGTCCGTGCGGTCACCCGGGTGCCCGGCAGCGCGGGGTCGACGCCCGGTCCCACGGTCGTGACGATCCCGCCGACAGCGCCGCCGGGTACATAGGGCGGCTGTACGGCGAAGTAGTCGGTCCCCCATCCCGACCGCAGCCGGGTATCGAGGAACATCACATCGGCCGCCGCGACGCGGATCAAGACCTGACCGGCCGCCGGTTCCGGTACCGGCAACTCCCGCACCTCCAGGACGCCGGGTCCGCCGAATTCCTTTACCTGTACTGCCTGCACGATGTCACTCCTCGGGTTCGACAACCGGTGAACTCGACCAGTCTGAAACCTTCATATAGGTTCAGGTCAAGGCGGAGCGGCGGAGCCGGGTGCCCGCGGCCGGGTACGACGAAACCGTGACATCCGCGTCCGGCTGCCCGGTTCCGGGCCCTCGGACGGGCAGGATCGGGGTATGCGAGTACTGCTGACCGGCGCGGCCGGATTCATCGGTTCCCATATCCACGCCGCATTGCGGGCCCGCGGCCACGAAGTGGTGGCGGTCGACCTCATGCTGCCCGCCGCGCACGGACCCGGGGCGCAGCCGCCGGAGGGGGTGCGGCGGGTGGATGTCCGCGATGCCGCCGGGCTCGACGTGCTGTTACCCGGTATCGATGTGGTGTGCCATCAGGCCGCCGTGGTCGGCGCCGGTATCGATGTCCAGGACGCGCCCTCCTATGCCGGGCACAACGATTACGGCACCGCGGTACTACTGGCCGCGATGGACCGTGCCGGATGCGGCCGGCTCGTGCTGGCTTCCTCGATGGTGGTCTACGGCGAGGGCCGCTACCGTGGGCCCGACGGGATCGTGGAAGTGACGGGGCGCCGGCCCGAAGACCTCGCGGCCGGCCGGTTCGAACACCGGCGGTACGGCGAAGCACTCACCTGGGCCCCGGTTCCCGAGGACACCCCGGCCCGGCCCCGGAGTCTGTACGCGGCGAGCAAGGTGGCGCAGGAGCACTACGCGATCGCCTGGGCCGCGGCCACCGGCGGCGCGGTCACCGCACTGCGTTATCACAACGCTTACGGACCCGGGATGCCCAGGGACACACCGTATTCCGGCGTTGCGGCGATATTCCGGTCGGCCCTGGCGGCAGGCCGGGCGCCGCAGGTGTTCGAGGACGGCGGGCAGATGCGGGATTTCGTGCACGTCACCGATATCGCCGCGGCCAATGTGGCCGCCGTCGAGGCCGCGCTGCCCGGGGTCGAGCCGTTGAATATCTGTTCGGGACATCCCATCACCATCGGTGACGTCGCGCGGACCCTGGCCACCACCCACGGCGGTCCGGAGCCGGTGGTCACCGGTGCGGTGCGATCGGGAGATGTGCGCCATATCGTCGCCGATCCGGCGCGCGCCCGGCAGCTGCTCGGCTTCACCGCGCGTATCGACCCGGCCGCGGGACTGGCGGAATTCGCCTCCGCCCCCTTGCGTCCGGCCGCAGCGGGCGCCACGATCGGCTGACGACCGGGGCGGCCGACGCATTCACCGGCCGACGCATTCGGGCCGGTCCGGGCGTTCGAACGGATAGCGCGCGCGGAATTCCGCGGCCGCCTCGGCCATCGTGACGAACTCGACCCCGGCGAAGCCCGCCCAGCGGTCCAGTAGCCGTTCGAGCAACAGCAGCACCTGCGGCCGTCCGGAGACGTCGGGATGCAGGGTGACCGGGATGACGGCGTAGTCCAGTTCCCGGTACACCCAGTCGAACTGGTCGTTCCACATCTGCTCGAGCGCGCGCGGTGCGACGAAACCGTGCGAGTTGGGATGTGCCTTGATGAACATCATCGGCGGCAGATCGTCGATATACCAGTTGCCGCAGAACTCGACCAGGTCTATCTCGTGTCCGTGCACGAGCGGTTTCATCCAGTGCGCGGCGGGACCAGAGGTGTCGATGGGTGTCCAGGTGTCACCGACGCGGGCGTAGAAGGGAACGAAATCGTTGTAGTTCTGCGAATGGTCATAGGAGAACCCGTAGTCGGCGAGGATGGACGCGGTGTGCTCGCTCATCTCCCACCAGGGCGCGACATAGCCCAGGGGCCGGCGGCCACTGAGTTGTTCGATGAGTTCCACACATTTGGCCATGACATCGCGTTCCTGCCGCGGTGTGAGCGCCCGCGGATTCTCGTGGCTGTACCCGTGGGCGCCGATCTCGTGGCCCGCCTCGACGCACAGGCGCGCCTGCGCGGGAAAGGTCTCGAGGGAATGCCCGGGCCAGAACCAGGTGGTCCGGATGCCGCGGCGCTCGAACAGCCGCAGCATGCGCGGCACTCCGACCTCGCCGGCGAATACGCCCCGCTGCATATCGTTGGGCGAATCCTGGCCGCCGTAGGATCCGAGCCAGCCGGCGCAGGAATCGACATCGATGCCCAGGACCACCTGAATCTTCTTGTCCATCCCATCAATTCCTTCCGGTGGTCGGTGCCACACCGTCGTACGGTTCCGGCCGGACGCGTCCCGGTGCCGGGTCGTCGGCGGCGCCGGGCAGTGGCGCGGCGGGCCGGTTCGGGGGGGAACCGATCGCGGCGCGATCGGCGGCGGCGTGCGGGGCGGGGTAGATCTCGTCGACGAGTTCGCGCAGGTCCGGCGGTTCCAGGTCGAGCCGCGGGGTACCCGCCCCGCTCTTCGACATCTCGACGAGGTCGTCGACCATCCGGGACAGCCGCCGGGTTTCCCGGCCGATTCGCTCGGCGTACCGGGCGATATCGGCCGGGTCGGCCACCGCGCTGTTGTCGAGAGCCTCGGTCACGGACCGTATTTCGGCGAGCGGGGCCCGCAGATCGTGGCTCGCCCAGGCCACCAGCGCGCGCCGCGACTGTTCGGCGGCGTGCTCCTGTTCGCGAATCCGCTTCTCCCGTGACCCTTTCCGGGACTGCTCCCGGTCCAGTAGTACGGCGGCCGGTACGGTGACCGCGGCGACCAGCAGCAGAACGAGGAAGGTGAGCCGGAGCCCGGCAGTGACCGGTAGCCCGCTCACCCCGGTGACAGCGGCCGGCGCGGCCAGGATCGGGATGAGCACCAGGAGTGCGGTACACGCGGTGAGCGAACCCTCGCGTAGCGTGCGCACGACCAGGACACCCGCCGTCACCACCGGCAGGGCACCGGCCACTGTGTAGACAATGATCTCGGGCAGATCAGCCGACACTGCTGTGCTCCGCGGCGGTATCGGACCGGCTCCCGGCGTAGTGGTGGTCCCGGACGGTGCCGAGGCGGTGGCGGGCGCCCGGCTCGGCACGAACGCTCCGGCCGGCTCCGGCCACCTCTACCGCGCCCCTGCCCCGAGCGGGGTGGCGGCGCACCACGTCCGGTATCGGGAGGTCGCTGTCGGCCACGAGTATGCGCATGGATGCCTCACCAATTCGTCAGCAGCAGATGGACCAGCAGCAACGCCCCGGCGGCCTGGACGGCGAGCCAGGGGCGAACATGTTCACGCGGCAGGAACGCCGTCGCCACGAGCAGCCACATATCGAACGGCAGCCAGATCCGTTCGGTCTCCGCCTTGCTCAACCCGCTGAGATCGGCGGCGGCGACAGCGCAGAGGGCGGCGGCGACCAGCAGTGCGGCCGGATCGAGTGCCCGCAGCCGGGACGGGGTCGGCGTCCGCGCGAGTGCCGCCGCCGTCGCGAGCCCGACCGCGCAGACCGTGGCGGCGAGATTCCCCCACCACCAGTACCCGTACGGGCGAGTGGTGGCGATTCCCTGGTAGTAGCGTTCGACCACCAGGTGGTAGCCGTCGAGCCACCAGAATCCGGCGGCCGTGAAACCGGCCACCACGAGCAACGCGCCCAGTACGGCGGGCAGCAGCGGGCGGACCGTGCGGGCGCCGAGCAGTATCGCGACGGCGAGCAGCCCCATCAGGATCAGGCCGTAGTTCAGGTAGATTCCGAAGCCGAACAGCACTCCGGCCGCGAACGCGACCGGTATCGCGGTCCGGTGGGTGAGAGGGGGAGCGGTTGCCGAGCCGGTAACGGCCCCCGGTGCGTTCCCGGCACGGTGAGGGGACCGCGGGCCGGCGGCGACGGCGAGCAGCGCCACCGCCCACGCCGTGACCCCGGCGAAGAGGGCGTCGGCGGATACCGCGATCCAGATGGCCGCCGGCGCGAGCACCAGGAAGGGCAGTGCCCGGCGGGCGCGGTCCTCGGCGCCCAGTGCGCGCAACGCGACCGCCACCGCGATCGGCGCGCTGCATCCCGCCAGGACGCAGACGATCCCCGCCCAGGTGGACCCGCCCAGGCCTATCCGGTCGAGCACGACAAAGAACAGCAGCGCGCCGGGCGGATGGCCGGAGACGTGCGTGGTCCAGGAATCCGGTTGCCCGTCGAGGATCCGGTCGGCGAACGAGTCCAGCATCGCCGCGATATCGGTCACGCCGGGCACCTCGGCCGGATACTCGTGACCGTCGGCGAGCCGCGCGGTGAAACCCCGCCGCCACCCGTCCACCAGGGCGAGCGCGAATGCCCACACCACCGCGGTGAGATAGCCGACGGCGAGCAGCCGCCGCCAGGGGAGCCGGCCGGCCGACCCCGGGCCCCGGACGACCACGGCCGCCGCCAGGACCAGTGCCGGGAGGGTGCCCCAGCCGATATGCGGCGACCAGTGGCCGAAAATGGGCGCGGCGGCGGCGAACAGGCTGCGCCGCCACGATTCGCCGGCCAGTTGCGGAACGGTGAACGCGAGCGCCACCAACAGCGCCGCGCCTGCGGCACCGAGCAGCTCGCCCCGGAACCGGGTGCGGGGGTCGGCGATCTCGATCAGCTCCGGCACAGAGGCCACCCTAGGCCGGTACGGCCCGGTGGCAGCGCATTCACCAGGAGATTCGGACACGACGTCATGGTTTTGTCACAGGATTTCCACCGCCGCGGGCTTAGCGTGGCACCCATGCCGACAGAGCACCGCGAACCGGCCGGCGTCACCGTGGTGATTCCGTGCCGCAACGAAGCCGAGGCGTTGCCGGGGGTCCTGGCCGCGCTACCGGCCGGATATCAGCCGATCGTCGTCGACAACGGGTCGACCGACGACACCGCCGCCGTCGCGACCGGATACGGCGCCCGGGTGATCACCGAACCGCGCCCCGGCTACGGGGCGGCAGTGCAGGCCGGTATCGCCGCGGCCCGTACCGAACTAATCGCCGTCCTCGATGGCGACGGATCGATGGACCCCGGGGAGTTACCTCGGCTGGTGGCCGAGGTCCGGGCCGGCGCCGACCTCGCGGTGGGCCGCCGGCGGCCGGTGAGCGGCGGGGTGTGGCCGTGGCACACCAGGCTCGGCAACCGTGTCGTCGCCCACCGGCTGCGCCGCCGCCACGGCCTGCCGGTGCACGATATCGGGGCCATGCGGGTCGCGGGCCGGGAGCGGCTGGAATCGTTGGGCCGCTTACACGATCGCTTCGGATATCCCCTGGAACTGCTCGTACGCGCCGCCGCGGCGCAGTGGGACGTGCGCGAGGTCGATATCAGCTACCGGGCGCGAGCCGGTGGGCGGTCGAAGATATCGGGGACGGCGCGGGGATCGCTGCGGGCGACGCGCGATTTCCTGGCGGTCCTGCGGTGAGCCGGGCCGCCCGCTCGCGCGGTTCGGGGCCGGACGCCGGCGCGCGCCACGGCGGCGTGCCGGTGCCGGTGGCTTTGCTGCTGGTGGCCAAGGCGCCGGTCGCGGGACAGGCCAAGACCCGGCTGACCCCGCCGCTGACGCCGGTGCAGGCCGCCCGGCTGGCGGCCGCCGCACTGCTGGACACACTGGACGCGGTGCGCGTCTGCCCGGTCACCCACCGGGTGGTGGCGTTCACCGGCGACCTGGACGCCGCGGAATTCGGCGGTGAAATAGCACGCAGCCTGGCCGATTTCGAGGTGGTTCCGCAGCGCGGCCCGGGTTTCGCGGTGCGGCTGGCCAACGCCCACGCCGATACCGCGCGGGCGGGGCTGCCGGTATTGCAGATCGGGATGGACACGCCGCAGCTCGGCCCGCGAGTGCTCACCCACGCGGCCCGCACCCTGGCCGCCGGGGCCGACGCGTTGCTGGGTCCCGCCACCGACGGCGGCTGGTGGGGGCTGGGGCTGTCCGATCCGCGGGCCGCCCGGCTGCTCGCGGAGGTGCCCATGTCCACGGCGGCCACCGGCGACCGCACCCGAAGCGTGCTGTGCGCGCACGGGTACCGGGTCGAGACGCTGCGCGCATTCACCGATGTCGACCACTACACCGATGCCCTGCGGGTCGCCGCCGGCTGTTCCGGGCGGTTCGCCGCGGAGGTGGCGGCACTCGGCGTCGCACAGGCGGCCCGGTGATCGGTCGGTTCGATCCGGCCTTGACCGGCCGCGATTGCTGGATCCGCTCCACCGACGGCGATCGGACCCGGCTGCCGACCCGCCGCTGGCTCGGCGGTACCCGGATCACCGCCGCCGACCGGCAGGTGGATTCGGTCCTGGTCGGGTGTTGTGACGGCCCGACGGTCGACCTGGGCTGCGGACCGGGGCGGTTGGTGGAGGCGCTGTGCCGGCGCGGCGTCATCGCGCTCGGCGTCGATATCTCGCCCACCGCGGTCGCGGTCACCCGCCACCGCGGTGCCCCGGCCGTGGCCCGCGATATCTTCGGGCCGCTGCCCGGTGACGGCCGGTGGTACTACGCGCTACTGGCCGACGGGAA
Source organism: Nocardia sp. NPDC050193 (assembly GCA_040674215.1). Taxonomy (GTDB): domain Bacteria; phylum Actinomycetota; class Actinomycetes; order Mycobacteriales; family Mycobacteriaceae; genus Nocardia. Next base: position 116,791 of record JBFARE010000005.1, on the reverse strand, counting down.
CATCGGTATCGGCGGCGATCCGCGCCGGGTCCTGCGCCGGGTCGCGGGCCTGCTCCGTCCGGGCGGTCTGGCGGTCATCGAATTCTCCTGTCCCGGAACAGGTATCGGTGTCCGGCAGATCCGGCTGGAAACCCGCACCGAGGCCGGGGATTGGTTTCCCTGGGCGGAGGTGGGTATCGATCACGCCGCCGGGCTGGCGGGGGAGACCGGGTTCGATCTGCTTACCACTGCCGATATCTCGGGACGCCATATCGCCTGGTTGCGCAGCGGCGCGCGCTGGTGAGCCGGACGGTGGTTCAGTGCGCGGCGGGCTCGTCCGGGGCGAAACACCGTCGGTAGAGAGCACGTATCTCCTGCGTCAACTCCGGTGCCGGACCTTCGGCGGCCACCCCGGGGGCCACCTGCGTGATCGGCAGGGCGGCCACCGGCGCCGCCGGAACACCCCATTCGCGCAACCATCCGGCCAGTTGACTGCTCGAGGTGGCGAACACGATACGGCCGAGCCCGACCCAGCCGTGCGCGGCCGAACACATCGGGCAGTGTTCGCCCGAGGTGTACACCGTGGCCGCCGCGCGGTCGGCGGGGTCGAGGTGGGCGGCCGCCCAGCGGCAGATCTCGAATTCCGGGTGCCGGGTGTTGTCACCGCCGGCCACGCGGTTGCGGTCCTCGAACAGCACCTCACCGGTGGCGGCGACCAGGAGTGATCCGAACGGTTCGTCCCCGGCGTCCAGCGCCTCGCGGGCGAGGTCGACACAGCGGCGCAGGTGCTCCCTGTCGTGCGCGGAAATCGTCATGGGCTTCATCCTCGCCGATGACGGCACGTCACGGCAGTAGCGGTGGCCGGATCCGGGTGTCCGGACCACCGCTGTCCGTTCGGCTGCCCGGACGCCGGGATCGAAGACCACGGGCACTTCCCGGCCGCCGAACGGCGGTCCTGCCCCGATCGGGTCCGGTACCGCCCGGGGCCCGGCTTCCCGGTCCGGGTCAGCGCGTCATGACCGGACCGCATCGCACCGGGGGACCGATGCGATGCGTCGACGAATCAGGGTGCCGGTACGGCCGCGGTGGTGGTCTCCTGCGGGGTCGTGCTCGGCGGGGGTGCCTTCGAGCTGGTGTTCGCCGCGACCTGCGGGGGTGTGGGACGGGTCGTCGCCACCGGCGGAGCCGTCGTTTCGGGGGCGGTCACGACGGTGCCGGTCTCCGCCGTCTCCGGAGTGGTGGCGGGCGGCTCGGTGGTGGTCGGGGCGGTCGTGGTCGTGGGGGCGGTGGGGGTCGGGCCGGTGGTGGTCGGGGTACCGGTGGCCGATTGCGTGGTCACCGGGGTGGTAGCGCTCGTCGTCGGCGCGGGCGTGGTACTGGTGGCCGCCGCGCTGGTCGGCGCCGTAGTGGTCGCGGCGGCCGCCCGGTAGGCGTCGTCGAGGTCCTCGGCCGTCGGGGCCGACTTGGTGTCCACCGGGTCGCCGGCCTGCGCCTGCTTCGCCAGATGGGTGAGCCAGGCCGCCGCGTATTCGGCGGAGGTGAGCGTTTTGCCGTTCCCCGGGTCGGCGTCGCGCCAGTAGTCGAAGTGGTGACCGGTGGCGTTGGGGCCGAGGGTGAGCTGATAGGGGTCGGACAGGATCACCGGGATCGTGTTCTGGTTCGTGACGATCAGGCCCACGATCTCGTTGAGGACCTTTTGCGGCAGATAGGCCAGCGGGGACATCTGATCGGTCGAGATGGAATCGGCCGGGGTCGCCGGTGTGGTCGGCGCACCGGGTTCGTAGGCCGGGTCCGAGACCCGCAGCAGCACCTCGAGGAAGGTTTCGTCACTGGCCATCCAGTTGGGCTGCGACTGGATATCGGCCAGCGCCAGCAGCGCGACCCGGCTGAGCACCACCGCGACATCCTGGCCGGTGGCAGGGTTGAGGCCTTCGCGTTCGAGGGCGTCGACGTTCATCTGCCGCGCCACATTGACCACCAGTTGCAGCAGCGCGATATTGTCCGGCGCCGCGCAGGTGAGGTCGCCGTCGGAGCAGAAGGAAGCGATCTTGCCGTTCAGTGCGCCGAAATCGCCGCTGGTCCCGGCCACGGCGCCCTGCCCGGGGACCGGGGTGCCGCCGTTCTGGTAGAGCTGATCGAAATTGTCCGGGTTGCCGTACGGGTTCTGGGCACCCGGGAACGGGCCGTCGCCCGCCGAGCGGCCGGAGTCGGCGAGGATGACCACACCGGTGACCTTGGCGGGGTCGACGATGGCATAGGCGCCGTCCTGCTGCTCCTGGTGCCCGACCTCCATCGCCACCCGCCGGACCACATCGGCGCCCTCGCTGTACCCGACGATCGCGAACTGGGTATCCGGGCAGGCCTGGGCGATCTCCCGCATCACCTGCTGGGTGTTGGCGACACCGGCGGTGACGGCGTCCTCGTAGGTGGCCATATTCGCGGGGTAGGCGATGTAGACGGCGGCATAGGAACCGGGGTCCACATCATCGGCGGGGGCGTTGACCACCGGGTCGACCCATTCGCTGCTGTGGTCGCCGGACAGCGCGGCGGGCAGCGGGTTGCCGTTGGCGTCCACCAGTAGTTTCGTGGTGCCCGCGGCCGGTGTGTCGCCGCGCCCCGCCACCGAGATGGTGACCATATCGTGGCATTCGGTGACCGACGCCTTCAGCTGTGTATCGGCGTGCTGGGCCGGTGCGGTCACCGAATACGCCGCGGCCACCGCCGCCGCCACGCCGAGACCGGCGGGGGCCGCGATTGCCGCGGCGAGCCGGTGCCGCGTCAAGTAGGTGCGGGCGCGCACCAGGTGATCACTGGGGAAAGCCATGTCCCGAGCTCCATTCGACTGCTGGTAAATGGACGGACAGGCCCCCCGACGGGCCATTGCGTCACCGGAGAAGTCGCGGCCCGGGGGCGCGGCGTTACGGTCTCACTTCGGGTCCAGTGCCCCCTGGTGATAGGACACCGACGGGCTCCACAGGAAGAAACTGTCGATACCGGTCCGGTAGGTAGCGTCGATCTGCGCTCTGACCTGGGCATCTCCGTAGTCCGCCCCAAGGCTGAAGTCCTGTAGCCACGGGATCACCTTCGCGTTCGTGCCCTTGGTCACGGATTGGAAGTCGCGCAGCGCGGCCGCCACGATGTCGTAGGGCTGGTTGTTCGGATCGGCGACGCCGTACTCCCCGGTGTTCCAGTGCGAGGGGTAGATCATCGGCGCCACGAAATCCACCTGCTTCGCAATGAGCGGGATGTCCTGGGCGATCTGGTCGGGCCGGGAGGCGGCGATACCGTAGACGGCCGCGCTGAGATGGGCGCCCGCGGTGTGTACCGGTTCCCGGGCCTGCCCCAGGAACCCGGCGACGGCGCGGGTCGCCGGCCCGGTGAGCCCGGGAAATCTCATACTCGCGAGGCTGCCGTCGGGCCGGCGGACGTAGTCGTACATGACTCCGTCGAAGCCCAGTTCGGCGGCCTCGACGGCGAGTGCGATGTTGTAGGCCCGCACCTCGGGGTGGGCGAAATTGGTGAACGCGATGGCGCCGTAGTGACTGGAATAGGGTTGGCCGGCCGGGTTCTGGACCACCCAGTCGGGCCGCTGGTTGTGCCAGGCCCAGCCGGCCAGGGTGGGATCGCGGAAGGCCACGATCCGGCCGACCACCTGCACTCCCATATCGTGTAGCTGCCGCAGCGCGTCGCGAGCCCGGTAGATCGGGGTGGCGGCGCCGGTGCTTCGGGCCAACGGAACCTGCGAGTCGTAGCCGACGACGCCGTCCTCGTCCTTGATATCGAGCTGGACGGTGTCGATCCGGCCCTGCCGGGCCATGTCCAGTACCGATTCGCGCATCCCGTCATGCGACCACGCATGGGCGGTGACGTGCACCGCGCGCATCCGTGGCAGCTCGATCCCCGCGGCCAGTGGCCGGCTGGTCTCGTTACCCGCCGCGTCGACGGCGACCACCGCGGCACCGGAGGGATGATGCGGCAGCTCGGTCTCGAAGCCGCCGTCGGGTCCGGGAGTGAGCTGCCGCGTGCCGATCGAGACGCGCACGGCGTCGGGCGCCCACCCGCGCACCGTGACGGGGTCGCGGTAGGAATCCACGGCCGGCGGCGGCACCACGTCCAGCGTCGGGGCGGTGGTGTCGACGGTGAACGTCGCCGACGCGGCGGGTTCGTCGCGTAACCATCCGAGCGGCCCACCGGCCGGGATCCGCGCCGTGAAGGTGTGCTCGCCGTCGGCCAGGCCCTCCGGGTGGTAGAGCACCGTCTCGCCCTGCACCCGGCCGGTGACCGTCCCGCCGTCCACGGCCAGTTCCACCGCCTGCGGGTCGTGCCCGGCGGCGTCCACCCGCAGCACCAGATCCTTCAGGGCGGCGGCACCGACCGGCCCCGGCGGTAGGCCGCTCAGCGGTAGTGCGGGTGCCGGCGAGCGACCGGCTCCGACGCCGACCGCGACCAGCACGACCGCCAGGACGATACCGAAGGCCGAGACCACCAACCGTTTACGATCGGCGGCCCGGAACCGCATGAGCACAACGCATCAACTCCCACGAACAACTGTCCCGTCAATATGGACAGATCAGGCCCTGCTCAATCTCTTTCCCGGGTTCGGAACGTAAATCGTTGCCGGCACGTAACATTCGGGCGATGGTGCGATTCCCGGGAGCAGTTGTACGGGCGGTCGTGGTGGCGGTGGTGTGCGCGGCGGCCACGGCCTGCGGGGGGACACCACCTGCGCAGCCGCCGCGGACCACCCCGGCGGCCCCGCCGCCGGCGGTGACCACCCCACCCCCGCCGGACCCGGCGGCCGTCGGAGCCGACGAACTCGGGAGGGTCCCGATTCTGATGTATCACCAGCTCTCGCCCCGGCCGGGCGGTGAATACGACCAGACGCCCGCCGAGTTCCGCGCCGAACTCGACCGGCTGTACCGCGAGGGATACCGGCCGATCACCGCCGCGCAGTACGCGGCGGGCACCGTGGACATCCCGGCGGGAACGCATCCCGTGGTGCTCACCTTCGACGACTCCACCACCAGCCAGTTGCGGTTCACCCCCGACGGCGTGCCCGCTCCGGACTGCGCGGTAGCCGTCCTGGAGGAATTCGCGGCCCGGCATCCGGACTTCCCCGCCCGCGCCACCTTCTACGTCACCGACGATCCCTTCGGCGGTGATCCGCGCGCCCTGCCGTGGCTGGCCGATCACGGCTACGAGATCGGCGCGCACACCGCGACCCATCAGGACCTCGGCTCGCTGGATGCCGCGGGCGTACAGCGCGAACTGGCGCAGAATGTGCGGACGATCGGCGCCGCCGCGCCGGGCACCGAGGTGCGCACCATGGCCCTGCCGCTGGGCTCGTCCCCGGCCGACCCTGCTCTCGCTCTGGCGGGGAACTGGGGCGGTACCGGTTACCGGTTCGCGGCCGCGATGCTGGTCGGGGCGAACCCCGCCCCCTCACCGTTCGGTGCGGTGGACCCTGCCGCGGTGCCGCGGATCCGGTCCGGTCTCGGGCGGGTGCCGTTCGATTCCGGCTACTGGCTCGACGAACTCGCCGCGAACCCCGAGACGCGCTTCACCTCCGATGGCGACCCGCACCGGATCTCGTTCCCATATGGTTCGGGCGGTGACCTCGCCCCGCGCTGGACCGGGCGGGCCGCCCCGTACTGAGGTGCGGTGCGTACACCCGCCCCGAGCGGGCAACCCCCGGGCAGTCGGGTCCGTTCAGCGGCCGATGCTGTCCAGTTCGGCCACATCTTCGTCGGAGAGGACGAGCCCCGCGCCGCTGATGTTCTCACGTAGATGCGCTGTCGACGATGTGCCGGGAATGAGCAGGATGTTCGGTGAGCGTTGCAGCAACCAGGCCAGCGCCACGGACATCGGGGTCGCTCCCAGCCGGGCGGCGACCTTCGACAGCGTTTCGGATTGCAGTGGCGTGAATCCGCCGAGCGGGAAGAACGGCACGTAGGCGATATCGTCGGCGGCGAGGCGGTCGATGAGTTCGTCGTCGCGACGGTGGGCGAGGTTGTACATGTTCTGTACGCAGACGATGGGAGCGATGGCTCGCGCTTCGGCGATCTGTCCTTCGGTGGCGTTGCTGACCCCGAGGTGACGGATCAGGCCCTGCTGCTGAAGTTCTACGAGTGTGCCGAATGCCTCGGCGAGCGTCCCCGGCCGGGGGCCTTCGGCGTCGCCCACGCGCATATTGACCAGGTCGAGCACTTCGACACCGAGGCGCTGGAGGTTCTCCTGGACCTGCCGGCGTAGGTCTTCGGGTCGCCGTGCCGGAGGCCAGCCCCCTCGGGCGTCACGGTCGGCGCCGACCTTGGTCGCGATGAACAGCGACTCCGGGTAGGGGTGCAGTGCTTCGCGGATCAGCTCGTTGGTGATGTACGGCCCGTAGGCGTCGCTGGTGTCGATGTGGGTGATGCCGAGGTCGACAACCTCCCGCAGCACGGCCAGGGCTTCGTCGTGGTCGGCGGGCGGTCCCATCACCCAGGGCCCCGCGAGTTGCATCGCGCCGTAACCGAACCGGGTGACGGTGGTGTCGCCCAGAGCCCGGGTACCGCCGGGGAGCGACGTGGTGGGTGTGCTCACGGTGGTGCCTTTCATCGTGTAGCGGGGTGGCGGTTCCGGCCCCCGCACGATTATCGGAGAGATACTTCCTATCGGGGAGTAGGCACTCGAAAGTGCGTAGGCCACCTACAGGTGCGATATGCGATCGGTGCCGATGCCGAAGGACGCCGAAGGGGCGCGGGCGAAGACGGAGTTCGACGCATTCCTGGCGGGCGATATGCCCGAGCTGTCGGCTCCCCGACCGGATCGCGGAGTGGCTGTGCGCCTGATCCGATGGAATCGGCCACCTTCGCGACTGTGCGGCCGCGGAACCGGCCCGGCCGCGTCGCGGTGCACGGAGCGTCGTGCTCACACCGCGTCGCCCGATCTTCGCCGGTCGGCCGGTCCCTCAGTCGGGGAGCCGGCGCATCTCGAGCACGGTGAGCCCGAGATTGTCGATCCGGGCCAGGACAGCGCGGACCCCGGTCGGGTCGGTGACCGGGCCCGACAACACCGTGGTGCCGTGGTCCCGGTCGCCGTCGAGTTCCGGGAAGGCGGCCAGTGCGCGCTCGGAGAGTTCGCCGTCGATGGTGAACTGGTATCGCATCGCCGTCTCCTGACTTCCGGACCGGGTCGACGGCGGGGCCGTCGCAGCGAATTCGAGTGTGCGCCGGTCGCGCGGTGCGACACCTCGTCCGCACCGGGTGAAACCGGCCCGCGTCAGAGCAGGCCGGTGCGGCGCGCTTCCTGCAGGGTTTCCATCCGGGAGCTGGTGCCGAGTTTGGCGTAGATCCCGCGCATATGGGTTTTCACGGTGTTGATGGAAACCCCGAGATCGTCGGCGATGTGCTGGGTGGTCCGGCCGGAGGGCAGCTGGCGCAGGATCGTCAGCTCCGTCGCGGTGAGCGCGGGATGGTCGGCCCGCCGGCGGGCCTGGTGGCCGGCGCGCACGGCATCGGCGAACGCGCTGCGATGCCCGAAGCAGCCCGCGTAGTAGTCGAGCAGTTCGATGGTGCCCGGGACGTCGAAGAACGGCCGGATAATCCGGTGGGTGGCGGCGACGGACAGGCCGTTGTCCACGGCTTCGCGGGTTTTGGAATCATTGCCCAGCTGGTGGTGGGCGCGGGCGTAGAGCAGCCACCCGGTCAGCTGGGTGACCGGGTGCAGGTTCGGGGTGGACGTCAGCAGCGGTTCCACCTGGAGCACCACACCGTGATGGTTACCGGAGGCCGCGGTGAGGGCGGCGCCGGACAGCACGGTATCGGGGGTGCGGCCCAGTACGGTGCGGGCGCGTTCGGTGAGATGCTGCGCGGTGACGGGTTCCCCGGCTTCCAGTAGTGCCCATACCGCGGCGCCGACCAGCCCCCCGCTGAGCGCCGGCGGCGGATCGGCGTCGAGCAACCGGCCGATACTGCGGCGCAGCCGTTCCGCGGCGGCACCCCGGTCGGCCGCATACCGGCAGTCCAGCAGACTGCCCACCACATGCGGGAGCCAGCCGGCCACCGGCCCCGGGGTACCGTCGCGCCGGATGTGCTCGGCGCACAGGATCCGGATGTGCCCGGGCTGCGGTTCGGTGCCCTGCAGATAGGCGCCGTAGGCCTCGAGGGCGGTGGCGTGCACGGTTTCCGGCAGGTCCAGCAGATCGTGGTCGCGGGCGATGGCGCAGGCCCGTTCGGCGCGCTGGCGCATGGTCGTGATGGATCCGGCCAAGCCCGCGGTGACCGCGAGCCGGGTCACCGCGATGAGCCGGAGCCGGGGATGGCAGCGGGACCGGGTGCGGCTCAGCGCGATCCGTAATCGTTCCTCGCCGCGGCCCAGTTCGCCGCGTAGCGCCAGCGCCGTCCCGGTGGTCACCGCGAGATAGCCGTCGAGGTCGGGCCGGTCGGCGGGCGGCATCCGGTCGGGGAATACCCCGGTTTCGGTGGCGCTGCCGGTCGCCACCGCCAGTTCCGCGTCCACCGCGGTGGTCAGCGCCTCGAGCCGGTGCGGTCCGGCCAGTGAGAGCGGGTCGTCGTCGGCGAGCAGCCGGGCACTGTCGCGATAGGCCTGCGCCGAACCGCTGTCCCCGTGCAGCAGCGCATCGGTGACCTGCAGCAACCGTAGATACGGGTCGGCCAGGACATCGGGGGCGGTATCGGCCAGCGAATCGAACAGCGCCGCACCGTCCCCGGCGAATACCAGGGCCAGTGCGTGCTCGGCGAGGAAGCCGGCCAGCGGCCGGTGATCGGCCACCGTGAGCAGATGGGGCAGCGCGGCGCGCAGTTCCCCGGCAGACATCAACTGACGCGCGGCGCGCAGCCGCAGATCCGAGCACAGGTCGGTGCCGAGCCGGTTCGCTTCGGCGAGGAAGTAGGCGCGCAACATCGGATGGTAGGTGTGCCAGACCTTGCCGCCCCGCGTCAGCGAGGTCATCGGGAAGTTGATCCGGTCCAGTTCGTAGAGCCAGTGCGCCGATCCGCCGCCCACCATGGCGTCGGCGAGTTCCTCGGTGAACTCCTCGGCGATGCTGGTGCAGGTGAGAAACTGGCGCAGCGCCGGGGAGAGGGTGTCGATGAGTTCACCCACCAGCAGGTCGGTGAACGCGTGCGGTGGCCGGGCGAGCGCGGTCAGGGCGTCGCGGGGCGCACCGTCGTGGGCGGCGAGATAGATCGCCGCGATCCGCACCAGCGCGGCCCAGCCCTGCGTGAGCGACATCAGCGTGCCCAGCGACTCCCGATCCAGCGCGCAACCGTGTTCGGCACACAGACCGGCGGCCTCCTCCGGCGACAACGCCAGGTCCGGGCCGCTCCACCGGGCCAGCCGGGAATGCAGTTCCAGCAGATGCCACCGGATGGGGGGCTCGAACCGGGCGCACACCACGGTCGTCACCGTCGGCGGCGCATACTGCAGGAAGTATTCGAGCCCGGCCAGCGCGAGCGGGTCGGTGATCAGATGGGCGTCGTCGATCACCAGGACGGTCGGCGCGGAATCGTCGGCCAGCGCGGCGATCACCGCCTCGGCCTCACCGACTCCCGCCGCGGGCTGTCCGGCGCCCGGCCCGGAACTGCCCAGGTGGGCGCGCAGCTCCGCCCACAGTGCGGTCTGCTCGCGGACCGTGACCCAGGCGATCCGCGTGTCGTGATGGGTGTGTGGCAGCCGGCGTGTGGCCCAGTCCGCGACGGCCACGGTTTTACCGATCCCCACCGCGCCACAGATCAGCAGGACCCCGCCGTTACCGCGGTCGGTCACGGCGTCCAGTACCGAGTGCAATCGTGGCCGGAACACCGGTGTGAAGGGCAGCACCGGGATGGGCGAGCGGGCCCGGGCCCGCGATACCGAGCGACCCGTCAGATCCAGTGTTGGCGAAGTGGTCACGGTGCCTCCCGAAGACGTCGTCCGAAACAGCACTAGCACGCACTCGGCCGCAGCCTACCGGAGCCGAGAGGGCTCCCAGCGGCTCGTGAACCAACCTGTTACCAGGGCGTATCCGGTCGAAATCATCCGCATCGGGTGAGCCGGACGGCCCGGCGGCAGCCATAGCGTGGACGGGTCGCCGGCCCTTCGTGCCGGCCCTGCTGCTGTTCATGGCGTTCGACCGAATGACCATCGGACGCCGGATGACCGTGGTGGCCGGCATGCGGCCCGATATCTCACACGCGCTGAGCACTTTCGCCGCCGGTACCCGCAAATACCTGATCGTCTCGACGGTGTTCGGGCTCATCGTGGCGGTACTCGACGGTGTGGCGCTGTGGTTGCTCGCGGAGCTGGCCATTGCGCTCACACTGCTGGCCAAGGCGCTGCTGTTCGATATCGATCCGTCGACGCGGTGGATGGACGTCCTGATCAGTGATCGGGCACCCGCCACCGAACCGGACGACGAGGCACCGGCCGCAGGCCCGGCGTCGTGAACCGGGTTTCACCCGCGACGGGTGAGGTGAACCCCGCGCGCCCACGCGAGAGTCGACGCACACCTGCGCTCGGAAGGAGTGGAGATGACTACTGCACGGGAGCCGATGACGAGCACCTCCGGCCGGTCCCCGGTACGGCAGGGCGTCGCGGCCGGTACCTCGATCGCCGCGGCGATTCTGCTGCTGACCGTCGGCGCACTGTCGGTGCTGGAGGGAATCGCCGCCGTCGCCGAGGACGAATTGTTCGTCGTCGGCGTGAACTACGCCTACGAATTCGATATCACGACCTGGGGCTGGATCCATTTGGTCCTCGGGATCGTACTGATCATCAGCGCGCTCGGCCTGCTCACGGGGACGACCTGGGGTCGCGGTCTGGCGATCGGAATCGCCGCGCTCTCGATCCTGGCGAATTTTCTGTGGCTGCCCTACTACCCGTGGTGGTCGGTCCTGATCATCGCCCTGAACATCGTGGTGATCTGGGCGATCGCGACCTGGCAGCCGCAGAGCTGAGACCCGCCCGTGGTGGTGGGTGATCTGCTGCCGTTGGCGGTAGGCGTGGCGATCTCGCCGATCCCGATCGTGGTGGCCATCCTGATGATCCTGTCGAAGAACGCGTCCGCGGCGGCGGGCGGTTTCGCGACCGGCTGGACCGCGGGCATCCTGGTCGCCACCGTCGTGTTCGCCGTACTCGCCACCGTGGCCGGATTGTCCGCGGACTCCGGACCCGGCGCGGCCGCGGCGTGGGTGAAGATCGTGCTGGGGGTGCTGTTGCTGGCGTTGGCTCTCGTGCAGTGGGGACGTCGCGCCGACACCTCCCGGCCCGGTTGGATGCGCGGCATCGACTCCCTGACCGCCGGCAAGGCCGTACTGCTCGGAGCCGCTCTCGCGGCGGTCAACCCGAAGAATCTGCTGCTGTGCGTGTCCGCGGGCTGGCGGTGGGGGCGAGCGGGACGGCGGTGGGCGCGCAGGTCGGGGCCGTGGCCGTGTTCACGGTGCTTGCCGCGGCCAGTGTCCTCGGCGTTGTGGTCGGGTACGCCGTCGCGGCGGATCGGCTGCGCGGCACGCTGGACCGTAGCCGGGCCTGGCTCGAGGCCAACAACCATGTGGTCATGGCGATGATGCTGCTGGTGATGGGCGCCGTCGTCCTGGGCAAGGGGATCGGTGGCCTGTGACCGGCGCGGCGACTGCGCCGCGGCCGGGGTCGCGGGCATCACCCGCCGGGAACGACCCGGGGCCGGCGCTTGCCTCACGCGGGTGCGGCGCGGAGATCGCCGCACGTGTCGTGGCGCGTGGGAGGCACCTGTCGCGTCCGGCTCGGTGCATCGAGTGTGACCGCCGGGATCCACCGTGCGGGTCGTGCCGCCCCCGCATGCGCTGAGCGGGTAGTTCACCCGTCGTAGGTGATACAGCGGGTGGCCGTGGGTGCCTAGCGTGGATATTCCGGTGCGCCGACACCGCCGTTCCCGCGCGGGCCCCGGCCGCGCGGCTGCGGAACTCGGCCGCGCCGGAAACCGAGAGCCGGCCGACAGATCGCGAGGTAACGATGACCATGGAACTGGACTTCGACGACACCGCCGATTTCGGCAACGCGACGCGTGGGTTCATGGCCGAACTCGATCCGCCGGTGGTGACGGCCGCGGACGGCTCGGTGGTCTACGACATCGGCGCCTACGAATTCCTCGACGGCGACTGCCCGGACACCGCGCACCCCAGTCTGTGGCGGCAGGGACAGCTGTGCAGCAAACAGGGCCTGTTCGAGGTGACCGAGGGCATCTACCAGGTCCGCAATCTGGACCTGTCGAATATGACGCTGGTCGAAGGGCGTGACGGTGTCATCGTGATCGATCCGTTGCTGTCGGAGGAGACCGCCGCCGCGGGCCTGGCCCTGTACCGCGCGCAACGCGGTGACCGGCCGGTCACCGGCATGATCTACACCCATTCGCACGCAGACCATTTCGCCGGCGCGCAAGCGGCGGTACCGGCCGGTCATCCGCCGGTGCCCATCCTGGCGCCCGCCGGATTCCTGGAACACGCGGTGAGCGAGAACGTCTACGCCGGTAATGCCATGAACCGCCGGGCCGTCTTCATGTACGGGGCGGTGCTCCCGAAGGCGCCCGACGGTCAGATCGGAGCCGGACTGGGGATGACGACCTCCACCGGGACCATCACCTTGATCCCGCCCACCGTCGATATCACGCACACCGGGCAGGAAGAGGAGATCGACGGGGTGCGGATGGTGTTCCAGCTGACCCCGGGCACCGAGGCCCCGGCCGAGATGAACTTCCTGTTCCCCGATCGGCGCGCGCTCTGTATGGCCGAGAACGCGACCCACAATATGCACAATGTGCTGACCCTACGCGGCGCGGTGGTCCGCGACTCCCGGGTCTGGGCCCAGTATCTCGACGAGGCCATCGCCCGGTTCGGCGACAAGGCCGAGGTGGCGTTTGCCTCGCACCACTGGCCCACCTGGGGCCGGGAGCACTGGACCACGTGGCTGGCGAACCAGCGCGATATGTACGCCTACCTCCACGATCAGACACTGCGGCTGACCAATGCGGGCTACACCGGGCCGGAGATCGCCGAACGGTTCGAATTCCCGCCCGAGCTCGACAGGGTCTGGGCGAACCGGGGGTACTACGGCTCCACCAGCCACAACGTCAAAGCGATCTACCAGCGGTACATGGGCTGGTACGACGGTAATCCGGCGCATCTGTGGGAGCATCCGCCGGTCGCGCTGGCGCAGCGGTATGTGGCCGACTACGGCGGGATCGAGGCGCTCGTCGCCAAGGGCCGGGAATACGCCGACGCCGGTGACCTCCGGTTCGCGGCCACCCTTCTCAACCACGCCGTATTCGCCGAACCCGGCCACGAGGGTGCCAAGGAGACACTGGCGCAGGTCTACGACCGGCTCGGCCACGGCGCCGAGAACGGCACCTGGCGCAACTTCTACCTGACCGGCGCCCAGGAACTGCGGAAGGGCCCGACGCCGACCCCGATCCAATCGGCGAGCCCCGAGATGATGACCGCGCTGACGCTGGAGATGATCATCGACTCCCTCGCGGTCCGGATCGACGGCCTGCGCGCCGCCGCGACCGGCTTCACCATGGACTGGGAGCTGACCGACGAGAACACCGTCCACCGCATCACCCTGTCCCACGGCGCGCTCACCCATCGCGCCCCCACACCCGACGCGCCCGCCGTCGGGGCCGCGGACCTCACGCTGACGTTGACCAAGGAACAACTGCTGAACGCTTTGAGCGGTAGGGGTTTCGAGGGTGTGACGATCACCGGTGACCGGGGCCTGCTCGACATGTTCATCGGGTTGCTGGACGCTCCGGATCCGCAGTTCCCGATCGTCACGCCCTGAGCGGCGGCACTTGAGCACCGACCGGCCATGGTCGGCGCCCGGTACCGATCGGGGCCCGCCGGCCACGCCCCGGGGCCACGATGAGCGGCCTTCCGGTGGCCACCGCACCCGCCGGTGCCGGTGACCAACTCGGTGTGCGCGGGCGCCGGCCCGCGGGGCACCGGCCGGGCGGGCGTGACGGGGCCGGAGCGGGTGCGGCGCTACTGCCGGAAGCGGTGGCCCATACCGGGTTCGGTCAGCAGATGCCGTGGATGGGATGGGTCGCCTTCGAGTTTGCGCCGTAACTGGGCCATATAGACGCGGAGATAGTGGGTTTCGGTCTGGTAGGCCGGCCCCCACACCTCGCGTAGCAGCTCGGTGCGGCCGACCAATTTGCCGCGATTGCGCACCAGCATCTCCAGCACGCCCCACTCGGTGGGGGTCAGATGCACTTCGGCGCCGCCCTTGATCACCTTCTTCGCCGACAGATCGACGGTGAACGAATCGGTCACCACCACCGGCTCGTCGGTTTCGGCCGAGGCCGCCGCGCGCCGCAGGGCGGCACGCAACCGGGCCAGGAACTCGTCCATACCGAACGGTTTGGTGATGTAATCGTCGGCGCCGGCGTCGAGGGCGTCCACCTTGTCGGCCGAATCGGTGCGGGCCGAGAGCACGATCACCGGCACCCGGGACCAGCCCCGCAACCCGGCCAGCACCTCGATACCGTCGATATCCGGCAGGCCCAGATCCAGGACCACCGCGTCGGGTCGGCGTTCGGTGGCGGCGCGAAGCGCGCCGGCGCCGGTGGACGCGGTGACCACCTCGTATCCGCGCACCGACAGGTTGATCCGCATGGCGCGCAGGATCTGCGGTTCGTCGTCCACCACGAGAACGGTCGCGTCCGCTCCGGGTCCGGCATCCTGCGCCGGGGGAGTCTTCATCACCGCACCTCCGTCGCCGGTAAGTCCTCGTCGACGTTACCGGGCGCGACCGCCAGGTCGACGGTGACCGTCAATCCACCGCCGGGGGTGTCGGTGGCGGTGACGCCCCCGCCCATGGCGATCGCGAATCCCCGGACCACCGAGAGCCCGAGCCCCAGGCCGCTGGTGTTGTCCCGATCGCCCAGCTGCTGGAACCGATCGAACACCCGCTCGGTGTCGGTGCCCGGCAGACCGGGTCCGTGGTCGACCACCCGGACGATCACCCGCCCATCGGCCGTGGTGGCATCCACTTTCACCGGGGACTCCGCGCCGTAGCGCAGTGCGTTGTCGATCAGATTGGCCAGAATGCGTTCCAGCAGGTCGGCGTCGGCCTGGACCGCCGGCGAGCCCACCTGGACCGTCACCCGGTCGAGGGCCCCGCGGCGGGCCCCGCGTGGGCTGACCCCCACGCTGACCAGCGCCCGGTGCACGACCTCGTCCAGGTACACCGGCCGCATCCGCGGCCGCACCACGCCGGCGGCCAGCCGAGACGAATCCAGGAGGTTGCCGACCAGCGAGGTGAGTTGATCCGCCGATTCCTCCACGGTGGCCAGGAGTTCGGCGCGGTCCTCGGGGGAGAATTCGACATCGTCGGAGCGCAGACTCGACACGGCGGCCTTGACCGCGGCCAGCGGTGTGCGTAGATCGTGGCTCACCGCGGAGAGCAGATCACGCCGTAACCGGTCGGCTTCCGCGAGCGCGGCCGCCTGATTGGCCTCCGCGGCGAGCTGCTGCCGCTGTACCAGCCCCACGGCCTGGTTGGCGACCGCCTCCAGGACGCGCCGGTCCCGGGCGCGCAGGGTCGGTCCACCCAGGAGCAGCCAGTAGTCGCCGTCGCTCACCTCCACCGCGGTGTCGGCGGTATCGCTGCGTTCGGGGGGGTCGGTGCCGACCGCGGCGATCACCCCGTCGGTGCGATGTCGCAGGCTCACCGCCCGCTGGGCGTAGGTCCGGCGCAGGCGGTCCAGCAGTGCGGTCAGATCGGCGCCGCGCAGGACCGAACCCGCGAACAAGGTCAGCAGTTCGGCCTCCCGGGATGCCTGACCGGCCTGTTCGGCCCGCCGGGCGGCGGTATCGACAAGGATCGCCACCGCGACCGCCACGACCAGCAACAGCACCGCGGGCAGGAAACTGTTCGGTTCCTGGATGGTGACGCTGTAGCGGGGATCGGTGAACAGGACATTGAGCAGCAGTCCGGCGAGCAGCGCGGCGGCGACCGCCGGCAGGACACCGCCGAACAGGGCGACCGCCAGCACCGCCACGAAGTACAGCGCGCTCTCGCTCACCAGATCGAGGTAGCGGTCGAGCCAGGCCGCGAGCAGCGCCGAGATCGCCGAGGGCACCACGAACGCGGCGACCCAGGCCGCCGTCCGACGCGAGCGGGGTCGCGGCCGCCGCCGGCGGCGCCGGCCCGCCGCCTCGTGGGTCACCATGTGCACATCGATCTTGCCGGAGCGCTGTACCACTTCGGCGCCGATGCCCTCGTCCACCATCCGCGCCCAGCGGGACCGCCGGGAGGTGCCCAGTACCAGCTGGGTCGCGTTGACCGTGCGCGCGAAATCGAGCAGGGCGGCGGGCACCTCGTCACCGACCACCGTGTGCAGTTCGGCGCCCAGGTGGGCGGCCAGTTCCCGGACCGCCGCCATCTGCGGCGCCGCCACACCGGTCAACCCGTCGCCGCGGACCACATGGAGCACGAGGAGTTCGGCACTGGACTTGGCCGCGATCCGCGCGGCCCGCCGGACCAGCGTCTCCGATTCCCGGCCGCCGGTGACCGCCACGACCACTCGCTCCCGGGCCTCCCAGGTGTCGGTGATCCGATGGTCGGCGCGGTATTTCGCGAGGGTCGCGTCCACCTGGTCGGCCAGCCAGAGCAGCGCCAGTTCGCGCAGCGCGGTGAGGTTGCCGCGCCGGAAGTAGTGGGCGAGTGCGGCATCGGCCCTGTCCGGTGCGTAGACATTGCCGAGGCCGATCCGCCGCTGTAGCGCCTCCGGAGCGATATCGACCAGTTCGATCTGGTCGGCGGCGCGGACCACCGAGTCCGGTACGGTCTCGCGCTGGACGACGCCGGTGATCTGCTCGACCACATCGTTGAGGCCCTCCAGATGCTGGATGTTCACCGTCGAGACCACGTCGATCCCGGCGGCCAGCAACTCCTGCACATCCTCGTAGCGTTTACGGTTGCGGCTGCCCGGGGTGTTGGTGTGGGCCAGTTCGTCCACCAGCACCAGTTCCGGTCGCCGCCGCAGGACCGCGTCCACCTCCAGTTCGTACTGCACCGTCCCGCGATAGGGGATGGCGATGCGGGGCAGTTGCTCGATGCCCTCGAGTAGTTCCGCGGTCTGCGCGCGCCCGTGGGTCTCGACAATCGCGGCCACCACGTCCTGACCGCGGCCGAGCCGGCGATGCGCCTCGCCGAGCATCGCATACGTTTTCCCGACCCCGGGGGCCGCGCCGAGATAGATACGCAGCTCACCCGGGGTGCGGTCGGGTGTCGTGCTCACGTCGGCATCATGTCATCCCGCATCGGATCACGCGCCGTCCGTGGTGAGAGCGGGATAGCGGCGGTCCAGGTCGAGATTGAGTTCGAGCACGTTCACCCGGGGTTCGCCGAGGAATCCCAGCTCGCGGCCCGCGGTATGCGCCGCCACCACCTCCCGCACCGCTGCCGGATCGACGCCGCGGGCCGCGGCGACACGGCGCACCTGGATATCGGCGTAGGCGGGGGAGATATGCGGGTCCAGGCCGCTACCGCTGCCGGTCACCGCGTCGGCGGGGACCGCCGGTTCCGCGGGAGCGTCCCCGGCGACCGGCACGATGCGCCCGGCCGAATAGTCCTCGCCGTAGCGGGCACACTCGACCCGGACGCCCCGGTACTCGCTCACGAATACCGCCGGTGCCGCATCAGGGCGGGTAGGGCAGGGTTCGTTGACGCTGACCACTCGTGCGGGTGTCACCGTCCCGTCGTGGTGGAAGGTGCCCAATACGGCCAGTACCGCCCCGACACCGTCCGGGGTGCAGAACGGCCGTGCTCCGTCCACGTTCTCCCGCGCGCCGATCTCCCGGCTCCGGGTACACACCTGAGTCAGCAGGCTCGGCGCGAAACCGGCTGTTTCCGGGTCCTCGCCCGCGGCGAGCGACGCCGGGTCGGCTGGCGTATCGACCACGTCCTCCGGGCCCAGATTGCTCCCGCCCGAAGCGAGTCCGTCGTAGCCGTCGCCGGCCGCCGACGGCCTGCTCTGGAAGTACCACGCGATGGGCGCGCCGTCGGCGTCGGTGAACGACTGGCCGATCAGCGAGCTGCCGACGACGCGACCGTCGGTCTCGACGAGTGACCCGTCGGCTTTGTCGCGCAGGCCGGGCAATTGCCCGACCGCCCAGACACCGGCCGGATAGAGCAGACCGGTCACCAGGGTCAGCACCAGGAGAGCGCGCAGCGCCGCCAGATGCTGACGGATAAGATCGGAGAGAGGCATATCAGGACATCCCGGGCAGGTATCGGACGAACAGGTCGATGAGTTTGATTCCGAGGAACGGCGCGACGATCCCGCCCAGCCCGTAGACCGACAGGTTGCGGCTCAGCAGACTCGACGCGCTCCCGGGTGTGTACCGCACGCCGCGCAGAGCCAGCGGTATCAGCGCCACGATGACCAGCGCGTTGAAGATCACCGCCGATAGGATCGCCGACTGCGGACTTGCCAGGCGCATGACGTTCAGCAGGTCCAGCCCAGGAAACAGCCCGACGAACAGGGCCGGGATGATCGCGAAGTATTTCGCGATATCGTTGGCGATCGAGAAGGTGGTCAGCGCCCCGCGGGTGATGAGCAGCTGTTTGCCGATCTCCACGATCTCGATCAGCTTCGTGGGGTCGGAGTCCAAATCCACCATGTTCCCGGCCTCTTTGGCCGCCGAGGTCCCGGTGTTCATGGCGACCCCGACGTCGGCCTGGGCCAGGGCCGGGGCGTCATTGGTACCGTCCCCGGTCATGGCGACCAGCCGCCCGCCGGCCTGCTCGCGTTTGATCAGTTCCAATTTGTCCTCCGGCGTGGCCTCGGCGAGGAAATCGTCCACCCTGGCTTCGTCGGCGATCGCCGCGGCGGTCCGCGGATTGTCCCCGGTGATCATGACGGTGCGGATACCCATCCGGCGCATCTCGTCGAACCGTTCCCGCATGCCCTGCTTCACGACGTCCGCGAGCTGGATGACGCCGAGAACGCGGGCATCACCGTCGAGGATCTCGCCGACCACCAGGGGAGTACCGCCTGCCGCGGAGATACCGTCGACCACGGTGCCCAGTTCGACGGGCACGATGCCGCCGTGGCTGCGGATCCAGTCGGATACCGAATTGGCCGCACCTTTGCGCAGCTGGTGGGAATCGACATCCACACCGGACATCCGGGTGGCCGCGCTGAACGGAACCCACTGCGCGTGGGTGAGTTCGCCGGGCGTGCGTTCCCGCAGACCGTGCGCCTTTTTGGCGTAGACCACGATGGACCGGCCCTCCGGGGTCTCGTCGGCGAGACTGGACAGCTGCGCCGCGTCGGCCAGCCGGGCGGCATCCACCCCGGTGACCGGGACGAAGTCCGCGGCCTGCCGGTTGCCGAGGGTGATCGTGCCGGTCTTGTCCAGCAGCAAGGTGTTCACATCCCCGGCGGCCTCGACCGCGCGACCGGATATGGCCAGGACATTGCGCTGGACCAGCCGATCCATCCCCGCGATACCGATGGCCGAGAGCAGGGCCCCGATGGTCGTGGGAATCAGGCACACCAGCAGCGAGACCAGCACGATCCCGGTGACCCCGTGGGTGCCCAGCGCCAGACCGTCGGGCACCCCGGGGTTACCGGCCTTCGAGTAGATCGCCAGCGGCTGCAGTGTCACCACCGCGACCACGAAGATGATGGACAGGGCCGCCAGCAGGATGTTCAGCGCGATCTCATTGGGTGTTTTCTGCCGGGCCGCGCCCTCAACCAGGGCGATCATCTTGTCGATGAAACTCTGCCCCGGTTCCTGGGTGATCCGGACGACGATACGGTCCGACAGCACTGTGGTGCCGCCGGTGACGGCGGACCGGTCGCCGCCCGATTCCCGGATCACCGGCGCGGATTCGCCGGTGATGGCGGATTCGTCCACCGAGGCGATTCCCTCGACCACGTCACCGTCGCCTGGGACGACCTGCCCCGCTTCGATCACGACATGATCGCCGCGCCGCAACTCCGGCGCGGGGACGGGCTCTTCGGAAATGGGCCCGCCCGGCGTCCAATCGCGCAACCGCCGGGCGACTGTATCGGCCTTGGCCTTGCGCAGGGTATCGGCCTGCGCCTTTCCGCGGCCTTCGGCGACCGCCTCGGCCAGGTTGGCGAAGACCACCGTCAGCCACAGCCATGCCACGATCACCCAGCCGAAGAAGGTGGGGTCCGCGATCGTGAGAACGGTCGCCCAGCCGGCGCCGATCTCCACGATGAACATCACCGGATTGCGCCACAGCGTGCGTGGGTCGAGTTTCCGCAGCGCCTGGGGTAATGATTTCAGCAGCATCCGCGGGTCCGGCAGACCGCCACGGACAGCTTTGTTCGTGGACTTCGGACCTGCCGTGCCGGGTTCTTCGAGAGTGGGGGCGGACATCAGTGGGGGAGTCCCTCCGCGAGCGGCCCGAGCGCCAGCGCGGGCAGGAAGGTGAGCGCGACCAGGATCAGCGTGACGCCGACGACCAGGCCGACGAACTGCGGTCGATGGGTGGGCAGCGTCCCGTCGGATTCCGGTGTGCTGCCCTGGCGGGCGAGCGAACCGGCCAGCGCGAGCACCAGGATCATCGGCAGGAAGCGGCCGAAGAGCATGGCCGGGCCGAGTGCGGTGTTGAACCAGTCCGTGTTGCCGGACAGGCCGGCGAACGCCGACCCGTTGTTGTTACCGGCCGAGGTGAATGCGTAGAGCACCTCGGAGAGTCCGTGCGGTCCGGAGTTCAGCATGGACTCGCGCGGTCCGGGCAGCGCCATGGACACGGCGGTGCCGGTCAGCACGACCACCGGCGTGACGAGGAAGTACCCCGCGGCGAGCTTGATCTCGCGGGGCGTGATCTTCTTGCCGAGATATTCCGGTGTCCGCCCGACCATCAGACCGGCCACGAAAACGGTGATCACCGCCAGGACGAGCAACCCGTACAGTCCGGACCCCACGCCGCCCGGCGCGACCTCGCCCAGCTGCATGTTGAACAGGAGGATCATGCCGCCGAGGCCGGTGTAGGAGTCGTGCATCGAATCGACGGCTCCGGTGGAGGTGAGCGTGGTGGCGCCGGCGAAGGTCGCCGAATTCGCCACCCCGAAGCGCTGTTCCACCCCCTCGGTCGCCGCTCCGACCGCGGCCGGCACGGTGCCGTGATGCCGGAGCTGGAACACATTGACCAACCCGATGCTCAGCAGTGCGAGCACGGCCATCACGGCGGTGACGGCGTAACCCTGCCCGGGCCTGCCGGCCATGCGCCCGAAGGTGCGCGGCAGCGAGAAGGCGATGACCATGAGCAGGAAGATCTCCAGCCAGTTGGTCCAGGTGGCCGGGTTCTCGAAGGGATGAGCCGAGTTGGCGTTGTAGAAACCGCCGCCGTTGGTACCCAGCTCTTTGATGGCTTCCTGACTCGCGACCGGCCCGCCCGGCAGCGTCTGTTGCGCGCCGCCGAGCGTGGTGGCCACCTGATCGTGCAGGTGCAGGTTCTGGATCACACCGCCCGCGATCAGTACCACGGCCGATACGGTCGCGAGGGGCAGCAGGATGCGCAGGGTGCCGCGCACCAGGTCGACCCAGAAGTTCCCCAGTGTTCCGGTACGCGAGCGGACGAACCCGCGGACGAACGCCATCGCCACGGCCATACCGACCGCGGCCGAGACGAAATTCTGGACCGAGAGTCCGGCCGTCTGCGCGATATGACCGAGGGTCGATTCGCCCGCATAGTTCTGCCAATTGGTGTTGGTGACGAAACTGACCGCCGTATTCCAGGCCAGCGGGGCGGTCATCGGTGTGCCCGGCCCGGCGGGTACGAGCGGCAATCTGTCCTGCACCAGGAGCAGGAAGTACAGGAACAGCAGGCCGATCGCGGAGAAGGCGAGCACGCTGCGCGCGTACCCGCCCCAGGTCTGCTCACGGTCGGGGTCGGCGCCGATGATCCGGTAGATCCCCCGTTCGACGCGGGAATGCCCGGTGCGGGTGTAGACGCGATACATGTAGTCACCGAGCGGAACGTGTACCAGAGCCAGCGCGATCGCCAGGGCGGCGACGAACAGCAGCCCGGCGGTGGTGGTACCCACTCAGAACCTCTCGGGGAACAGCAGGGCGGCCACCAGGAACGCGGTCACCGCAACGGCCAGGACCAGCCCCACGGCATTGACGATGTTCACAGGCGCTCCACCATTCGCTGCACGAATCCGAGCACCCCGAACACCGCGACCGTGACCACGAGAAAGGCCAGGATCGACACTTGCGCCTCCGTTCCGAGAACCTGGGGCAGCGAGGTACGGCCGATCGGCCGCTGCTGCCGAACCGGATCGAAAGTACGAGCCGCGCGGTCGGTGGTCCGCACACGTTGACGGGTCCTTTACGGGCCGCGTGCCTGCATTGACGCCTTCATAGCGCGGGTCGCCCGCCTGTTGTGACCTGTATCGCCACCGGTCGTGTCTGCCCTGCGGGCCTGTTGTGTTCCGCCACGTATGTCGCCACCGGCAAGCCGGTCACCGAGCGATCGATCTCGCTACCGAGGTGTGCTTGCCGCCCGGTCGAACGCGGGGCGGGGCAGGTGAAGTCTATGAGCAGCGGTATCCGCGAACCCGCCCGCCACACGGTCCCGAGGGCGCACGCTGTAGGGGAAACGCATGTGTTCACCACGGCCGTCTGATCGGATCTGCCCCGGCACGGACAACGGAGGATCGCTCATGCACCCGTTCGCCTATCAACCGCTCGAACTCGTCCAGGCCGTCATCCTGGCCGTGCGGTGCGTCCTGCACGTGTATTCGTCGGGCACTCCGTGCGTACCCATCCGATGACCCCGGGAGCCCCGCGGGCCTGCCGCTCCCCAGCCGGAAGCGGCAGGCCCGCGGGGCGCGGTTCTCAGTAGCAATCGGTCGGTTCGCCCACCTTGACCACCGACAGCACCGCGTCACCCTCGCCGATCGGTGTGCCGGGCGCCGGTCTCTGCGAGACCACCACCCAGTTGCGGTCCACCACCTGCGACCGGCCCCGGCCGGTGGCGTCCTCGCTCCGGGAGTAGAAGACACCGGCCGTCTGGATGAGATCCTGTGCCGCCTGCAGATTCATACACACGACCGAGGGCATCGGTACGCGGGCCGCACTATTCGCGACCGGGGGTGCCGTGTCGGTTCCGGCCGATCGCGGCGCGGGCGCGGTGAGTGTGACAGTGGTGATCCGGACCGGAACGGCCGACGCGACAGTCGTGTACGACTCCGTATCCGGTTGGGGGGAACCACAGGCGGCAAGCACCGCCGCGGCCGCCATGATCACGCACACGCAGAGTGTCTTCATGAGCATCCTCTCGACCTTCGGGAAAGTGGTGTGGATCACTCCAAGATCGATCGGCTATCGATAGTTGTTACGCGCTGCGGGAATCGGCGAGGCGATCGCGGGGGCGGCGAGTGCAGCGGTGCCGGACCCGCCGAGTGGCGGATCCGGCCCCGGGGTAACTCGGGTCGCGCGAATTACTCTGCGGCGGCGGCGAACCCGGTCCGCAGATCGGCGAGGATGTCCTCGATCCCCTCGATACCCACCGCCAGGCGCACCAGCCCCGGCGTGACACCCGAGCTGAGCTGCTCGTCCGGGGTCAGCTGGGAGTGGGTGGTAGAGGCGGGATGGATGACCAGCGAACGGACATCGCCGATATTGGCGACATGGCTGTGCAGGGTCAGCGCGTCCACGAACTTCTTGCCCGCGTCGACACCGCCGGCCAGTTCGAAACCGACGACCGCGCCGGTGCCCTTGGGCGCCAACTGCTTACCCCGTTCATACCAGGGGGAGGACGGCAGTCCCGCATAGGACACCGAGGTGACTTCCGGCCGCTCGGTGAGGAATTCGGCGACCGCCTGCGCGTTCTGGACGTGCCGTTCCACCCGCAGGCTCAGCGTCTCCAGGCCCTGGCTGATCAGGAAGGCATTGAACGGCGCGATCGCGGTACCGAGGTCGCGCAGCAGCTGGACCCGTGCCTTGAGCGCGTAGGCCGGGGCGCCGAGATCGGCGAACACGGCGCCGTGATAGCTCGGGTCGGGCTCGGTGAAACCCGGGAAGCGGGGGCCGTCGCCGCCGCGGACCGTCCAGTCGAAGGTGCCGCCGTCGACGATCACGCCCGCGATCGCGGCACCGTGGCCGCCGAGGTACTTGGTCGCCGAGTGGACGACGATATCGGCGCCGTGCGCGAGGGGCTGGATCAGATACGGGGTCGCGACCGTGTTGTCGACGATCAACGGCAGGCCCGCGCCGTGGGCGACCTCGGCGATACCGGGGATGTCGAAGATGTGGTTCTGCGGGTTGGACACCGTCTCGCCGTAGAAGGCCTTGGTGTTCGGCCGGATCGCGGCGCGCCACTGATCGAGATCGTCGGGATCCTCGACGAAGGAGACCTCGATGCCCAGCTTGGGCAGCGTGTAGTGGAAGAGATTGTAGGTGCCGCCGTAGAGCCGGGGGCTGGAGACGATGTGGTCACCGGCGCCGGCGATGTTCAGGATCGCCAGGGTCTCCGCCGCCTGCCCCGAGGACAGCAGCAGCGCCGCCACTCCGCCTTCGAGCGCCGCGATCCGCTGTTCGACCGCGTCCTGGGTCGGGTTCATGATCCGGGTGTAGATATTGCCCGGCTCGGCCAGGCCGAACAGTGCCGCGGCGTGCGCCGTGTCGCGGAAGGTGTAGGAGGTGGTCTGGTAGATCGGGAGCGCCCGGGCGTTGGTGCTGGCGTCGGGGTCCTGGCCGACGTGGACCTGCTTGGTTTCGAAGCTCCAACCGGCGGTCGGGTCGGCCGGCGGGGTGGTTTCGGTCATCGCGGAGTTCTCCTGTAGGTGAGGAACGGGACGCTCGTGCCGGACACAGCGAAATTGCCACAGGCAGCACGCTTTCCGGCCTGCCGCGGCCGGATGTGCCGCTGCGGCCTGTTCACGCTAGGGGCGGCCCTCGGGAAATGGCCACGGTTATATTCGCGCAGATTCCAATCATGCCGTGGTGGCGGGCCCCGCGCGATGCTTTCCGCCGTCCGGTCCGGTGCGCTCATCCGGCCGCGGCGCCGCGCGGTGCGTACATGATGATCGCGACCCCGGCCAGGCAGAACAGAGCCCCGGTGAGATCCCAGCGGTCCGGCCGGAACCCGTCGAGGGCCATGGCCCACAACAGCGAACCGGCGACGAACACCCCGCCGTACGCGGCGAGGATCCGGCCGAAGTTCGCATCGGGTTGCCGGGTGGCGACGAATCCGTACAACCCCAGGGCGATCACGCCCGCGCCGATCCAGGCCCAGCCGCGATGTTCGCGCACACCCTGCCATACCAGCCAGGCGCCGCCGATCTCGGCGAGCGCGGCGACAGCGAACAGCAGGATCGACCGGATAACGCTCATGAGGGCCGAGCCTACGAGACCTTCGGGTGTTGCGGGACAGGCCAGGTCGGCGGTTCCAATTCCCACCATGGCAAGACAAAAATGACCATATGTCTTACCATCGATACATGGTGGCGAATCCGTATCAAGATCGGGTCGGTTTCGAACTGCGATCAGGCAAGACCTGGCGCGACCCGTGGTCCATGTACGCCGTGCTGCGCGACCACGATCCGGTGCACCGCGTCGTCCCCGCCGGCCGCCCGGACCACGATTACTGGGTACTCACCCGGCACGCGCACGTCTACGCCGCCGCCCGGGACACCGGCACCTTCTCCTCGGGTGCGGGGCTGACGGTGGAATACGGTGAGCTCGAACAGATCGGTCTCACCGGAAACCCGCCGATGGTGATGCAGGATCCGCCCGCGCACACCGAGTTCCGCAAACTGGTCGCCCGGGGCTTCACCCCGCGTCAGGTCACCGAGGTGGAGCCGGTGGTGCGCCGGTTCGTCCGGGACCGGCTGGACCGGCTGGCCGCGCCCGGTGGCGGCGATATCGTGGCCGATCTGTTCAAACCGCTGCCGACCATGGTGGTCGCGCACTATCTCGGCGTCCCGGAGGAGGACCGCTCGCGTTTCGACGGCTGGACCGACGCGGTGGTGGCCGCGAGTACCCAGCGCACGGCGGACGCGCAGGCCGCATCGATGGAGATGCTGGGTTATTTCGCCGAGCTCATCAAACGCCGGCGTATCGATCCCGGCGACGATACGGTGTCACTACTCGTCCAGGCCGGTATCGCTGCCGACGACGCCGATGTGGACGGCCTGGTCCAGATCCTGGCCTACACCTGGACCATGGTCGCGGGCGGTAACGACACCACCACGGGCCTGCTCGGCGGTGCGGTGCAGCTGTTGCAGCGCTATCCGGAGCAGCGCGCGGCGCTGGCCGCCGATCCGGAGGGCATCCGGACAGCGATCGAGGAGTTCGCGCGTCTCACCTCTCCGGTCCAGGGTCTGGCTCGGACCACGACCCGTCCGGTGGAGTTGGACGGCGTGACGATTCCCGCGGGCCGTAAGGTGCTGCTCGTGTACGGCTCGGCGAATCGCGACGAACGGGTCTTCGGCACCGATGCCGCCGAACTCGATATCGAGCGCAATCCACAGCGCATCATGACCTTCGGTCACGGACCGCATCACTGTCTGGGCGCGGCCGCCGCCCGTATGCAGGCACGGGTGGCGCTGGAGGAGTTGCTGGCACGTTTCCCGGACTATTACGTCGATATCGACGCGGTCGCCTACGCGCCCGGGCCGTACGTCCGGCGGCCGACCAGCGTGCCCTTCCGGTGCGCGGCGTGACCGATCGGCGCGATGACCCGCTGCTCCGGATCGGCGCGGTGAACGGGTTCCGCGCGCTCAACGGCGAGCGGCGGCCCGGCGCCCGCACCGGGCTCGCCGGAGCCGCGCGATGACGGACTGGCTGGCCGGCGGGCGGACCGAATTGGCCGCGGAACGGATCCTCGACGCGGTGCGTGCCCTGGTCATCGACAAGGGCGCCGGTACGGTCGGCATGGCAGAGGTGGCGGAGGCGGCGGGCTGTTCCCGGGCGACGCTCTATCGCTACTTCACCAACCGGCAGGCGTTGTATGTCGCCTTCGCCGGTCGGGAGGCCACCCAGCTCCTCGCGCGGGTCTGGCGCGACCGACGGCTGGACGGCCCGGACCGGGCCGGACTCCTGCTCGACGGGATGACCGCCACCCTGGCCGAGGCACGCAGAACCCCGCACCTGGCCGTCTGGTTCGAACCCGCGAACGCCGGAATCGTGGCGCGACTCTCGGATTCGTCGGAGGTGATCGACGAACTGGTCGCGGTCTTCGTCACGCGCCTGCGCCCGGATCTGTCCGCGGCGGCGGCGGATCGGCTGGGCCGGTGGGCGGTCCGGGTGATGATCTCGCTGCTGACCCTGCCACCCGCCACCGTGGCCGAGGAGCGCGCCCTGCTGCGCGATTTCCTGCTCCCGTTCCTGCTGGGTACGGCTCCGGCGGCCGGCGGCCCGGCGGCGCCCGGATGACCTACGCCACCCCGGTCTGTTCCAGCGCGCCGACACCGGCACGAGGCGGTAGCTTGGCGCCATGGACGCGATCTCCGGCCTGGACTATCCGCTACTGCTCGCCGATTTCCAGGGCGAATTCCTGGCCTCGATTCCGGATGCCGATCCGGTGGCACGGATCCCGCACTGTGGTGACTGGACGGTCCGCGAACTCGTAGAGCATCTGGCTTCGGTCCATCACTGGGCTGCCGCGAGCGCCCGTGCCGAGAAGGCCGAACCACTGGGGGAGGGCCCGTTCGACCTCGCCGCTCACTACGCCGCCTGCGCGACCGAACTCCGCGAGACCCTGGCGGCCCTGAACGCGCAGGCCCAGGGTCGGATCCTGGCACACCCCGAGCCCACGGCCCCGGGACCCGCATCGTTCTGGCGCCGCCGCCAGGTGCACGAAACGCTGATCCACGGGCACGATCTGCGGGCGGCGATCGCGGGGAAGTCGGCCCGCGGCCTGATCCGGGCGGTCCCCGAGGTGTGGGCGGATACGGTCGACGAAGTGGTGGGGCTGGTCTATCCGCGGCAGGTCGGGATGGGCCGGTTGGAGCCACTCGAGGCGGCACTGCGGCTGGTGGCCACCGATCCCGCCGACCCGGCCGAGTGGGTGCTCGGCGACTCGGAGTCCATGGCCGGCACTGTAGCGGGGCCGGCCGAAGGGCTGGCACTGCTGCTGTGGGGCCGGGCGAGCGCGGACGAAGCGGGCGTCGACATCTCCGGCGACACCGACCACATCGAGGAGATCCTGCGCCGGCCGATCGTGCCCTGATGGCCACCATGCCCTGAGGGCCGCGCGGCGCGGCCGCGGCGGGCCAGGCCCCGGGAGGCGACCGGCCGGTGCTGATTTCGGTGACTACGTTGCCCGGGTTCGCCGTAGGGGGTTGTCGTTAACGATCGTGTCATCAGGTACTGAAGCCCTGTTCGGCTAGGTAGCCGCCGAGATCACTCCTGGTCGATCGCTGGTGTGAGGTTGCAGTGCAGCGGGCGCGGCGGCTTCGGCGACGGCGTGGGCGGCGCGTTCGGCGGGGAAGGCTTGAGCGAAGGGGTCTGTGGCCTGGACCCGCGAAGTAACGTGTGCGTCGGCGGGAGCGTCCCGTCAGCTATCCGTTCCGCTTCCCTGGAAGCGGAACGTCTCGCACACAGCTTCCTATCGGCAGCTGGATGAGCAGTCGTATAGATTGCGACATGGGCCGATTCGGTTGCCCACTGTTCCGGAAGTCGTTCCACTGGCCATCGCTGTGAGGCGTTCCGGAATCCGCGTGCGGAATCAATTTCCGGTACGGTTTCGCAATGGTGACGATGGATCAGCGCCCGGCAGGCGACTGGGATCTCGGCTACGCCCGGGTCAGCTCGGCCAAACAGAGCCTCGGCCGCCAGTTGGCCGCACTCGCGGATGCCGGGATCCCGAACCCGAGGATCTATGTGGACAAGAAGACCGGCGCGACCGTCGACCGGCCCGGCCTGGCGAAACTGCTGGCCTACGCCCGGCCCGGGGATCGGATAGTGGTGCACACCCTGGACCGGCTCGGCCGCAACCTGCGGGAGGTACTGAACCTCATCCACGATCTACGCGAGCGCGGGATAGGGGTGAAATCTCTCGCCGACCCGGTGCCGATCGATACCGCCGACGAGGGCATGGGCCGGGTAGCGGTGCTGCTACTGGCATTGTTCGCGGAGATGGAACGCACCTTCACTGCCGAGCGTGCCGCGCACGCCCGCATGGTCGCCGAAGCCGCCGGCCGCCGCGTCGGACGCCCGGTCGCCCACCCCGACGACAAGATCGAGTACGCGCGGCTGCTGCGGCGGGAGAACCACTCGCTGGCGGAGATCGCGAAGAAGACCGGGATTCCGAAGACTTCCCTGCACCGTTACCTCGGTCCGGTCCCGGGCCCGGAGTCGTCGGGCACGGCCTCCGGCCGGCACGCCGCTGAAACCCCCACGGATTCCGTGCATGTCCCGCCGCCGCGTGACGTGTGAGATAAGCGACCGCGTGTGACTGGCTCATCGCATTGGGAATTATCGGCGTGATCGATCCGACATGGGCCAAGACGATGGCCGAGGCAGCAGAGCGACTGAGTAGCGAAATAGTCCGCGGTGCAGAAGCCATGGAGAAAGACGTACGCAAGTTTCCGGATACTCTCCGACCGGGTATGCAGCACTATCTGGGTAGTGACCGGGATGGTGCTCATCCTGTGGATTCCGTGTGCGAGAGTGTCGCCGGTGACGGCGGCATCGGTCCGCCCGGCGGATCCGCCGAACTCGGCCGGAACGACGAGCCGATCCCTCCGCTGGCACATGTGAAACCCTCGTCGGAGTGCCTCACCGACTACGAAACACATCGAGTGCAGCATTGGTCGCGCTTCGCGGCAGATCGCGGGCTCACCCTCGAGGAGTTCACCGCCCAGGCCGGTGATCATGCGGCGGAGCTTGTCCGTGACAGCTACGTGTGTACCAGGGTCACCGGTCCGACGCTTCAGAAAGTGCTCGACAGCGGGGAAATCAAGTCCTTCTTCGACACGGGCAAAACCAGTATCTTCGAGCATCAGTTGGAGGAATACGTTCCTTCACACAAAGCGCTCTTCGGATATGGTGCCGACCTGGCGCCGGAAGGTCGGCCGATATATGGGTATGTCACACGCGATCCGCTGGGGCGTGATCTGTACGGCGGTCGTCTGTCCGGATATGGTACAGCCGCAATAGTTTTCAAGCCGCAGGTTGCCGAGCGGACAACGATTACACTCAACGACTCTCTGGCCGTCGCAACACACAACGACGAGATGAAGGTGGGCATGTCGCTTGCCGATCCTCTCACGAACCCGACCTCGAATCTGTTCCGGCGTAATGAAGATCCGTTCACGTACCAGTCCCCCGAAAGTGTCAAACCATACATCGAAGCCCAGATTCATAGAGTGACCTCCACCCCGGCCGGTACAGAGTTGTCGCCTCTGCGGACCGATTCCATTGATCGTGTCACCTTTTTTTCGGAAAGGTCGCAGTATCCACCGGAACTCTTCGACACTCTCGATTCACAGGGAATTTCGTATTCGTTCGCCCAGGACCCACCAGCGGAGCCGACCATCAGCGTCGACGCAGACTTCGTCTGACGATCCGGAAAGAGCCCCGGCCATGGGGCTCTGCCCGCTCGAGACCGGCACAAGGGGCGACCGAGATTGAGCACGTCGTATTGCCGACCCAATCGGTCGGCATGTCAGGGGGCGCACGCGGCATATCGGCTACGCGCGGCGGGGTGATCTTCGTCGTCAGCCGCTGAGTGCGAGTCGGCTGGTCATGTTCAGCTTCACCTCTCCATAAGGCAGGACGTGTTCCCAGAACAGCGGGGTCACCCCGCGTTTGTCGGCCGCGGTCGCGAGGACCTCGCCGGTGCCGGGGTCGTCGATCAGGTCTTGGATCATCAAGGTGTTGACGTAGACCAGCGACGCTTGCACGATTCTCAGGCACTGCACGCTCAGTTCCTGCTCGTCGGCCCGGTTGGACGAGAGTTCGCCGGTCTTGCCGTAGTAGATCACGCTGTTGGCGCGGTTCATCGACTCGATGACGTTCAGGCCTTCCTCGATTTCGCGCTGCAACTCGCAACTGCGCAAATACCGGCACAGAAGGATGGTCTTCTGTGCTCTGCCGAGTTCGATCATCGCCTGATACGTCGGGTGGGCGGCGTTGGCCTTCATGAACCTGCGCAGAATCGCTTCCGTCGAGGCGGTGCCGGTGCGGATCGCGGTCGCGTATTTCACCATCTGGTCGTACTGCTGCGCGATCAGTTCCCACCGGATGGACCTGGTCGTGGCCGGTTTCAGCCCCGGCCACATGTCCGCCTGTCCGGTGGCCGGCCGGTAGAGTTTGCACTTGTTGATCCGCTTTATCCGCGGCAGCAGGTCGAAGCCCAGCAGCTTCGTGATTCCGAATCCGAACTCGGACTGGCCGTGGGAGTCCACATAGTTTGCTTCGACCTTCATTTCGGTGCCGTGGCGGACCGCGCCTTCGACCATCGCGTGAACTTCACTGGCCGAGCAGTTGATTCGCTGGGAGTGGATCACCACCGAGCCCTTCTCCACGCTCTAGTAGATCAGCACGCCGCGACCGCCGTAACGGGAGTGCCACTCGGGGGGTTATGCCAGCTCGGCGAGACTGCGGGACCAGCGGCCCAGCTGCGCGGTCTCGACCGGTTGGTACCCCGGGTCCTGCCGGGACGCGGCGAGCACCTCGTGGCCGAGCCGCCGGATGCGCCGATGCCGGGTCCAATGCGCCCGCGCCCATTCCGGCTCGTTGTGGGCGGCGTCGATCGCGCCGAGAGTGGAACCCATCAGTTCGAATTCCAGCTCCCGCCGCAGGGCCGATACCCCGGGTACCGTTTCGCGCGGCGAAGAGGGAAGTGTGCCGTGCGGTGGACCGGTCGGCGCGATCTGCCGCGAGTCCGGTGAGACCGCATCCGGCCGGTCGTTCGGTAGGCAGCGTTGCGGAGCCGGTGCCGTGGGCCGCGGGTCCGGTGGGGCGGCGTGCTGGGGGTCCGCGGGTGCTGTGTCCGGTGGTGGACCCGTCGGCGTGTTGTGCTGCGGACCTGGTGTCTTCGTGCCCTGCGATCCCTCGCGTCGGTCCCGGCCCGGGGATATGCGGTCCAGGAGGTGACCGATGACCTCGAGCACCCGCTGATCGTTGCGCAGCAGCACCCGCCGGTGGGCCCGCCGGTCGACCGCCCACAGCGCGCCCAACCCGATCACCACACCGATCACGCTCTCGAGCAGCCGGTCGCGTAGTACCGGGAAGATATCGCCGTACTGTCCACCCCCACCCATCAGCAATGCCAGCGGCGTGATGAAGACGACCGCGAGCCCGTAGTTCCGGGCGACGAACATCTCGATGGCGAACTGCAGGGCCATCAGGATCAGCACCAGCGTCCAGTCCCGGGGTTCCAGCGCGTAGAGCGCGGCGAACAGTACCAGCCCCAGGGCCGTACCGCCGATCCGGTGCACCCCGCGGTAGGTGCCGCGCACCCGGTCCGGTCCCTGGTGCAGCAGCACCGTGATCGTGAGGACCGCCCAGTCCGGGCGACCGAGATCCAGCGCAACGGTCGAACAGCCGGCGAGTAGCGCGGCGACCCCGATCCGATTCGCCGAGACCACCGCGTGGCTGTCCGGCGACAGCGACCGCAGTAGCCGGTAGCGCAGCGACGGCCGCGGTGTCGGCGCGGGACGGCCGGTATCGAAGAGCAGATCCGATTCGTCGTCGGTGGTCCGGTTGCGATGTAGGGCGTCGGCGAAGGTGCGCTGGGCGCCGGTGAGCGTGGCGGCGAGACCGTCGCTGCCGGTGCGCCGGGCGTCGTCGAGCAGTGCCCACGCCGTCTGCACCTTCATCGCGGTCGTGTAGCGCGCGTCCACCAGGTCCGCGGCGCCGGGAGCGAGGGCGGCGTAGTCCTCCACCGCGGTGATCGCGGCGGCCACCGCCCGCTCTTCCGGCGGGTGCGTCCTCGTCAGCGCCGCCGACATACCGACCAGCAGGGCACTGCCCCCGCCGATGGCCGTCCAGAGGGCCACCTGCCCGGGTGGGACACCGTGCCCGGTGATCAGCGCGCCGACCCCGGCGGCCAGGACGAAGAAGAACCCACCCGGTGGGCCCAGCCGCAGCGCCGAGTTCACGAAGGTGCCGGTCACCGCGACCGCCGCCATCAGCAGTACCAGCAGCAGCTGCCACCAGTGCGTGCCACCCGAGTCGAGCCGCTGGTGGATCAGTTCCCCGGTCAGGCCGCCGGCGAACGCCGAGAGGGTGAGTGCCAGCGCGGCCGCCCCGACGATCCGCCAGCGGCGCCGGTAGACCTGGCCTTCACCGAAGATGACCGCCAGCGCGCCCGTCGCGGCCATCAGGCCCTGCTGTTCGTGTCCCAGGGCCACCGCGACCAGCGCCGGCGCGCCGAATGCCAGGGCCGCGCGCGCCGCCCCGGGCAGCCGCCGCCCGGCGGGCGGCAGACCGAACAGCACCGAGCGGGCCGGAGCCGGTGAGGGGAGCGTCGGTCCGTCCGGAGCCACCATTCACCTTCTCCTCACCTGGCCGTTCACTCCTCGGTGACGAACCCTTGCGCGACCATCCAGTCGCGCGCCACCTCCGCGGGCTCGCGGCCCTCGACATCGACCCGCCGGTTCAGTTCCGTGATCGACTCGTTGGTCAGCAACCGGGAGATGGGTGCCATGACCTCGGTGATCCGTGGATGCGCCCGGGCGAAATCCGCACGCATCACCAGAGCGGCATTGTACTTGGGGAAGAAGGAGCGGTCGTCGCGCAGCAGGACCAGGTCGAGTCCGGGGATACGACCGTCGGTGGCCGCGACGGATCCGAATCCGCACTGCGCGGCGTCGGCGGTCGCCTGATAGACCACCGCGTCCTGGACGATGCGCTTGGGCACCTGCCCGCCGTCGATACCGTAGGCGCGGGTCAGGCCGGGGAATCCGTCCTGACGCACATTGAACTCGGTGCCCACGCAGGTACTCGCCGCGGCGGGATCGGTGGCGACCAGGCGCGCGTAATCCGACAGGGTCCAGGTGCCGGTCCGTTCCGCGGTGCGGCGGGCGGTCGCCAGCGCGTAGGTGTTGTTCATCGGCGCCATCGCCGTCCACACCATGTCGTGTGCGGCCAGGTCCGCGTCGCGTACCGCCGCGAACTGGCCCTGTTCGTCCGGGACCGGTTTCTCGTTGCCGAGATAGTTGACCCAGCCGGTGCCGGTGTAGTCGTAGGCGATATCGATCTGGCCGTTGAGCTGCGCATCGCGCAAACTGTTGGAGCCCTGGATATTGGTGAGGTCCCGGACTTCGGCCCCAGCCGCGACCAGCGCGTATTCGATGATGTAGCCGAGGATGTTCTGTTCGGTGAAATCCTTGGAGCCCACTGTGACAGTGACGCCGGCCAGCTCCGGGACCGGGCGGATACTGCCGGGCCCGACCGGCAGCGGAACCGCGCTCCCCGCCTGGAGGCCGCACCCGGCCAGCAGCAGTACCGCCGCCGAGAGCAGCAGCCGTGCCGATCGGAAAGTTCTCATCGCAGCCCCCGCGGGCCGAGGAACCGTTCCGCCACCGCGCCCAGCCAGTCCACCAGCAGGGCCAGCGCCACCGCGAGTACCGCGCCCACCACCAGCGTGACGTTATCGCGCAGTTTGTAGCCGGTATCGATCAGAATCCCCAGTCCGCCCGCGCTGACCAGAAACGACAGCGTGGCCGTGCCGACGGCCAGCACCAGCGAGGTGCGCAGCCCGGCCAGGATGTAGGGGACGGCGAGCGGGAACTCGATCCGGCGCAGGACGGCTCCCGCCGACATACCCTGTCCGCGCCCGGCGTCCACCAGCATCGGATCGACTTCCTGATAACCCAGGATGGTGTTGCGCAGGACCGGCAGCAGTGAATAGAAGGCGATCGGCGCCACCCCGATCCAGAACCCGGTGGTCCGGGTGACGAGATAGAACAGCACGATCAGCCCGATCGCCGGCGCGGAGGCGCCGATATTGGCGACACCGACGACGAACGGTGCCAGTCGGCGGTACCCGCGCCTGGTGAGCAGGGTGCCCAGCGGGACCGCGACCACGACGACGAGCACCACCACCGTGGCGGTGATCAGAATGTGCTGCCAGGTGACGGTGGCGATATTGCCGGCATCGAGGCTCGCCTGCTGGGTGACGGTCAGGTCGCGCCGGAACGCCCACACCAGAACTCCCGCGGTGAGCAGCACGACGAGCACCGGCTGGATCAGCAACCGGAGCCGTTCGGCGCGCCACTGCGCCGAGCGCCGCCCCGGTGCGGGGGGTGCCACCAGGGTGGTCATGCCGGCACATCCGTCGCCGTGCCGGTGCGGGGCTCGGGCCGCAGCCCGGCCAGATGGCCGACCAGCGTGTCGATCGTGACCAGTCCCGCGTACTTTCCGTCCGCTCCGGTGACCACCGCGGTAGCGGTCCGGTCACCGAGCAGCGCCGCCAAACCCTCCTGGAGAGTCGATTCGGCGGGCAGGGTTTCGGCCGCGGTCCCGGCCCCGCCGACCGAGTCGGCGTGGGCGAGGTCGGCGGCGGTGATCCAGCGCAGCGGCCGCCCCGCGGTGTCGAGCACCAGGGCGCGGGCCCTGCTCCCGATCGCCGTCCGCGCCACCTCGATCGGAGCGTCCTCGGTGACCGTGGCGCATTCCCCGAGCGTCACCTCCCGGATCCGGGTCAGGGTCAGCTGTTTGAGCGCGGCATCGGAGCCGGCGAATCCGGCGACGGTCTCATCCGCCGGGTCGGCCAGGATCGCGGCCGGCCGGTCGAACTGCAGGATCCGGGAGCGGTCGCCCAGGACCGCGATCCGATCTCCGAGTTTCACCGCCTCGTTGAAGTCGTGGGTGACGAAGACGATCGTCTTCCCCAGTTCGGACTGTAACCGGAGTAGTTCGTCCTGGAGCAGGCCGCGGGTGATCGGGTCCACCGCACCGAAGGGTTCGTCCATCAGCAGGATCGGCGGATCCGCGGCCAGTGCCCGCGCCACCCCCACCCGCTGCTGCTGCCCGCCGGACAGCTGGCGCGGATACCGGCGCCGGTAGGTTTCGGGATCCAGCCCGACCAGTTCCAGCATCTCGTCGGTGCGCGCGGCGATCCGCGTGCGATCCCAGCCGATCAACTCCGGGACTGTCGCGATGTTCCGCGCGACGGTCATATGCGGGAACAGCCCCGCCTGCTGGATGGAGTACCCGATACCGCGGCGCAACCGGTCGGGGTCGATCCCGGCGGCGTCGCGGCCGTCGATGGTCACCGTGCCGGAGGTGGGCTCGATGAGCCGGTTGATCATCCGCATGGTGGTGGTCTTCCCGCAGCCCGACGGTCCGACCAGTACCACGATCTCACCGGCCGGTATCGTCATCGATACCGCGTCGACGGCCGGATACCGTTGTCCCGGATATTGTTTGGTGACCGAGTCGAGTACGATCTCGACACCGGACACCGCCGCCGCGGCGGTACGGTTCGCCGAATCAGTCACGGATTCCCCTCGAAATGGTGAAACGTCCGACGAGGACGAAGATCCCGTCGAGAACCAGGGCCAGTGCGACGATCAGCACGGTGCCCGTGAGCGCCTGCGGTACCGCGTTGGGGCTGCCGAGCCGGGCCAGCCCGGAGAAGATCAGATTTCCCAGCCCCGGGCCCTTCGCGTAGGCGGCCAGCGCGAGTATGCCCATGATCAACTGGGTGCTCACCCGCATCCCGGTCAAGATCGATGGCCAGGCCAGCGGCAGTTCGATCGCGGCGAGCACCCGCAACCGGTTCATCCCGACCCCCCGCGCGGCATCCACCACCGCGGCATCCACCGCGGAGAGACCGACGAGGGTATTGCGCAGGATCGGCAGCAGCGCGTACAGCACCAGCGCGGTCACCGTCGGTGCGACACCCAGACCCATCAGAGGAATGAGCAGGCCGAGCAGGGCGAACGAGGGCACCGTGAGAATGGTGCCGGCCGCGGCGGTCGCGGCCGCCGAGCCGATCGGACTGCGGTACACGGCGATACCCACGGCCACCGCCACCACGGTCGCGATGAGCAGGGACTGCACGACCGCCGAGACGTGCAGACAGGAGTCGACGAAGAGCTGATGCCGTCGTTCCACGACGAAGCTCCACCACGTTTCCAGGATCCGACCTCCCGTTCCGGCCTCCAGCGAGGCTATCGCGACCTCGCCGCGCCCGGACCGGTTTTCCCGGAGGACGTGCGATCGCCGAGCCGGCGACGCGGCGTGCTACTGCCGCGGGAGACGGTTCGTAGGACGACATACGACGAACGACCGGGCCGGTGCCATGCCCGGATCAGTTGCGGGCGAGCGCGCGGTCGGTGAGCGCGCCGATGATCGGTGCGAGCGTTTCGGCGTAACCGACCGTGAGGTGATTGTCGTCGCGGAAGACCAGGTTGTCCCCGATGACAAGGGGGCAGTCGGAGGGGGTGCAGAACAGCGAGGTCAGATCGGCGTACTGTCCGCCACCGGCGATGGTTGCCGCCCGCTCGGCCGCGATACCGGCATCGTTGAGCGCGTCCGGTCGTGCCGGGGCGCAGGCCGCGGAATCGTCGAGATGTGCGGACAGACATATCGGGACATCGGTGTGCGGGTCGGGGATCGACCCCAGCACGAGCACGGCGGCACCGGTTGCGCGCAGCCGGGCGACCAGGCGGTGCAGGCTGTCGATCCAGGCCGGGTCGTAGGACACGAAACCGAAGTCGCCACCATATCGCCGGGACATGCTCACCACGATCAACCGCGGTCGGTCGGCCTGCAGCCGGGCCACGATCTGCTCGCGCCACTGCTCGCATTCGGTGTACTCCCGGCCCAGGTAAGGACTGGTGATGGGCAGGTCCATCACCGGGCAGGTGACCTTGGCCATCGTCCCCAGCCGCCAGTGTCGCGTCGCGGTGACCTGCTCGAACGCCGGCTGCCACATCGCGGCATGGGAATCGCCGACCAGGGCCACTGTGGTGGCCGAGTCCGGATCGCCGGAGGCGCACTCGGCCTGGCCAACCTCTCGCCAGGACCGTACACAGCCGTTCACGAACACATCCGCCTTGCTCCCGGCCGCGTCGGCGAGCGACGGGGTGAGATTCGAAGGGACGGGGCCGGTCGCGGCGGAGGCGGCAATAGCGGCCTGTGCTTGGTCGACCTGCTGCCGGACTGCTGTCTCGCCGGGGTCCGCAGTCGGGGTGGCCGGTGCGGCGGGTGCAGTGAGGGCAAGGGACGGGGCCGCCGTACCGCGGCCGGCCGGGACCGGCACGAGTACGAGCAGTGCGAGCGTCACGCCGACGGCGATCGCCGTGATGGCACCGCCACAGAGGAGACTGTGCGCGGCCGAACCGCGGAAGGGAACGGCGAAACGGGCCGGGTTCTCGACCAGCCACAGCGTGAGCATGGCGAGTCCACCCGCTAACGTGACCGCGCCCAGCGAACCGCCGAGCCCGAGCGGATGGCCGATCACCCAGGGCGCAAGCAATAACACCGGCCAGTGCCACAGGTACCACGAGTAGGAGCCGCGGCCGATCGCCCGTATGGGGCCGAGTGCCAGCCCGCGCCCGACACCGAACCGTGGAGTGGCACAGCCGGACATGATCACCAGCACGGTCCCCGCGACGGGCAGCAGCGCGGCGGTTCCGGGATATCGGGTGTGCTCGTCGAACCAGGTGCAGGCGACGGTGATCAGTAGCAACCCGACCCAGCCGGCCAGAGTGGCCGGAATTCTCGGCAGCCTGGACCACATCGCCGCCGACAGCGCGATCACGCCCCCGGCGGCCAACTCCCAGGCCCGGGTGGGCAGCGAGAAGAACGCCCACGAGGGGAGCGTGCCGGTCCAGCTCAGTGAGGTCGCGAAGGAGAACGCGGCGATGATCAGGAGAACGGTCAGATACGGCAGCGATGCCGCCGACCCGGTTCGGTGCCGTCGAGCGCACCAAGCCGTCGTGGCGATCAGCACAGGCCAGAGCAGATAGAACTGCTCTTCCACACCGAGCGACCAGAAATGTCGAAACGGCGACGGAAGCGCATCGCCGGCAAGATAGTCGGTGCCGCGCAGTGCGAACCGATAGTTCCCGGCGTACAGCGCGCCGGCGATCCCGTCGCCGAGTACCCGGCGGGCTTGCAGGGGCGGCAGTAGCACGGTGGCCGCAACCGCGGTGGTGACGAGGACAAGACCTGCCGCGGGTAGCAGTCGCCGCGCCCGCGCGCCATAGAACCGGGCCAGCCCGACACTGCCCGTGGTCGCCGTTTCTCGATAGAGGATTCCGGTGACGAGAAATCCGGAAATGACGAAAAAGACATCCACGCCGACGAATCCGCCGTCGATCCCGGGCATGCCTGCGTGAAAAAGCACGACGGCCACCACGGCTACTGCTCTCAGTCCTTCGATATCGGGCCGGAAGTATTTCCGCGGCACCGCATTATCGCCCCGGTCCGCACGCCGATCATCCAATTCGCTGCCGACCGCCACGGTCATGGGCAGCATTGTTATCGGTCTTGTCGGTGTTGTCACGGCAACGCACCGCGCGCGGATATTCCTGTCCGGGTTCTCCCGGCGACGCTCGACGCCATCCACGAACAAATAGACGATCGGGGAAGTGCCCGACCAACGGTCTATCCGATACGGATGTCGCTCGGTGACCGGTCGGGGTGATCCGGCCTTCGCTCGGCCCCGCACGGGGGACTGCGGAACGCGAGTGTTCCCGCCCTGATTCGCTGACCCGATCGTCAGGGGGAAGGTGCCGTGCTGATGACCCTCGATGCCGTGGCAAGGAAGAAGGCCCAGGTCTCGGCGGCGGAGCCGGTCCGTATGGCCGAGGAACGGGGTGGCCCATGACCGGCCCGACCGCTCTCGCGTACCGCCGCGAGGGTTGGCACCGACCGTCGCGACCGACTACCCGCCGCGCACGCTGATCACCGGATGTCGGACCGGCGCTCGCGCGGTCTCGGCCTCCGCTACCCCGCCCTGTCACCTGGGCGGGCCGCTGCGGCCGAGCGCCGGGATCACCCGGGACCAGACGGGCATTGTCGGGCCGAAAAACCGTGCGAAAATCGGAGAATTGTAGTCGAGTGAACGCGGAAAAATTCCAGAGTACGGCGCGTAGAATTCAAGCGGGTCGGGACACTATCTGGAGCCCATCATGACGAGAAAGAATTCACACACGAAGTTCGCCCGGTTGGCGGCCGCCGCCGGTATAGCCGCAGTTGCCGCGATTCCGGTCGTCGCAGCCGCGCAAGCGCCCACCGCGCAGGCAACCACGCCCACGTCCGCAACCCAAACCGTCGACAGCCCCGGCTGGGGCGGTGGCGGTTGGGGTGGAGGTGGCGGTTGGGGTGGAGGTGGCGGTTGGGGTCGCGGCGATGGTTGGGGTCGCGGCGATGGTTGGGGTCGCGGCGATGGTTGGGGCTGGGGTAATGGCGGCTGGGGTCGCGGCGGCGGGGGTTGGGGTAATGGTGGGGGTTGGGGAAATGGCTGGGGCAATTGGTGGCCCGGCGGGGGTGGCTGGGGCAGCTTCTGACGCCGGTGACCGTGCCCGGCGACGCGCATCGCGCCGGGCACGGTGGCATCCAGTACCGATCAGGTGAAGTGAGGTGCGACCAGCCGGACTGGAGCTGGTAACGAGATGAAGATCGTATGCGTCGGTGGCGGGCCGGCCGGGCTGTACTTTGCTATTTCGCTGAAGCGGCGCGACCCGGCCCATGCCATCACGGTGATCGACCGCGATCCCCCCGGGGCCACCTATGGCTGGGGCGTCGTGTACTGGGACGACCTGCTCGACATCCTGTACGGGAACGACCCCGAGAGCGCCCGGGCGGTGCGCGCCGGTTCGGTCCTATGGCGTGAGCAGGCAATTCACCTGGGTGACAACCAGACCGCGCATTTCGGCGGTTACGGGTTCAGCATGGGGCGTGCGGCACTGCTCGACGTACTTTCCCGGCGGGCGAGCGATTTGGGTGTCGAGGTCCGGCACGGAGAAGAGGTCCACGATCTCTCGGGATTCGACGACACCGATCTCATCGTCGCCTCCGACGGCGCGAACAGCCGGGTACGGCAGCTGGGCGATCATCGTTTCGGCACGTCCGTCACACTCGGCGAGAATCGATATATCTGGCTCGGTACGGACCAGGTCTTCACCCGATTCACCTTCGCCTTCGAACACACCGCGGCCGGTTGGATCTGGTTCCATGCCTACCCGTCGGTGGCCGGGAAGATCAGCACCTGCATCATCGAGTGCCAACCGCGGACCTGGCACGGACTGGGATTCGACTCCTTGGGGGATCCGGAGAATTTGCGTGTGCTGGAGAATATCTTCACGCGCGTTCTCGGCGGTCACTCGTTGATCAGCAAGACACGCGGCGAGTTCGCGAAGTGGAGCCGCTTTCCCGAGATCACCAACAAGGCCTGGTATCACGACAATGTCGTGTTGCTCGGCGACGCAGCGCACACGACGCACTTCACCATCGGCTCCGGTACCCGCTTGGCAATCGTCGACGCCGTCACGCTCGCACAGAATCTGTATGAGCATGCCGAGGTCGCCGACGCGCTGGAGAACTACGACGCCCAGCGCCGCGCCGCGCTGCGCCCGATCCAGGCCGCCGCCCGTGCCAGCATGGTCTGGTTCGAACATGCCGATCGGTACCTCGACCGGAGCGCCGTCCAGTTCGCCTATGCGATGGCGGCTCGGCACGGGCCACAGATGCCGTGGCGCTATCAGCTACACCTGCTCACACAGGTACCCGCCGTGCGCAAGCTCCGGCGTGCTGTCAACTCCGGCCGGCGGTGGTGGCGGGCTGCCCGGCGGGGGGAACTCGCCATGGCCCTGTCCGCGCCGCGACGCCCACCCGGAGCGAATCCGGCCGGTCGGTCGATCCTCCCGCTCCGGCCTCCAGCGAGGTTGTCGCGACCGACCTCGCCGCGCCCGGGCGATTTCCGGAGCAAGGGGTGACCAGCCGTGAGTCCGTGTGGATGAGGCGGGCGGTGTCGGCGGACAGTCGAAGTTGTTCCTGCACTGGTATCGGTCCATGGGATGCCGGGCCGACACCTTCCCGCGGCGCGGCTTCTCGAGAGGGAGAAGGGCCGGAGTGACGCCGGGCGGCGCGCAAGCCGATAATCGGCTTTCCCGGGAGAAGGTAGGCGCTGAGGTCATCGAATGGTTCAATCGCTTCGAATCGATCTTGATCAATTGCGCGCTCTGTCACCGGAATTCGCCCGGATCGCCGAGGCGGCGCAGCAGGAGCTGACGACGCTCGAGACCGGGCTGGCCGCCGAAGGCCGCTGTTGGGGCGATGACGATCCCGGGCGCATGTTCGGTGAGCAATACGAACCACAGGCCGAGGACGGCATAGCGGCCCTGCGTACGGTGGTAGATAAGCTTTCCCGGATCAGGGTCGGGGTCACCGGTGCCGCCGATACCTTCGAGGACACGGACTCGAGCGCGGCGCGAAGGGTCCGGGATCCAGCAGATCCGGACGCTGTCCCCGAATGGCGCACGCCTACCGAATCCACCGGACCGGGGATATCGGACACGGCCACGGCCGCGCCCGAAACGGTATGGCGTCCGATGGACGCATCGGCCGGTGCGCCGGACGGTATGCCTTCGGTTGGTCGTACCGACAGGCAGTATCCAACGAATACAGCAGACGATTCGTCCGCCATGGCTACCGCGGTCCCTCCGGACCCGGTGCCGCCGACGACAGCGGGCACCCCGGAAACGACTGCCCCGGCGGGCACGAATACGACACCCGCCACCGGCCCTGGACAGCCATCCGGTCCATCCGGTGCACGCCCGGTCCACCCGGATCTGCCGGCCGGTAACCGCGTCATCCCGCCGGCGTCCGGTAACACCTCGGGCGCGCCGAGCCGCGGTCCGGCGGCGGCAGCGATGCCGAGCGCACACCCCACTGTGTCGACGAAATCCGCGACCGGGGCCACTCCCTGGCAGCGGCAGCCGGATACGCGTTCCCCTGGCTTACCGGCGCAAGGAACCGCCGCGGGGCCGGGCGGGTCTCGGGCACCGGTTTCGGCTCCGGTCGCCCCCGGGGCCGCGCCGCCGGTGACAACGCCGGAAAAGAAAACGCCGGAAAAGAAAGGGAAACTCGATTCCGGTGGTGACCGCCCGAAGGACGTGCGGCCCCGGCTCGCCCGCCGCCCGGCTCCGGCCGAACCGGAAGCACTCGACATACTGGACGAACTCGCCGCACGGCACCGGCTACGAATCACCGGCTTCGCGGACTCGGGAATCGATGCACAGGCGGCCCGCGAGATCGCCGCCGCGGTCGACGATGTCCTGGGCCGGCACCAGTCCGTGGACCTCGCCGGGCTTGCGGTCGTCGCGCTGCCGAATGGTCAAGTCTCCTGCGTACGCTGGGAGGAACGGGCCGATCCCCCCTCCGGGGGCTGGATCGTATTCCAACAGCTGTTCGCCGATGCCAGCGATGCCCGAGCGCGGGTTCCGGCAGGCGGACGGTGGCCCGGGAGCGCCGTCGCGGGCAAAGTGCTGGAAAGGCCGATGTATACGATCGTGGTCCACAACCTCGGCGAGCTCCTTGTCGATAGTGCGGGGCCGGACATCACGCGTCGCGCCGAGCGGACGATGATCACCGAGTACCACCGGATCAGTGGCCCTTGGCATGGTGACACCCTGGCCGCGGTCGTCCGTGGGTACCGGGACTGGCGATCCCAACTGGGCTCCG
Source organism: Nocardia sp. NPDC050193 (assembly GCA_040674215.1). Classification (GTDB taxonomy): domain Bacteria; phylum Actinomycetota; class Actinomycetes; order Mycobacteriales; family Mycobacteriaceae; genus Nocardia. Next base: position 73,208 of record JBFARE010000005.1, on the reverse strand, counting down.
CCGGTTCCGCTACGGGCCCGCTGGATCCGCGGAGCATGCTGGCAGCGGGATTCACCGAGGTCGAACTGCGGCCGGACACGGCGTGCGGACCGGCGAAGGTGTTGCACCGGGTACTGGTCGAGACAATGCGTGGGCGGCCGGTTCACTGATGGGTGTTCGGCTTCCGGATGATGTACCACCATGGGTAGCGGAAATTGTGGTCGGGCACATTCCGGAGTGCGATGTCGCGGGTTTGCGACGATGTGGTGATCAGTGGGCGGCGCGAGCGGCGGCGCTGAGCGGGTTGGCCGATGAACTCGAGGCGCTGGCCGGCGTCGGGGTGCCCGGCGCCGTGGCGGGGGTGACGGCGGAGATGGTGGCCGAGCAGGCACAGGCGGTCGCCGCGGATATGCGGTCGATAAGCGAGGGCTATGCGACGCTCTCGCGGTCGACGCACGAGACAGCGACGGCGCTCGAACTGCAACAGTATCTGGCACTCGGCGTCGCGATCGCGATAACGGTCCAGGTGACGGCGTCGCTGGCACTGTTCGCCACCGGTGGGTCGGTGATGCTCGCGGCACAGCGGATCGCGGCGCGCAAGACCGTGGCGCTGGGATGGCGGAGCATGCTGGAACGGTTGGCCCAGCAACTGGCTCGGACGATCGTGCAATTCCCCCGGTCGGCGGCGATAGCGGGCGCGGCTGCGCTGGGCATGGGAACCGGCGGCGTGGTGAACTGGGCGGCGCAGCGCAAACAGATCTCCGACGGCCACCGGGACCGAGTGGACTGGCGCGAGGTGCAGGTCGCGGTCATTGCCGGCGGCGCGGGTGGGGCGTTGGGCGCACCGGTGGGCCGGGTGACGGCCACAGCGATCATCAAGCGACTCAGCGCGCAGGCGTCGCGACGAGCGCGGATCGGTGGGCAAGTGGCCGCGACAGTCGCTGCGGGCGCGACCGGTGGGCTCGCCGGCGCGGCGGCCGGGACAGTGGCGGCCGCGCTCACGAGCGGGAAGGATCTACGTGGCCAGGATCTACTGGCTGCTCTGGTGAGCGGTCTCGGATCAGGTGTGGTGACCGCGTTCGGCTCTTCGCTGCACGCCGTCCGCGCGGCCGGTGCGGCCACCACGGTGCCCGGCGGGGACGGCTCCACACCTCGTCGCGCTGATCTCGCTGTCGACCAGATGAGTGAAGGGTTGACAGCACAGCGACGGGCCGAGGGCGAACAACTTGCCGAGAACTTGGCCGGGCGCACCGATCTCGATCCGCAGAACTACCAGGGACCGGCCCGCGAATTCGCCGAGTACCTCCGTAACCGCTACGGTGCACCGGGCGGCTCGCCCAGCGACTCCTCGACGGCGTCTCCGGCGTCCGGGTCCCATCCGCGCACGCACGCCGGAACCGGGACGCGAGAACCCACCACGGCGACATCGGCCTACGCCGGCCACTCGGGTGCCGGGCCGGCATCCGAAAGCCCGCCCGGCGCGGTCGGCACCGTATCCGTATCCGAGACCGGATCACCGAACGGACCCGCCTCGGCCGGCGCATCGGATCCCGCTTCGGCGGCCGTCGCTACCGCACCGGACATCGGGACCACAGCCGCCGCCGCGGACGCGGCTCCGACCGCGTCGGCCGACATGCCGAGTGCGCGCAACCCGACCGACCTTCTCGGGCCGCCGGACCGGTTCCCCGGATATCCCGCATCTGCCGATAGCAGTAGCGTCCCGCACGCGACCGACAGCACTTCTCCGGGCGCCGCCGAGCCGGACGGTGGTCGTGACATACCGTCGGCCACCGGCGCCGGCGGCACCCCGCACCGGTCCGGCGATTGGTTTCGCCCCGGGCAGATGGACTGTGCCCCGGAAGCTGTCGCAGACACCGCGCGGGTCACCGGCATCCAGGTCGACCTCGCCGAGTTGCCCAGCGACGCCGCCGGCCGGGGAGTCATGATGGGGGATTACCTCCGCACCCTGGGTGCCGACGCCAAACCCGGCGGCTGGCCCACTCTCCGTGCGCTGTTCGACGATGTCGCCGTCAACGGCGGGCATGTCGCCGCTGCTGCCGAGTTCGGCTACGGCGCCCACGCGTTCACCGTGACCCACACCCAGCCCGGTCATTTCGTCATTCACGAGAAGACTCCGATCATCGGAAGAAGCCCGGGCGACAAAGCCCACGCCGTGCTCCGCGACGTCCACTCCGACGGCCTCGTCGTCCAGCAGGAAGTGGACGCCGCCGGCCGCCGGATCGGCGAATCCAGCAGCTATTACGATCCCGACGCCGTCGACAACTGGATCAGTAAATTCGGTCGGGTCGATATCGTCGCCGGCGCCGAATTCCATCGCGTCCCCGGCACCGGGGACCGCTGGGCCGCGTCCCTGCCCCTGGACGGCCGGCAACCCGGCGGGCCCGATGGTCTCCGGTACGGACTCGATATCCCCAGCCGCCCTCTGGGTTCGGACGCGGCCGTCCTCGACCGGCCCACCCGGTTCGGTCCCGAGGTCCCTTCTCGATTCGCCGTCGAGACCCGATTCGCGGACTTGACCCGTGGACTCGAGATGACCGGGCCCGCCACGGCCCCGCCACGCTTCACCGGCCTGGCCGCTGCCGATGGCGCGATAGTGCCGGTCGTTCCCGAGACGACCGCCACCGGCGGTACCCGCTCGACGCCTGTCTCCACATCGAGCAATATCGAGGTCGCACCGCGGATGGTGCCCGCAGCGGCGCCCGATTCCGGCACCGCGTCGATGCCGGTGACCGAGGCGTCCGGTGCCGCCGCCGGAACCGGTGCCGCCGCAACCCCCGCCGCGGCAGCCGAAGCGGTAGGAGTGGCGGGTGTCGCCGCTGCCGACGGGCCTTCCCACACCGGCTTGCTCTCTCCCTGGGCAACGGGCGGTGCCGGTCAGGCCGACCCGGTCCGGGGTGTCCCCGGCACCACGGCGGCCACGGAAACCGTTGCTGCGCACTCCGCGGCGCCACCGCGGGTGCAAGATCCCGGGCCGGGCATGACCCATTCTCCGGCGGCACGCTCCTGGCCGGCCGATAGGCCCGACACCGAACCGGTGGGCGACGGTTCGCGTCCGGACCAACTCCCCGCGGAACCCGACGAAACACCATCCCGGATCCCCGGACCACTGATCCCGATGCCGCAGCCGACTCTCGTCCCGGACCCGACCCGGCACGATACCGTCTACCCGGCAGACCACCCCGCGGAGTTCGAACAGCCGACAGCACCCGCCTTCCCCAATCCGAGCTTCCCCGGCAGCGACGAAGACGACACCACGGAACACGAGCCCGTCCTACCTCGCGAGGTCACCGAATCCCGCCCGAACCTGCCCGCGGACCGCCCCAGGTTCCAGCCGTACGAACCCGGGACAGAAGCAGAGCCGGGCGATCGCGACCCCGCCGCCGAACCACTCGCGACCCCGTGGACCGCACCGCCACAACACTTTCCGGCGGCAACACCAACGCACCTGCCTGCGACCTCACCCGCAGGTACGGTAGAAGTACCCGGCTCCTCGAAGTATTCTTCCGTCCGGCCGGACGAGAGCACACCCGGTGCGCCCGTCGACCCGAAGCGACGCCCCGGCCTCGACCCGCACTCCCTCGATTACAACCCCCCGCTGAGCGACGTACCCAAGCACGCCACCGGCCCTACCACCGCACCGGCACCGCCACCGGGTGAGCCGGTGACACCGGCTCGTCCGGTGCCGTGGATGCAGGCTTCGCCAACCGGAACCGGCCGCTCGCGTGGTAAGCGGAAACCGTCGCGCCCGGCTCCGGACCCGGCACCGTATCCGATCACGTCGCCCCGGTCCGAGCACCATGCGGCCCCAGCCGACCAGAGCCATAACAACGCGACACCGGAGCCGGAGCCGACACCGGCGCCTCGAGAACCCGGCGATCATCGTCCTTCGGCGGGCGGCCCGCCGGGACCGGACACGTTTTTCTATGACGCCCTCGATCTGCCGGTTCGTTCGCGAAGCCCGTGGGATCGGCACACGGGAATGCGGGGGCGACCGATACGGCAGACACACACCTGGCACGCCGACGCCCCGCCCCTCCCACCGACCGCTGGATCCGGCCGGGACATGCGTCGAGATCCGGACCACTCGGCCGCCGCCGTGCCCGACGAGTCCGTCTCGCTCCCTGTCGGACTCGAACCGCCGAGCGAGGCGAACACGTCGAACACCGCCGCAATCGTCCGGCCGACCCGCCCGGACGGGGGCGTGGTGCCCGAACTGGGACCCGAGGTCGACGCACTCGCCGGACAATCCCGGGCCCTCACCGAGCTCATCGACGAATTGCGGGCAACCGGCTGGACATTCGGCTACGGACCGGCCGAAGAGGGCAGCTACGCCGACCGCGACCACCACCACATCACCATCGCCGCCCGGCACCACGACATCACCATCGATCCGCACCGCCACACCATCACCCTCGACCTCGACCGGCCGGGCAGCGCCCACCCAGCTCACATCATCCGAGCCCTCGCCGTCGAAGCTGCCATAGCAGCATCCGACAACCGTGTGCTCGAGAACGGCCCCCGCGACCGGCCGACCGATACCTGGTTCAAACAGGTGGTTGTACAGCGAATGCGCGCCGAAGCCCGAGCCCAGCTGTTCATGTTCGGAGTCCAACACGAGATCGAACTCGCCCGCCGAACCACCGATCACCCACCGCTACCCGCACCGACCGACAACTTCTACGCGATCAACAAGGGAATCGCCGACCTGTATCAGGCCGGCGTCATCGACACGGGTGAAGCCCTCAACCGACTCGCCACGACCGACCACGACAGAATCCGCCGGCTGCTCACCACACACACATTCGGCCAGTATTGGAAAACCCGCTACACCCGCCGGCATGGAGTAGCACCCGGTGCCGTCGAGTTCACCCAGCTGAATCACATCATGCTCACCGAGCAAATGGAATTCGCAGACGCTGAGGTGTTCAACTACGGCGCGAACTACGGCGAGAACACCGATATTCTCCACTTCCTCAGTCGTCCCAAAATCATAAACGGCCCCTTCTTCCTCAACCGCCGAGGTGAGGCGGCGGTCTGGTACGCCGACGACCCCGATCTGACGCCGGATGGGCAAGCCAACCGGGATGCGCGCCAGTATCCGAAAGCGGAAGATCCCACGATCTCGGCCGGTACTCCGGTTCCCGGCACCGAGGAGGCCGGCCCGGAGGTATCTCGCGCGGACCGGACCGACAAACCGGCGATCTCCGAGAACGACCCGGTCGTGGAACCGGAAATCGAGACCGGCCCGGCCGTGCTCGCCGAAGCATCGGTGACCGAGTTGCTCAGGTCGAACAAAGTGTTCGTCGGGGTGTTCGTGCCCGACAACATCACCCGTATCGGCGACGCCGCTGTCGCCGCGGGACTGTCCATGGTAACCATCAAACTCACCCACGACCCCGCTCTCGTCGGAGTTGTGCTGTTCGCCAACAGCGCCCCCGCCCAGCTGGTCGAGATCTTCGCCGGGTACGCCTCCGACTTCCACGACCCGCGCGAGATAATGAGGAAATCTCAGCGCATCGGTCTGGGCGCCGCGCTGACCGGCCTCGGGGTGGTCGGCCTGTCCGCGCTGGGTGTCGCGGCTGTGCCGCCCGCCGGCACCGCCGCGGCGCTGGCGGCCACGCTCGCCGTCGAAGCAGCCGCTACGACGTACTATCTGGCGGCCACGGCACGGGTCGGGGAACGCGATGCGGTCGCCCTCCACGAGCGCCGGGCCGCGCAGCGGTTGGGGATGATGGCACGCTACCTCTCCGGCCTGGTCGGACGTCCTGTCGGGGCCGTTCTCGCTACTGTGTCACCGGCAGCCCTGTTCGCGCTCAATGTCGTCACCTACATTCCCAACCAGATTTCGTTACGCCGTCACAGCTCGGAACTCACCTTCCAACGACCCGACAGGGCACCGGACCTCCGCGGCAAACTGGGCGATACCCGCGACGGCGTCCGGCATCTGTGGCGTGATTCCACCCTGCGACGAATAGTGCTGGTCGAAACGGCGACCAATGCGGCCATCTGGGTGCTCAATGTTCGCACCACACTCGCTGTCGAAGCGACCGGGGCATCGGACTTGGCCGTCGGAGGTACTGTCGCGGCGATCCTCGCGGCGGGCACCGCCGGCGGTGTTCTCGCCGGCGCTCTACCGGCCAAATCGTCTGTGACGGCGACATGGCGACAGCCGTGGACCGGGCTGCGTGTTTTGGCACGCAATGTCACTTATACACCGGTCGAGGACCTGCACCCGCGGGGTGTCGCAGTGTGGGCCCTGTGCGCCACCGGTATGGCCGTGAGCACCGACCCGGTGGTGCTGGCCGCCGGTACGTTCGGCATCAGCCTCGTGGGCGTGGGGATGAATCTGAGCGTTATGAATCGCTTCCACGATGTCGTACCCGACGACGCCCACGGCCGGGCCTCGAGTGCCAAGAAGCTGATCAATGGCGCGGGTGTCACAGTGGGCAGCCTGCTCGGCGGCACGCTGGTCGCCACCGTCGATATCGGCGGGGCCGGGTGGCTGGCGGCGGGTACGTTCGGCGCACTGGCCACCGGAACTCTGCTGCACCGGTTCGTTCAACGGTTCAAAGGCGGCGGTGAACCGGAAGCGAACGGCGGCGCCGGAATCCGGGAGGGCGAGCTGTCCGGTCCGGCTCGGACCGCCCTCCCTGCGTCGAGCGGATCGGCTCCCGGGCCCGAGGACGCCGCGGCTTCGCAGACACCGGATATCGACCCTGTGGTGATCAAGAACTGCGCGATCCAGATCGGACGGATCTTCCGCGCACTCGGCGCGGACACCACGCCCGAACCCGACGACACCGATCCACGGTGGGCGGCCGAGGACAACTGGCAGCCCCTCGAAGAAATCCTGGGCGCACAGCTCAGGCCGGTCCCACGCGAGCCCGGCCGTGACCCCGTGCGCGATGCGGCCGAGACCGTTCGTGCCAGGAAGAACGGAATAGACACCGTCGTTCTCGCCGTCGATGGACACGTTTGGATGTTCACCCATATGAAGGGCAAGCGTGGGGAGGACAGGGTACTCGTCTTCGACACCCTCTCCGCTGATCCGGAGAGCCGTGTTCCCGGGATACGTGACTACGACGGTGACGAGAACGGCGAGAACAAGTGGGAGCCGACGTATCGGCCCGAGGATATCGACACCCTTTTCACTGCCTCTTTCACCGCCGACCACGGTGTACTCACACCCCGCCCCCGGCCGGCGCGCGCGCTTGCGCACACCCGGCACCCCCGCAACCTGCAGGGGCCGCCACCACGAGATGCCTCCGAGAACCAGCCCGAAGACAGCGGAGCGGGCGGGCGCCGGGACAACAGTGACACTTCGGCCACGCCGGCGGAATCGACCGGTGCGCCCGAACCCGAGGTGAGCGAACCCGGTCCGTCCACTGAAAAGATCGTGTCCACCCGGGAGCTGTTCGGTACCAACAAGCCGTATCGGTCGATCTATGTGTCGAATGTGCTGACCGAGGTCGGGAACAGTGTGCAACTGTCCGCCGTGCCGTTGTTGACAGTCCAGCTCACCGGGTCCTACGAGGCCGCGGGATTGATCACGGCCGGAACCTTTCTACCGAAGATTCTGTTCGAGATCCCCGCCGGCTATCTCGCCGAGTTCACCGACCGGCTGAAGCTGATGCTGATTTCGCAGGGTGTCGGCGCGTTGGGGGTCCTGGTCGCCGCTTCCTCGGTGGCCTTCCACCTCCAGGATGTCGGTACGATCCTGGCCGTTACGGCATTCGTCGACGGGGCGGCTACAGTTATCTATCTGCGTGCACTCGGCGGCACCGTGCGCGACCTGGTCACCCCGGAGCAGCGCCCGCGCGCGAATCGGATGTCCTCGATCCAGGGATATGTGGGTGGTATCGGTGGGCGGGCGCTGGGCCCGGTGCTGTTGGGCCTGGACAAAATGGCGCCGTTCGTGCTGAACGGTGTCTCGTTCGCCTGGAATTTGGCTTCGATTTATCGGATGCGCGACCATCTGCCTGTTTACCCGCGCCAACAGCACAGGGTCCGGGAGATCGGCCGGGAGCTCGGCGCCGGTGTGCGAGCGGTGTGGCAGGACCCGTTCCTGCGCCGGCACACCGGAACCATCACCCTCACCAATATGGCGGTCGCGGCACTCAACCTGCGAGCCGTGGCAGTTGTCGAGGAGGCGGCACTGCCGGGCTGGGTCGCCGGGCCGGTGCTCGCCGCGGGTGCGGCGGGAGCGGTGGCCGGTGCGTTCGTCCTCCCGACCAAACTCATCGAGAAGACCGATATCAACACTCTTTTCGCGGGTGCGCTCGGTGTATTCGCGGCGACCGCCGGCCTTCAGGCCGTCACGACCAATCCGTTCCTGGTGGCCGTCGGGACAGCCGGCTTCGGCATGGCGGCTGTCAGTATGAACAGTCAGCTGACCGGTTATCAGCAGGAGATCGCCTCCGGTGGCCTGTTCAACCGGGTGGCCAGTGTGGACAAGGCGGTCACCGGGGTGGGTTCGGCCGCCGGCGCATGGATCGCAGGCGGGCTGCTGACCAACCACGGAATCGAGATCTCCGGTTGGTTGCCTGCTGCGGTGGTCGGCGCGGCCGCGGGCGGCACGGCTCTGCACTATGCGATCAATCGCTGGCGCACTTTGCGCCGGTCCACCCCGACCTGGCCGGATTTCCCTCCGGTACCGGCGCCCACGATCTCCCGGACACTGATCGGCGCAGCGGCCGGGGCGAGCCCATTCGGCACCGTCCCTACGGCCGCCGCCGAAATCCGGACTTTCCGAGTGTTCGGGAACGCGCTCACAGTTGCTTTCCGAAGCGAACGCATCGGAAGTATTCTCGCCCGATTCGGATATGCCGCATCCTCGACTGTCACCGCCCCAGCCGGACACTCAGCTTCGGGTATTGTCGAAACGACTGTCGACGGGATCTCCCATTGGAAGTATCCGGGGCGGTCGCTTTCATGGCCCTCGAGGACGGGTCCGATCCCGCCGAGCGTAGTGGTCACCGAGCTGGGTGCCGGAGTCGACGCCCTTGTTGCCGAATCACCCACCCTCTCGGTGCATATCGCCGAACTACGCGCGGCCGGATGGACTTTCCACTACGGCGCGACCGGGGAAGGTAGCTACGCCGACCGTGATCTCCGCTGCATCGTCATCGACGGCCATCACCGAAACGCCGACCGGGTAGCGCAAGCCACCTGGGCCCTGGCCACGGAAGTCGCCATTGCCGCCTCCGATGCCCGAGCCCTGCGTACCGGACCCCACAACGAAACAACCGAACAGTGGGTCGAGAAACTGGTGATCGAGCGGATGCGCGCCGAAGCCGAAGCCCAACTCTTCTTGTTCGAAGTACAACAGGAGATCCAACACACACGACAGCGTGCCGGGCGGCCCGCGCCCTCCATGACAACCGAAGATCGAAGCTATCCGATGAACAAAGCAGTTTACAATCGGCTGGCATCCGGGGCCCTCGACCGGGACGAAGCCCTCAACCAACTCGCCAGCATGCCCTACCACGCGTACCGCCGGCAACAATCCACACAGGAATTCGACCGATACTGGAAGACCCGATACACCCGTCGCCAACCCGAGACCACACCCAGCGAAACCGAACTCGATCAGATCAGCAACGAACTCCTCATCGATCACACGGAACTCAGCGGGGCGGTCGACACGAACTACAATATGGTCGCAAGTGGCGACGCCATCGCTTTGTTCGCGCGCCCCAAGATCATTCGCAATCCGCTGTTCCCCCTCATTCCGTCGAACAGAATCTGAACCGGCCACTTGCATTCGCCGATGCGCGGTACCGTGATCACCAACGGATATTCGACGTCACGCCGTGTCGGGAGCGGGCGCGCGCGGCATGCCGGCGATGGGCGATCGTACAGTGCTGTCGCGGACGGCGGCGCGCACAGCGATCGTTCCCAGCTCCGGTAAGGTCCGGCAGCCGATTGATAACGTGTATCCCCGGTCCATGTACGAGAACACCGCCGCCTGCGGCTATTTCGGACCATAGGTTTCCACTCACCGACAGGCAGTGCCCGAGGAGGAGAGGCCGTGGCCGAGGAGCCGGCTCCGCTGACCATCGACGACCCCTTGCTTCGTGCCCTCATTGTCCAAGCGCCCGACGGTTGGCGACGCCTGGACGCGGCGTTCGTGCTCACCGTCACCGAAAACCTCGCCTGGATGCTGTATTCGACCGGCACACAGGAGATCACGGTGGAGCCGTCGGAACCGATCCTCGATATGGTGCGCGCCCTACGGGCGCAGGCGGCCGGATCTTCGGGCGAACCGTGGTGGCGGATGGAACTGGCGCTGACCGAGGCCGGCGAATGCGAGGTGAACTACAACTACGGTGCGGACCCTTTCCCGGAGTGCCGGTTACTGTCCCCGGACGCCTACACCGCAGATCTCGCGGCCTACCCGCGAGCGCACGTACCGACCTGGTTGAGCGCCTATCTCGGACATGGGGATCGGCAGCGCCGTACCCCGCATCAGGCCGTGCGCCAGGCCCGGCGTGATCGTGCGAACGGAGTATGGCCGGTATTGGCCGATCACGAGTTCCCGCCATTTCCGGTGCTGTGGGCGCGGTGGACGACGCTGGCCGCCGCGTTCACCGCCGTCCGGTCCGAGCGGGGTCCGCGGATGACGCCGTGGACGGGGTTGTTCGAAGGAGCCTCCGGCGCCGGCGCGACACTGTGCGTATTGCCACACGGGCGGGCAGTACTCTCGGGCGGAATCCGCGACGCACCCGAGCTGGCTGCGGTGTACAACGACGGCGCACCGATGCCGGAACTGTTCGCCGGGGCGCCGGACTGGGTTGCCGACGTGGTACTGAACGAGCGGGCCGCATACGGGTTGTTGTCGTTCTGCTACTGGTGGGATTCGGGCCGGTGGTATCGCGGGCAGTCACCGTCGGCGGAATATTGCGCACCGGCACTGCCCGGGGTGTGGACCGCGGAGACAGTCCGTGATCTTGTCGTCGGCCTGATCAACGGCGCCGGCGGAACTGCTCGGGTGCCGGCGATCGAGGCACTGGTCGTGGCGTCGGAAATGGGGAAAGTAACCCCCACTCTGCTCTCCGATGTCTTCGGCGAGGGCGAGAGCTGGGATCCTGACGGCGCGTGGTATCAGTACACGGTCGCCGGTGTGGCCGCCACCGCACCGGAACCGATACCGGCCGCGCGGGCGATCGGTCTGGTTCGCGAGTACATCACCGGCCGTGGATTGGATACGACCGGTTATCCCCTGGCCGATCTGATCGCCGAAAGATTCAGTATCGGCTGGATGATCTATGTGCCGGTCCCCGCCGGCCAGATCGCCATCGACCGCGCCGTATTCTACGTCGCCGACGATGGCACCCTGGAGCATTCGTCGTCGTCGGTGGCACCGGCGGAGTTCATCACCGAGTTCGCCCGGCTTTTCGGCGAACGCCACGGCCTGGAGGAGGTGGGCGCCGATGGACCAGCGGGAGTATGACGATTACCGATCGGCGAACGACTCGATCCGCAATCGGATCGCCGATATGTGTGATGCGCTCGATGAGCAACGCGCCCAGGTTCCCGAAGCCTTCGCCGAACTCGCGCGGACCCGTATCGAGGCGCGGTCTGCCGACGGGTTGATGCGGGTGACCGTCGACGGCCGGGGCACGGTGACTGCTATCGAACTGGATCCCGCGGCATTGAGCTTCGGTGCCGGCAAACTGAGTCGCCTGCTCACCGAAGTCGCTCGAGCGGCGGCACGCGAGGCCGAGGAACGTAGCCGGGAGATCGCCACGCCATTGCTCGCGGCCGGGGAAACGATACCCGATCTGCCCGATCTCGTTCCGGGTGCCCCGAGCCTGTCCGAGCTTTTCGATTCCGGTCGCCCCGAGGCCACCGGCGAACAGGATCCTCGTTAGGAACGCGGCCCGAATCGGCACGGCGCCGACGGCGAGGGCGCGTGGCTGGTTATGGCGGAAGTCGCCGGGCGCTCCGCGGTGGAGCCTCGATGCGTCGCGGAATCGGCAACCGCCGCGCATGGCCGGTCCGGCTCCTGCTCATCCCCAGGTGAGCGGGTCGAGGTGTAGGTAGAAGTCCAGGCGTTCACGGTCCAGGACGAGGCCGTAGCTGTCCGCGAACAGTGTGTCCGCGACCAGAGACTGCTCCTCGTTCTCCCACGTTTCGCGCGCGTTGGCGAGCAGCAGCGCCAGGTCGGCATACCGATCGGCGGCTCCGAGGCGGCCGAGGTCGATGAATCCGGACACCCTCAGCGTTGCCGGGTCCACAACGATGTTCGGTAAACACAGGTCCCCGTGGCAGACGACCGCTTCCGCAGCCTCCTGCGCCCGGATCCGCGCGATCCGGGGTTCGAGGCGGGCGAGCAGTTCTTCGGACGGTGTGTGCTGCTGCTCGACGGGAAGGAACTCCGGGTTCACGGCATCGCGGCCGACGACATCACGCGCCACGGCGACCATCGTGTCCAGGCCACGGTCGAACGGGCACCGTCTCGCCGGTAGTCCGTGCAGCCCACGCACTGCGTCGGCGATGTGTTGCCAGGCGGCGCGGAGGTCCGCCGCCGATAGTCGGTCCGCGGAAACGCCGGGGACGGCAGTGGTCACCAGCAGTGCTCCCGCCTCGCCGGAGTGCCATTCGAGCACCCGCGGGCACGGCACGCGCTGGTCGGCCAGCCACTCCACTCGGTCGTGCTCTGCCTTCAGAACGGCGGCGTCCGCGGCCGGAACGCATTTGGCGTATCGGGTGGCGTCTGCGTTGCGAAAGACTGTGGCGCCCGACTCGCCGGTGGTGACAGGTGACCAGTCTTCGATGCGGTATCCCGCACTCGCCAGTAATGTTCGCAGGTCGTGGCCGTCACTCATTCCGGCCACTATAACCAGCCCGCCTCCGCGCTTGTCCGCCCGAAGGCGGCGTCCGGACCTTGCCTCGGAGTTGCTTGGCACGGCGGAGATCCCTTGGCGGCGCGGATCAGGCGTTACGCGGGCCGCGCCCGATCGAATGCTGCCACGATCGTCGATTTGTTGCGGTCGCAGATATCGTCTCCCGGGCTCGATGGCCGTTCGATCAGGTACGTATCGGAGGGGATGGTGTTGACCAGCGGGGCCGCCAGCTCTTCGACGACCGTGTCGGATCGTGCAGGACGCGATCGGCCAACTTCTCGACACGATCCCCGATCTGGCGCTCGCGGTCCCACGCGGGGCACTGGTATGGCGGCCCGGGCCATTCCATCGGGCTCTGTCCCGGCTACCGGTCACCTTCCGCCCCCGCCCGGCCGTCACCCTCCCTTTGGACCGCACGGAGATGATCGTGAACTCTTCGGTAGTACACCGACTCATCACGCTCCACACGACTCGCCCCCACCGGACCGCTCGCCGATGCCACCGGCTCGGGCATCCACACCACGTCCACTTCGGACGCGGGCGGCGACTGCGCCGTCGATCCGGCATTCGGTTCCCTGAACGAAGCATTGCGGGTACGGCGTGGCACACAGCGGCCACACGCCGCTGTGCCGCCAGTACCTGGGAGCGATCGCCTATCTCGGCGGACTCCACGACGACAGCTACGAATGACCCCACACCCGGGGCCTCGACCGGTTGCGTGATCCGGGTACCGCCGCCAAACCACCGGCCCCCGACCTCGGCGCCCCACTCGGCGGCGGGTTCGGCGTCGCCGAGTGAGGTGCCCCGCGTCGGGGCCACCGGCCGGGCATATCGTGGCGCGACCTCGGCGTACCACGGGTCACTCGTCGTCGCGGTGCGGGTTGCCTTCGTTGTCCGGAGCGTCGCGAGTACTCGGACCCTGTCCCTTCAACCACCGGAACCCGACCACCACGGCGACCAGTATCGCGATCGCGAGAATGACGAGAAGTTCCATACCTGCGCGCCTACCCGGGTCCGGCGGCTTCAACCACCGCGTTGTCGCGGCCCGGCGCGCTCACGCCACGACGCGGACCGCTTTGAACTCCGGGTCCGTGGCATCGGGGATGTTCAGCCCGATCTCGTGACCGGTGCGCAGATAATCCAGCACTCCCTGGTCGAGGCGTTCCCCGGGCACCACCACGGAAATACCGGGTGGATAGGGCGTGAGCTGTTCGGCCGCGACCCGGCCGGCCGCCTCCTCCACCGGCACCATCTCGGTGGTACCGAAGAACGCGTCGCGGGGCAGTATCGCGGTGTCCAGCTGTAGTTCGTGCGGGGCGGGGAGGTAGAGATCGTGCGGGGAATCCGCGTCGGTCAGCTGGGCCCGCCACTCGCCGATCGCCTCGATGAGAATGTCGGCCGTGTCGTCGTCGTCGGCGTAGGACATGGTCGCGAGGGTCCGCCGGTGATCGCTGAGACCCATATCGATCAACCGTTCCCGGCGCAACCAGTCCTCGGCGTCATACCCGGTGGCGCCGGTTCCGGAGACGTCCAGCAGCACCTGGAGCCGGTCCAGATCGTGGGAGGCCTCCGCACCGAGCAGTTCGTTCTCCATGACCTGGATGCCGGGGATCCTGCTCAGCTCGGTGCGGGTGCGGCGCGCGGTACGCAGCGCGGCATCGAGCAGGTCCTGTCCGCGCTCGACCATCTGGCGGCGCCATCCGTCCAGGGCCGAGTAGATCAGCACATTCGGGCTCGTGGTCATGAGCAGATCGACGCAGTGACGCAGGCGGACCGGATCCACCAGATCACCCTGCACGTGGAAGACCGAGCTCTGCTCGAACCCGGCGCCCATCTTGTGCACACTCACCACACAGATATCGGCACCCACGTCCATCGCCCAGGTCGGCAGGTCGGGGTGGAAGGGCAGATGAGCACCCCAGGCCTCGTCCACGATGAGGGGTTTGCCGCGCTCATGGCACACCCGGGCGATCCCCGCGATATCCGCACAGGTCCCGTACGGACTGGGGCTGACGATCAGCGCGCCCGCCGCTTCGGGGTATTTCTCCCACGCCTGGCGGACCTGCTCCGGTGACGGTGGATGCGACAGATGGCGTTCGGCATCCCAGCGCGGGGTGATCCAGCGCGGCAGCACCCCCGAGAAGATGAGCCCGGCCACGATCGATTTGTGGCTGTCGCGGGCCACCAGCAAACCATTGTCGTTACCGCCCGCGACAGCCATCATGGCCGCCTTCACCGACAGCGAGCTGCCACACGTGGCGAAGAAGGTCTGATCCGCGCCCACGGCGTCGGCCATCAATTCCTCGGCCCGGGACAGATAGCCGCCACGGGACAAACGGTCGTCGACACCCGGCGTGGCCAGCACATCGGCGCGGAACGCGTCCGCGCCGATGACCGCTGCCACCCGTTCGTCCACGCCGCGGCTCTGGCGATGCCCCGGAGGGGTGTAGCCGTACCGGCCCAGCCGCTGGTACTCGCCGAGCGCGTCGAGCAACGGCGCACGTGAGTGGTCCATGCGGCGCTCAGTGGCCACGGGGCTCACGCAGGGTAGCGCCTTCTTTGATCTTGATGCGCCGGTGTTCGGCGACCACGATCAACCCGCCGGCGATCAGGCAGATCACGCCGATGATCCCGGCGATGACCGCCCAGCCGGCGAAACCGTAACCGGCGGCGGTGAGGGTCAGTGCCACGAGGATGATGCCGATGGCGCCGAGGATGATGCCCGGCCAGTTCCGGGTGTCTTCGATGGTTTCTCCGGCGTGCGAACGGGTCGTCCGTGCGTCGTCGGGGAAACGATGCTCACTCGCGGGGCGACTCTTGTTGGGATCGTTGTGTCCGGCGACCATGGTCATGTCCTTCCTGTCGAGCCTGCGACCAGGGACGTTGCCCCGAATACCCGCTCAGCGGCGGTTGAATCACCGACGCGGGACCGGTCCTGTCCGATTCCCTCGGCCGGGAAAGGGGGCGGCGGGACCGGGTGTCCGGGGTCCGGGAGGGGTGGGCGATCCGGGGCCGGCCCCGGTACGGGCTCGGGTTCGGGCGGTACCGGTTCCGGCGGCGGGCCCGGGGTGGGCGGCCGCGGTTCCGGTGCGGGGCCGGGAACCGGCGGTTGCGGTTCCCGGGGCCGGGGTTCTGGCGGGGGCGTGGGTAGTGGGGGCGTGGGTTCGGGATCCGGCGCCGGATGCGGTTCCGGAAAAGGATGCTGTGGGTCGGTGGCGCGCATGGTGATCGTGCTCCTGTCGCGGGGTGCCGGGGCCGGTGGCGCGAGGCGGTTGCCTTCTGCCGAGCAGCGATACCCGCCGCGGGCCGGGCGAATCAGCGCGCGGGACGGTAATCCACGCGTCGCGGCCGGGCCGGCAGGGCCCGATGATCCCTCGGTGGTGTGCTGCGGCCTCGGCCGACGATGGGCGTAATGCCAGTGCACCACTGCGCGGCGACGGTCGATGTCGTGACCGCGACGGGTGGCTATGCTGCGAGTGCACCGCCCGAGTACCGATCCGTCTCGAAAGGTCTCCATGCCGCGTATCGCGACCACCACCATCGTCGATAAGGCCGACCTGCTGGCGTTCCTGGGTTCGCGCCATCACGGCGTGCTGGTCACCACCCGCGCCGACGGCCGCCTGCAGATGTCACCGGTGACCTGTGGGCTGGACCCGCAGGGCCGGATCGTCGTCTCCACTTACCCGGGCCGGGCCAAGACCCGCAATATCCGCCGCGAACCGCGGGTGTCGATCTGTGTGCTCTCCGACGAGTTCGACGACGCCTATGTGCAGGTGGACGGCCGGGCCGAGATACTCGATATGCCCGAGGCGCTCGACGGTCTGGTCGATTACTACCGCGGGATCGCCGGTGAGCACCCGGACTGGGACGAATACCGGGCGGCGATGGCGCGCCAGGGCAAATCGCTCCTCCGCATCGATATCGAGCGTTGGGGGCCGATCGCCACGGGTGGCTTCCCGCCGGAGGTCGATACCGCCGGCTGACCGCAGCTCCCGGTGTCCGCGACCCTCCATTCGGGTCACGCGTCGGCTCGGTTTCGTCCGTGCCGTCAGGGCGCGGCAGTGCCGATCCGCTGCCCCGCCGCCCACATCGCCTCGGTATCGGAGGCCACGATGACCTCCGCGAAACGGGACCGATAGTCACCCAGATCCTCACCGACCGAACCCACCACCGCGTACACCGGGGTGGCGTCGGCCCGCCCGAGAATCGCCGAGATGATCTTGCCGGCCCGGGTCTGCCCGTCGAGCCGTCCTTCGCCGACGACGATGGTGCCCGCCTGTGCGGCGAGGGTGTCGAACCCCGCGCTGTCGAGCACGTACTCCGCGCCGGAGCGCAATTCGGCCCCGTACTGGGCCCACATGCCGCCGGAGAATCCCCCGGCCGCTCCGGTCGCGTCGACTCCGGACGGATCGCGGGGCAGGGTGCGCGCGGTCTCGGCGAGCCGCCGGGTCAGCAGTTCGACAGTGGCCGGGTCGGCTCCCTTCTGCGGCCCGAACACCCGGGCCGCGTCCACGTAGCGGGTGGTGACATCGGTGAGCACGGTGATCGAAGCCCCGCCGAGCCCGCCGGCGTCCTCGATGGCCGCGATCGCTCCCATGCCCCCGTCGGTCGTGGCCGATCCGCCCGCGGTGACCACGATCCGCCAGGCCCCGCGCCGCACCGCTGCCGCGATGAGCATGCCGGTGCCGTAGGTGTTCGCGGCGACCGGATCGCGCGGACCGGCATGCGGGGTGGTGATACCGCTGGCCGCGGCGATCTCGATCACCGCGACGCCGTCTTCGGAGAGCCCGAAGGTGGCCTCACCGGGGACACCCCACGGATTGCGTGCCGCGACCGTCACCGGGTGCAGTCCCAGCGGCCCGGTGAGAGCGGCAAGGGTGCCCTCCCCGCCGTCGGCGACCGGGAGGCGCACCGCGGTCGCGCCTGTTTCCTCGGCGCCCCCGGCGATGGCGTCGGCGACCTCGGCGGCGGTGTAGGTGCCTTTGAAACTATCGGGACAGACCAGGATCGTCACGCCGCGCGCCCGCCGATAGCCACGGACCCCCGCGCCCCTGCGGGCCGCGCCGGATCGGCAACGGGATTCCCGGAGACCGCCGGGAATCTGCGGAGCCGCATCACTGCACCCGAACGTCCCGACGGATGGCACCGAATCCCGCGGATCTCCGGCCGTCCCGTACCGGTTGCGCCGCTGGGTGGCGGCTGCCTCCTCCGGCCGGTCGGCACCGTGCACACGCTCATGGCGACCGACTCTATCGGGCACCGACGGCACGGCGTGTGTGCCCGTCGTTCCGTGATGCCGCTCCAGGCCCCCTGGCACTCGGGTCCGCGCACCTTGGGGTCGCGGTAGCGCGGTGGCGACGACGCCTGTCCCCGGCACGTCCTGAGGTGCAGCCGTCCCTGGACCGGTCGGCGTGCGTCGTGGACGCCGGGGACAGCGCTGTCTGCGGTGTACACCCGGGGGAGGTGCGTCAGGGGAGATGCATCAGCTGTCGAGCAAGACCGAACAGGCGTTTGCCGAGCTTGATGACGGGAAGCCCCAGCGGAATCAGGAGGATCGTCGCGCACAACACCGCACCGAGGATCCACACCACGGCCGCGAGCAACCCGACCACCGTGCCGAGCACGGCCGTTACGATTCCCAATACCGAATTGAGCAGGCCCTGTATCGCTCGCATGACGACCTTTCTGTGTTCTATTATGCGCTCTTTCGGCTCGATGCGTCGTTGCCCACACCCCCGGCCTGCCACTGGAAGCCGCCGGAATTCGGCGAAAACATCCCGTCGCGGCCGATCGCACCCGACGTGTTCGAGGGCAGCGCAGACACAGGGGCAGAACCCTTGGTCGTAGGGACAGGGCAGTCCGGCCGAGCCGGGCCGGTGTGGACGGCGCCGGCCCGGCGGTCCGCTCAGGCGTGCAGCAGCGCCGACGCGCGGTCGGCGATCTCGGTGCCGACGTCGGTGGTGGTGGCCGTGCCGCCGAGATCGGGAGTGCGCGGCCCGCCGCTGCCGAGGACATCGATGACCGCCCGGTCGACCGCGGCCGCCGCGACGTGCTCGCCCAGATGATCGAGCAGCATGGCGCCCGCCAGGATCTGCGCCACCGGGTTGGCGATGCCCTGACCCGCGATATCGGGCGCGCTCCCGTGGACCGCCTCGAACATCGACGGTGCGTCCCGCGCGGGGTTGATATTGCCCGAGGGCGCCAGCCCCAGCCCGCCGGTGACGGCGGCGGCGAGATCGGAGAGGATATCGCCGAAGAGGTTGGAGCCCACGATCACATCCAGCCGGTCCGGATGCAGCACGATCTCGGCGGCCAGCGCGTCCACGTGCATCTGCCGGGTCTGCACGGCCGGGTATTCCGCGGCGACCCGTTCGAAGATCTCGTCCCAGTAGGGCATGGAATGGATGAGCCCGTTCGATTTCGTGGCCGAGCAGACGCGTCCCGCCCGTTCGGTGGCCCGGTCGAAGGCGTACCGGATGATCCGTTCGCAGCCGACCCGGGTGAAAACCGATTCCTGTAGGACGAATTCGTCCGGCCGGCCGGGATTGTGCCGGCCGCCGATCTCGGAGTACTCGCCCTCGGAGTTCTCGCGCACGATGAGCAGGTCCAGATCCGCGGCGGTGCGGTCGCGCAGCGCCGAGGTGGTGCCGGGCAGCAGCCGCACCGGGCGCAGGTTGACGTACTGGCCGAAGGCCCGGCGCAGCGGGATGAGCAGACCCCACAGCGAGATGTGGTCGGGCACCCCGGGGAAACCGACGGCGCCCAGCAGGATCGCGTCGAATCCGGCGAGCCGCTCCGGTCCGTCGGCGGGCATCATCGCGCCGGTGCGCAGATAGTTCTCGCAGGACCAGTCGAATTCGGTCCATTCGATGCCGGGCAGCACCCGGTCGAGAACTTTCACCGCTTCGGCGGTCACGTCGACGCCGATACCGTCGCCCGGGATCGTCGCGATCCGATAGGTTGTCACAGTGGCACTCCGATGTATTTGATCTCGAGGAATTCGTCGATACCGACCAGGCCGCCCTCGCGGCCGAGACCGGATTCTTTCACTCCGCCGAAGGGCGCGGCCGGATTGGATACGACACCCTGGTTCAGTCCGACCATTCCGGTGTCGAGCGCTTCGCTGATCCGCAGCCCGCGCCGCAGACCCTCGGTATAGACGTAGCTCACCAGGCCGTAGGGGGTGTCGTTGGCGCGGGCGACGGCCTCGTCCTCGGTATCGAAGGTCGCGATAGCAGCGACCGGCCCGAACACCTCGGTCTGGCAGATCTGCGCCGCGTCGGGCACATCCACCAGGACGGTGGCCGGATAGAAGTGGCCGGGACCGTCGAGCGGTTCCCCGCCCAGCAGGACGCGGGCGCCGCGGGCCCGGGCGTCGGCGACCAGTTCGGTCACCTTGGTCACCGCGTCGGCATTGATCAGCGGGCCCACCACGACCCCGGGTTCGGTGCCGCGGCCCAGCGGCAGTTCCCCCATACGCGCGGCCAGCCGCTCCGCGAATTCGGCGGCCACTGCGCGCTGCACGAGGAACCGGTTCGCCGCGGTGCACGCCTGCCCGATATTGCGCATCTTCGCCGCGATCGCCCCGTCGACCGCCGCGCCGAGGTCGGCGTCGTCGAAGACGAGGAACGGTGCGTTTCCGCCGAGTTCCATCGAGGTGCGCATGACGGTGCGCGCGCACTGCTCGAGCAGTTTCTTGCCCACCGCGGTCGAACCGGTGAAGGACAGTTTGCGCGAGCGCGGGTCGTCGATGAGCGGTGTCATGAGTGCGCCCGGGTCCGAGGTGGTCACTACGTTCACCACCCCGGCCGGAACACCGGCCTCGTGCAGGATCCGGGCCAGCGCCAGGGTGCACAGCGGAGTCTGTTCGGCGGGTTTGACCACGCTGGTGCAGCCGGCGGCCAGGGCCGGCCCGATCTTGCGGGCGCCCATGGCCATCGGGAAGTTCCAGGGCGTGATGAGCAGGCTCGGCCCGACGGGCTGTCTGGTGACCAGGAACCGGGAACCCCCGCCCGGCGCGGGCATGTATCCACCGTCGAGGCGCACGGCCTCCTCGGCGAACCAGCGGAAGAACTCCGCGGCATAGGTGATCTCGCCGCGGGCCTCCGCCAGCGGCTTGCCCATTTCGAGGGTCGCGATCAGGGCGAGGCGGTCGGCGTCGTCGAGCAGTAGCCGATGGGCACGCATGAGGATCTCGCTGCGCTCACGGGGTGCGGTGCGCGCCCAGCCGGTCTGGGCGGCTGCGGCGGCGTCCAGCGCGGCCAGACCGTCCTCGGGGCCGGCGTCGGCGACCTCGCACAGCCGCTGTCCGGTCGCCGGATCGTGGACGGGCATGGTCTTCGCGGTCTCGCGGGTGCGGCCGTCGACGAAGAGGCCGGTGGGCACCGACTCGACGGCTTCCCGTTCGGCGGCGGTGAGTGTGGCTTCCGTGAGCACGTGGGACGCTCCTCCCTGACGGCGGCCGTTCGAGCCCGGCCGGATTGTCGACAATCCTACAATAGGGATCAGTTCTCGTGGTGGGGAAGGCTCCGATTGCGCGTTACGCGACAACGCGGCGAGAATCCAACCCTTTAGTGCTGTTAACTACTCCGTTGCCGAGAGGTGACCCGGCGCTTGCGCCGGGCGGACAGAATTTTCGCGGCGGATTCGGGAACAGGGAATGTGAGTGCTGGATGGTCGTCGATCACGGGGTCGCGCAAAAAACCTTACGTCCCGGGGATTTCCCGGATCAGCGTGGTCGATTCGGCAGATTCGGCGGTAGATACGTCCCCGAGGGTCTCATGGCCGCCCTGCTCGAACTGGAGCGCGCATACGATGTGGCCCGAGCCGATCCGGCGTTCGTCCGGGAATTGACCGGCCTGCTGCGCAGCCGGGTCGGCCGGCCCACCCTGTTGCACCGGGTGCCGCGGTTCGCGGCGCGGCTGGGTACGCCGGCAGCGACGGTCTATCTCAAACGGGAGGATATGGCCCACACCGGGTCACACAAAATCAACAACGCGCTCGGGCAGGGGTTGCTGGCCCGGCGCATGGGCAAACGCCGCATCGTTGCCGAAACCGGTGCGGGACAACACGGCGTGGCCGTCGCGACCGTGGGTGCGATGCTCGGTTTGAGCTGCACCATCTATATGGGTGCCGTCGATATGGAACGGCAGCGGGCGAATGTGATCCGGATGCGACTGCTCGGTGCCGAGGTGCGGGCGGTGGAAACCGGGAACCGGCGGATCAAGGAGGCGATCACCGAATCGGTCCGCGATTGGGTTTCGCAGGTGGACACCACCCACTACCTGCTGGGCAGTGCGGCCGGGCCTGCCCCCTACCCGCGGATCGTGCGGGATTTCCAGCACCCCATCGGGGCGGAGGCGCGGTCGCAGATCCTGACCGCCGAAGGCCGATTACCCGACTACGTCATCGCCTGTGTCGGCGGCGGCAGCAATGCGCTCGGCGCGTTCCGGCCCTTCGTGGCCGATCCGGGCGTGCGGTTGCTCGCCGCGGAGGCCGCCGGGCGCGGAATGCAGACCGGCGCGCACGCGGCGTCGCTGACCGCCGGCAGCCCCGGCGAGATCGACGGCACTTTCAGCCTCCTGCTGCAGGACGACGACGGTCAGATCGCCGGGACGCACAGTGTCGCCGCGGGTCTGGACTACCCGGGTGTGGGCCCGGAACTCAGCCATCTCGAGGACAGCGGACGCCTGACCGCCGTTGCGGTCACCGATGCTCTCGCGCTGCGCGGTATGGAGGTCCTCGGGCACAGCGAGGGCATCATCGCCGCCCTGGAATCCGCGCACGCGGTGGGATGTCTGCTCGAGCTGGCCGAGCGCGGTGAACTGGCCGCCGATTCGGTGGTCCTGCTGTGTCTCTCCGGGCGCGGCGACAAGGACCTCGAGATCGCGGCACAGCAATTGGGACTGTGCTGACCTTCCGATAGCTCCTCCTACGATGCGGGCGGCGCACTCGGGTGACGTCACTCATATCGGCGTGTGGAGCGGTCGTGGGTAGGCCGCCGTGAGCTGGGCGATCGGGCTGTGACCGGGAATACGGCCGCCGGAAAAGCGATTGATCTCGTGCACAGCCGTAAGAAACACTGGCGCGTCACCGATGAGCCGAGCGCCGCTCACTCGTCTGTTCTCACGTACGCCTGGCAACGGTCATCGACGACTGCGCCCGGCCCACGCCAGACGCTCACGACCTCCGGAGGAAGCCGATGCCCGCCCTGTTATCCGTTCGCCGGAACGGCGGAGGCACCCCGGCCGTCGTCCGGCTGCTGGTGATCGCGACCTTCGTGGTGATCCTGAACGAGACCATCATGATCAACGCGATCCCGCGGCTGATGCACGACCTCGAGGTCACCGAGCGGGCCGCGCAGTGGGTGTCGACCTCCTTCATGCTCACCATGGCGGCCGTCATCCCGGTGACCGGCTGGTTCCTGCAGCGGGTCACCACGCGGCGGGCCTACGCGCTGGCCATGGGTATCTTCCTGGCCGGAACGGCGCTGTCGGCGGTGGCGCCCTCGTTCGCGGTCCTGCTGATCGGCCGGATCGTCCAGGCCGGCGGTACCGCGGTGATGATGCCGCTGCTGATGACGACCCTCATGACCGTGGTGCCAGAACGTGATCGCGGCCGGGTCATGGGTAATGTCACCCTGGCCATTTCGGTGGCTCCGGCCATGGGACCGGTCATCTCCGGTCTGGTCCTGCAGATCGCCTCATGGCGCTGGCTGTTCGTGCTGGTGCTGCCGATCGCGGGCGCGGTCACCTGGTTCGGGTTGCGGCGGCTGGAAAACATCGGGGAACCGGAGACCGGTTCGATCGACTGGTTCAGCGTGGTCTCCGCCGCGCTCGGTTTCGGCAGCCTGGTCTACGGGTTGAGCCGGTTCGAAGCGGGCACGGTCGCCACCCCGGTCCTCATCACCCTCGCCGGCGTCGTCCTGATCGGCCTGTTCGTCGCCCGGCAGCTGTGGTTGCAGCGCCACGGCACCCCGCTGCTGGATCTGCGGATCCTGCGCTCGCGCACCTACAGCCTCGGCCTGGTACTGATGGCGGTCGCGTTCCTGGCCATGCTCGGCTCGATGATGTTGCTACCGCTGTATCTGCAGAACCTGCGTGGTCTGTCGCCGTTGGAGACCGGGCTGCTGGTCATGCCCGGTGGGCTGGCCATGGGTGTGCTCGGCCCGGTGATCGGCCGCCTGTTCGACCGGTTCGGTGGCCGCGTCCTGGTGATCCCGGGGGCGATCGGGATCACCGCTGCGCTGGCCGGTTTCACCCGGATCTCGGTCACCATGCCGTACTGGCAGCTGCTGGCCCTGCACATCCTGCTCATGCTGTCGCTGGCCGCGGCCTTCACGCCGGTGTTCACCCTCGCACTCGGAGCCCTGCCGGAGGACCTCTACTCGCACGGCAGTTCCATGCTGGGCACCCTCCAGCAGGTCGCCGCCGCACTGGGTACGGCGCTGGTGGTCACCGTGATGGCGAGCCGGACCAGTGCGTTGCAGGACCGGGGTATCGATACGCTGACCGCGCAACTCGACGGGATGCGGCTGGCCTTCGTGGTGTCGGCGGCGCTGTCGCTGGTGGTCATCGTGACGGCCATCCTGCTGCCCAACCGGTCCGGGGCACCCGGCGGAACCGGCGACACCGAGCGGCCCGCGGCCAAGCTCGTCCACGTCTGATCGAGAGGGGCACCGCGCCGGCGGCCGATGGTCGACGCCGCCGGCGCCGGTGTCCAGCGCCGCGGCGGGCCGGGCACCGCGTAGATTCGGCGATATGTCGAGGCAAGACGGCGGTGCGGCCGCGAACCATCAGCCGCTGCTGGTACTGGGGAAGATCACCGAGATCCTCGATGCCTTCTCCCTGGCCCGGCCGTCGTTGACGCTGGGCGAGATCCAGCAGGCCACCGGGTTGCCGACTTCCACGGTGCAGCGGCTGGTCACCAATATGGTGGCGCAGGGCCTGCTGGATCGGGCGGGGGACCGGATCCGGGTCGGGCTGCGGATGAGCTACTGGGCGGCGACGGCGGTCAAGGGACTGGACCTGCTGGCGATCGTCGATCCGGTACTGCGCGAGATCCGGGACGAGACGGGGGAGACCGCCTGCGTTTTCCGCGCCGAACACGGCTTCCGGGTGTGTGTGGCCATCGCCGAGACCCGGCACGCGCTGCGCCGGGACATGTACGTGGGCAAGATCATTCCGCTCTACGCCGGATCGGCGGGCCGGATCCTGCTGGCCTGGGACCCCGAACTCGCCGAGCGGGTATTGGCGGCACCACTGGAACCGCTGACCGAGGGCACCGTCACCAGCCCACGGGAGTTGCGGTCGCTCATCTCCCGGGCGAGGGCCGATGGTTACGCGATCAGCGCCGGGGAGCGGGAGGATTCGGCGTCGGGGCTGTCCGCGCCCATATTCGACGCGGCCGGAAAGGCGGTGGCAGCATTGACGATCAGCGGCCCCACCCTGCGGATGCCGCTGGCACAGTGCGAGGCGTGGGTGGACCTGCTCGTCGGCTACGCCGAACAGGTCACCCGCACCCTCGGCGGCCGTATCCCGGCCGTCGCCCCCGGGCCCGCCGTGGTCAGCGCGCCCGCGCCTCCGGATTGACCGGGTACGGCGGGAGTTCGTCGCGGAGCATGGCCACGGCATTCTCCGCGCAGCGGCGGGCCATCTCGGCGCGCACCGGGACCGTGGCGCTCCCGACATGCGGCAGCAGCACGGTATTGGGCAGTTCGGCCAGACCCGGCGCCAGCCGCGGTTCGTCCTCGTACACATCCAATCCCGCGCCCGCGATGGTTTCGTCACGCAAGGCCGCGACCAGCGCCTGCTCGTCGACGATCGGCCCGCGCGCGGTATTGATCAGAATCGCCGACCGTTTCATCGACCGGAGTACGGATTCGTCCACGAGTTGGCGGGTCTCGGCGTTCAGTGGTACGTGGAGCGAGAGATAGTCGCTGGTGGCGACCAGTTCGGGCCACGGCAGCTGCTGTACCCGTCCGGCGAATTCGCCCAGCTCCTCCGCGCTCACCACCCGGTCGCCGGGTGGCCGTGGGGAGAACACCACGGTCATTCCGAAAGCGAGCGCGCGCCGCGCGGTGGCCCGGGCGATCCGGCCGAAACCGGCCAGGCCCAGCGTCCGGCCGCTCACATCGTGGCCCAGTAGCAGTTCCGGTTCCCAGCCGTGGAACTCGCCGGACCGGACGAAGGTATCGGCCTCCACACACCGGCGCGCGACCGCGAGGATCAGCAGCAGGGCGATATCGGCGGTCGCGTCGGTCAGGACGCCGGGGGTGTTGCCCACGACGATGGAGTTCGCGGTGGCCGCCGCGATATCGATATTGTTGAATCCCACCGCGAAATTGCTGATCCCGGTGATCTTCGCCCGGTCCAGCAGCTCCGCGTCGAATTCGTCCCGCAACTGCGCCACCACCACGCGGTAGTTCCCGGACGCGCAGGCGTCGGCCAATTGTTCACGACTCATCCGGGTGTCGGCCACGGTCACCGATCCAGCGGCTTCGAGCAGCCGCATGCCGGGATCGGGCAGGGGGGTGGTGACGAGGAAATCCGCGGCCGTCACGACTGCTCGCCGATCACCCAATCGAAGGCCCGGGCTTTCGAGCGCGCGCCCTGCGCGGTCTTGGACCGGTTCGGTTCGCCCAGGTCGGCGAGCAGCGACTCCCCGGTTTCGACCACGGTCGCCAGGATGGCGGGAGTGAGCCAGTCGGGGCGCGTGGCGAACAACAGGTCCTCGGTCGCGGTGTTACCGCTCGCGCCCGGGGCGAACGGGCAGCCGCCCAAGCCACCCAGCGATCCATCCACCAGCGTGGCGCCCGCGTCGATGGCCGCCAGTGTGTTTGCGACCCCCAGGCCCCAGGTGTCGTGACCGTGGTAGACGATGCGGCGCGGCGGGGTGTTCGCGCGCACACCCTCGACGAGCTGTCGCACCTGGGCCGGGACGGCCTGGCCCAGGGTATCGGCGAGGACGATATCGGCGGCGCCGTCGGTCCGCGGGTCCGCGGCGATACCCAGCACCCGGGCCGGATCGACGACCCCTTCGAAGGGGCACGTGAACGCGGTCGCGATGCACAGCTGGATGGTGCCCCCGCAGTCGCGGGTCAGCTCGACCGCCGCGGGCATGGCCGCGACGCTGTCCTCGGTGGTGCGCCCGATATTGGCCGTGTTGTGCGAGTCCGATGCCGACAGGCAGTACTGGAAATTCCGGGCACCCGCCGCGGCCGCCTTTTCGATATGCCGCGGAGTGGCCACCCACACCCAGCATTTCGCGAGTTCGTCCGGCGTCAGCGCCGCGATCACGTCGAGCGAATCGGCCAGTGGCGGCACCAGGTCCGGGCGGGCCAGGGAACCGATCTCGAGCTCAGGGATACCGAGCGCGAGCAGGTCGCGGACCAGCGCCACCTTCTGTTCGGTGTCCAGCGGTTTGCCGGTGAGCTGCAGCCCGTCGCGCAGCGTCACGTCGCGCAGCTGCGCCACCGGTGTGTAGGTGTATGTCATACCGTAACCCCTGTTTCCGAAGCGCCTGTGACGGCGTCGATCTCGTCGTCGGTGAGGCGCAGTACCGTGGCGAGTACTTCGCGTGTGTGTTCACCCAGGTCGGGGCCGATTGTACGGATCGGCAGCGAGGCCTCGCCGATCACCGGGACGATGCCGGGAAAGCCCACCGTGGCGGGTTCCTCCGCGCCCGTATCCACCTCGAACTGCTGGATCATGTTCCGGGCGGCGTACTGCTCGTCGGCGCAGATATCGGCCGCGGTATAGATCGGGCCGGACGGTACACCGGCCGCGTCGAGGAGCCGCAGCGCGTCCGCGCGGGTGTGCCGGCTCGTCCAGTCGGCGATCGCGGTATCGAGTTCGTCGCGGCGGGCCCAGCGTCCGGCGTTGTCGCGCAACTCCGGGTCGGCGGCGAGGTCCGGACGGCCGATGGTCTCCATATAACGTCCGAAGATGGCGTCGCCGTTGCCGGCGACGATGATGCTGGTGCCGTCGCTGCACGGGTAGGCGTTACTGGGCGCGATGCCCTCCATCCGGCCGCCGACACGTTCACGCCGCACGCCGTAGGCGAGATAGTCGGGGACCAGCGACTCCATCACCGACAGGATCGACTCGTTGAGCGCCACATCGATGATGCGTTCCGGCAACGGGATCGGTGTATCACTGCGGGCCCGCTGGAACAGGGCCATCACGGTGCCGAACGCGGCATAGATACCGGCGATGGAATCGCCGATGGAGACACCGGTCCGCACCGGCGGCCGGTCCGGATCGCCGATGAGCTCACGCAACCCGCCGACCGCTTCGGCCACCGCCGCGAAACCGGGCCGGGCGGCCTGCGGTCCGGTCTGCCCGTACGCGGAGATCCGGGTGATCACCACATCGGGATTGGCTTCCTGCAGTGCTTCGGGGCCGAGCCCCCATTTCTCCAGCGTCCCCGGCCGGAAATTCTCCAGCAGGACATCGCATTCACGGACGAGATCCAGGATCAGCGCGCGCCCCGCCTCGGTCTTCAGATCCACCACGATGGACTTCTTGTTGCGGTTGATCGTGCGGTACAGCATGGAGGTCTCGCCGCCGTAGAGGCGCCAGCGGCGCAATTCGTCACCGGTCACCGGACGTTCGACCTTGATCACCTCGGCGCCGAAATCGGCGAGCATCCGGCCGGTGGTCGGGGCGGCGATGTAATTGCCGAGTTCCAGGACCCGGATACCGGCGAGCGGCGGCTCGTTGCGCATATCTTCCCTATCATTTCCGGTTTTCACAGGACCAGGCTCAGCGGCATGATGAGCACGATCGCCACCACGGAGGCGACGGATACGCCGACCGAGCACGTTTTCAGCGTGCCGCGGGTGGTCTGCCCCATCAGCGATTGCAGCAGCCAGAAGGTATTGCTCGTGACGTGCACGGCGAACAGCGATCCGGCGCCGGCGGCCAAGGCGATCAGCACGGGGTCGATCCCGAGCGCCGGGGCCACCGGGGCGAGGATGCCCGCCGCGGTGATCGCCGAGAGAGTCACCGAACCGACCGCGATATGCAGGACCGCTGCGATCGCCCACACCATCAGCAGTGGTGCCGCGGTGCTCGCGGTGAAGTAGTCGCCGAGGATATCGCCGACGCCGGTGGCCGTGATGGTGGCGGCCAGCGACCCGCCGACCCCGGTCAGGATGAGGATCTGCCCGCTCTCCTGGAAGCCGGTGGTGAGACAGCGCTGGATCCGGTCGATGCCGACGCTGCGGCGGCCCACGATGCTGGTGCCGACAAGCCCGATCAGCAGGGCGATGACCGGGGTGGCGAGGAATTCGATCACCGGGTTGTGGATCTCGGCGACATCCAGGACGGCGCCGACGGCGATGAGCAGCAGGGCGGTGATCAACGGTGCCATCAGCAGCGGCAGCGGGGTGTCGGGCCGGGTCCGCGCGGGCGCCGCGACGGCCACCCCGCCGGAACCGGCCGGCTTGCCGGCGGCACCGGCTGCCGCGTCGCCGGCCGTGGGCTGTTCGGCGCCCTCCCGGAATTCCGCGTCGTCGGCGGGGTAGGGCTGTTCGTCGCGATCCTCGTTCCACCAGCCGCGGTCGAACAGGAAACTCATGACGGCGACCGCGATGGTGACCGTGGGGATCACGAGCAACAGGCCGAACAGCAGCATCTTGCCGAGCGGCACGCCGAGCAGTCCGGCCAGGGCCAGCGCGCCGACGCCGGGCACCATGAGCACGATGCCGCATTCACCGCCGATCGCGAGCGCCGTGGCCATCCGGGCGGTGCCCTTCTTGTCCATCTTGGTGGCGGCGGACCGAGCCAGCGGTGCCGAGATGACCAGCAGGACGTCGAGGTAGATCGACTGCAGCGCGCTGGCGATGGTGAGCGAGAGCGCGTACGGCATCCGGTTGACACCGAAGACCCGGATCAGGGCACGCACGAGGCGTTCGATGGCCCCGGTCTCCTGCAACATCACGCCGGTCAGCACGCCGAAGGCGATCAGCAACCCGACCTCGGCCATGATGTCGCCGAAACCGGTGGTGATCGTTTCGACGATTTTCTCGGTGCCCAGACCCGCGGTGAGCCCGAGATAGGCCGAACCGAGGACCAGCGCTACCGCCGGGTTGATTTTGAATCGGATGATCAGCACGACCACCGCGAGGACCGCGGCGCCCGTGTTGACCATCGTGGCAAGGTCTGACATGTGCATATCCCATCGAGTCGCACCGGGCCGGGCGTGGCTCCCGTGCTGGCGGCACGGAAGGCCTCTCGTGACGCAGGCCACAGCGGATTCACATTATGAGCACAAACTCACGATATAGGCAACCGCCGCGCCGTGGCGGGCGCGTGCGCTGCACGGTTGTTGCTCGCCCGCGGCCTGCTGGATACGGTGGGCGAACCCACGGACCGCGGCGCGTGAATCGCCGCACCCCGTGCGGTGTCTGTCTCATCCGCGTCTGTCCCATCCGGCCATCTCGGCCTGCTATCGCTCGACTCGCGCGAACCCGAAACGGAACACGGAGGACACGCAATGCCGATACGTGAAACTCCCTGGCCGGCCGGCACCCCGTGCTGGACCGATTGCCAGGTCGACGATACGAACCGCGCCCGTGAGTTCTACCGCGACCTGTTCGGCTGGGAGATCGCCGAAAGCGCGCCGGAAGCCGGTGGCTACCTGATGGCGCTGCGTGATGGTCGCCCGATCGCCGGAATCGGCCCCAAACCACCCGGGCAACCGATGCCCTCGGCATGGACCACCTATATCGCCAGCGACAATGCCGACGAAAGCTCCGCCGCGATCGCGGCGGCCGGCGGCACCGTGGCCATGCCACCGTTCGATGTGCTGGATGTGGGGCGAATGCTCGTGGCCACCGATCCCACCGGGGCGGCGTTCGGGGTGTGGCAGGCCAAGCAGCATTTCGGCGCCGGGATCTACAACGAGCCGGGAGCCTACTGCTGGAACGAACTGCACACCGACGGCTATCGGCGCGCGCAGGAGTTCTACGCCCAGGTGTTCGGCTGGACGTTCACCGAGATCGGGGACGGGGTGAACGTCGACTACGCGACCTTCGCGCTCACTCCCGACGGGGAACCGGTCGGCGGCCTCAACGATTCCACCAAGAACCCGGGTCCCGGGCCGTCGTACTGGTTGAGCTGGTTCCAGGTCGAGGACACCGACGCGATCCTCGCCTCGGCGACCGGTCTGGGCGCGACCTTGCTGATGGGCCCCGACGACAGCCCCTTCGGCCGGATGGGCGTGCTCACCGCGCCGCAGGGCGAAACCTTCGGCGTGATCGATACCGCGCAGGCCACCGAGATGCCGTCCTGACCGCCCGGCCCGGCCGCGTCGCGGTGCGCGAGGTCGTCGTGCACCGTCGTCCCCGCCCTGCCGTTCCTGCCGGTCCTGGTCCACCGGCGCTCGGCCGAGTAGATTCGCCGAGCGGTGCGTCCGGCCATCGACTCACCGACACAGCGTTTCCTCGCCCGCGAATCATTACCCGGACTCCTGCACCGCAGCGTGGGCGTCGAGAGGGCGTTGCATCGATAGAGCTCGACGAATTCGGAGGAAGTGATCGGGCGGCCCTCGCCACCGGCAATGGGTCCGGCGGCATCTCGTGCACGAACGCTCCCGGCATTCCGGCGAGCGGCACTGCCGCAACGGGCACCTCGAGAGCATTCGTTTCCGCATGCAAAAATTACGCTCCGGTGCTCCGAAATATCAGGACGAGGCATGATCCGGCGCCGCGGTTGTGCATTCATGTGTGGTGGTCGAAGCTCGAGCCCTGATTGCACCGAGTCCCAGGAGAATCATGTGCGAGCGCGTCATTCGACTACCGCGTGCTGAAGAAGTCACGCCGATCGGAGTGATCGGCAGGGCCGACCCGTCCGATGAGAAAAGAGGCCGATCCGACCAGGGTATTGATGCGCACAAGCCTGTCGGCCGATCTGGTGACGGTGACCTTGCGCAACGCGCTCGAGACCATCGACGTCATCCGCGGCCTCTTCGCCGCGGGCTGGACCATCACCACCGAGCAACTCGCCGCGCTCTCGCGGTGCCTCCGCGTTCACAGCAGCCGGTTCGAGATTACGCCACCGATGAACCGACCCACCGACCCAGCCCGTTCGCCCCGGTGCCGGCCGCGGTCGACTTCACCCCCCGTGATCCTTCTGCCTGACAGCCCCGGTCCCGGCGACCGGAAACCTCGATGACAGTGTTGGGCGGTGGTGAGGCCATCGCGAGAATGCTGCAGGCAACCAAGCGCCTCGTGGACGCTCTCGTCGGCAGAGGGGCCCCGCGGGTCAGCGAACTGCACCACGAATTCCCACACGAGATACGGCACGGCCTCAGACAGGTCACCCAGAAGGACAAGCCGATCGAGTTCGACAAAATCGGTCCGGCCGCGCATACCGGCCGTGCTACCACCGCAGGGCACCCGGGAACCGGTGCGGATGCGGGGCGACCGATCCGCGGGTCGGACCCGACCGCCGAGGACGGATTTCTGGACTTGCGTGAGTTCCACGAGTCGTTGTGCGACCGGTACAACAACGACAGCAGGCAGTCGGGATCCAATGCGTATCAGCTTGCCGCCGAGTTCCAGAAGCAGCTCATTTCCGCCCATAGCTGGGAGGGGCCTTTTCATGGTCGGCATTCGAGAGTCGCGATGAATTTCTTGTTGGAACAGGCAGGCAAGCCGCCGAGTGCCGTCGCCGAATTCGACCACGATCTGTTCACGCCGTCGTCGCGGTGGGCCGATGAGGTCGAGGCGGGAAGCGACCGCTACAGCCGATGGCAGCACAAGCTCGAGCAGTCGGGCGGGGACGTCGATCCAGTGGACCTGTCCGACCTGAGACCGATGATGCAGCGGTATCAGCAGCTGGACGGCCAGCCATCCCCGTTCACACCGGGAGAATGGCACGACACGGACAAATATGAGCGGCTGCATGCGCAACTGCGCTCGGCAGAGTAGCGGCGGACCGCTCAGCTGCACAGTGCGTGGGTGAGCATGCTGCGGACATCCACGGTGGAGGGCGTTCCCGTAAAGGAGAAAGTGACCGCGAGCCCGGGGGCCGTAGCCCCGGAGATGGCAGAAAAGCCGTGGATGCTACCGAGGTGGCCGATATATTGCAGGCCGCACGGTAGCCGGGTGTAGGCGATGCCGAGCCCGTAGGACATGCCGTCACCGCGGCCCATATCGACCCCCTCGAGCATCTGCGACAGTTCGGTCTGCGGCACCACCTGACCCGAAAGCAGCGCAAGGAAGAACCGGTTCAGGTCGGCGCCGGTGCTGACCAGCGCGCCGGCCGCCCATGGCAGCGACGGCTCCACCCGCGTCCCGTCGGTGACGGCACCGTCGACGATGGCGTAGCCGGTCGGATGC
This sequence comes from Nocardia sp. NPDC050193, assembly GCA_040674215.1. Classification (GTDB taxonomy): domain Bacteria; phylum Actinomycetota; class Actinomycetes; order Mycobacteriales; family Mycobacteriaceae; genus Nocardia. The sequence continues at coordinate 40,013 of JBFARE010000005.1, read as the reverse complement.
GGGTCGCGCAGACCTGTATCCCCCGTGGCCGGTAGGTAGGTGTCCCACAGTGCCAGCGGAGTGAGAATGCGGTCGCGCAGTTCATCGGTGTAGCGATGTCCGGTCACCGCCTCGATCAGCATGCCGGCGACGATGTAGTTGGTATTGGTGTACGTGAATCGAGTGCCCGGGGCGAACTGCGCGGGATACTGCAGGGCGGCTGCGACCTCCTGTGCGGGGGTATAAGTGCGACCGTCCTTTGCCGCCTCGTACTCGTTCGTCTCCGGACTTCCGGGCAGTTCGGGCAGTCCGCTTCGATGGCCCAGGATCTGGCGCACGGTGAGGGCGTGCTCGTCCACCCCGGCACCGATGAGCAGACCGGGCAGGTACGTGTCGATCGACCGGTCGAGGTCGATCCGGCGCTCGGCGACCAGCTGCAGCACGATCGCGGCGGTGAAAGCCTTGGTGATGCTACCGACCCGGACATGCTGGGGACGATCGGTGGCGATCGGGGTCCCTGCGGCGATATCGGAGAGGCCGGCGGTGGCGACGGCGGTCACCTCGTTCTCGGTGAGCGTGGCAATGGCCCCGACAGCACCTGAGCGGACCGCCGCGTCGAGGTCGCCGTGCACTCTGTCCATGCGGGCGGCGGCAACCGTAGGTAGGGCGGGCTCGACCGGACTCGTGGTGCACGCAGACAGAAGCACCACGGCTGTGCAGATCGCGAGAACGATGGCTCGTACGCCCATGATCCGATGGTTACGGGTGGTACGCGTCCGCGGCACCGCGCGACCGCGATCCGCGTCGCGCGGTGCCGACGGAGCCGGTCAGGTGCCGCGGTCGCGGCGTTCGGTCCGGTCCACGCGTTCGTTCGCCAGATTATCGTCGTCGGCCGGCGGTTCCGGGTCGTGCCATTCCTCCGCCCGGCTCGACCGGTTACCCCGCACGGTGCCCTCCAGCTCATGGGCCAGCTCGTCGTCGCGGGCCGGGCCGTGTTTGCTGCTTCCTCGCTCCATATCGTTTCTCCTGCCTTGTTCCGGGGGTGGGTTCAGGCGTAGCGCAGCAGCGCCCCCACTCCCTCCCGCGGCGCGGTCTCCGCGCCGATCGGGGTCACCGTGCCGCCGCGGACCAGCGCCGCCACCGGCAGCGCCTCGTCCGCACGGCAGGTCGTATCGGTGGCCGTGCCCGGGGCACCGAGCGTGGCCGGGTCGCGGAGCGGTCCGGGATCCATGCGGACGGTGCGATCACCAAGTGCGGCGGCGTTGATCAGTACGTTCTCCGCATTGGCGGCCAGCAGGGCGCAGACCGTTTCGGACAATCCGGTGACGGCCAGGCCTTCGTCGCGGCCGTGGGCCTTGTCGAAACGCGCCATGATCTCCGCGCGCTGCCGGTCGGCCTGTGCGGTGACCACTTCGCGGACTGCGTCGTCGAGTTCGCTGTCCCCGGATCCCTCGGCGCGGCCGCCGGTCTCGAATTCCACCACCTGTGCCCCGGTGGAACCCAGCGCGCCGTGGACCGCGGACCGAGTGTCGGCCTCTCCGGCCAGCACCACCACCTGCGCGTGGACCCGCCGGGCGACCCGGGTGAGTTCCTCGGCGACCTCGCCGGCATTGCGCCGGGCCGTCTCCTCCACCCGCCGCTGCATCGAGCGGTGCGACCAGCCGCCACCGTGGCGGACCTTGTGCAACGGATGCCCGGTGCCCTCGACGGATTCCTCGACGACCTCGCCGTGCTCGTCGACGCCGTACATATCCGAGCCGACCCGGTCGACGACCGCCACCGCGTGCGGTACCTCGCCGGCCTCCTGTTCGATGAGGGGCAGCAGGTAGGGCAGCGGTGACACCCGCACGATCTCCGGCTGCGGTCGTCCGGGTAGCCGCCGGTCGATGAGCACCGACTCGGCGTCGGCGATGAGGAATCGCCCGGCCCGGCCCGGCTCGGGCGGCCCGCCGGTGACCGCGGCGCCGAGCACCGTGATCATCTGTTCGGAGGCGCCCTCGTCGGCCAGTCGCTCGGCGAGCGCACGCCAGCGCAGAGTGCGTTGCCGTTCGGCGTCCTCGGTGTCGTGTTCGGCGTCGATGTACAGCGAGGCGAACGGTCCGGGTCGTTGCGCTACTTCTCTGATACTCATGCCATTCACGGCGGGCGCGTACCCGGCCACAGCGGATCGAATCCGGGTCCGGCGAAATCACCCGACCGGGCGCGGCAGCCCTCCGGGGGGCCCGGCCCCGGTGCCGGTCAGGCCGGCTGCGGGCTCAGTTTGCGCAGCGGTTCGTCCAGTTCCGCGCGGTAGAAATCGATGAAACCGTCGGGGTCCGGACCGGCGTTCTGCATCACCAGATGATCGAACCCGGCATCCACGAAGGGTTGCGCGACGTCGAGATAGCGCAGCGGGTCCGGCCCACAGGCGAACTTCTCCAGAATGTCCTCCTCACGAACGGTCTCGGAGGCCGCCGCGAAATTCACCGGATTCGGCAGTTCGCTCATCACCTTCCAGCCGGTGAGCGCCCACCGTGAGGTGTCCAGGGCGGCCCGGGCCGCGGTGTGCTCGTCGGGTGCCCACGCCATCGGCACCTCGGCGTAGCGGGGGCCGGTGCCGCCCGCCGCCTCGAAATCCGAGACCAACCGCGGTTTCGATTCGGTGGCGAAGAGGCCGTCACCCAGTTCGCCGGCGATCTCGGCGGCATGGCTGCCACCGGCGGCCACCGCGATCACCGGCAACTCGTCGGGCAGGTCGAACACGCGGGCATCGGACAGTTTGAGGAACTTGCCGTCGTAGGAGCGGTATCCGCCCTCCCACAGTGATCGGATGATCTCCAGCGCTTCCCGCAGCAACTGGTGGCGGCCGGTGACGTCGACCGGGAAACCTTCACCGACGATGTGTTCGTTGAGGCGCTCCCCGGCGCCGAGACCCAGGGTGAACCGGTTCTCGGACAGGATCGCCAGCGTGGCGGCCGCCTGCGCGATGATCGCGGGGTGGTAGCGCACGGTCGGACAGGTGACTCCCGTGGCGAGCCCGATCCGCTCGGTCTCGGCGGCGATGGCGCCGAGTACGGTCCAGGCGAAGGGGGAGTGGCCCTGGTTGTCCAGCCACGGGTGGAAATGGTCGCTGATCTCGACGAAGTCGAATCCCGCGGCTTCGGCGCGGACGGCCTGCCGGACCAGTTCGGCCGGGCCGAAGCCCTCGGCGGCGAGTTTGTAGCCGATCTGCATGGTTCCTCCGAACGCTGTAGTCGTCGATGGCCGCCGCGAGTTCGGTCTCGCGGAGGGTGCGGCGTCGGACGCAGGCGCGGTACCCGGTGGGTCGCGCGAGAAACGGGAACGGCCCGGCGCGGCGCTCCATCAGGTCGGGGAGTAGGGGGGAATGTCGGTAGGTGTGCGCGTCACCGTGGCGCCGGCCCGCGTGGCGAGGGCCGCGAACTCGACGGCGTCCCGGACGGCGGCGCCGCCGGGGTCGTTGTTGAAATAGACGAAGACATCCTCGGTATCGGACCAGGTCCGGGTGAGCCGTTGGGTCCACGTGCGCAAGGCGCGCGTCCCATAGCGGGGCGCCGGGGCCGCCCGGCCCCGATGCAGTCGCAGGTAGCCCCAGTCGGCGGTCCGCCAGCGCGGGGTCACCGGGCGCGAGCCGGCATCGGCCCAGCAGAGTGCGGCGCCGTGGTCCTCGAGCACACTGCGCACGCGCGGCGACCACCAGGAATCGTGGCGGGGCTCCACCGCTATCCGGATATCACGGGGAAAACAGCGCAGGCAGGCCTCGAGCAGGCCCGGGTCGGCGGGTAGTGTCCCGGGAAGTTGCAGGAGCACCGGCCCCAGCCGCGGTCCCAGGCCACCCGCGTGGCGCAGCAACCGGGCGACCGGCTCCTCGGGGTCGCGCAACCGTTTCATATGGGTCAGGAATCGGCTGGCCTTGACCGCCACGACGAAATCGGCGGGTGTCCGCTCGCGCCAGGCCTCGAAGGTGTCCCGGGTGGGCAGCCGGTAGAAGGCGTTGTTGTTCTCGACGGTCGCGAAACCCGCGGCATAATGTTCCAGCCACAGCCGCTGCGGGCACCGGTCCGGATAGAGGACACCGCGCCAGTCCCGGTACTGCCAGCCGGAGGTGCCGATATGCAGCGTCATCGCCGAAACGCCGGCTCTTCGCGGGCACGGCCGGCGCCTCGCGGCCTCCGTCGCGGGGTCGGGTGGTGACGCGGGCCACGGCCCGGCCGGCTCGGTCGCCTGCGTGGGTTCATGAGTGGCGGCTACCCGGGAAGCCGGCACTCATGCCCTCGGCGGTACCGCCACGGGTGCGCATCGCACCGGTGGCCCGGCTGTCACCGCGCGGGTCGCTGTAGCCAGTGCCGCAGCGCCTCGGTGACCTGCTCCGGTCGCTGTTCCATCAGGAAATGATCGGCATCGATACGCACCAGTTCGGCGTTCGGAATCCTGCGCGCGAGTTCCTCGGCGGTGGCCGTCGGGATCGCGGGGTCCCGGATACCCCAGACGACAGTGGTGGGACAGTCGATTTCGCTCAGGCGCGCAGCCAGTTCCGGGCGGACGCGGACCTGGTACCCGGCCCAGAAATGCGCGTACCAGCGGCGTCCCTCGGGGGTCCGCAACATGGCGAGGTACTGCTCGAGCCGCTCGGTCGTAAAGGTGCCGTTGCGGACATACCGGTGCAGGCCCCAGCGGTGCACGGCGTGGATCGGGGGCGCCGCGAGCAGGCGCCGGCCGAGCTCGTGTCGGGCGGCGGTGGTGAAGGTGCCGAACAGCAGCGCGTAGCGCCCGACGAAGGTTCCATGGGCCCGCGAGTTGAGGATCGCCAGCCGCCGGATCCGGTCCGGGTGGCGCTGGGCCAGGCCCAGCCCCAGGAAGCCGCCGTAGTCATGGCACGCCAGGTCGACGCGGTCGAGTTCCAGCGCGTCCAGCATTCGCGCGAGACGGTCCACCTCGCTGTCGTAATCGCAGGGCAGGACCGCATCGCGCGCGGAATCACCCCAGCCGAGCCAGTCCGGCGCGAGCACCCGCCGGTGCTCGGACAGCGGCCCGATCTGCTCCCGCCAGGCCCCATGCGACTGCGGCCAGCCGTGCAGCAACACCAGGGGGTCGCCGGAACCGGCTGTGGCATAACACAACCGGGCCCCGTCCACAGTGGTCTCGTACCGCGTCGGCGCCCGGCGCGCGGTGGGTTCGATTCGATCGGTCGTCATCGGCTGTCTCCTGGGGTCGGTGGTGGTTTCTTCTCCGGACCGGTCGAGCACACGCCGGTATCGTCGCCCGTATGACCACCTCGGCACTTCCGGAAACGTGCGCCGCGCCCACGACGGCGGCGCGGCTGTGGGTGCGCTCCGGACACGCCGTCTACCTGGGTCCCGGACTGGGCCTGGCCCCGCATTCCACCGCCCTGCCCTCGCTCGGGGTGGGAGTCGACGCGCCGTTCCGGGTGCGCGCCGGGGAGGCGGTGGATATCACCGCGCGCAGTTTCCTGTTCCGGGCACGGGTGGTCCATCATGTGACCGGTACACAGGGCCGGATGCTGTTCTGCTTCTTCGATCCGACGAGCGCGCGGCTGACCCGCTGTCTGGGCGGAATGACCCGGGCCACCGGCGATTTCGCGTACGCCCACCGGGACGAGAACGAACTCCTCGCCCTGTGCCGGCAACCCGAACCCGATATCGAGCGGCTCCTCGAACTGGCCAGCGTCCCCCTGCCGGTGATACGGGACACGCGGATCGCCGCGGCGACGGCCACGATCCGGGCCGATCCCGCCCGCCCCTATCGCGCCGCGGATTGCGCCCGCGCGGCCGGACTGTCGACCTCCTATTTCCTGCGCACCTTCGCCGGGCAGACCGGTACCAGCTTCCGGCGCTATGTCCAGTGGGCGCGGATGGTGCATATCGCGCGGTCCCACGCCGCAGGCCACGATCTGACCCGGGCGGCCGCGGACGCGGGGTTCGCCTCGCCGTCACATTTCACCGATACTTTCCGGGCGATGTTCGGGCTCACGCCCACGGCCTTCGTCCGGATCGGCGGGGAACTGTCGGTCATCGAGCGATGAAGGCAGGCGCCCCTGTCGGCGGGGAGATGACGTGGGTATATTCGGCATCGGAAACTAGTTGCTTGTGCTAATCAACTCTGAGTGGTGAAAAGGTGATGCCCATGCCCGGTTTGACCGGCCGCATCCACGGCGCCGACGGCTGGCCCGTACCCGACGCGGTGCTGACCGTAACGGATATGCGCGGTCGGCAGATCTGCCGCGCGGTATCCGACGAGAACGGCGCGGTGTCCACCGAACCGCTGCGTCCGGGGGTGCACACCGCGGTGCTCACCGCCGCCGGTTATCAGCCCGCCGCCCGTGCGGTGCAGATCTCGTCCTCGGGGTCGGGCACGCTGGGTGAGGTGGCGCTGGCCCCGGTCGTCGACGCCGTCGCCCTCCCGCCGACCGGCCCGTGGACCATCGACCCGGTGCACTCCTCGGTGATCGCCACCGCCCGTCACCTGGGCATTTCCAGTATCAAGGCGCGATTCGCCGAGGTGAGCGGACGGCTCGATATCGCCGCGCGGTTCGAACAGACCTCCGGCTACGCCGAGATCAAGGCCGCCACCATCGACACCGGTATCGAGATGCGCGATACCCACCTGCGGTCCAGCGATTTCCTCGATGTCGAGAACTACCCGCTGATCTCCTTCATCAGCAACGGCCTCAGCCGCACCGGCGGCGACACCTGGGTGATGTCGGGTGAGCTGTCCCTGCACGGACAGCGCCGGCCGGTCGATCTTTCGCTGACCTACGGCGGGTTCGGTCCGGACCCGTGGGGCGGGGTGCGGGCCGCCTTCCATGCCGAGACCACGCTGCGGCGCGACGATTTCGCCATCGACTACAACGCGGTGGTCCGTGCCGGAGTGGCGGCGATCGGCACCACGGTCAAGATCGATCTGGACATCCAGGTGGTGCAGGGCGACCAGCTTCCCGAATCCGCCTAGACGGAGCAACGACGGTAGCCGGCAGGGCCGGCCGGCTACCGGACAGCGCTGGTGCGCCGGTACCCGTCGGTGATGGCGCGTAGCTCCTCGATGGTCAGCACATCTTCGATGCGGTCGAAACCCTCGGGCGCCCGTTCCGCCACCATCCGCAGGGCACGGTCCACCGGAATATCCCGGTTGGCGAGTACGACGGAATTCGCCGTTTCGCGCCGTGCCGCTTCGTAGGCCGTGAATCCGGCGACCGCGTCGCCCCTGCCGGCCAGTTCGTCGGCCACCGACCGGGCGTCGAGAATCGCCTGCGAGCCGCCGTTGGAGCCCACCGGGTACATCGGGTGCGCGGCGTCGCCGAGCAGGGTGATCCGGCCGAAACTCCAGCGCGGCAGCGGATCCCGGTCGACCATGGGGTACTTTAGGATGGTCTCGCTCGCGGCGAGCAACGCCGCCACATCGAGGCCCGCGATCCGCCAGCCGCGGTAATGCGGCGCGACATCGGCGAGCCGCCCGGTGTGCGTCCACTCGGCCTCGCCCTGCGTGTCCCGCGGCATCCGCACTTCGGCGACCCAGTTGACGAGGACCTCGTCGCCGTCCGGTGCGGCGGGGCCGAGCGGGTAGGCGACGAGTTTGGCGGCGTGATTGCTGCCGGCCATCAGCATCGAGGAGCCGGTGAGGAAGCGTGCCGCCGGAGCGACGCCGCGCCACATTCGGATCCCGTTCCAGCGCGGCAGGCCCTCGTCCGGGTACAGGTGCGCCCGCACCGCGGAGTGCAGCCCGTCGGCGCCGATCACCGCGTCCGCGGCGAGCTCGATCGGGGTGTCGCCGCCGTGCTCGTCGATCGTGACTCGGACCTGCCGGTCTTCTTCGGTCGCCGTGACGAAACGGGATCCGGTCCGTACCGCGCCGGGGCCGAGCCGGTCGTGCACCGTATCCAGCAGCAACGACTGCAGCCGGCCGCGGTGGACCGAATACTGGGGCCACGGGTGCCCGGCGGCCACGCCGCGCGGCTCCCGCCAGATCTCGTTGCCGAACCGGTCGTAGTGCACCAGTTCGGAGGTGGCGACCGCCCGCGCGGCGAGCGCGTCGTGCAGTCCGAGGTCGGCGAGGACCCCGGTCGCGTGGGGCAGCAGATTGATACCGACCCCGAGCGGGCGCAGCCGCGGTACCCGGTCGATCACCTGGACGTCCATACCGGCCGCGTGCAGGCTCAGCGCCGTCGTCAGCCCGCCGATCCCGGCGCCGACGATCAGTACCCTCATCGGGCCGCCGCCAGCGGCACATAGGTGGGGTTGAACCGTTCGTGCAGATGTGCCACAACAGTCGAGCGGTGGTCGGAGAGCACACTCTCCTTGTACGCGCAGGGCAGGCCTTCCCGGTCGCCGGCCGCGGGCCAGCGCGTGACGCCGGCACCCAGGACGGTGCGCGCGAGGTGCCGGCGGGCGCCGGCCAGGCTGTGGCCGATGGGCAGCCGTTCGTCGGTGAGCAGGGCGGTGAGATCGTCGTCGGTGGCCACCACGGCCACACAGTTCCACGAGACGGCCGCGCCGTCGGTGGTGACGAGAGTCGAGTGGCGCACGACCACGGGATCGGTATCGGCGCAGCCGAGCGCCGTGCGTACCGCGGGGTCGAGGTCGCGACCGGTGGTGGTGTGCTGATCGGTGAGATCGAGTGCCAGCGGGCGGCCGATCAGCGCCTCCAGCAGTCTGGTCATCGATCCGTCAGCGCGCAGTAACATCCGGGTAACCGAGGGTAAATCGGATTCCGTTGTCTCCGTGAGGAATTCCGTCACCGGGTTCACGATACGGCGGCGGCGCCGGAGTGGCATTCCCGGCGGCGGAGATATCGGCCACGCGACGGCCGGAGCGGTATGGCCGATGAAGCTGCCGATTCGGCCCTCCCGCAACCAAGCGCTTGTTAGAATCCGGCGATGATCTCGACGGTCGTCTGGGGGACCGGCAATGTGGGCCGCGCCGCGGTACGGGCGGTCGACGCCCATCCCGAACTCGAACTCACGGCTGTTCTCGTGCACGACCCGGCCAAAGCGGGCCGGGACGCGGGCGACCTGGCCGGGCTCGACCGGTCGCTGGGTGTGGCGGCCACGACCGATGTGGACGCGGTGCTGGCGGCCCGGCCCGCGGCGGTGGTGTACGCCGCGTCGGGGGAAATCCGCCCCGACGACGCCCTCGCCGATATCGTCCGCGCGATCGGTATCGGCGCGGTGGTGGTGACCCCGGCGCTCTACGCCCTCTACGACCAGCGCGGCGCCCCGCCCGAGGTCCGGGAACCGGTCCTGGCCGCGATCGAATCCGGCGGGGGTTCCCTGTTCGTCTCCGGAATCGACCCCGGCTGGGGCAACGATGTGCTGCCGCTACTCGTCAGCGGTCTGGGCAGCGTCGTCGAGGTGGTTCGCTGCCAGGAGATCTTCGACTACTCCACCTACGACCAGCCCGACTCCGTGCGTTACCTGGTGGGTATGGGGCAACCCATGGACCAGGTACCGCCCATGGTGGCACCCACGGTCCCGACCATGGTGTGGGGCGGGCAGGTGCGGCTCATGGCCCGGGCGCTCGGCGTCGAACTCGACGAGGTCCGCGAGTCCGTCCAGCGGCTACCCCTGGAAACCACCGTCGAGACCGCGACCATGGGCAAGTTCGAGGCCGGCACCCAGGGCGCCATGCGCTTCGAAGTGCAGGGCATCGTGGCCGGTGAGCCCCGGATCGTGGTGGAACACATCACCCGGATCCACCCGTCGTGCGCACCCGAATGGCCCGCTCCGCCCAACGGTGAAGGGGCGCACCGAGTGATCATCGAAGGCCGTCCGCGCATCGAGGTCACCGTCGAGGCGACCGACGAGGGCGGCAACTACGCGGCCGGTGGTAACGCCACCGCCGTGGGACGGCTGGTCGGTGCGATCGACTGGCTGGTCGCCGCCGGGCCCGGCCTCTACGACGCCCTCGATGTCCCGCTGCGCCCGGCGGCCGGAAAGCTCGGAAGGAACGCCTCATGAGAGTTGACATTCCCGAAGGCAAGGATCCCATCGGCTACGTCTGGGGCGAGATGGTGCCCGGCATCGGTGTCGCCGCCTCGAACTTCTCGCTGGCGGTATACGCGCACACCACGCTGGGCCTGCGCGAATTCGAGGCCGCGCGGTTGCGGATCGCCCAGATCAACGGGTGCGTGTTCTGCCTGGACTGGCGAACCGAACGCGACGGACAGAAGGTGGAGGAAGGCTTCGACGCCGCGGTCGCCGATTGGCGCGGCACCGAGGTGCTCGACGACCGGGCCCGGCTGGCCGCCGAATACGCCGAACGCTACGCCCTGGACCACCACAACCTCGACGAGGATTTCTGGTCTCGGATGACCGCGCAGTACAGCCAGGCCGAGATCGTCGAACTGAGCATGTGCCTGGGTTCCTGGCTCGCCTTCGGCCGGCTCAACCATGTCCTCGGGCTCGATGCGGTGTGTGTGCTCCCCGGACATTCGGCCCCGAGTGCACCCGGTGCCCGTCCCGGCGCCTGAGTCCGTGCCCGGCCCGGGACCGGTGCGATGAACCCGCGGCGTCCTGGGTAACTGGCGGGGTATGAATACTCGAGGCCGTATCGCCGCATCCCGGGGAGCACGCACCCGCTACGGTCCGGGGCGGTACGAACTCCGCGCCGAGGACCGAGGTGGCCGGTGAAACTGCATATCGTCATCGAGGAACTACAGTTCTCCGAGCGGGAACTCGCCGCGGAACTGGCGGCCGTCGCGGTCCGGCATCGGGCCGAGTACGAGATCCACCAGACCGCCCGGGATCTGGCTGGCTCGTCGCAGGACCACCTCCGCGAACTGGACGCGCTCGCGCCCCGGTTCGGGGCGGCGAAAGGGGCCGGCCGGCGTCACCTGCGGGTCAGGCTGCCCCGGGCGCGGCGGCTGCGCGGAGCGGTCGGCCGGCCGCCGGACCCGGGGCTGCGGCTGCTGCGGGACCTGCGCCGGCTGCATCAGCTCGCGGCGGGTGTGTCGGTGGACTGGGAGCTGCTCGCCCAAGGCGCGCAGGCGGCCCGGGAACCCGAACTGCTGGACCTGGCGGCGCAGTGTCACCCGGGGACCCTGCGCCAGCTGCGCTGGACCAACGCCATGCTCAAGGTGCTCTCACCTCGGATCCTCGCGGGCTGAGCCGGCCCGCGGCGAACGGCCGAACCGGAGCCCGGCCGGCTGTGTCGGAATCACGAACCCGGGTATGCCGCTCACCCCGACGGACAGTGAGGTGAGCGTATGCGGGTGATCGTCACGGGGGCCACGGGAAATGTGGGTACCGCGGTGCTCGAGCAGTTGAGCGGTAGCGGGACGGTGGATTCGATCGTGGGCGTGGCCCGGCGGAAACCGGAGCACGCGCCCGCGGGGGTGGACTGGGTGGCGGCCGATATCCGTTCCGCGGATCTGGTGTCACTGTTCCGCGGCGCCGACGCGGTGGTCGACCTGGCCTGGGTGTTCCAGCCCACGCGGCGACCCGGCGATACCTGGCGCACCAATGTCGGAGGGACCGGCCGGGTGCTCGCCGCGGTGGCCGCGGCCGGCGTCCCCGCACTCGTACACGCGTCCTCGGTCGCCGCCTACTCGCCCGCCACCGGCGACGAGCCGGTCGACGAGAACTGGCCGACCGAAGGCTGGCCGGGGGCGTCCTACGCGGTCGAGAAATCCTATGTGGAGCGGTTGCTGGACCTCTTCGAATACGAACATCCGGACTGCCGGCTGGTCCGGATGCGCCCGGCGTTCACCTTCCAGCGCGCCTCGGCCGCGCAGCAGCGTCGGCTGTTCGCCGGACCGCTGCTCCCCGACCGGCTGGTCCGGCCGGGACTGCTGCCGCTGTTGCCCTACCCCCGCGGGCTGCGCTTCCAGGCATTGCACAGCGACGACGCGGGTCGTGCCTATACGGCGGCGGTGCTCTCCGATGCGCGGGGTGCCTTCAATATCGCGGCCGAACCGGTCCTCGACCGCGCCGAGATCGCGCGGCTGCTGGGTGTGCGTACCGTCGAAGTGCCCCCGTGGCCGGTCCGGACCGCGCTGGCCGGCGCCTGGCACCTACGCCTGGTCCCCGCCACTCCCGGTCTGTTCGACGCGATGATGCAGTTGCCGATCATGGACACCACCCGGGCCCGGACGGAACTCGGCTGGCAGCCGCGGGTCACCGCGACCGACGCGTTGCGCGTATTCCTCGAAGCCCTGCGCGAAGGCCGCGGTGGCGATACCCCGCCGCTGGCCTCCGACGCCGGGGGAGTGGCGCGCCACCGTGAGTTCACCTCCGGGGTGGGCGGTCGCGATCCGGTCGACGACCGGCTGTGTGATCGCGATCCCTCCGGGTAGCCGCGCCTCATGGCTACTATCGCTCCCTTACCGAAAGAACGTATAGGCGCGCCGCTACGGGCCGTGGTGACCGGCTCCGATTCGGGGATCGGCCGGGCGATCGCGGTGGCGCTGGCCGGCGGCGGCGTCGATGTGGGGATCACCTATCACTCGGACGAGGCCGGCGCCGCGCATACGGCGGGACTGGCCCGCGACCGGGGTGCGCGCGCCGCGGTCCGGCGACTCGACCTGGACGATCTGCCCACGAGTACCGCCGCCGTGGACGAACTCGCCGCCGAACTGGGCGGGGTGGATGTGCTGGTGAACTGCGCCGGCACCGGCTCCGCGCAGAAGGCGATGGATATGGACTTCGACACCTGGCGCCATGTGCTGTCGGTCGACCTGGACGGCGCCTTTCTCTGTACGCAACGCGCCGTCCGGCACATGGTGGAGGCCGGCCGCGGCGGGCGGATCATCAATATCACCAGCGTGCACGAGCATGCGCCCAAGGTCGGGGCCGCGCCCTACTGTGCGGCCAAGGCGGGCCTCGGTGCCCTGACCAAAGTGCTGGCGCTGGAACTGGCCGAACACGACATCACCGTGAACTCGGTGGCGCCCGGTGAGATCGCCACCCCGATGACCGGGCAGGAGGATGCCGATCCGCGCGAACAACCCCGGCCGGGGTTGCCGCTGGGCCGGCCCGGCCACGCCGAGGAAGTCGCCTCCGTGGTGGCCTTCCTCGCGACCCCCGCCGCGGGATATGTGACCGGAGCGTCCTATGTCGTCGACGGCGGCATGTTGTTGATGGGGCCGCAGTCCAGCCAGCTCGTCGGAGACGAGGGCTGGCGTGATCCGAAGGGAAACGCATGATGACCGATCGACTTACGCTCGCCCCGGTGTCGGCGCTGGTGCGCGGCGCGTTCGACGCGGGTGCCCATCTCCGGCACGCCCGTTTCTTCCATCCGCGCGGCGTCCGGCTCTCCGGGCGGTTCCGTGCCGAACCCGAATTCACCCGGCTGTTCGGCGAGGGCGACCGCGCGACCATCGGTCGCCTCTCGAAAGGGGTGGGCACTCCCGGCGGCGTCCCGGACGTCCTCGGCCTCGCCTTCCGGGTGCTCGACATCAACGACAAGCCCTGGGATTTCGCCCTGGCGACCACGGGGCAGCGCCCGCTCGCCCGGCTGTCCCTGACCGTCGCGCGCGGCTGGGACAGTGCCCGGTTCGGGAGTCTGCTGCCCTACCAGTGGGACGATTCCGATCCGCTCTGGGTGCTCGCCGAACCGGACCCGGGGCTGCCCACCAGCACCTCGCTGACGGCCCTGGCCCGGCATGTGCACGAGCACCAGATCGGGTACACCATCTCGGTCGCCGGTTACGGGCCCGCGCGCCAGACCGTCGGACACTTGGCGCTGCGCGCCGCGGACCCGGGCGAACACCGCACCGATTTCTATGATCCCGTGCTCAACCACCCCGCCGATGTAGCCCTGCTACCCCGCGCGGTGCAGCGGCTGCGGGAATCGGCCTACGACGGCAGCCGCCGAGGCCGCGGCGTGGAGGACCGGGAAACCGGCCGGGTCGAGGTGGAGCCGGACAGGTGAGGTCGGGCGCGAGGAAATCGGCGGTGGGCTGTTTGCACGGCGGCGTCCGGGAAAACACGCGACCATGAACGAAACCGAGGACCCCGGCACGGAATCCCCCGAGATCGCCGAGTGGGCGAGCAGCGCGATTCCCTCGACCGGCGAACAACTGGACGAAGACGAACTGGCCACCGACCCGCTCGAGGAGGGTATGGATCCGCCCGACCATTGGTCGGCCGCAGAGCGCTACGCCACTACGCCGCGGGAGCAGCGCGAAGGCGAACCGATGGCGCGCCGGCTGGCGGAGGAAGAGCCCGATATCGTGCCGGAGGGCCAGCTTCCGGCCGGCGGGCCCGATGCGGAGCCCGGCGCCGAACGCCCCTGAGCGGCTCGGGTCCGGGACGGTGCCGGCGCGTCCCGGTCCCGGGCGGTGCTCTCTCAGTGCCGCGTCCAGGTGGGCTGCGCGAAATCCGCAACCCGGGCAGTCTTCGGTTCGCTGCCCAGCAGCACCACTTCGCGGAACTGCCAGAGCAGGGCGCCGGTGGGAGCGTGGATCGTCATATTCGGCCCCAAGCGCATCTGCAGCAGGCCGGGCTCACCGGGCGGGGCGTCGACTGCCGGGGCACCGTCGTGCATGCGGGCGGAGTCCGGCAGCACCCAGTGCGGGGTGTCGTCGGCGGCGAGCCGGTCGAAGGCGGCCCGGTGCACCGAATGGACTTCGTCGGCGTTCGGGTTCAAGCGCGTGATATCGGACAGCGTCGCCACCAGGGGAGTGATGGCGAATCCGGAGCTGGCCGGAAAATCGTCGAGCGTGCCGAGTACGTCCTCGGGGCCTGTTGTGAGCCCGAGTTCTTCGTGCAATTCGCGCAGGGCGGCCTGCTGCGTGGTCTCGCCCGGCTCGACACGGCCGCCCGGTAGCGCCCACTGCCCGGCGTTGCGGCCGCGATAGGCACGTTTGATGACCAGCACCGCCAGTGATCCGCCGGTGTCGACCACGCACAGCACCACCGCGGCCCGGCGCAACCCGTCGGTATCGGGTACCGCGATCCGCGGGAACACCGCCAGCCGGGCCCGGGCGAGGGTGCGGAAATCGTGGAGATTGTCGGGGACCCGCGGTCCCGGGTCTGTTCCCATACATTCGATCATGCACCATCGGCCCACGGCCGCCGGGCGGTGGGCGTGGTGGTCACATGCGCCGCATCACCGAGACGACCTTGCCCAGCACCACCGCGTTGTCGCCGTCGATCACCTGATAGTTGGGGTTGCGCGGTTCCAGGTACACATGCCCGGCGCGGCGGCGGAACACCTTGACCGTCGCCTCTCCGTCCAGCATCGCGGCGACGATCTCCCCGGTCTGCGCGTCGGGCTGGTGGCGTACCACGACGATATCGCCGTCGCAGATGGCCGCGTCCACCATGGAATCGCCACGCACCCGCAACCCGAACACGGTGCCGCTGCCCACGAGTTCGCGTGGCAGTGTGAGCACATCGTCGGTGTGCTCGTCGGCGAGGATCGGCGTACCCGCCGCGATATCGCCGACGACAGGGACCGCGACGGCGTCCCGGGCGGGCTGCGCCTCGGCTCCGGCGTTCAGGAAAAGACGCACGTCCATCGGCCGGGAGACCCCGTCACCGCGGCGCAGGAATCCTTTCTCCTCCAGACTCTTCAGATGCTTCGACACCGAGGACGAGGAGCGCAGCCCGACGGCGTCTCCGAGCTGGCGGGTGTTCGGTGGGTAACCGTGCCGTACCACCCATTCCCGTATCGCCGCGAGGATACGGCGCTGGCGTTCCGGCAGGTTCGAGGTGTCGAGGTGGTCGTATTCGGTCACCGCGACATCGTATGACCAGGCGTGACAGCCGTTTACGGGGTATCCGTCCTTGCCAGGTGCCAGGTGCCAGGTGCCAGGTGCCAGGTGCCAGGTGCCAGGTGCCAGGTGCCAGGTGCCAGGTGCCAGGTGCCAGGTGCCAGGTGCC